>CAWFVB010000001.1:0-17427 GCA_963819145.1 uncultured Acidobacteriaceae bacterium
CATCCTGCCCTCAGCGCGACGACCGAGGACAGCCGCCGAGACGGCGGCGCTACGCTCTTTTCGGACGCTTATAAAACGGAATCGGCACCACCTGCGCCTTCACGCCCTGTCCGCGGATTTCTACTTTTACTGTCGTTCCAACCGCAGCCTGCGCGGGCGGAACGTATGCCAATGCAATATTCTTCTTCAAGAACGGCGCCGGAGAACCGCTGGTAACGTAGCCGATCTCGCGCCGCCCTCGTCCAGAACCTTGTATCCGTCGCGGGCGATGCCCCGGTCAACCATATCGAGCCCGGCCAGCGTTTTCTTCAAGCCCTCGGGTTTCGCCTTTTCCAGCGCCGCGCGCCCAATAAACTCCAGCTTTTCCATCTTCCAGAAACGATCCAGTCCCGCTTCCCACACATTGATCGTGTCCGTGATTTCGTGTCCGTAGAGGGGCAGCTTGCCTTCGAGGCGCAACGTGTTGCGCGCTCCCAAGCCGCAGGGGACGACGCCAAACTCTTTTCCCGCCGCCAGAACCTCGTGCCAGACCCGCGCGCTGGTCGCCTCGTCCGCTGGAACGTAAATCTCGAATCCGTCTTCGGCAGTATAACCCGTGCGGCCCATCAGGATACCCTTCAGGCCGCAGACCGTCCCGCGCGTTACCCAGTAGAATTTCACCGCGCTGAGGTCTCGGTCCGTCAACTTTTGCAGCACGTCCACGCCCTTCGGACCCTGAATCGCAATCTGCGTGAAATCGTCCGACAGATTCTCCACCGCGCAGTCAAACTGGCGCGTATTCTCGCGCACCCAACTGAAATCCTTTTCTCGCGTGCCCGCGTTAATCACCAGCAGGTACTCATCCTCGCCCAGACGATGAACGATAACATCGTCAACGAAAGTGCCTTGCGGATAGAGCAAAGCCGAATACTGCGCCTGCCCAAGGGCCAGCTTTGATGCGTCATTCATCGAGATATGCTGCACGGCGGCCAGTGCTCCGGGGCCGGCCAGGCGGATATCCCCCATGTGGCTGACGTCGAAAATGCCGACGCCCGTGCGCACCGCCATGTGCTCGGCGACAATGCCGCACCCAATCGACGCAGGGTATTCGACCGGCATGTCCCAGCCGTTGAACTCCACCATCTTCGCGCCCATCTGGCGATGGACGGCGTTCAATGCAGTCTTGCGGACGTTTTTTGGAGCGACAGGCGGAGTAGTTTCAGCGACGGACAAGAAGAACCTCGGTCAAGCGTCGGTCAGACATCCGCTCCCACAGTGGCTGGACTGCCGGAGCCTGGAACTGATTAAGTTAACACCTGGGCGGGAAGGGCGCAATTCGTCGGGGTCCCAGGTGTCAGGTCTGAGGAAAACGAAACCCCAGACTTGGGTTTCCTGAGACCTGACACCTAAGACGTGCTTTTCGGTGACTTCCGTTATGTTCCTTCCAGGGCTCTGGCGAACTAGACTCTAACCATGTCTTCAAGACCGGGCCTGAAGCGCATCGTATGCGCCCAATGTGAACAGGTGGAAGAGCGTTGCTGGTGCGAAAAATTCTGCGTCTTGTGCCAGTCCGAACTCCAAGTGCGCCTCTGCACTGACGGCCTGCTGTACTGCGAAGCCTGCCGCACCGCCTGCGACTACAAGCTGGCAAACTGACAGATTAAAGCCTGCTATTTCTGTAGCCCGGGCGGCTTCTCTCATGGACACGGGGGCAGAATCCTCAACAGGCGCCGCCAAGCTTGGCCACCTAGGTTCTGGCGGGCGCCGGACCTAGAGGTTTTGTGTCGTAGCGGACCAGGATCTTGGCAACCTCGGCGCCGAATTGCGGGTCTGCAGGCGACAGGCGCGATACCAGTTTGTCCAGTTCGGGGAAAAAGCGCTCGAACCCGGCAGGATTGCCCGACCCAAGGAATCGTACCGGTTTGTTGCTCGTATTGCCTTGCGCATGCTGCGCTCCGTGCGGTACCAAGGCGAACGTTCCGGCCTCCAGATCGTGCCATTTGCCGTCGAGATAAACCGACAGCACTCCGTCCAGCACGAAGAACTGTTCGTCCTGCCGATAGTGGTAGTGGAGCGAGGTCATGAAGCCGGGATCTTCGCGGAACTGGCCCAACCACCAGGCCCCGCCAGAGCGCTCTCCATCGACCAAGATGTGCGCCTCGCCCCGGCCCTGGCTGTACACGTGGGCCTGATCGGGTGTGATAATCATCGGTGTGACGATCATAGGCTGAACCTCCTGAGTTTCAGCCGCGGGCGTCGATGCGCCGATTCCCGCCACGGCACACAATGAAAGAAAGTCCCGCCGCTCCATGCGTACCCCCAGTCGCACGCTAATGTATATCAACTTGCCGTGATTTCAGAAGCAACAATCGATCGGAACGTGCGAGAGGGCGTATGCCACTGCCGAGTCAGATCACCATCACTTCCTTGTACTCCCCATACACCTTGCGCATCGCGTCTGAAATTTCGCCGACGGTGGCATTCGCCTCCACTGCCGCGAGTATCCGCGGCATGAGATTTTCTCCCGAGCGCGCCGTGTCTTCGACGGCGCGGATGGCGGCTTGCCAGGTCGCGACATTGCGCTTGGCGCGCAGCGCTCGCAGGCGCTCCACCTGTCTCGGTTCCAGTGCCGGGTCGATCCGCTGGATCGGCACCGCCTTCTCTTCTCCTATCTGGAAACGGTTCACGCCTACGACCACTGCCTCCTGCCGATCGACCGCCTGCTGATATTCGTAGGCCGCGTTCTGGATTTCCTGCTGCACGTACCCGCGTTCGATCGCCTTGAGCATGCCGCCCATGGCTTCGATTTTTTCCAGATAATCGACGGCGCGCTTCTCGATTTCGCTGGTTAGCGATTCGACGTAATACGATCCCGCCAGCGGATCGACCGTCTGCGGTGCGCCCGATTCAAACGCGATCACCTGCTGCGTGCGTAGCGCGATGCGCGCCGACGCCTCGGTGGGCAGCGCCAGCGCCTCGTCAAACGAATTGGTATGCAGAGACTGCGTTCCACCGAGCACCGCCGCCATCGCCTGGATCGCCGTGCGCACAATGTTGTTCTCCGGTTGCTGCGCCGTCAGCGTGGAACCGGCGGTTTGCGCGTGGAAGCGCAGCATCCACGATTTTGGACTCTTCGCCTGGAAGCGGTCGCGCATGATCTTCGCCCACATCCGGCGCGCGGCGCGGAACTTCGCGACCTCCTCCAGAAAATTACTGTGGGCATTGAAGAAGAACGAAAGCCGCGGCGCGAACTTGTCCACATCGAGGCCCGCCCTGATCGCCGCTTCCACATAGGCAATTCCGTTGCCCAGCGTGAAGGCGACTTCCTGCACCGCCGTCGAACCCGCCTCGCGCATGTGATAGCCCGAGATCGAGATCGTGTTCCACTCCGGCACGTGCTCATTCGACCAGGCAAAAAGATCGGTGATGATGCGCATCGCCTGCTGCGGCGGATAAATATAGGTTCCGCGCGCGATGTACTCCTTGAGCACATCGTTCTGCACCGTACCCGAGAGCTTGCGGATGTCTTCATCCCTGCCCTGCCGCCGCGCCACGGCCACGTATAACGCCAGCAGAATCGACGCCGTAGCATTGATGGTCATCGATGTTGAGATCTCGGTCAGATCAATGCCATCGAACAGCCGTTGCATGTCTTCGATCGAATCGATGGCGACGCCGACTTTGCCGACTTCTCCCACGGCCAGCGGATTGTCCGAATCGAGGCCAATTTGCGTCGGCAAATCAAAGGCCACCGAGAGGCCCGGTCGTCCCGTTGGCCAGCAGATACTTGTAGCGCTTGTTCGACTCTTCGGCATCCCCCATGCCCGCGTACTGCCGCATCGTCCACAGGCGGCCGCGGTACATCGTGGCTTGCACGCCGCGCGTGTAGGGGAACTCTCCGGGATATCCCAGATCGCGGTCGTAATCCCACGCCGCAAGATCCGTGGGCGTGTAGAGGGGGCTTACGGCGATATGAGAAGAGGTCTCTTGGATCGGGAGGCGAGCTTCCCGCTTGGTTGCGGATTCGGCCGTCTTGAGTTCAGTCATGGAGTCCTGCCCTTCTTCTGCTTTCTCTGCTTTTAGCCTTTGGCTCTTAGCTTTTGCTCTTTTTTTTACTCGCCAGAACGAACTCAATCCGAACCAAGTGAATGACACCGTGAAGCATACTGCGAGCAGCAACCGGCCTGGTCCAGTCGCGTGGCCAGACTGGTACTTCCCATACTCTCGCACGCCGGCCATGGCCCCGACTCCGGCCATCGCCAAGAACGTAAAACCGGCCACTTCCAACCAGAGTTGGTGCAGGATTCCCCCAAAAGAATGCGCGGTGGCGCGGAACCCGGCCAGGAGCGCCCTGCCCGTCCGGCTGCGCGTCCAGCCACTGGATGGCCAGCCGGAAAATGAGCTTGATTTTTTTGACCGCCCGGCCGTCGATCATTATTCGATTTTAACAGCGACCGGGCGTACAATGACGGTGGGCGGGGTCACTACCAAGTGTGATGTCCCCCATCAGCGGCGTCCGATTCCAGGGGGATTCGTGGATCAGCAACTGAAACAACTCATGAAAGAACTCGGCGAAGCGATCAACGAGTCTCTGTCCGATTCCGAATCGATCGCCGAAGTCGTGGCCCGCATCAAGGAAGGCGGCTACGACATTTTCCTCGTTCTCGAAGCCACGATCGGGGTCAGCAAGCAGGGCGAACACACTACCGACAAGGCTTCTCTGGTCTCCACGCTCAGCACCAATGCCGAACTGAAGATCAGCGATCAGGATCTGAAGTTTCTCAAGTCCCTCCGAATCAAGATCGACGAAGAAGAAGACTAGCGGTGTGGGGTGCGGATGCTTTTTCCGGCGGGTTTGATGCTTATTCATCGGTCGAGAGATGCCCCGTATTTACGTTGTCCCTTGTATGGCCGCCGAGAATTGCCACTTCGGACCTGCCCGCGTTCGGGGTAAAATCTTCCGACTTCTTACTAAGTTTTTCCCGTTCCAAAATAGGAAAAACTTTGCAGGTGGGACCCGGTCTGTTAAAATAGTTTCTCCCCCATGTAAGTGGCCCCCTGGCAGCATCTTAAATGTGGACAGGTTTCGTTGAAAATGGCCTTTGGCGTGCACTTCATGGTTCAGAAGTGTCGTCCTTTGGCCCGTCTCCCGTGGTCTTCAAAAATGCCGGTTTGTGGGATTGACCACTTCTTTTGGCAAGCGCTATGCAGTAGCTACATGAGGTGCTGTACATGGATTCCCAGGCTTCGCAACAATTGACCCTAGGCCTTCTTCCCGAGCCGCGCACCCGTTGGGGAAGGTTCGTTCTGAGTTATGGCATGCAGTCGGTGGTGATGGCGCTGTTCGTGATTATGGCCATCGCATACCCCGAAGTTCTGGTGATGCCGGTGCACGACTACCACTTCGTCAGCCTGGTCAGCACTCCGCCGCCGATTCCGCAGGCTCCGGCGCCGGTCAAGAATTTTCCGGCTCCGGTGCCAAAGATCGCCGACCCGGTAACGCCGCGGCCCGAAGCTCTGCGCGTTCCGCCAGATGTCCCACGGAAAAAGTCTCCAGTTCCAGAGGACCAGGCGCCTAAGGTAACGCTGAGTGCCAGCAAAGAATCTCTGCCGGACATGAAAGCGCAGATTCCGCGGCCGCCGGTAAAAACAAATGTGTTCTCCACCGGAAGCTCGGCTACGCCAACCATGGCGGCCGCGCCGCAGAAAGTGCAAACCGGCGGCTTCGGCGATCCCAACGGCGTGCCCGCATCGGATAATCACGGCCGCCCGGTTACGATCGCGCAAGCGGGCTCGTTTGATATGCCCTCCGGCCCAGGCTATGGCAACGGCACCGGCGGATCGCATGGCGCGCGCGGGGTGGTCGCGAGCACCGGTTTTGGCAGCGGCGTCGCTACCGGCAACAGTACCGGCACGGTTGTTACCTCGCGCGCTGTGGTTCGCCAAGGCTCGTTCGGAGACACCGATGTCGTAACCGCTCAGCCCAAAGCCAAGACCGCCGAACCCGTGGTCAAAACCTTGCCTGCCGAGATTACCTTTAAGCCCCATCCGGTTTACACTGATGAAGGACGACACCTTAAGATTGAGGGCGAGGTGCTGCTCGATGTTGTCTTTTCAGCGACCGGGCAGATTCGCGTGGTGAGAGTGGTACGCGGTCTCGGCCATGGACTGGACGAATCGGCGGTTCGCGCCGCGGAACAAATTCAGTTCAAGCCCGCCCTGAGAGACGGCCATCCCACTGATTCCGAGGCGGTATTGCACATCGTGTTCCAACTCGCGTCATAGACAACTCGCATCATAGATAAAAGAACAAAAAGACAAAATGAAACAAACGAAAATGTTGCGCTCCCGATTCGCACGCTTTGCGCTTTCCCTGGTCTGCTGCGCCGCGTCCCTGTTCGTCCAGACTTGTTCGTTCAGACTTTGTTCGTCCAGACCTCGTTCCCCTCGCCCAGACTACGCCCGAACCCCAGCTCTCCACTCGCGACGCCGCTACCCAGCAGGCCGTCGCCGCCAGCGCCAGCTTCGACCAGGTTATCGACCGGGCGGTGGAGCGCGAACATTTCTTCATGGCCGAGATGAAGCATCTGCATCCCCTGGTAGAAACCTATCTCCAGAATCTGAAGCCCGACAAAGACATCGACGCTCCTGTCCCCACTAGCGACGTGTACTTCCTTGGGCGATTGGACATGAGCGAGGGCACCGATGACCGCGCTTTCTATACGCCCACCACGGCCGGCTTGGGCAAGCGCATGCTCAACAAGCTAAGCAACGTGTATTCCATGAAGTTCCTGCCTCTGGGCTTTGCCCAGATGGTGGTCCTCGATCAGGACTTTCAGCGCAAGTATTATGACTTCACGTTCGTCCGCCGCGAGTTTCTCGGCGAGGTGCGCTGCGTCGTCGTCGACGTTGCTCCCAAGAAAGACTCCGGCAAGGGCCGCTTCCTCGGCCGCGTCTGGATCGAAGACCAAGGCTTCAACATTGTCCGCTTTAACGGCACTTACTATCCTCATCCGCGAGCCAGTTATTACCTGCACTTTGACAGTTGGCGTCAGAACCTCCGCCCCGGCGGCATCTGGCTGCCTTCGCTGATTTATTCCGAGGAGTCCGACCTGAAATATCGCTTGGGTCAGACGCTTGATTACAAGGCGCAGACACGGCTCTGGGGCTACAACCTGAAGGATCTCCGCCGCAACTCTGAGTTCACCGAGATCACCGTCGACGCCCCGCAGTCGGTCCAGGACCAGAGTCAGAAGGCGCAGGACGCAACGCCACTGGAAGCCCAGCACGCCTGGGAACGCCAGGCTGAAATCAACGTTCTAGACCGGCTGCAGCAGATCGGCCTGATCGCGCCGGAAGGCGAAATCGACAAGGTGCTACAGACCGTCCTCAACAATGTGATCGTCACCAATAACCTCGACATTCAACCGGACGTACGCTGCCGGGTACTGATGACCACGCCGCTCGAGTCTTTCGCCATTGGTCATACCATCGTGGTGAGCCGCGGCATGATCGACGTGCTGCCCGACGAAGCGTCGCTGGCCATGATTCTTTCCCACGAACTGGCGCACATCGTGCTCGGCCATCACCTCGACACCAAACTCGCTTTCAACGACCGCATGTTCTTTCCCGATGAGCGCACTTTCCAGCGCATGGATTTCGCTCGCGATCGGGGCGAAGAAGAAGCCGCCGACAAGAAAGCCATGGAACTGCTCAACAGTTCACCCTACAAAGACAAGCTGAGCAACGCGGGCTTGTTCCTCAAAGCGGTCCAGGCCCGGGCGCCGCAACTGAAGAACCTGATTCGGGCGCACCTGGGAGACAGCCTGCTCAATGGCAACGCCACCAGGATGTCGTCTTTGATGACGGGCTCACCGCAATTCGATCCCAAGAAGGTAGACCAGATCGCAGCGCTTCCGCTCGGCGGCCGGGTGAAAGTTAACCCGTGGAACAATCAACTCGAATTGATCAAGACCAAGCCGGTGGCCATCACCACCGCAGCCGAGAAGATGCCGTTTGAAGTGACGCCCTTCTTCCCGTTCCTCACCAGGTTTGGCAGCCCAGAAAAAGCTGTTCCGGGCCAGGAGAAAACAGCGGCAACGCCTTCGGGGCAGTAGGGCGGCTTTTAGGCTTTTAGCTTTCAAGCTCTTGGCTTTTTCGCTGCTGGTGCCGACGGGTTGTTGAGGAACGTTCGAAGCGCAGGGCCGGGAGCGCCGCGATCTTCTCCTAGCAGTTGGGAGCCAGAAGGTAAAAGCCAAGAGCTAACAGCGAAGAGCGATGAGCTGATCATTGGATCATTGGATCATTGCGCGCACGGGTATCTGGAGCGGGAGAGAAGCGGCAGAAAAAATCAGGGGAAGCCCGCTGCCAGACGCAGCGGGGCTTGATCACGCGGATTATTATTGCGGTGCCAGGCTGCTTCCGACTTGTGAAAACACGTTGTTGGCGTTGCCGCCGATCAGTCGGACCGTGCCAATCACGATCACTAGGATGACAGCAAGCATGACCGCGTATTCAGCGACGTCTTGACCGTTCTCCTCAACCCAAAGTTGACGGAATGCTTTGATCACTATTTGCCCCCAATCGACGACCCGCCCCTAACTTCACTCATATCGCAGGACAGAAGTTCGCCGCCGTGCTATTAAAATATCGTTAACCTTACCTTTTAGCCAATAGCACTCCAGTGACCTTTAGTGGCACTATTGTGCTATATGTGTGCACTATAGTGCCGTGTCTCATTTTCCCAGTTCCAACCAACCTATTGATTACAAAATGGTTTTCAAGGGAAGCCCCTGATTCACCGCGAACAGCGCCAGTTCCAGGCGGGTGGAAACCCCAAGTTTGTCGAAGATATTGCTGAGGTGGTGTTTTACCGTATCCTCGCTAATTTTGAAGTACTCGGCGATTTCCCGGTTGGCGTAGCCCGCGACCACGGCGGAGACGATCTCCAGTTCCCGCGGCGTCAGCCCGAATTTCTTCTGTTTGGTTTCCTCGTTCGTACTCTGCATGAGGTTGCGCAGGTACTGCACCAGATTCGAGACACTGTCCCGCCCCACCCAATATTCTCCACCCATCACCGCATGAATGCTCTTGAGCAACAGTTGCGTGGCGGAATCCTTCAGCACCACGCCGCGCGCTCCCAGTTGCAACGCTTCCACCATCTGCTTCTTTTCCACCGCGGCTGTCAGCAGGATGATGCGCACGGGCCCGGCCCCGCCCGCGCGGGTGTTCAGGTCGCGCAGGGCTTCCAGCCCAGTGTGGTGCGGCATAGCGAGATCGAGCAGAAGAATGTCAGGCTTAATCTCCGCCGCCAATTTCACCGCCTCGAAGCCGTCGCAAGCTTCGCCCACTACCTTCATATCCTGTTCCGACTCCAGCAGACGCCGGAGCCCGTCGCGGAAAATGGGGTGATCGTCGGCAATCACAATGCGTATGGCATGAGTTCGTTTATCCGTGGTCGATTTGTCCATCGTTGGCCTATCCACTGCGGGCCTATCCATGATTTGCCTTTCTCGCCGGCGGGATTCGTACTTCCAGCCGTGCGCCATGCCCCGGAGTCGATTCTATCGCGAGTTCGGCCGCCAGCAGGCGGACTCTTTCCCGGATCACGCCCGGCCCCTTGCCTGACGTCTCCAGTTCGGCATCCGACAGCCTGCCGGAAAAAGAAAATCCCTTACCGTCGTCCTCGACCGTCAGTTGCAGATTACCCGCCCGCTGCGCCAGCCGTACCAGCACGTGGTGCGCTCCACTGTGCTTGCGCACGTTCACCAGGCTCTCCTGCACGATGCGCGCCAGTTCCCTGCACACTCGCGGCGGCAGATCCACCCGCTCCACTTCGCTGACGAACTCGGCTGCGATTCCCGTCTCTCGCCGGAAGCGCTCCACGGTGTCTAAAATGAAACCCAGAAGCCGGTCCGCATTGACCTCGAACGACTTCATCGCCTGCATCAGTTCGCGCAACTTCAGAACTTCTTCGCGCAACAGTTTCTGGATCCGCCCCAGCTCCTCATTCACCGGCGCTTGCGCCCCGGACTGGCGCCGCAGCACATCCAACTGCATTTCCACTGCGATCAGCGATTGAATCGCTCCATCATGAAGTTCGCGCGCGAACCGGGCCCGCTCCAGCGCTCCCGCCCGCTCCCGTAACCGCCGCATGAGGTACACGTTGTAGACCGCCGGCCCGACCTGCTGCGTGTACTCCTGGAGAAACCGCAATTCCTCTTCCGGCGCCCCCATCATCTCTGGATCGAACAGGAAGACACGGCCCGACCACTCGCTCCCAAAGACCAACCCCACCGAAACTATGGCGTCAAACTTTTCCACTCGGGCCAGCGCATCCAGAAATCCTGTGCTTACATCGCGCAGGCGCGCGCCGTCACGATCGAGCAGCACCGTATCAAAACCCTGGTCTTTTGTCATTGCGCGACGCATAAATCGCGTCCGCAGGCGACTCGAACAGGTACGCCTTTTCGCTTTCCGGCGTAGCCTCGCGCCAGTGCAGCGCTTCGCCGCCCTCGCGCCGAATCTCGGCAAGAAATACCCGGTAACTGTGCCTTTCCTGCGAGGCGCTGAGCACCCGGGACGCGCCGTAGATGTTCATCACTTCCCCAAGAACCTGCTGCATGGTCCCGGTCAGTCCCGCTTCCACTCGTGTCGAACTGAGAACGCGCATGATCACCGCGCGCTCCGCTCGCACCTTCTTCTGGTTCTCCGACATGTAGCCCAGCAAGAATCCGAGCACAATCAGATACACCGAGCTCATGAACAGTTGTTGCGGATCCAGTTCGCGCACGCTCACACCCAGCCGCGGCAGATGCACCATGCGCAGCCACTGATCCGCCGCCTTTTCCAGTCCAGCTCGCACCGTGAACGCTTCCACCTCCAGCAAAGCCACCGCAGCGGTCGCCGTGCCCACCGTCTCCCACAGCCCCCAGCGATACGCCGCCGCCGCCATCACGAACACGAAAAATAAAAAGAACGGCCCCCGCTGAGCCGTAGCGAACAAGGAAATCATCACCGGCCAGAGGATGTCCACCCCATGCACGACCAGACGAAAAGCGTTGGTCGACTGCGGCCGGAAACGCACGAGCAACATCACCACCACCGCATGCACGAAGTACACGAGCAGCAGCCAGTACAACCAGGGGGAATAGACGAAGCCGCGCGCCGGCTCCATCCAAAGGGTAAGCACCGCCACAATCGTCAGCGCCACCCGGGCCGACGCCAGCCAGCGCTCGGTGCGCCGGATTTCGCCCGCACTGAGCGGCACCCGGAAGCGCCATAGATCTCGGTATCGAGGGATCATCCAGTGCACGGGGCTCTCGCAGGTCGCTAGGCGCCTAATTCTAAGATTAAGCGCCTAATTCTAAAGGTAATCTCAGTTTAAACTCCCTGAGCTTCTCACTTCTCGAATTCTTACTTCTAACTCTTGCACCAAGTGACTTTGGTAACCAGCTCAAGCCCGAATCACGCTCTAGAATGGAGTTCGGAGAAGTCTGCCTTTGGCCGCACGCACTAAGCTCTGGGTCTCTCTGCTGATCGCGCTGGTTCTCGCGCAGACGGCAGCGTCCGTGTTCATGCCCAGAAGCGAGGCTCTGACCATTGCCAGCGACCTCATCCAAGGCACTCTCCTGCTGGTTGCCACCGCCGCCTTCCTGCCCAATATCTCGCGCTCGCGCTGCCCGAGTGCCCACACCCGGCTCTTCTGGATCCTCATGAGCGTGGGTATGCTGTTCTGGCTTACTTACCAGGGAATGTGGAATTACTTTGAAGTCTACAAGCGTCAGGAGGTGCCCGACCTCTTCCTGGGGGATATTGTTCTGTTCCTGCATCTGGTGCCGATGATCGCCGCCCTCGCGGTGCTTCCTCATCTTCGGGAAGATGAACGGGATGAACGAATCCGCATGCTCGACTTTGCCCTCCTGCTCATCTGGTGGGTCTTCGTCTATGTATACACCGTCATCCCATGGCAGACCGTGCAGGTTGATGAAGCGGCCTACAGCGTCAATTACAACTTCGCGTATCTGACCGAAAAACTCGTGCTCCTGGTCTCGCTTGCCATCCTCGCCTACACCGCTGACCGCGGCTGGCGGCAGGTTTACGGACAGTTGCTCGGCGCCGGCGCACTCTATGCCTCCAGTTCCTATGTTGCCAACTGGGCCATCGGTCACAAGCTCTACTATAGCGGCAGCATCTACGACATCCCGCTGACCGTTTCCATAGCCTGGATGGCGATAGCTCCCTTGCTCGCGATCCGCCTCAATCTCTCCAACTCCAAGCCGTCGCGGCCTTTGCTCGGCGTCTGGATCACTCGCCTGAGCATGCTCGCTCTGTTTAGCCTCCTCTGGGCCGTCTTGCACTCCGAACTGGACCCAACGCTTCCGCCTGCGGTCAAGGCCTTCCGCGTTACCGTGAGTCTTTTCACCATGGTCCTGATGGGCATCGTGGTTCTGTGGCGGCAGCGCCTGCTGCGAGACGAGCTCTCGCGGCTTCTCGAAAGGTCCCGCCGTTCTTTAGCAGACCTCAAGGATTTGCAGGAAAAGCTCATTCAGTCGGAGAAGCTAGCCTCCCTCGGGCAGTTGGTGGGCGGAGCAGCCCACGAGATCAACAACCCGCTCACCGCCATGCTGGGATACTCCGACCTGCTCAGTGCGTCGACCTTGCCGCCCCAGGAACAATTCCAAGCCGCGCAAATCGGCGAGCAGGTGCGCCGCACCACCGCGCTGGTTGCCAGCCTGCTCACTTTTGCCCGTCAGGCTCCGGTCAAACTTGCCGCCATCGACGTCAACTCCGTGTTGCAAACCGCGGCCCGGCTGCTTGCTCCCCAACTGGAGGCGGAGGCCAGCTCCATCCGCCTCGAACTCGCTCCTGCGCTTCCGCTTGCGCTCGCCGACTCCAACCAGATTCTCCATGTCTGCCTGCACCTTGCCGGACAGATTAGCGCCCGTCTCAATCGCGAAATAGACTCCACCCTGCTCGTTCGCACACACAGCCAGGGCGCCTTCGTCCAGGTTGACTTCTCTGCTTACGATCCCTCTAGCCGGCCACTCTCGTTCGCGTCGGGGTTCAACTCCCAAGGCGGGAACAAGCCTTCTACCCTTTCGCTGAGCGCCTGCAGCCGCATCCTCGAAGAACATCGCGGCCGTCTCTTGCAGCCTGCGGTTCCCGGCCAGCCCGCGTTCCGGATGGAACTGCGGGCGGCAACAAATTCTGAAAAGCGCTCGTCGTTTGGCGTGCCCAACCGGGCCACGGCGCGCAGCAGTTCGTAAAGTTCAGCTCTAAATCTTTAGGTCCTCTAGACTAAGGTGGACATCGACTCGCTACCCGGCGCCACTTCCACGGTCCGCTTCAACTGTCCGCACGCCGCAAAAATGTCGCGGCCTCGCGGCCGCCGCACGAATGTCGGAATTCCCGCTGCCACTAGAATCCGCTGGAAAGCGAGCACCCGCTCTGGCTCCGGCGTGCGGTACGGCAACTCCGCTCCCGCATTCAGCGCGATCAAATTAATTTTTGCCCTTATGCCGCGCACCAACTCCACCACCTCGCGCGCCTGCTCCGGAGCATCGTTCACTTCCGCCAGCAGCACATACTCAAACGTGAGCCGCTCCCGCGCCCGCAGCGGGAACTCGCGCGCCGCTTTCATCAAGTCCTCAAGGTTCCACTTCCGGTTCAGCGGCATCACTGCGCTGCGCAACTCGTCATTCGACCCATTCAGCGAAATCGCCAGCTTCGGACGCAGCGCCTCCTGCGCGAAATCGTAAATCCGCGGCACGATCCCCGCCGTCGACACCGTCATCCGCGACTCCGGAATCCCTACGCCCTCCACCAGCAACCGCACCGACTTCATGAAGTTGTCATAGTTCAAAAAAGGTTCGCCCATGCCCATGAACACGATGTTGACGCGCTGCAGCGGAGGCTCAACTCCCTGCTCCCGCAGCACCGCCGCGATCTGCCCAACGATTTCTCCCGCCTCCAGATTGCGCTTGACTCCAAGCAACGCCGTGAAGCAGAACTTGCAATTCACCGCACATCCCACCTGGCTCGATACGCAAATCGTGGCCCGGCGCGAACTCATGTGTGGTGACGGGGCGGAGCCTGCCTGAGGGACCGAAGGGCCCCGTCCGGCGGGGCGTGGTACCGCCACCACACGTTCTGCACCGGTTCCCGCCTCGATTTCGTCGCCCGCCTCGCTGCCGTCGCCACTTTCGCCGCCGTCTCCCTCCGGCATCCAGACCGTCTCCACCGTCTCGCCGTCGGTCAGTTCCACCAGATACCGCACCGTGCCATCGCTCGAAACAAACTTGCGCGCAATCGCCGGAAACCCCACCCGCCAGCCTTCCTCCGCCAGACGGGCGCGATATTCGAGCGGCAGCGTCGAGACTTGATCCAGGCGATCGATCTTTTGCCGATAAACCGCATCGAATAGTTGCTGGCCCCGGTAGGCAGGCTGCCCCGACTTCGTCGCAAGATTCGTAAGCTCCTGCAAGTCAAGACCGAGCAGCGAATTGGATTGGCTGGACATTGCGCTGGTGGAGCGACGGGCGTCCCGAAAAGTGAGAACGTGGACGCGTTGCCGTTCACGTAGTAACTGCGTGTACTACCGAAATGACGATGCAGACGAATCGTCGTAAGTTAGACAAAAGAAAAGATGAACCCCACTGCCGCCGCCTAGCCTCGGATTGTGGGAGAATAGTACGAGCAACCCGCCTCGGAATTTCATACATCGGATACGAACGTCATACTAGGAAATTCATGGTAAGCAACTCATGGTAAAAGAAACCCGCAGCATTCGTCGGCAGATCCTGCCGAACGGCCTCACTGTCATCACCGAGCAGATGCCCCACATCCGCTCCGTCGCCATCGGAATCTGGCTCAAGTCCGGCTCGCGCGACGAAGATTCGGAATGGAATGGCATCTCCCACTTCATCGAACACATGGTGTTCAAGGGCACGGAAACCCGCTCCGCCGAAGCCATCGCGCGCCAGGTCGATTCGATTGGCGGCAACATGGATGCCTTCACCGCGAAGGAATGCATCTGCTTCAACATCAAAGTCCTCGACGAGCATCTTCCCCTCGCCATGGATGTCCTCACCGATCTGGTGCTTCATCCGGTTTTCGATGCCGGCGACATCGCGAAGGAGCGCGGCGTCATCCTCGAAGAAATAAAAATGGATCAGGACAATCCCGACTACCTCGTCCACGAAATCTTCACCCAAAGCTTCTGGAAGAACCACGCTCTCGGTCTGCCGATCCTAGGCACGCGCGAAACCGTAAGAAGATTCGAGCGCCCCGTGGTCTCCCGCTTCTATGGACACCACTTCGCCCCCGGCAATCTCATCGTCAGCGCTGCTGGGAACCTTGACCACAAGCACTTTGTCGATCTCGTCGCGAAATATTTCGAACACGTAAAGCCGGCGAAAAACGGCTTTCACTCGCCCCCGCCCAAAACTTATTCCCGCATTAACCTGCGCAACAAGAAGTCGCTGGAGCAGGTCCAGATCTGCATCGGCGTCCCCTCGCATCCCATGGCCCACGAGCGCCGCTACGCATCCTATATCCTGAATACGCTGCTGGGAGGGGGCATGAGCTCGCGCTTGTTCCAGAACATTCGCGAGCGCCAGGGGCTCGCCTACTCCATCTACAGCGATCTCAACCCCTATCGCGACACCGGCTCCTTGTGCGTATACGCGGGCACGTCGCGCGCGTCGGCCATCAAAGTCGTCGAGTGCGTCGTCGCGGAATTCCGCAACCTGAAAAACACCCGCGTCCCCGAAGAAGAACTGCGCCGCTCCCAGGATCAGCTCAAAGGCAGCCTCATGCTCTCGCTCGAATCCTCGACCGCGCGCATGTCGAACCTCGCCCGCCAGGACATGTACTACGACCATTTCTACGGTCTCGACGAACTCATCGAGCGCATCGAAGCCGTCACCATCGACGACCTGCAGCAAACCGCCGAGGAATTTTTCCGCACCGAGCAGATCGCCGTAACCATCCTCGGCAGCCTGACCGGCCTGAAACTAACCCGCGACCAGCTCGCCTGCTAATGGCGTGTTCCGCAAATGCACGTCAGAGCCTTGCATTGTCTTACTTGAACGCGTCGGCTCCCGCCTTGGCACATTGGCCGTCCTGCGCGCTGGTGCCGCCTGAAACGCCAATCGCTCCCACAATCTTGCCGTCGCTGACGAGCGGAATGCCGCCCTCTACCGGGGTTGCGCCTTGCAGGCGGAGAATGCGCAGGCCGTCGCCACCAGCCGCCAGCGCATCCTGGAACGCCTTCGTCGGCCGCTTGAACAGGGCAGCGGAGCGGGCCTTGTCAATCGCGACGTTGGCGCTTCCGAGTTGGGTATTGTCCATCTTCTCGTAATAAACCAGATTACCTGCGGGGTCGACAACGGCCACCGCCATGGACCAGTTGTTCTTGGTTGCTTCCGCGAGCGCCGGCATGGCCGCTTTCCTGGCATTCTCCAAGCTGATGCTGAAGCCGTAGGGATTGGGCATCTGGGCAACGGCGACAGCCAAAGCGCAAGGCACGAACATCAGGGTGACAATAGTCTTCACGAGCGATCTCGATGACATGGTTGATTCTCCTCTAATGGGTGTGGTTTGAAGTTCAAGCTAATGTGCGGCGCAAACTCTGTCAAATCAGGAAATCGGAATTGGAACGAAGCGGGCAGAAGCAATTGGTTTGCGAGAAGAAGGAGTCTCCGCGCCATTACACGCACCCTTCGCTAGTGATCTGAGTTTCGTGTTGCTGGGAATTTCTCTCTAGGTCGAGATTGCTATCGAGGCCATCCCTGACGGCTTCTCGAAAGGCGGTGGCGGTTGCGTCAAGGGCAGCGCAGACCTCGCCTGAATCTCCGTCTGCTACATTGAGGAGCATTTCTAGCTGAGGCCTCAACTGCCTTTCGACGCGAATAGCGACTGGCTTGAGGAGCGGAACATCGTCCCATGCATCAGCAACCCATCGGGAGACCGTGGCAATCGTAAGGAAAATAACGGGGTGAGTGGGGTTTCCCTGGAGGACTGCAAGCGAAAGATCGGCGATCACACCGAGGTTATCTACCGAGAAACCTCTGCTGATAGCCGTTCGGATTTCGCCGTATGCTGCTGGCACTGTTGAAGCTCAGGGAAGTCTTCCAAAGTATACAGCGAAATATACTGTTTGACCTTTTCTTTGATCTTGTCTCCGCCGCCTTCCAAGCGGTCAACAAGGGTATTACCGCTAGGACGATACATCCTTCCTGTTCCGCAATATCCACAGCCCTAAGCACGGAGCCGCCGAGGGTCACAACGTCGTCCACGATGACAACCCTTGTGCCTAGCGGAGGCGCATTTTCAATCCAGTTCTTGGTACCGTGGTTTTTCGGCTGCTGGCGTACATAGAACCCATTCAGAGAAAGGCCCGCGCTCCCGTGCCCGCATCATAACCGCGCCGATAATCGGGATCGG
>CAWFVB010000002.1:0-355000 GCA_963819145.1 uncultured Acidobacteriaceae bacterium
CTTTGTCACTGGGTGAATGCGATTTCGCTGTTCGTGATGGTGGGCAGCGGACTGCAAATCTTTCGGGCCTTCCCCAGCTTCGGGGCAAAGATCCCGCAAAAGGACTTGCTCAACTGGCCTAAGGCTTTCGCCTTGGGCGGTTGGCTCGGTGGTGCACTGCAGTGGCACCTCACTTTCATGTGGATCTACATCGCCACGGGCCTCGTGTACGTCGGCTACCAGATCTTCAGCGGCAACTATAAGCAGGTTCTTTTTGTCCGGCGCGATCTTCCCGGAGTGTGGCCAATGGCACGCCATTACTTCTTCTTCGGGCCCAAGCCGCCGCTCAAAGGAGCCTACAACCCGCTACAGAAGCAGGCATACACAATGGCAATCGCCCTGGGCGCGCTGTCGGTGCTGACCGGCCTTGCCGTTTGGAAGCCAGTGCAGTTCTCTTGGCTGGCGTGGCTGATGGGTGGATTCCCCTGGGCGCGGCTGTGGCATTTCCTGATCATGTGGGCGCTGCTCGCCTTTGTGTTTGGCCATTTAGTGATGGTGATCCTGCATGGCTGGAATAACTTTGTCTCTATGTTAACGGGATGGAAGAAGGATCCGGGTTACCCATTGGAGTAATCGCTAGCGAACCCTGAGTTTAGTGTCGCCGTGAGGAACGATGCCGGAAGAGCTGACTTCGCTGGAAAATCCAGCAGAACAACCGAACGAAGGCATGCTCATTCGGCGCGTCCGAGAGGGCGAACGTGATCTTTTTTGCCAACTCATTCGACCTTATGAGAGGCGGGTGTTCGCGGCTGCGTTTGCTATTTTGCGCAATGAGGCAGACGCAGAAGATGTGGCTCAGGAGGCGATGCTTAAGGCCTTCAAGCACATTGGCCAGTTTCGCGGAGAATCGCGGTTCAGCACATGGCTGATCCAGATCACCGTTAACGAGGCGCGTATGCGCAGGAGAAAGGAACACGCCGAAATTATGGAGCCGATCGCGGATCGCGAGGATCAGGAGGGCAACTATACTCCGCGCGATTTTGCGGATTGGCACGAGATCCCTCTGGAAACTCTGGAACGCAAAGAGGTTCGGCAGAAGCTCGCAGAAGCACTGGCCTCCCTGGGAGAAAAGTATCGCGAAGTTTTTGTGCTGCGCGACATGCAGCACTTAAGCATTGAGGAGACGGCAAAGGCTCTTGGGATCTCGACTGCATCTGTGAAGACGCGCTTGCTGAGGGCGCGCCTCATGCTGCGCGACCTGCTGGCACCGGGCTTCGGCGGTAGTTGGAGCAGCAGGTTGTCTTTCGCAAAAGGGGTGAAGCCATGGTAGTCAACTGCGAACAAGTCTGGCGAGAGATTTCCAACTATCTTGAAGGCGATCTAGATCCAGGTTTGCGGGCCGCCATGGATGAGCATTCTCAGGGCTGCAAACGCTGCCTAGCAGTGCTCGATGGTATGCGCAATGTCATTCAGTTGTATGGCGACGAGCGGATGGTCGAAGTTCCTCTCGGCTTCAGCCACCGGTTGCACCGGAGGCTGGAAGAAAAATATGGCTCCCGCCAGGAGAACATTCCTGGGCTGGATGGTCGCAGCGGCGGCAGCAGTCCTGGTCGCCGGCAGCTTCGAACTGGCGCGGTCCTCGGTGTTCGGCCATCCCGAACTACGCTCTGAACATGCTCGGCCTGGCGCCGGCGTTCCTCCGGACCTGATGGTGGTAGTTGCCCCGGACGGAAAGACATTTCATGTGGCTGGGTGCCCATTCATCCACGACAAGACGAGATTGCGAACGATTGCGGCGCGGGAGGCAATGCGAGAGGGTTACGCGCCTTGCGTGCGCTGCATGAAGAAGTACCTGCGGACCTGATCTCTGCTGATAACCCGCGACCAATGAGATAGCTTCGTCTCTCTTGAACAATTGGACAGGTCCCAGCGACTTCCGAGCCGCCGGGACACTCCCAAAACGCTGTTCGGAAATCAGTGTTGCATTTCATCCTTCTTCATACTGTCTTTCATCTCGCCTTTTGTCATCTTGACCGAGGTGATGTCAATCTGGTTCTTGGCAACATCGATCTTTGCCTTGATGGTGACATGATGCCCTTCGTGCCCCTTCAAGGCTTCCGGGTTGCTGACCGTCCACATCTTGTTGTCCTTATCGCTCGTGAACATTTTCCCGTCAGCGCTGACCTTGCCGGAGACGCTGACAGGCTTCGCCATATTGTCATTCATGTTGTCCTGTTTCATCTGGTCCTGCTTCATCGAGTCACCAGACTGCGCTACTGCGGAGAGCGATACCGCCAGAAAACACATACCGATCAGGCTGTACATCATTTTCCTCATGGAATCCTCCACTCTTTGTTGTCGGAATCTGCGCCCAGAATGCGGGCGTCGCACATGGGATGCGCCAGCACTCGGAAAGTTCCGGCGGGCAATTTCGATAATGTATAGAGAGCCACCTTCACCAATGTTTAAAAGACCAAAATGCCGGCGAGCGAGGCCCGCCGGCAAAGGGAAAAAACAAAGGACGATTCTACTGACTGATCGCGACTCCATTAAAGCTAGGAACACCGATCGGGCTTGAAGTCGCGGCGAGAGACAGGTCGCCGTAATCGTCGATCGCAAAAATAGCGATGCGTCCACCGCTACCGTCGGCGGCGGTATAAATAACAGCGAGCCATCTAGCGTCACGAGAAACCGTTATGTCAGTTGCTACGCCCGGCAGGGGCACGGATTTGTAGAACATCCCGCCTTGCCCATCGCTGAAAAATATTGAGATAGCCTGGCCAGGGCTATTGCCCGTGTACCACACATTTCCCCGGCCCTTCGCTACCCAGCAGGGAGCATTGCTCGGATACGACGGCGTCGGCCCCACGATCGGGAAGACATCCTGCTTCGCGTCGACAATCGCAAAGCTATCAGGACTGTGCGCGGGGGTAAATCCCAGAATATTCCCCCAAAACGCGGCTCCAAGTGGAGTATTATTTGCGGCGCTCGGAAGCGTCACGCTGAGGCTGGTTCCGTTGAGCGCCCCATCTTTAGTAAGCGGTAGCTGCAGAAGTGATCCTGATTTCAGGGTGACCGCTCCCCAGGTGTTGCCGATCGCAATTTGCCCCGCCGAAGAATCGCTCAACGTGACGACCTTGCCGTCGAGGTTCCCCCAGGGCCAATTGTGGCTCTCAGCACAGTTTGCTCCAACCACGAAGAGGTGTTCGTGGGTCAAGGCGACGGAATCGGGGTTAGTGCAGCCCGTCGCCAGCTTGATGGTTTGTCCGATGCTAACGAAGTCGTCATTTCGCACTAATTGCGTCACGGTGTTCGAACCAAAGTTCCCCACGGCACCGAAGTCATCCCGGAATTGGAGGATTCCAGCGTTTCCGCTGGACCCACCATTGCCGCCCGTAGGCAATGCGTTCACAAACGATAGCGAGGGTGTCCCCGCTCGATTCAGCTTAAACACGATGACTTCATTGCCAGACGGATTGTTCGTGCTAGTTAGCACGAGCACATCGTGCTCGTGGTCGGCGGCCGTCGCGGACACGACCGCCAGAAACAAGACTGCCAGCATTCCACTGGCCCGACGCATATTTGTTTTCATGCTTCGCTCCCTTTGCCTTGCTGGATTCCTCCGCCCGGACTTGGGCGCAGTGCGCATAAGATGTACGGCGGGCTACGAAGTTACACGCACCGGAGAAATTCCAGACTGATTGCACGCGGCGACCGCCAGAGCAAAATCCGTCATTTTTTACCACCTCCCCGCAGTCCAGCCACCTATCTGTCCGGCATTAAGCAGTATTTTTCCGGACCGGTGACCGCTTCCGCTTACTCCAACAGAATTTAAGAGTGTTAGAAATTTACCCTTTCCTAACACCAGCAGAGGAAACCAAGAAGTCCACTCTCTGCGGGGCTTCCCCGTGCGCGATTTGAGCAGGCTTTCTAATACCATTAGACCGATGGGGTTTCAAAGGACCGCTACCGTATCCAGGTAGCGTTTCTGGGCGAGTGTTCGCAGCAGCAGCCGGCGACCTGCTGTCTCGCCGCAGTCAAGCTCAGGGAATCGCCGATCCACAAGAGTGGGGACCGCGTCCGGCCTCGCAGCAGATCAAGCAGGCACGGTACATCGTACTTCGTGACGCCACCCGCATCGAGCAGGAGTTGGATGCAGCCGGGGAGGTCCGACGAGCGCGTATATGAACCAATCAGATAGTCAAGCGCGGTCCGTTTGCCAAGTTTTGAGCAGTTTGGGTCTGCACCGTGTTCGAGGAGCCACTTCAGAGACGGTGGGTTAATGACTTCGCAAGGGCCGAACAAGATAGGTATGGGTGTACAGATGGTGGGAAAAGGACATCGACGGAAAATCCATTCGCAGAAAGTCGCAAGTCGGCGATGCCAGCGAATACCCCACCGAATCGGTAGCACAGGCGGCGGCAGATGCTCTTCGTCTAACTATCAACAATCACTCACAACGCAACAGTCTCCGCAGAGCGACGGTCACGACGCTCTGGGAACACTACCGTTCAGAGGAACTGCCTCTGAAAGAGGTGTCCACCCAAGATGTGTACACGATCGTTGTAAAGAAATGGATTCTTCCTCGCTGGGGCCGTCTTCTCCTGGACGAGGTGAAAACCGTCGAGGTGGAACGCTGGCTCCGGGCAACGGATCTAGCAAACGGAACCAAGGCCAAGATCAAGAACATCATGTCCGCCTTGTTTTCGCATGCCGTCCGTTGGGAATTCTGTGGCCACAATCCGATCTCGTCGGGAATCCAGGTCGGCGGGGGAGGCAAGCGGGGCCCGAGAGTGGGAGTGCGCATCAGTGCCAAGCGCCAAAGAGCACCACTGGTCTTGTCTTCAGACCAGGTCAAGCAGGGCCTGGCCGAGTTGCAGTTCCGGGACCAGCTTCTGGTGTTTCTCATCGGGGCACTCGGTACACGCAGAGGAGAGGTTGGAGCACTTCGCTGGACGGATTGCGATCTCGCCAACCAAACCTTCAATGTCCAGCACTCCTATTATTGGCGTCGAGGAGGACATCTGAAGGCGACGAAGACGGAAGCTTCGGCAAAGCTATTGCCGATGCATCCGGCACTGAAAAACGCTCTTCTGGAGTGGCGCGGCCAGAGCTTGTATGCAACCGAAACGGATTTTGTATTTCCATCGGTGCGCAACAAGGGAAGGAAGCCACTCGATCTCGGCGCGGTGCTGAACCGGATGATCAAGCCGGCGTTTGCGAAAATCGGAATCGCAGGCGTTGGCTGGCATACGTTCCGGCATTCGGTGGGGAGCATGTTGGCCGACATGGGAGAACACCAGCTCACCATCCGCGACTACTTGCGCCACAGCAACCTCAACGTCACCAACCAATACTTGCAGGCGACATCGAAGACCAAGCGTCTCGCTCAGGACAAACTGGTCGACGCGATCCTTCCAAGCCGATCACTGTCTGCGAGCAAATCCCACCTGATCCAGTAAATTCTCCAGGACAGATCGAGTGTGCAGGTCGACAACGATCTGCGAACGAATCTCGTTTGGGAGTCGGAGCGCTTATTGGACCCAAACGGACCCTGATTTTCGGAAGGGGGTTTGGGCAACTGATTGAAAAGAATGGTAGGCACGAGGAGACTCGAACTCCTGACCTCTACCGTGTCAAGGTAGCGCTCTAACCAACTGAGCTACGCGCCTATTGGGTTTTCAAAGCTCTCGTGCCAGCGACGATGCCGGCGAGGGGCCTTTTTTGGTCTGACTGGAATTTTACCACGCGGATTGCGCTAGGACGATGCGGGTGCGGTCGCAACCATCCGCAGTTGACCTGCCGCTCCCGGCACTGCCGTCGCCGCCACCGGCACTTCCAGCGTTACGCGTCCACCGTGAGGAGCCACATTTTCTATCCTGAGGTCGCCCCCCCGTTTCTTGGCGATGCCGTAACAAACGCTCAAGCCCAGTCCCGTGCCCTTGCCGACCGGCTTCGTCGTGTAGAAGGGATGAATGGCGCGGCTCAGATTGGAAAAGCCTGGACCGGTATCTTCGACCTGGATGACGGCCCGGGCATCAGCCTGGTAGGCACGGATCGAAATCCGCCTGCTGCCCGCCGTGGCCTGCAGCGCGTCGCAGGAATTGTTGAAAAGATTCAGCAGGATCTGCTTGATTTCATCCTCATTGATGGCCAACGTCGGAAGGTCTGGGGAAACATCCACTTCGACGTGCACCTTGCAGGTACGCGTGTAGTATTCGCAGAGCGCCACAACGTCTTGAACGATGGGAGACAGGCGGGCCGCGCTCGTGTTGTCTCCCGAACTCTGGCGCGAGAACCGAAGCAGGTTGTCCGTGATCCGCTTCATGCGGCGCGCCTCACTCATCAGGCGCGTGAGCTGATCACGAATGCGCGACGATGGAATCGCGTCACTCATCAGCTCGCCAAAACCCATGATCGCAGTGAGCGGGTTATTGAGCTCGTGGGCAACGCCGGCAACCAGTTGGCCCAAGGCAGCCAACTTCTCCGACCAGACTAGCTGCCTGTGCAACGATTTCATCTCTACCGCGACAGCCAAATCGGCTGCCAGCGACTCGATGTGAACCAACTCATGAGCCTGGATCTCGCTGGGATTGAATGCGGCCGTCAAGGTGATGCTTCCCAAACACGCGCCGGAGGCAGAGCGCAACGGGATCAGAACCAGCGTATCGGAGCCCAGCAGGAACGAATTCTTGCCGATGCGCTGCGACTGAGCACACAGGCACTCGACGTGGTCGGCAGTCCACTCTGGTGGATCGGCCTGTAGCTTCAGCAAGGATTCTTCCGCGAGCCCGCTCGAACCGGCAATCGGCAGCGTCCACTCCGCGCTCTCAATCCGAATCAGTGCGGCCTGAAAGCTGCTGGCTTCCGTAATCGCTGAAGCGACGTCGGGGCAAATCGCATCGGGCGCCGCGCCACTCAGCAAGCGCGAAGTGATGGCGGAAAAGCGCTCCAATTGCAGATTCAGAGACTGGGCATGGTGTTGCATTCCGACGATGGCTTCCGACTTCTCTTCTACGACAGCCAGGATCATGCCAAAGGCCACAAACAGCTTTGGAGTCTCCCAGAGCGCGCTCGGAACCATCATGTGCGGTACAACGCGATCAAGGATGAACAAGATCGGAAATACCGCTCCCCAGCAGAAGAATCCTCCCGAGATCGTCAGGACAGCGGGCGAGGCGCGCCAGTAGTTTCGGCAGAGGAAGACGCCCGACAGCGCGAATCCGATCCCGAGCAGAACCACTGTCCCTTCATGGAAAGATCCTTGGAAGGCAGCCTGCGCGGCCCATGCTCCGGCCAGCATGCACGGCAACGCCACCACGGCCGGATACCAGGAAAATCTGCGACGCACGCAAGAGAAAAAGATTGCGGCGCCAGCAAAGCAGCCCACCAGGCACAGCACATAGGGCCACCGCGATCGGACGTCACAGCCAATCAGCGCTGCGTAGGTAATGCTGGGCGCTCCCAGAACCAACAGCAACAGAGTCCGCTTCAGAAAATCCTCGACTACCGGAGAAACTGAAACCAGAAACGCGACTGCAGCACCTTGCAGCGTTCCCGCATCAACGGCCGACAGAAAACGCGCATGGCCGCCGGCAGGTTCCAGCAGTTGAGCCAGAAAGTGAGTGAAGACCAAAGTCCAACCCACCGACCAAAGGGTGAGGCGCGCGCTGCGCGTATGGCGCTTCAGGCACGCAAAAATCATGACCATCACGCAGACGGTCACAAAGGTCGGTAGTTTTTGCAAAACCCCCATCAACATTGCCCTTTGGGGGAGGATGTATCTGAAGATGTCTCTAAAGTAATCAGCCGGAATGCCTACGTCAACGCCAGAACGTGCCATGGACGTGGCACGAACGTTGAGCGTAAAGCCCGGGGCGGCAGGCGCGCGCACCGCGTCGATCAGCATCGCCGATAGTGCGGGGACGCAGACGGTGTCGCTGGCTGGCTTCGCGGTAGCGGCCTCAACTTCGGCGATGGTGGTTGACAGCGCGTTGGTCTTCTCGAACGCGACCCGTGGGCTCACCAGCGCGGCGCAGTCGACTACATTCCAGAACACCGGCAACACGGCGTTCGCCATTTCCAGTGTCGCGCGGTGGCGCCACTGCCGGTAAGAGGAATGGTTTGCGGACTCCCGGTCGCAAGCAATATGCCTGGACTGCCCCCAGGTACCCCACAACCACACTGTTGATCGTGTTTTCTTACTCAGGCCGGAAATGAAACTGCAGAACTACAATCCCCCGCGATGACGACGCAAAACAAAACTTTTTTTGACTTTTCTTGTGACTTCTCGTTTGGACTTCAAAAGCGGCAGCAAGCATACACTCATTCTCACTCGCTAGAGAAGTGTGAAAGAGTTTTCATCTGAAGTGCACGCGCTTGGTTTGTGATCCCTGCCGCGAAAATGAACACCGCGTTCGGAGATTTTGACGAACACAACCCGAGAGTTGCAATGCCCGCTTCTCCCAGCGACAATCGTTCGGTGCAGAAGAAATCATCCAGCGCCGGCGCGAACTCTGCTTCCCACGCTAGCGGTCCATTCGTGCCCGGTGTCTTGGTCGTTGTGACTCTCGGCAACCCGCGGGAAAAGTTCTGGGGAATGATCCTGGCCCTCGTCCCCGAGGGCCTTAGCCTGAGTGGGGCCGATCTCGCCTCATTTGAAGATATTGCCGCGATGGTGAAAGAGGGTGAGCCTTTCACTCCCGCCGTCGTTTTCTTCCCCATGCATCGAATTGAGCGCGTCGATCTCGATGTATCTGACGGAACCCTGTCTTCCCTTTCGCAGCGTTTCCACGCCAAGACCGGGCTGGACCCATCGTCCGCACTCGCCATCTCCGACCGGGCTCAAGCAGGCCGCGACGCGCTCGCCGACCTTCGATCGCATGCCCCAAAGGAGCATGCGTGAAACTCTCCCAGATCTTCACTGCACCCAACCAACTCACTTTGCTGCGGATGATTTTCGTTCCGTTCATCGTGATTCACATGGTCGAGGGACGCTATCTGTGGGCTCTAGTCGTCTTTGTGATTGCGGGCTTCAGTGACGGGATGGACGGACTGCTGGCCCGCACGCTTCATCAGCAAACGCTGCTGGGACAGTATCTTGATCCCATTGCGGACAAACTTCTGTTGAGCACAATGTTTCTTGTGCTTTCCATTCTTCACAAAATTCCATGGAAGTACACGGTCGTGGTTTTCAGCCGCGACATTTCAATCCTGGCCGCCAGCGCAGTACTGTTTGCGATTGCCGGGTTGCGGAACTTTCGCCCCAGCATTTTTGGCAAGGCCAACACGTTTTCACAGATCAGCGCTGTGTTTTTTGTTCTTCTGAGCGAAATTCGCCCGCTGCGCTGGATCTCGATCGCCCGCACCGAGTTCTTGCGAGCGACGTTTATCTTTACGATCGTCTCCGCGCTGCACTACGTGATTCTCGTGCAGCAGCGGTTGCGCCAGCACACGCATGCTCTGCCACCGCCACGAACTCCCGCTGCGGAATAACGATTTGACCCGCTTTCTCGCCGACCCCTAGAATCGTAGGTTCTTCTTCCGGTGCTCGAAACACTATGTCTCTTCGGCTTTTTAATACCATGTCCAGGCGGATCGAGGAGTTTCACCCGCTTCGCGACAATGAAGTACGCATGTACGCTTGTGGCCCAACTGTGTACGACTATGGCCACATCGGTAACTTCCGCACGTTCGTTGCAGTGGACCTTCTGTACCGTTTCCTGCGCCAGAGCGGCTACGCCGTGCAGTACGTCATGAACATCACCGACGTGGACGACAAGATCATTCGCAACGCCGCTCGCGATGGCGTCAGCGTCGGGCAGTACACAGCGAAATATGAGCGGGCCTTCGTCGAAGATTCGGCACTGATCAACATCGAAATGCCGAAACTGGTGCGAGCTACCGAGCACATCCCGGAGATGGCCGAGTTCGTTGCGAAGCTCGTCGGGAAGGAAATCGCATACCGGACCGACGACGGCTCTTACTATTTCCGCATCGCGAAGTTCCCGGAATACGGCAAGCTCTCCAAGAAAGATTTTGGCGGAATGCTCGATGGCGCACGGGTTGACGTGGACGAATATGACAAGGACAGCGCTCGCGACTTCGCTTTGTGGAAGGCGCCGAAGCCGGGTGAAGCCTCGTGGGACACGCCAATCGGCCCGGGCCGCCCGGGCTGGCACATCGAGTGCTCGGTCATGTCCATGGAGGAACTCGGCGAGAGCTTCGACCTGCATGCAGGCGGAGAAGATCTGGTCTTCCCCCATCACGAAAATGAAATCGCGCAATCGGAATCGCTGACTCGCAAGCCGTTCTCCCATTTCTGGTTTCATGCGCGCTTTCTGCTGGTGGAAGGCGAGAAGATGTCGAAGAGCCTGGGAAACTTCTTCACCCTGCGCGACCTCGTGCTAAAGGGTCACAAGCCCTCGTCGATTCGTTATCTGCTCACTTCGGTTCCCTACCGAAATCAATTGAACTTCACCTTTGACGGCCTGAAGCAGGCGGCGGTGTCGGTGGAGCGGTTACGGAATTTCCGGCTGCGCCTCCAGTCCGGGAACTTCCCTCCGGGCTCTGATCCTTCGATGCAGTCGCTTGCTACTCAGACGATCGATCGCATGCGCTCTGCGCTTGACGATGACCTCAACACCGCACAGGCGCAGGCTGCGATCTTCGAAATGGTGCGCCAGGCCAATGCCGCGTTCGACACCGGGGGCATCAAAGCGGATGACGTGCAGCCATTACTCTCGGCTCTCGCGAAGTTCGACGAAATCTTCGCCGTGCTCGACGACGACGACGGCCCGAAGATGAAGCAGGTTTTCGATTGGGCGGAGGCGGAAGGCCGAAACGTCAGCAACCAGTTGCGCGATGCGGTTCAGGCGGAACAGCTCTCCGATGCCGACATCGATGCCAGGATCGCCGAGATGAAGGCGGCTCGTACCGCGCGCGATTTCAAAAAATCCGACGCACTCCGCGCCGAACTCACTGCCGTGGGCGTCATTGTCGAAATCACGAAAGATGGAGTCCGCTGGCGCAGAAAATAACGCCTGCGATGATAAGCTGACAGCCGAAAAGCAGGAGCCTGGTTGTGAAATCCCTCGACGAATATCTGCGCGATGCTGAGCAGGCTCACGGTCACATCTGTGCCGGCCAGGTTCTCGGCGTGCGCCTTGCCATGTTCGGCCTGCAGAAACTTGGCATTGACGATCCGCAAGGCAAAGATCGAAAGCGCCTGGTTACGTTCGTGGAAATCGACCGCTGCGCCACCGACGCGGTCGCCGTCGTCACTGGATGCCGGTTGGGCAAACGCGCGCTGAAGTTCCGCGACTGGGGCAAGGTTGCAGCGACGTTCGTGGACGTGAACACCGGCGAGGCAATCCGCGTTGCGGCAAAAGAATCGTCCAAAGCTCTCGCCCGCCAGATGCATCCTGAAATCGCCGACAAGAACCAGCAGCAGATGCTGGCCTATCGCGAAATCTCCAACGATGAGCTCTTCACGACACAATGGGTAAAAGTCGAGTTACCGCCGGAAGAATTCCCCGGATACAAGGGTGAGCGCGTGGTGTGCGCGGAATGCGGCGAGGGAATTAATTTCCGCAGGGAAGTCCGGCAAGACGGCAAAGTGTTGTGCCGCGGATGCGCCGGAGAAAGCTACTACACGCCGTCGGAACACTAGGCGTCGCTCACGCTGCCTGTTCAAAGGCGTGCGCCACGCGCAGAATCGTCGCCTCATCGAAATGCTTTCCCAGGATCTGCAGCCCGATTGGCAATGTTTCTTTGGTCTGGCCGCACGGCACTGAAATTCCCGGAATCCCCGCTAAATCCGCGGTCACGGTGTAAATGTCGGCCAGGTACATCGCCAGCGGATCATTCGATTTCTCGCTCAGGCGGAACGCCGCCGTGGGACTGGTCGGGGTCAGAATCGCATCCACCTTGCGAAAGGCTTCGTCGAAATCGCGTGTCAACAGTGTGCGCACTTTCTGCGCCTTCAAATAATATGCATCGTAGTAGCCTGCGCTCAAGGCGTACGTCCCGAGCATGATGCGCCGCTTCACTTCGGGGCCGAAGCCCTCGTCGCGGCTGCGGCGATACATTTCCGACAGCGTCCTGGCTCCGCGTGCCCGGTGACCATAACGCACGCCGTCGAAGCGGGCCAGATTCGCCGACGCTTCCGCGGTCGCAATCAGGTAATACGTTGGAATCGCGTAGGCCGTGTGCGGCAAAGAGACGGGAACAATCTCGCATCGCAAGCCCCTCAACTTTTCAATCGCCGCTTCTACGGCCTGGCGGACTTCTTCGTCGAGACCTTCCCCGAAATACTCCTTGGCCACCCCGAGTTTCATGCCGCGAACCGGCTTGTCGAGTTCGGCAACGTAGTCGGGCACCGGAACGTCGGCCGAGGTCGAGTCCATCGGATCGCGTCCCGCAATCGTACGCAGCACAATGGCTGCGTCTTTCACCGTCTTGGCCAGCGGCCCAATGTGGTCGAGCGACGACGCGAACGCGATCAACCCATAGCGCGAGACGCGGCCGTAGGTTGGCATCAACCCCACCACGCCGCAGAACGAGGCCGGTTGCCGAATCGATCCGCCCGTATCTGAGCCCAGTGTGACGACCGCCATGTCCGCCGCCACGGCCGCAGCCGACCCGCCAGACGATCCTCCGGGTACGCGGTTCAAGTCGCGTGGATTCCGCACCGGGCCGTAAGCCGAATTTTCGTTCGACGAGCCCATTGCGAACTCGTCGCAGTTCATTTTGCCGAGCACTATCGCGCCCGCGGCTTCCATGCGCGCAACCGCAGTTCCGTCGTAAGGAGGAATATATTTCTCCAGAATCTTCGAACCCGCCGTGGTACGCAGGCCGCGCGTGCTGATCACGTCTTTAATGCCGACCGGCACCCCGCCAAGCGGGGGCAGCGGCTTGCCTTCCGCCGCCATGCGATCCATGCGGTCCGCCTGTTCGAGCGCACGCTCTTTCGACAACGTCAGAAACGCGCCGATCTGGCCGTCTTCTTTTTGAATGCGAGCGTAGTAAGCCTCCGCCAGCGCGAGCGCGGTCGTCCTGCGCTCTTGCACTGCGGAGCGAGCGGCGTCGATGGTAAGCGAGGTCAGGTCCATGGGAAACCAGTGGCTCATTCGTGGATCGCGGCGGTTCTACGCGAGCGCAAGAGCGCTTCAGAATCATCGCCGATCACGAATCACTCGCCACCAAACTATCTTTCAATCACTTTCGGCACCCGGAAGAAATCTTCGTCGGCATCGGGTGCGCTTTCCAGCGCGACTTCATGCGGCAACGATTTGCGCAATCCTTCGAGCACATCTTCGCGACTGGCATAGGCGAATCGCTCGCTTCCCTGCTTCGACTCATCCACACCGTACCGGTCGGAAACCTGCGCCATAGGCGGCACATCAGACGTGTCGAGTTCGTTGAGCCGGTCAATGTAATCGAGGATCGAGTTCAAATCACGCAGCATCCCTACGCGCTCCTCCTCCGTGAGTTCGAGGTTGGCCAGGTCCGCGACGTAGGCGACGTCTTTGTCGGTGACTTTCATCGGTCCCCTCGATTTGTCACGGCAACGATTCGGGCCGGAGCCACCACGAACTCTATTTTCTCCACTTTCCCGGCCGTGTACCGGTTGATCGTGCCCACATAGCGCGGGGCGAGCGCCTGCAATTCCGACTTCCAGCCAGCATTGGCGACTTCAACGCGCAACACGCCGCCATCGAAACTTAACGCACGGGTCCGCTCAGCCACAGCCGAACCGCAGACCACCGGCCATGCCACCAGCGGCGCCTGATCTGCAGGCGCCTGGCGCAAAGACTGCGCGACGATCTTCTCCAATCCACTGCCCGCTTGTTCCAATTGCGACTCCGGAAGAAGGTTTGATTTTAGCACTCCGATTCGCCAGTCGACCGGCGGCGCCCGCCGTGCTACGCAGGAAATGCCCGGCGCACAAACTTGAGAGCCGCGTCCCGCGTGGGCAACCGCCCTTCGAGTTGCGCGTCCTCTACCGCATTCAGAATCTCGCGGAACTTCGGCCCGGGTGTATGCCCCGCGGCGATCAGATCGTCCCCAGTCACCAGGGGCGCAGGACGCATCTTTTCCGGAGGGATCTCAGCCCGCTTCTGACGCACAAATTCGTACGTGCTCAGATTGCGATGGCTGGCCAGGCAGTCGGCGCGATGCAGGGCAAGGTGTTCGTCAAACGCGGGCAGGCGCAGAAACCTCTTCAACGTAGATTCTTTCATGCGGGTGGCGTCCCCGAAGCGCAGGTGGTTCTCCACCAGCGACAAAATCTGCGCCACGTCATCATTGGAAAAACGAAGGCTGCGGCAAATTTCTTCCGCCATCTTTACGCCCACTTCGACGTGATTGTCGAAGCGAATTCGATCCGGCGCCACGCGGAACGTTGGCGGCTTGCCAACATCATGCAGCAGCGCGCCCCACGCCAGCGTGAGCGGGCAAGGGTCGGGCAGATTCTCCAGCAGCAGCAGCGTATGCACGAACACGTCGCCCTCAGGATGGAATTCCGCCGGCTGCGCCACACCCTTCATCGCCGAAATTTCCGGCAGCACCTGCTTCAGCAGGCCGCTTTCGTCGAGCAACAGGAACGCGCGCCGCGAATGGCCCTCGGTCAGCATGCGGGTCAGTTCAGCGCGCACGCGCTCGCGCGACACGGCCTGTATCTCGGGCGCGAGTCGCTGCATCGCAGCGAACGTCGCTGGTTCAATCTCATACTCGAATCGCGCCGCGAACCGCACCGCCCGCAGCATGCGCAATTTGTCTTCGCCGAAACGCCGCTTCGAGTCGCCAATTGTGCGAATGATCCCCGCCGCCAGATCGTTCCGCCCTCCTACATAATCGAGAACCTCGCCACTCTCCGGATCGAGGAGCATGCCGTTGATCGTGAAGTCGCGGCGCGCAACGTCTTCGCGTGGATCCTGGCTGAATCGCACTTCATCGGGATGCCGGCCATCGGAATATCCGATGTCGCTGCGGAAGGTCGCAACCTCGATGGCGCTGGACTTAGAAGGAGCGGACCCGGAGCCGTCTTGCGGTGACTGAACCTCGGGCGCCGGCACCAGCACCACTCCGAATTGTGCTCCGACCGCGTACGTCTCCGGGAAGATGCTCATTACTTGAGGCGGAGTTGCGTTCGTGGCCACGTCGTAGTCCTTCGGTTCACGCCGCAGCAACAGGTCACGCACGCACCCGCCTACCAGGTAGGCCTTGAACCCGCGCTGCCGCAGGGCCTGAACGATCGTCGTGGCAAACTGTTTCAACATATTCGGGACTAAAAGTGTCGCCTTCCATCATACCGCCCACTTTTTCTCCGACAAATCGCTTGACAAGGAGTCAAGCATACTTTACATTGTGATGTGTCAAGCATGCTTTACACAGCATGACACTTGTCACATCGGCCATGTGACGGTTTGTACTGGCGACGGAAACTCCCGCGCAGGATGATTGCACCCGAAGATCCAACTGGGAAGCTTCCGGTAGCCATACAAGTCAAATCGAGATCTGCAGTTGATTGGAGAAGACCTATGAAAATCGCACGATTGACCCCAACTCTCCGCGTCTTTGGCTGGATCGGGTTCTACCTGCTGCTGTGCGCGCCCTCGATTTTCCTGACCAAAGCTGCCAGCGGCAACGGTTTTGTCATCCGCAAGGCGCGTGTGTTCGATGGCCAAAAAGTCATTGCGCAAGCTGACGTCTGGGTCGAAGACGGCAAAATCAAAGCTGTGGCTAAAGACCTCAAAGTTCCGTCAGACGTGAAAGTTGTCGACGCCGCCGGTGACACTCTGCTTCCCGGCTTGATTGATGCGCACACCCACGCTTGGGGCGATGCCCTCAAAGAAGCGGAGATCTTCGGCGTGACCACCGAACTCGACATGTTTACCGACGTAAAGTTCATGCAGCAAACGAAAAAGGACCAGGCCGACGGCAAGAATCTGGACCAGGCAGATCTGCGCTCAGCGGGAACGCTGGCGACCGCGCCCGGCGGCCACGGCACGGAGTATGGCATTCCAGTCCCAACGCTCACCTCGCCCGCTGAGGCCCAGGCATGGGTGGACGCCCGCATTGCCGAGGGTTCCGACTACATCAAGATTATCGTTGACGACGCCAGCGCATACGGCGGCCACCGGCCCACTCTCAGCATGGAAACGGTGAAGGCTCTGATCGACGCGGCCCACAAACGCGGCAAGCTGGCGGTGGTCCACATCGGTACTCAGCAGGAAGCCCGCGATGTAATTGCGGCTGGGGCCGACGGACTGGCTCACTTGTTCTCGGATAGCGCCCCGGCGCCGGATTTCGGAAAGTTCGCCGCAGCGCACCACGTCTTCGTCGTCCCGACACTCTCTGTCCTCGAGAGTGTCAGCGGCGTAGCCAGCGGCAAGTCGCTCACCACGGATGCGCGAGTTGCGCCATACCTTACTAGTGACGATAGTGCCAATCTGCAGAAGTCGTTCGGGAAGCTCCCAACAACGCCCAGCGAAACCTATGCCGAGCAAACTGTGGCTCAACTGAAGGCCGCCCGCGTCCCGGTGCTTGCGGGAACTGACGCACCGAATCCTGGCACGTCGCACGGCGCGAGCCTCCATCGCGAGTTGGAGTTGCTGGTTCGCTCGGGACTCACGCCGCAGGAAGCCCTGGCATCGGCGACTTCGGTGCCGGCGGCGGCGTTCCACCTCGGCGACCGCGGCGTAATCGCCGTCGGCAAACGCGCGGATCTCGTGCTGGTGAAGGGCGACCCCACCGAAGACATCCTGAACACCCGGGATATCGTTTCGGTCTGGAAGCTAGGAGTGGAAGATGACCGGGCCAGCTACCGCGCGGCCTTCGAGAAGACCAGGCAAGAGACCGCGAAAGCCGCACAAGGTCCCCCGCCCGGAGCGGAGATGGGGCTCATCAGCGACTTCGAAGACGGCAAGCCCAGCGCCAAGTTCGGCACCGGGTGGATGCTCTCGACCGACAGCATTGCCGGCGGAAAGTCTACGGGAGAAATGAAAGTAGTGGAGGGTGGCGCCAACGGCGGCAAACACGCCCTGCAAGCCTCCGGCATCATTGACGGCGGGCTTCCCTACGCATGGGCGGGCGCGATGTGGTCGCCGGGGACTCAACCGTTCGTTCCGGTGAACCTGGCCTCGAAAAAAAGCATTTCGTTTTTCGCCACAGGCGACGGCCAAACCTACCGTGTTCTTATTTTCACCGCCGGCGGCGGCCGCATTCCCTCGATACAGACCTTCACCGCCGGACCCGAGTGGAAAAAAACCACCATGCCCTTCTCCGACTTTGGCACCGACGGCCACGACATCGGAGCAATTCTGTTTGTCGGTGGTCCGGCAGCAGGCAAGTTTGAATTTGAAATTGATAACGTGGAGTTGGAATAAGAACTACACCAACAATGAGGCGCCGTACTCGGTTTCGAATACTATAGACACATGTCCGACGCCTTCATCCTCGGCATCGAAAGCTCCTGCGACGAAACCGCCGCGGCCGTGGTGCGCTCGGGCGAGCAGCTCATCTCGAACGTCGTGGCCTCGCAAATCGCCACTCACCAGCCCTACGGTGGCGTTGTCCCCGAACTGGCGTCGCGGGAGCACCTTCGCGCCATCGTGCCCGTGGTGCGCCAGGCGCTTGCGGAGGCCAAGCACACTTACGATTCCGTGGACGCCATCGCGGTCACGCAGGGGCCGGGACTTGCCGGAGCGCTGCTGGTCGGCATCAGCTACGCCAAGGCGATGGCCTTCGCCCTCAACAAGCCGTTGATCGCCGTCAACCATCTCGAGGGTCACATCCACGCCGTGCTGCTCGAAGAACGTCAGAAGAATAATCGCGAGCTGCAATTTCCCGTGCTCGCCCTCGTCGTGTCGGGCGGTCACACCCATCTTTATCTCGCCGCGCAGAATGGCAATTCCTGGACTTACGAAAACATCGGGCATACTCGCGACGACGCAGCCGGAGAAGCTTTCGACAAAGTTGCCAAACTTCTCGGCCTCGGATATCCGGGCGGCCCGGTTATCGATCGGCTCGCTCCCCACGGCGATCCCAGGGCCGTGAAATTCGCCCCCACCCAGATCAAGCACCGCGACCGCCGCGGCCGAAAGGACGGCAGGACCATCGAGCCCGATGCCGATGGAAACCATCCTCGCTTTGATTTTTCTTACAGCGGAATCAAGACGGCGATCCTGCGCTATGTCGAGACCCACGACATGCGGGCTGCTGTCGAAGCACGGCGCCTGGCGCTGTTAAACATTCCCAAGCCAAAGCTGGAAGACTACCTCTCCCACTGCGACAAGCTAACGCTCGACCTTGTCGCTTCGTTTCAGCGCGCAATCGTCGAAGACCTGGTTGGAAAAACTCTGGCGGCCGCTCGCGCCTGCGATGTGGCCACTTTACTGGTCACCGGCGGGGTCGCGGCCAACCAGGAACTGCGCCAGACTTTCGAACGGGAGGGCGCTAAAGAAGGACTACCTGTCTATTTCCCGTCCCGTCAGCTCTCCACCGACAACGCGGCCATGATCGCCGCCGCGGCCTACCCCAAATTCGTAGCAAGGGATTTTGCTGCGATGGATTTTTCAGCGGAAGCAGGGATGGTTCTGCGCTAGGTTTTCGGGAGCGAGCTACTTGCCTGCCGCGTGCGCCCCGCCCTTGCCTAACGCATCCAGGGCCTGGGCAAGTTGCGCTTCAATATTAATGTCTTTGTAGATGGTGAAGTTCGCGCGCTTCTCAGACTCATCGATCCCACTGGCGCGTCCCGCCACAATAATGATGGGGATCTTCGCGGTCTCAGCTTTGCCTTTGAGAGCTGTGATCAACTCGCTTCCCGACATCTTCGGCATCCGCATGTCGGTGAAAATCAAGTCCGGCTGCACGCGGGAAAGTATTTCCAGGGCTTCAACGCCATTGGTGGCAGACTCGACCGTGAAGCCGCGTTCTTCAAGGAAGCGGCACACGGTGTAGCGGATCAGCATGGAGTCATCGACGACGAGCGCCACCGTAGGCATAGATAGACGGAGGCCGGCACACACACACGCCCCCCGGTTCGGACATTAGCAGAGCCAATTTGCGCGGAACAAGACGAATCCGCGAGCAGGAGATTACCTCCGTCACCAGGGCGGTGAAACGGCGATCAGTTCTCGCTTTCTGGAATGCGTTCTTCAATGTTCATGTCTTTGAATTCGCTGGATTCGAAGATTTCGCCGCACTCCTTGCACTCGACGAACTCCGACTCTTCATCGCGGCTCACGATTTGCACGCGTGGGTGCTTGCAGGGCTGCTTCTTATCTACGCTTTGAGGGGAAGAGGGTGACTTTGCACTCATAAATCCGGAAGGTATGGCCGAAGGACTGGTTTCACCGGAATTTCCGGTATTTTAAAACGCCCTCGTTGCTTGTCAAGCCCCGAGTGTTCCGTCGTCGTGAATTTGGAACAACCACGACAGCTTCGGCCTGACCTTAATCCCGGTTCGCCGTTAAGAAATTCGGTAGTGGGTGTTCTCAAGAAAGCCGCCATCCGCGCTGAAGGGTCGAAGTCATCCTGAGCGCAGCCGCCTTTCAGGCGGAGCGAAGGATCTCCCTCTCATCCGGCCCAGCGCGTAAGCCAAACTCACCACCACGACAAATTCCGACTAAAAACATCGTATTGCTCTAAACCATTCAATTCTCATTACTTACCGCTACAGTTCGTTTTCCACCAATTGCCTGCCAGGACTTGCCGCGCTCTGCCCGAGTAACGTAGAATGAATTACGGCGGAATTGGTCGGAATTCTATCCGACTTTATTAGTCGGGTTTGGACTGGGACAACCGGGTGCTGAAACTCACTAAGAAGGCCGACTACGCGTTGATGGCAATGAAGCATCTCGCGGAGCATTCCGACAGCGGCTCCCAGAGCGCGAAGGATGTGGCCGATGCCTTTGGCATTCCGCCTGAGGCTCTGGCGAAGATTCTGCAACGGCTGGCCAAGGCCGGATTGCTGCACTCTCAGCATGGCATCAAGGGCGGTTACACATTGGCCCGCGCGGCGCACACGATTTCGGCGTTCGAGGTGATTCAGGCGATCGACGGTCCTTTATTCATTACCTCCTGCGTCACGGTGCGCGGGGAATGCGACCAGACCGACCGGTGCAACATCCGCGAGCCCCTGCGTAAGGTGAACGAAAGTATCGAAGCAGTGCTAAGGCGCATCAAGATTTCGCACATGCGGGAAGAACCGGAGCCGAGCGCGAGCGTGGCTCCGAACGCGGCAGAACTGGTCACGATCAGCTGAGCCGTCGGGAACGCACCTTCATCAAAAGATAAATGAAGGGACATCGAAAAGTAGGAGAGGCAAGCAATGAGCACGGACGTAAAGATCCCCCAGGCACTCACCCACGACCACCACACCGACGCCAAGGGCGTGAAACTCCCCATTTATATGGATAATCACGCCACCACCCCCATGGATCCGCGGGTGCTGGAAGAGATGTTGCCTTATTTTGTGGAGAAGTTCGGCAACTCCGCCAGCCGCAATCACTCGTTCGGATGGGCTGCGGAAGAAGGCGTGGAGACGGCGCGCGAACGCATCGCCAAGCTGGTCGGCGCGACCACGAAGGAAATCATTTTCACCTCTGGCGCCACCGAGAGCGACAATCTCGCCATCAAGGGTGTTGCCGAAATGTATCGCGAGAAAGGCAACCACATTATCACCGCGGTCACCGAGCACAAGGCCGTGCTCGACACCTGCAAGCGCCTCGAAAAGTATGGCTACCGCGTAACCTACATGCCTGTGCAAAAAGACGGCTTGATTGACCTCGACGACCTGAAGCGCGCCATGGACGACAAGACCATCCTGGTCTCGATCATGGCGGCCAACAACGAGATCGGCGTGTTGCAGCCGGTTGCGGAAATCGGCAAGCTGTGTCGCGAGCGCGGCGTGATTTTTCACACCGACGCGACCCAGGCCGTGGGCAAAGTTCCCACCGACGTCAACAAGCAGAACATCGACGTCATGTCCATTTCCGGCCATAAGATGTACGGGCCGAAGGGTGTCGGTGCGTTGTACGTGCGCCGCAAGAATCCGCGCGTGCAGCTCTCCGCAATCATTGATGGCGGCGGCCACGAGCGCGGCATGCGCTCCGGTACGCTGAACGTTCCGGGCATCGTTGGCCTGGGCAAGGCCTGCGCCATCGCGCAGGAAGATATGCCGCAGGAATCCTGCCGTATGGCGGGCCTGCGCAACCGCTTGCGCGACCGCATTATGGGGCGGTTGGACGAAGCCTACATTAACGGTTCGATGGAGCATCGGCTGCCGGGCAACTTGAATATCAGCTTTGCCTACGTGGAAGGCGAGTCGCTGCTGATGGGCATCAACGACATTGCAGTTTCGAGCGGTTCGGCGTGCACCTCCGCGACGCTCGAGCCATCTTATGTATTGAAGGCTCTCGGCACCGGCGACGACCTGGCGCACAGCTCGATTCGTTTCGGCATCGGCCGCTTCAACACCGAGGCCGAAGTCGACTACGTCGCCGATCGCGTCATCGAGACTGTCGAACGGCTGCGCGAACTTTCTCCGCTCTACGAAATGGCGAAAGAAGGCATCAACCTGAAAGACGTGAAGTGGGCAGGAGAAGCACACTAATCGAAGACGCGAGTCCCGATCAGTAGCCCGGGCAAGCTTAGGTCGGCGGCAGCGTCGGGCAGGTTGGATCGGTGGCAACGTCTCAGCAGCGAAGCGGCGAAATTCATTAGCCCAGCGCGTAAGCGCTGGGTGAGATGTAAGAAATATTGAGGGAGTCCCGTAGGGACGACACACGAGCTCAGGAGAAACAAATGTCATACAGCGATAAGGTTCTCGATCACTACTCCAATCCACGCAACGTCGGCTCGATGGACAAATCGAGCGCGGACGTGGGCACCGGCCTGGTCGGCGCCCCCGAGTGCGGCGACGTCATGAAGTTGCAGATCAAGGTCAACCCTGAAACCAACGTCATTGAAGACGCCAAATTCAAGACCTTCGGCTGCGGCTCCGCGATTGCCTCGTCTTCGCTCGCCACCGAGTGGGTTAAGGGCAAGACCGTGGATGAAGCCCTCGCCATCAAGAACATGGACATCGTGAAGGAACTTTCCCTTCCTCCCGTGAAGATCCACTGTTCAGTGCTGGCTGAGGACGCCATCCGCGCCGCCATCGGCGATTGGAAAAAGAAGCAGGAGACCGCGAAGCCGGTCGCCGCCGAGGCGAAATAGCGTCCAAAGCAAAGTAGCGCCAGGGCAAAGTAGTGGAAGAGCGGCGCTTCAGCGCCGCGTTAATGCAGCTAACCCAGTTGGGGCTTTAGCCCCAAGCGTTGCTTTGAAAGGGTGCTGCTTTGAAGGGGCGCGGCTTCAAGCCGCGCCGTAAGAGCGCGCAATCGACTGCGGCTTTAGCCGCTGAGGGAGTGGGCTAAACAAATAGATGACAACGGCAACCGACACAAAACCCGCGCAGGCCCCCGCCAAAGGCATTCTCGTCACCGAGAAAGCCCTGGCCAAGGTGCGCAGCGCGATGGCCAAGGAAGGCATTTCACCCGAGCAGGGCGGCCTGCGGCTCGGCGTGCAAGGTGGCGGATGTTCGGGATTGAGTTACAACATCCGCTTCGACACGCAGCCGCGCGAACGGGACCGCATCTTCCAGTTCAGCGATGTGCGGGTTTTCGTTGACCCGAAATCGTTCATCTACCTGCACGGCATGACCCTGGACTATCAGGAAACGCTGATGCAACAGGGCTTCGTGTTCGTGAATCCCCAGGCCTCGAAGTCGTGCGGTTGCGGGACTTCGTTCTCCGCCTGATGCGCGCTCATTGTGCGATTGCGTGGCGTGCGTTGCGTGGCTGTGATTGTGTGCATGCGATTGTGTGGCGCGGGCGCCCTCGCCCCGCGTGCAGGCGCCACCGGAAAATCTGGATTGAGCACCTACCCAATCGCACCCGTGTTGTGTGAGGAATGACAATTGACCAGGTCTGGCCTGACTACGATCGGCGCGAAACCCCTGCCGCAGGACACTCACTCCTGCTGGTCGTGCGGTTCCATGCGCGCCGCGCACTTCTGCGATTCATGCGGCAAAGTGCAGCCTCCGGTTCCGGTGGATTATTTTTCTTTCTTCGGCCTTCCGCCCAAGCTCAATCGTCGACGTCGCGGCGCTGGAAAAAGATTTCTACCTGTTGAGCCGCAAGCTGCATCCCGACTTGAATGCGCAAGCCGGCAGCCAGGAGCAGGAATGGGCCTGGAGCAGAGCTCGCTGCTCAACGACGCCTACCGCACGCTGAAAGACCCTATCAAGCGCACGCACTACCTGCTGCATCTTGAAGGCGTCGAACTGGAAGAGCAGTCAAAGACCGCGACCGAGCAAGCCCGCGCCACCGGAGAACTCAAGAAACAGATTGTTCCGCCGGACCTGCTCGAAGAAGTCTTCGAACTGAACATGCAACTCGAAGAACTTCGCATGAGCAAGAAGATGGGCGAGGACGATCCTGCCCTGATTGCAGAAATCGCCGGGCAGAAGCTGGCGCTCGAAGCCAAGCACGAAGCCTTGCTCGAGGAATTGCAGAAATATTGGATCGAATGGGACGGTCTCGTCGATCGCAACCATGGATCCAAGGCACCTGCCGAGGAGCGCGCGAAGATCACCAGCAAGATGGTCGACGTGCTGAACCGCCGCAATTACATCCGCAATCTGGTTAGGGATGTGAACGCGGCGCTGGAAGCTTGAAAACACGGGAAATTCAAATTACACATCTACCAAATTACACAATTACAAATGAGTTCTGATCGCATCGTCGGCATCGACCTCGGCACCACGAATTCTCTCGTGGCATTCATGCAAGGGGAGACGCCTGTCGTGATCCCAAACGACGACGGCCTGAACTTGCTCCCTTCGGTGGTCGCGCTCGATGAAAATAACCAGCCCGTCGTCGGCAACGCTGCGCGCAACTCGCTCATCGAGACGCCGGACCGCGCCGTCTATTCCATCAAACGCCTGATGGGACGCGGCCTGGAAGACATTCAGGAAGAATTGAAGCTCTTCCCTTTCCGCCTGGCCGAAGACCTGCAGCCCGGTGAAGTGCTGCGCATCAAGCTCGGCGAGAAGACCTTCACTCCTCCCGAAATCTCGGCGCTCATCCTTCGCCAGCTCAAGCGCAGCGCCGAACGCTTCTTCGGCGGCCCTGTCACGAAAGCGGTCATCACCGTTCCCGCGTATTTCAACGATGCGCAGCGGCAGGCCACGAAAGACGCCGGCCGCATCGCCGGACTCGAAGTCCTCCGCCTGGTCAACGAACCGACGGCCGCATCGCTCGCCTACGGTCTCGACAAGAAACAGAATGGAATCGTCGCGGTCTACGACCTCGGCGGCGGCACGTTCGACATTTCCATTCTCAAGCTGCACGACGGCATCTTTGAGGTGATTGCCACCAACGGCGACACGCATCTCGGCGGCGACGACATTGACAACCTCCTGATCACCATCGCCTTGGACGACATTCGCGGCGACCTCGGCCTCGATCTCCGCCGCAATGCCGAAGCCGTGCAGGCCATCCGCAAAGCCGTGATTGACGCCAAGATCGCGCTCTCGTCCGAACCGTCAGTCAAGCTCGACATTGCCTTGCCAGCCGGAGACCTGCCCGGCCGCAAGCGCTACCAGCGCGAAATCACCCGCGAGCAGTACGAGCAACTGATTCAGCCCGTCATTGACCGCACCGTCGGCCCCTGCAGGCAGGCGATGAAAGATGCCGGCTTAAAGCCCGAACAGATTGACGAAGTCGTGCTCGTCGGCGGCTCAACTCGTATTCCCAAAGTTCGCGCGCTGGTGAAAGAACTATTCCGGCGGGAACCCCACACTGGCTTGAATCCCGACGAGGTCGTTGCTCTCGGCGCTGCCGTGCAGGCCAACATTCTCGGCGGAGGCTCCGAAGCTACCGAGAACATGCTGCTGCTCGACGTGACTCCTCTTTCACTCGGCATCGAAGTTGCGGGCGGAGTCACCGACAAAATCATTCTGCGCAACTCCACGATTCCCGCATCGGCCACGCAGTTCTATACGACCCAGATCGACGGTCAGACCAACGTCGCGATCCACGTGTTGCAGGGAGAACGCGAACTGGCGAAAGACTGCCGCTCGCTGGCCCGTTTCGATCTCAAGGGTATCCCGCCCATGGCTGCCGGCATCCCGCGCGTTGAAGTGAAATTTCTCATCGACGCCAATGGCATTCTGCACGTTTCCGCGCGCGAACAGCGCAGCGGCAAGGAAGCCGACATTCAAGTGCAGCCAAGCTATGGGCTGACCGACGAACAGGTCGAGGGCATGATCCTCGATTCCTTCGACAACGCGGAAGAAGATTTTCGTCAGCGCCAACTGATCGAAGCGCGCAGCGAAACTACCACGATTCTCGCCGCCCTCGAAAAAGGCAAGAAGAGCGCCGCCTGGGGCGAGCTCACGACCGACGAAAAGAAGCAGATCGCAAAAATGGAAAAAGCCCTGCTCGCCGTAAACGCCGAAAACGATTATCAGGCGATCCGCAAAGCGATTGACGCGCTGAACCAGGGCACCATGCGGCTGGCCGAGTTGATGATGGACACCGCCGTGTCATCTGCGCTCAAAGGCAAGAACATGGACGACACCGGCATGGGCGAAGGCCCGACGGCGCCGCATCCGATGGCAAAAGCAGAATTCGAATAGGAATCCTGTAGACTTGAGGGCTCGCGAATAGAAACTTTGAGAGGTGTTTTGAAGAGGACCCCCTTTCTCCATGAATAATGCGCCCACAACAAAGCGAGCGGTAGCTGGCGTCTTTCTGATTGCCCTCGCCACCATGATGCTGGAAATCCTGATTACCCGCATTTTCAGCGTCACCATGTGGTACCACTTCGCTTTCGTCGCGATTTCGCTCGCCATGTTCGGCATGACCATGGGCGCGCTCATGGTCTACCGCGATCCTGTACGCTATGCCCCGGCCAACGCCACGAAAGAAATGGCGCGCAGCGCGCTCTGGTTTTCGATCACCGCGGTGGGCAGCGTGCTCGCCCACATCCTGGTGCCGCTCCATTCGGAATTCGGCGGCGCAGTTTGGATTGGCGTCACCTATTTTTTGCTGGCGTTTCCTTTCTATTTCAGCGGAGTGTGCATTTGTGTCGCCCTCACAAAGTTTCCCGGCAGCGTCAGCAGCCTCTATGCCGCTGACCTCCTGGGCGCGGCGACCGGATGCATTCTGCTGATCTACGCGTTGGAGGTCACCGACGCGCCCACCGCCGCCATCTTTGTCGGAGTGCTGGGCTGTCTCGCTGCGCTTCTGCTGTCCGCCGATGCCAAGGTTGTTTCGTTACAGCGCAAGGCTTTGACGGTCGGAGTCGTCTTTGCCGTGGTCGCGATCCTGAACACGGCACTCGCTCATGAACAGAAATCGCTGCTGGAGATACGCTGGGCCAAAGGCGATCGTGAGCCCCGACCGCTCTTCGAAAAGTGGAATTCCTATTCGCGCATCGCGGTCAGCGGCGACGCCACGACTCCATCGAATCTCATCACCGAAGGCATCAGCCCCACATTCCCCGCGAACCGACTGCATCGGCAACTGCATCTGCGAATCGATTCCGACGCGGAAACCACGCTCACAAAATTCGACGGCAATTTCGACGATCTCGACTACTTCAAGTACGACATAAAAAATATTGTGCATTACGTCCGCACGAACGCCTCAGTCCTGATCATCGGCGCCGGCGGAGGCCGGGATGTGCTCTCGGCCCTGATGTTTGGCCAGAAGTCGGTGCGCGCGGTTGAAATCAACAAGAACATTCTAAAAACCGTCAATGGCAGGTTCGGTGATTTCACCGGGCATCTCGACCGCAATCCGAAGGTCACGTTCGTCAACGACGAAGCCCGCAGCTACATAGCCCGCACCGATGAGCGCTTCGACGTGATCGAGGCTTCTTTCATCGATACGTGGGCCGCGACCGCTGCCGGCGCCATGACGCTCACCGAAAATTCCCTTTATACGGTCGACGCCTGGAAGCTTTTCCTGACCCGCCTGAACGATCAAGGCGTACTCTCGTTTTCTCGCTGGTATTTGCCCGAGATGCCGGGCGAGGCTTACCGGCTGACGTCCCTGGCCGCGGCCGCATTGCACGCCAACGGCGTGGTAGATCCTCGATCCCACATTCTGATGGTGAAGAATTCCCGCCAGCACCCGAACGGCGAAATCATCGGCGCGGCTACGATTCTGGTCTCCAAAGCTCCGTTCACGGCCGCCGACATTCAGCGCCTGCAAGACGTCGCCGCGCAAATGAAGTTTGATGTGATCCTCACTCCGCAGTTTGCCGCCGATCCCGTCTTCGCCTCTCTGGCCAACGGGCAGGATCCGGAAGCGGCCGGCGCCCCGCTCCATTTGAATCTCGCCGCTCCCACCGACGATTCTCCGTTTTTCTTTTATATGACCCGGCTGCGCGATCTGTTTCGAGTGCGCGAACTGGCGAATATGGGCCTCTACGCCGCATCCGGCGGAATCGTCCTGGGATTGCTGGTCTTCACCATGGTGCCGACCATCATTTGCGTCGCCGTCCCGCTGCGCGCGCTCTCCCGGGAATCGCTTCGCGGTGCGTGGCCGCACTTTATTTATTTCGCCGCCATCGGTTTCGGCTTCATGCTGGTGGAAATTTCCCAGATGCAACGCTTGATCGTCTTTCTCGGCCATCCCACCTACGCGCTCTCCGTCGTTCTTTTTGCCCTGCTGCTGTCGAGCGGGCTCGGCAGCTACAGCACGCGCTGGATCGAAGCGAGCGCGGTCCCGCGTCTGCTCCTGCTGTTGCTGGCGATGGTTTGCTTCGGCCTGCTCACCACGCGCGCCACGCAGAGCTTTGCTTCCGCGGTCACGCCGATGCGCATCGTCATTGCGATAGGAATTATTTTCCCTCTCGGTTTTTTCATGGGCATGGCCTTTCCGCTGGGATTAAAGTTGGCTGCCCGCCAGGCTGACGAGCTGACTCCGGCATTTTGGGGCATCAATGGTGCGTCCTCGATCTGCGGATCGGTGCTGGCCGTCGCGATTGCGATGAATGCGGGCATTGCGGCTACGTTCTGGACAGGATTCGCCTGCTACATCGTTGCCTTCCTCGCCTACGCGTGGGCCCGGCAGCGGAGAATGGCAGCAAACGAGCGCCCCGCTGTTGCGCTCGCAGTAGCAAGTTAAGTTAAGGGACTGGAGAGTAGTTATGGCTGACGAAAAATCTCAAGGCGCGGGCGCCGCCACGGAAGAAGCGCCGGGAGAAAATACGGTACAGATCACCTTCCTGCCCGAAGGCAAGACAGTGCAGTTCGAGCACGGCAAATTGCCCTACGAAGACCACGGCAAGGAAGAGTCTCTGCTCGACGTGGCGCTGAATTTCGGCATCACGCTCGACCACGCCTGCGGCGGCAACTGTGCCTGCACTACCTGCCACATCTGGGTGAAGGAAGGCGCCGAGAATCTTTCTCCCATGGATGACGACGAGGCCGATCGCCTGGACATGGCTGCCGATCTCCAGCTAAACTCGCGTCTCGGCTGCCAGGCCCAGATCACCAAACCGGGCAAAGTCGTCGTCGAGATTCCCGCCTGGAACCGGAATTACATCTCTGAGGAACATCACTAAAGGAGCCCATGCCAAAACCACTCACTTGGGACGACGCGGAAGACCTCGGCATACTGCTCTCAGAGACTCACCCGGAACTCGATCCGCTGACCGTGCGCTTCACCGATCTGCATCGCTATGTCACCGAACTGCCTGATTTCGCCGGCGATCCCAAAGCCTCGAACGAAGGCAAACTGGAAGCCATCCAGATGGCCTGGCACGAAGAATTCCAGGATCGCACGCAAGCCTGATCTCGCCGCCTTTTTACATTCTGGTGACAAATGCCGAGCGCGGAGCGCCTTACCCTATAGGTAATTGGCCCTATCGAATCCTGGGCCTTCTCTCTCTCCGGCCAAATGGCTAAGGGCACGGCAACCAACGCCGTGCCCTATTTTTCTGCCCCGGTGGCCCAGGGTTTTAACCTCGTCGGCACGACCAGGAAAGCGGGTGCCCCGTTCCTTCGCGCTCTTTGCGAAGGGGCGGGTATCACGGACGCCTGCAGCTGCGAAGCTACGCCGCCCGATTTCGAAACGAAATCTTCAGGAACAGGTGATAAAGTGCAGAGGATAAGCACCATCGGTGCGATGCAGACCGCTGGGCAGCATCGCAAGCGGGAGACGTTCAATGAACCCTTCTGCATATTGGAAACCAAGTCTCCTTCTGCTTGCGTTCGCTGCTGCTGGCGCTGCGTCATCGACAGCACGAGCGGCGGTTGACACAGCGGCAATCGCCGAAACAATCAAGACGGACGTCGCTCAACTCGTCGCTGGACTCAATGCCCACGATGCAGCCAAGACAACCGCTTTTGACGCCCCGAATATCATCTCTATGGAATGTGGCAGTCCCTCAACATTTGGAGTCGACGCCGATAAAGAAGGCTTCAAGATGGGGTTTGCCCACGATCCTTTGTGGCGAGTCAGTCTCATCGATGAGACTGTAGATGTTGCGAGTAGTGGAGACTTGGCGGTCTATCGTGGCACCTATGACGAGGACAACAGCCGTGCAGGTGTGCTGATGACCCATAAGACAAACTTCCTTGCGGAGTTCAAGCGTCAAAGCGATGGATCGTGGAAGATCGTCTGGTACAGCGTCTCCAACATGGAACAATCTCATCCGAAGTAGCCGCCGAGAGCGACAAACGACTTTCTCGTTTTCTAGACATTTTGTGTCCCCCCAATTTGGGGAGGAACTGGACTTTTTCAACACCCACCTTGGTGGCGGGTGCCCCAGCCTTTGACCTTGCCGGCATCACCAACAAGGTGGGCGCTGGTCCTTCGCGCAACTTGCGAGCGGCGGGAATCGGCGAGGCTGGCTGCGAGGGCCGTTCCCGCCGCTGACGCTGGAAATAAAATCTCCGTCCAGCCTTCATTCACGCGCGAGGGCCCGGGCTCATCCAGAAAATAGAAACGATGAACTGCTCCATCGCCCTTGAATCCAGCCTTTGAATCCCCGATCTCCCGCTAGCCCACCGGAACCGGCGCGGTTTCTTCCACATTCGCTTCCCGCAGAAACTTAGCAGCTTCCTCGGGTGGAGTGGGATTGATATAGAACCCCGTCCCCCACTCGAATCCCGCCGTCTTGGTCAGCTTCGGCATGAACTCGATGTGCCAGTGATAGTGGTCGTTGGTCGGGTCCTGCGCCGGAGAACTGTGGATCACCAGGTTATACGGAGGATTATCGAGCACGCGATCGGCCCGGCTGAGCAGGTCTTTCATCGCCCGGGCAAGGTTCTCGAACATGTGCGACGACGAGTTTTCGAACGCCGATTCGTGCTGCTTGGGCAGAATCCAGGTCTCAAAAGGAAAGCGCGGCGCATAGGGCGCCAGAGTAATGAAGTTCTCGTTCTCCGACACGATGCGAATCCCGCTATCCATTTCCTGCCGGATGATGTCGCAGAAAACGCACCGTTCCTTGTAGAGGAAATATTGCTTGGCCCCTTCGAGCTCCTGCACCACGTTAATCGGAAGGATGGGCAGCGCAATGAGTTGCGAGTGCGCGTGCTCGAGTGAAGCCCCGGCCGCTTCTCCGTGATTCTTGAAGATGAGGATGTACTTGAACCGCCGGTCTTTCTTTAAGTCGAGGATGCGGTCGCGGAAAGTCCATAGAACATCTTCAATCCGCTTCGGAGGCAGCGTCGCCAGGCTGGCCGTGTGATCCGGCGTCTCGATGATGACCTCATGCGCTCCAATCCCATTCATGCGATCGAACATGCCTTCGGCCTGGCGGTTCAGAGTGCCTTCAATACCCAGCGCCGGAAACTTGTTGGGCACCACCCGGACCGTCCATCCCGGAGTGTCCCGCTGCGGTTGCGGTCCGCCATTGGGGTTCGGACGGTATGCCTGGATTTCGGGAGGAGTCTTGCTCTCGTTCCCGTAGCAGAAGGGACAGAATCCCCCCTTGATCTTCATGTTTTCGCGGACAAAATCGGTTGGACGTTTCGCCCGGTCCGTCGAGATGATGACCCAACGGCCAACGATGGGATCTTTTCTGAGTTCAGGCAATTACGGAATCCTTTCCAGCAGTCGCGCACAGAAGAATCGCGCGAGTCGCGCAAACCTCATATTTTACGCCGACAAGGAAGCGTTGCGAAACACTTCAATCTGCGGGCGAGACGCAGGGTTTGCATAGTATACGCTTACAATATCGAACCTCCACTGGCACGTAGGTGGCACGCGCCTTAAGTATTCACGCGCCACGGCAGCGATCTCACGCCGCTTATGCCGATCAACGGCTGCCTCCGCGGGCTTCACATCGCGCGACATCCGCGTCTTAACTTCAATGAAACAAAGAACGTCTGCCTCCCATCCGATCAGGTCAATCTCGCCACGGCAGCGCGGCGAGCGGAAGTTGCGCGCCACAATTGCGTAGCCTAGCTTGCGCAAATGGAAATATGCGTCTTCCTCCCCTCGTGTGCCAGTGCGCTGGTGTTGCGGCCTCGCGTCGGCGGGAAGTACCCACTGTGCAGCCCAATCCAGGCTATGGACGATCGTTCGGGTGAAGAAGGCGGGAAACATAGAGGATGTTTCCAATGTAAAGGAGAGTCGGGTTCGGGAGATGTGATACACCACACACGGCCGTGCGATTGTGATCTCGTGGTTCCCAGCCTGGGAACTGGGTTCTCATGAAAAACAAGCCCGCGGACATGGCCGCAGGCCTGGTTGCCGTCCTCCCCCCAAGGAGGTTAGCAACAGAATCAAAGTTTTTAGACTCGCGGGAGCGTACCCTCTCGCACGCCCCGCAAGTGTCCCACGGTGCATGCTTGACCGTGAAAATCAGGACGCTTGTTTCTCTCCGATTACCCCCGTCACCGTCAACACAAACGTAGTTCACGCGCTAACCCGTTTTTCCTCACGGCGATGCCGAGACTTCTCACTCGGAAGAAAGTGTAGTAGCCGTAGCACCAACCGGGGATTTCCCACCCGCCGCAACGATGCTAGGGTGGAGACGTCCCATCCGAAATCTATGCAGTCCGCTCGAGAACCGAACGCCGTAGTTCGCTTTGGCATGTTCGAGGTGGAGCTCCACTCGGGCGAACTCCGCAAGAACGGCGCCAAGGTCAAGATTCAGGAACTGCCGTTCCGTGCACTGACGCTTCTGGTGAGCCATCCGAACGAAGTGCTCAGCCGCGATCAATTTCGCCAGGCGCTCTGGCCCGACGGCGTCTACGTTGATTTCGACCACGGCATCAGCAGCGCGATCAATCGCCTGCGCGATGCCCTCGGAGACTCCGCCGACAATCCTGTCTTCATCGAGACCGTGGAGCGTCGCGGCTACCGCTGGATCGCTCCCACTCACGTTCCCGCGCCACCGCGACCTGTCTTAATCAAGCAAGACCTGAAGCCGGACGGCCAAAGACCAGTCGCCGCCTCCGCGTTGAAGGTCCAACGCTGGGCCATGCTTCTCCTTCCTTCTCTGGTGTTGCTTCTCGGGATTTGGACCGTTTGGCCGAGGTTCCGCGCCGCGAAGGCAGACACAGCCGTACCGCGTGCCGGCTCGCCGCGACTTTCCGATTCCGCCCGCCGCACCGCAAGCAGCGAAGCCGAACAGTTCTACCTCAAGGGCCGCTTCTACTGGCAGAAGCGCACGCCCGACAGTTTGAACCAGGCGCTCGATTCCTTCACGCAGGCCATCGTGCGCAATCCGACTTACGCTCCCGCTTATGTCGGCCTCGCCGACACTTACAATCTGATGCGCGAGTACACACTTATGCCCGCCAGCGAGGCCTATCCGCGCGCCCTCGCCGGCGGCTCAGAAGGCCGTCGAGCTCGACGACCAGTCTTCCGATGCGCACGCTTCCCTGGCCTTCGCATTGTTCTATGGCATGTGGGACGCTACCAACGCCGAGCACGAATTTCACCGCGCCCTCGAACTGAATCCCAGCAACGCGGTCGCCCACCATTGGTATGCGACCTACCTCGCCACCGTCGGACGTCATCCCGAATCGTTGGTTGAGATTGAGCGCGCGCAAGCACTCGATCCCACGTCAAAAGCCATTCTCGCCGACAAAGGCGACCTGCTGGCGGCGGCCGGGCGGCGAGACGAGGGCCTCGCATTGCTCAAACAGTTGGAGACGTCCGAGCCCGAATTCGTCTCTCCCCATCGCTATCTCAAGGACATTTACTTCGAAGCGGATAATGCCGGGTACCTGCGGGAATGGAAGAAGGAAGCCACTCTGATGCACGACAAGCCTGCCCTCCAGCTCGTCGAAGCGGCGGAAAAGGGTTATGCAAGCGGAGGATCGAAGGGCATGCTGCAAAGCATGCTTGTGCTGCAGAAAACGCTTTACGAACGCGGGCTGCTGTCGCCCTATCGGCTGGCCCAGACGACATGCCCTCCTGGGTAATAAGCAGGAAGCGCTCGACTACTTGAAGACCGCCTTCGACAAGCACGATGAGTCCACAGTCCAGCTCGAAGCGGATCGTACGCTGAAAAGCCTGCGCGACGCGCCGGAATATAAAGATCTGGTTGGCCGTCTGAACTTTCCCGCTCACAACTGAGTGGATTTCTCGCGAAGCACGAGGCTCAGAAAAAATCCCGCCCCCGCGAGGGCGGGATGCACGAATTCTCTGACATTACGCGCCTACCTGCTTGATGCACTCTTCGAGCACATCCACGGCGACGTCGGCTTCTTCTTTCGTGACCACCAGCGGCGGGCACGAGCCGGATCGTGCTCGGCCCGCAGCCCAGGAACAGCACGCCGCGCTCGAACGCCATTTCCACGATGCGGTCGCGCTCGGCGTTGCCGTATTCCTTGGTCACTTTGTCCTTCACGATGTCGACGCCGATCATCAGTCCGCGCCCGCGCACATCGCCCACCAGCTTCAGCTTCGTCGGCCAGTCCGCCATGCGCTTCATGCATGTGATTGCCCACGCTCGCGGAGTTCTCGAGCAGGTGCTCCTTCTCGATCACGTCGAGCGTGGCCAGCGCCGCGGCAATGCAAACCGGATTGCCGCCAAAGGTTGAAGCATGCGAACCCGGAACCCAGTCCATGATTTCGGCGCGCGTCATGGTGACGCCGAGCGGCATGCCCGAGGCAATGCCCTTCGCCATGCAGACCATGTCCGGCTCAACGCCGGTGTGCTCGACCGCCAACCACTTGCCCGTGCGTCCGATGCCGCTCTGCACTTCGTCCACCACCAGCATGATGCCGTGACGATCGCAGATGCGGCGCAGTTCCTGCATGAAGATGGTCGGAGCGACGACGTATCCGCCTTCGCCCTGCACCGGCTCAACGAAAATCGCCGCCACTTCCTCGGGAGGCAGCGTGGTCTTGAACAGCTTCTCTTCGATGAAGCGCGCGCAGCCCAGCGCAAAGTTGTCGGCATCCTGCGTGCCGCCCGACGCAGCCGCGATACACATCGGGATAGCGCACATGCGTCACTCCCGGCACGAGCGGCGCGAAACGCCGCCGCTGCTGCGGCTTCGACGCCGTCAGCGACAGCGCGCCCATGGTGCGTCCGTGGAACGCGCCGAAGAACGCGATCACGTTCTGCCGCTTGGTGTGGTAGCGCGCCAGCTTCAGCGCGCACTCAATCGCCTCCGCTCCCGAGTTGCCGTAGTAAATGCGGTGCGGGCCGGGCATGGGCGCGATCTTCGACAGCCGCTCCGCCAGTTCCACCATGTTCTCGTAATAGAAATCCGTGCCCGACATGTGAATCAGTTCGCCCGCCTGCTTCTGAATGGCGGCGACCACATGCGGATGGCAGTGGCCGGTCGAAGTCACGGCGATGCCGGCGGAAAAATCAAAGAACTCGTTGCCGTCCACGTCGGTGACGACAATGCCGCGTCCGCTCTTGGCGACCAGCGGATAGGAGCGGGTATAGGACGGCGAAATATATTTCTCGTCGCCCTCGAGCACGCGCTTGGCGTTCGGCCCGGGCAGGGCGGTCTTGATCTTCGGACCGATTGCGGTCTGAGTCATGGTTTCGGTAGTCATGGAATCCTCCGTAGGCACGTCAGTGCCAGTGGCCGGTGTGATGCGGTGCAGCCTCGGACAATGCAGTCGCCGGCTTCGGCTCGCCGCAGCTCAGGTTCAAGCACGCAAAGCCGAGGCGAATCAGGCGGAGGATGGAATTAGTCGCTACCGAACAGGCTGGGACGCAGGCGCGAAGGCAGATTCGCCCGATAGCGCCGCGGACACACCAGGCAGTGCAGCCAGCACTCGGCCGACTGCGCGTGCGGAAGATGCGAATTGGAATGGTTGCGCAGCATCGCGAACCGTCGACATCACTAATTCATTATAGCTGGAAGCGGTGCACGGCGTAACCCCCAATCTGGCTAAGCCGCGGCCAGTGGCTCACTGTCTCGCCCGCTAGATCCCGACTTCGGTCCCGGTCACAATCTTTGACTTCCCGCCCGCCCCGCCTTAGCATGGCTCACCACGGGGCGGGGACCCTTCTTTGCTCGATCAGACCATCTCTCATTACCGGATCATCGAAAAGCTCGGCGGCGGCGGCATGGGCGTGGTCTACAAGGCCGAAGACACTCGCCTCGGCCGCTTCGTCGCCCTCAAGTTTCTTCCCGAAGATCTGGCGCAGGACCGCCAGGCTCTGGAGCGTTTCCGCCGCGAAGCCAAGGCCGCGTCGGCGCTGAATCATCCCAACATCTGCACCATCTACGACATCGGCGAGGAAGGCGGCCGCACCTTCCTGGTCATGGAGTTCCTCGACGGCGTCACGCTCAAGCACCTGATCGGCGGCCGCGCCATGGAGCTTGGAGACCATTCTCTCCCTGGGCATCGAAATTGCCGACGCGCTCGACGCGGCGCACGCCGGGGGCATCGTCCATCGCGACATCAAGCCCGCGAACATCTTCGTCACCAAGCGCGAGCACGCCAAGATTCTCGATTTCGGCCTGGCCAAGGTGAAGTCGAGTCCCGCGGCCAGCGGCAAGGTCCCCGACGTCACCGCGCCCACCGCCGTGGTGGTCGAAGAGCATCTGACCAGCCCCGGCTCGACCCTGGGCACGGTCGCCTACATGTCGCCCGAGCAGGCCAAGGGGAAAGAACTCGACCCGCGCACCGACCTGTTTTCCTTCGGCGTGGTGCTCTACGAGATGGCCACGGGAACGTTGCCCTTCCGCGGCGAGACTTCGGCGCTGATCTTTCAGGCAATTCTCGATCGCGCCCCGGTTTCCCCGGTCCGCCTGAATCCCGACCTGCCGCCGAAGCTGGAAGACATCATCAACAAGGCGCTGGAGAAGGACCGCAACCTGCGCTACCAGAGCGCGGCCGACATTCGCGCCGACCTGCAGCGCCTGAAGCGCGACACCGGCAGCGGGCGCGCTGTCGCGCACAGTTCCGGCTCGGTGCCGGCCGTTCCGGACACGCCGCGCAGCCGTCGGCAAGTGCGCCGTCCGCTGCCGCGGCGCCAGCCGCTCACGGCTGTCGGCCTCGTCGCAGCCGCCGTAGCGGCATCCTCGCGCCGCACGCGTAGCGCCGTCGCGTCCGCCGAAGAAGACCCTGAAGATTGCTCGTTCCCGCGGCAGTGCGTCGTGCTGGTCGCACTCATCGCCGGCGGTCTTGTATTTCCGCTCCGGCAGTCCGCCAAGCTCACCGAGAAAGACAGCGTCCTGCTGGCCGATTTCGTCAACACCACCGGCGACGCGGTTTTTGACGGCACGCTGAAACAGGCGCTGGCCGTGCAACTGGAGCAGTCGCCTTACCTGAACATCGTTCCGGAATCCAGAATCCGCAGGCGCTGAGATTCATGGGACGCTCCGCCGACGAGCGCGTCACCAACGACGTCGCCCGCGAAATCTGCCAGCGCGAAGGCATCAAGGCCATGCTGACCGGCACCATCGCCAGCCTCGGCAGCCACTACGTGGTCACGCTGGCGGCCGTGAATCGCGCAACCGGAGACTCCCTGGCACGCGAGCAGGTCGAAGCGGAGAGCAAGGAGCAGGTGCTGAAGTCGCTCGACAAGGCTGCGTCCAGCCTGCGCAGAAAATGGGCGAGTCGCTGGCTTCGGTGCAGCAATTCGCCAAGCCGCTGGAACCGGCGACCACTTCGTCGCTCGAAGCTCTGCAAGCCTTCAGCCTGGGCCAGGCGCGAACACTCAGAAGTTCAACGACGAAGCCGCCATTCCCCATCTGAAGCGCGCCGTCGAACTCGACCCCAATTTCGCCATGGCCTCGCCACGCTGGGCAGTCGCCTACAACAACATGAGCGCGACTCACGGAAGGCTCGAGGCGCTCTGAAGAAAGCTTATGAATTGCGCGACCGGGCCAGCGAACGCGAGAAGTTCTATATTCAGGCGCACTACTACGACGAGGTGATCACTCGATCGCTGAAAAGGCATTGCGAGGTCTACGCGGAGTGGAGGCAGACCTATCCCCGCGACACCATTCCCTACGACAACGGCGCTTTGGCTTACGCCGAATTGGGGCAACACGAAAAAGCGCTCGACATGGCCAGCCAGGCGCATGCATCTGATCCCGAAGGACGCCTATGCCTACGCCAACCTGGCCGACGCCTATGTGGCGCTGAACCGATTCGATGAGGCCAAGAGCATCGCGCGAACAGGCCGTGGCCAAGAAGCTGGATGGAACCTGCGGTTCGAGGCGTGCTGACCGATCTCGCCTACATCCGCGGCGACTGGACCGCCTACGATCATCTACTTGGATCATGTCGCGAGGCACGGCGAACGAGCCTTTCGTGTTATTCTTCAAGGCCACTCGGGCAGGACAAATTGGGAAAGGTACGAGCCGGCACGCCATGACCTGGCAGCAAGCCGGCCGAGTTGCTGAGCGCGGGCATCAAAGATTTCGCCGCAGCGAGTTTTCGCGGCTGAAGGCTGACGATGACAGCCTGCTCGGACTATCAGGCGGACGCGCGGCACAATGTTGCACAGGCGCTTGAGCTTTCCGAACGACCCTGACGTCCGCTCGTTGCCGCGGCGCTGCCTTGGCGTCCGCCGGAGACGTGGCAAAATCCGCATCCTGTCATCGACAGGCTTGAGACGCGAGTTTCCCGACAACCACTACATCCAGTCAGGTGATTGACATCCATGGTGGAGGCAGAGCAGTATCTGCAGCAGAACCAGCCCGCCCAGGCGATCACCGCGCTCGAACGGTCCGTGCCCTACGAATTGGGCACCGGCCCGCACGGAGTCGGCTTCGCACCGAACTATCTGCGCGGGCGAAGCCTATCTGCAAGCTGCGCGATGGCGTGAAGGCCGCGGCCGAGTTCCAGCGCATTCTCGACCACCGTGGCGCTGACGGTTCCGACCGCCGTGCACTATTCTCTGGCGCACCTGAATCTGGGCCGCGCGTACGCTGCTGCAAGGCGACACGGCGAAAGCCAGAACCGCCTATCAGGATTTCTTCGCCGATGGAAAGACGCTGATCCCGGATCGTGCCCATTCTGAAGACCGCCGAAGGCGGAATACGAGAAAGCTGAAGTAGCGGCCAGATTCTTCTCGAGCGGCCTCCGCGCACGTCTGAGGAGCGAAACGAACTTTAGAATCCAACTCGCCCCCGCGCTCGTCTGATATCTTTTAGCTTCCCCCTGTTTCTCACGACAATGCATCCTGCTCAGCGCCCAAGCCGGTGGATGGTGATTCTTGCCTTCGGACTCGTGTACCTGTTCTGGGGCTCGACCTATCTGGGCATCGACATCGCCGTGCAGACGATTCCTCCGGCGCTGATGTGCGCCCTGCGGTTTTCGATCGCCGGCACGGTGATGCTGGCGGTGTGCGCCGCCACCGGGCGCAAGATTCTGTATTCTCCGCGCCAGATTGCGCTCGCCGCGGTCGTGGGCCTGCTGCTGCTGATGGGCGGCAACCTCACGCTCTCGTACGCGGAACTCTCGGTCTCGTCGGGCCTGGCCGCACTGATCATTGCCATCACGCCGCTTGTGGTTTCTGGTGCTCGATTCGTTGCTGCTCGGCGACCATCACATTTCCGGACGCGGCAAAGCGGGCCTGGCGCTGGGCATTGTGGGATTGTTCGTCCTGGTCTGGCCGGAGTTGCGCTCGCGCTGCGCTCGGCCATCGCGAGTTGTGGGCCTCACTCAGCCTGATTGGCGGATCGTTCAGCTGGGCGCTGGGATCGGTGCTCTCGAAGCGCTGGCAGTCGGGCATGGACGTGTTCAGCGCCACCGGATGGCAAGTCGCCGCGGCTGGCGTGGGGAACTTTGTGTTCGCGCTCTTCAACGGCGACCTCTCGCGCGTCACCTGGACCGCCCGCGGCCTGGGCGCAGTGCTTATTTGGTCGTCTGCGGCTCCTGGATCGGCTACACCGCCTATATCTACCTGCTGGAGCATGTCCCCACGTCGAAAGTCTCGACCTACGCGTATGTGAATCCGGTGGTCGCCGTGTTTCTGGGCTGGCTGATTCTGCACGAGCCCGTCACCGCTTCATCCTGGCGGGAAGCGCGATCGTGGTGCTGTCGGTCATTCTGGTCACCAGCGCGAAGGTGAAAGAGAAGACACTGGCGGAAGAACTGCCTGCGGTCGAGGCGGCGGGGGACTGAGGAGCGGACGTCGGACCTCAGACCTCAGACCTCAGACTTCGGGCGGCGGACCTCTGACCTCGGACCTCCGACCATGGACCTCAGACTTCGAACGCCGAACCGGATCCCGGAAGCGGACTCCACCCCTCCACCACGTCAGCCGAGGATCTGGGGTCTGAAGTCCGAGGTCTGAGGTCTGAGGTCCGAGGTCCGAAGTCCGAGGTCCGAGGTCCGAGGTCCAAGGTCTGAAGTCCCCCGCTACTTCTCTTCCTCCTCATCCACATCATTCACCAAATCCACCACATGCCCGCGGATCGCGAACGTCTGCTTGGCGCCGGCGGTGGGTTCAAAGCTGACTCGCACCGGGCTGCGCTGCCACACCGGGGCAGGACAGGCGGAGTCGGGAGCGGCATCGTCCGGCACTCCGCCCTCGGACAGCGGCTTCTTCAGCACGGGCTTCCGGCGGCTGAGTTGCGCCACGATGGCGAAAGTTTTCTTCCCATCATCAGAAACTCCGCAGTAGGCGACGTATTCGCGATACCAGCTCGCGGCCGAGTAAAACGCGTCGAACTCCACCAGGTTGATCGCTGACACGCGGCCCGTGGTGCGGTCGACCATCAGCCAGCCTCCGCGTTGCCACTGCCAGCGAGGGCTGGAATCATCCGGAAGACTGTCATTCACGCGAAAAACGCGGCGCACCACGAACAGGCGCTCGGTCACCTCGTGGGGCGCTCCGAGTATGAATTCCTTGACGCGCCCATCCACGATCAGGGCACGCACCTTGAGGGTGACCGGCTTCTCGTCCGCGGAACCGGTAAACCAAGGCACAGAGGTCCACCGGCCGAAGGTGATGACATGAACTTTGGCCACCACCCCGGCCGCGGACGCACCCAAGACAACACACAATAGCCCAGCCAGAAGCCGGGCTCGCCGCACTAAGCGCATGAGCCGAGAGTAGTTAGTCAGCCATCTCGAGACAAGGATTGCGGTCACAATTCGATCCGCCGAGTGCCGAAATGGGAATAGCAGTGCATACAAAACGGTGATACTGTTCCAAAAAGCTGCTGCGTCTCAGCGCAAAATGCAGAATGGCAGTAGAATGAAGCGTCAATCAACGATTGCACGATCCACGATTGCGACATGAGTCTTTCGCCTCCCTCTCGAATCGCTTCGCTGTCCGAGGCTCGGACAACCGATGCGCAGACAACTTCGGAGACCGACACCGCTTCTTATCTAGAAATGGGTGACCTTCTCCCAAGGCGTCGCGCCCCGCGAGTGCTGGTGGTGGATGACCAGCCCAGTATTGCGGGCCTGATGAGCCAACTGCTCACCATGCGCGGATACGACGTGGTCACGGCCGCCAGCGCCGATCAAGCGGAAGCGGAAGTCCGCAAGCAGCCGCCGGACCTGATTCTGTCGGACGTGATGATGCCGGGCAAGTCGGGCTACGAGTTCTGCCGCGGCCTCAAGGAAAATCCGGCGACGCGATTGATTCCGTTTGTTCTCATCACTGGGCTCAGCGACAGCACCGACAAAGTGCGCGGCATTGAAGCCGGCGCTGACGACTTCCTCAACAAGCCGGTTCTGGCCGAAGAGCTGATCGCGCGCGTGAAGTCGCTGCTGCGGCTGAAAGAGTTTACCGACGAACTCGAGACCGCCGACTCCGTTCTCTGCACGCTGGGACTGATCGTCGAAGGGCGCGACCCCTACACCGAGGGTCACTGTGAACGGCTCTCCGTGCGCGCGGCCGATCTCGGCCGCCATCTCGGTATGGACGAAGACTCGCTGATTGCGCTCAAGCGCGGCGGCTACCTGCACGATCTGGGAAAGATTGCCGTGCCCGATGAAATCCTGAAGAAAGGCAGCGACCTGACGCCGGCCGAATGGATGGTCATGAAACTCCATCCCATCACCGGCGAAAACATCTGTCGCCCGCTGCGCTCGCTGCGGCCGGTGCTGCCCATCATCCGCCATCATCACGAGCACTCCGATGGTTCAGGCTATCCGGACGGACTGACCAAAACGGAGACTCCGATCTTGCCGCGTATTTTGCAGGTTGTGGATGTATACGACGCGCTGCGCACCGCTCGCTCCTACAAACCGGCCCTGACCCACGAACAGGCAGCGCAGACCATGCGCGAAGAAGCGGACCGCGGATTGTGGGACGCCGAGTTAGTGGCCGAGTACTTCTCGATGCTCGAGCAGATGCGCCAGGTGGCATAGACGGCTTTTAGCTCTTGGCTCTTGGCTCTTACCTCTTGCGCTCGTGGCTTCCAGCTTTCATCCTTGTGTTCTCGGATTCGCGGATTCTTCCGTTCGTCTCTGTAAGTTGTTGAGCCTTGGTGTAAGTCGTTGCGTTTCCGTGTAAGTGATTGAAAAATCGTAGAAGCGATTTAGAAGCCGCAGGAGCGAGATCTCTTCGCGGATGAGTCGATTCCCTGACCTCGGAGGAGATCGTCGCTCCCAGGGGCGTTTCCGGCCCCGCAAAGGGCATCCTACGCAACCCCGGAGCCGGCATTTCGATCCCCAGGCGGTCGAGGAGCGAGATTTGGGGTATGCGCCTGACTTTGTAAGTACACCACTGTACGCATACGCGACTGGAGCTCCCAAATGACGAACAGCAGCCCTTATCCCCCAAGTTGATAGACCCTTCCACGCAAACGTACAATAGCGAAGCTGGTTTCGGCATCCAATGGGATGCCCGCATCTTCAGAAGCGAAGAGCCAGGAGCTAAGAGCCAAAAGCTAAAACCCGAAGAGAACTGAGAACTGTTTTTTGGAGCCCACTTACAGCATCGTAATACCCGCCTATAACGAGAGCGCACGCCTGGGCGCGACGCTGGAGAGGGTGCTCGCCTACGTGCATGCCCAGAAATGGGATGCCGAGGTCATCGTCGTCAATGACGGCTCGCGCGACGACACCGCCGAGATCGTTCGTGTCTTTGCCGCCAAAGATCCTGCATTGCGACTGGTGGAGAATCCGGGCAATCGCGGCAAGGGATACAGCGTGCGCAACGGCATGCTCAACGCCCGCGGGCGCATCGTGCTGTTCAGCGATGCCGACTTGTCGTCGCCCATTGAAGAAGCGCCCAAGCTTTTCGAGGCACTTGACGGCGGCGCGGATATCGCCATCGGATCGCGCTGGTTGCGAGCCGAGACGCAGACACAGCGCCAACCGCTTCACCGGCAACTCTTTGGACGCATCTTCAACCTGGTGCTGCGCCTCACGCTGGGCTTGCAATTCAAAGACACGCAATGTGGATTCAAAGCTTTCAAGCAACCGGCGGTGCGGGCCATCTTTCCGCTGCAGAAAATCGAGCGCTGGGGATTCGATCCCGAGGTTTTGTTTCTGGCGCGGAAGTTCGGCTTCAAGACGAAGGAAGTCTCGGTCGCCTGGGGACACAGCGGCGGAACCCGCATCAACCCGCTGGTCGACGGGTCGCGCATGGTGCTGGAGATGCTGCACATCCGCTGGAACGACTTGATGGGAAAATACGATGGCAGTCCGCCAGTGACCGGAGAGCCCGCCAAGACCGGCCGCGGCCCGCAACCCTAGTAGCTGCCGCCGTTCAGGCCGCTACATCTTTCCAACTTTCACCGCTTCGACCACTCGGCCTCCCATCTCGGTGGTTGAGATCGCAGCATGGGATTTGCCGGCGAGGTCTTTCGTGCGTGCGCCCTGTTGCAAGACCGCGTTGACGGCAGCCTCAACGCGCACAGCCTCTGCCTCAAGATGGAACGAATGCCGCAGCAGCATCGCGACCGAAAGTATCGCGCCCAGCGGATTGGCAATTCCCTTCCCTGCGATGTCGGGTGCCGAACCGTGCACTGGTTCGTAGAGCCCGACCGGGCCGCCCACGCTGGCTGAGGCCAGCAATCCGAGTGAACCGACAACACCGCCCGCTTGATCGGACAAGATGTCGCCGAACATATTCTCGGTGAGGACCACATCGAAATCCGTGGGCCGCTGCACCAGCAACATGGCGGCCGAGTCCACATACTGGTGGCCCAGCTTCACCTCGGGATAATCCTTCGCGATGCGCGTCACCACATCGCGCCACAGCCGTGAACACTCCAGCACGTTGGCCTTGTCCACGGATAAAACCTTGCGCTTGCGCTTCATGGCGAGATCAAACGCAACGCGGGCGATGCGCTCGACTTCCGATTCTGCATAGCGCATGGTGTTGACCGCGACGCGCGAGCCCGGATTGCCTTCGATCGAGCGCGGCTGTCCGAAGTAGGCTCCGCCCAGCAACTCGCGCACGATCATGATGTCGGTGCCGCGCACGAGTTCTGCGCGCAGGGGAGAACAATCCTCGAGCGCCGGGAAAAATACCGCCGGGCGCAGGTTGGCGTAGGCGCCCAACTCGCGACGCAGGCGGAGCAATCCCGCCTCAGGGCGAAGATGTCCGGGATTGTGATCGAACGCCGGACTCCCCACCGCCCCGAGAAGCACGGCAGACGAAGACAAGCAAGACTGAATGGTATCCGCGGGCAGAGGGTCGTTGGCCGCGGTGAGCGCGGCTCCGCCGATGTTTTTTTGGCGAAGCTCAACTTGATGGCCGAACGCGCCGGCCACGGCCTGCAAAACCAGCACGGCTTGTTCGGTAACTTCCGGGCCAATGCCGTCGCCGGGGAGAATGGTGAGGTTGAGAATCATTGAGTCATTGAGCCATTTAGCGATTGAGCGATTTTACCGGGCGAACACAAAAGCCGCCACCCGGCGGCTTCTGGTTTCAATGACTCAATGACTCAATCGCTCAGTGATTCAATTCCTAAACCCCCCAGAGGTAGTCTTCCTGCTGAGTCTGTTCGTGGTGAGACTCGACATGAGCGGGCAGGGGCACGCCGAACGCGTTGGTCTGCGACGCCATCGGGAACGGCTTCATCGGCTCGGGCGCGGGCTCCGGTGTCATGGGCGGCACAGATGCATTCGCCGCAGCCGCCTTCGCCGCTGGAATGGGCTCTATGAGCGGCGTGGCCGAAGCGGACGGCTTGTGCGTGTCGCGAATCAGTTCCAGCAGGTGATGATCTTCCACATGCTTGATTTTGTCCGCCAGGCGCACAAAGCGGCGGTAGATGTCGTCGAGCGCCCGCCGGTCGAACGAATAGCCCAGCTGTTCGCAGCGGATGCCCAGCGCATGGCGGCCGGAATGCTTGCCCAGCACCAGCTTCGAATCGGGCACGCCCACTGATTTCGGCGTCATGATCTCGTAGGTCAACGGATTCTTCAGCATTCCGTCCTGATGAATGCCCGCTTCGTGAGCGAAGGCGTTGCGCCCGGTGACGGCTTTGTTCGGCTGCACGGGCACGCCTGTGATGTCGCTCAACGTCTGGCTGGCGGCGAAAATCTGATCGCCCACAACCCCGGTCTCGTACGGATAACGGTCGGGACGAACCCGCATCGCCATGACGATCTCTTCGAGCGCCGCATTGCCGGCGCGCTCGCCAATGCCATTGATCGTGCATTCGACCTGACGCGCACCGGCCGCGACCGCAGCGAGGGCGTTGGCGACGGCCATGCCGAGATCGTTATGACAGTGCGCGGAGATCGTAACGTTCTCGATTCCCTTCACTCGCTGACGAATGGTCGCGATTAAATCGCCAAACTCTGACGGGATCGTGAAGCCGACTGTGTCCGGAATGTTCAGCGTGGTAGCTCCGGCTTCGACGACGGCATCGAGGACGCGGCAGAGAAAATCAGGATCGGTGCGGGTGGCGTCTTCCGGGGAAAACTCGACGTCGTCGCACAAGGACTTGGCGAAGGCAACCGCTTCGCGGGCCTGCGCCAGGCACTGATCGCGAGTAATGCGCAGCTTGTACTGCAAATGAATGTCGGACGTCGCCAGGAACACGTGGATGCGCGGACGAGCCGCGTGTTGGAGGGCCTCCCAGGCGCGCTCGATGTCAGGGCGGCAGGCGCGAGCCAGTCCCGCAATAATGGGGCGGCGCACCACGGCAGCAATCGCACGCACGGCCTCGAAATCGCCGTCGGAGGCGATCGGGAACCCGGCTTCAATCACGTCCACACCCAGGCGGTCGATCTGGTGGGCCAGGCGCAGCTTTTCCTGCTGGTTCATGCTGCAGCCAGGCGACTGCTCTCCGTCCCGAAGAGTAGTGTCGAAAATCCGGATGCGGGCTCGTTCTACAGTCATGGATCTCCCTCAAAACAAGACTGATGGTCTATGGTACGGGCGCATTCCGAAGAAGCAAAACTTATAATTCTTCAGCAATCATTAGCTACACTTGTATAATAAGTTCTGCTAATGGTTAATCGAGCTTCTATTAAGGAGTGATCCATGGAGCTTTCCCAGCTGGAAGTGTTTCTGGCAGTCGCCCGCGAGCGAACTTTCTCGCGCGCCGCCGACAAGCTGTTCCGCACCCAGTCGGCGGTCAGCCAGACCATCCGCAAGCTCGAGGACGAACTTGGCGAGGCGCTGCTCGACCGCTCCTCGCGCGAAGGTGTGCTGACCGATGCCGGCAAGGTGCTTTACGAGTACGCCGAAAAGCTGATCAACCTGCGCAGCGAGGCCGCCGAATCGTTAACCGAATTGCGGGAACTGCAAACCGGCAAGCTGATCATCGCGGCCAATGAATTCACGGTGCTGTATCTTCTGCCCGTGCTGGCCGAGTTCCGGCGGCTGCATCCCATGATCAAGATTACGGTGGAGCGCGCGCTGGGCAGCCACATTCCCGACGACGTGCTGCGCTACAGCGTGGAGTTCGGCGTGCTGTCCTACGAACCGCAGGAACCGAGCCTGCACTCGCTGGTGGTGTATCTGGACGAACTCGTGTTCGTGGTTCCGCCGAAGCATCCGCTGGCTTCAGCCCCGCAGGTCAGCATCCGGCAGCTGGGCGCGGAGTCGTTTGTGGCGCACATCGTCTCGTCGCCCTACCGCGAGAAAGTCATCCAGCTCTTCAAAACGCACAAAACGCCGCTCCACATGGACCTGGAACTGCCCACGCTGCAGGCCATCAAGCAGTTCGTGGCGATGGGCAACGGAGTCGCGTTCGTGCCCGAGATCAGCGTTGAGACCGAACTGGCGCGGGGAGAACTGGTGCGAATTCCGGTGCGCGAGCTGCAATTGAAGCGCAAGCTGCGCCTGATTTATCGCAAAGACGCGAACCTGTCGCACGCCGCGAGAGCATTTCTGAAAGTGGCGGAAGCCGTGGCCATCGAGCGCAAAGGACGCTACCGCTTTCAGCGCGAGAACTAGAGATCAGGAGCTCGCATTCCTGGCCAAGGCAAGCTGCAAAAGAGAAAGGGAGCAAGAGAAACCCCTTGCTCCCTTCCTGCCGTGCGGTCTTAAGCCTAGCAGTCGGCGCAGACCCGCTCGTCGCGGAACGACGCGAGAGCGGAGTCGAGGGATGGATGCACTTCCAGCACCGAGTCAAGATTCGTGAGACAGAGCAGCGTTTGGACCAGCGAGTTCGCTCCCGCATATTTCAGGTGCGCATTCTTCTCCCGCGCATGGGTGTGCAACGCTGCCAGTTCTCCGATGCCGGCGCTATCGATGGAACTCACTCCACTCAGATCGAGCACCACATTGCCTGCGTCCTGCATCACCTCGCTGACCAGACTGGAGAACGCGGCCGCCTCATTGCGATACACAATGCGGCCCTGGCAATGCACGATGATGACATCCCCACAATTTCGAGTTTCCAAACTGAGTTTCAACTTCGACTCCTTGTATACCCCACAGACAGCCGGACTGTCGCGGCTGCCCCCCTATTTGCCAAGTAATGTCCATTGGTTGCATGCTAATGAATAGACGTGAATGGACGGCGTTTGGCACCATGAAAATCTGGTAAATTTTCAAAGGGCCTCGGTATCGGGCCTCCGGCCGGGGTTGGGAGCTGTTTTGCAGGCATTTTTTGTGAACCGGGACATCTTGGCCATCCGGTACACTGCATCTAACGGATTTCGTTGATTAAAATGCACTTGTTTGCCGGCATGCAAGCCGGGGAGGAATAATTCGTGTCGAAGACTGCCGCAGCGGTGCTGGCATTTTTTTGTCTGGTGTTGTTCTCGATCCCGATGTCGGCACAATTGCTGCCCAATGGAAACGTCTACGCGGGTGTTTCCTATGGCGATTTCTCAGACGTAACCACGAAACAGAGTTATCGCGGCTGGAATGGCTCTTTGGAAATGGTTCCCTTTTCGAGGCACTTGCATCTAGGAGTCGTGGTCGACGCCAGCGGCTATTACCGTACCGGCGTGCAGCAATACAACTTCCTGGCGGGCGCGCGAGTCTCGGCCAACTACGGGAAGTGGCGGCCGTTCTTCCAGGTGATGGGCGGCCTGCAGCGAATGAACAATGGCCTCATCTACAACCACGCCGCAATCGATGTGGGAGGAGGCGCCGATTACAAGCTCCCCTTCAAGAATTTTTCCTGGCGCGTGCAGGGCGACTACATCCGCACGCACTACGCCGCCGCCAGCCAAAACGCGTACCGCGGTTCTACGGGCATCGTCTGGCGCTTCTGACCCGCGATTCGGTAAACGCCGCACCTAAAAAACAAGTGGTCGAGCTTTTCTCTCTCCGCATCCAAACAACTTCCCGCGTGTTTACGGGTTCATGGGATCGAAAGGGGGAGTATGTTCATGCGTAAACTTGCCTGCCTCTGCGTTATGTTTTTTCTGTTTGCATGCGCGGCCAGCGCACAGATTCCAACATCAGGAAATGTCTTCTTCGGATATTCCTTCGAAAACGCCAGTTCGACCGCATTCAGCTCGAACCTGAACTTTGTGAGCCGGCCCAACGCTGCAGGGATGGGAAGCCTCGGTGGAAGGGAAAGTGTTCCCGCATATCGGCATCGTGACCGACTTGAGCGGGCACTACGGTTCGCAGACCTACACAGCCGCCACTCCGAACGGTCTGGAAACCGTGAAGGCGACCGGCCATGAACTGGAAGTCATGTTCGGACCGCGCCTTTCGATTCCTGTGGGCAAGTTCACCCCCTTTGGCGAGGCCATGGTTGGCGTCGGACACATGACTACGGGCGGATCTGGCGGCGGGCCTTCGGATTATGCTTTCGCGACCGCCCTCGGTGGAGGGATCGACTACCGGCTCATCCGGCTGGTGGCTCTGCGCCTCGAAGGCGACTACGTGACGACGCGCTTCTTCGGAGCAACGCAAAACAACATTCGTATTTCGACCGGCATAGTGGTTCGCTTCTAAAACAGAGGCCGAACAAAAACAGGATTCAGCTGGTTGGCTGAATCCTGTTTTTTGTGGCCTACAGAAAGAGCGGCCAAAATTTTACGCGTGGGGAACGCTGTCTGGTTCGTTCGCCCAATACTTGTGGTCGCGCAGAAAATATTTTTCGTTCCAGTAGTTCATGGCGGTGCACAGGAACAGCCAACCCACGCGCCAATGTCCCATCTTCTTGAACCGGCGGTTGGTGGTGTAGACGCCGCCGCGCACCACGGCAAAGCGACTTCGCTGCACCTGCTGGCTCAACTGGTAGTCCTCGGCATATAGGATCTGCTCGTGAAATCCGCCGAGCTGCCAGAATTTTTCCCGGTCGAACAGCATGAACATCCCGGTGGCAAACGGGCGGTGCAAGTACGACAAGTACTGAAAAATATCGTTGCCGGTGTAAACCAGCTTGTCGAGCCAGTTGCCATCGCGGCAAATAATGCTGGTGGTCAGGCAGTGCAGCTCTTTGCGTTGCGCCTTCTCCATGCAGCGGCGGATCAGGCTCGGGTCGGCCAGTTCGATATCGGCATCCAGAAACAGAACGTAGGGAGTATCGGCCAGCGCCGCGCCCTGGTTGCGTCCCACCGAGGGCATTCCGCCGCGAATCACGCCGACGTTCAGGCGGTCGCGGAAGCTCATCACAACTTCGGGCGTTCCGTCCGTCGAATTCGCGTCAGCGACCAACACTCTCGTACTCGACATCTTCGAGTAGTCCTGACTCATCAGAGAGGTCAGCAAACGCGGAATCAGCTTCGCTTCGTTCTTCGCCGGAATCACGATCGTCAGCTCGTTCGCGGAACTCTTGTTGGTTGTAGTCATGGATTTGTACCCCCTCGTCGTCAACCGTTAGATAAGTCAGCTTGGAATCGACCCATCCACCCGAGTTGTAGTAGTGGATGCCATCCTGCACGATGTGGGTAGCCTCATGCGTGTGCCCGCAGAAAATGCGGTCCGCTCCGTTGTGCCGGGCATAATTCAGTGCGCCGGACGCCACTTTCGGCGACATGCGCAGCCAGCGCGTGTTCAGCCTGTCAATCAGGCGAGCGATCGGCTTGCTCTTGAAATCCATTTTCTGGATCTGCAGGTAAAGCGACGTCCCAAGCCGGCTCATGCGCAGGCGGTTCACCTGGAACCCATCAAACTGGTGACCGTGAATCGCTACGTGGCGCAGGCCGCGATACTGCCAGACATAATGCTCATACACGCGCACGCCGACCAGGTGCGACATGATGTTCGCCAGGCCGTGGTCGTGATTGCCTTCCACCCACACAACCTCAATGTGCCGCTTGGGATTGGACAGCTTGCGGATGGTGCCCAGAAACTTCCAGTGATCTTTGGTGAGGCGGGCGAAGTTGAGGTCGGCGAAAATATCGCCCAGCAGAATGAGCCGCTCGAAGCGGGTTTCCTTGAGCACGCGCGTAGCCTCGCGCGCATGACTCGTCTCTGCACCCAGGTGCAGGTCGGAAAGGATCAGCGTGTTGTACCCGTGCAGATCCATATTTAGGTTGTAGCAGCCGAATGTTACGGGTTGATGAAATGTGCATCAATTTTGGTGCATGGGTAACTGGGGAAGTAACGGACCGACTGCAGTGATTCCTGGCGTTCCAAAAGCCAAAAGCCGCGGAGCGGCGAGAGAATACAGCCCACGGCGTAAGCCGTGGGTGCCAAGCAGGAAATTCAATAGCCCCGAAGGGGCGAAAGAAAGGCCGCGGAAAGTCGCCGCGGCCACATACCTTGGTAACGTTGACCGTCGTATATAGGATTCCTATACTGCGAATATAGGAACCCTGCATTGCTGGTTCGAGACCGATTATGACGCGACGCATTCGATCGAAAATCTCTCGAGGCAGCGGCGAGTTGGCCATTCTCTCGTTGCTGGCCGAACAGCCGCTGTATGGCTTTGAAATCGCCAAGCAGATCGGCGAACGCACCGGCGGGGCGCTCAGTTTCACGCTCGCTTCGCTTTATCCATTGCTCTATGAGATGGAGAAGCGCGGCTGGGTCGAGGGCCGCTGGCAGGCCAACCACGCCGGCCGCGACCGCCGCTACTACCGCCTCACGCCCGCCGGAAGGAAGCAACTCGCTCCCCTCAAAGAAGAGTGGCGCAATTTTTTCCGGGCCCTCAACACCCTCGCCGGAGTCAGCCATGCCTGATTGGAAGGACCTGGTTCGACAGCGAATGCAACCGCCGCCTGCGGCGCAAGCGGGTGAGGTTATCGAAGAGCTATCGACGCACTTGGAGGAGACTTACAACGACCTGCTGGATCGCGGATGCGCGCCTCAGGCGGCATTCGAACACACGCTGCAAGAAGTCGACGACTGGGACGTTCTTTGTAGACGAATCTCCCGGACAAGACAAAGGAGAAATCCGATGAATGATCGCACCAGGCGTTTGTGGCTTCTTGTGGCTGTCACATGGCTGGGCGCAAGCCTGTCTGCTATGGTTCTGCAGCCTGGCCGCCTTTATCCATATCTGATTGAGTTCTACTTGCCCTGGCTGGCTACGCTTCCCCTTGTTGGTGCTGCAGGAGCCTACCTGGCACAACGTGGGGACCCGGTGAACGATCACGTCAAGCGCTTGTGGCTTTCGGTAACCGTCACTTGGCTGGGCGCCATCTTGTCGCTCGTGGTTCTGCAGCGGATTGACCATCCAGAACTGATCTTGAGGCGGCCCATCCCTGTTGGGTTCCCCTTGCCCGGGCTGGCTACGCTCATCCTGGTCGGAGCCGCCGGGGCCTACTTGGCGCAACGCGCGAATGCATCTCGCAAGACGCGGCTGGTGGTGGCGACTTCTCCGGCCCTGCTTCTAGGCATCGTGATGCTGCTGCTTCTGCCTTGGCGCGTGGCCGTCGACCGCTACCCTTGGGCGCTCCACTTCTTCGCAATCGACGCCGGAAACTTGGCGGTCGTTCCCGGGCTGGCCTTGCTGCTCGGTGCTCTGCCTTTCCTGCGGCAGGGATCCGCAAACTCGATCCCTTTGCCCACGGGTGATGTAAACGCCTCGACGCACTTGACAGTCTGGCGGGGGTGAGCCATGCCTGAACCAATCATGCCTGAACCAATGAAGTTGGACTGGCCGCGGCTCGTCCGCGAGCATCTGGCCGGAACGCGATCCTGCAGTCCCGAAGTCGTCGCCGAGCTTGCCGCTCACTTGGAAGAAGTCTACGAAGAAGCGCGCGCGCGGCAGTGCAGCGAGTCAGAAGCGGAGCGGATCGTTCTCGAACAAGTTAACGACTGGCAAGTTCTAGCGGCAGAGATCGGCCGCGCCAAAATTCAGGAGGACTCCATGAACCACCTCACCAAAACCGTCTGGTTACCCGCGATCGGAATTGTGTTCAGCGTCGGCCTGCTGCTGCTGTTCCTGGACCGCGCACCGATTGCGCAACGGCTCATGTGGTGCGCTTGCATGGCCTTGTTGCTCGGCGTCGTCGCGACGGAAGCGAGCCGGCTGAACCTGCGCACCCGGTCGATCTGGCTGCCGGGATTTGTCAGCCTTTTAGCGGCCAGCCTGTTGATGTTTGCGGAAGAAATCGTGATGTTCCACGATCCTTCCTTCTACTTCACCGATATCAGCCTGCGGCCGAGTCACTTGATCTCCGGACTGCCGCGCTGGTTCTACATTGTGTGGCTGCTGGCTCAGGTGCCGTGCGGAGCGCTGGGAGCATACCTTTCCCGTCGCGGTGGCGGAACCCGCGGCGCACGCGCACTAGCCGGCGCATTCCCGGCGCTCGCAATTTTTTTCTTGTGCGGCCTGGCGATCCCGGTCAGCGCCGCTGTCGAGCACAACGCTTACTTCCTGCATCATCTGGATCGACTGGCCCTGGGGATTTGTATCTGGGCGGTAGTCCCCGCGATCGGCCTGCTGATAGGCGCGGCGCCATTCCTGAGAGTAGAAGAACTGCAACCGGCCTAACCTCGAAGCGCCGCGCTTTGTCACCGGCCCGGAGCCGACGGAGAAAACTACTTCGGGGCCACGTACTCCTTGGGCACGGCTGAGCCTTCGCCGAAGAAAAACATATCCAACTGCTTGACGATAACCTCCTGATCCTCGCGGCGCGCGGGGTTCAGGCGATATTCGTTGAGCAGCATCTTGCAGTGCTCGGTCCACATCTTCCACGCTTCCTGGGAGACGTTGTCGTACACCTTCTTGCCCAGGTCGTTGTCGAAGGGTGGCTCGTCCAGGCCGGGCAACTCTCGTTTCAACTTCACGCAAAAAACAGTGTGCGCCATAACTTTCCTCGATCGTGAATTAAGGCCGAATTTCCATACTCAGAATCAGCCCGTCTCGAATCTCATACACATGGTGGATGGTCTGATCCACCAGCAGCTTCCCACTCTTATCATGAATGACCTGGTGGACCTCGACCGCGATTCGTCCATCCGGCTCGATGACGAAGTTCTGCGGCTCAACCCTGGGATCGGGCACCTCGAACTGACGTCTCCAGTAATCCCGCACGGCAGCAGATCCCAGAACGCGGCCGCCCTCCATCCCGTTGGGCCAGTCTACGTCGGAGTGCATCACGGCCAGGACAGATTCGATCTCGCGCCGGTTAAACGCCGCATACACATCGCGAAGCAATTCGGCCTCGGCTGGCACTGCCTTTAATTCCGCCATACTGTAAAGATGATCTTACACGCAGATCGGATGCGGCAGGTGCGGGGCGGCGTTAGGCGGCTGGGCTGCGATGCATTCGCGACCAGAGGAGTGCCGCGGCCAGCCACATCGCGAGCAGGGGAATCAGGCTGGCAAGCCCGTGCAATCCGACTCGCTCGCCGAGATTGAACGCTGCAAATTGCCCGCACGCGCCCGCTTCGGACGCAGTCAGCATCGAGTCGCGGTTCATCGCCATGTGTCCGGACCAGAACGCCGGCCACACCAAGTGCACGAGGGGACAACTATCTTGCATGGACAGTTGTGAAGTCGTCGAGACCACCATCAACGCCAGGAAGACGCTGCATAGAGCCAACGCCACCAGCACACGCCGCCACGGCGGCGTGGCACGTTGCCAGGCCACCGACAAGCCCAGACACAGCAACGGAATGCACGCGCCGGCGTAGCGTGGGCCGAAGGCGAGTCCCGCCTTCCACCAGTAGAAGGATGCGTTGAAGAGGAAGTAATATGCGGCAACCGCGGCTGCGACCAGGGCGGCGGCGCGGCGGGAACGATCTTTCTCGGAACGATCCGCCTCGGTACGATCTTTCCACAGCCACCACAATCCGAGTGGAGCGGCAAGGACTACGGGAGAGGCGAAGAACAGGCCGCGCGAGCATCCAAAGAGCAGCTTCAGCAGCCGGTCGGGATGAGGATAGGTCAGGCCCATATAGCCCTGTTGCTGCATGAATGAAAACGAGTTGGGATCGTAGTACGAATAGCTGGGGCGGAATGCGCCGAACGCCGCATGCAAATAGGCGAGCAACACGACGACACAGAGGCCGGCTCCCAAGCCCACTCCGGCAGCCACGCGGCAGCGGGCCGCATACCCGCGCGGCCAGGCCTGCGAGAGAGCGAGAAGCGCCAGCATCGCCGAGGCTGGCGCGGCGGGATACTCGGTGACCGTCGCCCATCCGGCGGCGAGCCCAACGGCGAGTGCCCAGAGAAAATCTTGGCGCGCGCTGTGTTGATCGGAGAGCTTCAGCGCTGCCGCGAAAGCAAAGAGCAGGCACGCTCCCACCAGCGCATGCGCCCAGAACAGACTTGCGTACGCCCACATTGGCGTACCGAGGCACATGAACAGCGCCCCGAACGCTGAGCCGGCTATGCCAGATCCCAAGCGCAGTCCGAGAAAAAACAGGCACACTCCCGCCAGCGCGGTCAAGGCGACAGCGCAGGCGCTGACGATGTAAGACAACGCGAACTCGCCGCGCGGCGATTCCGGATCAATTCCGGCGACCCGCAGAGCGGGTCTCACAACTACGGCAAACGGAACGGCGAGAAACACCAAGCCCGGCGCTTTGTCGGAATAGTAGTGTCCGTTGAAGTGAGCTTTGTCCTGGGTATTTTCGTGGTAGGCGTCGATCTCGAGGGTGTGGCGCTCGACGATGGCCCGAAGCAGATCGAAGCGGGAATTCTGATTCCACCCGCCGCCTTCATAGAAATAAATGCACGAGAGAAAGATGACGATGCCCAGCAGGGATGCGACTTTGCGGGCGGGGCGGGAGCTCATCGAATTGGCCGTGGTTCAGGTTTCAAAGTTTCAAAGTTTCAAGATCCTGAGAGTCATGATCTCGAGAATCATAACCTCGAGACGACCATCCTCATACTTTGAAACTGTGCAACCTTGAAACTTTGAAACCTCGATCTTTGAAACCTGCCTTACTTCACCTTCCGGCTGCGACCAGCGCGGCGACGACCTTCCGCGTTTCCTCGTTCATCGCGGTGGTCGGGTCGGTCGAGCGATTGGACCCGGTGTTCATTTTTCTCAGTTCGATGTAGACCCCGTGATAGGTCGTATCTCCCAGATTCTCGACGCGATGCTTGAAGGGAGGATACCAGCGCGCTTCGCCGGCCTTGGAGAACACTTCGCGCACTTTCCCATTCTCATCGGTGAAACGAAGGTGAGCTTCCGTGATGCTCACCGACACGCCACCCGGATGATCGTGCAAGGCAGATTTTTCGTGCGGCCCGTAGGTGACCGACACGACGCGCACCAGCTCATTCTCAAAATCCAATTTGTAGTGCTTGGGTTCCACCTTGGTGGGGTCTTGCCCCATTGCGAACGCCGTTGCCAGACACACCAAAGCCCCCGCCCACAATAACTTAGACCGCATGTCAGCCCCCCTCAGTCTCGTGGCTTTTTTTCAGACCAAATGGTTTTTTTCTAGACCAGACGCAACTCTACTGACCGACAGGATTGGGTGTCAACCAAGGGAACGAGGAGGTCTCACGAAAGTAATCGGGGGTGGTGGGCCCACCAGGGGGCGGTGGGAGCCATGAGTGTAATGGCGATGTTTCAACAGCCTGGTCCGTTCGCCTCACGCGCACGAGACATTGCGAGGAAATAGAAGCGAACAGCGAGAGCTAAGGACACGACGAAGTAGCCCAGGTCTGCCAGTTGGAAGAGCACGGGGATGCGCAATTGCACCGTTCTAACGATAAACACACCCAAGGTCATACCCGCCACGAACCCAAAGCCAATTGCATTTAGCACTGCGCCCCGGAGCGCAATTTTGCCGTGCCAAGCTGGTACCTGCTCAAACATAAACCCTCGCATTCACTGCGCTGAAATTACCATTTTTCGAGTTCACCAGCAATGATCGCGTTCACCGAACTGAGAGCCTCTTTTTGTCAACTGCTGCTAACAGGCCATTTCACTCATTGAGAATCTCGTGGGATACCGGACTGGGGTCGATGAGTGCAATGGCGATTTTTCGCCAACTACGGGCCGCTGGTGGCACAATACAGCCATGTTTTCACGTCATTACGGCTTGTGCGTTGCGGCCCTCCTGCTGTCCTTCTCTGCTGGCGGGAGCTTGTCAGCGCAGTCGAGTGCAGATTGGGATTGGATGAGCAATCATTTCGATAAGGCTCTCCACGACCTTTTCCCGATTGACGAGCGCTACGGTGCCTACGTTGCGTACCGCTCCCACCGCGACCTGCACACAGATGTCCCTGAGTATTCTTTCGTCATTGGGACTGAAAACTCCGATACGGTTTCTGGTTTGCCGCGCTACCTTGCCGCGCACGTGAAGGAAGCCGAGTCAACATCCGTTTACGACCAAATGATGGCGCTGCATCGGGAATTTCCAAATCGCTCAGCGGAAGATATTCAGAAGGACGTGCGCATAGAGAAGTGGGAACTGACTGAAATGAATTGCCCAGCTATCAAGGTGCAATTCTCGAAGTTTCAGCAACTGCGCCTCGCACTGCCGAAATCTGATGTTGTCATTCTTCACCCGTTGATACACGAGTTTCGCATTCGAGCGGGCGGTGGGGCTTTGGACGTCACTTTGTACGACGACGAGAACTCCCTTGTCCCGTGGGCCACTGAGACGCGGCACGCACTTGAGTTGTGTGCGACGCATTCCCGTTAGGCCCTCGACGCATCAGTTGGCGAAACCAGGCCATAGCGCTCAAAACCACCGGCGTGGGGACGATGAGGGTAGTTGCGCGGCTATGCACCGGTGTATGCGATGGGAACAATTGAGGTTAGTCTGGTGGGCCCACCAGGATTTGAACCTGGAACCAACAGATTATGAGTCTGCTGCTCTAACCGTTGAGCTATAGGCCCATGACGATCTCCGCAGATCATGCGGATGCAGGCCAGTATATCGCGTCCGGGAAGCGCAAATTCAGATCGCCCGCTTCCGGATAACCGAATCCTCGACAGCCCAGGGTAATACCGTGTTCGCTGTATTCTGCGGAAGACAGCGGGAGGAATAGTCTGTCAAAGGTCCGGCTCAAGCAGTAGGCATGGCTGACGCGCGGTGCCCGATGCCCGGAGATCCTTCGCTTCGCCTGAGAAACGGCTCCGCTCAGGATGACACGGCTGTAGAGAACCAGAGACTGCACCACGCTTCAGTTCGTTTCCCGGAGATGGTATGAATGTGCGCGCGCTTCGTGTGGTGGTCGTGGATGACAATGAAAACGTGCGGCGCGGCATTCGCCAACTGCTCTCTTCCCAGGCTGACGTCGAGGTCGTCTGCGAGGCTGTAGACGGGGAGGATGCCGTACGCAGGACAAGGGAGCATCTGCCCGATGTCGTGCTGCTCGATGTGACGATGCCGAACATGGACGGCTTGGAAGCCGCCCGGATTCTGAGGCAAGAATTTCCCTCGATTCAGATTGTCATCGTCAGTCAACACGATTCTCGGGGATTTCGGGGAGCGGCGCTAGCGGCCGGCGTAAGCGGTTACGTCGTGAAGAGCAACGCTGGCCGCGACCTGATTCCAGAACTGCGAAGAATTCAGGGGCTACGCAGCTCCGCGTAGGTTAGGAATACGATTTGCTTGCAGCACCCTGGGGCGCTCAGGTTACCCGAAGGCTCCGGCACGGTTAAAGTGATCCGCTTGGCGGTGATCGGCTATACTCTCTAGCCATTCGGGCGTCCGCCGAGGTGCCGCATGGCCGGGACCGCAAGTCCATCCACTTCTGCAGTCAAACCAGCCGCTCCAACTCCCAGCGGACCACTCGCCGGCATTCTGATTTCGCTGGTCACGGTCGCCATCGTCGTTCTTGCCTGGGCTGGAGACGCGCCCACCAAGCCCTGGGCGCAGGGTTACGATCCGTTCGGACACTGGTGGCTTTCGGCTATTTGCGCCGCTCTGCCGGTTGTCGTTCTGCTCGGCGCGCTCGCCATTGTTCGCATGACCGCGCACTATGCCGCATTCCTGGGATTGGTGACCGCGCTCCTGATCGCCTCCGGCGTGTTTCATATGCCGATCAAAATGGCGAGCATCACGGCGATTTACGGCGCGTGCTATGGGCTATTCCCGATCGGCTGGATCATCCTGAACGTAATCTTCCTTTACCGCATGACGCTGGCCACCGGCCGCTTTAAAGTGCTTCAGCAAAGTATGACCGGCATCACGCAGGACACGCGTTTGCAGTTGTTGCTGATCGCGTTTTCGTTTGGCGCGTTCTTTGAAGGCGCATCCGGATTCGGAACGCCGGTCGCCGTGACCGCGGCGCTGCTCATCGGACTCGGCTTCAAACCGCTGCAGGCCTCGGGATTGTCGCTGATCGCCAACACCGCGCCGGTGGCGTATGGCGCGCTCGGCACGCCAATCGTCGCGCTCGCGGCGGTCACCGGATACAGTGAGTTCGCGCTGGGCGCGCAGGTTGGCCGCATTTTGCCGTTCTTCTCCGTGCTGGTGCCGTTCTGGCTGATCTGGGCGTACGCCGGGTTCAAGGGGATGAGGGAAATCTGGCCAGCCATTGCGGTCGCTGGGGTTGCGTTCGCGATTCCGCAATACCTGGTCTCGAACTATCACGGACCGTGGCTCACCGACATCATTGCCGCAGTGTGCTCCATGCTGTGCCTCATCCTGTTCCTGAAGATCTGGCAGCCGAAACGCATCTGGGGACACGAAGGGCACCAGGAAAGCGAACAGCGGGCGGCCCGGGGCACACACGGTTACAGCCGCGGTGAAGTTGTCCGCTGCTGGCTACCGTGGCTCGTGCTGAGCCTGATCGTTTTCTGTTGGGGCACCTACCGTGGCAAAAGGATCATGAACACGCCGGAGAAAGTGTTCCCTTCGATGAGCGCATGGCAGACGCCGCCGAGCAAGATTACGAACCCGCAGATTCCGGTCGCCGGCCTGAACAAAATGGTGCAGCGCGTTCCTCCCGTCGTGTTGAAACCCACGCCGGAACCCGCGGTATTCGGATTGAACTGGCTTTCGGCGACAGGCTCAGGAATTTTGATCGCCGCCATTGTTTCGGGCCTCATCATGGGGTTGTCGCTGCCGCGCATGGTGGTCATGTGGTGGCAGACGGTGTGGCATGTGCGCTTCTCGCTGATCACGATCGCGACCATGATGTCGCTGGGCATCATCACCCGCTACTCTGGCGTGGACGCCACCATGGGACTGGCCTTCGCGCGCACCGGACACCTCTACCCGTTCTTCGGAACACTGCTTGGTTGGCTCGGCGTGGCGCTCACGGGTTCTGACACCGCGTCGAACGTGTTGTTCGGCAGCCTGCAGAAAATCTCCGCGCAGCAGATCGGGATTCCCCCTGTACTGATGGCGTCAGCGAACAGCGCCGGCGGTGTCATGGGCAAAATGATCGATGCGCAGAGCATCGTGGTCGCAAGCACCGCGACCGAGTGGTATGGGCACGAGGGCGACATTCTGCGCTACGTGTTCTGGCACAGCATCGCGCTGGCTTGCCTGGTCGGCGTGCTGGTGTTTCTCGAGGCTTACGTTGCTCCGTTCACTCGCCTGGTTGTGAAGTAAGTTCCCGGGCCTGCTCGTCCGAATCTTCGAATGCTCTAGCAACTCCTTTTGTTGGGAAATCCGACTTCCCTGTCGGGAATCCCTACGCCCAGCGCCTCCAATTCCTCGCAACCTATTGAATTCACTTGATGGTCTTTGGATTGCACTTTCCGAGGTTGGCCGTGTGCTTGAACGGTCGGAGGAGGTCATAGAAATGGCTGGAGAGAATTGGACATTCTGGTTCAACATGACGAATTTTGCACTGGGGATTATCACGGTGCTGGCGATCGCTGTCGTGTTTGGCGCCGTGGGGTGGGACTTGCTGGTTCGCAAAGCGCCCAAGCCGCACGCAGTCAACGCCGGTGATCTGGCGAAGTTTGATGCGGAGATCCAGTCGTGGTTCGATGCTGGCCCGCACAGCCTGTCTGTACCGGGATTGGGCCTGACCATGGCGGACGGCGGGGAGAAGGTCGAGCCTTCGGCGCCGAAAAACGAAGAAGAATCACGGAAGTGACCCCATGCCCTGCCCATTTCTTAAAGAAGGTCGAGCACGATACTGCCATGCCGCGCCGGTGCAGAAACTGATTCTGGACGGGCCCGGAGTGGCGGATGGCGGCCGCTGTTCTTCCGCAAAGTACGGCGAGTGCGCATTGGTCGCGAAGGATGATGCGAAGCTGGAACGCTGCCCGCATCTGGAAGAAATCCGCGTGCAGTATTGCGGCGTCTCCCCAGTTACGAAACTCGTGCCCTTCAGCGATTCACAACTTTCGAATTGCATGAGCGACAGCTACCGTTACTGCGATTCGTATCTAGTGCTGGCCCGCCCGCATGCGATCGCGCCTCCGGCGCAACTTCTGTATTCGGCCAACCATTTCTGGCTCGATGTAGAAGAGTCCGGGCTTTGCCACATCGGCGTGGATGGATTTCTGGCGGATGTGGCCGGAAACGTCGATGGAGTCACATACGCAACCCCGCGCGGCACGCATTGTCCCACCCTGGCCCTGACGATTCATGGCGTGGAATGGCCGATGAGCTTCCCGAATCCGCTGATGATTCAGAAAGTGAACAGCCGCGTGCGCAGCGATCCCATGAGACTGACCGCCGATCCCTACGGGGCAGGATGGCTGTTCGAAGGTTGGGAGTTGCCGGGCAGAACGCGAGCCGGGCTGGTGTCGGGTCCCCAGGCTGCCGCATGGCAGGGCGAGGAACAAATCCGGCTGGAGCACGAGATCCACGAGGCGCATGCGCCGGGCGCGGATGGCGGGTCGCCGGTGAAGGGAGTGGCGCAACTGCTGTCGCGACAGGATCTGGTGTGCCTGTTCCAGCACTTCTTTTCCAAGCGGGATTGGGCGGGAGAGCAATGAAGGTCCGAAGAAACATTCTCGTCTTCGCGTTCGGGCTGGCCGCTGCGCTGGTCGTCGGGTGGATCGCGTTCCCCCGGATGCTCTATGTGCAACGGCAGCAGCCATTCGAGTTTCGCCATAAGACGCACGCTGAAAAATCGGGCGTGGCGGACTGCGGTGAATGTCACGCGCTGCGCGAGGACGGTTCGTTCGCCGGGATTCCTGCGATGGAAAAATGCGCCGGCTGCCACTCCGAGCGACTTGGCGAGAGCAAGGCAGAAGCGACGCTGGTGGGCACCTACATCAAACCGGGGCACGAGACGCCATGGCTGGTGTACGCGGCGCAACCGGCCAATGTGTGGTTCTCGCACGCGATCCATGTAAAGCGCGCCGGCCTCGCTTGCAGCGAATGTCATTCCACCTACGGCGAGTCGGACCGGATGAAAGTGTACGAAGTGAACCGAATCAGCGGATACAGCCGCGATATCTGGGGACACTCGATGTCGCGGCTGCGGCGCTTGCCGCACGAAGGCATGAAGATGAGCGACTGCGAAGACTGCCATCGCCGGCACAACGTCGAAGTCGGCTGCCTCGGGTGCCACGAATGAAGGGAGCAGCATGAAAGTTACCCGACGAGATCTGCTGGTATGGAGCGCGGGGGCCGCCGCAGGTATCGCCTTCACTCCAGTGCCGTGGAAACTGCTGGATGATGTTTCCATATGGTCTCAGAACTGGAAATGGATTCCGCAACCGGCGCGCGTTCCCGTCGAGGTGAAACAGTCGTTCTGCACATTGTGTCCGAATGGATGCGGCGTTCGCGTGCGTACGGCAGCGGGATGGCCGGTGGGTATCGCGGGAATGAGCAAGCATCCCATCAGCCGCGGAGCGTTGTGCCCACTGGGTTTCGGAGCGCATCAATTGAACTGGCATCCGCTGCGCTTGCGCACGGTGCTGCACCGCGGGGGCGCCGCCTCATGGAGTGAAGCGCAGGCGGCCTTTTCCAAAGCCTGCGGTGAAGGGCCAGTTGTCGTAATCGACGGATATCCCGGACGCGCGGCATCGTCGGTCTTCGAGACTTTTGCTGAAAAGCGGAACGGAAGCTATCGCGTGGCGATGAGTCCAGAGGCCCGGGCCCTGGCGCCCTATGCGGACTGGGGCGGGGTGCCGGAGGCTGCCCTTGGATACGACCTTGAAAACGCGCAGACCGTCGTTAGCTTTGGCGCGCCGATGCTCGATGGCTGGGGCACGCCGGGCCGGTTCACTCGATTGTGGGCCGAGCGCGCGGCGGGCACCATCGACCCGCAACTGCGCCTGATTCAAATAGACGCTTCGCTCTCTCGCACCGCCGCGCGAGCGTGGCAGTGGGTGCAAGTACCGCCGGGCAGCGAAGGCGCGTTGGCTTCGGGCGTGGCCGGCGTCCTTCTGGAAGAACATCTCGTCGCGGCGCGTGGTCCAATGCCTTCGCTCACACTGGCTGCGGCGGCGGAGCAGACTGGACTCACTGCCGATTCCATCCGGGCGCTGGCGCGAATGATCGTAGCGCGGGCGCCGGCTGTGGCGATAGCGGCGGACGATAATCCCGCGATTGCCGCATTGAATGTAGTGCTGGGCGCAGTCGGAGGGCGTGGCGGCATTGTGCGCCGGTCAAAACAGGCCAGGAGAGATGTTTCCGCCGTTGCTGCCATTCCTTCCGCGCGCGCGGTGCTGATCGACTCCACCGTGCCTTGGGATTTCGTTCCCCAAACCGACGCCGAGGTCTTCCGGTTTGCCGCCTGGAATGGCGGATCGAGCAAAGCGGATTGGCTGCTGCCGGCTCCAGGCTTTCTGGAAGATTCGACCGACGTTCCGACCGCGCCCACCTCGGCAGTCGAGACATACGCAGTTGCTCCTGCCCTGGTAAAAGCGACGTCAGAAGTGCAGAGCCCCGCGCAGTTTCTTGGGGGCATTGACCCCACAGTGATCTCGGCAGAAAAGGTGATTCACTCCCGCTGCGCCGCTCTCTTTCAGACGCGCGCCGGAGTTCTGTACGGGCAGGAAACAACGCCGGTCGCGAAGATCGCGTCCGTCCAGAAACTCGAAGAGCAGCTTGGGAACGGCGCGGTCTGGGTCGGCGACCCACCTCACTCCCCAACCTTGCGATGCGAATTGAAGAAATGGCCTGCGGAGACACCTGCAGCGCCCGCGCAACAGGATTGGGCAGCAACATGGTCAGCGCCGGTTCTGCCGCCATTGGCCTCGAAGCTCTACCGGGAATCGAACTTGCGCGCGGCGCCAGAGAGGAGAAACGCATGAGCGTCCGCTACGGCATGGTGATTGATCTCGACCGCTGCACGGGCTGCGGCGCCTGCATGGTGGCCTGCGCGTCTAAAAACAACGTGCCGCCGTCTCTCCAGGCAACCGCCAGAACCGGCATCACGCCAATGCTAGTGCGCAAGGTTTCGAATGGCATGAACGACGGAGCGCGGCGCGAAGCGTTCGTCCCCATCCTGTGCATGCATTGCGAACACGAGACGCCATGCGTGAAAGTCTGCCCGCAGCAGGCCGTCGAAGTTGACAAGGCTACGGGGATCGTCATGCAGATGCCGCAACGCTGCCTGGGATGCCGGTACTGCATGACCGCGTGCCCGTATCACGCGCGCTATTTCAACTGGCGCGACCCGCAGTGGCCGGCGGGAATGGAGAAGAGCTTAAATCCGGGGGTTGCGGTGCGCATGCGCGGTGTAGTCGAGAAGTGCAATATGTGCCACGCGCGCTTGCACTCCGCGAAAGAGAAGGCGGCTGCCTCCGGGAAACGCGAAATTGATATGGCCGATTACGTCCCCGCTTGTGTGGAAGCTTGCCCGACCGCGGCCATTCAGTTCGGCAACCTGGCCGACAACAACGATCCCGTTGCGCAAGCGGCGCATTCACCAAACGCCTTCCGCTTCCTGGCGCGCATCGGTACGGAACCCAAGGTTTACTACAAGTCGAAGGAGGCATGGGTGAGAGCGTTGTCGGAGTCGGCCTCGGGTCGCGCGGCAGCGGCAGCAAGCTCGACGGCGGAACTTTCGGAGGCACAACATGGCTAGCGCCGCTCTTACCGACACGCGGTGGATTGCTCGGGGCGCTGAGCGCACCTCACTGCCGCGCTTCCTCCTCTGGCTGGCGCCTTGGGCGGCGTTGCTCGCCGTGGGTGTCTATGCCGCCGGCCTGTGCCTCTACTACGGGCTCAACCAGACGAACATGGACAACCGCTTCGCCTTCGGCCTCTGGATCTTTCTCGATCTGGGGATCATTGCGCTGGGCGCGGGAGCGTTCTTCACCGGATTCCTGGTCTACATACTGAAGCGCGCGGAATTGCGGCCGATCCTGAATACCGCGGTGGTCGTGGGTTTCATCTGCTATAGCGGCGCGGTCGCGATTCTGATGATTGACGTCGGCCAGCCGCTGCGGGCGTGGTTCACGTTCTGGCATCCAAACACGCACTCCATGCTGACCGAGGTCACGTTTTGCATTTCGTGTTACCTGCTGGTACTGAGCCTGGAATATATCCCGCTTCTTCTGCGCAACCGCCAACTGCGCAGGCTGCCGTCATTTCTGGTGTTCGAGCATCAACTCCACAAGTTGGTTCCGGTGCTGGCCGCTGTAGGCACGCTGCTCTCGTTCTTTCATCAGGGATCGCTTGGCGGGCTCTACGGAGTTTTGCGCGGCCGACCGTTCGCGTACCGCCAGGGCCTGTTCATCTGGCCTTCGACATTCTTCTTGTTCATTCTTTCGGCGATTGCGACGGGGCCGAGCTTCCTGATGCTGGTGACGGCAACCGTAGAAAAAGTCACCGGCCGCAAGCTTGTACCGCCGCAACTGTTCCGGCGCCTGGGATTTATTTCGGGAGTTCTGCTCGGCCTTTATGTCGCCGCCAAGTCCATCGACACTCTCGTGTGGATCAACATCACGTCGCCGGCGGTGGGCTTCGCGCCCTGGCAGTACTACATTCACAAACCGTTTGGCACGCCAGTTTTGTTTGGCGAGATCGTGGTCTTCGGGCTGCTCCCGGCGTTTCTGTTGACGTACAAGAAAACCGCCGCCCATCGGGGGTGGCTCCTCACTGCCGCTGCCCTCGCGTGTGGGGGAGTGCTGCTCAACCGTTTCGTTCTCACCGTGCAGACGCTGGCCTTGCCGACCTTGTCGTTCGACGAGTTTCTCGCATACACGCCCAGCTGGCAGGAGGTCGCAAGCTTCGGCGGCGTGATCGCCTATGGAGTGATCGTGTACTCGCTCTCATACCGGTACCTGCCTCTGTTTGCGCAGCCGAAAGGAGATGATTCGCATGTTCCCGGGGATTGATGGATTTCACTGGACGGTTGGCCACATCTTATTTCTGTGCCTGTTCTTCGCGGTGGTGGTCACGCTGTTGATGACGCTTGGCGCGGCGCTGTGGCGCACGGCGCGTGATTTCCGCACGCATCGGGCCGGCGAGATGTGCTGGAATGCGGACTTCGCGGAACTGCCCGAGCAAGAACGGCGCTGCCGCCACGAACTCGCTGGCCGGGTCATCTCCAGAACATGCGACAACGCGTTCGATTGCCGCCGATGCAAAAAGTATGCCGAGTTTGCGGTGCTGCCGCCGAGGGGAATCGCGCACGACATGGGCCTGCATTACCCCGTGGACCGCTTTTATCATCGCGGACACACCTGGGTGAAGCCGGAGGAAGACGGAACGTTCACCATCGGCCTGGATGAATTGGCCGAGCATCTGGTCGGCAAGCCGGATTCGATCCATATGCCCGAGGTTGGCCGGGAACTCGATCTCAACCAGACCGCGTGGCAAATGAAGAAAAACGGACGCGAGATTCGTGTGCGTGCGCCGATTGAGGGGACGGTCGTGGCCGTTAGGGCTCCGAACGATGCTTCCAACGATAGCCCGAGTCAGCCCTGGTATCTCAAGATCCGCCCGCGGCTTGATCCCCACGACCGGGTGACGCTGCGGCATCTGCTGCGAGGGCCTGAGGTGGATGGGTGGCTGTCGCGGGAACTGGAGCGCCTGCAGTTACAGCTCCGGGCGCCGAACACCGCGCCCAGCCTGGCCGATGGCGGAGTGCTCCTGCCGAACCTGATGGACTTGATGCGCGAAGCGGACTGGGATCCGGTCCTGGCCGACACGTTCCTCGAACCCTGAGAACGGGAGCCGAACGCCGGAAGACCGCGCTGCTCAGTGCACGATCTCGTAGCGCTTGAGCTTGTCGTAAAGGGTCGAACGATCAATCCCCAGGGCCGTAGACGCTTCTTTCACATTGCCGTGTTTTCGTTCCAGCGCGGCGAGGATTGCCCGGCGTTCCAGTTCGCCCAGGGAAACATCGGGGACTTCCCAATTCTGCGGTTGGCCGCCTGCCGGCTGAAACCAGGAAAAGTCCGGTTCGTCGAGCATGCCATTCCGACAGGTCACAATCGCCCGCTCGATCACGTTTTCGAGTTCGCGAACATTGCCCGGCCAGTCGTAGGCGATGAGCAACTTCAACGCCGAGGCTGAGATGCCACTGATATCTCTGCCCAATTCGGAGGAGATGCGCTGCACAAAGTGTTCTGCGAGCAGCGGAATGTCCTCTCGCCGCTCGCGCAGCGCGGGCAGGCGAATCTCGATCACATTCAACCGATAGTACAAATCTTCGCGGAACCTGCCCTGCTGCACTTCTTCGGCGAGATTCTTGTTGGTCGCGGCGATGATGCGCACGTCCACTTCAACTTCCTGAGTTCCGCCGACGCGATAGAAGCGGCGCTCCTGCAGCACGCGCAGCAGATCGGCCTGCAGCTTGGCTGAAATGTCGCCAATTTCATCGAGGAAGATCGTGCCTCCGCCAGCCAGTTCGAACTTGCCCTTCACCTGGGCGTTGGCGCCGGTGAAGGCTCCTTTTTCGTAGCCGAACAATTCACTTTCGAGCAGTGTCTCGGTGAGCGCGGCGCAGCTCACTACGATAAAAGGCTTCTCCGCTCGATCGCCGGAGAAATGTACCGCGCGCGCCACCAGTTCTTTGCCCGTTCCGCTTTCTCCGCGAATCAGAACCGTGCTGCGCAGGCTGGCCACGTCGAGGGTCAGAGCCAGAATCTCTTCCATGCGCGGATTCTTGGTGATGATGTCGTGGTGCTTGTATTGGCGGGTGATCTTCTTGCGCAAAATGGCGTTCTCGCTCTGCAGTTTCTTGAGCTTCAGAATGCGCGAGACGAGCATCGAGATTTCCTGCGGGTTGCAGGGCTTCACGATGTATTCCTGGGCGCCTTCTTTCATGGCTTGAATCGCGGTGTCCACCGTGGCATACGCCGTAATGATGATGACCGACGCCTCCGGGCGAATGCGATGGATTTCCATCATGGTTTCGATGCCGTCCATCCCGCCGGGCATCTTCAAGTCCACGAAGCAAATCGCATAATCCGACGCGCGCGCAAGTTCCAGAGCTCGCTGGCCGTTGGGCGCAGCATCCACCAGGTAGCCGTCTTCACGCAACCACGCGGCCATGGATTCGCACATGACTTCTTCGTCGTCCACCACCAGGATTGGCCAATTTTTCTTCATACTCCTCCCTCTCGCGAAGCAAAGCGCTTCACCAACTGCATCCCGCAACGGTCGCAGTACTGTTCCGCCTTCGCATCCACCAACTCGATGTGTGTAGCCAGGCTCATCGCACATTTTGAGTCCGAACAGTGCGTGAGCCCGAACGTGTGTCCCAACTCGTGCAGAACTTCCTTAACGGTCCGCTCCCGCAACAAGTCTTGCTGGGCCGGAAGTCCGTAAAATTCCTGATGCAGCCGGCATAGCGAGACCACGGCGATGGGGCCATCAAACTGGGCCTGCCCAAACAGAAAGCTGAGCATCGGGATCGCCAGGTCAACATCGGTGACTCCCAGAACCCGGGAAGCATCGCGCGGCGCGTTTTGAGCCAGCATCTTCATGATTTCGACCGACTGGTATTGCTTGCGCTTCGCGTCATAAGCGCCCTCGGGAATGGACACAGACGGCAGGCGCCGGATGGGCAGCGGAAACCATTCGGCCGTCGCATTCTCGATCCACGCCAGCGCTTCTGGCGGGACATTCCCGATGGCAACGACGTAGAGTCCATTCACATCGCATGTACCTGCACTTCCCGCGCTTCCTCGGTGCTCGTCCGCGACTTGAGAGGGAGAGTGACTGTAAATGTAGTGCCCTGATTCTTTCGGCTTACGACCTCGACTTCCCCGTCATGGGCTTTCACGATGCCATACAGGACGGCCAGGCCGAGCCCGACTCCTTTACCGTCCGCCTTGGTGGTGAAGAACGGGTCGAAGATTTTCGAAAGATTCTCGGGCGCGATGCCCTGGCCGGTATCGGTGACCCAGAGGTCGACGTTTTCTCCGTCGGGAAGCAGGCGGGTACCGATGGTGAGCTTGCCGCCGCCCAGCGGCTGCATGGCCTGCGCCCCGTTCAACACCAGGTTCAGAACGACTTGTTGCATCTGCGACGCGTCGCATTCCACGAAGGGCAGGCCTTCCTGCAGGTCGAGAATGACTTCCGCGCTGATCAATTTGAGTTTGTGGTCCGCCAGGCCAAGCGTGGTGCGGATCAGCTTGTTCAAGTCAGCCGAGGCGCGTTGCGGCTTGGAGCGGCGCGAGAAGGCCAGCAGGTCGGAAACAATCCGGCCGACGCGGGCGGTTTCGGTTGAAATCAGGGCCAGATATTTGCGGAATTCAGCTTCGCGGCCCACGGGATAATCGCCTTTGGCCATCAGGCGCTCGAGCAGCATGGAGAGGTTCAGCACGCCGGAGATCGGATTGTTGATCTCGTGCGCCACGCTGGCGGCGAGCGTTCCGAGCGAGGCCAGCCGGTCCGCCTGCACCAGCTTGCGATGCGCAGTTTGCAGTTGCTGCGTGCGCTCGTCCACTTTGCTTTCGAGCGTCTGCTGCATTTCGTTCAGCTCGGTGACGGCCAGCTTCAAACGCTCGCGCATCCGGTTGAACGAGTCCACCAGTTCGTCCAGTTCCTGGCTGCGGCGTGCGACTCCGATCGGCTGGTCAAGGTTCATGGCGCTGACCGCTTTTGTGCCCTTGATCAGCTGCTGAATCGGAGTCGCCACAAAGCGCTTGGTGAACAAAATGACGAATGCCGCCCCAATCACCACTTCCAGCACGGTCCAAGCCACGGTCTGAAGAGTAATGGTCCGGGTTCCTTTCTGTACCGGATCGAGCCGCAGAGCCACATCCACAACTCCGAGCACCTTGGTGGACGCGCGATGCGCATGGCAACTGGCGTTGCTGCAGGAGGGCTCGTTGTAAATGGGCGCCACCATGTTGATCGTTTTGACGCCGTCGGGGGAAGTCGCATAGCGAACCCGCGAGTCCTCCGTCGGCCGGTTCATGGCGGGAGCGTTACTGTGGCAACTGGCGCAGACTTCGTTGGATAAATTGGTGAGGCTCGGCTTCTCCCTCGCATCCGTCGAGAAGACCAGCCGTCCCTCGCGGTTAAACATGCGGATGCGATCGACGCCTTGCTTATCGGCGATCACCCTCATGATCTCGTACGCAGCCTTGCGGTCGTCGTCGAGCATGGCATGCCAGGTTGCGCCGGTGATGCTGCGCGCAAGCTGGTCCGCGCCAAGGATCATGGTGTCGACCAGTTGCTTTTTCTGGGTGCGGAAATTCAGGTACCCACTGACACTGCTGATCGCGACGATCAGAATGGTGAGCGAAAGAATCAACTTGGGGCCAAGTTTTCGAGGCATGGGGCCTGGTACGTCGCTTGCCCAGCAGGCAGCAAGCGGAGACCGCGAAATCCGCGGGACACTCCTTTATCAGGCTAAATGTGGTGCTGGAACCGGACCGTGATTGGACCCGCGCTGACCCGTGATTCTGGTCACGCATTTGCAGTAGTGTTCTATGCCGACAGACTGGCCAGCCTGCCGTGAAAAAGGCGCTCTCCTAACCGGGAGAGCGCCTTCAAACCAGCAACGAGTCCTTGTCTAATGAGCCGACACGGTAGCCTTTTCCGCTCCCAACCCAGTGTTGGACCGGACCAGCAATTCGTTGAATTTCTCCTGCGATGAGGGTTCGTGACTCATCAGCGTGCCGAGGATCGCGCCGAGGAACCCCAGTGGAATGCTGAGGATGCCGGGATTCTCCAGCGGGAACAGCGCCTTCGCCTGAATCAGGTGCCGCGCCGTTCCGACGACGGTCGGTGGATCGACCCCCATGAAGCTCGGCCCGATGATGATGAGCCCGATCGAGGCCAGCAGTCCGACCGCCAGCCCGGAAACGGCGCCAACCGTATTGAAGCGCCGCCAGAAAATGGACAGCACGATCACGGGCAGGTTCGCCGATGCCGCGACTGCAAACGCCAGCGCCACCAGGAATGCGACGTTGGCCGTCGGCCCGAGCACAATGGCAATCGTAATCGCGACCGCACCTACCACGAAGGCCGAGATGCGTGCCACAAGTACTTCCTCGCCCGGTTTCCGCTCGACCCCGTTATGGATTACGTTGGTCCAGAAGTCGTGCGAGAACGAGGTAGTCGCGCTGATGGTCAATCCCGCCACCACGGCAAGAATCGTGGCAAATGCGATCGCCGAGATGAACGCGAAGAAGACGGACCCGGCCAGAGCGTTCGCCAGCAGCGGCGCGCTCATGTTCGTGCCCCCGTGCGTCTTGATGAAGTCGGGACCAACAATCGTGGCCGCACCGAATCCCAGGAACGTGGTCATGATGTAGAAGCTGCCGATCAGCACCATGGCCCAAACCACGCTGTGACGCGCAGTCTTGGCGTCTGGCACGGTATAGAACCGGACCAGGATATGGGGCAGTCCCGCAGTGCCGAAAATCAGGGCCAGCCCGAGTGAAATGAGATCCAGAGGGCCGTAGGGCGGCTTATAGCGCAGGCCGGGTGTCAGGAAATCTTTAACGACCACCGTGCCCTTCGCATCGTGATACGTCACCTGACCGATGGCCGCAAAGAACTCGCTGAAGCTGAAGTGGAAATGCGACATCACCAGGATGCTGAGCAGGAAGGTTCCCGCCATCAGCAGGATCGCCTTGATGATCTGCACCCACGTGGTCGCCAGCATGCCGCCGAAGACTACATACACAATCATCAGCAGCCCGACGCCGATAACCGCCTGGTTGTAAGTGACTTTGCCCTGGAGCAGCAGTTTCACCAGCGCGCCCGCGCCCACCATCTGCGCGATCATGTAAAACGTGCTGACCGTCAGCGTGCTGAGCGAAGCCATGGCCCGCACCGGACGCGGCTTGAGCCGGTATGCGAGCACGTCGGCCATGGTGTATTTGCCGGCGTTGCGCAGCGGTTCCGCGATCACCAGCAACACCGTCAGGTAGGCAACCAGCCAGCCCACCGAGAACAGGAAGCCGTCATATCCCTGGAACGCGATGATGCCCGCGATTCCCAGAAACGATGCGGCGCTCATATAGTCGCCGGCCACCGCGATTCCGTTCTGCCAGCCCTTGATCTGGCGGCTCGCCGCGAAGTAAGCACTCGCCCCGGCCGAGCGTTTCGAGGCCCAGTAGGTAATGCCAAGGGTGATGGCAATAAAGATCAGAAACATGATCAGTGGAGTATTCGACATGGCTCAATTACCTCCCTTGGCATCTTCGGCCTTCTCGAGAATGTCTTTTGCGAGACGGTCGAAATTATTGGCCGCTCTGACGTAGAGAGCAGCGATCAGCCAAGCCACGAAGAATTGCGACAAAGCAAACACATAGGCCAGATTCACCGGCCCGATCTTAGTGGCCATAAATTGCGGTGCATACCCGACCAGCACGGGCAGGGCGAAGTAGTAGAGAACGAAGAAGATGAATGCCGGTACGATGAACGTTTTCTTCGTCGCCATCAGGTCCTGGAACTCTTTGCTGGCTGCAATCTTGTCCCAGGTCGACTGCGATGCTTGATACTGCTTGGGTTGAGCGACTTCGAGATTCCTTGGGGCGTTGCCCATAGATCTCCCCTCCTCAGGGCTTGGCGTTCAGAATTGCCACATTTTCGGATTGATAGTCGGCTGGACCGAACCACGGACCGGGGACAGCTTACTCCCGTTTCCAGCATTTTGGGAGCAAATCCCGGCGGAGGTGTGGCGTGTACGGTCGTACACGCCACGCCGGCCGCTGGCTCTAGAACGTAAAGATCGGCCCGAACTCGGTGCGCTGATCTTTCCATTTCGTCGCCGGTGTCCCCGCGATCGTGTACAGCGGACCCACTTCCGGCGTCAGAGTCGTCTGATATTGCGACTGCTCGAACGCGAATGTGGCCCAGTTGTTCACCTTGTAGTAGAGGGTCGCCGCCAGCAGTCTCGACTGCGAAAGCGGGATGCCTCCGTTGCAGGCCGTCAGTCCATCGGCGCTGCCGCAGCCAATGCCGAGCGCGTGTTTGATGTCGGGATGCACGACCTGGTCCTTACCGGCTGAAGCCGACATTGTCGATGAAGACGGCAAACCGGTGCCTGCGGGAGTCGGCGGACGGCTGGTGCTGAAGCGTCCATTTCCGTGCATGCTGCGCACCGTGTGGGGCGATCCCGCGCGCTACGAGCGCGATTGGCAATTCTTCCCCTGCTGCTATGTGACCGGCGACGTGGCCATGAAAGACAAAGATGGATACATCGCGGTGTTAGGCCGCTCCGACGACGTGCTTAACGTCGCCGGACACCGCATCGGCACCGCGGAGGTCGAGAGCGCGCTGGTCTCGCATCCGGCGGTCGCGGAGGCTGCGGCGATTGGCGTACCTGATGCGTTGAAGGGAGAGACGATCAAAGCGTTCGTCCAAGTTCGTGCCGATCATGTTCCGTCGGACGCTCTGGCTGCCGCTCTGATCGAGCATGTGCGCCGGGAGTTAGGTCCGATCGCCACACCGTCGTCGCTGGAGTTTGTAGCGTCGCTGCCGAAAACCCGCTCCGGCAAAATTCTCCGCCGCTTCCTGAAAGCCAAAGAAGCGGGAGTGGACGCGGGAGACGTTTCGACGATGGAAGGCTAGTGGCTCGTGTGGCGACGGCCGCCTCGGCCGTCTCGCGACGCCGAAGGCGAGCGATCCGTCCAAGCTTCTTGCTTATGCGCCCGCGCCCCGCCGTTTTCCGTTAGCGGCCAGATCGGCCAGCGATGGCACTGACTCAGGGTCGGTCGCCTTGCGCTCCGGAGGTGTGGCTCCGCTCTTCAAAGCTTCGACCAGCATCTCGATCGCAAGATCCGTATTCTGACGAATGAAAATCGTCGCCGCCAGTGTTCCGCTGCGCACCCAGGCTTGCCCAGTCTTGGGCATTCCATCGCAGCCGGTGAACGGGATCTTCATCCACCGCGCCCGGTCTCCTTCTGCGATTTCGCTGAACGCCTTTCTCGCGCCCATGGCCATGCTGTCGTCCTGCGCTCCCACCAGATCAATGTGGCTTTCCTGCGAGGTACGCAGGCGCAGCCACGAACTCACCGCGCGATACGAGCTCTCCTCCGTCCAATTCGCCCGCATCGTTTTCACCTGGATGTTCGCCGCTTTGGTATTGAGCATGCCCCGCGTGCGTTCTTTCGCCGCCGAACTGTTCGCCGGCCCTTCGATGTACAGGATGTTCCCGCCGTTGGGCAGCAGCGCCGAGAATTGCTTGCCTTGAATCCTGCCTACTTCTTCATGATCGGAGCTGATGGCGAATATGGGAACTTTGAAGGAGCGCCGCAACTCGAGGATGTAGTCCACTTCATGATTCAGGACAACCCATCCAATGCCGGCAGCCGCCGCGGCGCGCGCCACCTGGGGAAAAGCGGTGCCCCCGGCCGGCTCGAAGATGATCGCGTCGGGACGCGTCACGGATGAATCCTGCACATAGTGAAGCAACTGCTGGCTCTGCGCCACCGCGTCATTGTTGGCGTGAATGATCTTTACCTCCACGCCGAGGCGCCGCCCCGTTTTCTCCGCAGCCGCTGCTTGCTCCTGCTGATAGTCGTTGTCGTTATTAGTGAGGGAAACTAAAAAGTTGAGCCGTTTCATTAGAGCGTACCCATGATCGGATCATAGAACAAAGATTCCGACTGACGATGTAACTTGGGTAACCGGATCGGGGACCGCGTGGGAAGACCCCGGGCGCTTCCAGTTTTTCCTTCCCGTTCCGGAACCGAGGGTGCCCCGTCCTTGCGCTTTTTGCAAGGGCGGGAACGATGCTGCCGATACCATTGGGTTTGTCATGCCCAGCGGCCTGCATCGCACCTACGGCGCTCATCACCTGCACTTTATCACTTGCTCGTGCTACCGGCGGTTGCCCTTGCTGTGTAGCGCACGCAGTCGCGATACCTTCCTTAAGATTCTGGAACAAACCCGCGAGCGCTATCGTTTCGTGGTGGTCGGGTATGTCGTGATGCCGGAACATATTCACCTGCTCTTGACGGAACCTGAAGTCGGGACGCCCTCGACCGTGATGCAAGTGGTAAAGCAGCGTACAGCGCACGCATTATTAGCCAAGCGCAAACGGAGGAACCCGCGTCAAGGCAACCTGTTTGGCGACGAGCCGAAGGGCAGGGCGTTCTGGCAGGCGCGCTCCTACGACTTCAACGTATGGACGACGAGGAAGCGCGTGGAGAAGCTCCGGTATATGCATCGCAATCCTGTGAAGCGCGGCCTAGTCAGGGCACCGGAGCAATGGCGGTGGAGCAGTTATCGTTTCTACCTGTTGGACGAACCCGGGCCGGTGCGGGTGAACGAGGGCTGGTCGAAGATTTCGTTTCGAAATCGGGCGGCGTAGCTTCGCAGCTGCAGGCATTTGTGATACCCGCCCCTTCGCAAAGAACGCGAAGGAACGGGGCACCCGCTTTCATGGTCTTGCCGGCGAGGTTAAAACCCTGAGCCACCCTCGACGCAGAGAACTGCTACCTTCTCGCAATCCCCGTCCGGTAGACCCGAAGTAATCCGTACAAGGCTGTCGCCAGCAACAAAATCATGGGTACGAGTTGAATGTAGTGTGAAATCGGATGCAAGGCGCGAGATACAAGCTTAGGCCACGCGAAAATTGAGCTGACTCCTAAGGCAAACAGAATCCAAGCAAGCAGCAAAACTCGTCCGGCAGCTTTCATTTTTCAAGCGTCCCTGTTTGCATTATTTGGCTTCGCCGATTCGGTAGATAAACAATCGCGTAGTATAAAACCGCTCCATACCAGAGCCCGGCAGCGAGCACGAGAAACCAAACCCGGCGCGTAGCCACTGTAGAGGAATCGCATCTGATCCAGTAGCGCCACATCCCGCCCCACAAAAAGAACACGCCTACACCAGCAAGTACCCCTCCGACACCTAAGGCTGCATTACTCACGGGGTCCAACATGCCGGATTGAATATTCGCGAAAACCACGACCGTCATTCCCACGATGACGAGCCCCGAGATGGCAAAGAGAGCAGAGGCGCTTCTACTTAGAAGCCAGTCGTCACTGATCCTTCTCCAAATGAATGATCCCGGATACACGGTTAGCTCCCTTCCATGGGGTTCGTCATGCCCGGCGGCCTGCATCGCACTGACGGCACTCATCACCCAACGGCGCGTGAGAGCAGGGCTTATCCCGTCTTGCGGGCCGAGAGCAGATTCAGAATTTCGCGCAGGCCCTGGCGGATGTGCTGGATCTCGGGCGTCGAATGCGAGGGGAAAGGGATGGCGGCTTGCGTTTTGTCGGACTTGGTTTCGGCGCGCAAGTGCTGGCGCGCGCCGGAGATGGTGAATCCCTGCTCGTAGAGCAATTGCTTGATGCGCAGCACACTTTCCACATCGCGCTTGCGATACATGCGCTGTCCGGTGCTGCTCTTGACGGGTTTCAGTTGGGGGAACTCGGACTCCCAGAATCGCAGTACGTATGCCGGCAATCGGCAGAGGGTGGCGACTTCGCCGATGCGGAAATAGAGTTTGTCGGGGATGAAGATCTCATCCGTCTTGTGCTTCGCCGCGTTCTTTTTTCTCGGTGCCATTTTCCCCGTCACGCGGCAAAAGCCGTGTGGTTTGCCTATTGTGACACAGGTGCGGCGCTTGGCATCCAGATTTTCACGCGGGGGAATGCCAAAAGGAAAAGCCCCTCAAGAGGTGCTTCTCTTAAGAGGCCAGTGAAATCGGATGCGAGCGAGAATCGTCTCGCCGGCGGTTAGTGTTTCTTCTTTTTTGCCTTCTTCTTCGTTGCCATGAAGGATCCTCCGTTGAACGATTTTCCCTTGCAAAGGTCTTACTTGGGCCCTTGTACTCGAAAAGCCAACCCAAGTTGTGGTATGGGAAGGCTCTATGACACTAGATATTGCGGCAGTATGAACAGAGTGTCAATAGAATTCTGCAAAAATAAGCTCCCCGATCTCAAAGCTTGCGCGACGCGCCCGAAGTCGAACTTTGAAACGCAAGGCCGAACCCCTGCGGCCTTCTAATCCGGATGCGGAGCGTGTCTGCTTTCCAGTACACTGCGCCTCATGCGCCGCGATCCGGTCGAACTCGAAATCTTCAAGAACTTTTACCACTCCATCGCCGAAGAGATGGGTGCAGCTCTGCGGCGGACCGCCTTTTCCCCCAACATCAAAGAGCGCCGCGACTACTCCTGCGCGGTATTTGACGGCGCGGGCGAGGTGATCGCCATGGGAGACCACATGCCGGTACATCTGGGGTCGATGCCGATGTCGGTGCGAGCGGCGATTGACGGATGCGGCATGCACGCGGGAGACGTCGTGATGCTCAACGATCCGTTTCGCGGCGGAACGCACTTGCCCGACATCACTCTGGTGGCGCCGGTGTTCCTGGAGAAGCGCGGGCGAGTCGCGCACTCCGACTCGAACGCTGATTTTTACGTTGCGTCGCGAGCGCATCATGCCGATGTGGGCGGGGCTTATGCGGGCTCCATGGGGCTATGCCGCGAAATCTACCAGGAAGGCATTCGCATCCCTCCGGTGAAGCTGATGCGCGCGGGCAAGATGGATCGGGATGTGCTCGCGATGCTGCTCAACAACGTGCGCACGCCGGAAGAGCGCGAAGGCGACCTGGGCGCACAGATCGCGGCGTGCCATACCGGCGCGGAGCGTCTGCGGCAGGTTTGCGCGAGATATGGCGCTGGGCGGGCCAAGCGCGCGGCCGCCGAACTGCAGGATTACTCCGAGGAATTGATGCGGGCATTCCTCGATCGCATACCAGCCGGAGAGTATGCGGCAGAAGATTTTCTGGACGGTGATGGAATTACTGATCGGCCAGTGAAGATCGTGGTGACGTTGAAAATGTGGGGACAGCCGCCCCCGGCTGTCCGTCGAACGCAGGTCGACTCGAGATCGACAGCAAAGCAGGTGGGTCTTCGACCCGCCGGACCGCCGAGGACGGCTGTCCCCACACGCCACATGGTGATGGTCGATTTCACGGGCAGCGATCCGCAGGTTGAAGGCAGCGTCAACGCGGTGGCGGCCATCACTTTTTCGGCGTGCTTTTATGTGTTCCGCTGCCTGCTGGCGGAGGATGTACCGGCCGCCGCTGGACTGATGCGGCCGATCCAGGTAATTTCCCCCGATGGAACGATCGTGAATGCACGGCCTCCGGCGGCGGTGGCAGGAGGCAATGTCGAGACATCTCAGCGCATTGTAGATGTCTTGCTGCGGGCGCTGGCTCGAGCGATCCCCGATCGCATTCCGGCAGCGGCTTCGGGCACGATGAATAACCTGACGATTGGAGGCATGGACCCGCGCACCGGCGAGCCGTTCGCCTATTACGAGACCGTCGCCGGAGGCATGGGCGCGAGGCCGGGCAAGCCCGGAGTCTCCGGCGTGCACACGCACATGACGAATTCGCTGAACACTCCGGCAGAGGCGCTGGAGTATGCGTATCCGCTGCGGGTGCGCCGGTATTCGCTGCGGCCGGGCAGCGGAGGCAACGGCGCGTTTCGCGGAGGCGATGGAATCGTTCGCGAAATAGAGGTGCTGACGGACTGCGACGTAACGCTTCTCGCCGACCGGCGCTCGCGCGGACCTTGGGGACTCAACGGTGGCGAGGATGGGGCGCCGGGAAAGGCGTTCCTCACGCGCCGGGATGGCTCGGTCGAGCCGATGCCGGGAAAATTCAGCACCCGCTTGCGCAAAGGTGAGCGCATCAGGATTGAGTCACCGGGCGGTGGGGGCTGGGGACCGAAACGATCGCGAGATTAAGCAACTTTTTGAACAGTAGCCGGCTTTCAGCCCGGTCGGAACGGAGAGCATATGCACATCGTCAAATCCGTGGGAGTCATGTCCGTCGCCAAGATCATGGGGCTGCTTTACGGGTGCGTGGCTCTGCTTTTCGTCCCATTTCTTCTGATGTTTGCGCTGGTGGGGTCGTTCGCGGGTCAAGACAAGGTGCCCTTTGCCGGGGTTTTCGGCGTTGTGCTTGCTGTTTTGATGCCGATCATTTACGGCGTGCTGGGATTCGTGTTCGGAGCCTTGGGAGCATTGCTTTACAACCTCTTCGCGCATCTCGTGGGAGGCCTTGAACTGGAGCTGGAGTCGCGGCCTCCCGGCCCCGTGGCGCCGTACCCGCTTGTTCCTCCTGCGGGCGCTCCGTCTGCGCCGGGCGTGTAGGTTCTGAACAACTGGGTGAGCAACAATGCGGATCATACGCACAACCGAAGTTCCGGAGACACGCGGGGACCGCCTGTTCCGCGCTTCCCGACTCCACGGAGTTTTATTTGTGCTCGGGTGCATCGGCGTGTGCGCAGCGGTGATCTTGTACCATTGGCCGGCGCCTCGTCCCTCCTACTACATCAGCGCGGTGATTCTGATCTGCCTCCTCCTGGGGCGAAGGATCATTGCCGCGCGCTTTCACCCGTCGAACTGGCTGGTGCGGATGAGTAACGATGGCCTCTATATTCACTTTCGCTCGTATTTGAACGAGCACCTCTCGGCGCAAGATCCAACAGTCGTGTTTCTTTCCTACCAGGAGATCCAGTCTGCCAGGCTGGTGCGGGAACGCGTCGAGATGCCCGACCCCGCGCGAAACAACACGACTCAGACTCAAATCGTTCATTGGGTGGAGTTGGAACTCTCGACCGATCCTGCTCCGCTGGCGGCCGCTCTGGATACTGAATTCGGGCGCCCCGCCGCGCCGGAAAAGCGCTGGTACGGCACGTCCGCCACGTTGTATCGAGATTATCCGGTGCTGATGCAGAGTCCGCCATCCCTGCGGGTAAAATGGCAGGTTGTGCCGCGAGCTTCGGCCTTTTTGGAAGCGATGCGGGGGCACGTGGCGATCGCGCCGAAAGTGGTTTTGGCCGCAGACTTCGTCAACCTGCAGGGCTTAACCCGCGAGCAGCAGGAAAAGCGCTTGCGGGAACTGGACAAGCGCGGGCAGACCATCGCGGCCGTCTATATGGCCAGAAAACTCTATGGTGGCAGCCTGGCTGACGCCACAAACCTTGTGAGTAGCCTGCGCGGAGGATCCGAGTCATGACCGACCCAGCATCCCATTATCTGGAAGAAGCACGCCGCCAACTGCGCGGGCACAAGCGCATGGGTGAAGGCGCGATGGCGCAGTTACAGGACGACCAGTTCTTCGTTACGCTCGATCCGGAGTCGAACTCGGTCGCGATTCTGGTGAAGCATCTGGCCGGCAACATGCGTTCGCGCTTCACCGACTTTCTTGCTTCCGACGGCGAGAAGCCGGACCGCTTTCGCGATCGGGAGTTTGAATTGACCACTGCGACCACACGCGCCGATGTCATGCGGTGGTGGGAAGAGGGCTGGGCTTGCGTCTTCGGGGCGATCGAACCGCTGCAGCCGGAAGATGTGATGCGCACGGTGACCATCCGCGGCGAACCGCACACCGTTCTGCAGGCCATCAACCGCCAGATCGCCCATTACGCGCAGCACATCGGACAGATCGTGTTTCTGGCCAAACACCTGCGATCGAGCGAGTGGAAGACGCTGACCATTCCGCGAGGCAAGTCGGAGGAGTTCAAGAGGGTTGCGCCGAAACCCGGGCAAGTTAGGTGAGTCGAAACAATTGGCGGGAAGTCGCCGCGTAATCTGGCATCGTGGAAGAGCGGCCTGGCACCGTGGAAGAGCGGCCCCGGAATCGCGGAAGAGCGCCTGACGCCGTGGAAGAGCGGCCTTGAACCGTGGAAGAGCGGCCCTTCAGGGCCGCGTGAGGAGGCTATTTGGAACGGCTTTAGCCGCCGTGGTCGTCTTCCGATGTTGCGGCTCGAGAGTTTTCACCGGGGCTGAAGCCCAGTCACCTTTCAACTCTTAACGCGGCGCTGAAGCGCCGCTCTTCCACCGACGGAGGAGAATAACCCAAACGAACCGGCAAGTCGCCCGCGGTGTAGAATCATACGTTTTGTGTTTGATCCCGATTTTGACGGCGAATTCATAGGTGGCAATCATGGCTGAAACAATGCTGGCGGTAGTCAAGCCGGAGGCGGCGCCGGGCGCGGACGTCCGCCAGGTGAAGATTCCCGCCTTCGGGCGAACCGATGTGCTGGTCAAGGTGAAGGTCGCGTCCATCTGCGGGACGGACCTGCACATTTACAACTGGGACCGCTGGGCCCAGAACCGCATTCATCCACCGCTGATTCCCGGGCATGAATTCTGCGGCGAGGTGGCGGCTTTCGGCGATGAAGTCACCAGCGTGAGAGAGGGCGATTTCGTTTCCGCCGAGATGCACGTTGCCTGCGGTAAATGCCTGCAGTGCCGCACCGGCGAAGCACACATCTGCCAGAACGTGAAGATTATCGGCGTGGATGCCGACGGCGCCTTTGCCGAGTACGTTGTGATTCCGGAGTCGAATATCTGGAAACTCGATCCTGCCATTCCGCAGGACTACGCTTCGATTCTCGACCCGCTGGGCAATGCCGTGCACACCGTGCTTGCCGGCGAGATTGCGGCCAAGAGCGTGGCGGTCACGGGTTGCGGGCCGATTGGCCTTTTCTCGATTGCCGTAGCGAAGGCCGTGGGGGCGACTTCGGTGTTCGCCATCGAGGTGAACGAGCATCGCGCGAAAATCGCTCGCGAGATGCAGGCCGACTATGTCCTGAATCCCGCGAAAGAAGACGTGAAAGCCATCGTGATGGAAAAGACTGGCGGCCTGGGCGTGGACGTGGTGCTCGAGATGGCCGGTCATCCCGACTCGATACGAACCGCGTTCGACATCGTGCGGCGCGGAGGAAGAATTTCTTTGCTGGGCCTGACTTCGAAGCCCATCTCAGTGAATTTTTCGGAGGACATCATTTTCAAAGGCATCACCGTGCAGGGCATCAACGGCCGGCGAATGTACCAGACGTGGTATCAGATGACGGCCCTGTTGAAGAGCGGCAAGCTCAATCTGCATCCCGTGATCACCGACCGCATTTCGATGAAGGACTTCGGAACGGCAATGGAGCGCCTGAAGACGGGCGAGGCCAGCAAGATCCTGGTGTATCCGAACGGCGTAAGGTAGGTTCTCTGCCGCGGATTCACGCGGATGAACGCGGATTCTTCACTTGCATGTACGGACTGTCCAACACCGCCGACGACGATTTAAGAGCGAACGATTACATCCGCGTTCATCCACGTGAATCCGCGGCAAGGAAGTTCCCGAGGCATCCATGACCACCGCAGCCCGTACCAATCCGCTGTCCTACCTCACAGACCAACTCAATGAACTCAAGGCCAAGGGCACGCACTTCAAGTTGCGCGTGCTCGACGATGAGCAGGCGCCCGTTTGCACGTTTGACGGGAAGAGGGTCATCAACCTGGCGTCGAACAATTACCTGGGGTTAACCACGCATCCGAAGATGCGCGAGGCGGCGCTGGAGGCAACTCGCAAGTTCGGTGTTGGCTCGGGCGCGGTGCGCACCATTGCCGGAACGATGAAGATTCACATGGAACTGGAAGAGAAGATTGCGCGCTTCAAGAACGTGGAGGCTTGCGTCGTCTTTCAGTCAGGCTTCGCGGCCAATGCGGGCACGGTGTCGGCCGTGCTGGGCAAGGATGATTTCATCATTTCCGACGCGCTGAACCATGCCTCGATCATTGACGGGGCGCGGCTTTCAAAAGCGAAGATTCTCGTGTTCCGTCACAAAGACATCGCGCACGCGGAAGAACAACTGGCCAGCATCAAAGGCGAGCCGGGCAAGAAACTGCTGATCACGGACGGCGTCTTCTCGATGGATGGCGACATTGGCCCGCTGCCTTCATTATGCGATCTGGCGGAAAAGTACGGCGCCATCATGATGGTCGACGACGCGCACGCTTCGGGCGTTCTGGGCCGCAACGGGCGCGGCACAATTGATCACTTCGGCATGCACGGACGCGTGGATATTCAAGTCGGAACCCTCTCCAAGGCGATCGGCGCGCTGGGCGGATACGTTTGCGGGACGCGCGATCTGATCGATTTTCTCTATCACCGGGCGCGGCCGTTTCTGTTTTCGACGTCGCATCCGCCGTCGGTGGCGGCCACGTGCATCGCGGCTTTCGACGTGCTCGAAAACGAACCCGAGCGCATGGAGAAACTTTGGGACAACACGCGCTTCTGGAAAAAAGAACTCGGCCTGCTCGGCTTCGACATCGGCGGCCGAGCCACTCCCGCGAGCGAGACTCCGATTACGCCCATTATCATCGGGGACGGCAAGCTGACTATGGACTTCTCGCGCGAATTGTTCAAAGAAGGCGTGCTCGGGACGGGCATCGCCTTCCCGACCGTGCCTGAGGGCAAGGCACGCATCCGCACGATCATGACGGCGACGCATACGAAGGATGAACTGGAACAGGCACTGGGCGTCCTGAAGGCCGTTGGGAAACGCATGGGAATTCTGGGCAACTGACGCACTGCAGCTCTAGTCGGGATGGACAGGCGGCGCGCCCGTCCCATACGGACCCTCACTCCGGCATAACTTCAATCGCCGTTACCGTCGCGTAGCGCGTGACTGGAACGAACTCCAACAACAGCTTGCCCTGAGCGTTTGGTTCAAGGCCTTTGATCCTGCGCACCAGCGGGCGATCTTCCCCGGCTTGTTCGACGATGTTCAGCTGGTCGAGGATTGTCTTGCCGTTGCAGAAAACGTTGAACACGCGCCTTTCGCCCACCGCTGCAACTGAGGCAGCACGATTCGGTCCGGCGCTGCCGTGCTCAATGAAGTGCAGCGTCACTGTGTATCTGCCAGGTGCGACCGGAATGGCGTAAGAGAAATGGCCCCAGCGTTCACTTTCGTAAAACTCGGGGTCATCGGTGCCGAGGGCCGGCTCCTGGCTGTTCCCGAGCTGCCCGCCTTTGAAATAAGAGTCGGGACTCCACCACCGGCTGTCTTCGGAGTAATAAGGCACGTCGCGGGCCACGATACGGATTGGACGGATTCTGCCGCGCACCCCGGGAAGAATCTCGATCGCCGAGACCATTGCGCTGCCACCCTTTGCCGAGGAAAAACTCAAATGCAGTTGCCCATCCCCCGCCGGCGAGATGTCGGGGAATACTTTCACTTCCGCGGTGCGGTCACCGCCAGAGTCTGCCAATACGTCGAAGTCGCGCAGCAAGGGCTGGCCGTTGGCCAGAACCGTCACGAGTCGACTGCCTTCGCCACCGGCGCCGGCGCTCTCCGGTCCATAAAAGGTCTCGGCGAAGTGCAAGTGTAATTCATAGATCCCGGGCTGCAGTGGAACGTTGTAAGTGAAATCGCCCTGACGGCTGCTCCGGTAGAGGATGGGGTCCTGCGTACGCCAGATATGCTGCACCGTGGTGGGAACGACCGTGCCGCCGGAGAAGTACGAGTCTGGACTCCAAAGTTTTCCAGCATGGTCCACGTACTTGCGGCTGGCGCCCGCCAGGATGCGGATTTCTTGTCCAACTGGAAGCCCGATCGCGCTGTCTGCCACAACCTGCGGAGAATATGAAGAGCGAATGAGCGGGTGCGGTTTGAATCGTTCACGCGCCAAAAACGCCGCCACACCCAGCGCCACAATAATCGCGATCCCTACCATCATCTTTGACGGGCGCAGTTCGGTTTGGTGCTTGCCATCCGGAGCACGGGCTTGTGAATTCCCGGCAGAGGAACCATTGGCTCCCGCTCCTGTCACCTTCTCAAAAACCGGAATGTACTGGCCTACAGGAATGGTGATGCGGATGGGATGATCAGCCCCTTCCGTTGCGTAGAACTCGCAGAGACGCTTGCGAAGACGGTTGGCCTGAACCCGCACGATCGAATCCGTATCCTGATCGAAAGAATCGCTCCGGTCGAAGACGTCAAGCGCGACGGAGTACTCCTTGATCTGCGCGGTTTCCCCGGCAAACGTTTTGACACACAGGTAAGACAGCAGGTGAGTGAGCGTAGGAGAGCGAGTAAAAAGGCGAGACTTCAGTACGGCTTCCAACTCGGAACGTTCGGCCAACCATCCGACCGATTCTTCTGTGATCGAAGGCACAGGGCACCTCCTCAAGAATCGCGCCTTCTGTCTCCTTTATACGCCTCCGCGGTCGCCATCGCCCGATCGCAAACGGTGACTTAACCTTTGTAACGGGTGGTGCAACTCCCGTCTCGCGGGAGCGAAGTTCGGCGGCCAGTCCGCCAAGTCATTGCCTTCAGGGCAGATAGTTTTGCCGGACGGGTAACCCGCCCGACATACCCCGGCGTAGCAGGTATAGCGTTGCGGGCCGCAGGAATCGGCGCGATAACTGGGGCAGACGTGGAGGCTGATCGCCGAGTTAGCAAGAAGGCTCGGAACAGAACCTCCGGAAAAGGGGCTTTATGCGAAACATCAGACTGAGAATCGGGATGGCAATGATGCTGATGATGCTGTCCCAGTACAGCCGCGGCACGCCGGTTCCGCAGCAGGACAAGGTCAGCGCCGACTCGTCGACCGCCGCGCAACTGGAAAAAGCCGGGGACGAGGCGCGTGGCCAGAAGAACTACGCGCAGGCCATTCAATACTTTCAGGCAGCCGTGCGCAAAGATCGCAACAATTCGGCGCTGTACAACAAGCTGGGGCTGGCCGAACTAAAGAACAATCAACCGGGCGCGGCGCGCATCGATTTTGACAAAGCCGTAAAGCGGGATCCCAAGAATGCGGATGCGGTCAACAACATTGGCGCCGTGGATTTCATGAACAAGAGCTATGGTTCCGCGGCGAAGTACTTCAAGAAAGCGGTGGCCCTCGATGAAACTCACGCAACATTCCATGTGAATCTGGGAGCCGCGTGGTTTAGCCAGAAGAAACTAGAGCGCGCGGGCACAGAATATGCGCGGGCGCTCGAGTTGGATCCGAGTGTTTTCTCGGATACTTCAAAAGTCGGCGTCACGGCTCAGGTCCAGAGTCCGGAAGAACGCGCGCGCTTCTCCTATATGCTGGCGAAAATCTATGCCAGGCGGGGCGATGTCGACGGCTGTCTCCAGTGTTTGAAGAAAGCTAAGGAAGACGGCTATCGCGATCTGGCAAATGTCTACAAGGACGAAGAGTTCAGTAAGATGCGGGACAATCCGAAACTGCATGAAGTGGTGGCGCCGCCCGCGTCGAGATAATGAAGAACTTCCCGGTGCATCTCCTCCGCCCAGCGGGGGAGATGCTCGCCGGGGACCTGGTGTGGTGTCCCGGAAATACGCGAACAAAGTCGGGCGATTTTCTGGAGGATCGAATCGGCCGTAGCCGTCCAGACGAAGGGGCGACTGGAACGATTGTAGCGCTCTACGAAGGCGTCGATTTTCTGGACCAGGTCGTGGACACTGGTGAACGAGCCCCGGCGAATGGCACGTTGGGTGATCAGCCCGAACCAGCGTTCCACCTGGTTGAGCCAAGAGGAATAGGTGGGTGTGTAGTGCATGTGATAGCGAGGCCGCTGTGCTAACCAAGTCCGCACCTTGGGGTGTTTGTGGGTGGCATAGTTATCGACGATCAGGTGCAGATCGAGTTCCGGTGGCATGGACTCGTCCAGATGACGTAAGAAGGAGAGGAACTCTTGGTGGCGGTGGCGAGGTTTGCACTTCGTGAACACGGCGCCGGTGGCGATGTCGAAGGCAGCAAACAGAGTGGTGGTGCCGTGGCGGACGTAATCATGGGTGATGCCCTCGACATAGCCCAGACCCATGGGGAGCACGGGTTGAGTACGGTTCAAGGCCTGAATCTGGCTTTTTTCATCGACGCACAGCACCAGGGCGTGGTCGGGTGGATTCAAATACAGGCCTACGATGTCCCGTACTTTCTCGATAAAAAAGGGATCGGTAGAGAGCTTAAAACTGCGGCTGCGATGGGGCTGCAAGGCGAACGCCTGAAACAAACGGTGCACGGTGGAGCGGGAAATCCCGCTGACCTGGGCGGCTTGTCGAATGCTCCAGTGCGTGCCGGCCGCGGGTTTGCGGGAGAGCGTGCGCTTGAGCAAAGCGGCGATCTGCTCGTCCTCAATGCTGCGCGGCCGACCCGGACGCAACTCGTCATAGAGTCCGGCCAAGCGGTGCTCGACAAACCGCTGTCGCCACTTGCCCACGGTCGCATTGCGCCAGTGCAGACGACGGGCGATGTGAGTGTTGCTATGTCCTCGAGCCGACCAGAGCACCAGTTTGGCACGCGCCACCAGAGCGTGGGGCAGAGTGCGGGAAGCCGCCAGGTTGCGCAGTTGCGTTTGTTCGTCCGGGGCAAGAGTGAGGGCAGGCTTGGGGCGTCCCGTGATCATGCACGAAGCTTATCCCAAGCCTGTTACTTATGCTAGTTATTTATGGGACACTACACTAGCTCACAAACCCCTCACCTTAGTCCGCCCGGTGGACAACCTTCCCGCCAACGATCGTCGCCACAACTTTCCCCGTAAATTGCCGGCCGTCGAAGGGGGATCGTGCGACACGCGACTTAGCGGCTCGCGGGCATGAACAGCGGCCTCGCCATCTCTTCCGGCGATGCTGTCTCCGGGTGCTCGGCTTTCCAGCGCATGGCGGCGGTGATGCGGGTGCGGCCGCTGGGATGGTCGTAAAAGATGAACTCCTCGACTGGGCCGGGATCGAGCTTGCGATATTCGCCCAGCAGCATGTCCACATTTGCCTCGCCGTCGGGCTGTCGGGCCGCGTTCAGGCCGTACATGTCCGCCTCAAATTCCATGGTGCGCGTGATGGTATTGGTCACCGGCGTCATCAGCAAAAAGTAAACAGAGAACACGATCACCGCCAGCGGCAGCACGGCGACATCGGTGATCCCTCGGACGTCCCACTTCTCGCCCCAGCGCGCGAGACGAATAATTGATCCCCCAGTTCAGGAAGGCGAAGCCGATCACGATCACCACTCCGATCATGACCAGTCCCTTGTAGGCATGGTTGAGGACGTAGTGGCCCATCTCGTGTCCCATGGTGGTTTCGATCTCAGGCAGAGTGCAGCGTTTCAGCAGATTGTCGTTCAACGAAATTCGCAGCGTGCTGGCAAAGCCGCTGACGTTGGCGCTCACCCGGTTCGATTGCCGCGACGCGTCGAACTCGTAGACGTCGTTGGCGGGAATTCCGTTGGCGCGCGCCATGCTGAGAATCGGATCCTTGATGCGCGCATCCTCTAACTTCTTGTACTTGTTGAACAGCGGAGCGATGTAAACCGGAGCGATCAGGCTCACGAACGCGGCAAACACGATCATCAGAGTTGCGCCCCACACCCACCAGTTCTTTCCCAGCCGTCGCACCAGCCCAGAACAGCGGCACCATGAGGATGGCTCCCAGCACCACGCCGACGGCCAGCCCAACCATCTGATCGCGCATCCACGGACCGAAGGTCTGATTCAGCAGGCCATACTTGTGCTCGCGGAAATAGCCTTCGTAAACGGTCATCGGGAAACGTGAGCACGGAGGTGACAACGATGAATTGAATCCAGTAGAGCGCCGTCTGCAGCGGGCGGAAGCGGGTGATGCGCTCGGCCAGATCGCGCATGCGCGCCGACCAGCGGAAGTGCAGCAGCAGCCACATCACGAAGACGGTGCGAAAGGAAGTCCCACAGAAGCAGCCAATAGCCGCCTTCGAAATAGGCATCGGAGCGGGCGCGCTGCGCCGGCGGCATCTTGGCCAGATAGGCGTCGACCGCCGCGTTGACGTCGAACGGTTGCGCCGCAGGGGGCGTCGTTGGCGGAAGGCGGGCGGCCGGAGTAGCGGGCTGCTGGTCTGCGCGGAGGCGAAGAACGGCGACGAGCAGAACAATTGGAAGAACGAGGCGGGCTGCGCGAAGCCCATCGCGTCCTCCTGATTTCGTGAGGAGTATACCCCGGCGACCGACGAAGTATGTCTATTCCATCTGGTAGGCGATCTTCCCGCCGACGATCGTCGCCACAACTTTCCCTGTGAATTGCCAGCCGTCGAAGGGAGTGTTGTGCGATAGCGAACGCGACTTCGCGGCTTCGAAAGTCCAGCGCTTCTTGGGATCGAAGATGGTCACGTCGGCGAAGCTCCGCGTGCTAGCGATCCGCGCCCGCGAAGATCGAAGACACGAGCCGGCCCTGCGGTGAAGAGTTCGACGATGCGCGTAAGCGGAATCTTGTGCTCGCGATGAAGCTTCGTGATCGCCAGCGCCAGCGCGGTTTCCAGGCCGGTAATGCCGAAGGAGGCGCGCTCGAATTCGACTTGCTTTTCGTGCGCGGCATGCGGAGCGTGGTCGGTGGCGATGGCATCCACGGTGCCGTCAGCGAGCGCGACCACAATCGCTTCGCGGTCGGTGGCGGAGCGCAGCGGCGGGTTCATCTTGAAGTTGGTGTCGTACTCGCCGACGTTCTCATCGATCAGCGTGAAGTGGTGGGGCGTGACTTCGCAGGTGACGCGGGCCTTCGCGCGCTTGCCGCGGCGCACCGCCTTGAGCGCGTCGGCGGTGGAAAGATGCGCCACGTGCAGCCGCGATTCGCGAATCTGCTGCGCGAGCGTGACGTCGCGATCCACGATGGCCGGCTTCGGCGGCGGCCGGCATGGCGCGCAGGCCCAGGCGGAAGCTGGTTGGGCCCGCGTGCATCGAGCAATTTTCGGTGAGGCGCGTATCTTCCGCGTGCTGCACGACCGGGAAATTCAGTTCCGCGCCAAGCCGCAGAGCCATGCGCATGATGTCGTCGTCGAGGATTGGCTTGCCGTCGTCGGTGACGGCAACGGCTCCCGCGCGCTGCAGTGCGCTGAAGTCGGTGAGGGTGCCTCCACGGCTGCCGCGAGTGGCGGCGGCGATGGGAAAGACATTGACCACGGCTCCGCGCTCGGGATTGCGCAGCCAGCTAACCCATTCCGCCGTGTCAACCACGGGCGCCGTGTTGGGCATGGTGCAGACAGAGGTGAATCCTCCGGCGGCAGCAGCGGCGGTGCCCGATCGCGATGGTTTCTTTGTAGCTCTGCCCGGGCTCGCGCAGGTGTACGTGCAGGTCGATGAATCCGGGCGCGACGATCAGGCCGCGAGCGTCGAATTTTTCGTCGGCGCTGCCGCGGATTTTGTTGGGCGGAGCGATCTCGGCAACGCGGCCATCGCGCAGCAGGATATCCATGGGCGCATTGATCTTCGCCGCGGGATCGATCAGGTGGCCGCCTTTGATGAGCAGGCTTGTGCTTTCTGGCGGGTCATTCGCAGCTCCTAGGCAGCTTCAGCATTCCGCAGATTCACGCATTCCGCGATCTTTTTTGACATCGCTTTAATCCGCGTGGATCCGTGTGCATCCGTGAAAGTTAGTGTTCTCACTTCGCCTTCCCTAATGCCCGCGCCAGAATCGCCATGCGCGTGGGGACACCGTTGTGGACCTCGTCGATGATCACGGACTGCGGGCCGTCGGCGACTTCGGCAGTCAATTCGAGGCCGCGGATGATCGGGCCGGGGTGCATCACGATGGCGTCTCGTTTCGCCAACTTCAGGCGCGCGCTGGTCATCTGGTAGCGGGCGATATAGTCCTGCAGGCGGATTTTCTGTCCGGCTAGGCGCTCTTTCTGCACACGTAGCAGCATGATTACATCGGTGCCGCGCAGCGCGTCTTCAATGTGACGAGTCACGCGCAGTCCTGGCGCCAGAGTCGCGGCTACGTCGGGCACGAACTCGGGCGGGCCGCAGAGGGTGAGCTTGACTCCGAACTTGGTTAGCAAGTGGCAGGCGCTGCGAGCGACGCGGCTGTGATAGATGTCGCCGATGATCGTGGCCTGCAGGCCCTTGAGCGACTTCTTATGTTTCAGGATCGTGAAGGCGTCCAGCAGCGCCTGCGATGGATGCTCGTGCATGCCGTCCCCGGCATTGATCACGGGGATGTCGAGATGACTCGCCATCAGATGCGGCGCCCCCGCCGACGGATGGCGCATCACGATGCAATCGGCGCCCACGGCGCGCAGCGTGTAGCCGGTGTCGAGGACGGATTCGCCTTTTTCGATGCTAGATCCCGACGATTGCACCAACGTCGTCGTTGCGCCCAGCGCCTTCGCGGCAAATTCGAAGGAAGAGCGAGTGCGGGTGGAAGCTTCGTAAAACAGGAGAACGATGCGCTTGCCCCGTAGCAACGGGCGGGCCTTCTGCGGATTCATGCGGCGGGCCAGCTTGAGCAGGCCCAGAATTTCCTTCGCGTCCAGGTGTTCGATTCCCAGCAGCGAACCGCGCGCGGGCTTATTCATCACAGGAAGTCATCGTGAAGTAAAGAACGGTGCATCATACGCGGCAGGTGTAGGCGGCCGCAAGAGGGCGGATGCGAACGGTCGAGAGGCGACGATTTTCATGCGGGGGCTAAGACTTATCACGACGGCCGAAGACGGCCCCGCCTAAAGCGCCTCCGAGAGTGCCTAGGATAAGAGCGCTAACAAGGGCCGAAAGAACCATACCGGCGAGACCTGACGCGGTCTTAGTGTGGTCCAGGAACTCTTGTATCTGAGACGCACTGGGGCTTGAAGCGGCTTGGTGAAGTTGTTGGAGGAGTTGGTCCTGCAGCCCCGGTGCCTCTCGCAAGGCCACCACCAACAATGTGAGCAGGAATAAAAACATACCGAACCAGAGAATTCCGCCGAGAGCTCCCAGTCCGGCACCATCAATCGCTCGGATCGAGGCGTCCGGCTTGCGCCGGCGATAAAAGGCCACCGCAAGAAAGCCGATACTAAGCATCGCGACCAACGAATTGAGCCCCAAGACCATCAATAGGGACGCAACGACGACCGCCAAGGCGCACGGCTTCAAAGCCTGTGACCACGACATGGGAAGCGCCAGGACCGGGACGGTCTGCGACGCAGGCAGGGCGCCCTGCGATGTTGTGCCGCCCTCTGCGGCGGCTGCAAGCGCTGGCACGGGCTCTGCGACCACGACACGAATCTGCGGAGCCGAACAGTGTGGGCAGAAGGGGATCCCTTGTTCGACTACTTGTCCGCACTTGTAGCAGGGCTGTTCCATGAGAGATCAGGATGGGTTGCATTTGAAAGTACCGCAACCCGCGTGCAGAGGCAAGGACGCGCATGGACACTGCAGATTTCCGGACTGAGATTTCCGCACTCGCCCACAGGCAACTCGCTCTAGATTTCTCCCTGCTTGCCCCTGGTGTGGACGTAGACAAGCGCGAACGTGGATCCCTTGCTGGACTTGGGATCAACAGCAACGATGTGCTGGTTGTCGGAAGTGCCGACCTTCAACTCGGTGACCGGTCCGGAGTTCTCTTCGCACTTGAGTGCCTTCGATTCCTTGGACTCCTTGGCATCATCGTTCATATCAATACCACCGTCGTGATTGTGGGAATGACACTCCAGCACCTTGCCGAACTTCTTCAGCTTTTCGCGATAGAAGGCGACGATTTTTTCCGGCGCGTCGTCGGACTCATAGCCGGCGACCACCAGTTTCATCCCGAAGGCTTCGGTGAAGAGACTCAGATTGGCCTGGTTGTTGTTTTCGTCGTCAGACTTGGGACGAGCACCAGGATAGAGCGGCAGGCCGACCTTCTTCGCGTCGGCATCGTTGCCCGCATGCAGGTCACCGACCGAACTGTGGATGTCGAGGTTCTTGTTTTGATTTCCCGAATCCTGCGCGTATGCCGTCAGCATGAGCGCGGACGCAACGGCGAGTGCAAGGGTCAGATGGCGAAACATGGAGTCCTCCTTCGACCAGACTTCAATGGGTCGCGAGGCGCGGCAAGCTACCGTCCCCGCGGAAAACTTCTAAATATCAGCTTCCTTACCGTGGGTGCGCACGTACACCAGCGAGAAGCTCGAGCCTTTTCCGTCGGGCTCGACCGCTACGATGTGCTGGTTTTCCCTGGTTCCAACTTTCAGTTCCACATTTACGCCGCTGCTCCCGCTGCAGGTTAATTCATGAGAACCCTTGTCGGAGCCTTCCATATCTGTGTTCACATTCATGTTATTGGTGTGGCACTCAAGGACGGTCCCGTACTTCTTGAGTTGGTCCTTGTAATAAGCAATGAGCTTGCCGGGGGCATCGTCGGACTCGTATTCGAGAGCGACCACCTTCAACCCGAAGCCGAAGCTGGAAATGTTTACGTTGGCGCTCTTGTCTTCGCCGTTGGAATTCTTTTGCTTCATCCGCGCGCCGGGATAGACCGTAAGGCCAACGTCTTCCGCCTTGGCGTCTTTGCTGACGTGAATGCCGCCCACCAGCGTGTTGATGTCCACCTGCTTGTCGTCTCCGTTCTGCTGTTTCTTCACGTTGATGCTGCACGCGGGAAGAATCAGAGCGGCAACGACGGCTGACCCTAGAACGAAGATGCTGACGGCGTGAAACCTGGTTCTGCGAGAACTAGTTGTTCGCATGCTGAGACCCTCCACTTGCAACCTGCGCCGGGCGCTCGAGGCCCGTGCCGCGCTGGGCGATATTCGGAATGGTGACGGGCAGATGACCGCGGATCGGAATCTCTCCGAAAAGCGCCTTGATCGCGCTCACTTCCGAAACGGTCGCGTTGGAAAATGTGCACATGTAATTTTCGATCTTCGGGAAATCGCTGGCCAGGTACGGATTCCCCATGGCGACGACCGCGGTCTTTCCCGACGCGTGCTCGAGCACGTTCTCCAGCAGCGCTCCGGTCGCGTCGGCCATGGCCATCGAATTCCCGACTCTCCCCGCCGTCGGAATTACATAGACCGCGGCAACCACAGTCTGCGCCTCATCCACGGCCTTCAGCACTTCATCGCTCATACCGGCCGCGGAACGTGGATCCACATAAATCACGCGCGCATCCGGGATTCGGGCGCGGAACTCGCGTCCGAAGGCCCGGCCAGACTCCGTGCGCATGTCTTCAGAAAAGAGAACGGCCACAACCTGGTTGTGGGTCTCCTCTTTAGCGGTATACGGAAGGCCGGCCTCGGCGGTTCCCTTGGACTTCAGGGGGAGCACTTTGCCGTTGTCGCGCACCAGGGTGATGGCGGCATCGGCGACCTGCTGGCCGAAGGCAATGTTCTCCGGCTTTCCGACCGAGGTTGCAATCCCATTCAGGTCAACCGTACGAGAGTCGTTCAGGCCGAGAGATCCCTTTATTTTCAGGATCTTCAGGACGGAGCGGTCCAGACGCTGGCGGGAGATTTCTCCCGACTGCACTGCCTTAAGCATGGCGTTATACGAAGCACCGAGATCCGGGGGGATGAGCAGCAGATCGTTGCCGGCCTTGAAAGCCTCGACGGCGGCGCGGCCAATGTTGTCGGCGAAAAGATGCGTCAGGCCCGCCATGTCGAGCGCATCGGTCACGATCAGGCCTTTGAATCCAAGATCCTTTTCGAGCAGATCGGTAAGGACAGCCGGCGAGATCGTAGCCACGTGGTTCGGGTCGGGATCGAGGGCGGGAACGGTGACGTGCGCCACCATTACCGAATCCACGCCAGCGGTGATAGCTCGCTTGAACGGCGGAAGTTCGATCGAGTCGAGATGAGCACGGTCTCCATTCACGGCAGCCACGCCGAGATGCGAGTCGGTCGCAGTGTCCCCGTGACCGGGAAAATGTTTCACTGTGGTGAGCATTCCGGCCTGGTGCGCGCCCTTGATGTAGGCCGCGACCAGATCGCCAACCTGCCTGGGATCTTCTCCGAACGAACGGGTGTTGATGATCGGATTGGCCGGATTCGAGTTCACGTCGGCGTCCGGAAAGAAATTCCAATGCACTCCGATGGCGCGCGATTCCTCCGCGGTGATGCGGCCGAAGGTCTCGGCATCTTCGATCTTGCCATCGGCGCCAAAGGCCATCGCGTGCGGAAAAATGGTTGTGCCCTGCAGGCGCATGGAAACACCACGTTCGAAATCAGCCGCGAACAGCAATGGCAGCTTCGAGTCGCGTTGCAGGCGGTTCAGCAGTTCGGCGGCCTCATACGGCTCGCTGCGCAGGAGGAACGGTCCATCTACGTGGACGGTCATGGCAAACGATCCAACGTGATATTTCTGCATGTCGTCGCGCCACTTCAGGTATTCGGGATTCTCCACGTTGAGGAAGCTGGCGCGGCACCAGATCATGAAGACCTGCCCGATTTTTTCTTCGACGGTCAGCTTGCGAAGCGTCTTCTCGGCCCACTTGTCCCCGCGTCCGGCTTGGAGTCCAGCAGGATGCGGCGGCTTGTCTTTGGCGAATGCGGACGCAGCGAGAGATAGGGCAAGGATTAAGACAGATAAGATTCGCGGCATGGGGAAACGATAGCAGAAGGGTTGGTCTTGGGTCTTGGTCTTAGCCCTGGTGCTCCGCGAGACTGCGCAGCGCCTGCTCCTGAACCAGCGGATCGTCGCCGAACCCCTTCAGCCAGGTCACGTCCGGCTCGCGTCGGAACCATGTCATCTGGCGCTTGGCATAGTTGCGATGCGCTCGTTGCGCAGCCGCCACCGCTTGTTCGCGTGTGAGTTCTCCTCGCAAGAGTTGAACGGCTTGCTTGTATCCGAGAGAAGCCAGCGGCCCAGCCGTCGAGCCGTATCGCTCCAGCAGATTTTTCGTTTCCTCGACCAAACCAGTCTCGAGCATTCGGATGGCGCGCTGATTGATGCGATCGTAGAGCGCGGCGCGCTCAGGATCCAGGCCCAGGCGCAGAATATGAAAGCCTTGCAGCGAGTCGCGTCCCTTTTGCCAGAGTTCCGACATCTTTCGCCGCGACGCCAGACAAACCTCGATGGCCCGAATCAGTTTGGGTGCGTCATTGGCGTGGATTTTTTGAGAGGCAATCGGATCGAGGCGCGCAAGAATTTTATTGAGATGGCCTGAGCCGCGGTTCGCAGCGCTCTCTCGCAGGCGCTCGCGCAATTCCTCCGAACGCTCGGGTCCGGGGAAAAGGCCTTCGAGCAGGGCGCGCAGATAAAGTCCAGTGCCGCCTACGACGATGGGCAAATTCCCTCGCGACTTGATCTCCACCAGCACTCGCCTCGCCTGGCGCGCGTATTCACCAGCGGTCACGGGCTGGGTTGGCGCGACGCAATCGAACAGATGATGCGGGGCGCGGGCGCGTTCCGCAGCGCTGGGCTTGGCCGTGCCAATGTCGAACTCGCGGTACATAGCGACTGAGTCGCAGTTAACGATCTCTCCGTGAAACCTCTGGGCGAGCGCCAGCGACAGCGCCGTTTTCCCGCTGGCCGTGGGGCCGAGGATGGCCACCAGCAAAGGCTCAAGCGGCTCGACTTCGCGGCGCGTGGAGCCCACGTTCAGCGCCAACTCCAGTGAATGTCGTGCCAGTAGCGGATCAGCGTGAGGATCAGGAGCAGAACCGCAATGAGGAGCAGGCCAGAAGTTTCCGATGCATAGCCAGCATGGCGGTGGTGTTTGTGCTCATCGTTCTGCGGGTCTGGGGAGGACACGCGGATATTGTAGCGCTGGTTTTGGGTCTTGAGAGTTTGGTTTTAGGTCTCGCCCAAAGCGCTGCTCACCAACTCGATGAGCCAGACCGGCAACGGCCGGACACCGGCCGCCGGTGCTACACTACGGCGTCGTGCCGCAAAACAACAGCAGAGTCGCCCGCTTCGGCGTTTTTGAGCTCGATCTCAACGCCGGCGAACTGCGCAAGAGCGGCGTAAGGCTGCGCCTGCAAGGACAACCGTTCCAGGTTCTGGCCCTGCTTTTGGAGCGCGCGGGCGACGTGGTCACGCGCGAAGAGTTACAGCAGAGGCTGTGGCCCTCCGACACTTTCGTTGACTTCGATCACAGCCTGAACACCGCGATCAATAAGGTGCGCGAAGCTCTCGGAGATTCGGCTTCCAGTCCGCGCTACGTCGAGACGTTGGCCCGGCGTGGGTACCGATTCATCGCCCCGCTGCAAAACAAGGAGTTAAGGGAGTCCCCGCAAGTGCCTGCTACCCTGGCGCCTGCCGTGAATGAAGCGGTTCCGCGCGTACGTAACGATGTTCCGGAGCTGTACCCATCTCCGGCCACGTTTCATCCCGAACTCGAGGTTCCGATTCCGAATCGTCGGGTGACCCGCGGGACTTTTTGCACTGATCCAGCTGATGTACTTGATCTTTTATCTCGCGGCGCTGTTTCGGTTGCACACGATCCAGGGCATTGCGGACTCGTTTCTTCCTTTGTGGGGTGCGACGGCTCTTGCCGGCGCTGTGATGGTCACCGCTGGGGCGGGCATTCCGCTGCGCTGCTATCTGATGTCGGCTGTTGGCTTCGACTATCAGCGGCTGGGAGAGAAATTCCTTCAAATGTTTCCATTCATCCTGGCGCTGGACCAACTCTGGGCCGTTGCCCCGTTTCTGCTGATCCAGAAAATCGGTCTGGGCGCGGCTTTCGCAGCCAGCGCGGCCCTGCTCTACCTGCCATTTTCGGAACGAACGCTGGTTCGAATGGCCTATGCCGTGCCGCGCCGCAAGTTAGCTCGAGCATTTCGATGGAACCAGTCTCACCAATCTTTCGTAATCCCGTCTAAGAGGCTGGGTAGAGGTGCGTGCCCGCCGGAGGAATCTATGAAGCCTGCTCGATGAAACGTCTGTCGCTTGCTCATTCTGGCTGTGCGTGCTGGTCGCCGTCGTGCCCGCCCTGGCCGACGACTGGTCGAAGACTTATACCCTGACCGGCAAGCCGGATCTGCGCGTGGAAACGTCCGACGCCAACATTCACGTCTCGACCTGGGATCAGAACACCATCGAAGCCAAGGTGATCACCACTCGCTACAAGATCGGCGAGGGAGGCATCCGGATCGAGGAGCACCAGAGCGGCGACATGGTCGAAATCGAAGTCCGCTACCCGCACCACGACTTCACCGTCGGAATGGGGCAATCATCGCGTGGACATCGAGATCCAGATGCCCCGCGAGGGCCAAGTCAACCTGCGCACCGGCGACGGCAAAATCGACATCGGCGGATTCAAAGGCGAGATGGATCTGCACAGCGGCGACGGCTCCGAAAAGCTGACGGCGTCGACGGCAAACTGCGCGCCTCAACCGGCGACGGCCACATACCGCCCACGGCCGCTTTGACGAACTCGAACTGAAAACCGGCGATGGGCACGTGGAAGTGCGCGCTGACGGCAGGCTCTTCCCTGGCCGCCGGCTGGAGGCTCGAAACCGGCGACGGCAATGTCACCTGGAAGTCCCCGGAGGACTTGGCGGCCGACGTCGACCTGCACACCAGCGACGGCCACATCGATCTCGACATGCCGGTCACCACCGAAGGCAAGATTCGCCAGAACGAAGTGCGCGGCAAGCTGAACGGCGGCGGCAGCCTGCTCACGATCCGCACGGGAGATGGATCGATTCATTTGAGGAAGGGCTGAAGAGCCGGCTCCGGCTTCACGCGTCTGTGCTGGTGCTTGTATTCAGCTTGACGCCCAGGCTTATACTTTGGGGTCTCACTGATTTCAATTCTCGTCCCAGACAGAAGGGTCCTCATGGCAGTTCTGCGCCTTAGTCTCGTTACGGTTGCGGTCGCCTGTTTTTTTCCATAGCCAGCGCGCAGCAGCCTGCGACCGAAAACATGAACCCGCGCTCGATGTCACCTCCATGGATCGCAGCGTCGATCCCTGCGTGGATTTCTTTCGCTTATTCCTGCGGCGGCTGGATCAAGAAAAATCCCATTCCTCCCGACCAATCGTCGTGGGACACCTATTCCAAGATGCAGGATGAGAACCTCGGCGCGGCTGCGCGGCGATCCTGGAAGCGGCCGCCGCGCCTGACCCCAAGCGCAACGCGGTCACGCAGAAGATTGGCGACTACTATGCTTCCTGCACCGACGAGAAGGCCATCGACGCCAAGGGAGCCGAGCCGCTCAAGCCGTGGCTGGAGCGGATTGCCAAAATCAGCTCCAAGGCGGAGATCGCCGACGTGGCCGCGGCCATGATTGACGACAACGTGCTCTTCCGTTTCGATTCGATCCAGGATTTCCGCGACGCCAACCAGGTCATCGCCGACGTCGATCAGGGCGGACTCGGCCTGCCCGACCGCGACTACTACACCAAAGACGATGCGAAGTCGGTCGAACTGCGCAAAGCATACTCGCGCACGTGCAGAAAATGTTCGAGCTGCTGGGCGACAAGCCCGAGACCGCCGCGGCCGAGGCGCAGACCGTCATGCGCATCGAAACCGCGCTGGCCAAGGGTTCGATGACGCGCGTCGAGCGCCGCGATCCGAAGAGCTCTGGACCACAAGATGACCAGCGCGGAACTGGAGAAGATTTCTCCCGATTTCCACTGGCAGGTTTATTTCACCAAGGTCGGGATGCCTTCGCTGGCGTCGCTGAATGTCGCGTCGCCCGACTTCTTCAAGGCGATGAACGAGGAACTCACAAAAAGAAAGCTTGGCCGACTGGAAAATTTATCTGCGCTGGCATCTGGTGCATGCCGATGCGCCGTTTCTTGTCGGCGCCGTTTGTGAACGAAAATTTCGCTTTCTACGGCAAGACGCTGCGAGGGCAGCAGGAACTGCAGCCGCGCTGGAAGCGCTGCACCGCAGAGCGTCGACGGCGACCTGGGCGAGGCGCTGGGCCAGGCGTACGTGGAAAAATATTTCGGTCCGGAAGCCAAGCAGCAGGCGCTGAAGATGGTGAAGGAAATTCAGGCGGCCATGGAGCAGGACATCAACGGTCTGCCCTGGATGTCGGCGGCGACCAAGCAGCAGGCGCTGGTCAAGCTGCATGCCATGGCCAACAAGATCGGCTATCCCGACAAGTGGCGCGACTACAGCAAGCTCGAAATCGTGCGCGGAGACGAGCTGGGCAACGTGGAGCGCGCGCGCAAGTTCGAATTCAACCGCCAACTGGCCAAGATCGGCAAGCCCGTCGACCGCGGCGAGTGGGACATGACTCCGCCCACCGTGAACGCCTATTACAACCCGCAGATGAACGACATCAACTTTCCCGCCGGCGTGCTGCAGCCTCCGGCCTTCGATCCCAACTCCGACGCCGCGCCCAACTATGGCGACACCGGCGGCACCATCGGCCACGAACTCACCCACGGCTTCGACGATGAAGGCCGCCAGTTCGATGCCCAGGGCAACCTGCGCGACTGGTGGACCGCGGAAGATGGAAAAGAGTTTGTGAAGCGCGCCAGCTGCATCTCCGATCAGTATTCGACCTACACCATCATCGACGACATCAAGATCAACGGCAAGCTGACGCTGGGCGAAGACGTCGCCGATCTGGGCGGACTGATCCTGGCTTACATGGCGTGGAAGGACGACACCAAAGGCCAGAACCTGGAACCGATCGATGGACCTCACGCCCGACCAGCGCTTCTTCGTCGGCTACGGGCAGAGCTGGTGCGGCCAGACCCGCGATGAGACCAAGCGCATGCGCGCCACCGTCGATCCGCATTCTCCGGAAAAATATCGGACGAACGGCGTGGTCTCGAACATGCCGGAATTTCAGGAGGCATTCCACTGCAAGGCGGGATCGCCCATGGTGAATCAGAACCGCTGCAGAGTGTGGTAGCGAGAAAGAGTGCGTTCGGCCGCTAGCGGTTGAACTTCGCTGCGTCGCCGAAAAGGATCGCCCGCATCGAAATGCTGCCGAAATCGAATCCCTCATACGGATACGACACGGCATCTCGCTCATCCGTGCTTCCCATGCAATAGAGCAGCGGAAGATAATGCTCTAGGGTAGGATGCGCGGCGGCGAGCAAGGCTTCGCCCCACTTCTGAGGCTCGGCCAGCGCTCTCGCATCGTGTTTGTCAACCGCTGACTTGACCCGCGCGTCAAACTCCACGGCCCAGTTGTAAGCCCCTTGAGGCGTTCTCCCAATCGATGCGTTGCAAATTGTGCACGATGTTGCCGCTGCCCAGAATCAGGACTCCGCGCCCGCGCAGCGCCGCGATCTCACGCCCAAGTTCGAGATGCTCTTTGAAACTGCGGCGGTCATCCAGACTCAACTGAAATGCGGGCACATCTGCCTTTGGATACATATGCCGCAGCACGCTCCACGAACCATGGTCAAGGCCCCATTTCTCATCCGGCACAATCTCGGGATCGGCGGCGAGCGTTTCCGCTTCTTCGGGCGCTCCCGGCGCGGGGTACTGCACCTCATACAGGGCCTGCGGAAATCCGTAGAAGTCATGAATCGTCTTCGGATGAGCCGACGCCAGCACGTGCGAGCCCGACGTCACCCAGTGCGCCGAGACTACGCAGACCGCCTTGGGCCGGGGCAAGCGCGCACTCAGGCCTCTCAACGCCTCGGTGAAGGCATTGTGCTCGATGGCGTTCATCGGCGATCCGTGGCCGACGAATAGGACTGGCATTTTCTCCAACGCAACCTCTTTCCTGGCGGACGCGCGCGCGCGGCACGCTCCCACCAGGGCTCCTCGTGCTCAGTTATTGGATTATCGCAATGAAGAAACGATGCGGACGCGCGAACCCATCCCCGCTATTCCAGATCAGACTTATCGGGGTTGTAATAGAAACGGAAGCGCAGCGCGAGATAAGGCCCCGTGAATTCACTGGGCAGCGGCGGAAATGGATTGGAAGCGGTGATGCCGCCCCACGCCGCGCGATCCAGAGCCACATCGTTCGACGTAGCGATGAGCCGCATGTCCGCGACCTTGCCGTCTTTTGTGATGGCAAACTCAATCGCCAGTTTCCCCTTCTTCATTTCGGCGGACGGCGGAATCAGGTGGTACCAGTTCTCCCGGACATCCTCGAGAATGCGCTGCAAGTATGGCCCGAAATCCACGCCCTGCGTGTCACTGAGAATCTCAAACGGTCCCATGCGGGCGCCGTGAGACCCAGTCCCGAGCCCATAGTCGCCGCCCTGCCCCCCTCCGGCCGCACGCCGGGCGGCGGCCGCCTGCGTAGCCTGCTGAATGGCGGAGCCCGCGCTCATCCCACCGCCATACTTGCTGAAGTCGTTCTTAGGAAGAGGCGGAGTTTGCAATTCGGCAGTCTGATTGGTCTCAAACTGCGGACGCGGCGCCTGCTGTCCCGCCGGCTGCGGCGCAGACGACGGATTCTGCGCAACCGACTCCTGTGGTTGGGTTGACTGCGGACCAGTCATCCCCGGCCTGCCGGGAGGCGGAGTCGCCAGAATCTTCCGCAACTCTTTCGTATCCAGTTGCGGGTGACGCGAGGTTGCAATGCGGTCTTTGTCGGATGCGATGTTCGTATTCGGCTTGCGCGCGAGCTTTTGCGCATCGGGCGGGAGCGCCAGGAACGTCAGGTCCTTGTCCTTCATTTGGTCCACCGGCACCACGACCGCGGTATGCCACCCAACAAATTTTTGGATGAAGGTCAGGTTCCAGGCAACGATGAACAAAACCAGGTGGACAATCACCGAAATCCAGATGGCCTCGCGCTTGCGCGACCGCGCCAGATCGTCCTGCAACTGGATCAGCAGGTGCGGCACATGCGCTTCCGAGTCGCGGTAAGCGGTTTCCCAGTCGCGCGTGTCGTAGAGGTCGAGTTGCTCCGGTTGGGACTTCTCGGCCGGCGCCGCCGGATCCTGGAATGGAATTTGAGTAATCGGCATGCGCTGGAACTACTACAAAACTTAGATGTATCCGCCAGTCTTTAAGACACGAAATGCGTTCGCGGCGTTGCATCCGGCCTTCGGGGAGTGATGCAATGTGCCGCGCGCGGCACAACCAAGTTGCGTCTATTTTCGCATCTTTCCTAGGATTCTGCTCGCTCCAAATCAGCCCCGACCAGCGTGTGTAAACATATGTAAATCAAAGCTGTATCGGCCAGAACACCTATGTGGAGACAGCCGCCACGGCTGTCCGGCCTCGGGCGCAGCCCGGCCCGTCTCACAAGTAAACAGCCTTGTGAAAACCTCAATTCAGTGTTTCGGTTTAGCCATGCCGGCTAGATCGACTTTCTTGGCATGGTCGCGAATCGCTGACACAATCTCCATCGCCAGAGCCAGAGCTCGGCGCCCATCTTCCAACGGCACGACCGGAGTGGAGCGCTCCCGCACAGACTGCAGAAATGATCGCAGTTCCGCGTGCAGAGGCTCTTCCGAAGCGACCGGCGGCTTGGTCACGCCGATTTGCGGATTCGGACTAGGCGCAGCGGCGGCCTGGCCATCCTGACCCACAGTGAAGACCAGCACTTCCTGGCGCCCGTAGTCGAGCGACACGTACTGGCGCGGCTGAAAAAACCGCAGCTTGCGCACCCGCTCGGTCGACACGCGGCTGGCCGTGAAGTTGGCAATGCAGCCGGACTCGAACTCCAGGCGAACGTTCGCAATGTCCACCTTGCCCGACAAGATGGGCAGCCCCACCGCGCGAACTTCTTTCACCGGAGACTTGGCGAATGCCAGCACAATGTCGAGATCGTGGATCATCAGATCAAGCACGACGTCCACGTCGAGCGATCGCGGAGTGAACACGCTAAGCCGGTGGACCTCGAAAAACATAGGCCGCGTGAGCAACGGCAGAGTGGCGCGCACCGCGGGATTGAAGCGCTCGAGGTGCCCAACCTGAGCGATCCTTTTGCGCGTGGCTGCCAGGGCGACGAGTTCGTCCGCTTCGGCCAGCGTTCCCGCCAGCGGCTTTTCGATCAGCACATCCACGCCGGAATTCATCAAGTCGCGGGCAACCTCGAGATGATGCACCGTTGGCGACGCCACCGATGCGGCCTGCAACTCGCTGTGCGTAGTCAACATCTGCTGCACGGAGCCGAACCCCTTGCACCCAAACTCGCGGGCCACGGCGTCGGCGCGGTTTACGTCCGGATCAACCACTCCCAGAAGACGCACCGCTTCGCCTTGTTGTTCGAGTTCCTTGTAAACTCGTGCGTGATTGCGTCCGAAAACGCCGACGCCCACCACCGCGACAGTGATCGGATTTTGTGGTGGCAGATGAAATTCTCGATGGCTGGTTGCCGGAAAAGAATTGTAAACGGAATCCGGGGAAAGAGCATCAGGATTACCGCCGGCGTGATGTTGATCACGAACGTTCCACTCGTACCGGTGTTCGGGCCTTTGAAAAACTCACGCACGGAAAGGATTGAATCGCCCCATGAGGACGATCGCGCTGCTGACCATTTCCAACATCTTCATGACGTTTGCCTGGTACGGACATCTCAAGTACCGCGAAGTGCCGCTCTACAAAGTAATCGTGGTCAGCTGGCTGATCGCATTTTTTGAATATTGCTTTCAAGTTCCGGCCAACCGCATCGGCTCCTACGAGTTTACCGCGGCGCAACTCAAGACGATTCAGGAAGTCATTACGCTGACGGTGTTCGCCGGGTTTTCAGTGTTCTATTTGGGACAGCCGCTGCGGTGGAATTACCTGGTGGGGTTTGGCCTGATCGTCGCCGCGGTCGCGGTGATTTTCAAGAAGTGGTGAGCCGCTACTTCCGCGAAAGCCCCTGCGCCTTTTTCAGAATCGCAATCTGCCCTGCATGATAGAGCTCATGCTGCGCGATGCCGTGCAGCATGTGATAGAAATCGTACCGCTTGCCCGGAACGCGGTCGCGCAGTCGCGAGTCCGGCAGGGCAGCAACGGTTTCGACAAGAGCCGCGTGCGTGTGTTTCGTTGCCGCAACGGCTTTGCGCCACGCGGCCGGTGTCGCCTTGGTCGCCGGCGGAAAATTTTTCGTGCCGGTCGGTTGCGACTTCTCCCCGCTCAGCCTGCGCAAAGCCACCGCATCCCACACCGCAATGTGCAGGACCAGTTCCCAGATGCTGTGAACCTCCGGCAGCGGCTTGGCCACGGCGGTTGCGGCATCAACATCGTGCAGCAATTCGAGCAGCGCAGGCCCATGCCACGCGCTGCCATCGAAAGCACGGCGAAGCAAGTCGGCAATGCGGGCGGCTTCGGATTGCGTTCCAGGGTGTTTCGCCTTCATCAATCTCTCACCTTTCCTCGGCGACAATCGCAATTCCCGCCGTGTTCGCCGCGTCAATAATTTTCTGCCCATCCAGCAGCAGGCATTTCCCCGCGTCCAGCGCCAGGCAACTGGCTCCGGCCGACTGCATCGTCTCGATGGTCTTCAAGCCGACGACCGGAACGTCGAAGCGCATATCCTGATTCGGCTTGGCGATCTTCACCACAGTCAGCGCGCGACTGAGCGTGGAAGCGTCGCTGCTCGATGCGTCGACATCCAACGACCGCATGATCTGCCCGGCACGTTCGATCGTTGCATCGGTGCCTTCCATGGCTTCGACCGCCACGCACGCAGACTCAGCGATCACGACCGTCTGCCCAATATCATGCTCGCCCAGCAGTCGGGCCACGTCCCGTCCGTAATCAATATTCTTGCGCTCCTGCCCCGTCGGCTCACGCCTCGTGAGCACGCCCGCCTTCACCAGCAGGGGTTCGAGCAGCGAAGTGGAGCTCTCGAGCGTAATGCCTTCATCGGCCAAGACTTTGGCGATGGCGCCGAGCAGCGAATCGGTGTTGCGTGTCGTAAGCGAGAGCAGTAGTTTCGCCAGCTTCCAATCCGGCCGGATGCTGGAAAAAATCTGCTTGTGCTTGACCTGCCCCGCCATGACGGCGCGCCGCACGCCTGCCTTCTGAAAAGTCTCAATCAACTTCGACAGTTCCCCCAGCGAAAGCCAGTGAACCGCAACCGCACCATGCGATTCGATTTCAGGGAATGTCTCCTCCTTGATCGCGGCCACGACAACGTCATATCCCTGCGCGCGCGCCGCGTCGAGAACAAGAAAGGGAAACTTGCCGTTACCCGCGATGAGTCCGAGCTTTCCCCCTTGGGAAGTCATGCCATCCTTGCGGAACTACGTGCCCGCGCGCAATCATTCGCATGGCGACAACTCACTTGATGACTCCTCGCTCCGACGCTTCGATGAAGCGGACCAGCATATCCACATCTTCCCCGCGGTCGGGTTCGCTCTTCAGCTTCTCCAGCGCCTGCGAGGTATTCATTTTCGAAGTCAGCAGAATCTTATAAGCGTGATGGATCTTTGCGATGCGTTCTTTGGAGAACCCACGTCGTTCGAGGCCAACCTTATTCATGCCATAGGCATGCGTATCGCGCGCGGCGGAGGTCATGGAAAACGGCAGAACATTCTGCGTGATCACCGTACCGCCCCCGATATACGAGTGGGCTCCGATACGCACGAACTGGTGCACCGGACACAGCGACCCGACCACGGCCCATTCCTCGACGGTCACGTGCCCGCCCAGTGTCGCGCCATTCACCAGCATGGCATGATCCTCGATCAGGCAATCGTGCCCGATATGCGTGTAGGCCATGATGAGCAAATGGCTGCCAACTTTCGTCAACCCGCCGCCTTTCACCGTGCCGCGGTTGATGGTGACGAACTCGCGAATCTCGTTGTGACTGCCGATCTCCAGCCGCGTCGGCTCGCCTCTATACGTAATATCCTGCGGGGCCATGCCGATGGCGCAGAAAGAGAAAAACGCATTGTCGTCACCGATTTTCGTCGGACCTTCGATCGCCACATGCGACCCCAGCCGGCATCGCTCTCCCAGTTCCACGCCCGCTCCAATCACGCAATACGGCCCGACCTTGCAGGAAGCCGGGACCTTCGCGCGCGGATCAACCATGGCCGTGGGATGGATGTTCGTGGACGCGGATTTCATGGAGGATGGGTTCATCAAATCGGAGGCGCTCAGAAGCGTGTACTATCCCGCATCGCCGTTGCCGGCATCGTCACTCGATGCGCGCCCGCGCGAGCTGTCAATCAACTGGCAGGAAACAGCGGCCTCGGCCACGCGCTTGTCTCCCACATAAGCGTAGCCCTGCATTTTCGCGGCGGTCATGCCCGGAACCGAGCGCCAGCCTTTCACTTCCACCTCCAGCCGCAGTTGATCGCCGGGACTCACCGGCCGCCGAAACTTGGCGCGCTCAATGCCGGTAAAAACCATGACTTTGTCACGCCGGTCTTCCACCTCGGTCAGCAGAAGCGCTCCGCCGGCCTGCGCAATGGCCTCCACAATCAACACGCCCGGCATGATCGGCAGGCCAGGAAAGTGTCCGGCAAAAAAGGGCTCGTTGATGGTGACGTTCTTGATGGCGACAATGCGCTCTTTCCGCTTCAGATCGAGCACACGGTCAATCAGCAGAAACGGATAGCGGTGCGGCAGTATCTTCAGGATGTCGTGGATATCGAGCGCGGCCTTCGTCGAGCCCGGCGAAGATTCCGTCACAGGGATGCTCTCATTCATGGTTCAACTCATTCATAGTTCGATTCAGGCGTGATTCATCTCAAGCATGACTCGACTCAAACGGCTTGAAGATTATACTGTACGACTTGTGCCTGGGAGGCGTGTTCCTCTGACCTGGGCTCGGAGCACAGCGAATCGATGCCGAGCAAGAAGACCGCGCGTCCGGCGCCAAACCAGTCCCACAGCATGTGGCTTGAACGGCTGCGCTATTTCGAAGGCCGGCTGGAACCGATGGTCCAAACCATCCGCGAGTTCGTTCAGATCGAGTCACCCAGCGAGAACAAGCTGGCGGGCGACCGCATGGGCGCTGTGCTGGCGGGGCGGTTCGAGGCTCTCGGCGGACACGCGCGCGTGCACCGCTCTGAGGAGTTCGCCGATAACTTGCAAATCAATTTCCCGGCGCGAGGATCTGCCGAGAAAAAGACCAAGCCCGTTCTGCTGCTCGGGCACTTCGATACTGTCTATCCTTTGGGAACGCTCGCGAGCATGCCATGCCAGATGACCGACGGCCGCCTGCATGGCCCCGGCGTGTTCGACATGAAGTCGGGCATCGCACTGATGCTGTACGCGATCGAGGCGCTGCAAGCCTGGCACTCCGGTCTCCCCCGGCCGGTGACGGTGTTTCTCGGTCTCCGACGAAGAAGTCGGCAGCAGTTCCTCGCGCAAAATTACTGAGGCGCTGGCCCGGGAATCCGCGGCCGTCCTCGTCCTTGAACCCGCGGCCGGCGCACACGGCGCCGTGAAGACCGCGCGCAAGGGCGTAGGAGATTACACGCTCACGGTTCAAGGTATCGCCGCGCACGCCGGGCTCGATCCCGGCAAGGGACACAGCGCCATCCTCGAACTCGCGCGGCAAATTACCGCAGTCTGGAAGCTGAACGACCTGCGACGGGGGATGTCGGTCAACCCCGGCATGATTCGAGGCGGAACTCGCACCAACGTGATTGCTGCCGAAGCGACCGTGGAGTTTGACGTGCGCATCAAACTGGCGAAGCAAGCTGCCGCTCTCGATCGCAAATTCCGCGCTCTCAAGCCCTTCGACAAACGCTGCAAACTCAGCGTCGAAGGGGGCATCAACCGGCTGCCCATGGAGCGTAATGCTGGCGTGGTCGCTCTCTATAAGAAAGCGCAGGCAATCGCGCGGCAGATTGGCTGGAAGCTCGACGAGGCGGCCGTTGGCGGAGGCTCCGATGGAAACTTCACCGCCGGCATCGGCATCCCGACGCTCGATGGCATGGGAGGCGTAGGGAACGGAGCGCACGCCATACACGAACACATCGTGGTCTCCGAGTTACCGCGCCGGGCGCTGCTTCTGGCGGGTATGATCGAAAGCGTTTGATTCGCGGGACGGTCGCATGCTGAAGTTCATGGTCGTCATCTACCGTCGAGCGGAGTTGACTCCCGCGGAATTTCGGCGGCACCTCGAAGAAATCCACGGACCTCTGGCGAGAAATCTTCCCGGCCTCAGAAGATATATCCAGAATCTTGTGTATGCCGATCCCAACCGCACGCCGCCAGCATGGGATGCGGTCGTCGAACTCTATTTTGACAATTGGGCGGCGATGGAGGCTGCGTGGGCCAGCCCGCAAGGCGCGGCGTCGGATGCCGACCTTCCAGCGTTTGCCGACCTGGCCCGCACGACCTGGTCGGTAGTCGAAGAGGTCACTGTCCTGCCGTGAAGACCAGGAAATAATCCATCTTGTCGCCCTTCACGAAGTCGTACTGCTCGAGCAGACTGTAGCCCGCCTGTTTTGCTTCACGAATCACGACCTCGCTGCCGACCCCATGGTCCTCCCCATTTCCGTTTCGATCAATGATCCCAACCTTGGCGCCCGGATGCAGTGCAGCGCGCAAGTTCTTCAGCAAAACCACGGGCTGCGCGACTTCGTGATACGTCTTGAGCAGCAACACCGCATCCACGGAACTGGCCGGCAGCAGCGGATCGTCGGCCGTGCTGAGAATCGTTTTCACATTCTGCAACTGTTCCTTTTCCGCGCGCTTGCCGATGTAACGAACCGCTTCCGGGTTGATGTCCACGGCATACGCGACACCGCGCGCGCCCACACGCTTCGCAGCGCGCACCGTAAACCAGCCAGATCCGGCCCCGATGTCAGCCACGGCCTTACCGGGCGCAACGCCGAGAATATCCATCACGCGATCGATCTGGAGCCGTTCGTCGCGGCCGGGCGAATCGAATATGGAGAGGTCGCCTGTGTAGGGCTCGCTGGTCTTCCGCTGTTCGCCTGCCGGAACCGCGGCAGGTGGAGCCTCTTGTGAGCGGACTAGAGTGGTGTTCGGAATACAAAACAGGGCGGCAATCAGGAAAACGCGAATTCTCGACATAAGTACAACCCTCGGGGGAACCGACGCTTCCACAATAGACTTCCTCTCTCCAACTTGGTAAGCGTGCCCAACGAATGCGCGCGAACCCTCGCCGGCACGCCTCGGCTTTGACTCGCTGACTTGAGTGGCCTAGAATTTCAGCAGTGCTTCGTAACCGCGCACAGGCGCGGCGCACAGGAATTCAAACGGAGGAGCTATGGGTGAGTTGTCGCCTCTTCATTGGTTGTTGGTCATAGCCATCGCCTTGCTCCTGTTTGGACCCTCCAAGTTTGCCTCACTGGGCAAGGGCCTGGGCGAAGGCATCCGCAATTTCAAGTCTTCCATGAAAGAAGGCGAAGAGAAGAAAGACGAGAAGCCCGAAGAGAAGAAACCTTAAGGCAGCCGGCACAGGCTGTTGGGTTCTTGCTGATTTTCTTAGCGAGCTTTTTCTTAACAAGACTCCTCTTTGCATCTTCGCAGCTTTTCTTTGCGACCTTCTTGGTTTTTTCTTAGCGACCTTCGCGTTTCAAGCTTTTGTTTCGTTCTTCCCTGTTCTACCCTGCCTTTAAGTTGTTGCGCAACATCTTGTACACCATAGCCACAGGCAATCCCACGACATTGCTGTAATCGCCTTCGATGCGGGGAATCCAACGCGAAGCCAATCCCTGGATCGCATACGCCCCGGCTTTGTCCATGGGCTCGCCGGTCGCGACGTAGGTTCGGATGTCCTCGTCGGAAAGGTCGACCATCGTTACCAGAGTCGTCTCCGACGCAGTCTTGATCTCTGCCGTAACGTCAGTCACGCCGGGAAGTTCGAAACTTGCGGCCGCGTGCACCACGCATACTCCGGTAATCACGACATGAATCCTGCCCGAGAGGATGCGCAGCATGCGCGCCGCATCCTCGGCGTCGGCCGGCTTGCCTAGAATCGTCTCGTCGACGACGACCACCGTATCCGCGCCCAGCACTACATCACCTGGACGCCTGCGCCATACCTCCAGCGCTTTCTGGCGGGCCAACCGCTCCGCGCAATCCCGCGCCAACTCACCGTTAAGCGGTGCTTCATCTACATGCGCCGGTTGCACGGCAAATGGGATTCCTGCGTTGCGCAAAAGATCCTGGCGTCGCGGCGAGGCGGAAGCGAGTACGAGCATGGGAACTTGATTCTATCGAAGCCCGTGTAACGGAGGACGAACGGGGGCCGCCCGCGCCCCGGAGTTCACGGTTCTACCGGCTTCCGACCACCCCGCGCACGGACTCAATCAGCTTGGCCGAATCGTAGCCCACACCGTCTTTGAACACCGTCTCCACGTTCTCAATGTCTTCGATCTTCGTCGACGGGTCGCCCTTGATCACGACCAGATCGGCCTGCTTCCCCGCCGCGATGGTTCCAATACGATCCGATTCGCCGAGATACTGCGCCCCATTGAACGTCGCGATGTGAATCGCCTCCACCGGCGTGAATCCCGCTTCGACCAGCAATTCCACTTCGCGCTGGTCCCCGAATCCGGCAATCACTCCACCCATCCCTGTGGGATCGAGACCAGCCAGCAACACTCCCCCTGCCTTTGAGAATGCGTATTCGAATTCCAGTTCCTTCTTGAAAGCGGCGGTCATGGGAGACACGTCCGCTCCATACCGCCGGCGAATCGCAGCCTGGTCGCTTGATCGGACTTTGTTATTCAGAACGGCACTCCGCGCATCCGGCGCCAAGGCATTCAGCACACGGGCCTGCATCGATGGCCGGCCCGGCACCGACATCTCGAATACGGGAAGAGTCGAGGTCAACGCGACGTGATGCTGCACAAGATACGCGATCGTGTCGTGCATCGGCCCGGAGTTCGCGTCTCGGCCCGCCATTCCTTCGAGATCCTCGGAATTCTTGGGGCACTCGTCCGGCTTCTTGCCTTGCAGGAATTCGGTGTCCACGAAAAATCCGTGCTCCAGGTCGTCAATGCCCAGATCGGCCGCTTCGCGAAAATTCACCGAGCACAGGTGTCCCGTAACCTTGGCTCCGCGCTTGTGCGCCGCTTGAATCGCCGCGCCCAGTTCCGCTCGCGTAATGAACATGTACGCCTTGAAGTTGTCGACTCCCTGGTCGAGCCAGAAGTTGACCGTCTTGGTTGCATCCTCAGGCCCGGAGAGTTGATGCATCTGCAGCGCCCATGAGCCTGCTCCTTCCAGATAGGGCCCGGTGACGTGCATCTTCGGCCCCGGCGTTTGCCCCGAATCGATCTGCTTTTTAAGTTCCAGATCGGTGTAGGGTTCCAGCGCACCGGTTGTCCGGATCGTGGTCACGCCGCCCGCCAGGTACAGCCGCGGAAAGCTAAACGCCATCTCCCCGAAGATTCCGTTGCCCATGGGATAAAACATGTGGTCGTGCATTCCGACCAGGCCCGGAATCACGCTGTAGCCGTGGAGATCGAGCACCTGCGCGTCTTTCGGCACGCTCGCGGTAGACGCATCGCCCACCGACTCAATCTTGCCTTTGTTGAGGACCACGGTCTGGTCTTCGCGCGCCGCCGCTCCGGTGCCGTCAATCACCCGCACGTGCGTCAGCGCCACCACCGGAGCATCCACCTGAACGAACGCCTGCACAGCCGGCGAAAGCGTCTGCGCCGTAGCCAACGAGCCACCCAGCAAGAACAGAATGATTGCCTTCCCCATGATTCCTCCCGGAATTCTCCGTACTCGAATCTCAGAACCACGTCCCTGCACGATACCTGCGATATTCCTCGCCGAACGCCGTCTCGAGCACCGCTGATTCCTTTCGCGAACGCCAGATCTGCAGCGGAATGATCCCCGCAAACACCAGCAGCGCCAGGGGACGGCCCAGGTAGAGAATCGTCCCTGCAATCACACACGATCCGAAAACATAAATCGGGTTGCGAAACCTGGAGTAAAGTCCGCGGGTCACCAGCGTCCGCGCCTGCGCCGTCACCGCGAACGACTGGCCCAATTGAAATCGCGCCAGCGTCCAGCACACGAAACCGGCCACCGCGACGATAGCGCCAAGGATGCTCATGGCGGTCCACTCAGCGGGCCGGAATTGCCAGAACACAACCGCCATGGCCGTTCCGACGCCCAGGGTCAGCGCAATGTGGGTTCGAATCATTCCCCAACTCTCGGGGCACGAGGGTATACCACGCGGGAGAGCATGACAAGCAGGACCGGAGAGCGGCCGGTCAGAACGGTTGCAGCGGATGCCTTTTCAGTTTGTTCGTCTACGCCTGCCATTTTCCGCACGTCGCCTGATTCTGCTCGCCCCTCCCCCCGTCGAGCTTCGGCCTCACCTGCTAAGATTGATCTTTAGCCGCCCTCATCATGGATTCCCAGCACATCCGCAACTTCGCGATCATCGCGCACATTGACCACGGCAAATCCACGCTCGCCGACCGCCTGCTGGAGCTGACCGGATCGCTCACCGCGCGCGAGATGCAGGCGCAGGTGCTCGATTCCATGGACCTGGAGCGCGAACGCGGCATCACCATCAAGGCCCACGCCGTCCGCATGATGTACACCGCGCACGACGGCCAGACCTACCAGCTCAACCTGATCGACACGCCCGGCCACGTGGACTTCTCCTACGAAGTTTCGCGGTCTCTGGCGTCGTGCGAAGGCGCGCTGCTGGTCGTCGACGCTTCCCAGGGCGTCGAAGCGCAGACGCTGGCCAACTCCTATCTCGCCATCAATCACGGGCTCGAGATCATTCCCGTCATCAACAAGATCGACCTGCAGAGCGCCGACATTCCGCGCACGAAAGAAATGATCGAAGGCGCCGTCGGCCTCGATGCCTCCGACGCCGTCCTGATCAGCGCCAAGACCGGCCAGGGCGTTCCCGACGTGCTGGAAGCGATTGTGAAGCGCGTTCCGCCGCCCAAGGGAAATCCCGACAACCGGCTCCAGGCGCTGGTTTTCGACTCCTGGTTCGATCGCTTACCGCGGCGTGGTCGTGCTCACCCGCGTATTTCAGGGCACGCTGCGCAAAGGACAAAGAATTCGCCTCATGTGGAACGGCACCACCTTCGACGCGGAGACGCTCGGCGTGCTCACTCCCAAGCCGGTGGAGATCGACCAACTTGCAGGCGGGCGAAGTCGGCTTCCTCATCGCCAACATCAAGAATGTCGCCGACACGAAAATCGGCGACACCATCACCCACGACAGCAATCCCGCCATCGAACCTCTGCCCGGCTTTGAAGAGATCAAGCCCATGGTCTTCGCCGGGCTCTACACCGTCGATGCTCACGAGCACACCCAACTGCGCGAGGCCCTCGAAAAACTTGCGCCTGAACGATTCCTCGTTTTTCTTCGAGCCGGAAAGTTCCGTCGCGCTCGGCTTCGGCTTCCGCTGCGGCTTTCTGGGCCTGCTCCACATGGAGATCATTCAGGAGCGGCTGGAGCGCGAGTTCAATCTCGACCTGATCACCACCGCGCCCGGCGTGCGCTACAAGATCACAAGACCGACGGCACGATGGTCGAAATCGACAATCCCTCGCGCTGGCCCGATCCCAGCGAGATCGCCAAAGTCGAAGAGCCGGTCATCCTCGCCACGATTCTCACCAATGAAGAATATGTCGGCGGAATTCTCGCGCTGGTCGAAGAAAAGCGCGGCAAGCAGAAAACCTTCGAGTACGTCAGCTCCTCGCGCGTGATGCTGCACTACGAATTGCCGCTGAACGAGATCGTTCTCGATTTTTACGACCGCCTCAAATCGGTCTCCCGCGGCTACGCTTCGCTCGACTATCACCTCGCCGGCTATTGGGAGTCGCCCATGGTGAAGCTCGACATTCTCGTTGCCGGCGAGCCGGTGGACGCGCTCTCCATCATCGTGCACCGCGACTTCGCCTACGAGCGTGGCAAGGCTGCTGGTTTCCAAAATGAGGGAACTCATTCCCCGCCAGATGTTCGAAGTGCCCATCCAGGCCTCGATCGGCGCCAAGATCATCGCCCGCGAAACAGTCCACGCCATGCGCAAGAACGTGATTGCCAAATGCTACGGCGGCGACATTTCGCGCAAGCGCAAGCTGCTGGAAAAGCAGAAGGAAGGCAAGAAGCGCATGAAGCGCATCGGCCGCGTCGACATCCCGCAGGAGGCTTTTCTGGCGGTCCTGAAGGTTGGCGAGGGCAGCAACTAGCAGCTGGCGGTTCGCACCGAGCGAGGTGTCACTCAACATTCATGAGAAAGACAATTTCGATGCCATCAGTGTTTCTCTGTTGAATCCCGAGCGCTCAGCGCCCCGGAAAACCCGCTAAATTGGGCCGCAAAACGAAAGTACTAGAACTCCAGAATGTGCAAATCTCAAAAGTCGCAAGGATATCAACCGCTCCCCATGAGTGCCCGATGTTAATGCCGGATGAATTGCATAACTGGTTACTACTCATGGGCTTAAGGGCCGGAAAGACGCTTCCCGAAACCGACCGAGCGGTCTTCGCCAAAGGAAATCTTGAACACGGTTTTCAATTCCACAAGCTTTTCCACAGGCAGACGCTGCCTCTTGCCTCCCGCGCAAGCCTAAGTTCCTAAGGTACTTACCCCGCCATATCTACAGTCTTTCCTGTAGGTCCCGGCGCTCACTCCTCTCGGGCCATTCCGCCCTCGACCATGGACTCAAACCGGGTGCAATTCTTCAGGAACGCCATCCGGACTTTGCCGATGGGACCGTTGCGTTGTTTGGCAATAATGATTTCGGCCTTGCCCTGCAATTCCGGATCGTCCTGCTTGTAGACTTCTTCGCGAAAGATGAACATCACCAGGTCGGCGTCCTGCTCGATCGATCCCGACTCGCGCAAATCGGCAAGTTGCGGACGATGATCTCCGCCGCGGCTTTCCGGAGCGCGGCTCAACTGCGAGAGCGCAATCACCGGCACGCTCAGTTCTTTGGCCAGCGCCTTCAGCCCGCGCGAAATCGCCGAAACTTCCTGCGTGCGATTCTCAAAGCGCTTGCCCCCGCCCGACATCAGCTGCAGGTAATCCACGATGATCAGATCCAGCTTTGCCCTGCGCCTGCTTCAACCGCCGCGCCTTGGCGCGCATCTCGCTCAGCGAAATGCCGGGAGTGTCGTCGATGAAAATCGGCGCGTGCGCCAGTTGCTCCATGGCGCGCACAACTTTTTTCGTGTCGTCCTGCCACAGCGAACCGGTGCGCATCTTGTGGGCGTCCACCCGCGCCTGCGAACACAGCAAGCGCATCAGCAGCGCCTCGCGCGACATTTCCAGCGAGAACACCCCCACCACTTGCTGATCTTCAATCGCGGCATTCTCCGCGATGTTCATCACGAACGCCGTCTTGCCCATGGAAGGCCGCGCCGCAATGATCACCAGATCGGACCGCTGCAGGCCGCTCGTCATCTCGTCGAGATCGGTATAGTGCGTCGCCAGTCCGGTGATGCGCTGGCCGCGTTGCAGCAGCGCATCGACCGAGCCAAACGATTCGCGGACGATCTCCTGCACGCCCATGAAGCCGCGCCCAATGCGCTTTTCCGAGAGCTGGAAGATGGCGGCCTCGGCGTCGCTGAGCACATCTTCGGCCGCGTCCGACTGCTCGCTGGCCCGCGCAATCGCCGTGTTGGCGGCGGAAATCAGCCCGCGCAGCATCGCCTTGTCGCGCACGATCTTGACGTAGTGCTCAATGCTCGGCCGGTCGGGCACGCCATCGACCAGGCTCGACACGTACGCCACATCGCCGATCGGCTGCAGATCCTTGTGCCGGTCGAGTTCCTCGATCAGCGTGATCATGTCGATCGGCCGCGAGGATTCCGCCAGATCCACCATGCGCGAATAAATGCGCCGGTGCGAGTCGAGCGAGAAGTCTTCGATCCGCAAATGTTCGGCGGCCTGGTTATAGGCGAAGTTGTCGAGCAGGATCGCGCCCAGAATCGAGCGCTCGGCCTCTACGTTCGCCGGAAGCGTGCTGATGGAGTATTCAGAAGTTGCCATTTTGCGCGTGAGTATCCCTGGTTGCACCCATTATGATGCAAGCGAACAAAAAGGGAAAGATGTTTCGATTTAGAGCAAACTCAAAAGATTTTTCAAAGCTGACGCCCTGACCCTCAACATGCTAACCCTCAGGCGCGACAGCGAATCACGAAAATACCCGCGAATCCCAAATATTCTGTTACAACTGTTCGGATTTTCTGTGGAAGACTTCGCAAATCTAGGAACTGGCATCTCGTCCGCTGGTTGCGCATGGACCGGCAGAAGCCCTCCTCGCCCGCCTGCCCTTCTCTCCTTCTATATCTTCAGCTACTATGATCTCGCTCTTCTCACTCCAAGGAGAATCCCTCATGCATCGGAAAGCAATGTTAGTAGCGGTTTCAATCCTGTTCGCAGTATCCGCCTGGGCGCAGATGGACAACAAGCCGGGTCCGGAAGTGAAGAAGCTCGACGCTTTCATTGGCGCCTGGACGACGGAGGGCACCGTCTCGCAAGGCCCGTGGGGACAGGGCGGGAAGTTCAGTTCCACCAACACAACTGAGTGGATGCCCGGCAACTTTTTCGCCGAGGGTCATTCCGACTTCAAGATGCCGCCCGAGATAGGAGGCGAAGGCAAAGAAACCATCTACATGGGCTACAACACAGATGACAACGTCTACACCTATGACGGATTCAGCAGCCAGGGACGCCACAATATCTCGAAGGGCTCCGTCGCCGGCGACACCTGGCTCTGGACCAGTTCCGCCAACTACGGCGGACAGGAGATCAAACAGAGAATGACCATCAAGATTCTGTCGCCTACAAGCCACACCATCAAATTCGAAATTTCCATGGACGGTACAACTTGGACGACGTTCATGGAAGGCAAGGCCACTAAAAAATAGGACCGTTCATCGCCGCGTCTTGCGCCATCTCGCGACCGCAATGGCAGACCACACCAGTTCCACTGCCCCGAACGGCCATGCGCCCTGTAGAAACCCGTACGCCGATCCCAGCAGGCACGAACCGGCGAACGCCAGAATCCATGCCGGTCCCCGGTTCTCGAACGCGTAGCACACTACCATCGCCGTCACCGCGAACAATCCAAACATCGTCAGTGCGCTCAAAGCCGACCTCCGGGGTCCGCCCATGGGGAGTCCGACCATCCTATCAGTCGACAGCCGCCGTGCCTTCCGCCGTGCCGCGCACTGGGAAGTTGTGCAGCTCGTCATTCTCAAAAAAGCGGTGTCATCCTGAGCGGAGCCGCGTTTCAGGCGAAGCGAAGGATCTCCCGCTTCTCCAGCCCAACCCGCGCCGCCACCCGCGCCTGCGTTTATAATCTAGGTTTCGGCACACAATCCGTCATTCTTACTATAAGGACACACCTTGCTCGACTTCTTGGGAGATTTGCGCCGCACTCACATGTGCGGGACACTGCGCGCCTCTGACGCCGGCAAAAAAGCCGTGCTCATGGGATGGGTGAACAAGCGGCGCGACCATGGCAACCTGCTCTTCATCGATCTGCGCGACCGCACCGGCCTGAGCCAGATCGTTATCAACGTCGAGCGCAGCGCCGGAATTCACGAAAAAGCAGGCGAGTTGCGCAATGAGTACGTCATTGCCGTGATTGGCACGGTAAAGCTGCGCGATGCCAACACCGTGAACAAGAGTATGCCAACCGGAGAAGTCGAACTGGTGGCCGAGGAACTGCGGATTCTGAACGAGTCGAAACTCCCGCCGTTCCTGCCCTCCGACACAGCGCTGACGAATGAAGAGACACGCCTTAAATATCGCTACATTGACCTGCGGCGCGATGTGATGCAGTTCAACATTGAGACCCGGCACAAAGTGGCCAAGGCCATTCGCGATTATCTTTCAGCGCAGGGTTTCCTCGAAATCGAAACACCGTTCATGACGCGCTCTACGCCCGAAGGCGCGCGCGACTATCTCGTGCCCAGCCGCGTGCAGCCCGGCACGTTTTACGCTCTGCCGCAGTCGCCGCAGATGTTCAAGCAGATCCTGATGATTTCGGGCTTCGACAGATATTTTCAGATTGTCCGCTGCTTCCGCGACGAAGACCTGCGTGCCGACCGCCAGCCGGAATTCACGCAAATCGATCTCGAGATGTCCTATCCGCAAACCGAGCGCGTTTGGGAAGTGGTCGAAGGATTTCTGACCGCCGCCTTCGCCGCGGCCGGCAACAAGATCCAGACGCCTTTCCCGCGCATGGACTATGACGAAGCCATCCGGCTGTATGGCATCGATAAACCGGATCTGCGGCTACCCGCGTTCACCGACGTGCGCGACTGCTTCACCGCCGAGAATCTGCAGGAGCTCGCGATCAACGCGAACTTGCCAGTGATTGCCATCCGCACTCCCAAAGTTGGGGAGCTTTCGCGCAAGGAGCGCGACGACATCAAGCCGCTGTTCCACTCCAAGGGCGGGGCGAAGATTTTCGAAGACTTCAAACGCATCGGCAACAAGTATCCCGAGGCCGCGGCCGCGATCGCAAAAAAGGCTGCCGCGGAAGAAGGCGACTTGATCGTGCTGGTCACCGGTTCGGCCCAGTCCGGGCCGCAGACCGCCATGCCCGCTCACCGCAAAGTCACGTCGGCCGAACAGGCGATCTACGCTTCGGCCGGGCTATTGCGGCTCGCGCTGGCGCAAAAGTATTCCGAGAAGCACGGCATCTTCAAGAAAACCGGCGACCCCGCGAAAGACTACCGCTTCCTGTGGGTCACGAACTTTCCCATGTTCGAGTGGGATGAAGGTGAAAAGCAGTGGATGGCCGCGCACCATCCCTTCACCTCGCCGCATGAACAAGACATGGGCCTGCTGGAAGCCGGCGTCGAGTCGCTGAACGATCCGCAGTCGCCGCTGAGCGCAGTGCGCGCCCTCGCCTACGACGTTGTCCTGAACGGCACGGAGTTGGGCTCGGGCTCGATTCGTATTCACCGCCAGGACATTCAGAGCAAAATTTTCCGTGCCCTCGGCATGACCGAAGCAGAAGCCAAGTCGCGATTCGGATTTTTCCTCGAAGCGCTCGAGTACGGCACGCCTCCGCACGGCGGCATCGCGCTCGGTCTCGATCGCATCGTCATGATCCTCGCCGGCGCCGAAAGCCTGCGCGAAGTCATTCCCTTCCCCAAAACCGCCCGCGCCGTGGACTTGATGGTGGACGCGCCGACCCCGGTCGATGACCGCCAGTTGCGCGAGTTGGGGATTGCGGTGAAAAGGCCTCAAAGTTGAAGCGCTCTTGGCTCTTGGCTCTTGGCTCTTGGCTCTTGGCCCTTAGCTTGGGCTCTAGGTCTGGGCTCTAGCTCTGGGCTCTAGCTCTAGCTTAGCTCTGGGCTTCTAGCTCTAGCTCTCAACTCCTAGCTTCCAGCTTAGTCCTTAGCCTGTGCTCCAGCCTCAGTTTGCAGTCTTGCTTTTGGGTGGCGCAGCGCTTTAAGCTCTGCGACTAAACCCGGCCAACGAGCGGCTTTAGCCGCGGAGGTACCTCGGGGGCTAAAGCCCATCCTTTTTGACGACTTCTAATCGCAGCGCTTAAAGCGCTGCGCCACCCAAAGGCTCTACGACAAAGCATCCTCACGCGCTCCACCTCAACCCCACCGGCACTTCATCCATCACAAATCCCGGATACGCCGAGCTGTAGCGATACTCCTCCGGCACTTTCGCCAGCCCCCGCTTCACCGGATTCTGCCGAATGTAGTATTTGAAATTGATATATTCCTCGACCCCTCTCACCCGACGATCGTAGTAACTTGGCTGCCAGATTTCACCGGCGTACCCCAGTTCCTTCCTTGCCCGATACGAGAATCCACCTTTGATGAGTTGCAGCGCTCTCTCCAGAGTAAGCGTGGGACTGATCAGCAGATGGAAGTGGTTCGGCATCACCACAAATTCATGCAGCAAATATTTCTTCTCCAGCCGGTAATGCAAAAGAGTTTTGATGAATGGCAGTGAAAGGCGGTCGGATTGGAACAGGCTCTGTTTCTGGAATGTAGATGCAGTGATGAAGTAGACGCTGTATCCCGTGTTTCCCCGGAGTGGCGCTGCCATAGAGTACCTCAGCGGCTAAAGCCGCTCTGTTGAGGGCACTCTATCGCAGCGCTCAAAGCGCCGCGCCACCCAAGAACACTTCCTGCACAAATGCCTTCCCGATTTGAGACCGCTCGTACCTCGGCGGCTAAAGCCGCTCTATTCAGGCCACTTTATCGCAGCGCTCAAAGCGCTGCGCCACCCAAATGCACTTCCTGCACAAATGCCTTCCCGATTTGAGACGGCTCGTTTTCTCCTATGCTAGTCTGCCTCTTATGGTAGCCCGCAACTCCGCCAAGGCAAGAAAGACAGCCACCAAGAAATCTCCCGCCAAAAGTTCTCTGCAGGCTTCAGGCAAGACCCCACCGCGCAGCGCCCAGGTGATTCCTCTTCCTTCACCCGGCAAGCACTTCCTCAGCGACAAGGTCGAGCACTTCACCGAGTCGGTCATCCGCGAGATGACGCGGCAGGCCATGCTGCACAGCGCCGTCAACCTCGCGCAGGGATTCCCCGACTTCGCCGCTCCCGCCGACATCAAGCAGGCCGCGCAGCGCGCGGTTGCGGGTGACGTCAATCAATATGCCATCACCTGGGGCGCAAAGAATCTGCGCAACGCCATTGCGCGGCAGATGGGTGTCTGGCAGGGGATCACGGTCGATCCCGAAAAAGAAATCACGGTATGTTGCGGCTCGACCGAAGCGATGATCTCGACCTTGCTCGCGGTCTGCAATGCGGGCGATGAAATCGTAATCTTCGAGCCCTTCTACGAAAATTACGGCCCCGACTCAGTACTCAGCGGCGCCAAGCCGAAGTTTGTGAAACTGCGTCCGCCGAAACCCGACGGCGGCGAGTGGACCTTCGACGAGAAAGAATTGCGCCGCGCCTTCGACAAGCACACCAAGGCAATCATTCTAAACACGCCCAACAATCCGACGGGCAAGGTTTTCACCCGGGCGGAACTCGAACTCATTCGCGATCTCTGCATCGAGTTCGACGTGCTGGCCATCACCGACGAAATCTACGAACACATTCTCTACGACGGCACCCAGCATATTTCCATGGTCTCGCTCGAAGGCATGCGCGACCGCACCGTCACCATCAACGGCATGTCGAAAACCTACAGCGTGACCGGATGGCGCGTGGGCTGGGCGGTTGCGCCGGAAAGGATCACCAACGCAATTCGCAAGGTGCACGACTTTCTGACCGTGGGCGCGCCCGCTCCGCTGCAGGAGGCTGGCGCCACCGCTTTAAGCCTGCCCGCCGAATACTACGCGAATCTCGCAACGGGCTACCGCGTGCGTCGCGACCATCTCATGCCCGCCCTCACGACGGCTGGGTTTCAGTGTTTCCGTCCGCGGGGCGCCTACTACGTGATGACCGATATTTCCGCCTTCGGTTTCAACGACGACGTGTCGTTCGCGAAGTATCTGGTGGAGAAAATCGGCGTGGCCTGCGTCCCGGGATCAAGTTTCTACCGCGATCCTCGCGATGGCGCGCGCCAGGTCCGCTTCGCCTTCTGCAAAAAGCCGGAAACGCTCGATGAAGCCGCAGGCAGGCTGGCGAAACTGCGACGCTAATCTCCATTCGAGACCCTCATCCCGATTCGATTTGTCATTCCGAGCCGGAGCGCAGCGCACAGGAGGAACCTGCTTTTCGCCTCCGCCACTTCCGCTCCAGCTATGCCACAAGGCTGATTTCTCCACAAAAATGTGGAGTATACTGCGAGGAAGTTCCAGAATTTCTGGTGGGGAAGAGTGCACTTATGGCGTTGAATGCAGTTGAGCCCGTGGCAGAGCAGGTTCCGGCTGACGATTTTGAAGCGCTCGAACAGAAAATCTATCGCACCATAGAGATGTACAAGGCTGCCCGGCAGGCGCAGGCCACGGCCGAGCGCGAGGTCCAGCGCTTTCGTCAGCAACTGCAGGATCGCGAAGACGAGTTGATATCTCTGCGGCGCGAATCAGTGCAGTTGAAGAAAGAGCGTGAAGACATCCGCGGGCGTGTCGAGAAAATGCTGGAGCAGATCGAAACCATTGCCGAAGCCAGCTAAGCTTTGATGATAACGAGCGGGCCACCACGGAGACAGCTATGGCGACAGCCACAAAAGACCAGTCGGTGAAAGACGCGCAGAACGCCAGCGTGCGGGTCGAGATCTTTGACCAGGCGTACAACCTGCGCGGGTCCGATCCCGAATACATTCTGAAGCTGGCGGAGTACGTGGACTCCAAGATGCGCGCAGTCGCCGAGGCTACCAACACGATCGACACCGTACGCCTGGCCGTGCTCGCCGCGCTCAATATTGCCGACGAATATCACCTGCTCAAGAAAAGACAAGACACCGGAGCAACCGATTACCAGAAGCGAGCGCATCTATTAGCAGATGCGCTCGATGAAGTGCTGCGCGAAAACCGCAAGGCCGGGTAATTTGCGCGGCGCCACCGGTTTCTTCATCGTCCTCGCCCTGCTCGCCGTCCGCGCTCTTCCGCAAGAAACCACGCTCCACTCTCAATCCAACATCGTGCTGGTTCCCACACTGGTCAAAGACCGGCAGGGAGGAATCGTTTATGGCCTGGAGGCCAAAGATTTTCTCATCGAAGACGACGGCGTCGCGCAACCTGTGCGCCTCGATGAGGCTCCCGAGGGTCAGCCCGTCTCGCTGGTCGTTGCGGTTCAGTGCGGCCGCCGCGCCAACTACGAGTTCCCGCGAATTCAGGGCCTGAAGTCCATGCTCGACCCGCTGTTCGCTCTGGGCACCGCAAGGGTCGCTCTCGTCGAGTTCGACAGCGAGGTGCACATCACCCGCGATTTCACGAGAGACGCCAGCCTGATTGACACCGACCTGCAGGATCTGCAGCCCGGCAATGACGGCGCTGCCATCCTCGATGCCCTCGATTATTCCGTGAATCTGCTCAAGAAAGAGCCCGACGACCGCCAGCGCGTGCTGCTGCTTATCAGCGAAACCCGCGATCACGGCAGCGCGCTGCACGGCAAGATGCGCTCCATCGTGGCCGCGCTCGGCGACACCAACACGCTCGTTTATACCCTCACCTTCTCCCCCGCGCTCTCGAACATCCTCGACACCGGGCGCGGCAACAACAAGAATGAAATGCATCCCGAGCCTGACCTCTTCGGGCCCCTCCTACTGGCGGTTCGAGCCATGGAGAAGAATGTCCCCAAGACCGTAGCCGACATGACCGGAGGCGAGTACCAACTGTTCGAAACTCGCAAGCGATTTGAACTCCGGATGAACGATTTCACCAATCATCTGCACAGCCGCTATCTGCTGAGTATTGCACCCAGAAACCCTCATCCCGGATTGCATCAGATTCGAGTGCGCCTAAAGGACTCCGGAAGCAACTCAGTGCTGGCGAGAAACAGTTATTGGGCTCAGGGAACGCAATAGCGAAGTGCTCGTAGCCACGCAGACCTACTCCGTTCGATCCCCTTGGGGCGCATTGGGATTTGCGTCAAGCACCTCGCGAACTTTCGAGACCAGCGCCGACAAGGTGAAAGGCTTCGACAGAAACCAGATCCCCTCATCGAGCACGCCATAGTGCACAATCGCGTTCGCCGTGTACCCGGAGATGTAGAGCACCCTCGTCTTCGGCGAGATCTCCAGAATCTGCTCCGCCAGTTGCCGTCCGTTCATTCCCGGCATCACCACATCCGTCACCAGCAATCGGATGTTGCGGTGGTTGGCCTTGCAGATTTCCAGGCCTTCGTGCGGACTGCCCGCCGCCAGGACTTTATAGCCACAGTGGGTCAGAACCGAGGAGGTGAGCTGCCTGAGCTGAGGATCATCTTCGACCAGCAAAATCGTCTCATTACCCAGTTGCACGCTGCCCGGACGCTTATCCAGGCCCAGAGTTTGGGCGGGCTGATCCACTCGCGGCAAATAAATCTTGAACGTCGTTCCCCGCTCCGGCTCGCTGTACACCCAGATGTAGCCCCCGCTCTGCTTGACGATGCCGTACACGGTCGAGAGTCCGAGCCCGGTGCCCTTGCCCACTTCCTTGGTGGTGAAGAACGGCTCGAACATCCGCGCCTGCGCCTCCGGCGTCCATGCCCGATCCGGTGTCGCTCACCGCCAGCATCACGTAGGAGCCCGGGGACATCGGGCTGGTGCTCGCGCGGCATATGTCTCGTCCAGCTTCGACATTGGCGGTTTCCAAGGTCAGCTTGCCGCCCTGCGGCATCGCGTCGCGGGCATTGACGCGCCAGGTTCATGATGACCTGCTCGATCTGTCCCGGATCGGCTTTCACCGTGCCCAGATCATTCGCCGGCATGGTGAGCACCTCGATGTCTTCGCCGATCAGCCGGCGCAGCAGCGAGTCGAGGTTCAACATGATGTCGTTCAGGTTGATGACGCGCGGCGAAAGCACCTGCTTCCGGCTGAAGGCGAGCAACTGGCGCGTGATTCCGGCGGCGCGGTCGGCGGCCGACTTGATCTGCAGGGTGCTGTCGGCCAGCCTGCCCGCCGGAAGCCCGTCCGATAGGATCTGCGCGTAGCCCATGATAACGGTCAGAAGATTGTTGAAGTCGTGGGCCACTCCTCCGGCTAGGCGTCCCACGGCTTCCATTTTCTGCGACTGCCGCAATCGATCTTCGAGCGCCACGCGTTCGGTGATGTCCCGGATACCGCTGGAAATCAGCGTTCCCTGCTCGGTCTCAAGCGGGCTCAAGCTGACTTCGATGGGAAATTCCGTGCCGTCCTTGCGCAGGCCATGCAACTGCATCCTCACTCCCATTTCCCGCACCCGCGGCTCCTTGCTGAAGTCCATGCGGTGCCCCGGATGTTTTCCCCGAAATCGTTCTGGCATCAACATTTCAATTTGCCGGTTCAGCAGCTCTTCGCGCTGGTGGCCAAATAATCTCTCGGCCTGCGCATTGACCAGGACAATCCGGCCTTCTTTGTCCACCACCACCATCGCATCCGGCGCCGCTTCCAGCAGTCCGCGGAACTTCGCTTCCGCCCGCTTGCGCTCCGTGACATCCTGCACCAGCGAGGCCACCCCCAGCACCCGTCCCGACTCATTTTCAGCGGCGTGTTGTACCACTCGCACGAAATGGTCGCGGCCATCTTTGGTCGTGTTGTCGTTGTTGGCGTGCGCGGGTTGCGCCCTTCTGCTTGAGAAGTTCTTGCCAGACTTGATCCACCTGCTGGCGGAAGGCGGGTGCACGATGAAATGCCATGGCGGCCAATGGCTTCGTCGCGCGAATATCCGAAGATACGCTCCGCCGAGGGATTCCAGGCCGCACGCGGAACTCGAAGATCCCATTCCACGACCGCCAGCGGCGTATGCTCGAAGTGAATGCGCAGTTTTTGCTGCGACTGGCGGATTTCCTCTTCCGCTCGTTTACGGTCCGTGATGTCGCGGCAGATGCCCAGCAGGCCGATCACCTCGCCATTGGCATCGCGATACGGGCCCTTGGTCGCAAGGTACGTCCGGGCAACTCCGCCCGCCGTGCTCCGGTTCCTCGTAGGTCTGCAGTTCGCCGGACTGCAGGACGCATGCGATCGTGCGCCATGATGGCGCGTCCGGTTTCTGGCGCGAATAGCTCCTCGTCTACCTTGCCGATGATCTCTTCTATGCTGCGGCCCAGAGATGCGCGCGCCGGCGGAATTCATCATCAGGTAACGGCCCTTGCAGGTCCTTGACGAAGATGGCGTCGGTCGTTCCCTCGGTAATGCCGCAGAAGGAGCATAGATTTTTCTCCAGTTCTCTCGAGCTGACCAGCAATTGGTTCTGCACCACGAACAAACGTCCGCTGGCCGCGGCGAAAGAAGCCATCACCAGCACCACCGACCAGAGAAATTGCTCCTGCGCAATCCCCAACACCAGCGGGAACACGATCGCCGGAATGAGCAAGGGAGAGAACTGCGCCAGCAGTTGCAGCCCATGGGAGCGCGGTTCGGTCTCTGTCTCCTTCTCGGCGTCATTCCAGGTTCCGGCCAGGACAATCAGCAAACCGTAGCTGAAGGTCCAAGTCAGGTCGGGCCATCCCCCTTGTTGATAGTGACCCGAAGCCTGGTCGTAGAGCGTGGAATTCAGAACAATGCCATGCACCACGAAGAAACCGCCCATGCGCAGGAAAAAAGCCCGCGCGGTTCGATTTCGACTCAGCCCGCCTCGCACCAGAAAGCTCGCCGCGATCAGGCTGAAGAACAGAATGCCCGCGTTCATCGCTCGGACCTGCATCGATTGGCCCGAGGCTTGCCAGCGCGAAGGCACGTAGATCTGCGACAACTCAACCGCCAGCACGACCGTGCACACTTGCACGAAATCGAAGGCGCGCAACCATTCGTATCCGCTGCCTGGGTCCCGTGGACTCAGGAACAACGTCATCATGGCGGGCACAATCCAGAAAAAAACCAGAACGTCGCTCGGCCACAATGTGCCGAGCGGCGCATGCAGATAGTCGTAGTAGTCGGTGTAGAGGCCCTGGCCGATCGCCGCAATCAGGCTCGAGAAACAAACTAAACGCCAGACCCGTTTGCCAAACGGTCCCGCCTTGCGCGAAACCTGCCAGCAGACCACCGCCGCTGCCAGCGGTGCCGCCGTATCGATCCAATCGCCCCACAGGGATGCGGTGTCGGTACCGTACCGGAAGGCCAGCACTCCCCCATGCACAAGCATGAGGATCGCCGCCGCGCCTACGGCGGACCCGCGAAATTTGAACTTCTCGCTCAGACTTCTCCAGCGTCCCGCCGACCGCACGGCGGCCACACTTCGGGCCAGAATCGTGGTTCAGACTATACACTCACACCTCGACATCGGAATCAAGTACTTCGCTCGGTCCACGGCCCGTCGCTAAAGGCTTTCCCGCGACTGTGCAGTCTGTCGTTCTCCAACGCGGCGTCATCCCAGCGCAGCCGTCCTTCACGCGGAGCGAAGAGCCTGCCCTGAGCTGCAAGGCGAAGAGCCTGCCCTGAGCTTCAAGGCGAAGGGATCTCCATCTGAGCCGGTCCCGCGCGCAAGCCCAACTTGCACTACGACCGCCCTTCCGCTTGGCAAGCCCTTCGTGTGAATCGCGCGTTACTTTCGTTGCAAGCCACATGCCAACTTTTTGCGGTCTTCCACTTGCCAATCCGACGGCAATTTCCCTAGCATCCAAATTGAAAGCCGGCCTGCCAGGGTTGGTGATGGCGGGTAACCGATTTTTGAACCAATGCAGAATGAACGGGAGCTCGACTCGAACTAGGATCCGGTGAGCGACGCTCCGCCATGCGGAGATGCCTAAAGGGTCTCGGCGGGTTCCCAACGTCTACCGACGGGTTCATTCTCGGCCCCGTCACACGGCTCAGTGGGTCGGCTTGATTTTTAGAACGGCTATGTCTAGCGAAGACCGCCAACGGCTGTCCAGTGAGCGACGCTCGACTTCCTTCCTGCTAGACTGGTCTGGAGCAATTCTCCGCCTTCGCGCATCTAATTCAGCAGTGTTCCCACAACTCTTTCATATCGGAAGTTTCTATCTGCCAACCTACGGATTCCTGGTTTCCATGGGCGTCCTGATCGGGCTGTGGATCAGCGTGCGCAATTCCGAGCGACTCGGAATACAACGGCGACAATGCCTGGAATTTCGGCATTCTCGTTGTGCTCTGCGGCATCGTCGGCGCCAAGGTGCTATACATCATCAACGACTGGAGCACTTACGCGTCGCATCCCAGCGAAATTTTCAGCATCAGCACTCTGCAAGCGGGCGGAGTTTTTTCCGGAGGCCTGATCGCCGCCTTTATCGCGGCGGCTTGGTATGTCCGCAGGCATCACATGCCTGCGCTCGGCACTTGCGATGCGTTTGCTCCCGGCCTCGCGCTCGGACACGCCATCGGCCGCATCGGCTGCTTCGCCGCCGGATGCTGCTACGGCAAACCCACGCATCATTGGTGGGGAGTGACTTTCACCAATCCGCTGGCCGATCAGATTACGGGGACGCCGCTGGGCATTCCCGCTGGAGCCTACCCAGCTTTTTGAATCGGCGGTCGAACTGGCGAATTTCTTCATCCTGACGTGGCTGCTGAAGCGCAGGAAGTTTGACGGCCAGGTCTTCGGCGCGTTCATGTTCATCTATGGCATGGCTCGATTCTTCCTCGAATATTTGCGCGACGATCCCGGGCCGCGGCTCAGTCTTCGGCGGCGCCATGACCGGCACGCAGCTGATCGCCATCGGACTGGTGCTCGGCGGCGGCATGATCTGGTGGCTAAGACCGGGCTCGAAGCTTGCCCCGGCAAAGCCATGAAGCGCAGCGTTCCTTAGCGCCGCCGTCCACGGCGGCTTTCGTGCGAGCGGCCCTCCCAACTCCGACCATCTCCGTAGAAGAGCGGTCCTCCTATCAGCCCAGGCCATCTCCGTAGAAGAGCGGTCCCCCCAACTCCTGCCATCTCCGTGGAAGAGCGGCCCTTTAAGGGCCGCGTAGACGGCCAACGCTCCCCTGGGCTTTAGCCCCTGTGGTCTCCGGCTGCTATCCTTTCCTGCGAGTGTCCGAAACATTCCCCATCGCCATTTCCGTCGCCGCCGACCACCCCCAGCGCCTCGACCAATTCCTCGTCGAAAAGCTGGAGAACGTCAGCCGCGCCCGCGTGCAGCAGCTCATCACCGAGCGAAAGTCCTGGTGAACGACTGGCCGCCAAAGCTTCGCTGAAGCTGCGTGGCGGCGAGCGCATCACTATCCTGGGTCCTGCCGCGCGCCCGCCTCTGCGCGCCATCGCCGAAGACATTCCGCTCGACATCCGCTACGAAGACGACGACCTCGCCATCATCAACAAGCCCGCCGGAATGATGGTGCACGCCGGCGCCGGAGCGACCGAAGACCAGCAGAATCGCGGGACCCTGGTGAACGCCCTGCTGCATCATTTCGCGACCCTTTCGGCCGTAGGCGGCCAGATGCGGCCCGGCATCGTCCACCGGCTCGACAAGGAAACCAGCGGCCTGATCGTCGTCGCGAAAAACGACGAGGCGCATCGCAAGCTGGCCGAGCAGTTCGCCCGCCGCGAAGTCAAGAAGACTTATCTCGCGCTGGTCCATGGGTGGCCAAAGAAAGATGCCGCGACCATCTCGCAGAGCATCAGCCGCGACCGGGTTCGCCGCATCCGCATGACCACGCGCCAGCCCGGCGGCCGCGAGGCGATTTCGCACTATCGCGTGATCCGCCGTCTCGACACGCCCTTTGGCAAGTTCGCGCTGCTCGAAGTGAAAATCGATACCGGCAGAACCCATCAGATTCGCGTCCACCTGTCATCGCTCGGCCATCCGGTGGTCGGAGACCGGCTCTACGGCGCCCCCGCCGAATTAAAGCCCGCGTCCGACCGCGGCAATCTGAAGAGGACCGAAACGAAGAAGGCCGAAACGAAGGTGGCCGAAAAGAAGAGGGCGGAAACCAAGGCCGGGGTTCTTTCCCTGCCCAGGAATTTCCTGCACGCCGCGGAGCTAGCCCTAGCGCATCCGCGAACCCGCGAACCCCTCGCCCTCCGGAGCCCCTTGCCCGCGGAGTTGCAGGCATTCCTGGACGCCGTCGAGCCTACGATCACCGCGACCTCCACCAACAAGAGTTGAACTCGGGTGTCCCGCATTTCGCATGTGAGACGTGGAGGGTTCGGCTGGCCGTGCCGCGCCCTTTTCCCCTTGAGCCTCCCGCGCCCGAGCCAGATATAAGTGAATCAGATGGAAACCTTGGGGTCCAAACTTACCAGCACCGCCGGGCTACTTGCGCTGGCGGTCCTTGCAGCAAGCGCGTTTGCACAGTCGCCGGCCCCAACGCCCGCGGCTCCTGCTTCGACCGCACAAACTTCGACCACTCCGGCCCAGTCGCAACCAACCCAGCCACCCCCGGAAGGGGCGAGCACTCCGGCTGCGGCGCCCGCGCAGAAGCCCGCCGATCCCGCCTCTTCCGGCGACGCGGTCCTGACCATCCGTGTCCCGACCAACGAAGTCAACGTGGTATTCACTGTCACCGACAAGCATGGCAAGCACATCACCGACTTGAAGCAAGACGATTTCAGGTTCGTGGACGACAACAAGCCGCCGGCCGAACTCCGCAGCTTCCACGCTGAAACCAACCTGCCATTGCAGGTCGCATTGCTCATTGACGCCAGCAACTCGGTGCGCGATCGCTTCAAGTTCGAACAGGAGTCGGCGATCGAATTCCTGAACCAGACCATCCGCCCGCATTATGACAGCGCGTTTGTCATCGGCTTCGACGCCACGCCCGAGGTCACGCAGGAATTCACTGACAACACGGAAAAACTCGCGCACGGCGTGCGCGAACTGCGTCCGGGCGGCGGCACAGCGCTCTACGACGCGCTGTATTTATGCCTGCCGCGACAAACTGCTGAAGGCGCCGAAGAACACGCCGGTGCGGCGCGCCATCATTCTGCTCAGCGACGGCGAAGACAATCAGAGCCACGTTACCCGCGAAGAAGCCATCGAGATGGCGCAGCGCGCCGAGGCCATCATCTACACCATCAGCACCAACGTGAGCGGCACCAAGGGCCCGGGCGACAAAGTACTCGAGCGCATTGCCGACGCGACCGGCGGGCGCGCCTTCTTCCCCTTTCAGATTCGCGAGGTGGCCAACGCCTTCGCTGAAATTCAAGAGGAACTCCGCAGCCAGTACGCCGTTTCCTACAAGCCTGCGGACTTCAAGGCGGACGGTCACTACCGCACCATCGAGATCGTCGCCAACGACCGCAAGAATTTCCGGGTTCGCGCGCGCCGTGGATACTACGCGCCCGCGCAGTAGCTTAGCGGACTTCGGACCTTAGACTTCGGACCTCAGCCACCAGCTATGCCAGGATATTCAGGGACGCCACTTCCGAAGAAGCTGGGAATTAAAGATGGATTTCGCGTGCGCCTGCAGAATGCTCCCGCGGACGTGCGCGCTGAGTTGAAAACCGACCTCGCCAGCTGCAAAATGCAGCGGGACGCCAAAACTCCACTCGACTTCGCCATGATCTTCACCAAATCGCAAACCGATCTGGCGAAAGAATTTAAACTGCTCAGCGGTCAGCTCGCACCCGCTGGAATGTTATGGGTGAGCTGGCCCAAGAAAAGTTCCGGCGTCGCGACCGATCTCGACGAGAACATCGTTCGCACCATTGGACTCGCCGCAGGCCTGGTGGACGTAAAAGTCTGCGCCGTCACCGACGTCTGGTCCGGATTGAAATTTGTGCGGCGGCTCAAAGACCGCTGAGCCGATCGTCAATGTGAAGATCGTCGAGGTGAAGGTCGCCGAAGTGAAAATCGCTGAAGTAAAGGACGTTCAGCACCTGCGTCATCCCGAGCGGAGCCGTTTTTCAGGCGGAGCGAGGGATCTCCCGCCATTCAGCATTGTTTATGGAGATCCCTCGCCCGGCTGAACGGCGCCGGGCTTCGAGATGACGCCATCGAGAACCGCAAATACAATTTGTCCCAGGGCGGAAAACGAAATCGTCACTAACCTCAGCGCGGGAAAAATTATGGTTCGAGTCGGTCTAATCGGTTTTGGCCTGGCGGGGCAGGCGTTTCACGCTCCCGTCATTCGCGGCGTCGCGGGCATGGAGCTGGCCTGCATTCTCGAACGCCACGGCTCCAATGCAAAGGCAAGGTATCCGGAGGTTCGCGTCGCGCGCTCGCTCGACGAGATGCTTTCCGACAAGACCATCGGCCTGTGCGTGGTCGCCACGCCCAACGATTCGCATTACTCCTACACCAAAGCGTGCCTCGAGGCTGATCGCGACGTGGTCGTCGACAAGCCTTTCACCCCGACATTCGCCGAGGCCGAGGAACTGGTCCGGCTCGCCGGGGCGCGTGGCCGGCTGGTCACCGTCTATCAAGACCGCCGTTGGGACGGCGTCTTCGAAACCGTGAAGAAGCTGGTTCGAGCCGGCGAACTGGGCACGGTCGTCGAGTATGAAGCGCGCTTCGACCGCTTCCGCCTCGAGGCCAAGCCCGGCGCGTGGCGTGAAAATCCCGATTGGCCCGCTGCCGGCGTTTTGTGGGATCTCGGCCCTCACCTGCTCGACTGGGCGCTCGTGCTGTTTGGCGAGCCGCAGGCGATTTCGGCGTCGGCCTTCTGCCAGCGCGAATCCTCCACGGTGGATGACGCGTTCGACGTCTACCTCGATTATTCGAACCAGAAGTACCCGCGCACGCGCGTCCGGTTATGCGCTCGCATCATCGCGTACGCTCCCGGCCCGCACATGCTGCTGCACGGAACCGAAGGATCGTTCATCAAATACGGCATGGATCCGCAGGAGGAGATTTTGCGCGGTCCGAACTGCCCCGACGGTCTGGACTGGGGCCCCGATTGGGGCCTGGAGCCGGAACAACGTTGGGGAACTCTGTCGCGCGTGGACGGCGAGGTTCGAAAAGTGAAGACCGAGCGCGGCGACTATCGCGGTTACTACGCCAATGTCCGCGACGCCATCGAGAAACGTACTCCGCTCGATGTAACTCCCGATCAGGCCCTGCGCACGATGCGGGCGCTCTTGCTGGCCCACAGGAGCAGCCGCGAGCAGCGAACGGTCCGCTGGACCGAAGCTCCGGAGTAACCGCAGTCGCCAGCTTGACGCCATATTTTCACAGCCGGATAATTGCATTCTGGTCTCTTACTGTCGGGAGGCGCGAAGAATGGCGCTGCTGCAAAGACTATGGAATGAAACCGAAGGACAAGATATTGCCGAATACGCCGTGATGTTAGCCGTGATCCTGGTGATCGTGATCGGTACCGTTCAACTCATTGGCTCCAACGCCAACAACATCTTCTCCAGCGTCGCGAGTTCGATTCAGTAGAACCAGCGACTTAGGTTTCCGCCGCACCAAATAAGGTGCAATCTCCGGCATCCAGCTGAGTTCTCAAGCACTTGAAGGTGTGGGTCCCTGTGCAAAGAATGCCCGCCAACCAACTGAAAACAGGACACTTAAATCCGGGAGTTAAACCCGTTTACCTTCCCGCCAGGGCGATCCGAAACCTGTGGGATGCTCAGCTTCCATCCCTACTCGTCTCACGCCGTGGTGGGCAGTAGAGTCGCCGCACAGACTATTTCCTGAAGCGACCCGCTCCTGCCGTTCGCGACTAGCTCACACTCCCTTTCATCACTTTCTGGAACGCGGCCTGGAATTTCTCCATCTCGGGCTGCGTGCCTACGGTGATGCGCACATAGGTTGGCAGCACCGGCCAAACGCGCCCAATCAGCACGTTCTCTTTCGCCATCGCGTCGCGCACGTCCTTGCCCGGCCGCTTGGTATCGAGCAGGAAGCAATTCGACTCGGAAGGAATGTAGGAATAGCCGTTGCTGTCGAGCCACTGAAACGTCTGCTGGCGAACGGTTGCGTTGATGCGCCGCCGCTCCGGCACCAGTTGCGCATCTTTCAAACTCGCCATGGCCGCGACCACGGCGGTCACCGGCATGAAGTTCAACCCGCCGCGCTGCAGGACTCGATCCGCAAGTTCGGGACGCGCCACCAGGAATCCGCAGCGCACGCCGGCCATTCCATAAACCTTTGAGAACGTCCGCAACACGATCACATCGTTGCCCGCCTTGACCAGATCAAGCGCCGACGCCGCATTTTCGCTCAGATGGATATAGGCTTCGTCCACCAGCACGATGGATCCCTTAGGCTTGTTGGCGACGAGATACTCGATGTCGGCATGCGGCGTGATCGTGCCCGTGGGGTTGTTGGGATTGCAAATGTAGAACACGCCCGCATCGGGGGCGGCAGCCAGCATCGCCTTTACATCGTGCGCGTAGGTTTTGGTCAGGGGAACATTCACCACGCGCGCTCCAGAAACGGCGGCCATGTGCATGCCGGTCTCAAAACTCGGATCGGCGGTCACGTAACTTTTCTGCGGCGAAGTAAACGCCAGCACGCTGAGACTCAACGGCGGAGTCGACCCGACTGTGGCATGAATATACTCAGGCTTCAACCCCTCCAGTTGCGCAAACGTCTCCACCAGATCGTCGGTGAGACTGTCGGCATAGCGGCCGCCCTGCGGGAGGATCGCAGCCATCGCGTCGCGGGCGCCCGGGCTCGGACCCAGCGGATTCTCGTTGGAATCGATCAGCACGGCATCCGCCGCATGCGGCCGGCGGCGCGCAGCCGCAGCCAGCATGGGCTCATTCATGACGCGGAACGCGGCAGCCGCGGATGCAGCAGCCGACAATTGCAGAAACGAACGCCGGGAGAAGCGGGGCATGAAGACCTCCAGATCACGGAAGTGTAGCAGGAGCCCGCGTGGCTATGCGCAGTTTCTGCGGCGGGGCGACTAGTCCTGCGATTTTCCCGCGTAGTATCCAGCCCGCGCTTGAATCTTCAGATCTTTCTGTTTGGGTTTGATTTCGAGCTTGCGGTAGCTGCCGTCGAGCTTGGTGTTGGTGGGCGTGTAGCCGATGTTGTACTGGCTGCGCAATTCGGCGGCAATCTGGTCGAAGGCTTCCCGGAGCTTGTCGAACTTATTGCCCACGTTGATCACGCGGCCTCCGGTCTGCTCGGTGAGCCGGCGCATTTCGCTCTCGCCGTAATATCCGCCGCCAATTCCCCCATAGAAGCCGCGGTCGGCGCACAGCAGAACGTAGACGATCGAGTCCGCTTTCTGCGCGGCTTCGATCGCATCTTTGATCTTCAGCTTGCTGCCTTCATCCTGGCCGTCGGTGAGCAGAACCATGGCTTTGCGTCCGACTTCCTTGGCCAGCATGTCATGCGCGGAGAGATACACCGCATCGTAGAGCAGCGTTCCCGGCGAATTCTGCGTGGGAACCGGCCCCCCGCCCATGCCCGGAATTCCTCCGCTGCTGAAGTCCGAATTGATCTTCACTTTATTCATGGCGGTCTGCAGGCGGTGAACGTCGCGCGTGAAATCCTGCAGCAGGTCGACAGTGATATCGAAGCTGATGACGTAGGCTTCGTCTTTGTCGGTGAGAACCTGTTTCAGAAAGGCTCCGCCGACTTCTTTTTCCATTTCGAGAACGTTGCGCTGGCTGCCGCTGGCGTCAATCAGAATACCGAGCGTGAGCGGTAAATTCGTTTCGGCGGTGAAATACTTGATGGTCTGCGGCTTGCCGTCTTCGGCAACGTCGAATTCATTCTTGGTGAGATTCGGGATGAGCATGCCGTGCTTGTCCTTGACATTGAAGAAAAGCTGCACGACATTGACGTTCACCTTCAGGGTCTCGGTGGGCTGCTGCGAGTCGTCCGGTTTCTGATCCTGTTTCGGATCAGCGGACGCGGGCTGCTGGCTCTGGGGCGGTTGCTGGGCAACCGCGGGCTGGACCGTGGTCAACAGAGCGGCGGCAAACAGGGCAGCCATGGTCACGACGGGCAGGATTCGGCTCTGAGCGACAGGAAACTTTGGCATCCGGGATTCTCTCGTGATTCTTTGTTAGTCTAATCCTGTAGCTTAGATGCACCAAATGGTTTGGTTTAGGCATCCCAGTGGGTGCGGACGCAGATTTTTCGGAGGCAGGGGACCGATGGCACCATTCAACCGGAATCAGTCATGGTGGGGCAACTCGGGAAAAGCGCTGAGCGTGCTGGCAATTATGTTGAGCTTGGCGCTGCCGGCGCTGCCGGCGCAGTCCGGCGGCCAGACTTCGTCCCAGCAACCGTCCCAGCAGCCTGCCAACCAGCAGCCCGCGCAGGACATCCCCGACGCTCCCTCCGCAGTTCAGCCGCCGGCTCCGAAACTACCCGCTGCCACTCCGGACAACCCCAAGAAACCGGACGAGATTCCGTTTCCGGGCGATGCTCCGCGGCTGCCCATGCAGCAGCCCGGCCAACAGCACGACCAGCAAACGAACCCGGACCAGCAGCCGGCGCCCGTCATGCCCCCGGTGCAGACCTTGCCCCCGGGCAGCGCACCGAGAAACTTTATCGACCCCGGTTTCAAGATCCGTTCGGTGGTCAACCTCGTGCTGGTTCCCGCCATGGTGAAGGATGCCGACGGCCGCCGCGTGGATGGCCTGCTGCCGAAAGATTTCACCGTGCTCGAGAACGGCCAGAAGCAGACGTTGACCTTTTTCACCAGCGATCCTTTCCAGCTTTCGGTTGCCATCGTGCTCGATACGGGCATGGCCGACGTGGCGCTGCAAAAGGTCAACCAGACATATTCGGCCCTCGTCGGCGCTTTTAGCGCTTATGACGAAGTTGCGCTCTACACTTACAGCAGCACGGTCAGCCAGGTTTCCGACTTCAGCGGAAGACCCGAAAAGCTGACGGCGGTGCTGAACGAAATGAAGTTAGTGCGCGGCGGCAGCAGCGGCCCACCCGTGATGGGCGGCCCCATGGCTTCGGGTCCAACGGTGAACGGAGCTCCGGCCGGAGGACCGATTATCGCGCCCGTGAACACTCCGGAAAGGGAAGCGCATGTTTTGAATGACGCCATCCTGCGCGCGGCCTTGGATTTGGGCAAGCGCGACAAGGCCCGGCGCAAAGTCATTTTTGTGATCAGCGACGGCAAAGAGAATGGCAGCCGGGCCGGCTTCAAAGATGTACTCCGGCTGCTCGAATCCCGCGATATCCAGGTGAAGGCCGTCGTTGTAGATAGCGGCGCCTTGCCGGTTTACAAGCAGATCGAACGATTCCGCATCAAGGGAATGGGCTACAGCGACATCCTTCCGAAATACACCGTCGCGACCGGAGGAGGTCAACCCCTTACCGAGATATCGCGCAATGCGATTGACGATGCCTATGCGCAAATCACCAACGATGCTCGCAACCAGTACACGCTGGGATATTCCCCGAAAGCGGTGGTGAGCACCTCGGCCTATCGGAACATCGAAGTGATCGTGCACGTGAAGGGACTGAAGATCTCTGCCAAGGATGGGTACTATTCGACTCCGGCCGCCAGATAAGGTTCCGATTGAAGAATCAGTGGTTTGCAGCCGTTCCTCCCCCGGGGGTCACAGGAGTAACCTGCGGGGGAGAGGCTCCGTATGATATAAAAGCCGCGAGCCCCCAGTAAGGATAGTTGTGTGCGCGACACGCCCCAAAAACGTGCCCGCACTTAGAGGAAAGCCTTGAGTTTCATCAACTTCGCAGCCCGCGAGATCAACTGCAAAATCGTGTACTACGGCGCCGGACTCGGCGGCAAGACCACGAACCTGCAAGTGATTTATCAGAAAACCGCGGACCAGCAGAAGGGCAAGATGATCTCGCTGGCAACGGAAACGGAACGTACTCTGTTCTTCGACTTCCTGCCGCTCGACCTTGGCTCGGTGCGCGGTTTCAAGACGCGAATCCACCTCTACACGGTTCCCGGACAGGTTTTCTACGATGCCAGCCGCAAGTTGATTCTGCGCGGCGTGGACGGCATCGTTTTTGTCGCCGACTCGCAAGAGCAGCGAATGGACGCCAACGTCGAGGCCCTCGAGAACCTCATGGCGAACCTGAAAGAGCACGGCTACGATTTCAACAAGATTCCCTATGTGCTGCAACTCAACAAGCGCGACCTGCCCAACATTCTTCCGGTCGATATGCTCTCCACCGAACTGCGCAAGAAGAACGAACCGATCGTGGAAGCGGTTGCCTTCCAGGGCGTAGGCGTGTTCGAAACCCTGAAGGAAATTGCGAAACAGGTGCTGACGGAACTGAAGGCCGGCGGGTAGAAGGCAGCTTCAGCTCTCAGCTTTCAGCTTTTAGCTCTCAGTTTTCAGCCTCCCTGCCATCGGCGAATTATCAAACTTCACTCCGTTCCCAATCTTGCGCCGGGCGAACGCTCCGCAACGAGTACTGCCGCAATTGCCAAAACAAGATGAATTGTTTGATAATTATTCTCATCTAAGCGGCAATGCGGTTCATCTAAGCGGCGATGCGGTTCAGTCATAAAGAGTTTCGGGAGCTGGCCTGGAAGCATGGCATGGCAGCCACGCACCAGCGCAAGGTCATCTTTGAAGCGGTTGTGGCTGCTCCTGGGCACTACTCGCCGGAACAAATCTACGCTGTGGTCAAACGGCGCATCCCCTCCGTTTCTCTCGCCACGATCTACAACAATTTGCGGATGTTCGTGGAAAAGGGACTGTTGCGGGAGGTGACGCCCCATGCCGGCACCGTGCGCGTGGACGGCAACCTCGAATCCCATCATCACCTGGTCTGCAGGCGCTGCAAGTCGGTGCAGGACATAACCGGTGATTTCGTTACAAGTAACTTTATCGATTTCAAACGGCTGGCCCGGCAGGCGCCGGGCGGCTTCGATCTAACCGAGCCGCTGATCGAGGTATTTGGCCTCTGTCCGCGCTGCAGTGGCAAAAACTTAAAGACAACTTCATAAGCGAAAGAGGACTTTATGTCTGAAGAGAAGCAAGTACTGGCCGGCGTACCCGGCCCCGGTAACACGGAGCCAGAAGTATCCCCCGAATCAAAATGCCCGGTCATGAGCGGCAAACCGACAGCCACATCCTGGGCGCCGACGAATGCGGACTGGTGGCCGAATCAACTGAACCTGAAAGTGCTGCACCAAAACTCCTCTCTGTCCGATCCGATGGGCGAGGAATTTAATTATGCGGAAGAATTCAAGAGCCTCGACCTGAAGGCTGTAGTCAAAGACCTGCGTGCCCTGATGACGGACTCGCAGGACTGGTGGCCGGCGGATTTTGGCCACTATGGCGGGCTGTTCATCCGGATGGCGTGGCACAGCGCGGGCACGTACCGCATCGCCGACGGGCGCGGCGGAGCAGGATCGGGCCAGCAACGTTTCGCGCCGCTCAACAGCTGGCCCGACAACGTGAACCTCGACAAGGCGCGCCGGTTGCTGTGGCCGGTGAAGCAAAAGTACGGCAGGAAAATCTCCTGGGCCGACCTCATGGTTCTGGCCGGCAACGTCGCCCTGGAATCGATGGGCTTCAAGACGTTCGGTTTCGGCGGCGGGCGCGAGGATGTCTGGGAGCCCGAGGAGTACGTGAACTGGGGGCCGGAGACCGAGTGGCTGGGCGACAAGCGCTATAAAGGCGAACGGGAACTCGACAATCCTCTCGGCGCCGTGCAGATGGGCCTGATTTACGTGAATCCGGAAGGACCCAATGGCAAGCCGGATCCAGTGGCCGCGGCGCGGGATATCCGAGAGACGTTTGCGCGCATGGCGATGAACGACGAGGAGACAGTCGCGCTGATTGCCGGCGGCCACACCTTCGGCAAGACCCACGGCGCTGCCGATCCCAAAAAGTATGTCGGCCGCGAACCGGAGGGCGCCCCGATCGAGGAGCAGGGCCTGGGTTGGAATAGCAGCTTCGGCAAGGGCAACGGCGGCCAGACCATCAGCAGCGGATTGGAAGTGACCTGGACCACCACACCGACAAAATGGAGCAATAATTTCTTCGAAAACCTCTTTGGCTACGAATGGGAACTGACGAAGAGTCCGGCTGGCGCGCAGCAGTGGACACCGAAGAATGGCGCCGGAGCGGGCACGGTTCCGGACGCGCACAATCCGTCAAAGCATCACGCGCCAGCGATGCTGACAACGGACCTGTCGTTGCGGTTCGACCCTGCGTACGAAAAAATTTCACGGCGCTTCTACGAGCGCCCGGATCAGTTTGCCGAGGCGTTTGCCAAGGCGTGGTTCAAGCTGACCCACCGCGACATGGGGCCGATCTCGCGCTACCTTGGCCCACTCGTTCCGAAAAAGCCGCAGCTGTGGCAAGACCCGGTTCCCGCCGTGGATCACAAGTTGATCGGCGAGAGGGAAGTTGCCGCTCTGAAGGCGAAGATCCTCAAATCCGGACTTTCGATCTCACAACTGGTCACAACCGCCTGGGCCGCGGCGTCGTCGTTCCGCGGCTCGGACAAGCGCGGTGGGGCGAACGGAGCGCGCATCCGCCTCGCGCCCCAAAAAGACTGGGAAGTGAACCAGCCGGCGGAGCTGGCCAAGGTCTTGCGGAAGCTGGAGACGATTCAGAAGGAGTTCAACGGCGCGCAGCCGAAGGGCAAGACGCGGAAGCAGGTTTCGCTGGCGGACTTGATCGTTCTCGGCGGCGATGCAGCCGTCGAACAGTCTGCGAAGAAGGCCGGGCACAGCGTGAAGATTCCATTCTCGCCCGGACGCACGGATGCTTCGCAGGAACAGACCGATGTGCACTCGTTCGCCGTGCTCGAACCGGTCGCCGACGCATTCCGCAACTACCGCCGGAAGGGAGAACACAGGCCGGCGGAGGAACTGATGGTCGATCGGGCACAACTGCTGACGTTGACCGCTCCCGAGATGACGGTTCTGGTAGGCGGCCTGCGTGTGTTGCAGGCCAATGCCGGGAAAACCAAGCACGGCGTCTTCACCAACCGGCCGGAGACGCTGACGAACGATTTCTTCGTCAACCTCCTCAGCATGAATACGGTGTGGAAGGCGTCCTCTGCTTCGGACGGCGTGTTTGAGGGGCATGATCGCGCGACGGGAAAGGTGAAGTGGACCGGCACCCGCGTTGACCTTGTGTTCGGCTCCAACTCCCAGCTTCGGGCCATCGCGGAAGTCTACGCATCGAACGACTCGAAGAAAGTGTTCGTGAATGACTTCGTGGCGGCGTGGAGCAAGGTGATGAACCTGGATCGCTACGACCTGGCCTGAGTCCGGCGGAAGGGGCGCTTCTTTCGGTAGGTTTCGGGCTCACTCGAAACCTACGGCAAAGAGGCGCCTTTCCCGTGAAGTTTATCGTTCCCGCTCGCTCGCAAAGGGCCTGCGCCGGGCATTACTGACGTAAGGCGATTCAGCGTTTTCTGCTGCCCGCGCGCTGCCCTGTCCGCTAGCCTGAACGCAGGGAAGGCCTGCGCTCCGGGTTGTCCCGCGGACTCCATTTTGTGATTCTCTCTGCCTTATTTTTGCGCTCGTCGAATCCGACAGAAATGCAGTTCTGGTGCGTTGTCGGCTTCTGCGCCGGGATCGGCCTTTTCTTTTATGGATTCCGCTTGCTGCAACGGCGCCGTCTGATTCTTGACACGCCGCTGTCGAAGATTCGCAGCGCGTCCATGGGCATGGTTGAAGTGAGCGGCCTCGCCGTCGGCCCTTACACGACGATCGCGCCCGTAACGGCTCGTCCCTGCTACTACTACCGCACCCTGGTCTGGGAGTGGAAACAAGAGGGCAGAAGCAAGCAGTGGGTCAAAGTCGCCGGCGAGTGCATGCACGTGCCGTTCTTCGTGGACGATAACACCGGGCGGGTACTGGTCGACCCGCGCGGCGCGGATCTCGACCTGCACCGCGACTTCGAACAGGAATTCTGCGATTCGTTCTTCACCACCAAAGAACCTGTGCCGGAAAATGTGCGCGCTTTCCTGGCGCGCCATGGCATTGCCACCAGCAACAAAATTAAGGTCGAAGAGTTCTGCATCAAGCCGAAGAATTCGCTGTTCATTCTGGGCACTCTGGGGGAAAACCCCGGCATCGAAGTCACGGCTCAGCCGGTGCGAGAGGCCGAGTCGACCAGCGCGTTCTCTCGGCAGGGATTTTCTTTGTCGCTCGATTCGCTCTCGTTTTCGTTTTCGACGGCCGGGGACGATAACATTAGTTCGCTCGCCCAGCGCCTCGCAACCGCATCGCATCCTTCTCCACAAGTGATCCATCTCTCACCAGCAGCCGGTCCCACGAACCCTGCGGACCTGACTCAGCAGCAGAAGGTGGCGGCGGCGCTGGTGAAAGCGGGAATCTCGAATCCGGCGGCCTGGGCCGCGGCGGGAGTAACGCAGCCCGGCTTGTCGGCACCCGGCTTGTCGACGTCAGCGCAGGTCATGGCCGACCCCTCTGCGGCGGCCGGCAGCGCGAAAGAGGTGGCAGAAGCCAACGACTTCGATCCTCATCCGCCGGTCGTGCTGAGGAAAGGCACGAACAACAAGACTTTTATGATCTCGTGGCGAAGCCAGCAGGAAGTCGCCCGCTCTCTGGGCTGGAAATGCACTCTGATGATCTGGGGCGGTCCGGCGCTGGCGCTCGTCAGCCTCTACATGTTCCTTGGCATCAGGAATCTGCTGTAGTTCCCGTGGCGAGCCGCCCTCGTCCGCGAGAAACTCGCCGCTACCATGCGCTTCGACGCACCAAGCATCTAACCCTGCCGCCGCTCCTTCCCGCGCAGTTCGTCCGCGCCCCTCTAGTGTAGTGTCCCATAAATAACTAGCATAAGTAACAGGCTTGGGATAAGCTTCGTGCATGATCACGGGACGCCCCAAGCCTGCCCTCACTCTTGCCCCGGACGAACAAACGCAACTGCGCAACCTGGCGGCTTCCCGCACTCTGCCCCACGCTCTGGTGGCGCGTGCCAAACTGGTGCTCTGGTCGGCTCGAGGACATAGCAACACTCACATCGCCCGTCGTCTGCACTGGCGCAATGCGACCGTGGGCAAGTGGCGACAGCGGTTTGTCGAGCACCGCTTGGCCGGACTCTATGACGAGTTGCGTCCGGGTCGGCCGCGCAGCATTGAGGACGAGCAGATCGCCGCTTTGCTCAAGCGCACGCTCTCCCGCAAACCCGCGGCCGGCACGCACTGGAGCATTCGACAAGCCGCCCAGGTCAGCGGGATTTCCCGCTCCACCGTGCACCGTTTGTTTCAGGCGTTCGCCTTGCAGCCCCATCGCAGCCGCAGTTTTAAGCTCTCTACCGATCCCTTTTTTATCGAGAAAGTACGGGACATCGTAGGCCTGTATTTGAATCCACCCGACCACGCCCTGGTGCTGTGCGTCGATGAAAAAAGCCAGATTCAGGCCTTGAACCGTACTCAACCCGTGCTCCCCATGGGTCTGGGCTATGTCGAGGGCATCACCCATGATTACGTCCGCCACGGCACCACCACTCTGTTTGCTGCCTTCGACATCGCCACCGGCGCCGTGTTCACGGAGTGCAAACCTCGCCACCGCCACCAAGAGTTCCTCTCCTTCTTACGTCATCTGGACGAGTCCATGCCACCGGAACTCGATCTGCACCTGATCGTCGATAACTATGCCACCCACAAACACCCCAAGGTGCGGACTTGGTTAGCACAGCGGCCTCGCTATCACATGCACTACACACCCACCTATTCCTCTTGGCTCAACCAGGTGGAACGCTGGTTCGGGCTGATCACCCAACGTGCCATTCGCCGGGGCTCGTTCACCAGTGTCCACGACCTGGTCCAGAAAATCGACGCCTTCGTAGAGCGCTACAATCGTTCCAGTCGCCCCTTCGTCTGGACGGCTACGGCCGATTCGATCCTCCAGAAAATCGCCCGACTTTGTTCGCATATTTCCGGGACACCACACTAGTACAATCAAGCCGTGAGCGACGCCGTCCGCATCGGAATCCTGGGCGACTTCAATGCCGATTTCCGCTCGCACCACGCCACCACCGACTCGCTGCAGCACGCCGCCCGCAAGCTCAAGTTGCAGGTCGAATCGGAGTGGGTGCCTACGCCCTCACTCACCACAGAGGAAGGGCAGAAAAAGCTGGAGAGTTACGACGGCCTGTGGGCATCGCCCGGGAGCCCGTACAAAAGTTTTGACGGCATGATCAAGGGCATCGAGTTCGCCCGGCGGCGCGACTGGCCGTTCCTCGGCACCTGCGGGGGATTTCAATACGCTTTCCTGGAGTTCGCGCGCAACGTGCTGAACATCAAGGATGCGGACAGCGCGGAAAATAATTCGGGCTCGAAAAATATTGTCATTTACCCTGTCGCCTGCGCGGTGCCCAACCGCAAAGGAGACGCTCCCAAGCTATCGGGCGCAGTCCCTGAGATTCGCCTGCGGCCCGGTTCCTATCTGCAAACGTTTTACGACAAAGACACGGCGACCGAGGAATTTTTCTGCAATTTCGAAGTCAATCCCGACTATGAATGGGCCGCGATGGAAGCAGGATTCCCAGTGGTGGCGCGGGGCCCGCAAGGCGAGATTCGCGCGATTGAATCTCCCACGCACCGGTTTTTCGTAGCCACACTCTTCCAGCCGCAGCTGTCGTCAACAGAAAAGAAACCGCACCCTCTGATACTGGCCTTCGTGCAAGCCGCCAACGACTGGGGCAAAAAGAAGCTCGACGACAGCGTGCTGGAGTAGTTGAGCTGTTCAGTTCTGCTGCCGTGGCACACGCGATATGTTCACGTCACCCTGACTCGGTTGTCTGAGGAACTGCGTCAATAGATGCTCCAAACACCCGGTGTCACTACCTCCAGCAGATGGCCGTCGGGGTCACGGAAGTAAAGCGCCTCGCCACCGTATTTCCAGGTCTGCCTTGACTCAATCGGAATTCCCTGTTGAGACAGCCATGCCTCCCAGGCTGGTAGTTCCGACCGGGCAATTCCGAAGGCAATGTGGATGGCGCCAGTGGCGTCGGTGTCTGCGGTGGCACCCTTTTTGAACAACAGCAAGACGCTGCGGTCACCGGCGCGCATCGGACAAAGCCGCGTCTGGTCGGTGATGCCTTCCCTCTGATCGGGATCGATCAGCTCGAAGCCGAAAACGCGCTTATAGAATTCGACCGATCGTGATGGGCGTTCCACGTAGAGCGACGTTTCGAGGATGCCATTTATCTGTGGTCGGCCGAAAGGAGCCTCTGACATTGTGACCCTCCAAGTCTCAACATCGCGATGAATGGAGATGGTAGTTTTGATGCACCAGTCTGACGCTGGGTCGCAACCTGCTGGCATGTCGGCGTGTGCCAGGAAATATTCCAGGTGAGGGCTCGGATCCCAGGAGGGAAGGGATCGCGAGGCCGGATTCGCGCACACATGGCGGGCCATTGTGGTTCGCGGCGTTACCAAAGTCGCTGCCCCGCTCCCATTACCGCCCCCGCACCAAACGCATCTTTAGCCCCCGCCTGCGTCTCGCTAGACTCATGGGAATCCCCAGTATTCTTAGTCGCAGGAGCCACGGCGTCTATGCACATGGAGTTGGTTAACTCGATCCGCATTCCTTTCGGCACGCTGGTCAGCTATATCCCGATCATTGCGACCATCGTGACCACGCTGTTCAGCGTGATCCTGGCTCGCGCCACGCTGCGCTACGTGGAAGCCACGGATAAAGGCCTGGCCCTGGCGCGCGAAGAGTTCGAGCGCGAGTGGTCGCCGGACTTGCACATAAAAATGGAGCGCATCTCCGCGAGCGAAGCAAAAGTCATCGTCACAAACCTGGCCAAGACCTCGGTGCTACTGCAACTTCTGCAGTTGCGCAAGCTTTCGCATGCCATGCCCTTCGAGCGTTGCCGGTTGAATGATCCGCTGGTTGGAGGCATGACCTGGACGGCGGAAATGGGCCGCCGCATTCTGGCCTGCACCGGGGAAGAATTCGAAGGCCCGATCGCGGCCTCCATGACGTTTTACGCCGCCGGACGCATGTACCGCACCGACTGGTTCCGGTCGCAGATTCAGGTTCGAGATGGCCGCATCGTCAGTCTTGAGCCCAGCAACATGCCAGCGCGCCGCGTGCGCGTGGTGGAACGCAAAGGTCCGGAGCGACGCCGCGAATTCGTGCAAGACGTGACCGCGGAGGTTGCGCCGGAAAACATCAACACCAAGCCCGACGAGAAATTTTTTGAAGCCGGCGCCGGATCTTGATTTCCAAGAAATTGAAGGGAAGAGGAATCCCCATCCCAGTCGTATTTTTTGCGGCCAAGACGGGGATTTTTTCTGCCAGTTTTCTAATCTGATGCCGATGCCCTAAATATTTCCCTCTGCCGCACTCGCTCATCCCGTCGCTGCTATTCTTTACTCTGTCTTTCACGGATCTTGAGATCACAAATTGTGATCTCAAGGCAGAACCATGGCGAAATCAGCAATCGTTGCCACCAGAAAAATAGACTCCAGGATTCTGGTTCTCCGAGGACAAAGAGTGATCCTCGACCGAGACCTGGCGGAACTTTATGGAGTACAGGTCCGCCACTTGAACCAGCAAGTCAAGCGCAACGCGAAACGCTTTCCTCCCGCGTTCCGCTTTCAGCTTTCCGCGCCGGAATTCAAAATCTTGAGATCACAAAATGGGATCACAAGCGAGAGTCACGGCGGGACGCGTTACCGGCCCTACGTTTTCAGCGAACACGGCGCCATCATGGCGGCCACCGTGCTGAACTCCGAACGCGCCATCGAGATGAGCGTGTTCGTCGTGCAAGCGTTTGTTCGCATGCGCCGCGCTCTCGCCACCAAGCGGAATGTCCTGGCCAAACTGGCTGAGATCGAGCGCCGCATCGAAACGCATGACACCGATATCCAAGATCTGATGGAGGCGATCCGCGAGCTCATCAAGCCTCCGGACCCGCCCCGTCGCCGCATCGGATTCGAGGGGCCATCGGATTCTGCGAAGGGCCGCAAAGGCCTTCTAGGGCCCGCGCACGCAGGTAACTCTTACCAAAGATCGCTGACCCCTTGGTCGAGTTCGCTAAAGATTCGACGCCCGCAGCCGATCTTGGATCGTAGGAGACCAAGGAAAATGATCAATCCAATCAGCAGTGCGCACACCAGCGACGTGCACCAAGCCTCGCAGCCACCCGCGGAACGGAGACCCGACCCTCACGCGCAGACTCCGCCAGTACAAAAGAGTGGCGCACTCTCGCACGACCAGGTCACGCTGAAAAGCGCAGGCCAGCCCGACCACGACGCCGACGGGAAATAAAGCCTTCCGCGCATACTGACGTAATCTGGTGCGCATGCGCTCTTCGCGTCATTCTTTACCGGGCGCTGGCGCTCGACGCCCGCATCCGCGCCGGGAGAATGACGTGACGAAACGGATCCTGTTCGGCTTGCTGCCGCTCTTAACGGTCTGCCTATTAGCAGTCTGCACGCTCTCGGGCTGCAACCATCCCGCGGAGCAGGCCAACCCGGCGCCTGCCGCCGGACCTGCCGCTGACGCCGCGCCGCCCGATGACATTCCTCCCGTGGACCCTATCTGGGATGCGCTGGCCAAGAAGCAGGCTTATCTCGACCAGGTGGAGAGAAACCGCACCGGCAACAGTGACACCGTCTCGTGCCAGAAAGTCGTGGTCGGTCCCCAGCGCAGCGTGAAGGTGGACACATCGCGCTGTAACTCGGTCCAACTTCGCATTGAGCAGCGAGCCGCGCACGATCAATTGTTCGACAAGATGGTGAAGACACTGCGCCACAACTAGCCTTTCGCCCAAAGAACTTACACGTAGAGACGCCCCCGGGGAGCGTCTCTACGCTTCAGTTTTGAACGTCCTGAGTCTCCGGCACGAACCCCATCGGCACAGGACGAACCGGGACGTTGCGGTTGCGGTAGTCGGTACAGTAGAGCACGTCGAGCGTCACCAGGCGCACCCCGCCACCGTATGTACAGGAGATCGCACGCTGTCCATTCGCGCCGTACTGCGCGTGCGCGAACACGCACTCCGCACAGAGCGTCTGGGGCTTCTGGGCACGCGTCTTGTTGACGGCCGCGCGAATTCCTTCCACCACCAACCTGATGAAGAGAAACAAGACAACAGGCATTGCAACCTCCTTTCTTGATCAACGAATCGCCGGGACTGCCTTCCGGATTCCGTGACTTGATCCTGCGAAAATCAGTTCCCGGTCATCGGACTCCCGTTCCAGCCCCAGCAGCAGCCCCTGAAACTCCGCCATGGTTTCTGCGAAAGCGTGCGCCTTCACAAAACTTCGCGCTTCCATTTCAGTGGCCTCGGAGAAAAACCTGCGGTAGAGTTCAATCTTCTGTTCTTCCGCAGCCTTTCCCATGAACAACCGGTAATCGATGCGTCCCGGCCTGAGCAACGCCGGGTCGAGCGATTCCATGTGGTTGGTAGTCATCACGAACACCACGTTCTCCGGTGCGTGAAAACCATCCAGCACATTCAGCAGGCCCGACAGGGTGACGCCAAAGCGGTCTGCCGGATCGTCCTTCTCGCGGTGCGTGCCGGGAGCGGACGGCCGATCGCGCTCACTCTGTTCGGCCCGGCGATTGCCACTCTTCATGCAATCGATGTCCTCGAACAAAATCACGGCGTTCTGCGGCACATCGTTGATGGCGCTCTTGAGAGTTCGGTCGTTGAACTCGGTCAAGTTCACGGCATACAGCGACATGCCAAACTTCGCAGCCAGGCCCGACACCAGCGAGGTTTTGCCCGTGCCCGGCGGTCCGTACAGCAAGTAACCCCGGTGATACGGCACTCCGAGGTGACGATAGCGCTGGCGCGAGGCGCGGAACTTCTCGATGTCCTCGACCAGACGTTCCCGTTCACCGGGCTTCAGGATCACCGAATCCAGCGATCGCGGCGTGTAAGCCTGCACGCAGGTCCAACCGTCGTCATAGACGTACAGGTACGATGCCGTCCGCACTTTGCGCTTGTGGCAGGCGACGATCTCATCCACGAACTGCCGCAAGAAGATCTGCTTTCGCCCGATGGTGCGGAACGTGAGGGACTCGATGCGGCGCGGAGTCCAGCCCTTGGTGTCTTCGCTGCGCATGAACCAAACCTAGAACGGTCGTCCGCCATGCCAGAAACGGTGGCGGCCCGGCGCCGGAATGAGCGCGGTTCCCTGCCCGCGCAACGTAGTGTCGAGATCGACGCGACGAATGCGCCGCAGAAACTTCTGCTCCAGGAACCATTCCTTGATCCAGGCGAAGGCGGCATCATCGTCCTTCACCGTGATCATCATGGTGGTCTGCTCAACGATCCAGTACCAGAGTTGCAGGGGCAGAGCGCGCAGCCACACGCTGATCCCGCCGATGATCATCAGCAGCAATCCGCCTGAGGCAAACTGGTTCTGCCCGCCTAACACTTGTCGCAAAAATTCCAACATTTTGGTCATCGTTTTTCTAACCGACACGAGGTCGGACCTCCTCTCGCACGAGTGCGATCGAGAGGGGTTCAGGTAAGCCTTCTCGCGCCACCCGGATTGCGTGGCTAAGAAGGCTTGGCGTGTGTCAGCGGGGTTGGCGGCAAATGCAGCCGCACAAATCAGCAGCACACTGTGTATTCAGATTTTGGCGGAAGAGTGCCGGAGATCGCCTAGCGCGACCGAAGCGACGCCCTATAGCAACCAGGCCAATGGATTGGCCGCGGTTGCCCGCTTAGCGTTTTAGTTGTGAAATGCGCCATGGGCGTCCTTTCGTAAGAGTGAGATTTCGAAGATGCCATAACTCTGCGCGTTGAGCAAGGAGAAAATAGGATTCGTTACGGATTTTCGCTTTCAAGAAATTCAGAGAACCAGATTGCAAGATGCGACTCGATGCGTTTGACCTGCTATCCAAGCTCCTCTAGACTCCTTTCTCAGCGGGGTTCTCGCATGAAACGTTTGGCGTGGTTGCTGCTGCTGTCTTTCTGCTTCACATTGGCCGCGTTGGCCGACGACGACAAAGAACACCATCACCACGAAGATCTCACCGAGACGCAACTCGGAACGGTGCACTTTCCCACCTCGTGCGCCGCGACGGTGCAGCATCCTTTCGAGCGCGGGGTCGCGCTGCAGCACTCGTTCTGGTATGAGGAAGCCGAAAAGGAGTTCCTGCAGATCGCCAAGGACGATCCGCGGTGCGCGATGGCGCATTGGGGAGTTGCGATGAGCATCTGGCACCAACTGTGGAACGAGCCCGATGCAAAAGTAATCGCTCGCGGTTTTGGCGAAGTCCAGACCGCCGAGAAGCTGTCGGAGAAAGTGACGCCGCGGGAAAAGGAGTACATCGCGGCGATCGGCGCCTTCTATAGCAATGCGGAGAAGCTTGATCACGCCACACGGGCCAAGGCTTACTCGGATGCGATGAAGAAGGTGTACGCGTCTTATCCCGACGATCACGAAGCGGCAGCGTTCTATGCCCTTTCCCTGCTGGCGTCAGAGCCGCACCACGACGCAACTTTCGCCAACCGGAAAGAGGCTGCGGCGATACTCGAAAAGCTCTTCGCCATCGAACCGGACCATCCGGGAGTGGCGCATTATCTGATTCACAGCTACGACAAGCCGCAACTGGCGCAGCTTGGCATTCCAGCGGCGCTTCGTTATGCGAAGGTGGCGCCCGCCGCTCCGCACGCGCTGCACATGCCGTCGCACATTTTCGCGCGTGTGGGCTTGTGGCAGGACGATATCAACTCGAATCTCGCCAGCGTTGCCGCGACGCGCAAGACTGCCGCGATGCATATGGGCGGCGAAGGCCATCAGTTCCACGCCATGGATTTTCTTTTTTATGCCTACCTGCAAAGCGGGCGCGAAAATGAGGCGCGCTCGCTGATGGAAGAAGTCAACAAGATGCCCGAGATGCATGACATGTACGGCGTGGGATTTGACCCGCATCTGCGCGACGAGGCGCGCTTTGCCTCGTTGTATCCGCTCGAAATGCGAGACTGGGCCAGCGCGGCGGCGCTCAAGCCGGTGCCGGTTCCGGGCACATCGGAAGATTCGACGGGCTATTGGGCAAAAGCGATTGGCTCGGCGCATCTTCATCAGACGGAGGAAGTGCGCAAGGATGTCAGCGCGATCGAGGCTATCCACAAGAAATTCGTGGCGGACAACAAGCAGGACTTCGCCGAGGCGACGGAGGGCGATTTGAAGCAGGCGCAAGCCTGGCTCGCGTTTTCTGAAGGCAGATATGACGATGCGGTTGGGGCCCTGCGCCCCATGGCCGACAAAGAGGATGCGCTGGGCGAGGAACCGCAGGGCATCCCCACCCGAGAAATGATCGCCGAGATGCTGCTCGAGGCAAAGCGCCCGCAGCAGGCGTTGGCGGAGTATCAGACGGATTTGAAACTCAATCCCAACCGCTTCAATGGCTTGTACGGCGCGGCCCGCGCGGCGGAAGCGGCGGGCAAGCAGAGCGATGCGAATGAGTACTACGCACTACTGGTGAAGACTTGCGCGGGGGGCGGACTCGACGCGTCCGGAGTTGAGCCGGGCGAAGGAGTTGCTGGCGAAGAAATAGGGAGACGCCATGATGAAGTTGCCGGCTTCCCTGCTGAACTTAGTTCGCGCTGGTCAGGATCATCTTAATCAGCAGCGCTGCCACCATCGCCAGCGCGCCCAGGAGCGCGTTGTACTCGCGATGCTTCCAATATAGATCCAATGAAAAACCGCCGGCCGTTCCTTCGACGCTTGAGTGCGGCATGATTCTGGGGAACATTCTCGGCACCCTTCGTGCGTACTCTTCAAATTCAGGAAATTTCTGGCGCAGGAACACCTCTTCGTCGCGGATTACGGGAAGGTAGATGGCGAAGAACATCACCACGAGCGCAACGCCGACCCACCAACTGCGCGCCGCCACCGCAAAACCGATCCCGATCAGCAGCGACCCGAGATAGAGCGGGTTCCGCGTGTGAGCATAGGGGCCGGAGGTGGCGAGCGCCTCGTTCTTGCGCACGTGTCCGGAGGCGAGCGCGCGAATCAAGAGCCCGGGAACAATCAGGATTGCGCCGAGCGCAATGGACCGCCAGGCAGGCTTGGCGAGCCAGAAATAGAGCACCGCGAAAGCGAATCCCAACGGCACACGAATTCGACGAGCGATTCTTGGCCAATCCACGCGTGAGAACTCAGCCATGCGCGCGCTCCATTGCGACGTTCTCGAGCAACTCTCGAGCCGCAGCGACCACTGAATCTGCGCTGATCTCGAGCAAACCTTCGTCGGGCTCTGCGCGCCGTGCATGTGTGGTTGGGCTAGCGGGATTGCGCAACACGATGCTTCGCGTTGCAAACGGGCCGTTGCGCGCGGGATCGGTCGGTCCAAAAATCGCAACCACTGGAACTTGCAGCGCGGCCGCGAGATGCATGGGCCCGGTGTCGCCTCCAATGAACAGCTTCGCTCGACGCGAGAACTCGATCAGTTCGGTGATGCTGCAGGTCAGGGGTTGCGCCGCGCCTTCGCTCGCGGCCTCGGCCTCACGCGCAAGATCTTCTTCGCCGGGACCATAATTGAGAAACGAGCGCACGCCGTCTGTGGCAAGAGCTTTCGCGACTTGACCGTACCGTTCGGCGGGCCAGCGCTTCGCTCCCCAGCCTGCGCCCGGATTCAGAATGGCGTAGTCGCGGATGGCGCGCTGGGCAAGTTCTTTGGCTATGCGCTGTGCGGCAGCGGGATCGCGGGGAAGTTCAGCGCGAGGCACGTTGACCTTCTGTCCGGTGACCGCCTCGGCAACGGAAAGATTCTGCTCGATCACATGCCTTCCACGGGCGATCGCTTGCCGCGTGTACCAAAGACTGGCGGGAGACTCCCGCGGCTGAGCCGCGCCAAATACCACGCACGCGCCGGACCAGCGCGCCAGCACCGCCGACCGCATCGCGCCTTGCAGATCAACCGCAACGTCGTAGCGCGCATCGCGGACATCGTTCCAGGTTCTCGCAATCTGTTGCAGAGTCTGGACCGAAAACAAAGACCTGCGCCAGGCGGCCAAGCTCACCGGGTGGACCCAATCCACCAGTGGCCGCTGCGGCGATGTCGCCCCCCGGCGCGGCGACGACGGCGAGCAGACCAGTTCCGTCCAGCGTTCTTCAATCAGCCAGCCGATCATCGCCTGGGGAAACGCATCGCGCAGCGCCTGCGCTGCGGGCAGAGTATGGATCACGTCCCCCATGGCGCTCAGACGCACGATGAGCAGGCGCTCGACGCCCGGGGCGCCTTCAGCTTTGGCAATCAAGCTTTCCTCGGCGTGAGTCGCGAGCGGATGATTTCGCTGGTGGAATGATCTTTTGGATCGCCGACAATCTCCACCCGTCCTCCATACTCGGCGAGCGCGTCGCGCTCCGGGACGGAATCGGCAGTGTAGTCGGTGCCCTTGGCATGAATGTCGGGACGAATCTCGCGGATGATCGGGCGCACGTCGAGCTCAGGAAAAATCACGACTGCATCCACATCGGCAAGCGCGGCAACAATTTCGGCGCGATCTTCCGCGGGCATGATGGGCCGGCCTTCCCCCTTGAGTGAGCGCACCGATTCGTCGGAATTAATGGCCACCACCAGCTTGCCGCCAAGCGCCTTCGCCCCTCGCAGATAACGCACGTGACCCACGTGCAGCAGGTCGAATCCGCCGTTGGCCAGCGTGATGCGCGCGCCGGCGTGGCGCCATTCCTCCACGCGCTGGCGAAGTTCGGTACGGCTCAGGATTTTGTGTGGTGTTGGGTTCATTCAATGGGGTCGCGTGGCTGGTGGCGCTTGCTCCAGAGCGTGCAACAACTCGTCCCGCGAAACGGTTGCGGTGCCGCGCTTCATGACGACAATTCCTCCTGCATAATTCGCCAGTTGCGCCGCTTCCTCAGTCGTGCTTCCCGCGGCAAGTGCCGCAGTGAAGGCTGCAATCACGGTGTCTCCCGCGCCGGTGACGTCTGTGACCTGATCCGAACCGAAAATCGGAATGTCCACCGGCTTGTGCTTGTGGTCGAAAGCGACCATGCCATCGCGGCCGCGCGTGATGAGCAGAGACTGCAGCTTCATGCGAGCCATGACCTGCTCGCCCGCGGAGATAACCTGGTCCCAGTCCTGGCCAATGCGAATGCCGAGCGCGTCTTCGACTTCGGGCTCGTTCGGAGTCACGGCGGTGACGCCCGAATATTGCAGCATGCGATAGCGCGAATCGAGCACGATCGGCAGCGAAGTCACTTTGCCCTTGTCTCGCAGCGCGGACACGATCGCCGGAGTAGCCGCGCCGTAGCCGTAGTCGGAAACCAGCAGCGCGTCGGACACTTTCGCGTAGTTTCGCGCGGCGAGATAGAGCTCGCGGGTCAGGTGATGATTCGGCGCTTCCAGAGGCTCGCGGTCGACGCGCACGACCTGCTGGCGGGCGGTGTGCGTCATGCCGGCAAGGATGCGCGTTTTCGTGACCGTGGTGTAGCTCTTGTCCTTGAGCACGCCGCTCACGGCGATGCGCTTGTGGCGAAAATATTTCAGCAGCATTCGCCCCGGCTCATCGTCACCAACAATGCCGACAGGGAGGACATTCACTCCGAGGTCAGCCAGATTATTTGCGGCATTGGCGCCGCCGCCGGGCACGACCGTACGCTCGCGGTGCTTGAGAATGAGCACCGGAGCCTCGCGCGAGACTCGCGAGATCTCTCCGAAGACAAATTCGTCGGCCACCAAGTCGCCCAGCACGGTCACCGTGATCTTAGGGAAGGCTTCGACGAGCTTTCGAAGGCGGTCGGCCTCTTTGAGATGTTTGGTCATGATTGGAGACAGTTTTGCCGCGGCATCCTGCAGGCTGTCGCGAGGCAAAGGTGGCCTCGCATGCCGGAACAGCGGCGCTACGGTTCAGATTCTCTCACGAGGCGCGCTTCCGTCCTTCGATCTTGTGCAGCATGGTATCGAGGGCGTTAGCTGCGTCGGCGAGTTCCATTTTCACGGGCACCACCGAAAGCGGCTGCAGCGCGGAAAGATACGCACCCAGGTTGACGGCATCCTTCTCGGTGGTGACGAATCCACCGGCCTGGCTGCGTTCTTTGAGCTGCAGTAACTCGCGGACGTCTTTCTCGCTGTAGGCGTGGTGATCGCGATAAAACGCCTCGGCCGATGGTTCAATGTTGGCGGTGCGCAATTGCAGCACGAAATTTTGGGGACGGGCGATGCCGCAGAACACGACCGGTCTGGGCGGCACACTGACCGGCACGATTCCTCTCCGCACCCGCCAGACCAGCTTTCCTTCGAGCGGGAACGATTCGGGAGATGCGCCGCTGGCCAGCACCACAGCGTCGGCGCGACGCAGAGACCGCAAGGGTTCGCGCAGCCGCCCGGCAGGAAGCAACCGGTCGGCGGCATCCTGCGGTGTGACCAGAACGATGTCGAAGTCACGCGCCAGAACCCGGTGCTGAAACCCGTCATCCAGAACGTGAAGCTGCGGTCCAAAGCGGGATTCGGCGAAGCGTCCCGCGGCGAAGCGGTCCTCGCCAACGATCACGGGCACCTGAAGCTTGCGCGCAATCAGGAGAGGCTCATCGCCAAACTGCTGCGGCAGACCGGCGGGATCCACCAGCAACACTCCGCTGGATTCGCGCCCGTAGCCGCGCGAGAGCACGTCAAACCTGACGCCGCGCGCCTTGAGCAACTCGCCGAGCAGCAACACAAACGGAGTCTTCCCCGATCCGCCCGCCGAAAGATTCCCCACGCTGATCACGGCGCCTTGCAGGCGTTGCGCCCGCAGAACGCCCCGGTCGTAAAGGGCGTTGCGCGCTCCGACAACGCCGCCGTAAATGGTGGAGAGAGGATTCAATCTGTGTGCGCAGCCTGCGCCGATGCCGTTTGAGGCTCACGACCCGCGGAGAGCAAGGACTGCAGCCCTGCCAAAGTGCGCGACGTTGCGCCCATCTGCGATCGCATGGTCTGCTCCGCGCGCCGGCCGAGGGCTCGGCGTTCGGTGTCGTCGGCGAGCAACTGCATCAGGGTCAGCGGCAACTCCGCCAAACCGGCAATCCGGACCGCGTCGCGGCTTTGAAACAGCGCCACGATGTCGCGAAAATTCTCCGTGTGATTTCCAGTCACGATGGCGACGCCATGCTGCGCAGGTTCAATGATGTTGTGCCCGCCGCGCGGAACCAGGCTCCCGCCGACGAAGGCCACATCGGCCAGCGCATAAAGAGCGGCCAATTCGCCGATCGTATCCACGAGGAATACTCCGCCGGCAAGCGGCTCACCGGCCCAACGCGAACGCCGGCGGGACGGCATGCCCAACTGCTGCAGCAGGATGGCTACAGCATCGAAGTGCTCGGGATGCCGCGGCGCCAGAATCATCACCGCGCGCGGATGCCCGACCCGCAAATTTTCAAAGGCCCTCAGCAGTGGCGGCTCTTCGCCTTCGACCGTGCTGCCGCAGACCAGCACCGGCCCGGCCCCTTCCGCTTCCAGTGATTGGCGAAGGCTCTCCACAATCGCGGGCGGCGACGGAAGACTCACATCGAACTTGAGATTGCCAGTGACTTGCACGCGCGCGGTGTCCGCTCCGATCGATTGCAGACGTTTGCTGTCTTCCGCCGTCTGCGCCAAAAAGAGGTTGACGTGGATCAGCATCCTCCGTAAAGCCCAGCGAAAGCGACGATACCGAGGCCAGGAGCGGTCGGAGATGCGCGCGTTGACGACTGCGATGCGCGCGCCGCTTGCCTGCACGAGCCGCAGAAAGTTTGGCCAGAACTCCGTTTCCGCCAGCACCACGAGTTCCGGTTGCAGAACCCGGAGATAGGGCCGGATGGCGAACGCGAAATCCATCGGGAAGTAGAACACACTCTCTGCGCCAAAGCGCTTGCGGGCGAGTTCCTGCCCAGCGTCGGTCGTGGTGGAGACCAGCACGCGATGCTGTCGAAAACTCCGCCGCATCTCTTCGACCAGGCCGCTGACAGCCAGCACTTCGCCGACAGACACGGCGTGAACCCAGATGACCCGCTGCGAGCGCGTATCCTCGGACCCAATCAGCCGTGCCGGAACCTGCCCCATGCGCTCGGCAAACCCGCTGCGATATTTGCCGTGGCGCACGACCTGGTAGAGCCAATAGGGCAGGCTCAGCAGCATTCCCAGCGCCAACGCCAGACTGTAGAGAAAATAGCTCAAGCTGAGCCATTCTAAACCGCCCGCTCGGCGGCGCGACCGCCGGCCTTCTATAATTGCAGTCATGCGGTCTTTGTCATTGAGATTCTACCGTCGCTGCGTTGCGCTGGCGCTCTGCGCGTTGTGCCTGCCGGTTTTGCTTGCGGCCAAGAACAAGGGTTTCGTGAAGCCGGTGGCGCAGGCCGCGATCAACTATCCGGCTCACGATTTCCATCGCGACGATAAACTTGCCATCGCCGCCGATCCCTACGACACGCCGGAGAAGGCCAAGATTTTCTCGATCGATTTTGCCGGCCACGGATTCCTGCCGGTTTTCCTGGTGGTCACCAACGATGGCGACAAGCCCATCTCCATTGCCAATATCGAAATCACGCTGATTACGGAAAATCGCTCGAAACTCACCCCGACAGCTCCGGAAGATATCTACCGGCGGCTCTCGAATCCACAGGGCCAGACTCGGCCGAACCCCATTCCGATTCCCCTGCCGCGGAAAAAAGGAGCGATCACGCCGAAGGAGATGGACGAGATCGAATCGTCCCAGTTCGCCGCCAAAGCGATTGAGCCGCACACGACGCAATCCGGGTTCCTGTTCTTTGACGTGGGAGGAATTTCTTCGCCACTGCCGGGCTCGAATCTGGACGTCACGGGCGTCACCGACGCCAAGGGTCACGAGTTGTTGTACTTCGAAATTTCGATGGATAAATACTTGAACGCGCCGAAAAACCCGTGAGCTGGCGGCGCCTCGCCCCGCAAACACAACGAGCTCGGGCCTTATAATCTTTCTTCTATGGCCACTACCGCCGAGACTTCCGTCGCCGCTCATGCCCGGTTCGAGCCGGTCATCGGGCTGGAAGTCCATGTTCAGCTGCTCACGACTACCAAGATTTTCTGCTCCTGCTCGACGCGATTCGGGGCGCCGCCGAACAGCAACGTGTGCCCGGTGTGCCTCGGGATGCCCGGCGCGCTGCCTGTGCTCAATAAGAAAGTGGTAGAGTTCGCGACGCTGGCGGCGATCGCGCTCAATTGCCGCATCAACGAGACTTCGTTGTTTGCGCGCAAGAATTATTTTTATCCCGACCTGCCCAAGGGCTACCAGATTTCGCAGTATGACAAGCCGCTGGCCGAGCATGGCTTCATTGAGGTACAGACCGCCGGCGGCAGGAAAAATATTGGGATTACGCGGGTGCATCTCGAAGAAGACGCCGGCAAGAGTCTGCACGAGGGCTTTCCCGACTCCGAGGAGAAAACGGCAATTGATCTCAACCGCACCGGCGTGCCCCTGATTGAAATTGTCAGCGAGCCCGACATCGCCTCACCCGAAGAGGCCTACGAGTATCTGACGCGGCTAAAGGAAATCATCCTGTACATGGGGGTCAGCGACTGCAACATGGAAGAAGGATCGCTGCGCTGCGACGCCAACGTCAGCGTGCGTCCGCGCGGACAAAAGGAATTCGGCACCAAGGCCGAGATCAAGAATGTGAATTCCTTCCGCTTCATTCGCGAAGCCCTGGAGTACGAGATCGGCCGGCAGATTGACGTGATCGAGTCCGGCGGCAAGATCACGCAGGAAACACGCCTGTATAACGCGAACGAAGGCAAAACCTATAGCATGCGATCGAAAGAGCAGGCGCACGATTATCGGTATTTTCCCGAGCCGGATTTGCTCCCGCTGGTGGTGGACGAAAAGTGGAAGGCCGAGATAGCCCGCGCATTGCCGGAACTGCCGGAAGCGCGCCGCGGCCGCATGGTGAAGGATTATGGCATCACGGAATACGATGCGCAGGTGCTGACGTTCTCGAAATCGCTGGCGGATCAGTTCGAGGAAGCGGCAAAGGCGGCGAAGAATCCCAAACGCGTGGCCAACCTGGTGCAGAGTGAACTGATGGGCCGGCTGAAGGCTGAGGGCATCGGGATCGAGCAGTCTCCGATTTCCATGCGCGGAGTCGCGGCATCGGCGGACCTAGTTGAGGCCGGCACCATCTCAGGAAAGATGCTCAAGGATCTTTACGACTTGAGCTTCGAGCGAGGCAAGGATTTCCCCGCGGTCTACGAAGAAGAGGGCCGGCCGCAGCAATCGACCGACACATCCGCGCTGGAAAAGATCATTGACGAAATTCTCGCCGCTAGTCCCAAACAACTGGAGCAATACCGCGCGGGGAAAAAGACCATGCTTGGCTTTTTCGTGGGGCAGGTCATGAAAGCCTCCAAAGGCCAGGCCAGCCCGCAAATCGTGAATGAATTGCTGGCGAAAAAGCTGGGGTAGTACCATGTCCAGCCTATGACTTCCGTCACCTGATCCCCTGCCCTGCGGCCCGGTACCATAAGACTGGGCCCGCCTGTCTTGGGCCGACCGCTCGAGAGTTGCCATGAAGAAGTTCAAGATTGACCGAATTATCAGCATCGCGACGCTGGTCGCGTCGGTGGTGGCGATCGTGCTGGTGCTGAAGAAGCCCGCTCCGGTGGCGCCGCGGCAGGCTCCGGCGGCCATTGCGGCCCATGCGGAATCGTTCGACCAGAAGATGGCGCAGTTCGATCAGGCGACTCAGCCGGCGGCGGGTGGCTCTTCCGAAACGTCGAAGCCGGACGCTTCCGATGCCTCGTCGCCAGCCCCAACCAGCCCCAAAGCCGAGGTCCACATTAACTCCGACGAGATCAGCGCCGTGCTCGCACAGTCGCTTGGCACGGCAGGAGCGTCTGGCCTTACCCCAGACGCCAACGTCGGCGGCGCCGCGCCCACCATCAAGGATCAAAATATCAGCTTCGATGGCGACGTCGTGCACGGGCAGTTCCTCACCGAAGTTGCCGGCAAAGATGTATGGATCACAATCTCAGGCCACATCGGAGAGAAGGACGGATACGCCACGTTCGATCCGACGGAATTCAAAGTCGGAGACCTGAACGTTCCCGTGTCCCTGGTGAATCCGACGCTGCAGAAGAAACTTGCGGAAGAGCGCGACCGATTAAAGCTTCCCGACAACGTCGGCGCCGTGAAGGTAGACAAAGGCGAACTGGTGATGCAACAGAAGTAAAGGTCGCAGATTTCAGAGTCTTCAATCTGATTTCAACCGATTCTCCGCAGCCAACTTCGCGTACCATCTCCCCGAGTCTTTGATGGTCCGCTTGCGCGTCTTGAAGTCCACGTAGGTCAGGCCGAAACGCTGGCTGTAGCCTTCCGCCCACTCGAAATTATCCAGCAGGCTCCAGGCATGGTAACCGCGCACGTCGGCGCCGTCGGCGATGGAACGCGCCAGCGCGGTCAGGTACCCGCGATGATAGGAAACACGCCGCGGATCATGCACCACGCCGCTCAGGTCTGGCCCGTCGTTGTAGGAGCATCCGCTCTCGGTAATCTCGATGACCGGCCGGTTGTAGTCACGGGTGATGCGCGTGACCATGTCGTACAGAGCTTTCGGCCAGACTTCCCAGCCAATGTCGGTTTTCGGGCCCTGCTGCCCCCCCATCCATTTTTACCGGGAACAGCCACTCTTGCGCATGGGAGAAACGCTCCATGGTTCCCGGAGCCGAGGCGATCGTACGGTAGTAGAGATTGATTCCGATGAAATCGAGCGGCGCGCGGGTCTTCTCCATGTCGCCCGACTTGATCCCCATGGCAGTCTCGGGCAGAAATGTCAGGGCTTCGGGATAGCGGCCGCGCAGCGCCGGTTCCAGAAACCAGGTATTGGTGATGGCGTGGGCGCGCTCCGCCGCCAGCTTGTCTTCCACGGAACTGGTCGCCGGCTCGCACGGGGACATGCTGAATGCGGTGCCGACGCGCGACAATGGCCGCGCCGCCTTGAGTGCGCGGAATCCCGCACCCTGCGCCAGGTTAACCACATGCGTGGCACTTAGAAAATCGAACAGGCTTTTGCGTCCGGGAGCGTGCGTGCCTTCGAGGTGGCCGAGATCCACAAACGCATCGGGCTCATTGAAAAGAATCCAATCCGAGACGCGGTCGCCGAGGGCCTGCGCGACGAGTTGCACGTAATCGGCAGAACCGGCCCGCAGTGTCGCGATTGGGCCAGCCTCCGGCGTCTTCCAGCGCCTGCGGCAGGTCCCAGTGATAGAGCGTGACCAGCGGTCTTATGTGCGCATCGAGTAGAGCGTCCACCAGGCGGCTGTAATAATCCACTCCCTTGGAATTCGGCGCGCCCGATCCCGACGGCTGAATGCGAGGCCAGGAAATCGAGAAGCGATAGCTGTTCTGGTTCATCGCGCGGAGCAAGGCAATGTCGTCGCGCCAGCGATGATAAGAATCGCAGGCTACGTCGCCCGTATCGCCATTTTTGATTTTGCCCGGCGCGTGCGCGAAGCGGTCCCAGATGGACTCGCCCTTCCCATCTTCGTTCCATGCTCCCTCGATCTGGTAGGAAGCCGTGGCCGTGCCCCAGAAAAATCCATTCGGGAATGCAATTTCCGACGATGCCCCGAATTGGTGGAATACCGAGCCAGCCGAGCCGGCCGTGCTGGCCTTGGATGATCCGCTGCAGCCCGAGAGCAGCGCCGGCAGCCCCGCCGCGGCGCCGGCTCCGAGGATCGATTTCACAAACTTGCGGCGTGAGAGGCGCAACTAAACCTGAACTCCTTCAAGGGTTGCCGAATGCCGTATCGAGCGCTGTCCCGGCGCGCCCTAATTGTGCTGGATGAACTTTCCGTTTTTCTGCCCCGTCAGAGAATTGTAGAGCGTCTCCAGAAACGCGTCTGCGCTGATGAACTCTCCGGAATATTTCTTCCACGGGTCGAGAAGTTTCGCTTGCTTCATCTGATCGAGCGACTTGCCTTCTTTCAATGCTTTCTCCACGGCCTCACGCGTCTCTTTCAGCATGGCCAGGTAGGCCCGAACGTCGTCGAGGTTCGAGATCGGGCCATGTCCGGGAATGATTTTGACATCCTTCGGCAATTGCCCGATGACCTTTTCGACCGCGTCAATCATGCCGTTAATGCTGCCTCCGCTATCGACATCGATGAACGGAAAACCGTAGGTCACGAAGTCGTCGCCCATGTGCACGACATTCGACTTGGGAAAGAAAATGATCGAGTCCCCATCGGTATGGCCGGCCGGGAAAAAAAGCGCGCGGATGTCTTCTCCGTTCAGGTGCACGGTCACGTCGTGATCAAACGTGATGATGGGCAGCGCGCCCGGGGGCGCGGGCTTGAAGTCGATATGAACGGAAGAGCCGTTGCCCGCCCCGCCACCACTCTCCAGCCGCTTGCGCACGTTGTCGTGGGCGATGATGGGGGCCTGCTTCTGAAAGTACTCGTTCCCGCCCGTGTGGTCGCCGTGATAATGCGTGTTGATAATGAACCGCACCGGCTTGTCGGTAATGCCCTTCAAGGCGGCCTGTATCTTATCGGCCAGGGGTGCGTATTGATCGTCGACGATGACGATTCCATCGTCGCCCACAGACGCGCCAATGTTGCCTCCCGCGCCTTGCAGCATGTAGATGTTTCCGGCCACCTTCGCGACCTTGATCTGTACTTTGCTGAAGTCCTGGTCCTGAGCAATAGCGAGAGAGCATGCGCCCAGAAGACCGGCGAGAATTATCGAAGCTGTACGTGTCATTCCGTTGCCCTTCCAGAATCCGTCGGGACATCATTCTAGCGAAAATCACGGAAGTGACAATGCCCTATTAAGGAACCCCGGGGAATTGCGGAGTCGCGGCGGGGCCTTACTCGGGATTCAGACTATCGAACATCTTCCACAGCTTGTCGGCGCCGGCGCGGTACAGGATCCAACCAGTACCGGCGTCTGAAATCTCGCGGAACAGCAACTCGCCGCGGCCGTCTCCGTCAGCGTCCACCGCACCAATCAACTCCAACCGCGGCGTCACGTCGAGATGATTCTTGTCCGTCACCGACAGAAAGAGTTTCTGGAGGTTGTTGTAGATGTCGGTATGCGCGACCAGCATAATGGTGTATTCAAGGCCTGGATTGACGGCCGCTTGGGAGCTGCCCGCGGGCGGCGGCATGTGCGCGTCCGCCGCGAAAACCATGATCGGGTGGTTGGTTGTCCAAAGGTCGTAGGCGATCATCTGCACGTTTTCGAGGATCGGCTCGGGCGCTTTCGTTGCCGGCTTGCGACGCGCGGCCTGCGGTCCGGTCGGAGGCGGAGTGATCTGCGCTTTGGCCCGGGCCGCCACATACGCGCGAACCTGCTCCCGGGCGTAGGTGATCATCTGCTGCTTGCGCTCGCCTTCTTCGTCCTTGAGCCACTCGAATGTGTAGGAATGGGATTCAGGACCGTTCGCGTCGGAAATCGCCGGAATCAACTGGATCGGCCCCTGGTCGGAGGAACCCGCCGCGGCACCCTTCGCCGCGCTTGCCGCGGGAGGTGGGGGCGCCGCGCCGGGCCTGCTATACCCCGGCACGTCTTCGTCAGCGAACGATTCCGCGGGCTTGCCACGCCGCAACCTGGGCCGATTCGCTTCGCCGGCGCCACTGTCGGATACGGGCACGTTGGTCCGTTCAGCCGGCTTTGAGTCTGCCGGCTTGGCATCACTGGATTTCGAATTGCCCGTCCCAGCAGGCGCGCTAAGCTTGGGCGAGGGCGAACTGGAGTCCGGCGCCGAACCGGGAGGCGCTGATGCCTCGGGCGGAGTGCTCTTGGTCAGGCGCGGCGGCACATCGCCAGAACCAGAACCTCCGTTCGGCTGCGATGTCGTCGAAGGCGTGCTGGTGGAGGGCGGATTCGCGCCCGCCGGCGGCGCAGCCTTGGCCGCTGGGTTCTTGGTCAGTCTCGGCGGCCCGTCACTGGTGTCAATTCCCACCGGGACTGACTCTGCCTCGTGCGTCGTCTTTGCCACTTCCGTTCCCGCAGGCACCCAGTTGCCGGTGCCGATCCATGGAACCGGAGCATTGGCGGAGTTGCTGTGCAGAGCGCTGCCGATCGTGAACAAACCCTGCGAACTTCCGGCGCGGTAGGCCTCGTAGACCGTTCCCGGCTCCAGCGCCATGGGCACCGGATTGGCCTTGTACGCGGTCGCGTCCCAGAACTTTCCGTTCACCAGAATCGCGATCGGGACCAGCGATGCCTTGCCGTTCGCGGAGAGTTGCAACACGGCCAGCGCCCGCGGTCCTGCGTCCTTTTTCCGGGGAGCCTTGCGCTCTCCGGGCGTAATCTGCGGGCGTTCTTCCTGCGCGGCGCTCGCAACCGCCAAGCCCACCACGCCTGCCAGCAAAGCGACGAAAAGCGCTCCGCAGTATAGAATCTTTTGGAACACGAATTGGCTGCAGGCAGCCGGCGCGCGATTTGCGCGGCTCGATTTTGATGTCCCTTGAGGAATTTCCATGAATATCCATGATAAGGCCCCCGACTTCACTTTGCCGGACGAGAATGGAAAAGAAGTGGCGTCGAAAGATCTGCGGGGCAAGACTGTCATCCTGTTTTTCTATCCTCGGGCGAATACTCCCGGTTGAACCATAGAAGTTCGCGGGTTCCGCGACACGTATAAACAGATTCAGAAAACCGGCGCCGTGCTGCTTGGGATCTCGCCAGATACTCCGAAAGCGCAAAAAAACTTTCAGGAAAAGTTCGACCTGCCCTTCACCCTGCTCGCCGATGCCGAGAAAAAGGTGGCCATTGCCTTTGGCGTCCTGCGGGAAAAGAACATGTACGGGAAAAAGGTGATGGGAGTCGCCAGGACGACGTTCATCATCGGCCCCGATGGCAAGATTCAGCACATCTTCGAAAAGGTGAAGCCCGAGGGACACGCTGAAGAGGTGCTGGCCTATCTGAAGGAATCGGCGAAGAACTCGGCTTAGGGGAACCATCCCGTTCGGCGCAGCGTATCATCTTGCAGGGGAGACGTGCATTTGCGGCTCCCTAGCCGGAGGAAGGCATGCACGCTCTCATTCGAAATCTCGTAATGTCTGGAATTCTGCTGCTCACTCTTGGCACCGCCGTTGCGAAACCGACTCCTGCGGACGATCGCGACTCGATCGCTATCTTGTTCAAGGACGGCCACCGCCAGAGCCTGGCCATGGCCGAGATCGCGCGCATCGACCTCAAAGCTCCAGCCGCGATTGTTTTCAGAGACGGCCACCGCGAAAAGCTTTCTGGCGACATTGACCACATTGAATTCGGAGCCCCCGAAGCCGTCATGACGCCCGGCCGCTCTCATTTCATTGGGAAATGGGAAGTAGGCGAAGGCAACGGAGGCAAGTTCTTTATCACGCTCGAGGCCGACGGAGATGCCAGGAAGACGCTCGGTCCAGCCCATGGGACCTGGACCCTGGTTGATGGAGAAGCCCACATCACCTGGGATGATGGCTGGCATGACGCGATCCGGAAGGTCGGAACCAGGCACGAGAAGCGCGCCTACGAACCCGGCAAGTCGTTCAACGATGCTCCGTCGAATGTCACCGCAGCCGTCAACACGGAACACAAACCAATCTAGGCACCGCGACCGAGCAGCGACAATTCGGCCGCCGCTGTTCCGCGCGAGCGAAGCCCGCCGGCCCGGCGCAGAACGTGCGACCGGACAACTCTCGCCGGCTGGATTTAGAATTCGCCTTCATGCCGACCTTACAGCACCCCAAGCAAGCGTTGCTTATCCGCCCGCTGGACCGCGTGTTCTTTGCGCGTGACCCGCGCCGGGTGGCCCGCGAACTTCTCGGCAAAGTGCTGGTACGGAACACGCGCGGCTCGCCACTGACCGCCCGCATCGTGGAAGTGGAAGCCTACCTGGGAGGAAACGATCCCGCCGCTCATGCCTTTGCCGGTCGCACTCCCCGCAACGCCGTGCTGTTCGGGCCGCCGGGCTACGCTTACGTCTACTTCATCTACGGGAATCACTACTGCCTCAACGTCTCTTGTCAGGCTGAAGGTAAGGGGGCAGGCATTCTTTTCCGGGCGCTGGAGCCGCTGGCGGGCATCGAGGAGATGGCGCGAGCCCGCGGGATTCGAGTCTCCAGGCCTGCGGATCTTCCCAAACTTACCAGCGGCCCGGGACGCCTTTCCGAAGCGTTCGGCGTTACGCGCGAGCGGGACAATGGTCACGACCTTACGTTGGCGTCGAACAGCCTCTGGATCGGAGAAGACGGCTTTCGCGCCAGCGGCATCCGGACGACTCCTCGCATCGGCATCACCAAGGCCGCCGACAAGCCCCTGCGCTACATTCTCGCCGGAAGCCCGTTCGTCTCTGGACCGAAGATAAGGCCAGGGTAACGATGGTGATGCAGTTGGGCTTGCCTGCGGGGCCGGAAAAGATGTTGCGGGTGTTGCTGCGTGGTCGGACAGTGCACGCTCGCCTTGCTCGCGGGGCGGACGAATGCGTCCGCCCCTACATCCCCCAAGGTTGACAGCGGGTGTAGACTAGGGTCCGGGTTCGAGTGGGCCAAAAGCCTTGCGGGGTAAGGCTTTTCATTCGTCACCGCAGATCGCGGACAGCCTTGGGGAAAATAAGTTCGCAAGCTCAGGCCGATTTCTGCGCATCCGGCGGTAGCGCAAGTCATCTCGCCAATTTTGGAGCCATTGTGCTTCGCTTCGCAGGATTCCAGATTCTGGCTGCGGCCTTCATGCTCTCCGTTACTGCGCCGCTGGTCAGCGCAGCCGCGGATGGCGGCGGCGCGGTGATCGCCGGGCCCCACGCTTCGCCTTCGTGCATCGTTGTCGGTTTTGTGGGCGGCTTTGTGCGCCACAACGATCCGCACCACGGTACGGTCCAACTCGCCGAGCGCATCCGGCGCGCCATGCCCAAAGATGCCTACATCCGGGTCTTCGAGAACCGCCACCGCAAAACCGCGTACAAGACCATCCTCGGCCTGCTCGACCTGAATCACGACGGCATCCTCAGTGAAGACGAAAAGGCGCGCGCGCACATTATCCTCTATGGCCACAGTTGGGGAGGATCCGCGGTCGTGCTGTTGGCGTGGGAACTCGATCGGCTGGGCATCCCCGTATTGCTCACCGCTCAAGTAGACAGCGTGGCGAAGCCCTGGCAAAGCGACGCCATCATTCCCGGCAACGTCGCGGCGGCGGTGAACTTCTACCAGCCGCATGGCCTGATCCATGGCCGCGCACGGATCATCGCCGCGGAACCTTCCAAAACAGAGGTCCTGGGAAATTTTCGCTTCGATTATCGGCAGGCACCGGTGAAGTGCGAGGATCCGACCTGGTTCTACCGCACTTTCACTCCCAGCCACATGCAGAGCGAATGCGATCCCCGCCTCTGGACGCAGGTTGAAGCTCTCGTGCGCCAGCGAATGCAGCCAGAACCAGGCACTGTCGCGGCACTGCCGCAGCCTACGGCTGCACGTTAGTCACACCCTCCTCGCCTGCCTTCGGGAAATGTTTCTCATACCAGGCAAGGGACCGGTCGGTCGAATCAATCTGATGCTTGACTTCTGACAAGCCATGCCCCTCGCGAGGGTAGCGAAGAAAAACAGTTTCGACGCCGAGATCCTTGAGCGCGATGAAAAGTTGCTCGGCCTCGGCAATGGGAACATCGTTGTCGTTCTCGCCATGAATGATCAGCGTCGGCGTATGAGCGGCCGCGATGTGCTTCATGGCCGAGCGCTCCCACGCCACGTCCATCAGGTTTCCCTGATGCAGGAATTGTCCAAACTCCATTTCCTCATACTGGTTGTAATAGGTCATGTAGTTGTAGCTGACCAGATTCGCGATCCCTGCCGTAGGGATCGCGGCCTTGAACTCGTTGGTCTGAGTAATGAGCCAGTCGGTTAGCTGGCCGCCGTAGCTGACTCCTTCAATGCCCAGCCGTTCCCGATCAATCCACAAATAGCGGCGCACCGCGGCGCTGACTCCGTAGAGAACGTCCTGCCCTTCGTTGCCGTCCTGATCGCCAAAAACAGCGTCGGAAAACTTCTGCCCGTAACTTGTGGAACCGCGATAGTTCACATTGAGCACGGCATATCCGTGCGCCGCATAAATCTGGTTCTTGAAGTTGAAGGCCGGGCCATTGGCTCCGTGCGGCCCGCCATGAATCACCACGATGAGCGGATGCTTCGACGTGGCCGTCATACCGATGGGCTTGGTCAGGAACGCTTCCACGTCGAACCGGTTATCGTTGCTCACAAAAGTGAACGATTCAACCTCTGCGATGGATTTCCCCGCCAGGAGTTCCTGGTTGACGTCGGTGAGCTTGCGCGCCGCAGCGCTGCCCGATTTGTAGTAAAGCTCGGATGCGTCCCGCGGCGTGGCAAACGAGTAGGCGACCGCTCCATTCTTGGCAACCGACCAGCCACCTACTCCGCCGGCATCTTTCACAATGTAATCCGGCTGCCCGCCGGCGACGGGCAGGCGCACGAGATGATTGCTGCCGCGCTCCTGCACGGTGAAATACACGGCGCTGCCATCGGGCGCCCATTGCGGCGGACCCTGGCGATTGTCGATTACCCCGCCAATTTCGCGGCGATTGCTGCCGTCGGCGTTCATAAGCCAGACATGCGTGTCTTCCATGGTGGTTTCGCGGTCGGTGAGGCCGCGGCGCGTGCCGCTATAGACGATCGATTTGCCGTCCGGCGACCATCGCGGATCGTATTCGCACGATTCCGTCGCAGTTAGCCGGTGAATGCTCTTGTCGGCCAGTTGCAGCGTGAACAGGTCGTAGTTGAAGAACTCATCCTGATTCGGCTCACGGTTTGAAGCGAACACAAGCTGCTTTCCGTCGGGCGACCAATCAATGGAGTGCTCGTCGTACTTGCCCTCGGTGAGCTGGCTCACCTGCTTCAACGCAATGTCCACTACAAAAATGTGCAGCCGCAGGTTGTCGTTGAAGCGCGTGGAGCCTTCGCCGGCGTCCGGCTTGTAGAGATACCGCGTGATGACCATGGGATCGCCGCTGGCTTCGGCGGCTCCTTCATCAGGAGTGGAAGATACAAAAGCAATCTGCTTTTCGTCCGGCGACCACGCGACGTCCTTCCCGGTTCCAGGCAGCGGAGAGTTCGTGCCCGCCATCACTGCCAAGAAGGTCGTTCCGCTGCCATCGGGATGCGCGATCAGGAGGCCGTGCTTATCGCCGTCCGCGCCGTGAAACGCAATCCACAGGCTGTCCGCAGACCACACGGGTCCGCCAGCGGGCTTGTCGCCGCCGAGGCGCACGCTCTTCCCCGTGTTCACATCCATCACCCAAAGCTGCCCGTAAGGCCGTCCAGGGCGGTCGCGCATCGCGATCGTATAGGCAATGTAGTGGCCGTCGGGCGAAAGCACCGCACTGCCGATGGACCGCAGGCGAGAAAGATCAGTGCTGGTCAGGACGTCGGCGTAAGCGATCGCAGGGAGAAGTGCTGCACAAATCAGACAAACCAGTATCCGCACCGGCATGATCTTCGAGCAATGACGCATGGAATCCCCCAGATTTCGAGTGTGCGCTGAATGGGAAACATACTAGGGCCGTTCGCATGGCATGGTCAACGCTCGGACCTTGAGCGGAGAATTGCATAGGTCCATCGCTTCGCTCAGGATGACAAAAAGGGGAAAAAGCACGGTCGACTAGCTGGATTTCTTTTGGAGCAGGAGGTTGTCGATCAGCCGCGTAGTCCCAACAAATGCCGCAACCGCAACGAGCGCGCCGCCCGAAACATCCGCGACCGGATCGAGCGTGTCCGGATCCACGATTTCGAAGTAGTCGAGGCGTACCGAGCTTTCCAGGGCCATTTCCGCCTGACCGGCTGCCGCCAGAAGAGCCGCATCTCGCTCTCCCCTGTTCGATAGCCGCTCCACAAGCACCAGCGACCGGTGCAATACCAGCGCCTGCTTTCTCTGTTGCGAATCAAGATATGCATTCCGCGAACTCATCGCCAGCCCATCGGGTTCGCGCACGATCGGACAGACCACAATTTCCACCGGCAGGTTCAGGTCGCGCACCATCTTCCGAATGACGGCGACCTGCGCCGCGTCTTTCTGCCCGAAGAAGGCCGCATCCGGTTCGACAATGTGAAACAGCTTGGCCACAACCGTCGAAACTCCGCGAAAATGTCCCGGCCGCGAACGCCCGTCCAGTTTGGCGCTCAACTCCTCCACCGTCACCCAGGTCACGGCACCGGCGGGATACATCTCTTCTACCGACGGCGCGAACAGCAACTCCACGCCTTCCCGCTGGAAAAGCTCCCGGTCGCGCTCGAACGACCGCGGATATTTAGCCAAATCCTCCCCCGGCCCAAATTGCGTCGGATTCACGAAAATGGACCCGGCCACCACGTCGCAAGCACTCCGCGCTGCCCGCACCAGCGACAGATGCCCTTCGTGCAGGGCTCCCATCGTGGGCACGAATCCCAGCCGCTTCCCCGCGCGGCGCACCGCACGAGACGCATCCTGCATTTCGGGAATGGTCTTGCAGACTTTCAAGGGAGATCGTCCGAATCTTGCATGTGGGAGAAGCCGCCCCGGCTCTCCGGTCGAGCGAAGCTCGCCAGCTTGTTGCCACCTCTACCCCGACGGCACCCACTTCACCGCAACATGCGCGCCCTGCAGGATCCCGCCCACGATACCGCGGCTCCGGCGCATAGCAACTGCGTCCTGTTCGGACGTCGGCACGCCGCCTTCGGCCGCCGCGACCACGCGCCCATACGGCCAGTTCGAAGCCGGCAGGCGCGCCAATGCCGGCAACAATTCTTCAGGTTTCAATATGATTTCGGCGCTGTCGGCGGTATCGAACAGCGCCACTCCGTCCGTCCGGACAATCAGGTAAGGATTCCGCCATTTCTTCATGTCGTGAATGCGTTCGTACTGCGCAGGATCGGCCGCGGGAATCGCCTGCAGCAAAGCACTCGGATCCGGCGCAGGCGCTGCACTCGGCTGAGAGGAACAGGCAACGAGAGAGAGAATCACCCCGAATGCCGACGCCGCCCGTACGCGAAGAGGCCTGCCGTTCACGGGGCTGATGCTACCTCGCCGCGACGGGTACGTCGTGCTTCGCCGCCCAGATCAGCGCAACGAACCATCCAATCACGCTCCAGCCCAGGAAGAGGTTGAGCAGAAAGATCGCGAGTGTGTCCCGCTTGCTGCGGACTAGCGCAATGATCGACGGCAGGAAATACAGCACAAGTCCAGAACCGAAGAATGGAAAGAACAAGAACGCCAAGGGATGCATCGTCAAACCTCCCAGTCAATAGCCTAGCACCATCCATCAACCCGGGTTAAGGCCTGTAAAAGGATACGCAACCCTGAGCCGCGCAGTTCCGGTCTATGCATGACAATCCGCGCAGATCCGTGGCCAAGGACTTGCTTACCGCCGCATTGCCCGCTTGCGTTCCATCACGGTATCAAGCCCCGCCTTCGTCTCCTTCGGCAAGTGATAGGACTCCTCGTCCGAGGGATACTGGTGCGACTGCACATCCGCGCGAAACGCCTGCACCGCGTTCGTGATCAGCGCCGCCGCATCGCCATAGCGCCGCACAAACTTTGCGGGAGGCCCAAACGTCAGGTTCAAAATGTCGTGAAACACCAGTACCTGCCCGTCACAGTCCGGCCCGGCTCCGATCCCAATGGTCGGCGCGCCGACCTCCGCCGTGACCATCGCGGCTACTTCCCGAGGAATGCCTTCCAGATAAAGACAAGCTACGCCTGCGCGATCGAGCGCCACGGCATCGCGCATGAGTTGCTCAATCCCGCTCAAGCTCTTGCCCTGCACCTTGTAGCCGCCCATCACGTTGACCGACTGCGGTGTCAGCCCAATGTGCCCCGCCACCGGAATCTCGGCGTCAATGATCTGCCTGATCAGTTCCGCCCGCTTCTCGCCGCCTTCGATCTTCACCACTTCTGCGCCACCCTCTTTCACAAACCGCGCAGCATTGGCAACCGCGTTTTTCGGGTCGAGCTGATAAGACCCGTACGGCATGTCGGCCACCAGCAGCGCGTTCTTCACGCCACGCCGCACCGCCTTCACATGGTGCAGCATCTCGTCCATGGTGACCGAGAGCGTGTTTTCGTAGCCCAGCATGGTCTGGGCGAGCGAATCGCCCACGAGCACCATGTCGATGCCCGCCTCATCGACCAGGCGCGCGGAGGCATAGTCATAAGCCGTGAGGCAGGTGATGGGTTGATGTTGGAGCTTCCGTTCTCGAAGAGAAGCGGTCGTGACCTTTGGGCCGGAGCCGTCAAACAGACGTCCGCCGATCGGCGTGATACTCATGCTGTCCTCCAGTGCCCCTCCGCCTCTGGCGGATAGAGCCTGTACGCATCATGGCGTCGAAACAGCTGTAAAAGACGCTGGGAGTATTGTAGCTGGAAAAAAGAGACCGGGCTACGGCAAACATCCGCTGGCGATGCCGCGAGTCAAGCGGCGCCTTTCCATGCACTTACCGGCATGGGAGGGACCAAGGTTACAGAAGCAAGACGTTTAGCGTTATGTCTTACTTCCTGTCTGTGGTAAGATCGTATACATGGCGACTTACCATACCACCATCAGCTCAAAGGGCCAGGTCGTGGTTCCGGCGGAGCTTCGGAAGAGGCTGGGATTGAGAAAAGGAGTGCGGGCCGTGTGGAGGGAAGACAGGGGGCATCTCGTCCTCACCACGATCGACCGCATTCTTGATGAAATTCAGGGATCGCTAAAACCAAGACCTGGTCAACTCTCCATGTTCGAGGAACTCTTCAAGGAGCGCGCAAGAGAACGGGAGCGTGAGAAAAAGAAAGCGGCGTTGTGACAAATGAGAGGCCACCTCGGCTCTATGTTCTCGATGCGAACGCGCTGGTCAGCTTACTCGAGAATCGGCCTGTGGCGGCTTCTCGCGTGCGCCATCTACTCGAAGAGGCGTCCCTGAATGAGCACCCTCTGTTGCTGTCTTCGATTAACTGGGGAGAAGTTTTCTACATTACCTGGCGCTTGCATGGGGAGGGAGGGGCGTTAGCGGCAGAACGCCAGATCCAACAACTTCCGATCGCAGTCATTCCCATCGACCGGGACCGCGCGACGCGAGCTGCCACTTTGAAGCAACGACACAACCTCGGCTACGCCGATTCTTTCGCTGCCGAACTCGCGATCGAAAAAAAAGCTTGGCTGGTCACCGCCGACCCTGAGTTCACAAAGTTGGGAAAAGTGCTGTCGGTGTACCCGCTCCCGCGCCACGAAAAATGACATTTGCTCCACTAGTTCGCCGCCTTCTCTGCCAAGACTTTCTGCCGCGCCAGCCGTAGCTCCGGCCTCTCGTCTCCCACGGCACTCTCCGTCAGCTTTTTGAAATAGACGCTGACTGCGGCAGCATCGCCTGCCGCTTCCGCCGCGCGGCCCGCTCCATTCAACGCGTTAAACCGGTTCGGCGCCATCTTCAACACACCCTGATATTCCGCCAGCGACTCCTTCGCCTTATGCTCCATCAGCAACAATTCCGCCAGCATTTCCCGCGCCGGCGTTACCGCGCCCGGCGTCACCGCATGTTTATCCATGCTCTCTTCCAGCTCCGCCGCGGACCGAGCCTGCTTCGCAGCTTCTTCCGGCTGTCCAGCGAACTCGGCAATCCACGCGGCCACTTCCCGCCGTTGCACTTCCACCTGGTTCGACCAGTACGTATTGTTGAGTTTCGCAGCCGCATCGCGCAGGTCCGCCAGCTTCGCCTCAGCCTGGCCGGCACGCTCTAAATTGTTCGACCGCGCGCTTCCCACACCAATGGCGGCCCACGAAATCGCTTGCGCCCACGGAGCCCCGTCTGCCAACGGCTGTAACTTGCTGGCCTGCTCCCAATTGCCCAGTTCGATCGCATAGCGCGCCGGAATGGCCGCATTCGCATAATTCCCGGTCAGGGTCAGGCCGGAAAGCGGCGGCAGGGCGTTCATCTCGTCCAGAACGGCCTTGGCTTTCTGCACACGCCCGCTTTGCAGGTAGGCATACTCCAGGTAATCCATGGCATGCAGTCGCTGGTCGCGCGCCTCCCCATTCTTCGAAGTCGCCTCAGCCGCGGACGCCAGTTCTTTGGATCGAACGTTCGAGCTGATCGACTCGTCCCACGACCCCACGCGCGTGAACAGATGCGACGGCATGTGGTTGGCGTGCGCCGATGCCGGCGCAATCTTGGCATACATCCGCGCCGCCCCCAGCCCTTCCTCCGCCAGCACCGGATTGTCGAAGCAGTGAATGATGTAGTGCGCGATGCCCGGATGATGCGGCTGCCGCGCAAACACCGGCTCCAGAATCTCGCCGCACTTTTTCTGATTCGCAAAGGTCTTGTCCGTCTTGGGAGCTGTGATCGCCAGCGTCAATGCGTGAAAGATCGCTGCTTCGTCGTCCTTCGGATACGCCGCCTGCAACGCGCCCATCTTCTGCTCGAACGCCTGGCCGTGCGCGTACATGTCCTTGCCGTCTTCGCGATAGATCTCCGCCAGCGCCTCGATATACGCGGCCTCGCGCGGCGTCGTCTTGGCATTCGCCGCCGCGATCTCCTGAGCCTTCTTCAGAGCCACGCGCCCTGCGGCTGTGTCGCCGTTATCCCACAGGCCGTGATAATGCGACATGGCCACACCCCACTGCGCCATCGCGCACTGCGGATCCCGCTCCGCAATCGCCGTAAACGCCGCCCGCGCATCCTCATATTGGAACGAATGCAGCAGCGCCACCGCCCGGTTGAAATCACCGGCAAGCTGGGCACGGCAGGAAATGCGAAAATGCACCGAGCCGACTTCCTCATCGCTCAAAGCGTGGTGATGCTGATGCTCTTCTTGGGCCAGGGTGAAACAGGTGAGAATAAAAAGACAGGTGAGAACTGCTGCACAGGAGCGCATACCGACCTCCACCACAGCCGGTAATTCTAACATCAAGCCGCGGGCCTACGCCCCCACCGCGTCCTGCCCGCCCAGCGGCAGGAAGTACTGCGTGCCCTTGATGGGCTCGGTCACTTTGCGCAGAAGTTCCTGCAGGTCCTCGTTGCGGTCGACGAAATCGATCTCGGACGTATTCACGATCAGCAGATCGGACGACGTGTAGTGAAAGAAGAAGTGCTCGTAGGCCTTGATCACTTCCTGCAGATACTCGTCGCTCACCGCCCGCTCGCTGGCCGAGTTTTTTTTCTTGAGCCGTTTCTTCAGGACTTCGGGCGTGGCCTGCAAATAAATTACGAGATCGGGGGTGGGCAACTGGTCGCGAAAGTGATTGTAGTAGCGGTTATACGTATCGAGTTCCTGGTCGGTGAGATTGAGGCAGGCAAACAACTTGTCCTTTTCGAAAATAAAATCGGCGACCACAATTTTCTGCGACTGCGGTCCCAGATCCAGTGCCTTCAACTGCTCGAACCGCCGCACGAGAAACGTGAACTGCGCCTGAAACGCCGCTCCGCGGTCACCTTCGTAGAACGACTCCAGAAACGGATTCGCCTCCGGTTCCATTACCCGCTGCGCGTTCAGCCGCTCCGCCAGGATGCGCGCCAGCGTGCTCTTGCCCACTCGGATGGGCCCTTCCACAGCAATGTACCGGGGCAGTTCGAAAAGATTGGCCATGGGCTCCGTGCGATGTCTCGGAACTGGCAGGATATCTCGGATGAAGCCGAGTGGCAATTGCGGGAAGAGTTAACAGCGATTGGGTAATTGAGGAATTTGGTGATTGAGCAATTGAAAGGCTCGGACTCTGTGATTTTGAATTTCAATTCCCCAATTACTCAATCCGTTACAATTCCCCCATGCTCGTCCCCATGCTGGCCGGAACGGCCGCGGCAGCCGCTGTCGCCGCCGGCTATCAGTCCATGGCGCCCACCGGACAGTGGTATGGCCGCACCTTTACCGGCCTCGCTCGCGGCACAAAGCAACTTGCCCTGACCTACGACGACGGCCCCAACGACCCGCACACGCTGCGCTTGTTGGAAGTCCTGGCCAAGCATGGAGTGCGCGCAACTTTTTTTCTGATCGGCCGCTACGTTCGCCAGCGCCCAGAAATCGCCCGCGAAATCGTCCAAGCCGGACACGTTGTCGGCAACCACACCTTACACGCATCCTCTGCTGATGTTCAAGAGCTCCGCCGAAATCCGCCGGGAACTCTCCGACTGTCGCGCTGCTCTGCAAGATGCGATCGGCGAACATTCCAATCTGTTTCGTCCGCCGTTCGGCGGCCGACGCCCGGCGGTCTTCCGCATCGCCCGCGAACTGGGCCTTAAGCCCGTGATGTGGAACGTCACGGGATATGACTGGACCGCGCCGCCAGCCGCGGTGATCGAACAAAAAGTCTCAAAGCAGATTCAAGGCGGAGACATAATCCTGTTACACGATGGCGGCCACAAACAAATGGGCGCCGATCGTGCACAAACCGTGCTCGCCACTGACCGTCTGATCACGCGGTACAAGCAGGAAGGATATGAGTTCGCGACGATCCCGCAGATGATGGAAAAAGCCGGTTGAGTCGCCAATCCGCAGTCAGCTAGTCGAACCGACGAGAGTACAAGCTGCGGCACTGCGTCTCGGCGCCTCGGTGGCTCCGTGGTGGCTCGCGAAATACCCGGGATCAGCATAGTCCTGCTGACGACAGGCGAAAATCACATCGAATAAGTATTTTTTGCGCACCGCCGCAAACGCCACCTTGCTGCCGCAACCGTCCGCTGAACATCTTCCTCGGTGTGCGTCGCGCCCAGAAACGCCGCCTCATACTGCGAAGGCGGCAGATACACGCCGCTGGTCGAGCATGCTGCGGAAGAATCTGCCAAACGCCTCGGTATTCGACTTCGACGCCGAATCCCAGTCCGTCACCGGGCCCTGCTGGAAGAACCATGTAAACATCGAACCGACGCGGTTATGGCAGAGCGCAACGCCGGCTTCCTTCGCTGCGGCGGCCACGCCCTCCACGAGTTCGTCCGCTCATCTTCTCCAGCGCGGATAAATCTCGCTCCTTGCGATCGCGCAACTGCTTCAGCATCGCGCATCCCGCGGCCATCGCCAGCGGATTTCCGGAGAGCGTTCCCGCCTGATACATCGGCCCCAGCGGCGCCACGAGATCCATAATTTCTTTCGGCCCGCCATAGGCGCCGACCGGCAATCCTCCGCCAATGATCTTCCCCATCGTCGTCAGGTCGGGACTGAATGTTGTACAACTCCTGCGCTCCGCCAAACGCCACGCGAAATCCGGTCATCACTTCATCAAAAATCAGCACCGACCGCTCGCGCTCCGTCATCAGCCGCAGCCCCACCAGATAATCGTCCGCCGCCGGCACGCATCCCATGTTCCCCACTACCGGCTCCACAATCACGCACGCAATCTGATGTTTGAATTTCTGGAACGCGTGTTCCACGGCCGAGAGATTATTGAACGGCAAGGCCAGCGTGAACTGGGTGAACTCTTCCGGAACGCCCGCCGATCCCGGGATTCCCAGCGTCGCCACGCCCGACCCCGCCTTCACCAGCAGCGCGTCGGCGTGCCCGTGATAGCAGCCTTCAAATTTCACAATGTATTTGCGCTTGGTGTAGGCGCGCGCCAGCCGGATCGCCGACATGGTCGCTTCGGTCCCCGAACTGACGAAGCGAACTTTCTGCATGCTGGGAAACGCCGCCAACACCAGTTCCGCCAGATCGGCCTCGGATGGAGTCGAAGCCCCGAAACTGGTGCCGTTGCAGGCCGCGCCCACGATGGCATCGAGCACCGCCGGCTCGGCATGGCCCAGAATCAGCGGCCCCCACGATCCGATGTAGTCGATGTATTCGTTTTCGTCGGCGTCCCAGATGTGCGAGCCTTTGCCGCGCACGATGAATGGCGCGTCGCCGCCCACGGAGCGAAACGCCGCGCACCGGCGAGTTCACGCCTCCGGGAATCATGCTCTCGGCTCGTTGCTGCAGGCGGCGGGATTGTTCAGTTTTACGCGATGTCATGGACGGCATCGAATCCTCTCGACTGGGAGAACAAGATGTCAACAGATCCAGCAGCGGTGCAACCGACTACTATAGCAGCGCTCGCCAGCTGGAATTCATCAGATATTCACGCTTCTGCAATCACTTTGCAACATCGGCGGCGGTACCTTAGAGTCATCAAGTTGCCCTTCTAACCGGGAGGGTTTGAGGGACAGTCTCGGGGGCTCCGGACTGTCCTTTTCATTTTGGCATCCACTTTTGCGGGGAGCGGGCGATTCGAGCCGCGAGACTTCGGGCTGGCATGCAAAGCCTGACCTCTTACTCGGCCCGTTCTCACTTCAAATAAGCTCTCACCAGCGAAATCAAATCCTCGGTCAATTCCTCCGTCGAGTCCGGCCCGCGCTCCGGATGTGTGATATGCAACCGGATGTGGTCTTCCAGAATCTCCGCCATCAGGCTGTTCACGCCTCCGCGAATCGCCGCCAGCAGCATCAGGATGTCGGCACATTCATCTCCGTCGGTGACCGCGCGCTCGACCGCCCCGATCTGCCCGCCCAGGCGCTTGATTCTCGAAAACAGCTTCTGCTTTTCTTTCGAAACTTCGGGCAGCTTTTCTTTCATAGGCATTTCTATTTTACTCTTGACATATACCCTAGGGGGGTATGCTATAAAGAATCGAGCGGTGCGTGCCGCCCCCTCCCGCTGCGGCGGCGATTTTGCAACTGTAACATTCCTGCAATCAACCCTGCGTAGGCTGGGAAGCCGTGAAGAAACATTTGACAGGCGCGACGCTTTCTTCATTAACTATAGTTAAGTTTTTGAAGTGCAACATAGTTAATCGCTCGACCGGAGGCACGAAGCCAGCGATATCGGGTCATTTGTGATTGCAGTCCCGCGCACCCGTGAATTGCCGTACAGAGTGCGGGGTGCCGCTGAATTAGCTTGGAGCCATGAAATTGAAATTGAAATTCATTTCCAATATGAACGGGGCCCGACTACAGGGCTTTCGCCACTCTTTCATGAGCGTGACTGTGCTTCTTTCCATGGCGGCGATCCTTGCCCTCCCAATGTCCGCAAGCGCCCAGCGACCAGATTCTCCGCTAGGTTCTTCGCCTTCGCAGACGACTCTGCGGGCCGGCGCTTCGGTCCCGGATCCCCCAATCCGCCACCCGCCGACGACAGCACCGAAGCCATGTTCCCCCATTTCAAAAACACCCGTTTCTGGTTGTCCGGTCAGGCAAATTTCATTTTCCAAACTCATCCCGAATTCCATGCGCTCTACAGCGGCCCGCACAGCCTGAACCCGCACTATGAGAAAGCAACCTCTCGCGTGGTGACGCTCTACACCGGCGTGCGCCTGAACAACTCCACCGAACTTCTGGTGGATATCGAGGAAGCCGGGGGCGCCGCCCTCACCCAGGGTTTCGGCCTGGCGGGAAACACCGACCTCGACATCGTCCGCAACCCTTTGCTGAGCAAAGCGCCCTACCTCGGCCGCGGCATGATCCACACGGTCTTCGCTCTGAGTAACGACAAAGTCGAGAACCAGCGCACCTGGGCCACCCTTTTCGAGGAACTTCCCCGGCGGCGTCTGGAACTTCGCTTCGGCAAGTTCAGTTTGCCCGATTTCTTCGACATCAATTCCGTCGGGTCCGACACTCACCTTCAGTTCATCAACTGGACCACCGACAACAATGGAGCCTACGACTACGCCGCCGACACGCGCGGTTACACCGTCGGCCTGACCGCCGACTATGAAGACCGCAACTGGGGATTCCGTTTCGCCGAAGCCCTGATGCCGAAGGTCGCGAACGGCATCGATCTGGTCTGGAGGCCATGGCAGGCCCACGCGGAAAATTTCGAATACGAGTTGCGTCACGGCTTGATCCCGAAAAAGTCAGGGGTGATTCGCCTGCTCGCCTTTACGAACTACGCCAACATGGGCATTTACCGCGATCAGATCGCCCAAGCCGCGCAGGAGGGCGTTACTCCCGACATCACCGCCCATCCCTGGCACATCACGCGCAAGTACGGCTTCGGCATCAACGTCGAGCAGAATCTTACCCACTATCTGACCGCCTTCGCCCGCTTCGGATGGGACAACGGCAAAACCGAATCGTTCGCCTACACCGAAGTGGATCAGACCTTTGCCGAGGGCGTGGGCGCAAACGGCGCGTGGTGGCATCGCAAGCAGGATCGCGCCGGCGTCGCCTTCATCAGCAATGCCATCAAGAAAGATCACCAGAATTATCTCGCCGCCGGCGGCCAGGGATTTCTCCTCGGTGACGGCAATCTGAATTACGGCCGCGAAAATATCCTGGAGTCTTACTACACCGCGCATCTCTGGCGGGGCGTATACCTCGCGCCGGGCGTGCAGCACATCAACAATCCGGGCTATAACCGCGATCGCGGCCCCGTTGTCGTTCCCACGTTCCGCGCTCACGTCGAGTTCTAGCCGGAACGGGCCGTTGCCTTTACTTGCCGCCCGATTTAAATTCCTAGCAGACAGGATGACCCAAACCCTCAACGCGATCCGATTCAACGGCCACTCCATGGTTGCCCAACTTCAGCGCGTGCTCGTCTGCTCGCCGGGCACCGCGGGATGGCACGATCCGCACCGTGTCTCCGCCTGGCGCGACCTGGGATTCCAACACGCCCCCAACTTCGACATAGCCCAGTCGGAGCACGCCGTCCTGTGCCGCGAGCTCGAGTTTGCCGGCGCGGAAATCATTGACCTGTCTTCCGCAGACACCTTGTCGCTCGATGCCGTCTACACCCACGATGCCTCTCTCGCCGCCGACTTCGGCCTGATTCTCATGCGTCCCGGCAAGGCAAATCGAGTGGCGGAGGCCCGGCATCATGGCGAATCGTGCGCTGCGCAAGGCATTCCAACCTTCGGCGCGATCACTGCGCCGGGAACGACCGAAGCCGGAGATATCCTCTGGCTCGACGCGAAGACACTGCTCGTCGGTCATGGTTATCGCACGAACGCAGCCGGCATAGAGCAGATGCGCGCGCTGCTCGCTCCGAAAGGCGTAGAAGTTCTCTCCGCGCCGCTGCCCTACGGTGCTGGGCCGTCCGCCTGCCTGCATTTGATGTCGTTGATCAGCCTGCTCGATCAGCAGACGGCATTGGTGGACTTGCCTTGGCTCGCGGTGGAAACGGTGGAACTACTGGAGGCTCGCGGCTTCAGATTCGTTGAGATTGATTCCACGGAGCGCGACACGCTGGCCTGCAACGTGCTCGCGCTGGGTGGCAAGCGACTGCTCGCCATCGAAGAAAACTGCAAGACCAACGACCGCCTGCGCGACGTCGGATTCGATGTCCGCACATTCCCGGGCGCTGAACTCTGCATCAATGGAAGCGGCGGCCCTACCTGCCTTACGCGCCCACTTCTCCGCGGATGAACTGGCGCTGGTGGCACACCGCGTCCGCGGCTGCGTGTTGATAGTTGAGGTCACCTGGCTTCAGCCCGGCAGTTCCTAGCCACCCGCAATGGCGCCAATAATCAAATACACTTCCTTGCCCGACGCCACCGCCTCCGGCAGCGGCGCGTCCGGCGCCTCATGCGACAAATCCTGTGCGCACGCAAAGAATCGCAGGAATGCCCGCCGCTGCAGCGTCTCATGATCGCGGATGGTTCCCCGCAACATCGGATACCGCTCCTCGATCGCATCCAGCACGGTCCGCTGCGTCACCGGGCCCTCAACCTCGAGCGTGACTTCGCGCCCCACGCCCGCCAGCGTTCGCAAATGTTGCGGAAGCTCCACTCGAATCATGCCAGCGTCTGCACCTCCACCGACAGCACCCCCGGCAGATCCCGCACAATTGCGTTCCACGAATCTCCTGCATCCGCCGACGCGTACACCTGTCCCCCGCTGGTGCCAAAATAAATTCCGCACTTGTCCAAAGTGTCCACCGCCATGGCGTCGCGCAGAATGTTCACGTAGCAGTCCTTTTGCGGCAGTCCCTTGGTCAGCGCCTCCCACTCGTTCCCGCCCGTGCGGCTGCGAAACACGCGCAGCTTGCCGTCCGGCACAAAATGCTCCCCATCGCTCTTGATCGGCACCACATAGACGGTCTCCGGTTCGTGCGAATGCACGTCAATCACGAACCCGAAGTCGGTCGGCAAATTCCCGCTGATTTCGCGCCACGAATCCCCGGCGTCGTCCGACCGCATCACGTCCCAATGCTTCTGCATAAAAAGCACGTTCGACCGCCGTGGATTCATCGCAATGTGGTGCACGCAGTGTCCAACCGCAGCCGTCGGATCGGGAATGTATTTCGAGTAAAGCCCCTTGTTGATCGGCTTCCAGGTCTTTCCGCCATCGTCGGTGCGAAACGCCCCAGCCGCCGAAATCGCAATCACGATCCGCTGCGGATTGCTCGGATCCAAAATAATCGTATGCAGGCACATCCCGCCCGCGCCCGGCTGCCACATCGGCCCCGTGTCGTGCCCGCGCAAGCCCGAGAGCTCTTTCCAGTTCTGTCCTCCATCGGTCGACCGAAAAATCGCCGCATCTTCCACTCCCGCGTAGACCGTGTCGGCTTCGGTCAGCGATGGCTCCAGATGCCACACCCGCTTGAACTCCCACGGATGCTGCGTCCCGTCGTACCACTGATGCGTGGTCAGCGGCTTGCCAGTTTCGCCCGTCGCATCGTAGACAAACTTGTTGCTCACCGCTTTCGGAGGACCGGGCGCGGGCACTTCTCCCGACGGCGTTCCCGGCTGGTGCCACGTCTTGCCTCCATCGTCGGACCGCTGAATGATCTGCCCAAACCAGCCGCTGGTCTGCGATGCGTAAATCCGATTCGGATCCACCGGCGATCCCTTGAGATGATAGAGTTCCCAGCCCGCAAAATGCGGCCCGCTCACATCCCACTTCTCACGCTTCCCGTCCGCCTCCAGAATAAACGCGCCTTTGCGCGTCCCCACTAGAACTCGTACCCGACTCATGTCCCGCTCCTTTCCGCGCTAAGAATTATCGCCAATAATCTTCGCCAGCGCCACTTCGTACCGAAGCCCCACAACGCCCGTCTGGAACGCTCTCGATTCAACCAGCTTCAACTTACGCCGGGCCCTTCCCTCATGGAACAGCGGGCGCCCCGCTCCCAGAATCACCGGATGGATGCGCATCCGCATCTCATCGATCAAGCCTCCCTCCAGCAAGGTAGCCGCAAAATTGCAGCTTCCGAACATCAGGATGTTCTTGCCGGGTTGTCGTTTGATGCTGGACACGCCTTCTGCAACATCGGAATTCAACAGACTCGAATTCTCCCACTCAACTTTCTTCACAGTGGTTGAGCCGACGAACTTCGGCATCCTATCAATCCACTGCGAGAAATCAAGTTCGTTTTTCGAGGTCTTCGGATTGCGACCTGCGGCTGGCCAGTATCTCTCAAAATCCTGGTACGTCGCGCGCCCGAACAGGACGGTGTCCACCGTGCTCAACAGTTCGTTGACGTACTCCCACATCTCAGCGTCCATACTCCCGGCCATCCATTCCAATTCTCCGTTCGGCCCCGACATGTAACCATCCAGCGACATGTCCACCATCCAAATCAGCTTTCTCATCAGTCCTCTCCTCTACCGGCCCGCCACGTAATCCTGGAGCCGATCCAGAGTCTGCTCCCATCCCATTTCCATCCCTTTGAGGTATTGCGGTGCTTGCGCGGTTGCCTTGATAACGCGCGCCTGCAAAGTGAGTTCCGTCTTGCCGTGTTGCTCGACGAAGGTCACCGTATTCAAAACGTCAAACATGGAGTTCCCCTGGTCATCCAGCGCGCTGCTCACAAACACCAACCGCTCCGGCGCGACAGTCTCCTGGAAGACGCCCGTCATCGGATACACCACGCCATCGGGCGCGCGCATGTGAATGCGAATCGCCCCGCCCGGGCGCACATCCAGATCGCAAACCGGATTCGTAAATCCCTTCGGCCCCCACCATTGCGCCATGTGCCCGGAGTCGGTCCACACCTTGAACACAAGCTCCCTTGGCGCGTCGAACGTTCGCGTCATCACCAGATCCCATTCCGAACTCCCCATCGGGTCACTAGTCCTTGCGCGGTTTGCGGACATGCTTCTTCTCCTTAAGCTTCAATTCCCGTTTCTTCAAATCCCGCAGATACTCATTCAACCGATCGAGGCTCTGCTCCCAGAACCGCCGGTAGTGTTCGACCCAGCCTGCAACGTCTTCGAGCGGTCCCGCCTGCAGCCGGCACGGCCTCCACTGCGCCTCGCGCCCGCGCGCAATCAGCCCTGCCCGCTCCAGCACTTTCAGATGCTTGGAGATGGCCGGCATGCTCATGGCAAATGGCGCCGACAGTTCGGTTACCGACGCTTCCCCCGACGCCAGGCGCGCCAGAATCGCCCGCCGCGTCGGATCCGCCAGGGCCCCGAAGGTTTCGCTGAGTCGATCGGTCATGGTTTTCGAACCTGCACATTAAACCTATCAGTTAAATAACTAATAGGTCAAATACATCAGAATGAAAAGCCTGTCAAGCCCTTTTTCTGTCGATGTTGGGGCCGCTTGTCCGCCAAGGTCAATGAGTGCTAACGCCTGTTAGCGCCGACCATCGACCGCAACGGAAATCGGAGGTACATTCTTACAGGGCTTGAGGGAATCTCAGCGATGCGACTATTTGCTGCCGCAGTAATGGTTGTGGTCACATTCGTCGTTGTTGTGCTACTAATTTCGCGACTATTCCCTTATGGGGCCGGTTGGGCTGGCGTCTGTGTCGCGATCAGTTGCTTGTACGCAAGCGCATTTGGCGCGTGGGCGTTGCTTGGTAACAAATCTGCCAATAACCCTCGTGGAATGCAGGGCGAAATCGTGCAACGGAATCCACTGAGAGACAACCTCCTCTACTTCGCAGTCGCGATGGCCGTGTTCACAATAGTCATCGCTGTGGTGATTCACGATTCCGAAAAAGGGATACATCGCAATTTTAGGAACGACTGGTTTGTTGGATTCGGCAGTGCGTGCGTTGCATTAGGCTACGCTGCCAAAGCGTTCTGGATTTCCCGCAAAAACTGGCGTGTCTGGTCGGTCATTGCCGCACTGTTTGCCCTGTTCACCTCGATAACAATTCCGGTCCTTTCGCAAATGGAAAAGGTGCCTCTGCTGTTTATGGGACCGCTGGCCAACATCGAACTCCTGATTGCCTTTGCCGTGCTTGATTGGTTCATTGGGAAGCAGTCGCAGCGAAGTGGCTCAGTTACGCCGTAGTTGTTGAAATATCCCCATTCTACTCACCGTCTCGGCTCCTACCCTCCCTTCCTGTTAAAATCATCCTGCATGCTTCTTCCCTTCGTCCGTGAACTCTTCGCGGACGTAGAAATGCTTCCCGCTTTCACGCGTGTAGCCTCCCACCTCAAGGAGGGCACGGGGCGGGTTCGTGTCTCCGGACTGTCCCCTACCGCGAAAGCATTGCTGCTCGTGCTCTTGCGTCGCGGCGCCGACCGCCCGCTGCTGGCGGTCGTCAATGACAACCGCGCCGTCGAAGATTTCATCCCCGTCCTCCGCGGGTTCTGCGAGCTCACCGCCGCCTGCGATCCCGATACCGTCATCTCTTTTCCCGCTCGCGACGTGCTTCCCTTTCAGAATCTTTCACCGCATCCCGAGCTTCAGGAAGAGCGCGCCACTGCTCTGTGGAAGATCGCGACCGGCAAAGCCTCGATCGTGGTCGCTCCCATCGCCGCCACGGCGATCCTGTTGCGCTCCGCCAACTACTACACCGATCTCGCGCGCACGCTTCGCCGCGGGGAATCGTTCGACGTTGACAACCTGCTCACGCATCTCAACACCGTCGGCTACACTTCCGCCGACGTCGTCGAAATGCCCGGTCAGTACGCCCTTCGCGGCGGCATCCTCGACGTCTACTCCCCCGAGGCCGAGCGCCCGGTCCGCATCGAGTTTTTCGGCGACGAGGTCGAATCCATCCGCCGCTTCGATCCCGCCTCCCAGCGTTCCTCCAATCCAATGGACGAAGCGCTTCTTCTCCCCCTCACCGAAACTCCGGTCAGCGATCAACTGCTCGGCGCCATCCACACGCGTCTCTCGGGCAAGCGCATCGTCGGCACTGAAGAAATCGTCGAAGCCGCAATAAAAGCGGGCGGAGTCACCGTATTCCCCGGCTGGGAGTTCTACGCTCCCGTCGCGGGAGCCGATCGCAGCATCTTCGACTTACTCCCGCACGCCGCCGTTCTACTGGACGAGCCAGACTTGCTGCGCGCCGAGTTCGATCGTTTCTGGACTCGCGTCACCGAAGCCCACGAGCGCAGCGGTGTTGGCAATCTGGTCCGCCCCGCGGACCTGTATCTGCAGCCCGACGACTGGTGGATGAAAGTCAACTCCATCACCGGAGCCGACCTCGAGCACCTCGGCATCGCTCGGGCAGACGGAGAAGAGGTCCCCTTCCTCACCCAGCCAACGCCCCGCTTCCACGGCGCAGTGCCGACCATGCTCGAAGAAGTCCAGAAACTCACGGGTGCCGGCAATCAAGTCCTCTTCTCCGTGCCCAACACCGGAGAAGTTGAGCGCCTGGCCGATATCTTCACCGAATACAACGTCAGCTTCCGCCTCGGAAGCCGCACCCGCGGCGGCGAAAGCTACGCCGACGAAACCAGCTACTTCGCGGGAGAAGTCCTCACCACCACGCTGGCCAAAGCCTACGTTCCCGACGGCGTACTCTTCCCCGAAGCCAACCTCGCCATCTTCGGCGCACGCGACTTGTTCGACGAATCCGACACCGTCGCCTCACGCCCGCAACGCCAGAAATCCAAAGTCTCGGCGTTCCTCTCCGACTTCCGCGACCTGCAAGTCGGAGACTACGTCGTCCACGTCGAGCACGGCATCGGCCAGTATCAAGGTCTGAAGGAAATCAACCAGGGAGACGGCAACGCCGAGTTCATGCTGCTCGAATACGCGGAAGGCGCGCGTCTCTACGTTCCGCTCACGCGCCTGGACCTGATTCAGAAATACCGGTCTTCTGAAGGGGCTAAGCCAGCTTTGAGTCATCTCGGCACGCAAGCCTGGGCCAAAACAAAAGCTCGCGTGAAGAAGGCCATGAAAGACATGGCCGATGAACTACTCAAGCTCTATGCCGAACGCAAAATGGCGGAAGGCCATTCCTTTCCCGCCGGAAACGAATTCGTCCGCGAGTTCGAAGATGCTTTCGAGTTCAGCGAGACCGAAGACCAGGCCCAGGCCATCGCCGACGTCACTCGCGATATGGAATCCACTCAGCCCATGGACCGCCTGCTCTGCGGCGACGTCGGCTACGGCAAGACGGAAGTTGCCATGCGCGCCGCTTTCAAGGCCGTCGGCGACAATAAGCAAGTCGCCGTTCTTGCCCCCACCACGGTCCTCGCATTCCAGCACTACGAAACGTTCAAGCAGCGCTTCGGGCCCTTCCCTGTCACCATCGAAATGATCAGCCGCTTCCGCAGCCCCAAGCAGCAGAAAGAAATCCTGCAGAAGGCGGCAGACGGCAAAATCGACATCCTCATCGGCACCCACCGCATCCTCTCGAAAGATCTCAAGTTCGCCGACCTCGGCCTGCTCATCGTCGACGAAGAACAGCGCTTCGGGGTCCGCCACAAGGAGCGGATCAAGCAAATGCGCAAGCAGGTCGACGTCCTTACCATGTCGGCTACGCCCATTCCACGCACGCTGCACATGTCGCTCGTCGGCCTGCGCGACATGAGCGTCATCGAAACTCCGCCCAAAGACCGCATGGCAATTCAGACGGTAGTCGCCAGTTGGGACGACAAGCTGATCCAATCCTCGATCGAGCAGGAACTCGAACGCGGCGGCCAGGTCTACTTCGTCCACAACCGCGTTGACACCATTTGGGAGATTGCAGCCAAGTTGCAGGATCTTGTTCCGAAAGCCAGGATTCTCGTCGGCCACGGACAGATGGGAGAAGCCGAACTCGAAAAAGTGATGCTCGGGTTCATGCACCACGAAGCCGACATCCTGGTCGCCACCACCATCATCGAAAACGGCCTCGATATCCCGCTCTGCAACACCATCCTCATCAACCGCGCGGACCGCCTCGGCCTCTCCGAGCTCTACCAGCTCCGCGGGCGCGTCGGCCGCTCCAACCGGCGCGCGTACGCATATTTATTGATTCCGAAGGAAGTCGAGCTGACGCCAATCGCCCGCCGACGTTTAGCAGCGCTAAAAGAATTTTCCGACTTAGGCGCAGGATTCAAAATTGCCGCGTTGGATCTGGAGTTGCGCGGCGCCGGCAATCTTCTGGGCGGCGAGCAGAGCGGACACATCGAAGCCATCGGCTTCGAGCTCTACACTCAAATGCTCGAGCGAGCGGTACGAGAGATGAAGGGCGAGGCTGCTCCCGACGAAGCCGAAACGCAACTCAACCTCGGCCTCAATATCCGCATCAACGCGGACTATGTTCCGGAAGAGAATCAGCGCCTGCAGATGTACAAGCGCGTCGCGCGAGTCGAAACCGAATCCCAACTCGCCGACGTCGCAGCCGAGCTGCAAGACCGCTACGGCCCCCCGCCGCCAGCCGTCCGCAATCTGCTCGACTACGCCAGTCTCAAGCTCCTCTGCATGCGCGTAGGCGTCAATGCCATCGAGCGCAAGCGCGATTCCGTGACCTTCAAGTTCCGCCAGAACGCCGCCGTCGATCCCGAGCAGCTGGCGAGATTCGTCTCGACCCAAAAAGGCGCCCAATTCACCCCCGATGGAATGTTGAAGTTCACAGTGAAGGCGACTGCAGCAGACGAAGTCCTGCGAGCCCTCCGCTCAGTTCTAGAGCAACTCGCCAGCGAAGAAGCGGCATCAGAAGTGCACTCGGCTGAACAGTAAGCCTTTTTAGTGAGGGAGAGGGTGGATCAGCGACAAGGCCTCGATGATCATTATGTAGCCGAAGAAACCCATCGCATATACCGTCGAAGACAGCCGAACCAGTATTTTCTCCTCTGATTGATCAGTCAGTTTGTCGAGGGCCCGCATGTGCATGAAGCAAAGGAACCAGGTAACTACAATTCCAATCGCGATGAAGCCGAGCACAAAGATGTCGTCGGAATTAGCGCGTAAGCGCCATAGTCTGACAACAACGTTCGCCAGGGCTAGGCTCCCGATGAGCCCTAGCATCAACAAAGCGGTTCTTCGCGACCAGTAGGGAACGGGATATTTTCGCGCCATAAACCACCTTCCCAAAACTGCAAAAACAAGCCAGCGGGATTGTACTCCAGGCGATCTACGTGTCAGCTACAAACCTCAGCGGGTACAATTGTCTGGCCAACGACCAACGACCAACGACTCCCCATGATGAAAGTCCGCAAAGCCGTTTTCCCCGCCGCCGGCCTGGGCACGCGTTTCCTCCCGGCCACCAAAGCCCAGCCCAAAGAAATGCTTCCGGTTGTCGACAAGCCGATCATTCAATACGGCGTCGAAGAAGCCATGGCTTCCGGCTGCGATCAGATTCTCATCATCACCGGACGCGGCAAGCAGGCCATCGAAGACCACTTCGACGTCAGCTACGAACTCGAGAAAATGCTTGAAGAGCGTCACAAGCTCGACCTGCTCAAGATCGTCCGCAACATTTCCGACATGATGCACGTCGCCTACGTGCGCCAGAAAGAAGCGCTCGGGCTCGGCCACGCCGTACTTATGGCCCGAGAACTCGTCGGTAACGAACCCTTCGCCGTGCTTCTCGCCGACGACGTCATCGACAATCCCATCCCTTGCCTGAAGCAGATGGTCAACGTCTTCGACCAGAAACAATGTTCTGTGATCGCCGCTCAAGTCGTCGAAGGCCGCATGATCTCCTCCTACGGCGTCTTCGATGCCCAGCCCGCCGAAGGATTCAACGGCCGCCTCTTCGAAATCCGCAACATGGTCGAAAAACCGAAGCCCGAGGAAGCTCCCTCGAATCTCGCCATCATCGGCCGCTACATCCTCACTCCGCGAATTTTCGATTGTCTCGCCAAGACTCCCACGGGCGCGGGAGGCGAACTCCAGCTCACCGACGGCCTCCGCATGCTGTTGAAGCAGGAAAAAATGTACGCCTACGTCTACGAAGGCCGCCGCTACGACACTGGCGACAAGCTGGGGTTCCTCAAAGCCACAGTGGAATTCGCGCTGAAACGCTCGGACCTGGGTGGTCCATTCCGCGAATACCTGAAGGGCTTGAAGTTATAGATGCAGCGGATGCCCCACTTCCCCCTGCCTTTGGGAGAAGTGGGGATTTTGACTCGCGAACCGTAAGAATCTTAGGACGAACTCTTCAGCTTCTTCGATTTTTCCTCGACACCCCGCGCCAACTTCTCCTTATGCGCCTCAAGCTTCTTCGCCACCGAAGCATCCGCGAGCCCAATCATCTGCGCCGCCAGAATGCCCGCGTTGGTCGCCCCGGGCTTTCCGATCGCCACAGTCGCCACTGGAATTCCCGCCGGCATCTGCACCGTGGCCAGCAAGGAATCCATCCCCTGTAGCGCAGTCGAAGGAATCGGCACTCCGATCACCGGCAATGTAGTATGCGCCGCAAGCACTCCCGCCAGATGCGCCGCCCCGCCGGCTCCGGCAATAATCACTTGAATCCCGCGCCCCGCAGCTTTCCGCGCAAAATCCGCCGTCTTATCTGGCGCGCGATGTGCCGACGTGATATCCATCTCATGCGCGATCCCGAACTCATCCAGCGCCTTCCCCGCCTCGCGCATGATCTCCAAATCCGAATCACTCCCCATCACAATCGAAACAAGTGTCTTGCTCATTCACTCTCCTCTTAGTCAGTTCATGTGGGGACAGCCGCCCTCGGCTGTCCCCGGAGCGAAGCTCCGCAGCCTAACGACCAAACCAGAACGCCATCCCTCGCGAGGATTCCGATCGCGATTGCGCTCATCGAGGCGTTCGCTTTCGTCGATTCTCGAAAACGATGCCGATTCCTAATGCAGCCGGACCCCCCACAAAGAGACCGCCGAAAATGCAGATATACAGAATGGGCGACTGCGCTGCCTTCGCACCCGAAAGGATGACGGCGCCGTTGAGAAGGGCAAAACCGATGAAGCAGATGCCCACGCTTGTCCGAACAGGTTTATCTGCAACTTTCATGGCTCGACCAATTCTAAGTCGGTCCGGTAAGCTTTCGGCTTCGCGCGGTGGCTCGCAACTCGGTACGCACTACTTCCTCAACCCTCTGCCCGCGATATCCTTCCGATAATGCGCTCCCTCAAACTGAATCTTCCCGCAAGCCTCATAAGCGCGAGCAACCGCCGTCTCCAAATCCCGCGCCCGCGCCGTCACTCCCAACACGCGCCCGCCGGAAGTGTAATAAACCCCATCGCGTTTTGAAGTCCCCGAGTGAAACACCTTCACACCCTCAACCGCCCCAGCCTCATCCAGACCATCAATCCGTTTCCCTGCAGAGAACGTCCCCGGATATCCCCCCGACGACATCACCACGCACACCGACGCATCCCGCGACCACTTGAAATCCCCTTCACTCACACGCCCTTCAATGGAGGCTTCCAGCGCCTCGACCAGATCGCTTTCGAGCCGCATCAGAATCGGCTGCGTCTCCGGATCGCCAAACCGGCAATTAAACTCCAGCACCATCGGACCGCGCGCCGTCATCATCAGCCCGCAATAGAGCACGCCCTTGAACTCCGAGCCCTCCGCCTTCATCCCCGCCACTACCGGGCGAGCAATGTGATTCACCAGCCAGTCGCGCATCTGGTTGTCCACAATGTCCGTGGTTGAATACGCGCCCATGCCGCCCGTGTTCGGCCCAGTATCGCCATCGCCAACGCGTTTATGGTCCTGCGCCCCCACCAGCGGAGCCACGCGCTCCCCGTCACTAAATACCAGAAAGGAAAGTTCCTCGCCCTTCAAACATTCTTCCAGCACCACGCGCGCCCCTGCCTCGCCCAGCATCTTTCCGCTGAGCATTTCCGCCGCCACGCTCGCCGCCTCATCCTTGGTCTTTGCGATGACCACGCCTTTGCCCGCGGCCAACCCGTCGGCCTTTACGACCACCGGAGTATGAAAATGCCCCAGCGCCGCCCGCACCTGCTCGATGGAGTCGCAAATCGCAAAAGGAGCCGTCGGAATATGATGCCGCTGCAGAAATTCCTTGGCGAAGCTTTTGCTCGACTCCAGTTGCGCCGCTGCTCGCGAGGGCCCAAACGTCGCCCACCCGCGCCGCGTAAACTCATCTACCACTCCCAGCGTGAGCGGCAGCTCCGGCCCCACCACCGTCAAATCCGGCTGCAGGCGCGTCGCCAGCGCCGTCATCGAATCCAAACTCTTCAGATCGACGGCCAGGCACTCCGCATCGTCCGCGATTCCACCATTTCCCGGAGCGCAATACAGCTGCGAAATCCGCGGCGACTGCCGCAGCCTCCATACCAGCGCATGCTCGCGCCCGCCGCCACCTAGCACTAAAACTTTCATAAGTCAGAAAATCAGGTTAGGGTTTCCCATCAATGCTGTCAAACCCGGGGCAGTTGATCTACAGGCAACGATGCTCAATTGAAAGTCGACCCTTTTTATCTTCAACCATTAACCGTGCTTAATCCCGCCGTATAATGCTCACAACATGATCACCGTCTCCAAAGAAGACTACCTCAAGTCTATCCTCGAAGCCGAATCCGAAGGAGAAACGGTCATCTCCGCCCGTCTCGCTGACTGGCACAACGTCTCGCCGCCCGCCGTCACCATGGCGCTGCGCCGCCTGAAAAAAGATGGCCTCGTTCTCGTCGAAAACGGCGGCGAAGTCCGCCTCACTCCCGCCGGACGCAAAATTGCCCGCAAGCTCACCCTGCGCCACCATCTCATCGAGCGCATGCTTTCCGAACTCTTCGGCATGGAGTGGTGGAAGGTTCACGACGAAGCCGAGCGTCTGGAGCACGCCGTCTCTCCCGATTTCGAGGCCAAGCTCCTGGCAAAGCTCGGCCGCGACGGAGCCTGCCCGCACGGCAACCTGAGTGAAGTGGAAGGCCCCGCCAGCCGCCGCCGCCGCGGCCTTGTCCTGCTCGCCGACGCCGAACTCGACCAAACCTACATCGTCAGCGGGATCTACGAACGCGACCGCCGCCTACTCGAATTCCTCGAGCACCGCGGCGTCCGCCCAGGCGCCAGGCTCCGTCTAGTCGAACGCAACTACGACCAAACCCTGACGCTCTCGACTCCAGCAGGCACGGTCTCGCTCGGCCCTGCCGCCTCCCAAAGAGTCTGGCTCTCCTCCGCTCCGCGCCAAAAACATTAACTTGGTGCCCGCAGAACCCTCGGGGAGTCTGACTCGCCATTTTCCGCGCCGCTTTCCCCCTTTCCGTGGATAATCCTCCTGTGGCCCAACTCGAGAACTTCCGTCTCAAGGTTTTTCGTGCCGTCGCCGAGCATCTCAACTTCCGAAAAGCCGCGGAGCATCTTTTTCTCACTCAGCCCGCCATCACTCTCCAAATCAAAGCACTCGAAAGCGATCTCGGTGTCCGCCTGTTCGACCGCGCCGCTAACCGCGTCGTTCTCACTCCGCAGGGGTCCGTCCTGTTGCGTTACGCCAGGAAAATGGCGGCGCTCGCCGCCGCCGCCGAACAGGAACTCGGCTCGGAAGGCGGCCAATTCTCCGGCGAGCTCTCCCTCGGCGTCTCCACCACGATCGCGCAATACGTCTTGCCCCGTCTCATCGGCGCTTTCCTTGGAGAGCATCCCCGCGTCCAGCTCTCACTGCGGAGCGGCAACACCGACCACGTCGTCAGGCTCCTCCTCCACGGAGAAGTCGCCATCGGCCTCATCGAGGGCCCAGCCCGCGATCGCGGAGTCCACACCGAACCCTTCATGCAAGATGAATTAGTTCTGATCACTCCGCCCGGTTTCGATCCCGATCACTTTTCTCACCAGCGCCTCCTCGCATCGAGTCTCCTCATGCGCGAACAGGGCTCCGGCTCCCGTCACGTCGTCGAATCCGCTCTCGAGAAGGCGGGCTTCAAACTCAAGGCCTTCAAAAGCGTGATGGATCTCGATTCCACCGAAGCCATCAAATCCGCTGTCGAAGCTGGACTTGGCATCGGCTTCGTTTCCCGCTGGGCCATTTCCAAGGAACTCGAACTCGGCGTCCTCAACGTCCGCGAAGTTCGCGGCCTGAAAATCGCCCGCTACTTTTCTCTCGTGACTCGCACCGGCCCCGCGCAGCAAGGCCCTCCCGCTGCCTTCCGCATCTTCGCCCTGACCCGCGGACGCCTGGTCTCCACCGCCCCCCGTAGGCCCCGCCACCGATAAGCGAAACTAATGACCGATTGAAATTACTGCTTGGACCCTCTTCCTTCTCCCGCGCCACACTTGTGCGGTGAGCCACAAGCTCTTTTTCCTCGGAATCCTCGTCGCCGCCAGCGGCTTCATCTCCCCGCCCCTGGCCCTTCTCGCTGGACTCATCTTCGGTCTCGCTCTCCCGCACCCGTATCCCTCCGGAAGCAAACGTCTTGCCAAATTCCTCCTGCAGGCCTCCGTCGTAGGACTCGGATTCGGCATGAATCTCCACGAAGTGGTCCGCGTGGGACGCTCCGGCTTCGTCTACACCGCTCTCAGCATCACCGCAGTCATGCTCCTCGGTATTGCGCTCGGCCACTTCATTCGCGTCGGCAAGAAATCTTCTTTCCTCATTAGCGCCGGCACTGCCATCTGCGGAGGTAGCGCTATAGCCGCCGTCGGCCCCATCGCCGACGCCAGCGAAGAAGAAATGGCCGTCTCACTCGGCGCCGTTTTCATTCTCAACTCCGCCGCCTTGTTCCTGTTCCCCATGATCGGGCTCGCGCTCCACCTCACCCAATCTCAGTTTGGCCTCTGGTCCGCGCTCGCCATCCACGACACCAGTTCCGTCGTGGGAGCCACCGCGAAGTACGGCCCCACCGCTCTTGCCATCGGTACGACAGTCAAGCTCGCGCGCGCCCTCTGGATCGTTCCTTTATCCCTCGTCACTGCTCTCACTCTCAAAAGCAAAGCCCGCGTCCAATGGCCATGGTTCATCCTGCTTTTTTGTCTGGCCGCTCTGCTCAACACCGCGCTGCCCGCCTTCGACCCCGCGTTCGCCGCGCTCAGCCACCTGGGCCGCATCGGCCTGACCGTCACTCTTTTTCTAATCGGCACCGGCCTCAACAAAAGTACATTGCAGAATGTCGGCATCCGCCCCCTCCTGCAGGGCCTCACGCTCTGGATCATCATCGGTTCCACCACCCTAGCCCTGATCTTCCTCAACTGGATCCACGTCTAGCTCGGTCTACGTAACAGAAGGGTGCTCGAGAGCTGGCTCTGGCCGCCCCGGACGAAAGCACGCGGGGGGTATCAGCAATTCCTATCGGGGATCCGTCGGGGCGGACGCATTCGTCCGCCCACCCTCAAAATAGTTAACTATAGTTTATCTCTTGTTATATACTTCCGCTAACCTCCCGAATTGCCCGTTTGAATGTGAATGATGGATCCGAAAACATCCTCGAAGCCGCATCGGGCAATCCCTTCGAACCCACTGACTGCCCCCGTTACGGCGCCCGGCGGCGTCGTCATCACCCACGAAGACGTCGACCGCGCCCATGACCGCGACCGCGTCCTCGAAACCCGCGCCCGCCGCGGTCTCTGGTCTCGTACCAGACTTCTCTGGCTCCTCATCGGCCCCGGCATCCTGGTCATGCTTGGCGAAAACGACGGCCCGAGCATGCTTTCCTACGCCGCCACTGGGGCCCGCTTCGGTATCGGCTTCTTCCTCCCCTTCGTCGTCCTCACCTTCCTCATGGCGTGCGTCGTCCAGGAAATGACCGTGCGCCTGGGCGCCGCCACCCATCGCGGCCATGCCGAGCTCATCTTCGACCGCTTTGGCCCTTTCTGGGGATGGTTCTCCATGGTCGACCTCATGGTCGGCAACTTCCTGACGCTGGTCACTGAGTTCATCGCGGTCCGCGCCGGCCTCGGATTCTTCGGCATTCCTCCCGCCGTCTCAGTCCTCGGCGCGTGGCTCGTTCTCTTCGTCGCTCTCATGGCCCACCGCTACTGGACCTGGGAGCGAATCACGCTCGTCGCCGCGATGTTCAACCTCGTCTTCGTTCCTGTCGCTCTCCTAAGCCATCCTCACTGGCACTCCATCGGTAGCGCGATGCTTACCTGGGGACCGCGCCCGGCCCTCAACCAGGAGACGGTGCTCATCCTGCTCGCCGATATTGGGGCAACCGTCACTCCCTGGATGCTGTTTTTCCAGCAGAGCGCCATCGCCGACAAGGGCCTGACCACCCACGACATCCGCTTCGGCCGCATTGACACTGTGCTGGGCGGCGCTCTGGCCGCCTTAGCCGCTATCGCCACGATCATCGCTGCCGCTCCCCTGTTCGCTCACGGCATGTCCGTCGCCAACTTCGAAGCGGGCGAGTTCGCGCAGGCGCTTCAACCTTTCGTCGGACACTGGGGCGCCGCGCTCTTCGCTCTCGGCATGTTCGAAGCCGGCATGGTCGCCGCCGTCACCATCTCCACTTCCTCCGCCTACGCCTTCGGAGAAGTCGCGCACCGTCCGCATAGCCTGAATCTTCCCTTCCGGCAGGGAAAGTCTTTCTACCTGGTCCTGATCATCGAAGCCGCCGCCGCCGCCGGCTTGGTCCTCATCCCCGGCATCCCTCTGGTCTACATCGTGCTGGTAGTCAACGTGATCGCAGTCCTGGCCATGCCTCCCGCGCTGCTGTTCCTCTACATGCTGGTCAACGATCGTGAGATTATGGGCGACCTGGTAAGTCCAGTCTGGGCCAACATCCTCGCCCTGGGCGTCGTAACTATCCTGGTCGGCGCCGGCCTGCTCTTCGGCCTCAGCGTAATCGCCCCCCACGCACTCTCGTTAATAGGAGGAAAATAGATGAACTGGCGGCACCCGCGATCCGGACGGACCAGAACACGATGGATGGGGGCGATACAGAACGTGAGGCGGCACAAACCGGAAAGGCCCGACTTCAGTCGGGCCGTAAAGACAGCACAATGACTCTGGCTTCGAGGTCTTCTCTAAGAATGAACCCACACTTCCATCCGGACAACGAAATAAGCAGCGAAGAATTAGCGTCAGTAGTGGCTTCCCTCGAGCCCGATCAACTGATCTCCGAAAAGGAAAAGCACCACTGCCCCCGTCGCAACCTCACGCGCACGGAGAAGATCCTCTTCTGGGCCCTGCGCTTCTACCTGGTCTTCATGTTCGGAGTCGTACTCTATCAGGTCTGGACGGGAACACGCTAAGAAGACTTGATTTTGATCGGATGGGATTTCGACTCCCGCAAGACTCCCCACGGTTCGAGCTTTGGGCGCCGCAGCGCCGCTCACGAAAACTCAGATAGGATGCGTCGGATAATGCGTCTTCTTCTTGCTCTCCTTCAGCATCTTGCGCTCCGCCTTCTTCTGCGCCTTCGCATACTTCTTCTGCGCTTTCTGCTGTTTTTTCTCCATCTTCCGCACGTCGCGATCCTGTTTCTGCGCATTCGTTCCGCCCAGCGCATACCCTGGCGCCAGGCACCCAACACTTAACGCCGCCGCAAGAACAAAGACAGAAGATTTCTTCATACCCACCGTCGAAACGAACCCTTTCCCCGATTCTACTGCAAAGCCTCCGCAAAAGGTTTCCACTGAGCCCCCACGCCCAGATAGCCTAGAATCATCACTTGCTCCTTACCATCGAAAAGCTGATCTATGGCGGCGACGGCCTGGCCCGTCTCCCCGCCGACGACACCGGACGCGGCAAGGCCGTCTTCCTCCCCTTTGTTCTCGCGGGGGAAAAAATCGAAGCCACCATCACCGAACAAAAGTCCGGCTTTGCCCGCGCCACCGCCCGGTCAATCGTCGAATCGTCTCCAAACCGCATTCCGCCCAGTTGTCCACACTTCGCATCGTGCGGCGGATGCCATTACCAGCACACCACCTACGAGCAGCAACTCGAAATCAAACAAGAAATTCTGCGTGAGACTCTTCGCCGCTTTGCCAAACTCGATGTGCACGAGATCCACATCCATCCTTCGCCTCCGTGGAACTATCGCAACCGCTCCCGCCTGCAAGTCCGAGTCGCCCCGGGGGCGTTCGCCGCCGGATATTTCAAACTTGCCTCGCACGACCTGCTCCCCGTCGAAACCTGTCCCATTAGTTCTCACCTCATCAATCGTGGAATCGCCGCCCTGTGGCAGAGCGGCCGCGCCGGAAAAGTTCCGCAAGGTATCAAGGAAGTCGAATTCTTCGCCAACGCCACCGACTCTCAACTCATCGTCGACGTCAACTGCTCTCGCGAAGCCCGCCGCGCCAATGTGCGCCAGTGGTCTGAAGAATTCCGCGACGCACTCCCTGAAATCGCCGGAGTCGTCGCCTTCCGCGAGCCCAATCCCGGCGACCGCAAAGCCAGTGCCCCGGAAATTCTGGTCAGCGTCGGCGCAGGTCACCTGATCTACGAAACGCAAAGCGCCAAGTACCGAGTCAGTGCTGGCTCGTTTTTCCAGACCAACCGCCACCTCACCGACGAACTCATCAAAATCGTCACCGCTGGACAATCCGGCCAACTCGCTCTCGACCTTTACGCCGGGGTCGGCCTGTTTTCCACAGCCCTGGCTGGTGACTTTCATCACATCGTTTCTGTTGAACCGTCACAGACATCCACAGCCGATCTTTCCTACAATCAGTCCTCGAATGGAGAAGCCGTTCAGGCCACAACGGAGCAGTACCTGGCCCGTGCGGAAAATTCGGGGCTGGTCGGGAAGGGTACAGTTCTCCCTCATATCCTTAATACGCCCGACCTTGCGGTGGTGGACCCGCCCCGAATTGGCCTGGGAGAACGCGTGGCGCGGTTGTTGACGACCTTGGGCGCGCCACGCGTTATCTATGTCTCGTGCGATCCGGCCACACTGGCCCGCGATCTTGTGCCCCTGCTCGCCGCCCGATATCGCGTCGAGCAAGTCCACCTGGCGGATCTTTTTCCTCAGACCTACCACCTCGAGTCGGTCGTGCACCTGACCCGCTAGCGGCACTGGAAGGGTGAAAAGCGGCGGTGCCTCGCGTCTGGTGTTTGAAACGGAGTCGGTCTCGCGGAAATTCAAATGACCTACCCGATCGTCTCCCGTCCCGCGACCCCGCTGAACCTCACCAACCATCCCCCAATACCCGCGGGACCTCCGGCCTTCCACCCCCACCCCGTCCGCCAACCCATGCTCTGGGCCGCGCTCGCGTATTCTTCCGGCATCGTCCTCGGCGCCTACCAATGGCGGCCAGCCTCGTGGTGGGCATTCGCGGCCGCGACCTTTGCCCTCGCCGCCATCTACTTCCTCCGCCGCCGCCCCTCCCTGGGTTGGACCCTCGCCCTCTCTGCCTTCTTCTTCGCAGGCGCGTTGCACATTCAAATGCGCACGACTCGCCTCGACACCGCTATCGAACCCTACGCCAACGGTCAGCAACTCCAGGTCACCGCCCACGTCATCCGCGACGGCCGCATACAACCAGATGGCATCTCAGAAATTCGCCAAACCCTCGAAGTCGAAACCGAACAAATCCAAACCGACACCGGCGAAATCGTCGACCTCCACTCCGGAATCCACCTCACCATCTACGCTGTGCCCGAAACCTACTCCGAAACTGCAATGCCTGCCTTCCACTACGGCGACCGCATCCGCTTCACGACTAAACTCAGACTCCCGCACAATTTCCGCAATCCCGGAGCCTTCGACTACCAGGCCTATCTTGCAGGCCGCGGCATCGTCGCCCTGGCCTCCGCCAAAACAGGAAACGTCGAACTCCTCCCTGGCTTCTCAGGCAACCGCATCGCCTTCTGGCGCAGCCGCCTCCACCGTGGAGTCATCGCCAAAGTTCACCAACTCTGGTCCCCACATCAAGCCGCCTTGATTGATGCCATGGTCATCGGCGAAGAAGCCTTCGTCGATCGCGACACTCGGGCCGACTTTCAGCGCTCCGGCACCTACCACGTCCTCGTCGTGTCCGGAATGAATGTCACGATTCTCGCCTTCGTCGTTTTCTGGACGCTTCGCCGCCTGCGTCTCCCCGACGTCCCCGCCACGCTTCTGACCATCGCTGCCTGCGTTGCCTACGCTCTCATCACCGAGGTGGGCGCCCCGGTCTGGCGCGCCACGCTGATGTGCGCCGTCTATCTTGGCACGCGTCTGCTCTACCGCGGACGCGCCATGGTCAACGCCATCGGAGCCGCCGCCATCGGGATTCTCATCTTCGACCCTGCCCAGCTCTTCACCGCCAGCTTCCAAATGACATTCGTCTGCGTGCTCATCGTCGCCGCCATCGGCGTCCCCATTCTCGAACGCACTTCGCAACTCTACAAACGCGCGCTCGTGAACTGGGACTCCAACGACTACGCCGCGCTCCTGCCGCCGCGCGTAGCCCAGTTCCGCGTCGACCTGCAACTCATCGCCGCCCGCCTCGCCCTCTTCACAGGAGAAAAATGGTCGCGCCGCATTGTCCGCTCGACCGTGGGCTTCAGCCTCGCCGCCTGGGATCTGTTTTTCATCTCCGCCGTCATGCAAATGGGGCTCGCACTCCCCATGGCCTACTATTTCCACCGTGCCACCACCATTGGATTGCCCTCCAACCTCGTGGTCGTCCCGCTGACGCAACTCCTCATGCCCGCAGCCCTCTCCGCTCTCGTTCTCGGATATATTTCGCCCTGGCTCGCCAAAGTCCCCGCGCTTCTGACCACGTTCGCACTCCACGGAATCACCGGCACAGTCCGCGGCCTCGGCTCGCTCCGCCTCGCCGACCTGCGCGTCGCCATGCCGTCCTTCCTCATGATCGTGCTGGCCTTCGCGGCCCTGATCCTGGCGATGTGGGCAGCCCGCCGTCGAGCTGCCGTCGCAAGCGCCGGACTCGCCGCCGTCCTGCTCGTCTCTCTCGCCCTTGCCTTCCTTCCGCCCACTCCGCGCACTCACCCCGGCGTCCTCGAGGTGACATCGATTGATGTAGGCGAGGGCGACTCCACGCTCCTCGTCACGCCCCAAGGCCGCACCTTGCTGATCGATGCCGGAGGCCCCATCGGCCCTGAATCTCAACTCGACTTCGGTGAAGACGTCGTCTCGCCCTATCTCTGGACGCGGGGCCTCTCCCGGCTCGACGCCGTCGCCATCACCCACGGACACTCCGACCACATCGGCGGCATGATCGCGGTGCTGAGGAATTTTCGCCCGAAGGAATTATGGATAGGATTGCTACCGCCCAGTCAGGCTCTGGAAAACATCATCGCCACCGGGCAATCACTTCATGTCAAGGTCGTCCGCCACTGGGAAGGTGACGAGTTCACTTTCGGCGGCACCACGGTAAATGTGCTCTTCCCGCCGCGCGACTGGCGCGTCGGCGCCAAGCCGCAAAACAACGATTCCATGGTCCTGCGCGTGAGCTACAAAGATTCGTCAGTCTTGTTGGAAGGGGACGCCGAAAAGCAGGTTGAACGCCGCATCACTGCCCCTGCACCATCCCACCGCCGGATTGATTAAGATCGGCCATCACGGCAGCCAGAATGCCACCACGCCTGAGCTCGTCGATTCCGTCAAGCCCGACTACGCCATCATTTCCGTGGGTTTAAAGAATTCCTTCGGCCTGCCGCGCCCGGAAGTCCTGGGCCGCCTCACACAGGCGGGAGCCCGTGTTTACCGCACCGATCTCGATGGAGCCGTCACCTTCTACCTCGACGGCCACTCCGTTACCCCTTCCGTGGCGGCTCTCCGCTAGCCGGATCCTGATACGCCTCGATCTCCGCAGTCTCATCATCCTCCGACGCAGGAGTCTGCTGCTGTTCCGCGATCACCCGTCGCGCCTCATCCGCATCCTCTTCTCGCACGAGGATAATCATCCCGCCAAGCCCCGGAAACATGTCCTGCAGGAACGCGGCCGAGGTTAGGTCACTGTCTATCCCCGCCGTATCCAGTAGGCCTTTGACCACCATCGCCTCCGACTCCTGCTCCGAACCAAATACCTTCACCAATTTCTCGTTGGGATCAGGTCGCTGTTGCGCTGTGCTCCCCATATTGACAGGCTCTGTCATTGACTTTCTCCGATCCGGATCAGCCGACCCCTTGCCGACCCTCCCCACACTGCCGATTCTACTCTTGTTCCCGCCCGATTTTGGGTGGCTCGGCGCTCCACGCGATGCGATAAACGCTATCCCTTGATCGAGGGCCTCAGCCACCGAGGTCCTCAGACATCACTTTCGGCACTTGCTTTCTTCCCTACATCGGAGAGAATGCCCCTAACCATGCCGCAACGCTGTGCCGCGTAGCGTCATCCAATTCTGTGGGGCGAACCAAGGGGACATCGATGAATATTCCGCAGCAATCCAGGCCCGACATAACCTTTCCCCAGCCGGATGAGCAATCCCGGAGCGAGCACGAAGAAGAAGCCCGTAAAATCCGCCGCTTGCAACTCATGATCAGCATGGTCATGTCGGTCATTAGCCAGGACCCCAACCTAACTGTGGAAGAAGCCTCCGAACTCGCCGCCGGAGCCAAGCGCGCCGCCCTCGCCATGTTCCCCGACAAAGAACTCGCCTTCGACCTACTCTACAAGCCCCGCCTGCAACGCCTGATGAAGGAAAGATTCCGGCTGCAGTAGGAAGTCTCGGGGATGTTCTCAGGCGGCGGGAACCGTAAGTTGCGAACAAACCTAAACTAGATGGCCGGATTCGTAGATCTTAATTCCGCCCGCCCGGAGCACGTCCACGGTCTCTTCAATCAGCGACGATTGAGTCGAAGCAAAATGCAAGTCCGCGTCGTTACACAGCAGGAACGATATTTCTGTGCCCAGCGGGTAAAATCGAAAATCTGAGGACCCTTTGCGCTCGATTGTTCCATCGGCGATGCCTGCCCTGATGAAGCGCTCGAGCTGATCTAACCTGACTGTTTGATCCCGACCTTGATCTTTCCCCGCGATATCGCGCTCCAAGACGAACCCGAACTCGACTCTAACGTTTTCGACTGCCTTGGATCCGAGGAATTCTACAACTAGCTTGAGGGCTTTCCACCAGTACGTCTCGTCAAGAATTTCCGTTACAAGCTCTCGGGCATCGGAATGATCACTCGAAAGTGCGCCCATCTTGATCTACCCCTACTCATCCACCACTACATTCCTCAACGTCCCCACTCCCTCCACCGTCACCTCGACCCGATCCCCCGCCACCAACGGTCCCACGCCCGAAGGCGTCCCTGTAGGAATCAAGTCGCCTGGAAATAACGTCATCACCCGCGCAACATGCCGGATCACCACATCCAATGCAAAAATAAAATCCCGCGTATTCCCCGACTGCTTGACGACGCCATTCACTCGCGTCTCCACGCCCACCCCGGCCCACGGATCAATCTCATCCGTCACCACCGGACCCACCGGGCAGAACGTGTCAAACCCCTTCGCCCGCGTCCACTGTCCATCTTTATTCTGCAGATCGCGCGCCGTTACATCATTCACGCACGTGTATCCCAAAATGTATTGCCTCATATCCGCATCCTCTGCGGGCTGATAGCAAGTCTTCCCAATCACCACCCCCAACTCACCCTCATAATCCATGCGCTCTGAAATCTTCGGACGCCGCACCGTCCCTCCCGGAGCCAGCAGCGCCGAGGTCGGCTTAAAAAAGATCAGCGGCTCCTTCGGGACTTCATGCCCCAGCTCCGCCGCATGCTCACGATAATTCCGCCCCACACAAATAATTTTCGAAGGACGCACCGGAGCCAGCAGAGCCGCCTCCTCCAGCGGAATCGGCTCGATCCGCCGCGTGCGCAGGCTCTCCATATCTCCGTCAGCCTCTTCCGGCGCGGTCAGCAAAACCCGCACAATCGCCTCGCGCCCGCCCACAGCCTCGACCAGCCCATACTGAGCCTGGCCATTGAATTGAAATCGGCAGTATTTCATCGCCCTCTATCTAACCATATCCAAAGAAATTCAGCCGCCAGGACGCCAAATATTTCCGGCTTTCAGAAATTGGAATCTGGCACACTCTCCCCAGCCTCCTCCGACCGCGCACTCTCATTCCCCCGCACATCTACCGCCGACACCAAATAAAAATATCGCTTCCCCGCCACCACGCTCGCATCCCGATACGCGGGCGACTTCACTAGTCCCGCTATTTTCACCGCCGCCGCGCCCTCTTCGCGCCGGTACACGTTGTACCCATCCAGATCCACGTCGCTTACCGGAGCCCATATCAAATCGATGAATGCCGGCTGCTGCCCCGGCCCCGAAAACACCGCCTGCAACCCGGCAGGCACCGCCGGGGGAAACACATCATCCGCGAAAACCTTAACTTCCGCCGTGTCTTCCCCCTCAACCTGCGCGCCGCTTGAAACGATGACGGTCACCGCCTCCGCGCGGTACTCGTAAGTCTTCTCCCACTCAATAGTCGAATCGGTGACAGTGAAGCACTCCGTTCTCCGCCCGCCGCAACTTCCCCCACCAGCGTCCGCTCTTCGCTCCCTTCCGGCCGCCGGTATACGCGATACACGTAGCGCACCGCGGGCCCCGCTTCCGGGAGTTCATTCGTCCAACTCAGCACGACTCCCTGCCCGGTCACCCGCGCTTGAAAGTCCCCCGGCGGGGGCAGAGTGCGCACCAACTCAACCCTCACTTGGTTCGACAGTCCAGCTCCGCGCCCCTCCGTGTTCAGCACCTCGACTGCATAAGTAGCGAAGCTCGCCGGATCGTCGCTCTGCACCGGCAAAACATCGGTATACGAGTCAGTCTTTTTCTGTTTCGGATTATTGGTCGAGACCAGACCCGGTGCCGCTTCTCCCACCGGAGTCCCGCACTGCGTCAACGGCTGGGTTCCCCGGCATATCCGCGTGCCGCCCACACTCCGCACCGTCCGCCTATCAGTGGTGACTTTTGGAATCGTCCAGGTAAGCGTGACTCGATCTCCTTTGCGCACCGCGCGCAAATCTACGGGTGGTTTCGGCAACTCCAGCGAAGGAGGCAGCGGCGGCCCAATCGAAGCGCACGCGGTCATCAACACAGCCCAGCCCAACGCCGCCAACACTTTTCCCGCAGGGATTTTCATGCAGAAGACAACAGACTATCAGAACGTCCGCAGTTATCAGGTCGCCACTCGAGTCAGCTTGCGCCTGACTTTCGAGCCACTCACCACTGCCCCGACACTAGCCCCCGACGTCCCGCACCGCCTCCCGAAACACCATCGTATGCCGATCCACATCGTCCGCCTCAGTCTGCGGAGACATCAGCGCCATATTGTGAAACGGCGTCAACAGGATCCCCCGATTCATCGCATACAAATGCATGAACCGCTCCAACTCGAAATCCATCGCATCGTGCGCGTCGCTCCCATTCACCGGCTGCTTCGGACTGAACATATACTCCGCCCGGCATCCCAGCCGCGTCACGCTCCACGGCAACTCTGCCTCCGCAATCGCTTTCGCCACGCCCGCTGTCCACCGCTCCGCCAGCGGCATCATTCGGTCGAACGCTTCTTTCGTCAGCACCTTCGTCAGCGTAGCCCGCATCGCCGCCAGCGACAGCGCATTCCCCGCCAGCGTCCCGCCAATCCCGCCCACGTCGCAGTTCTCCAGTTCCTGCCTGGCCGCAATCCGGTCCGCGACATCCTGCGTAAATCCATAAGCCGCTCCCGGAATCCCCGCCCCAATCGCCTTCCCAAACACAATCACATCCGGATCCAGATTCTCCGCCCGCGTGTACCCGCCCGGCCCCGCACAAATCGTATGCGTCTCGTCAATGATCAGCAGCGTTCCATGCTCGCGCGTGATCTCTCGCACTGCCTTGTGGTATCCGGCCTCGGGATGCACGATCCCCACATTCGTCATCGCCGGCTCCGCCAGCACGCAGGCCACGTCGTCCGAGTGCAGCGCCGCCTCCAGGCCATCAATGTCGTTGAACTCGACCACCTTCGTCGTGAGCGCCGGATCTACGGGAGGGCCAATGTTCCCCGGTCGCGGCCCCGCCGCTCCGTTCGCGTCCATCGTGATAAACGTCTCGTCCACCGTCCCGTGATAGCACCAGTTGTAAACCAGAATCTTTTTGCGGCCCGTAATCTGCCGCGCCAGCCGTATCGAGAACCGGTTCGCGTCGGTCGCCGTCAGCGCAAACTGCCAGTACGGAAGTTGAAACCGCTTCTGCAATTCCTCCGCCACGAAGATCGCATCTTCCCCAGGCAGCATCAGCGTGATCCCGCGCCGCATCTGCTCCTCCGCCGCCTTCACCGTCGCATGCGGAGAGTGCCCCGTCATCGCCCCGGTATCGCCCAGGCAAAAATCGGTATACCGGTGCCCGTCCACATCGAAAAAGTGCGCCCCCTGCGCCTCCCGCACAAACGGAGGAAACGCTCCAGCCCACTTCACCATCCAGTTCATGGGGACTCCCGCCAGCAGCGACTTCCGCGCCCGCTCAAACAGCGCCTTCGACTTCGGCCGCTCGTCCACAAACTTCTTCTGCTCCCGCGCCATCAGCGCAGCCAGCCGTGCCCGATCAATTGTTTTCATGAATGCTCCGAAAGGAAAGAGTCCTGCGAGAAAGCTGAAAGACTAGCAGAAACGGGGTCAGTTTGCCTCGCGCGACGAATGAGAGATTGCGACGAAACAGGAGCGTTGCCGCGCAGGGTTGTCTCAGTACTGCCGTAACTTGGAACCACGCCGACGGGGGGCGAGAATTAAGAGAACTATGATCGCCGATCCCGCATGGCGCCTGCACGCCGCAGGTTGGTTCGCACTCGCGACTGTGACGCTGTATTTCTTCCTCGCCAGCGTCGCCCTCCGCTGGCGCCCGAAACGCGGGACCCGTGTCGTGAAGTACGAACCGCCGTCGGGAATATCCCCAGCGACCGCATCCTATCTCTTGGAAGGTGGAGTCAGTGACAAGCCATTCGTCGTGGCGATCGTCAACATGGCGGCCAAGGGCTACCTCCGAATCGAACAAGGCCCGAGCGATTACCTTCTTACGCAGACCGATGCCGCGATCCCGCTGGAACCGGAAGAGCAGATCATCGCCGAGCGAATCTTTTTTCGCGGGCAAAAATCTGTTCGCCTCTCAGACCTTCGCATCTTGCCGAAGGCCGCGTTCCAGGTTCGCCAGTTCCTCGATTCGGCCACCGAACCCAATCTGCTTTCTTCCCATTTCCCCTTCTTCATTCCCGGCTTCACGATCTCGCTATGGTGTTTTCTCGGCGCCACGCTCTATCCCGAGATGCAAATCCTATGGGATTCCAATAGCGCCGTCGGATTGCTGCTCCCGGTGTTTCTCGCCATCTGGTTTCTCCTGGCGACGGTCCGCACTCTTCCCGCTCTTATCTACAAAATCGAAAGCTTGCTGCCCGGCAGAACTCATCGCATGCGATTCGTCAAACGCGACAGCACAACCCTATTCATGCTCCTCTTGACCATCGCCTCGCTCGGTGCCATGGCCTGGGCCACTTCGCTGTGGTTCGCGATGCAGTTTGGCGGCTATGTTTTAGTGAATATGCTTGGCTGGCTGGCCCTTCGCGCGCCGACCGCGGACGGCCGTGCCCTGCTCGAACAACTTTCAGAGTTCCGCATGTTCCTGGCCGACGTGGACTCCGACCGCCTGAATCGGATGAACGCCCCGAATACTACGTCAGCAAACGCAGAAAAATATTGGGGATGGGCCTTAGCCCTCGATATCGAACATACTTGGGGAGAACAGTTCGCGGCGGCCGTTCTCAATCAACTAGGCCCAGGCTCGGCAATGCTGAGCATCGAAGCCAATTCCCCCGAAGAAACCCGCGCCAGCCAGGAACTCCTCGACCTGCACCTGCACTAAGGGGACCGGCCGGCCAGCGGCAACTTGCGGGCCTTTTCTAGAGAATGTACCGCGACAAATCCTGGTCCTTCACAATATCGGTCAGCATCTTCCGCACGTAGTCCGCGTCAATCGTCACGTGTTCGCCCTTCTTCTCCGGAGCCTCAAAGCTCAACGCGTCCAGCACCCGTTCCATGATGGTGTGCAGTCGCCGCGCCCCAATATTCTCCGTGCTCTCATTCACCCGAAACGCAAAGTGCGCAATCTCGTCCAGCGCCTCTTTCGTAAACTCCAGCTTCACGCCTTCGGTCTCGAGCAGCGCCGTATACTGCTTCACCAGCGACGATTTAGGCTCCGTCAGAATCCGCACGAAATCTTCCATCGTCAAAGATTGCAGTTCCACCCGAATCGGAAACCGCCCCTGCAACTCCGGAATCAGATCGCTGGGCTTCGAAACGTGAAACGCCCCCGCCGCGATAAACAGAATGTGATCGGTCCGTACCATTCCGTACCGCGTATTAACAGTCGTCCCCTCGACGATCGGCAGAATGTCCCGCTGCACGCCCTCCCGCGAAACGTCCGGCCCATGCCCACCCTCGCGCCCCGCGATCTTGTCGATCTCATCCAGAAAAACGATCCCCGAGTTTTCCACCCGGTCAATCGCCATCCGTGTCACCTGATCCATGTCGATCAGCCGTTGTTCCTCTTCCTGGATCAGATACTCAAAGGCCTCGTTCACCTTCATCTTCCGTTTCTTCGTCCGCTGCCCGAAGATGTTCGGCAACATATCTTTAATGTTGACGTCCATCTCCTCAACGCCCTGATTCGTCAAAATCTCAAACGAAGGAAAATTCCGCTCGCGCACATCAATCTCAACCGTCCGCTCGTCCAGTTTCCCTTCGCGCAACTGCTGCCGAAGCTTCTCCCGCGTCCGGCCTGACGATTCCGCCAAAGCCGTCCCCCCGTCGATCACGACACCGCCAGCAGTCGAACTCGTATCCGGACGCGCCGGCGGCGAAGGCGGCAACAGGATGTCCAGCAGCCGCTCCTCCGCATTCAACTCCGCCTTGTCGGCTACGTCTTCCAGCTTTTCTTCCCGCACATTGTCAATCGCGATCTCAACCAGATCCCGTACCATCGATTCCACATCCCGCCCCACATATCCGACTTCCGTAAACTTCGACGCCTCCACTTTTAGAAACGGTGAATTCGCCAGCTTAGCCAGCCTCCGCGCGATCTCCGTCTTCCCCACCCCCGTTGGCCCTATCATGATGATGTTCTTGGGGATGATTTCTTCGGCCAGGTCGGGGGTTAGTTTTTGGCGGCGCATGCGGTTGCGGAGGGCGATGGCCACGGCGCGCTTGGCGTCTTTCTGGCCGATGACGTGTTTGTCGAGTTCGACGACGATCTCGCGGGGCGTGAGTTCGTCGAGCGCGAGCTGTTCTTCTTCAGCAGTGGAGGGAAGATAAATAGCCATAAAAATTCGGACCTCAGACTTCAGATGTCAGACCTCGGCTACTCTCTGCTGACGCCCGAGGTCTGACGGCCGAGGTCGGGGTTCACAATTCTTCGATCGTTACCTTGTCGTTGGTATAGATGCACATTTTACCGGCGATCTTCATGGCTTCTTCGGATATCTGACGCGCAGTAAGTTGTGTGTGTTCCGCCAGAGCCTGCGCTGCGGCTTGCGCGTATGGGCCGCCGCTGCCAATGGCGGCCACCTCGCCGTCGGGCTCGATCACGTCGCCTTGTCCGCTGAGCAGGAACGTCTGCTCCTTGTCGCAGACCAGCAACAGCGCTTCCAGATGACGCAGGAATTTGTCGGTGCGCCAGTCGCGCGCGAGTTCGACTGCGCCGCGCCCCAGGTTTCCGTGATACTGCTCCAGCTTGGCCTCGAAGCGGCTGAACAAAGTAAAGGCGTCGGCAGTCGATCCCGCAAACCCGGCCAAAATCTTGTCGTTGTAGAGCCGCCGGATCTTTTTCGCCGTATGTTTGATCACCGACTCGCCCAGCGTGACCTGGCCATCGCCGGCCAGAACCACACTTCCGTTGCGGCGCACCGATAGAACGGTCGTGGATCGAATCAGTCGTTTCGTAGTCATGAGCGCAATTCTTGATTATAACAGCGAGGTTGTTCCTTATACTCTCGTCCGCTGTTCCTCATGGAGGCAAGACCCATCAGCGCTGACTTCACGGCCATATGTTGACCCTTCCGGCCGCTTTCTGGGGTGGCAAGCTCCGAATAGCCGACAACGCGCATACCGAAGGCCGACTGCGGGGTTGAGGGCGTTATCGCGACGTTACGCCGGTAATTGTCTTATGCAATTTCTGGATTTCGCGTTGCCATTCCGACGGCACATAATCGGATGCAAGGGTCTGCGCAGCGCCTCGAAGTGCCCTTGACGGTCCGGCGGGAGTCCAATGAAAATCAGCGACGCGGTTCGCGCCACATCGGTTGTTGCAATCCTCCTGATTGCCCCGAGGTTTTGCTCCGCGCAGGACAAGCCAATCGGCGACCTGGCGCGTGAGGCGCAGGCACAAAAGTCCGAGGCTCATCATGCAAAAAAGCTGATAACGGACGACGATATTGGTCCCGATCGCGGTGCTATTCACGAGACCGACGATCCGGTTACGGTCATCAGGGACGCATGGCGGGCTTTTCTCGCCGATGCCGGGCATACCTGTCACGGGGAACTCACCAACAACAGCGGCCCGGGGTCGGTAGTCAAAAGTTTGATCGAGGCCCAGGGGCCGGATCGCATACACATGGTGATCAAAGGACCATACGGTCCCGCGGGGGATTCAGAAGTCATCGTTATCGGGAACGACAGATATGGCCGATTCGGTACCCAACCTTGGCAGAAATATACGGAGTACGCCCCCGGGGAGATACCTTTCGCCAGGCTTGCTGAGATCATTTATGACAGCGGCCTCAAGCTGGTCCGTCGCGAGACCATCGAGGGTTCATCCACCTTTCTATACGAGAACACATATCACCCGGGGGCGTGAGTATCAGGAACACCACAGAAGACATTTGGATTGGAGCCAACGATCATCGTATCCGTAAGGCTCAGACGCTGTTCAGGGAAACCCATTCCATTACGGGATCCATGACAGCGTTGGGGATTACCCGCTACACGGTGATCTGTTCTTACGGGCCAGTGCCTGAAATTAAGCCTCCAATCTAGGCTCTCAAGGGGAAACAGGTAAGGAGCGCGGATGGATGTCCCGTCCACGGATCCCGCGACCCTTTCTGACCAGATTCTGGTTAGATGATGGGCAAACCGGCAAGATCCGAGTAGCTGAAAAACGGGAGTCAGGCCACCGAGAACAACCAAGGACCGTGGCGAACACCCTCACGCTTAAGAGATCGAAACGTGGACACAGGGATTTCCTAACCCGCCACCTCGACTGAGCTAACCCAAGCATTTTGATGTGTTTATAGAGTCCTTCAGTAACCACTCCGCGGATTACCGGTGTGACTTTGACCCATCTCGTTTGAGCCCTTAGTTTTAGCTCATGCACCGATCTGCAGCAGTGTTGTGCCGCGACAAATCGTCCCTTAACACGCTGGAAACCACCCTGGGAGACCTTGGCATTGAGTTGGTCAGCTGCCCTTCGGGACAGGCAGCACTCGAGTCGGTACTGGAGGGACGCTGCTCGACCTTGATCGTGGACTTTGATTTGCCGGGAGCGGAAGAGGTAATCCGCATGGCGGCCATGTTGCCGCCCGCGCAGAAGCCCGCGCTCCTGGCGGTTGCCAGCCGCGCATGGCCCGGGACGGGCGCAGCGTTTCAGTCGGGCGCCAGCCGCATCCTTTACCGTCCGCTCGCGACCGGGGAACTGGTAGACGCCCTCAAAACCAAGTCCCCGCGGGCACAGCGCCGCAAATCCGCACGTTTTGAGATGAAGACTCTGGTCTATCTTGAACTCGAGACGGGAACTCTATCTGGCATCAGTATTGATATTGGCGAACACGGACTCGCGGTGCAGGCCACCGAACCCGTGCCTATGAGTTCGAACCTGACATTCCGTTGCGCGCTGCCGGGCACCGCATTCACGTTACAAGGCCATGCCGACGTGATCTGGGCGAGCGATCAGGGCCGTGCCGGACTTTTCTTCTCAAAGCTCAGTCCGGTCGCGCGCAAGCAACTGAAGCATTGGCTCAGCAAGCGCAGCGCACACGCGAAAGAGCATGACGTGCGCGACCTGCTGCCGCCCGAAGACGCGCACGTTTCGTTTGCGGCATCGGAGGCGGAATAGAGGACTGGGGCTAAAACCCGATTTATTTATCGCATTGAACGCAGCGCTTGAAGCGCTGCGCCACCCAAAACCGGGGCTTTGAAGGGCGGCCTCGAACCATGACAAACTGCCTTACAGCTGCACGATCTTCTCCAGCGCGAACCGGCTGCGGATCACCAGCGTCGCCCCTTTTAGTTGGAACAACTGTTTCTTCTTGAATTCCGAGAACAGGCGGCTCACGGTTTCGCGCGTGGTCCCAATAATTTCCGCGATTTCTTCGTGCGTCAGCGTGAGCTTCACTTGCGATGAGCCATCGTCCTGCGTGCCCTTCGTGGACCACGACAGCAACAGCTTGGCAAATTTTTCGGTGGGCGACGCCGCCAGTCCCAGCGTGCGAATTTCCTCATACGCCACATAGTAGTTCCGACTCAGTTGTTGCGACACCGCCAGCGCAACTTCCGGAAACTCCTTCAAGAACTGCAGCAGCGAGTCCCGCGGAATAAAGTTGGCCTGCCCCGGCTCCATCATTTCCGCCGTCACTTCATACGGACGGTTCGACACGACGGCGTTCAAGCCCAGAACGTCGCCCGACTCGGAGAGCTTGGTGATGATGGTTTTGCCTTCACGCGATGACGTAGACAATTTCGCCTTGCCCAAGCAGAGCACAAACACGCCGCGCGGTTGCTGCCCTTCAATGAACAGCATGGCTCCCTTGGGGTAGACGGCAGTGGACTTGATCTCATTCAGCCTCTGCCCGGCGCGAAGCGACAAATTGCAGAAAAGATGTTCTCCCCGTATTGGGCACGTCACGCAATTATCAAGAATGTTCAGTCCGTATGGAGTCCGTACCATATGTCCTCCCGTTAGGCCGAGCCATCGTACCGAGCTCGCTTGCCCACATCCCACAACCTGGTAAGGGCACGTCGTAAGCCATCGGCAGAGGGTGGCCCATCCACGGGAAAGCAGCATCTATCTGTAAGAAACTAAATGGCTTGTTTCTTTTGTTAAGACCGGAGGCGAGATGGGGGTGTTGCGAAAATCCACAGAACTGGGTCTTTTCTCGCACATCGGTGTGTGATCGGCATCACTTAACGTTGTGATGCTTTACGCGAGCTTTTCCGGCCCAATTCTCGCTGCCTCAAATCCTTGCCGACAGGTGAAACCGGCAGAAGGTGACGCCGTCGTATCCAGTGAAGCCGTTCGCATCCGGACCGGAATGAGTACGAGCTTTTACCGGGAAGAGTGGATCTGGTGAAGAAGGGCAGAACAGAATTGTGAGAAGCAGTAGCCACGAGTATTCGCGGAACTTTCCTTTGACGCGTCTTAGTCGCCGGTGTATCTCTAAAGGTCGCCGCCGTACATGCCGAAAAATGCTTCTCGAGACGATACTGTCGAAAGAACCTTGTCTAAGAAAGTGTGCCGAACGATCCGCCTTCGTTCTGTGCTTCCTGGCCGCGCTCGTCTCGTCGGCAGGTGCACAAACCGATACGTGGATCGAGGTCCGCACGCCGCATTTCCAGATCGTCACTAACTCCAACGAGAAGGCAGGCCGCCGCGCAGCGCGTCAGTTCGAAGGGATGCGTGCCGTGTTTCAGAAGGTTTTTCCCGACGCGGAACTCGATACCGCCGCGCCCATCCTCGTGCTCGCCGTGCAGGACAAAACCGACGTGGACGCGCTCGAGCCCGAGGAATATCTTGGCAGCGGGCAAGCGCGACTGGTGGGACTGTTCGTCTCCGCGCAAGAGAGAAATTACGTTTTGATCCTGCTCGACGCGGCCGGTGCTCACCCCTATGGTCCGGTTTATCATGAATACGCGCACTTTGTTTTCAGCCTCACGCACGAGTGGATGCCGGTGTGGTTCTCCGAAGGCATTGCGGAGTTCTACCAGAATACCGAAATCCTCGACGACGAAGTTCGCCTGGGCAAGGGCGATCCCAACATTCAATACGTTCTCGAACACAACCCGCTGATGCCTCTGCCGCAGTTGCTCGCCGTGGATCATCGTTCACCCTACTATCACGAGCGCGACAAGGGCTCCATGTTCTACGCGGAGTCGTGGGCGTTGACACACTACTTGAAGGACAAAGATGACCGCGATGGAACACATCTACTGACGGACTATCTCGCGCTGGTTCAGACCAATACCGACCCGGTCGCCGCCGCCACGCAAACTTTTGGCGATCTTACCCAGTTGCAGCAGGATCTGAAGAAATACACTCTCGATGGAAATTACTCCGTAACGAAACTATCGGGCTCGACCTCGGTGGATGATTCTTCGTTTGTGGTGCAGCCGCTGAGCCAGCCACAGGTCGACACCATGCGCGCAGATTTCCTGGCGCATGAAGGTCGTCTGAACGCGGCTCAAACTCTGCTGCAGGGCGTGCTGCATGACGACCCGGCGAACGTTCACGCCCACGAGGTCATGGGCTTTGCGGCTTTCCATCAGCATAACTACGCCGAGGCCCAGAAGTGGTGCCAGCAGGCCATCAAACTCGACGCGCAGAGTTTTGTCGCGCACTATTGCTTCGCCGTGGCTACAACCAGGAAGGGCATGCCGGACAAAACTTCGCAGGCCGCCGTGGAAGAGAACTTGCGCGCCGCTCTTAAACTCAACCCGTCGTTTGCTGTGGCCTACGATGCACTGGCGATCTTCTATGCCAACGGCGGAAAGAATCTGAACGAGGCGTACGACTTGATGCAAAGGGCGATTCAACTCGATCCTGGAGACCCGGAGGTCCGGATTGACCAGGCGCAACTCCTGGCGTCAATGAACCGGAACAAGGACGCGATGGAGGCTCTCGATCTGGCGCTGAAGATGTCGCACACCCCCGAACAAACTGCCGCGGTCGAGAATGTGATGCAGTCACTGAAGAAATTCCAGTCCGAGCAAGCGAAAATACAGAACCGAAATCTCGCAATACGGAATGCGGATCCGACGCCCCCCAATGCCCCCGCTCGAAGTTCGGCGGAGAAACCTCCGCGGGCAATCTACTCGCCGGGCGTTGAGTACACCGAAGAAGCGCGGCTCGCCAAGGTGGAGGGCAATTGCGTCGTCTCGCTCATTGTAGGCGTGGACGGAAAACCCACGAATATTGTGGTGACCAAAAAACTGGGCAGAGGACTCGACGAAAAGGCCGTCGAGACAGTGAGCAAGTGGAAGTTCGAGCCCGGCACTCGATATGGGCGTCCAGTCCCCAGCCGCTTGAACCTCACGCTGAGTTTCAAATTGTTCGGAAAGACCACCGATAGGTTCTTCGAGTTATCTGAGAAAGCGAAAGGCGGCGATCCCGCTGCAGAATTTGAACTGGCGAACGCTTTCTTCGCTGGCAAGGAAATCCCGAAAGACGAAGTTCAGGGGATGGCGCTGCTCGAAAGGGCAGCCCGTAGCGGCCATCCTCAGGCTCAAGTCCAAATGGGCGATCGAACCTATGGCGACGGCAACAATCCCGAAAATTATGTCGGCGCCTACGTTTGGTACGCCCAGGCTCAGCGCAACGGCGCCGAAGAGGCCGATGCCAAAGTCACCGAACTTGAACGCCGAATGACGCCCGAACAGTTAGCTGAGGCGCGCAAGCGGCTGGAGACTGCCCCGGGGAACTAGGTTGATCATCGGCGACCAGCCAAAACTAGATGAGAAGATCTAAGACACTTCCACCGGCTCCGCCTTCGTCGCCAGCAACTGGCGTAACACGTACTGCAGAATTCCACCGTTCGCGTAATAGAGCGCTTCCTGCGGAGTATCAATGCGGACCAGAGCGTCGAACTCGACTTCGGTCTCTTTTCCTTTGGCGCGGACTTTCACGCGGCCTCCGGCGATGAAGTTTTCGACCAGGTTGCGGATGCCGGTAACTTCGAACACTTCCTCGCCCGTCAGCTTGAGCGATTCCACGTTTTGACCGGCCGGGAACTGCAGCGGCAGGACTCCCATGCCGATCAGGTTCGAGCGGTGGATGCGCTCGTAGCTTTCGGCGATCACGACGCGCACACCCAGCAAGGCGGGACCTTTGGCGGCCCAGTCCCGCGATGAGCCGGATCCGTATTCTTTGCCCGCGAGAATGACGAGCGGCGTGCCCGCGGCGCGATATTTTTCCGACGCTTCGAAGATCGACATTTCGGTCGACGTCGGCAGATGGCGGGTGAATCCGCCTTCGGTCTGGACCAACTTGTTACGCAGGCGGACGTTGGCGAACGTGCCTCTCACCATCACTTCATGGTTGCCGCGGCGCGATCCGTAGGAGTTGAAATCGGCGGGATTCACACCATGCTCCTGCAGATATTTACCGGCGGGACTGTCCTTCTTGATCGAGCCTGCGGGCGAGATGTGGTCGGTGGTAACGCTGTCCTCGAGAACCGCGAGCACACGTGCTTTCTTGATCTCTTCGACGCGTTCCGGCTTGACTGACATTGCGTCGAAATACGGAGCGCGGCGAATGTAGGTCGAGTCGTTTTCCCAGGCATAGGTTTCGCCCTTGGGGACGGACAGGCCGCGCCACCGCTCGTCCCCATCAAAAACGCCGGCGTAGGATTTCGAGAACATCTCCGAAGAAATGGACTGCTGCATGGCTTCTTCGATCTCGCGCTGCGATGGCCAGATGTCGGCCATGTAAACGGGCTGGCCGTCGCGACCCTTGCCGATGGCGTCTTTGCGCAGGTCAATATCAATGCGCCCGGCGAGTGCGAACGCCACAACCAGCGGGGGCGACATCAGATAGTTGGCGCGGACTTCAGAGTTGATTCGTCCTTCGAAGTTGCGATTGCCCGAGAGCACGGAGGCGACGACCAACTCTTTTTCGTCAATGGCTTTCGAAACTTCTTCGGGCAAAGGACCGGAGTTGCCGATGCAGGTGGTGCACCCGTACCCGACGAGATGGAATTTCAGTTTCTCGAGATACGGCGTGAGCCCGGCCTTCGCGAGATAGTCGGTGACAGTCTTCGACCCCGGAGCAAGCGAAGTTTTGACCCACGCCGGCACGGTCAAGCCTTTTTCGACCGCCTTCTTTGCCAGTAGCCCGGCGCCGATCAGCACCGAAGGATTCGAAGTGTTGGTGCAGGAAGTGATCGCGGCAATCACGACGCTGCCATGCTTGAGCGAATCTTTCACCGCTGCAGGCACGTGCTCGTGAACCTTGGGATCTTCGACGCCGATGGCGGCGGGGCTTCCACCCTCCTGCTCCCATTTGTTGTTGACGGGAGCCGCAGTCTTGGCGGCAGACTTCGGCTTGATCAGCGAAGGGAGCGCGTTGTTGAAGGACTCTCCAGCCTGCGACAGGATCACGCGATCCTGTGGCCGCTTCGGGCCGGCAAGGCTAGGCTCAACCGTACCGAGATCAAGCGTGAGCAACTCGGAGTATTCCGCCTCAGGCGTCTTGTCGTCGTGGAACAGTCCCTGCTCGCGCGCGTAGGCTTCGACCAGCGCGATCTGTTCATCATTACGCCCAGTGAGCCGGAGATACTTGATGGTCTCCTTATCGATAGGGAAGATGCCGCAAGTGGCTCCATATTCCGGAGACATATTGGCAATCGTCGCGCGATCAGCAAGGGGCAGGTCGCGCAGGCCGGGGCCAAAGTATTCGACAAACTCTCCGACGACGCCGTGCTTGCGCAGCATCTCCGTAACGGTCAAAACGAAATCGGTGGCAGTAGCCCCCTCGCGCAACCGCCCTGTCAGCTTCACGCCGACCACGAGTGGAATGAGCATAGAAACGGGCTGCCCGAGCATTGCCGCCTCGGCTTCAATTCCACCCACGCCCCACCCCAAAACCCCGAGGCCGTTAATCATGGTGGTGTGGCTGTCGGTGCCGACCAGGGTGTCGGGGTACGCACTGCGCTTGCCGGGCGTTTCGTGAACGAAGACGACTCTCGCCAGATATTCGAGGTTGACCTGGTGGACGATGCCGGTGTCGGGCGGGACGATGGCCAGGTTGCGGAATCCTGTCTGACCCCAGCGGAGAAAAGAATAACGCTCTTTGTTGCGCTGAAATTCTAAAAGCGCGTTCAGGTCGAAGGCATTGGAAGAGCCAAATTCGTCGACCTGGACGGAGTGGTCGATGACGAGTTCTACCGGTTGCAGCGGGTTGATTAAGGCGGGATCGCCGCCGAGGGTTTTCATCGCGTCGCGCATAGCGGCGAGATCGACCACGCAAGGGACTCCGGTGAAATCCTGAAGGAGGACGCGGCTGGGAGTAAACGCAATTTCTTTCTCGGGCTTGGAATGGCTGTTCCACGCGGCGAGGGCGCGAACTTCCTGCTCGGTTACATTGCGGCCATCTTCAGTGCGGAGCAGGTTCTCCAGGAGGATGCGGAGGGAGAAGGGCAGGTGTGCGGTGGAGATGCCTTGCCGGTCAAGCGCGTCGAGGCGGTAGATTTCGTATTCTTTGCCGCCGACTTTGAGGGTGGACTTGGCGTTGAAACTGTTGACAGACATGATGGCCGTCCTTGGAGGTATGAATTCGGGGGCTGCGCAGATTGCAACCTATTAGTGTAATTCGTTTTGGGGGGAAATGCGCAGGGCGGCGGTAGTCCGGGTAAAGCTGCGGGGGCATGGGGCGTATTTGTGGGCCGGTGGTGGCTGAGAGAACCCAACCGCTAACAGCGCTATGGAAACCCCACTAAAGAACCCCAAGAAAACCTCAGCGCCGCCTGATTACAATGCCCTGCCTGCTGCGGCGCCGGAGGCCCAGGCCCATTGGAAGTTGAAGCCGCCGAGGTGTCCGGTTACATCTACGACTTCACCGACGAAGTACAAGCCCGGGACTTTGCGGGACTCCATGGTTTTGGCGGAGAGTTCGTCGGTGTCGATGCCTCCGGCAGTGACTTCGGCTTTTTCGTAGCCCTCGGTGCCGGCTGGGGTGATGGACCATGCGTGGGCCTGGCGCTCGAGTTCGGCCAGGGCGGCGTTTGTCAACGAGGCGGGCACGTGGTGGTCCAGCCAACGGTCCGCCAGGCGGGTTGGCAGATACTTGCGGAACCGGGCGCGGAGCGCGGGGGGAGTGCGCGCGATTTTCGGGTCGCGGAAAGTGGCGGTGAGATCCTTGTCGGGGGCGAGGTCGATTTCGATCGGTTGCCGACTCTTCCAGTAGGACGAAATCTGCAAAATCGCCGGGCCGCTCAGGCCGCGATGCGAGATGAGCATCTTTTCGCGGAAGCGCTGGCCGTCGCAACTCGCGACCACCTCGGCGGAGACTCCGCTCAGATCGCAATAGCGGGATCGGTCCTCGGGTTCAAGAACGAGGGGGACCAGGCCGGGCCAGGGGTCGCGAATCTTGAGTCCGAACTGGCCGGCTAGGTCGTAGCCGAACGAAGTGGCGCCGATCTTGGGGATGGAGAGGCCCCCGGTGGCGACTACGAGTTTGGGGGCGTGAAATTCCGTGTCGGATGTGCGGACTACAAATTCAGTGGTGCGGGTAACTTCCTGGATTTTTGCATTCAGATGGATGGCAACGTTGGCGGCACGGCATTCTTCTTCAAGCATTGCGAGAATGTCGCGGGCAGAGCGGTCGCAGAATAACTGGCCCAGCTTTTTTTCGTGGTAGGGGATGCGGTGCTTTTCGACTAGCGCGATGAAATCAGCGGGGGTGTAGCGCGACAGAGCGGACTTGGCGAAGTGGGGATTCGAGGAGAGGAAATTTTCAGGCTGGGTGTGAAGATTGGTGAAATTGCAGCGTCCCCCGCCGGAGATGAGAACTTTTTTTCCGAGGCGTTCGGCATGGTCGAGGAGGGCGATGCGGCAGCGGCGGCGTCCGCCTTCGATGGCGCACATCATGCCAGCCGCGCCACCGCCGAGGATTAGTGCATCGTAGGAGTGGGCCACTCCAGACAAGCGTACCTCAGGCGCTGAGGCTCGCGTGGATTTTCGGGCGGCCTCATGGCACGAGTAAACTCCCGCCCACTTTTTACATGTAGAACAGACTCAGGCGGGGGAGGCGATATTTTTCCAGCAGACGCTTGTGGATGTATTGCTTTTGCAGTTGGTCGATTTGGGCGGCAGACATTTTGTGGCGGTAGGGAGCGAGATCGCGATCGGCTTCGGAGCGGACGGTGACGATCTCTTCGTCGGGGGTGGAGGCTAGAAGGACAGCAAAGAGTTTTTCTTCGAGCACGGTGAGGCGGCGCTCAAGGTCTTCGAGACGCGACTGCAGTTTGTTCTCGATTTCGCCGGCAAGGTGGCGCAGGGTTTTGGCGGCTTCCAGAGCGGCGCCCTGCGCGGAGATGCCGGTTCCCGCCGGGAGTTTCGCCGCTTCGAGAGAGTCGGCGTTGCGGCGGAGGAATTGAACGACCGCTTCCGGTTCGAAACCTTGACGCGCGGATCTTGTTGCAGGCCCAGGGTCGGCGGTGGATACACCGATCGCCGCTTCCTTCATGTCTTCGGCGGCGGCCAGAATTTCCTGGGAACAATAGGCGAGACTGTTCACCTTTTTCGTTTTCGAAGGACGCTGGTCGTAGTGGTCGAAGGCAGCATCAATGCCGCGCAGGACGGCCTCGAGCGGAATGCCGGCCTCCTTCCAGGTCTCGATCAGGGCCCAGTCTAAAGTCGAGAGCAACAGGCCTCCGCCGCGGCGGCGCAGGAATCGCTCTTCGGTCTCGGTGAAATAGTTGAAGTAATTTTCCACGGCGGGTCAGCGGGCGGAACGTGGAGCGGTTTTCGGCGATGGCTTGGATGCGGCCTTGGGCGCGGCTTTCGGCGAGTCTCTCCGCTCATTTCGCTCCCAAATGATACGCAGGCCTTCAAGCGTGAGGAAGTCGTCGACGTTCTTGATGTATTTCGATCCGGTGCCGATCATAGGGCCGAGGCCGCCGGTCGCGATGACGCGCGTGTCCCCGCCGAGTTCGGCGAGCAGGAGTTCGAGGATGCCGTCGACCAGCCCGAGGTATCCGTAGTAGAGGCCGGACTGGAGGCTGCCGACGGTGTTGGATCCGATGACGCGGGCGGGCTTGCGGATCTCGACACGAGGCAGGCGGGCAGTGCGCTCGAAGAGCGCGTCGGCGGAGATGCCGATGCCGGGGCAGATGACGCCGCCGAGATATTCTCCCTTGAGCGAGACGCAATCGAAAGTGGTGGCAGTGCCGAAATCGACGATGATGCTGGGGCCACCGTATTTTTCGTAGGCGGCGACCGCGTTGACGATGCGGTCTGCGCCGACTTCGGCGGGATTATCGTAGTGGACCGGCATGCCGGTTTTGACACCGGGCTCAATCGAGAGAGGACGCAGATTGAAATAGCGCTCGCAAACCTGGCGCAGCACGGGATCGAGGGGTGGCACGACGGAGGAGATCACGATGCCGTGAATGCCTTTGGCCTCGAGTCCAGCCATGGAGAACAGGTTGCGGAACAGGACTCCGTATTCGTCGACTGTGCTGGTGCGGGAAGTCGCGACACGCCAGTTGGCGACGAGACGCTCGTAGCGTGGAGGGTCGTCGGCGCTGCCGCCGGGATGAACCTTGGCGACGCGGGCAAAGACCCCCAGGACCGTGTTGGTGTTGCCGACGTCGATGACGAGAAGCATGGCTTCTAGCTCTTGGCTCTTGGCTCTTGGCCTTTGGCTAACCCTATTTCTCTCGCACTGTGCCGCTTAGGACTGTGCGCGTGCCACTCGCGGTTTCTACCTTTAGAAAACCTCGGTCGTCCAGACCTGCGGTGGTGCCTTCGAACGTGGCACCGACTTCTTCGATTCTTACTGGCTTGCCTTGAACCCAGGAGGAGTTCCTGGCAAAGCGACTCAGAATCGAATCGCGGGCGCCAGAGCCCTGTAATAACTGGCGATACTCGCGGTCGAGTGATTTTAGCAAAGCCGCGGCCAACTCGACGCGGGACCATTCGCTTGCAGTAGCGAGGCGCAGCGACGTGGCGGGCAGATCTTTGGGAAAGGTGGCTTGGTTCACGTTGATGCCGACGCCGACGACGACATAGCGCACGCGAGTAGCTTCCGCGTTCATTTCGGTGAGGATGCCGCAGACTTTCCTGCCGTCCAGGAGAACGTCGTTGGGCCACTTCAGATCGGGGGTCACGCGGGGATCCACCTGCTGAATGGCAGACTGGACGGCGAGTCCGGCGGCCAGCGAGAGCACTAGAACTTCGGAGGGCGGCAAGGCGGGGCGCAAAACTACGGAAGAATAAATTCCAGTCGAGCGTGGGGATTGCCACGTATTGGCGCCGCGACCGCGCCCGGCGGTTTGCTCTTCGGTAAGGAAGACGCTGCCCTCGGGAGCGCCTTCGGCGGCAGCGGCCATGGCGGCGGTGTTGGTGGAATCAATTTTGTAGAAGTGATGGAGCGAGTCGAAGATTGTTCCGCGGAGAAGCGGGCGGAGGAATTCCGGCAGCAGCAGGTCGGGAACAGAGCGGAGCTGGTAGCCGGTGGCGGGATGTCCGGCGACGTCGACGCCGAGGCCGCGCAGTTGCTGGATCAGGCGCCAGACTTCGGAGCGGCTGGAGGAAATTTCCTGGGCGATCTTGGTGCCGCTGACCACTACTGTGGCGTGCTCCATGAGCAGACGCACGATTCGACCCAGACGGACGTCGGTCGGTTGAGATGCTGGAGTGCCCGCTCGTGTGGGCTTACGGGCGCGAATTTTGGCGGTCTTGGTGATGCCGAGATTATGCGCGATTCGGGGGGAAACAACAATCGCCGCGGCTTTCGAAGGAGATCCTACCCACAGAATGCGCTGAGGAGCGCAGAGGGAACGGCAGAAGGTCTTGAGCGTTGTTCGATGAGAGGAACCTTCCTCTCAGTTTGACTCCGTGAAGGTCGCGATCGGATGACCCAAACCATATGGGCCTTCGGCGGTGACGGTTGTCGTTCCTGAGCCGGACGGCAAGGTTAGCGTGATCGTGGCTTGGCCGGAACCGTTTGTGCTGACCATGCGCTGAGAGAGCGTGCCCTTGTTGGTGGTGAAGAGGATAGACGCGCCGGTTTGAGTTCCGCGCGAGGAACCGGGAACCAAGGTGGCTGTCAGCGTGAGCGTGCCGCCGGTTTGGTTGTCGCCGGTCTTGGTGAGGGTCGCGGCCGGATTGCCAACTACGATCCATCCGCTCTGGGTTTGGGTAACGCTGGAATCGGCGCCGGTGACGGAGAAGGAATAGAAGCCGGGAGCCGTGCCCGCGTTGGCCCCGATGGTAATCACGCCGTTCTGGGTGGGGGTGACGGCCGATTGGGCGATCGCCATCGTAAGCCCAGTGGCCGCGGTTGGGTTGGCCAGCGTTACGTTCGCAGTTCCGTTAACGATCCTGGGGTTCAGAGTGACGGAACCGCCTGAGGGAACCATGATCGTGTCAGGGTTCAGATCCCACTCCGAAGCGGGCACGTGAGAGGTGCCGGTCAGCACCAGCAGCGTCGCCGAATAGGGCGGGAAACTCATGGTCGAACCCCAAGCCGGCGTTGCCTTGACGATGGTCGTGGGATTCGACGAGGCCAGAGTGTAAGTAGCAACCGAGTTGATCTGGCTGCCAGGGAAAGCGAAGCTGACGGAGGCAGTGTTTGCCGGATCTTTGTTGAGGATCATGACGCTGATGGTCTTGCCATCGGCACTCACGGCGGCATAACTGCTGAACAGGCTGGGATTGCCGGTGTTGGCGGCGGAAACGGAAATCGGCTGAAACGCGTGGTGCTGGCCGTCGTAATTGGTGAACAGCTTCAAGGCCCGATAGTTGGGATTGGTCGGACTCGGCGCGGTCCAGCGGGTCGAGAGATAGATGCGCTGCTGTCCCAGAATGCCATAAGCATCGGCGTCACCGAGAGCGGTAGAGAAATCCGATTCGCCGGCAAAAGCTGCGCTCCATTCGGTGATGCTGAACTCGGTGCCGGGATAAGTTTGGTTCACGAGGGCGCGCATGCGCGGTATGCGGAACGGCTTGGAATCGACGGGCTCAATGCTGAACCCACCATTGCGGATGTAGGACGCGGCGCTGGGGAAAGTGGGATCCCACCAGTCACGGTAGATGCTGACGGCCAGAGCCTGGAGTTGAGCGGCAGAGAGGCCGCCGGTATCGGCGTCGGGATAGGCGTGGATATCGAAGACGTCGAGCGAGCGGGTGCCCGAGACGAAGTCGGACCACGCCACTTGATTCAGCCACCAGGGAAGGAAGTCCACGCCACCGTGGCTGGAGGTGTCGCTCGCGCCGGTGGCCGAGCGCCAGTAGAAATACCAGCAGCAACTGACTGGCCCCAACCGGATGGCCGCAGGGTCCCAGGTCTTCAGCTTGTTCGACTCGGTGAGAAATATGTTGCTGAGTTCTGTGTAAGTCGTGGGGTTGGGATGGATGTCGCGGTGCGTGCCTCCCCAGATGTCGATCTCATTGTCCATGTTGTATAAGTGGGGAACGTTGTTGCCAAAGGCGGTGGCGAGCGCTGCAGCCCATGCATCGCGGTAGACGCAGGTGGTGCCTGAAGGGCAAGTCTGCGTGTGATCATCAAGCAGGGGGAAGTACGTGGCGTTCAGATCGGTGGCACTGGCCATGAGGTAGGTGGGCGGATTGTTGTTGCAAGTTCCGGCCACGATTCCGTTACCGGCGTCGACGTTGTACGGATCGACGCTGCATTGCGGGCCGTCGCGTGAGACTGAAAAACTCCAGTGGTAATTGTCCACCCCATGCTGGGTGGTGGAAGTTTCCGGGCTCTGGGCGACCCAGGGCAGCATCACCATGGTCATGAGCGGAACGCTGCCCGCGGATTTTACGTCTTTGATGAACTGCGCGGAATCGGAATCGGCGCTATTGTTGAGCGCGCCGAAGGTGAAGTCTTCGAAATAATAGTCGTTGTCGGCGTTGGTGGTTCCGAGCTGCCAGTTGTAGGTGGACGCTCCGTTCCCTCCCCAGCGGACCGCGGTCAGCCCGCTGTCGGTGATGGTTGGAGCATCCTGCGGGAAAGCTCCGCCATAGACGTAAGGGCTGATGGGATGGCGGTTCATGGTGACGTCAACCGTCACGCTGATGTTGACGATGGACCCGGATGGAGTGGCGGAGGCCTGAGAAGAGTTGGCGCTTTCTCCTCCAGCGTTGACGGCGGTCACGACGTAGTAGTACTTCGTGCCGTTGGTGAGGCCGGAATCGGTGTAGAGGATCGTGGTCGGACTCGCGACCTGGGTGTATGGGCCTCCGTTGGTAGTGCTGCGCTTCACGTTGTAGCTGGTGGCGCCGGTGCTCGCAGTCCACGAGAGGCTGATTTGAGCGTTGCCCGGGATCGCAGTAAGGCCGGTGGGAACGGGCGGGGCCGACGAACCCGGAGTCGCCGAGACTTCGCTGGAGTTTCCGCTTTCGCCGCTCGAGTTCAGGGCGGTGACTACGTAGTAATACTTTGTGCCGTTGGTCAGGCCTGTGTCGGTATCGGTGGTCGCGTTGGTCGTCACAACTTGCGTGTAGGGTCCGCCGGCCGTCGTGCTTCGCTTCACGTGATAGCTGGTCGCTCCGGTGCTCGCGGTCCAGGAGAGCACCACCTGTGCGTTGCCCGGGGTTGCAGTCAAACCGGTGGGCGCGGGCGGGATCGCCGCCTTCGGGGTCGCTGAAACTTCGGCGGAGTTGGCGCTCTCTCCATTCGTGTTCACGGCGGAGACGACGTAGTAGTACGTGGTTCCGTTTGTGAGACCGGAATCAAGATCGCTGGTGACTGTGCTGTTGGCAACCTTTGTGTATGGTCCCCCGGCGGCGGTGGAACGCTTCACGTTGTAGCTGCTGGCCGTGGTGCTGGCATTCCAAGTGAGGCTGACCTCGGTGCTTTGCGCAGTCGCGGCCAGACCCGTTGGAGCGGCGGGAGGATTGCCGCCCCCGCCGCCGGATCCGGAGGAACCTCCGCATGATTGCAAGAATGTCGCCGCCATGAAGGCCAACAAAAGGAACGTGAGGCGGCCATGCCGGTGCAATGCCATAACGATCATGTTAGCGAAGAATCTGCAGTTCCGAAGACGAGATTACGGCACGAAAGGGACATCGGGCAGAGGCCGAAAGGACACGCGGAGCACTGTCATCAGGCAGGTACGATGCGCATGCTCATATCGGCCGCATGGGGCGAATGGGTCAGTAGGCCCACGGAGATGAAATCCACGCCGGTTTCGGCGTAGGCGCGGACATTTTCCAGGCGAATGCCGCCCGAGCACTCGACCGGGATGCGGCGGCCGTCCTTCAGGGCATCGGGTTGAGAGCAGCGCGCGACGGCGCGGCGCACGTTGTCCACCGACATGTTGTCGAGGAGAATGGCTTCGCCGCCGTGGGTAAGAGCCTGCTCGAGTTCGTCGAGGTTGCGCACCTCAATTTCAATAATCTGCGAACCTCGGCGGTTGCGAATGGCGCGCTCCAGGGCGGGGACGATGCCTCCGGCGAGCGCGATGTGGTTGTTCTTGATGATGACTCCGTCGGAGAGGTCGAGGCGGTGATTTTGCCCGCCACCGCAGCGGACGGCATTTTTGTCGATGACGCGCAGGCCGGGCGCAGTTTTGCGGGTGTCGAGAATCCGCACCTTGGTGCCGGAAACGGCTTCGACGAATTTGCGGGTGAGGGTCGCGATGCCGCTCATGTGCTGCAGGAAATTCAGGATCACGCGCTCGCAGGAAAGAACCACGCGGGCGTTGTGGCGGATGACGGCGACGGATTGTCCGGCCCGCAGGCGAACACCGTCGAAAATTTCGGGATGGGTGGTGACCTCATAATGGGCGGTTACGGCGCCGTCGAGCGCGGCATAGACATCAAGGATGCGAGCGACACAGCCGATGCCGGCGAGAATGCAGTCCTGTTTGGCGAGGATGGTGGCGGAGGCCCGCTGGTTGGGATCGACGCAGGCGTAGCTGGTCGCATCGCGCGTCGCCCGGTCTTCGAGCAGCGCGTTCTCGAGGATCGCGGTAATGCGGCGAGAATTCCAGTCCATAAGAGCGGTTGCCGGGAGAACCGGTCAGGAACAGCCTAATTCTTTCAGTTTGCTCTTTGTCTTGTCGAGGAGCACGACTAGTTCTTCGGCGCGGCGGCGCAGGCCCTCGACTACCTTCGGCGGCGCCTTTGCGAGGAATTGTTCATTGCCCAGTTGCCTGGCATTGTTCGCGGCTTCTTTTTCGAGTTTCTCCAGCTCCTTTTTGAGGCGTTCGCATTCGGCGGCTACGTCGATCTTGCGTTCGTAGATTACGTGGACGTCGAAGCGGGATGTGCTGCGGGCGCCTGGCTTATTGGAGAGCGAAGCTTCCACGAACGTAATTCTCTCCACGTGCGCGAGGCGTTCGACGGCGGTGTGATTCTGTTCGATCATCCGGCGAATGCGAGGCTCGTGGGCGAAAAGTTCAATCGGAACCTTGACCTTGGGTTCGACTTTCAATTCGGCGCGCAGGTTGCGCACGCTGACGATCAGGTCCTGCAGGATCGACATCTCGGTTTCGGCGGCGAGATCGAAATGCTCTTCGTTCGCCTCGGGATACGCCGCGAGCGCGATGGATTTCAGCGGTGGCTTGCCTTCGTACATCGCCTGCCAGATTTCTTCGGTGATGAAAGGCATGACGGGATGCAGCAGGCGAAGCGAAGCCTCGAACAGGCTGACGAGATTGGCGCAGGCGGTGCGTGCGGCTCTCGTGTCGCCGCCCTCTTCGAAGTTCAGGCGTAGCTTGATCAGTTCGAGATACCAGTCGCAGAACTCTCCCCAGAAAAAGTCGTAAATGCGGTTCGCCGCTTCGTGAAAGCGGTAGGTTTTGAGGGCGTCGTTGACGTCGGCGGCCACGCGATTGAAGCGGGAAAGAATCCAACGGTCTTCCAGGGTCGTGGAGTCAAAGCCGAGAACGCCTGCTTCGTGGCCAGAGCTGCCGGGACGTTGTCCCGGCTGGACAGCCGAGGGCGGCTGTCCCCACACGAACCCCAACCGTTCTACGTTCATGAACATGAAGCGGGCGGCGTTCCATATTTTGTTGGCAAAGGCGCGGTAGCCTTCGGTGCGGCTCTCGTTGAAAGCGATATCGGTGCCAGGGGCGGCCATGGCGGCCAACGTGAAGCGCGTGGCGTCGGTGCCGAAACGCTCGATGACATGCAGCGGATCGATCACGTTCCCCTTGACCTTCGACATTTTCTGGCGGTCGGCGTCGCGCACCAGGGAATGGATATAGACCTGGCGGAACGGAACGCTGTCGTCCTTCTTGTCGCCCCAGCCACTGGCTTTTTTGATCGCGGGATCCTGTTCGTGACCTTGCATGAAGTGGCAGCCGAACATGATCATGCGGGCGACCCAGAAAAACAGAATTTCGTAAGCCGTGATGAGCAGCGTCGTGGGATAGAAGACTGCCTGATCGCGCGTCTTCTCGGGCCATCCCAGCGTGGTGAAGGGCAGCAGCCCGGAGGAGAACCAGGTGTCGAGGGTATCGGGAACCTGTTCGAGCTTGGCGCTGCCGCACTTCGGGCACTTTACCGGCGCTTCGCGGGCGACGACGATTTCTTTGCAGTCGGCGCTAGCGCACGTCCACGCGGGAATGCGATGGCCCCACCACAACTGACGCGAGACGCACCAGTCATGGATGTTGTTCATCCAGTTCAAATAGATGGTGCGGTAGTTGTCGGGGACGATGGTGATTTCGCCGTTTTCGACGGCTTCGCGGGCGCGGTCGGCGAGCGGCTTGATCTTGATGAACCATTGTTCGGAAAGCCGCGGCTCAATGACGTTTCCGCAACGGTCGCACTTGCCGATGGAAAGTGCATAGTCTTTTGTGGCGACGAGGAATCCCTGCTCCTGCAGATCGGCGAGAACGCGCTTCCGCGCTTCATATCGATCGAGCCCGGTGTAGCGGCCCGCATTCTCATTCATGTGCGCGTGCTCGTCCATCACGTTAATCTGCGGAAGGTTGTGGCGCAGGCCGGCCTGAAAATCGTTGGGATCGTGAGCCGGAGTCACCTTCACAGCGCCCGTGCCGAACTCGGGTTGGGCAAGATCGTCGGTAATGATGGGGATCTCGCGATTCATCAGCGGCAGCATGACTTTCTTGCCGTGAAGATGCGCGTAGCGCTGGTCTTTGGCGTTGACGGCGATGGCAGTGTCGCCCAGCATGGTCTCGGGACGCGTGGTCGCGACCGTGATGAATTCATCGCTGCCGATGACCGGGTAGCGAATCTCCCACAAATGTCCCGCGACGTCTTCGTGCTTCACCTCGAGATCGGAGATGGCGGTTTCATGCCAGGGACACCAGTTGACGATGTAGTATCCGCGGTAGATCAGTCCCTGTTCGTAGAGGCGGACAAAGACCTCGCGCACCGTGCGCGAAAGATCTTCGTCCATGGTGAAGTACTCGCGGTCCCAGTCGACTGAGGCGCCGAGGCGCTTCATCTGGTTGAGGATGGCCCCGCCATACTGCTTCTTCCACTCCCAGACGCGCTCAACAAATTTCTCGCGGCCCATGTCGCGGCGCTTCTTGCCTTCTTTCGCGAGCTGGCGCTCGACCATCATCTGCGTGGCAATGCCGGCGTGATCGGTGCCCGGCAGCCACAGCGTGATGAAGCCGCGCATGCGATGCCAGCGCACGATAATGTCCATCTGCGTCTGCCCAAACATGTGGCCCATGTGCAGTTGCCCGGTCACGTTCGGCGGCGGCAGCAGCAGGGTGAAGACCGGCCGCGTTTCGCCCGGGGGCGGAGTGGGGACGGAGAAAAGTTTCTCTTTGATCCAGTAGTCGGCCCAGCGCGTTTCGATCGCGCCCGGCTCGTAAGATTTCGGAAGTTCGTGGGACATGAGGAGCGTTCAGCACTCAGGCTTGAGCAATCAGCCACTCTTAGATTGGCCGCGGACGGCAACCTTCCCCCGCCGAGCGCTGAAGGCGAGTGCTGTCTTGAGTTTACAGGCGCGAGAAAAGACGGGTCAAACGGGCCGAGGGGTGAGAACAGGAAGGGAGGGAATATGCACCCCAGGCACGGACTGATACGACTTCTGCAAGGCCCAAGGAAAACATGCAGACTGACTCATTCTTGTGGACGAGGCATATTCTCGAACGGGAGACGCACACAAGAATTGCTGTGGCTTCTTGCGTGGTTGAACAAGTTGCTTGGAGCCGATAGATAGCGCGGCTGGCTGAGCCTTACAACAGATATTGAAAACACACTCTTTCGAAACGGTGAGTTCGAGAAAAAGCAAATTGGGGGCCTAATCAGTGATTTAGAGTATTCTTGTCAAATGAAACCTGTTCGAGAGCTTGCCACAATGGGCGGCTTACTTGTTGTTTGTCTTTCGCTGTCCGCGCAACAATCGGTGACCGTTCACGGACCTGAATTTGTCACGGCTGGGGAATCTCTAACTCTCGTCATCACCATAGACAGAGCCCCCAATTTTAAGGGGTCGAGCATACTGCTTACCGTTCAATCTCCTGCGCTCTCCGGTGCTGGTTACCAAATTGGCCTCGTGCCCGGAAAAACTGAATATCAGCTAGAAGTTCCGATTCCGGAAGGGGCAAAAGGGGGAACTTGGCGAGTGACCGGTGTGAGGTTTATGACTGGCGCAGGGGAAAACTGGGTGTTGCCATCTACGGACTATGGCTTTCAGGTGATACCCAAGAAAGGTCTTGTGTATCCCTCGTCGGCCGAAATCGGCATGAGACCCTCACAAACCCAATTGCTCAGAACAGAGGCACTACGCCTGCAGGCTCAGATCCAAGACCTGAAAGGTCAGATTCTAGAGCACAGGTCAGACACAAAGCTCTTGGGATTGCTCAGGCAGAGTGTCATTACGGCGATCGAAGCTCTGAACGGAACTGAACAAGAGTTTACTAAACTCGACAACACGTCGAAATCCGAGGAAGGAGCCCGTGTGTTCTTCGGCGACCTGCGTACCACGTATCGCGAAGCTGATCACGAGCTCAAAGCTGCCGACAACGGGCGAAGACATAATCTGCTGTTGCTTGCAGCTGCGCCGCAAGCGAAGAACGAACCATCTGCTTATCCCCTTCTTGCACAAGCGGTGCTCCGCGCGTTCGAGCAGAATGAACTTGCATACAATGCCGTTGCAGACGCCCAGAGTCTTACTTTTAGCTTAGAGGTTTCAAGCGTTCCAAAAGGAGCAACGATTTCGTATCGCCGAAGGGGTGATGATTTTAAGCAAGCATCCGCTCCCACCGATTCCACAATCAATGCTCTAGTGTTTGCCATCTGGATTGTGAGATTTGAGAAGAGTGGGTTTCTGACCATGGAACGGGAACACGACCCGTTTCGAGAACCCAACCACGTGATCCATGTGGAACTAATGAAGGCTAATTGAACCGTGTCAAGTCTCCCGTCTAGTCCAATTGCAGAATACTACAAGGCCTTCCGAGGCACACTTGGAGCACTGACAGCGATCGTTGCCGCCTCGCCACTGTTGTCGAAAGCTTTACCCACGGAAGTTTCGAGGCATATCTTTCCACCGTTGGGAGAGGTCGAACCTGTGGCTCGTGTGGGAACGGTCAGTTTCGCTATTCTCGCCACGTACGTCGTTTTCTTCCTGGGATCACGGAATGTCCCCCGAAAGATCGTAATCGCCGCCTCTCTAGCCCTGCTTTTCTTTGTAGTCTTCTTAGGTTTGTCTCTGCGGTTGGTTAGAACCGTCGATATACCCTCACGCAACACTGCTGTGGCCGTGTCTGTAGGCTTCGAGAGGAGCACTTTTGCGAAGAATTCGTTCGCAAACGAAAACGACTGGGAGATGCTTCGTGAGCGGGGAATGTCGGACGAGGAAATCGACCTTTTGTGGACACCGAGTTCGGTCATCACCGGCAGGCTTGCACTGTGGATTGTTTGCACTGGCTTCGTCGTAGCCTCGGTATTCGCCCTCTGTTTTGGCGTTGTATCCAAGGCTGGGGGCAAGGATACTGCTTAAAGCGGTTCGAAGCCGCATCCTTTCGAAGCTCAAGTGCGATTCGCGTTTCTCCCAACCTCGGGTTTTCAATCAGCGGCGTTGGTGAAGGGGGAGTTTGTCGAAAATCACGATCGAACTGGCACTCTGCGGACAACATTCTTAAGAAGCTGCAACGATCGCGGGTGTACTGGTTGACGTCTTCGTGCTCGCACGATTGTGTGCCGACTCAATCCAGTTTCGAATTCCAAGAAGGCCAGCGGTATCTCAAGCAGCCGTTTTCTGAGTTGCTCATCGGCAACACCGGTACTGGTCAGCGTGGAGCACACTGCCGATCAACTTCCCTAAGAATGACCTGCCGCGCGTACCTGAGCACTGGCGTAGTTTCGGCACGCGCGTCTCACCGTTGACGGGCTCGCCCCGACTCGCAGCAAATCCGCCAAACGCAATCTTGAACTACCTCTATTGCATGCTGGAGTCTGAGTCTCGGCTCGCGGCTGCAGCGTTAGGACTTGATCCCGGATTGGGTGTTCTGCATGTCGATACTCCAGCTCGGGATAGTCTCGCGTGTGACGTAATGGAGCCGGTTCGCTCCGCCGTGGATTCGTACTTGCTCGATTGGATCACCCGGCAACCATTGAAGCGTGAATGGTTTTTTGAACAGCGGGACGGTAATTGTCGATTGATGGCTCCGTTCGCCGTCCGTCTCTCTGAAACGGCGTCGATCTGGAGACGGGCGGTGGCTCCGGTAGCGGAATGGGTAGCCAAGCAGTTCTGGTCAACCACGCAGAAGCGAACACACAGCACTTCGACGCCTACGCACTTGACGCAGGCGCACAGACGCGCAGCTAAAGGTGCTTCAACTGAAACAAGCGTGCACGCAGCACAGCCGACCGAAAATATCTGTCCCGGATGCGGAAAGAAAATTCGGAGCGAGAGCAAGACCTGCGTTCAATGCGGCATAGCGACATCGACCAAGAACATGTTGAGCGCCGCCATAATCGGACGCCTAACCGCAAATGGTCCCGAGGCACAAGCTAAACGAGCGACCAAAGCTCGGACGAACGCACTAGCACAACATTCGTGGGATGATTCTGATCAACCAGCTTGGCTAACACCTAAAGTGTTTTCCGAGAAGGTACAACCTTGGCTGTCAAACGCTTCGACCTCAGACATCCGGTGTGCACTTGGAGTCTCAAGATGCTACGCGAGCAGGATTCGACAAGGCTACCGGCCGCATATGAGGCACTGGCAGATTCTGGCGAGACTCGTGGGAGTCAACACCGGGCCAGTTTAGTTCAACCTCAGCTGCGGGCTGAGTGGATTGCTCACATAAGTGTCAAACGCCTTGAAAAGTTCTCGCCCGCACTCTACGACGGCTTTGGAATCGCACAGGTCCGATCTCAACGATAGCCCGTCAGTCGCAAGATGGCAGTTTGACGTACTGAAACACTTGGCCTGTCCGTAAATCGTGGCAATGGCTGCCACGTCACCGCGCTCTGCGCAATTCATTTGTATTGTCAACACTAAGTCCATCTTACCGTCGTCACTCAAGGACCGAACCACTCGGTATTTGGTCGACATTTGCACTTCTTCATTCAAAGCGGAAACCACTGCGGAGGAAATCTTGTCGCTACAGGAAGAGTGAATAGACACTGCCCTCGCACTCTCTGCAGCCTCGGCGTTCACCACGGCAAGCATGAACAGGGAAGAGATCGCGAAGATAACGACCGTTTCCCTCTTTGTTTTTCTATTGGTTAGATTCGAAGGTTCTGAAGAACCAGAAGTAAACATTGCGCTCTTCCCCCTTTGCTCCGTTAGGGCAATTGCCGTAAATCCAAAGGCCAGAAAAGGTCCCAAAAATGTAATCCAGAGCCTGAGAAACGGTCACGTCATCCAAACTCCCAGATACGCTTGGATTGTTGCGGCCAGCATCGCTGGGCAGTAGTGACACGGTGTGCAAAGGTCCAATCTTGTGGAGCTTTCTAAAACTCTCTACTTCGGGGGAGGATAAGATCAACCGGATCGCCATGTTCGGTCCATGAAAGCCCGGAACATCAAACGATATGCGATGAATCCTGATGTCCAATAGGTCTCTCGGAACATCCGTTTCGGACATCCGCACGATCCCGCCCGGCTCTTGGGTGACTCGCATCTTAGGATCATCGGCAAACATCTTCTGCAAGACTTCGCCGATCGGTCCTGAGGTGTCGACGTCCCCCCGGAGACCGGGGGCGGGAGGATAGCGCTCACTCGAGGAATCGCTGCAGGGTCCTCGGCCCCAATAGGAGAGAGAACCGTTGACGTGTGCCTTGGCCAGCACTTGTGATACAAGAAGCGGCTCGCCGTTCATCTGGCCGAGGCAAGATGACACAAGAGCAAAGGCGACAGTTAATGTTAGCGATGAGTCAAGAATCAGCCGTCTCCATGACTTGGTTGGGCGCATGTCCACAGGATTGGTCCTTTGTGTTACCGTTTTCCAACAGCAAGATGGCACCAACGTAAACTGGCAGTATTTCACACTGAAAACCAGCCTCACAAGGTTCCCTTCTGCCTCTCAATCTGTCTCAACCCAGCGAAAACGTCTATCTGTGAACTAAGGTTTACTGAGGTATGCTCCTCCAGTGAATGATTGGCCAGCGGTAGAAACTTGCTGTATAACCACACTTCGCAAGAAGTAGTTCACGCCGGACCCAGTATTGGCGGTGAGATATTGTGTACCAAGATAAAAAGAAGCACTCGGTACCTCCACCGAGCCACTAAAATCGACAGCTAGTGTATCTACATAACTGCCAGTACCCATAACAGCAGACTCCAAATTTGAGTCCCTTGGGATAAAGCTCGTAGTCCACTCTGTCACGGTCGCATTAGGGACATAATTCCATTGATCGTCTATGACCACATACGGAACCTCGATCCCAATCACATTCGGGATGGGGAGGTCAGCAGGAGATGAGGGTCCCTGAAGCACGTAACAAGGTATGCCCTGACCGCCGCACCCTGCCTGGGCTAGCATGATCTGCGCAACCGTTGTCCCCGCAATGCCCATATCCACCCCAACCGAGGTCAGCTGCAACAGGGGTAGTAGTTCGCCAGTGGTATCAAAGAGCCCCGCCATGCCCGAAGAGGCGGTTCCAGCCAGAATTCCCGACGTCATATCATCAGGGCAAAAGCACATCTGCGGCGCGGAAGCGAAGGAGCCCGAGTCCGCTCCAACAACTACTACTCCGCCCCCGCCCCATCCAGAGGCGTCGCCGCCCCAGACCCAATCGAGGAAGCAGAGCCCGCAGCCTCCATCGTACACCGCACCCTTAGGCCCGGCGTTCGCGTAGGTGTCAGTGCAGAGGCCACCAACTCCGCTGCCTGCCAGACAAGGCTTGAGCCCGCTTGGGTCGAATAAAGAATTCGGATTTGTCGAGTACGAGTACTGGTTCCAGCCGCTCCCCGCCGGGTCCGGCGAGTTCCAGCGACTGGGCGACACGGCCATTTCGCGGTTAGGTGAATCCCACAGCACACCGTTGTCGAAGTTGCTCGTCAGGCTGCCAAACATGTCACGCTCGTTGCCCGTGGTGCCAAAAGTGGCGTACATCTCTCCGTACGGAGAGTAGGCTTGATCGAAGGCGTAAGTATTGTTCACCACATTCGAAATCAGCCTCGCGTTCCCGACCCAGTCCTTATGCATGTACAGGTGCAGCCCATTGTTGCCTTCCAGCAATGCTGTCCCACCCCCAGGTGCCGGGAAGTATCCGAAGTTCGGCGTCGCGCCGCTCATGTTCACCGTGCCAGCCTGCGTGTACCAAGTCTCGCGATATGTGGTCGTCACGCTGGTCTCGACGGAATTCCCGAGGGCATCGTAGGTGATGCACTTTCCGCTCGTGCCGCACGTCGGCGTACCGCTGTTCGCCGCCCACTTTATCTTCGAGAACTCGTTCCAGCCATAGGTGGCGTTTCCGTCGGAGGTTACGTTTCCGTTCGAATCGTAGGAGCCGAAGCCGCTGTAGTGATTGGTGGTCGAAGAATAACTCCCGGTCCATGTCCCACCAGTCCGCCCGGACATGACGGCCTTGTTCATGTTGTCATAGTTGTCGTAGGAAAATGTTTGGCCCCATCCGCCCGAGCCGCAATCGACGCCGATGAGTCGTCCCCAATCGTCGTATCCAGTCCCAGTCCCGGCCATTGGGTTGAAGTTGCATGTTTGCGTTCCGCCCGAATTGAAGCCGTCCGTAATCGCCAACTTCGAGAGTGTCCGGTCTGCATTCCACGTCAGATTCCCGACATCGGTGACCGGTGTGCTCCCGATACTAAAATCGTACTGGGTCATTAGCCCGGTGTTTGGGTCGTACTCGTACTGGTCGAAGTCGCTTCCAGTGAGGCTGACCTTCATGCACGGCACAGATGAGCAGGTATTTGTAGGCGGGCGGGCTACCGAAGTGACGATGTTCTTGCTGTTGGTTGTATCGGCAAGTGTATTCGGTCGGCCCTCGCCGTCGAGGCCCCAAGCCATCGTGTAGAGTGATGGAGATGCGAGTTGCAAGGTTTTGACTGCGCCATTTTCAAAGAACGTCGCGGTGCTCTTGTAGTACTGCGTTGAGTGCGGCGAACTCTGCCACTCGTTGAGCACACGCCCATCTTCGTCGTAGGCAAACCAACGATCGGTGATCAGCGTATTAGCCGCGCACGCGTCTGTCGCGGCCTCGACCATCCGGCCGTACTGATTGGTGAGTGCAATTCCGGTCGGAATCGTGCCCCTATAGCCGGACGAGTTGTCGTAGTAGAAGTGCCTGCAAGTCGTCCTGTTGGCATTCACCCCAGTGACTCGATTCAACGAGTCGTAGGAATAACAAATCAGGTTGCCGTTCGGGTCGGAACTTGATGCCAGTTGCCCGGCTGCACCCTGATATCCGCTTGGGCATGAAGTGTTTTTGTCATAAGTAAAGGTCCACGTTCCGCCTTCCGGCGTCGACTTCGTTATCGTGCGGCCCATCGCGTCGAAGATCTTGTACCGCGTCTGGCTCCCGCGCGTGATGGCAACCTCGGCCTGCCCGGCTGCAGGAGAAGTGTAAGCGTAGGTGTCTGCCAGTCCCGTGTAGGAAGATCCGGTGGCGCAGGCCGCTGACACGCCATTGCCGTGTTTACAGATCCACTTGACTCGGCCAAGACCGTCGTATTCGGTCATGACTTGTTTGCTGTTTTCTCCGGTTGGTGCTGGTGTCAGCACGGTGGAAACGTCGTTGTTCGAGTAGGTCGTAGTCAGCGTCTCGTTGTTGGTCGTGGTGCTTACCAATGGGCGCATCAACGCATCGTAGTAGACACTGTGAGGAAGGGACGTGCAAGAAGTTCCTGAAGGCTCGCTGCAAGGCTGCGAGGTCTGGACCTCGAAGTAGGTGGCGTACGTCCCGCTCGTCTGCCACGCATAGGACGTGCTAACGGTATCGTAATTCGTTCCGGATGGAGATTGCGCAGTCTGGGATTTTATGGGCCGGCCGTAGCCATCCGTCGACACCGTAGTCGCCTTAATCGAATTTCCCGAATTGAACGTGAAACTGCTGCCCCTGGAGATCGAACTTCCGCTTGGATAGGAATTGTAAACAGTATTCGAATAGGCGTCCGCCGCGCTCGCCGCCCGCCAATATGGGTCGGCCGTTCCGCCGGAAGACGCATAAGCGTAGGTCGTCGCATTGCCGTTCGCATCTCCCGCCTGCTTCATTACCCCGCCCTGGCCATAATAGGACATACTCCGCGACAGTCCGGCCTTGGTTATGACCGTAGGAAATGGGTAATTCGTACATGATCCGCAACCGGCGTAATTGCCAGAGCCGTAAGAATACGTGGTGGAGTTCCCGGCGAAGTCATAAGTCGCGCTCGGCGTGCCATTTGAGTTGTAAGCGTTTGCGGTCGGGTTGCTTAGCCACGTAGATCCGGTCCATGCGTAGGACGTGAGCAAGTTGCCGTGGGAGTCGTAGGCAAATTGCGACCTGGTGACGGTATTTCCGTTCTGCGTCACCACCACGTCTCCCGCCTTGTCGTTGACGTAGTTCCCGATGGCCGCGATGACCGGCGTCTGGCTGGCGCACGTCGTGCAGGAGCCATAGGTCGTCGTCACTGTCGACACGGGCGAGCTGCCGCCGAAGTCGTACTGAGCAGAATAGGTGACGTTCCCGTAGGCGTCGTATTTCGTGTCCGTCATGGACGATGTGCCCATGCTGCCTAGTGTGTGTTGGACGACCAGTTCGGACACTGGAGCGGTTACCGCCGCAGTGGGCGCAGTCGACCAATTGCAACTGGCCGGCACCGTGTTGTAACAGTATTTGTCGGTCGTGAGCAGCGTGGAAGTTCCCTGATAATGCTGCACTTCGGTCAACACCTGGGTGTTCGTGGCTCCGGCGGAGAACGTGTAAATGGCTTTGTTGCCGCGCGACGGAAGGCTTACTTCTTCTTGCCCATTTTGCGTGAAATCTCTTCGACGATCTTAGGACGCAGATCGGCGAGGACGCTGTCGACGATGTCGGCAATGTCGCCAGACTCCTGGTTCGCAACCGGGACTCCATCGGGAGTCTTCTCGGCGCCCGCGGCCACGGCCCGGGCGGCGTCCTGAGGAGCCGATTCGCCGGCGGACTTGGGATCTCCGGACTCGCGAACCCGACGCCAACTGGCCCAGGCAGCGGCCGTGGTCGCTGCGATGTCCGAATCCTTCTTGCCGCTGTCGGTAGCGCGCGCGGCTGGTTTTTCCAGAAGGGCGGGCTCGGCGGGATCTGCGGGAACTTCGCTTGCAGGAACCGCACCGGCGGAAACGTGTTCGGAAGAAACGTGTTCAGAGGAAACTTGATCGGAGAAAGCGGCCGCGGCAGCGAGTTCTGAATGCTGCGGTTTCGATTCTTCCAGTTTCGATTCTTCTTGTCTCGATTCTTCCTTTGGCTCTTCCGATTTCCCTGTTTCGAGCCGGGTTTCTTCGGCCTTCGATTCCTCTTGCTTCAATTCGGCCACTGGTTCCGGGGCGCCCTGAAGCGAGCGGGAATCGGGCGAGGAAGCTTCCACCGATTTTTCTTCCGCTTTCGCTTCGACGGGCTGCGACGCTTCGAAGGCGGGCTGAGCCACGGGTTCGGCTGCGAGCACGGGCGCGGAATGTGGCTCCCGCGCTTGCGGCTGCTCGGCGGGATGCTCGGCGGTGAACGATGAAGCTACCGCTTCCAATTCTTTTGCGGCGGAACTCACGGCGTCGGTGGCGGCGCTGGCGACGGCACTCATAGCCTGCGCCACTTCCGCTGCTGGAGTCTCTGGCACGGATGCAACAAGCTCGGCAAGGACGGGTTCAACTGGCGATGGCGACGGCAACTCCGCAGCCGGAGCGTGAATCTCGGGAACGGATGCGACGAATTCGGCAGCCGGAGCCTCAGCCGCGGCGAAGGCGGCGTAGGCTTTCTGCATTTCATGCTCGAGAGAAATTGCGGCTTCTTCAGCGGGCAGCGCAACCGGAACTGCCATCCAACGCGCGGACCCGCCGGAGAATCCGGCTCCTGCGGCCGCAGCCATGGTCACGGGTTCCTCTGCGCGGCGTTCGTCGGCCACTGGAGAGCTTGATCCGTTTCCGGAACCGGCATGCGGGGAAACGGCAGACGCGGGCTCGAGTGCTGAAATCGCAGTCACCACGTCGGAAGAACTTGGAGCGGCAAAGCTGGAAGCAGCCTCTGCGCTGGGCACCGCGGCAGGCGCTTCGATTTTTTCTTCGGGCTTCTGGCCGGCGGGCGCCAACGTATCCGCGGGCTGATCGCCTCTCGGGACTTCGGCAACAGGCTCGGATTCCGTTCTGGCTGCTTCGTGCTTCTCCGCTTCGGCTTCCGAGCGAGCCTCCTGGTGGACGCCCGCTAACGAGGCAGTCTCTGCCTCGGCAACCAGCACTTCGGCAATCTTGCCTTTCACTTGCGCAGCCGCTGCGGCCAGGGCGGCAATCTCTTCGGGAGTCACATCCTTGGGCAATCCCTCGGGGGCAAGCGCTCCCAGGTTTACACGGGTCTCGGCTGCTTCGGCGGGCTGATACGGCTCGACAACCCGCGCCACGTCGCTCGGGGGCACGTCCTTCACCGGCACGGGCTTCGGTGGGTTGAAAGTCGCGGCTTCATTCTCGTCGACCTCAGGTTCGGCCCTTTTCTTTTTTGAGGGGAACGAGATGCGAGCTTTCCAGCCTGAATCTTCTTCGACGGCAACCGTCTTGTCGTAGCGGCCCTCGTCGAGAGCGGCGTTAGCCCGGGCGAAACGGCCCGGTTTGGAGGCCTCCGGACGAGGCACAATCTTGTCTTCGAGCTTGGCCAGGGTGCTGAGCAACTCGCTCGCTTCGAAGGGCTTAACAATGAAACCCTCGGCGCGCACGCGCTTGGCCTCTTCCGGCTTAAAGGGCTCCAGTTTCCCAACCGTGAGCAGGACCGGAATGCGGGAGGTCTCCTGCACTTCCTTGAGGCGCTGGCACACCTCGAGCCCGCTGTAACCGGGCATATAAACGTCGAGGACGATCAGATCCGGCTTGACCTCGGCGATTTTCTTCAGCGCCGCGGAACCGTTATTGACGGTAATGACTTCGTAGCCCGCATCCGCGAGGATTTTCCGCCCCATATTCTGGGCGGTCACGCTGTCATCGGCGAGCAGTATCTTCCTGGCCAAAGGTATCCTCTTAAGAGGGGAGATATCGCGAAGGTAACCCGCCACACAACCTAAGTCAATGATGCAGAAGGGAAGTAACACGTTACCAGTGGTCAGCACCTACCGGAGTGGGCCACAGTGCGCCGATTTCGGCCACGCAAAAAGAAGGGCGAGCATATAACCATTTCGGACCTTTTCGCGTCGAACCAGAATAGAATCTGCACGTTTGGGGGGAGGCCACCTTATGGCCCGTGCTGCTGCCCGCTCCCTGATTTTCACGGCTTCGCTGGCTGGTCTCGCCTTTTTTGCTGTCTTGTCCGTCTCCGCTCTCTCGCGGTCTGGCCCGCATCCGGTCCAGGCAAAATCCGACGTCATGGTTCACGAATGGGGAACCTTTACGTCCGTCGCCGACCGCAACGGCCAAGCCGTCAGGTGGTACCCGAGCAGCGGACCGTCCGACCTTCCCCGCTTCGTCGAGCACTTTCGCACGGCCGAGTTTAAGGGCCAATTGCAAGGCACGATCCGGATGGAAACTCCAGTCCTGTATTTCTATTCTCCGAGCGAAACCACGGTGTCGGTGAAAGTTGGATTCTCCAAGGGCGTGATCACCGAGTGGTATCCGCATACCAGCCACATCGAGCCTGATCCCAGAAAAGTTCTCCCCGACTCGGCCCTGTTTGAGGGCAGCGGAGACGGCAGCATCGAGTGGAATTCGGTGGCCGTGGAGCCGGGACTGGCAGCCAGCTTTCCAAGCGATCACAGTGAGGCGCATTACTACGCGGCGCGCGAGACTTCAGCGGCGCCTGTGGTGGTGAAGACTCGCGCAGGCATCCAGCAGGAGAAATTTCTTTTCTACCGCGGAGTGTCCGTTTTTTCTGTTCCGGTGAGCGCGCGGGCAACGGCCGACGGGCGGGTGATGGTCCGCAATCTCGGCCCCGACCAGATTCCTGGCGTCATCCTGTTCGAGCGCCGGGGAGACCGCGTCCGCTACAGGGTCGGCGGCGCCTTGCAGAATGAAACCGTGCTCGATCCCCCTGAGCTGGACTCGACCGAGGAGTCGCTCGGCCGGGACCTCGAGGGCATGTTGATCGCGCAGGGGCTGTATGCCGACGAAGCACGCGCCATGGTCGAGACCTGGAAGCTGTCGTGGTTTGAAGAAGGATGCCGCGTGCTCTACATTGTGCCGGCAAACTTTGTGAATTCGGTGTTGCCGCTCGCCATCAATCCCGCTCCATCGCAAACCGTACGCGCCTTCGTGGGCCGGATGGAACTGATCACGCCGGCGACGGAACAGGCGGTGAAAAATGCGCTGGCGGGGCACGACCGCTCGACCATCTCCAAATACGGGCGCTTTCTGGATCCGATCATGGAGCAATTGAGAGCGGAAAACCCGGGCGGGGCTGCTGAGTTGGATAAAGAGCTGATGGACACTTACAAGGTGGAATTGGTCAAAACTCCGCAGTAGCAGGCCTCAGGCTAAATCCCATCGGCTGAGCATAGTCGCCGCGCTGCGCCCCCCAAACAACCCGTCTGGACTGCTCCTTTTAAAGCTACGAGGAGTCGCTAACAGCTAGGAGCTACTGGCTGCATTTCAGAACGGAATGATCTTCTTCAGGCCCTTCTTTTTCTTCTTCTTGCTGCTGGAGATTTCTTTGTCGCTGGCTTTTGTGTTGTCGGCGGCCGCGGCGGCTGTGGTGGACGAATCACCCGCGTGAATTTCGTTGACCTGCGGCGGCGGAGGGAGCGCTGCTTCGCCGCTATCGGGTTTGAGTTCGTTGGGATCGACCGTCGGTTTCAATTCGTTGGGATCGGCCGCGGACGGCTGCGCGCTGGCTGTAGCCGCCGCACCAAAGGGCGAACCTCCGGTTGGAGGCGCATCAGAAGTCGCCGCCGCTTCGTCCTTCACCGGCTGTTCGGGCTTCGCGATTTCGACGCCCAGGCCTTTTCGGAATACGTCGAACCCTGCTCGGTTTTCCTGCTGGGTTACCTCAATCGCGCTCATCGGCGTGGGATCCACCAGGGTCGGTTCTCCCACCTTGGCAGCCGACGCCACATCCGGGCCTTTCCTCACCAGGCCCATCAGCCTTTCGGCTGCAGTGGCTTCGCGGCGGCTGGCCTCTTCGGCCTTGTTCTGCGCGAGAGCTGCCTTGGTCGGACGGGGAACGGGCTGGTGGAGAGCTTCCAGGCGCTTCTTCGCATCATCGGTGCGCTCCATGATGGGATAGCGCGTGAGAATTGTCGAATAGGCGTCCGTGGCGCTCTTGGTTAACTCGCCAATATAGGCCGACTTGAGCTGCTCGTTCGTGCAGCCCCGCGGCTGGCCGTGCGCGTCGCAATTGGGAGCGGTTCGCACGCGCGCGATTTGTCCTTCGTAGTTCTGCCCCAGCAAAAACAGCGCTTCATCGGCGCGGCTGTACAGCGGATACTGGTCCACCAGCGTCTTGAGGCGTGCGATCGATGCCGCGTACGATTCGCGCAAAAAGTAGAACCGCCCGATTTCAAACTCCCGTTCGCCGAGAACTTCCTGCACCTCGAGCAGGCGCTGCTTGGCTTCGGGCACCAGCTTGCTGTCGGGGTATTGCAGAATCACTTTGCGGTATTCGTCCTGCGCGCGCATGGCGTGGGTGTAATCGCGATCCGCTTTTTCCATTTGTTGGTAATGGATGTTGGCGATTTTGAGCTGCGCCTCGGCCGCTTCCGGCATGTTGGGGAAGAAGGTTTCGAAATCGTTGTACTCCTGCTCGGCCTGAGCCAGGGCCGCGGTGCCGCCCTCGGCATACCAGGAATCGCCCATAGCCAGCTTGGCGCGCGCCACAAACTCGGAGTCAGGATAGGTGTTGATCAGGGTCTGCAGGGTGAGTCGGGCCACGTCGAAACGGTTGTGCCGCATCGCGTCCATGGACTTGTCGAACAGGACCTTATCGGGCTGCTTGGATCCGATCCCAGCCAGGGGGTTCGCCGACTTTTTGTTAGTGCAGGCCGCGGTCAATGCCAGCAAGCCCAGAAGCGCGATGAATGGAGTTCGACGTGACATAGGATTCCCAGGTTTCTAAAGTTTCGAGGTCTCGCTTTTCAAGGTTCGTAATTTCGGAGTTCTCTCAAGTGTCTCTAACGTTGAGACCCTGCCTTCACTAAACTTTCTGCAGCGCGGCTTCCGTCGCTGCCTTCAGCAGGGACTCCGCGTTCTTTCTTGGATCACCGTTACCGAACACGGCGTTGCCTGCCACCAGGATTTCCGCCCCGGCTCGCACCACCTCGGTGACGGTATCAAGGGCCACGCCCCCATCTACTTCGATGCGGAAGGCGAGGCCGCGTTGTCCACGGATTTTCGCCAATTGCCGCATTTTGTGCAGCGTGGACGGAATGAATTTCTGTGCCCCAAAGCCCGGATTCACCGACATCACCAGCACGTAGTCCACAATATCGAGCACTTCCGAAAGCGTGCCTACCGGTGTCGCCGGATTAATTACTACGCCGGCCAGGCAGTCGTGGTTCTTGATCAGATGCAGCGTGCGATCCAGGTGCCGGACCGCTTCCTGATGCACCGAAATCCAGTCCGCGCCCGCGTCGGCGAAGGCGGGGATGAACTCGTCGGGATTCTCAATCATTAGGTGGCAGTCGAGCGGCAACTCGGTCGCCTTGCGCAGCGACTTCACCACGGGCGGTCCGAGGGTGAGGTTGGGAACGAAGTGGCCGTCCATGATGTCGACGTGGATCACACTCCCACCTCCCTCGCCTGCGGCGCGCACTTGCTCGCCCAGCCGAGCGAAATCAGCCGAAAGAATGGATGGTGCCAGTTCGATCAAACCCGGTCTCTCAGAACCTGAGTACTCAGAATCGCTACTTAGAAACGGCGCTTACGTAAGGAAACGATTTGTGGAAATTCTACCACGTCAGTTGCCGGCGCCCAGAGGCCGAAGGCCAGATGAGCGCCCGGGTACGGGCGGACGCATTCGTCCGCCCCGCCGAGCGAAGCGAGGCGTAGCTGCACCACCGCAACGACGAATCCCGATTCGCTGAATGAAAGCTATGGGTCACCGATTCGCCCCAGCATTCCGCCCGCATGTTAACCTCGTCCCGCGTGTCTTCTTTGGCTCAATTCGCGCCCGCGGCTTCGAGCGTCATAGCCGTATTCCTGTGGGGAGGAGCGGACTTCGCCGGCGGATATGGATCGCGCCGGGCGAATGCTTTTGTCCTGACGGCGTTCTCGCACGTTTGCGCATTTGGCCTGATGTTCGCGATTGCCCTGGCGCTGCACGGGGAGTTCCCTTCGCGCACAAGCATTTTGTGGGCCCTGCTCGCCGGGGCGATCGGGGGCTTCTCGCTGTCCATTTTTTATCGGGCGCTGTCGTTGGGACAAATGGGCTTGACGGCTCCAATCGCCGCGTTGCTTGGGGCGGCGATCCCCACGCTGGTAGATATCGCGATCGAGGGCGCGCCTAGCCGCTGGACGATCGGGGGCTTCGTGCTGGCCATCTTTGCCATCTGGCTGATCACACGCCCCGAACCTTCCGCCGAAGAGGACCGATGCCGTCCGGCGGGAGTGGGCATGGCGGCATTGGCGGGCGTGGGATTTGCCGGGTTCTATCTCTGTATTCATCAGGCGAGCGGATCGCCGGTCTGGCTGGCCACCGTCTCGCGCATCGGGTCGTTCGCGGCTACGGCTGTTGCCGTGGTGGCGACGCGGGCTCCATTGAGGCTGGATCGGGTGCGCGCCGGACTCGGGATGGTGGCGGGGTTTTTCGACATCACAGCCAGCTCGTTGTTCATTTTCGCCAGCCAGCACGGCCGGTTGGACGAGGCCGTCGTGATTACGTCGCTGTATCCCGCGGTGACCGTGCTACTGGCGCGGTTCGTCCTGAAGGAGCAGTTCAGCGGATGGAAAGTCGTAGGGCTGCTGGCGGCGCTGGCGGCGGTGCCGCTGATCGCGGCCGGATAGCTCGATCTTTCCTTTTGCGTCCGACTTCGGCACTCGCCGCGGTACTCGCCACTTGGCAGCCGGTACTGCTAGCATCCCAAACGTGGCGCTCATTGAACTCCGCAACCTGACCAAGATTTTCCCTCACGGCGCGTCCCCATTTGGGGGAAAGGCTCGCGGTGAAGTGCGCGCGGTCGATGACGTTTCGCTCGACATTCAGGCGGGGGAGACGCTGGGGTTGGTGGGCGAATCCGGGTCGGGCAAGAGCACGCTGGGGCGGCTCATCCTGCGCCTGATCGAACCAACTTCCGGAACCATCCGGCTGGATGGGCGTGACCTGCTTTCGGCCAGCGGCCGGGACATGCGGCATCTGCGGCGCGATCTCCAGATCATTTTTCAAGACCCGTTCGCTTCCCTCGATCCGCGATTCCGCGTAGAAGACATTGTGGCGGAGCCGCTGATTATTCATCGGGAGATCCTCCATCGGGAAGCGGGCGCATCATCGGCTCGAACGGTTCGGGAAGGGATTCGAGCCCGCGTCGCGGAACTGCTCGGCGCGGTGGGCCTTGACGAGTCAGCTCTACAACGATATCCGCACGAATTCTCCGGCGGACAGCGGCAGCGGATCGGCATCGCGCGGGCGCTTGCCCTGCGGCCGAAGTTTATAGTGTGCGACGAGCCGGTTTCGGCGCTCGACGTCAGCGTCGGAGCCCAGATCGTGAACCTGTTGGCGCAGTTGCAGCGCGATTTCGGTTTGACCTATCTGTTTATTTCCCATTCGATGCCGGTAGTGCGTTATCTCTCGACCCGCATTGCGGTCATGTACCGTGGAAAAATCGTCGAAGTGGGCGACACCGGGCAGATCACCGCCTCCCCGGCCCACGCCTACACGCGCAGCCTGCTCGAGGCTACTCCGGAACTGTCGGCATAGTGGCGAACGCCTCGTCCCGCGGGGCGACAGCCCGGCGCGCTGCCTGTGCCATACTCTCCGAATGTCCCGCCCCGAACCCGGCACGACGCGCGACCTGGTTGAGTTGATCCTCGGCTACGGGCTGATCCTGTTCGTGCTCTGGGTGCCGGAGTTTCCCCAGCGCGTACTTTCGCCGCTGGCTCTACTGGTCACCCTCTCAATTGTGCTGGCGCGGCGCCCGGGTCTCGACGAACTTGGCATCGGCCTGCGTGGCTTGGCGCGGTCACTCTGGATCCTTCCCGCCGCTGTTGCATTGGCCATCGCAAGCGCTTTCGTCGCGAAGCAAATTGGAACCCTGCATCCGCTCTATAAAGGCGACTTCAAGCACGTTGCGGGCTACGTGCTTTGGACGCTCTACCAGCAATTTCTGCTCAATGACTACTTCATGCCGCGGATGACGCGACTGCTTTCAAGTGCGGATCGAGCCGTGGGGCTGGCTGCAGTGCTGTTCGCGACGGCTCACTTACCCAATCTTCCGCTCACCGCCGCGACGCTGGCCTGGGGCGCGATCTCCTGTGGCCTGTTCCGGCGCTATCACAACATCTACGTCCTCGGTTTGGCGCAGGGACTGCTGGGACTCTGCTTCGCCGTCTGCGTGCCCGATGCGCTGCACCATCATCTGCGGGTGGGGCTGGGATACCTGCGATATCAGCGACCATAGGCTCGCTGGATACCTGCTCGTCGCACCCAGATTCTCGGATATCCTAGGCCTCATGAAAATGCGGGCGTGTTTCTTCGCGGTGTTATCCCTTACCCAAGCCATTCTCACCGCTCAAGTGTCTGGCGGCACGCCTCCGGAGCCACCACGATACGATCGCGGCGTGATTGCGAACGACACTTACACAAATGACTGCCTCGGTTTTTCGCTGGTACTCCAGCAAGGCTGGGAGCGAAGCAATCCTGGTGTCACGGATCTGGGAGTGGCTCTTCACCTTCCTGGCGGTGGACTGTCGCTGCTCATATTGAGCCGACATGCTGCGACGGCGTTGGGAGACAGTCTCTCGTTGCGAGCCGTGGACACGAGTCCATCGCCCGCCATCACCGCCGAACAATATGTCACGCTATCAGCACAGAGGCAGATCCAGATCGACCCACAAAAAAGAGAGCTGACTCGAGGTGCATACGCAATCGACTACGGCGGCAAACGCTTCTTTCGCGCGGACTACAAACAGTCCATGGGCAACAATGGACCCTTGTATCTCGGCAACGTCTACACGAGGTTCCGCGGCTACCTGATCGGGGGAGCACTGACGGCCTCTTCGCCCGAGGCACTGGATGAAGCTGCCAATATTCTGCAAAAGATCATGTTTCGCGACGACCAGCAGAATCCTGCTTGCGTCCCGGGGACAAACGATGGACTACAACCAGGGGTCCAATTCGGCGTCATCGGCTCAGTCGCACTTTCGAGCTCGATCAAGCCCGGATCGCACATCCGCGTCTCAAGTGGGGTCTCCAGCGGCTTGCTGGTGCAGAAAGTGCAGCCTCAATACCCCGAAGCGGCACGCAAGGAGCACATCCAGGGAACCGTGATCCTCGGTGCGTCAATCAATGAAAAAGGAGACGTCGAGACCCTGACTCCCGTGTCCGGGGATCCAGCGCTCGTTCCGGCGGCAATGGAGGCGGTCAAGCAGTGGAAATACAAGCCCTACCTGCTGAATGGAACTCCCATGACGATCGACACACAAGTCAGGATCGATTTCACGCTGTCTGCCAATTAGGGGTTGCGCCCTTACAAACAGCTCAGACTTTCCTGCGCCGGGTCATGGTTCCCCTTGTTTTCCCGCCAGCCCCCCGGCTAGAATTCCGACGACTCCCAGGAGGAATCCATGGCCGCTGCTCCGGTCCTGCCCGCTTCGTCCGCTCCCACGCCCGCACCGCTTTCCGAAGGCGCGCGCATCATCGACACCTTCATCGCTCCCTCGAAGACATTTACGGATCTGCGGCGCAGCGCAATGTGGTGGGCGCCGTTTCTGCTCATGGTGGTGGTGTCTTCCATATTTGTTTACAGCGCCGGGCACAAGATCGGCTTCCGCAAGATCATGGAAAATCAGATGGAAGCCCAGCCCAAGTCGCAAGCGCGCCTGGAGAAACTGCCTGCGGATCAGCGCGAAAAGCAGATGGAGGCGGGAGCCAAGGTCACGGCGATAATCTCGTACATTTTTCCGCTCTTCACGCTCCTCATTTGGTTGATTGTCGCGACGGCTCTGTTTGCCACGTTCAAGGTCGGCGCAGGAGCGGATGTTTCCTTCAAAACCTCGTTCGCGATTGTGGTTTATGCGGGGTTGCCTCTGATGCTGAAGACCCTGCTGGCTTTGGTTTCCGTGGTCGCGGGGATGAGCCCGGACTCGTTCTCATTTCAGAATCCTGTGGCCACCAATCCCGGCTATTTCATGAACCCCGCGGATAATGTCTTCCTCTACAGCCTCGCTTCCGGAGTGGACCTCTTCATGATCTGGACGCTGGTACTGACCGCGATTGGCTTCACCTACGTCAGCAAAGTGAAAACCGGCACTTCCTATGCGATCGTGTTCGGCTGGTGGGCCGTGTTCACGCTGCTGGGCGCCGCACTCGCCGGTGCGTTCTCGTAGGGATCGACCTGCGCGAGGCGCCAAGTCCCCAAAGGGGGCGCAATTCGTTAGCCCAGCGCGTAAGCCCTGGGTAGCCCCGCCAGAAATAACCGTCCCGGAAGGACGATACCGCGCAGCCTTACCCTGCCATCCCCTCCATCGCCTTCACCAACTCCGCTGGCAGCGTCAACTGCAGGCTCGCGAGGTCCTGCTTCATGTGCTCGGCGCTGGACGTCCCGGTCAGCGGCAGAATGCCGATCGCCCGCGCAAAGCTGAATACAAGTTGAGCCACGGTGGTATTTAACTGGGAAGCTGCGGCAATCAACTGCGGATGTTGCAACACTTCCGGATTCGCCGTGAGGAGCGAAAATCCCTGATAGGTGATCTTGTGCTCGGCACAGAACTTTCTCACATCGCGATCCCAACCTAAGCGCGCGAAGCAGCGATTCTGAACAAAGGCCGGCAGCTCAGCCCGAGTTGCGGCTAATTGCTCGAGATGATCCAGTTGAACGTTGCTCACCCCGAGCAGGCGGCTGCGGCCTGCGTCGCGCTCTTTGCGCATCGCCTCCCAAACTTCGGCGTCGGCATCCGTCCACTCGTAGCCAGAGGACGGCCCGTGCAGAACGAAGCTGTCCACGTAATCGGTCGCAAGATGCTCCAGCGAACTGGCTAAGGATTGCGCTACCTGAGTAACTAGCGGAGCCGCAGGATCGTAAGGCAAGCGGTGGTCCTGTCCACGCTGGTAGGTAAATTTAGTCTGCAGGAAAAGATCAGCACGGGTGACAACGCCAGCGCGGTACGCGGCGGCCAGGGCCTGGCCAACTCCTGCTTCGAAGTAATGGCGGCGCTGGTTGGCGGTGTCGATGCCGCGAAAACCACTGCGCAGCGCAAGCTCCGTGAGTGCCGCCGTACGGTCTTCCTTCCAAGCGGTGCCGTAGAGGAAAGGGGGAGCCGAGGTCATCTCGCCATTGTGACATGCCGTGAGATTCGCGCTGCAACTGCGGGCTGAGTAGAATGAGGGCGAACCAGGATAGGCGGGAGGAAAGCCATGAAACACACGATCTGTCTTCTTTTGTTATTCGCAGCAACTGCACTTCTTGGCCAGGAAAAGAATCCGGTGACGTCGGTGGCACGAGAGATATTGCCGCACCAGCAGAAAAATCTGGTGGCTGCGGTGGAAGAAATGCCCGCCGGCAAGTTCGAATATAAGCCTACCGAGCAGCAAGTAACGTTTGGCCACCTGGTCGTGCACATTATCGAATCGAACAATCACCTGTGCTCGAAAATTGGAGACATCCCGGAGATCAAGGCCCCGGCGCCGCTGAAGGAGTCTGACGGCAAAGACAAGCTGGTAACCGCATTGAAGGCCAGCTTCGAGTTCTGCGCGACCGCGCTCGGCAAAGTGGACGACTCCAAACTCGGCGACGAGGTCGAACTATTCGGCGGACGCAAGGGGCCGCGCGCCTTTGCCCTGATCGCGCTCACCAACGATTGGGCAGATCATTACAGCACGGCCGCAATGTATCTGCGGCTCAACGGGATGCTGCCGCCAACGGCACAGCCGAAGAAGTAAGATTCTTGACGCTGGAAATTTTTCCACGGTTCACGGGCGTCCTTCCGGTTTATCATCGAACGCTCAGGAGGATTCCCTTGAAACGTATCTTGCTACTCGCCTGTCTTTTCACTTGTGTTGCCGCAGTCGGGCAAGCCCCGGCTCCAACCGCTCCGGCAAAGGTGCCGGCGCCCGCCGCGGGACCAACGAAAGATCCTGTCACGGCCGGGTTGCACCTTATTCTGCAGCGCTTCCAGAACAACACAATCGGCGCCGTCGAGGCCATGCCCGCCGACAAGTTTTCCTACAAGCCCACGACTGATCAGAGCACATTCGCGCACCTGGTCGCGCATATTGCCAATTCGAATAACCTTTTCTGTTCGAAGGCAGCGGATGTTCCCGCGCCGAAAGTGGATGAGGCCAAAGAAACCGATTCGAAGGATCAGCTCGTCGCCGCGGTCAAGGCTTCGTTCAGTTTTTGCGGCGATGCTTTGAACAAGATGGATGACTCCAAGCTGGGGGACACGGTCGAGCTTTTCCCTGGGCGGCAAGTCCCGCGATCAGTCGCAGCGCTGGGAATCGCTAGCAGCATGGCCGATCACTACGCGACCGCTGCAATGTACCTGCGCCTGAACGGTGTGCTTCCACCCTCTGCGCAACCGAAGAAATAGGGTTGCTTCGCGCGGCGAACGGATTTCCCAGCTATTTAATTTGAACGAGTTCGTTCGCCGCGGATGTAGCCGGAATCGCCTCAGCGGGATGCTGCGCGGCGCGCCATGAATCGAAAATCGAAACCTGGTGCACGCACGAAACGGTGCAGTGCGGGGCGCAGGATTTTTCAGTGACGTATTCGCGCCGCAGGTCGTCCTTCGTGTAGGTGGCGAGCGGAACTCCGGGGTAGCCGCGCTGTTGCGAGCAGTAGTGCACCAGCCCGTCCTCGCAGATATAGAGATAACGCGCTCCGGCCCGGCATCTCCACTCGTTCGGTAAGCCCTTGGCAATGTTGTCCTGAAATGAGTTGACCCGGGTGAAGCTGCTCTTTTCGAGCGCCTGCATTTCATGGTAGATGCGGCGCTCTTCGTCGCCCAGCGGCTGCAACTGCCCGCTGCCATCGTGAATAATACCGATGGTCGAGGTGAATCCGAGTTCAATGGCGCGCTTGCCAATCACCAGCGCATCCTGCGGATGGGAAATCCCTCCACCCACCACAGAGTTGATGTTCACGTGAAAGTCCGCGTGCTCGGCGAGCAACTGCAACTTCTTGTCGAGAACTTTCAGGCTCTTCTTCGAGACTTCGTCGGGATTCACGTTATCAATCGAAATCTGCAGCCACTCGAGCCCGGCGCGGTTGAGCCGCTGGATACGCTCGGCGACCAGCAGGTAGCCATTGGTGATGAGTCCGGCAATCATGCCGTTGGCGCGAATGCGGCGGATCACGTCGTCCAGTTCGGGGTGCATCAGCGGCTCACCGCCGGAAATTGTAACGACCGCAGTGCCAAGAGCGCCCAGCTTGTCGATGCGGCGATACATTTCCTCGATCGGCACCGGCTTCGAGAAATCATCGAACTCATTGCAGTACGTGCACGCCAGATTGCATCGCCGCATGGGAATGATGTGCGCCAGCAGCGGATGGTCGGTCGAGGCCAGCGCGTGAGCCGCCATGCTCGCCCCGCGAAGGTTGCGATGCAGGGCTTTGGCGCGGCGGCGCAGGGTTATAAGGACAGATGGCATGGGTTTGAGTAACTACTATTACAACATAGGCATCGGCTGAGCGCATGCGGCCAAACAGCGTTTGGGGAATTTAGCGGGTCGAACAGCAGCCCGTTGCGGCTTAAGTCTTCCCCCATTCTGTTACGACGTTTCGTGGGCGCGGGCCGTTGCACTCCGCCTCACAAGAAGTGAAATGGTCAGGCCGATGCAAAACAAAAGCGCCAGCACGCCGTTGATGCGGGACGCAAGCGACGCCGGCCTCGTCGAGTGAGGTATGCCGGAAAGTGGGAGCACGACGAAGTTCATGACCAGATAGACGAACCCTCCGTAGAGCAGTCCGCTCACCACCTGTCTGCGGACCAGGATCTCGAGCTTGCGGCTTGCGATATAGAAAACGCCGGTCCAAATCAATGCAATCAGAAAGTGCAGGACCACCCCCAGCGCGACCGACGCCGAACCTTCATCGAACGATCTCATCCCAATTAAGCCGCTGGCGATGAACTGAAACACATCCTTCGGAGTTGCGCCGCGAAAGTGGCTGAAGATGAGAGCGTCGCTGATATCGAGCGCTCCGGCGATCAGCCCGATACGCAGAATCACCAGAAATGCATTCGAACGAGCGGGACCTGCTGGTAGAGTCACGTCATTTTCATTTTTCATCGCTTCGCTCCGAGTCTATTTTGCTGTGCATCGCTCGTTAGACGCGGCAAGCGCGACGACGTTTCAATCTCGGATCAATTGATGTCCAGCGTCCCGCAGTACATCGAGAGCCCAGGCGAACTCCTGCTGGATCAGCACGTAGTCGGTGTCGTAGGTCGAGATGGCGAAGATGGGGACGCCGTTTCCCGATAACGGCTCGATGAAGGAGAGCAGCACTCCAGTCAGCTCAAAGGGGAACGGACCTTCGAGTTTCAGGCAGATCCAGCGATGGGGCGAGTGCACATCTGGCGGAAGGTTGGCGGTTGGGCAGACGATGGAGAGTTCATCGGCGGTGCGGGTGACCGAGGTGAATTCGCCTCTCGTGGCCCACTCGGGGACGGGTGCGTCGGGGCTTAGGCGCACGATAGCGTAGGGGCCGGGGAGTTGGCGGAATTTGAGTTGGTGGTCGTGTGTCGACATTCTAGTTATAAGAATCGCGGCACAGTTTCATTTGCCGTGCAGCATGTATAGGATGCGGCCGTTGCTCTTGGAGATCTTAACGACCGCAACACCGCCGAGGCACTCCGCTGTTACTCGCCCTTTGCCATCAGGGCAATGGAGTGTACCCTCCACTGTCCATACGTCCACCTTCATCGTCGCCATGAATGGGCGCTCACTTTCAATGTGCTCTTTGCCATAGACCGGGATCAGCACCGCCTCCGCAATCGCAATGGCAGTTTTTGAATCCGGCACGAAGCCGGACGGCGGTTTGTAACCGGCAGCGCCCTGACAGAGGGCCACTGCGGCGAGAAGCAAAATCAAAGAAAGAACAGCTTGGCTTTTCACCGGATCACCCCTAGTAATCGGCTCTCAACTGCGCCGAGCTGCGCTCGGCGGACGGACGAATGCGTCCGTCGCTACATGGAACGCTTAGCCCTCCACTGCTTTCTTCAGCGCGGCTCTCGCCAGGATGCGCGTCGAATCCAGCATCGGGAGCGGCGAAGATTCCGGCGTCATCAGCAGAGGGATTTCCGTACAAGCCAGCGCGACAGCGTCGCAGCCTTCGTCTTTCAACCCGCGGATGACTTCCGTGAAATAAGCCTGCGTGCGCGGCAGCAACGTTCCCTGCACCAGTTCGTCGAAGATGATGCGATGAATTCGCTCGCGCTGCTCCGCGGCCGGGACGCGGTGCTCGATGCCGGCGGCCTTCAGCGTGTCGCGGTAGACCGGGCCGTCCATCAGCGAGCGGGTGCCGAGCACTCCGAGGCGTTTATAGTTGTGGCGCCTGGCTTCGTTTGCAAGCTCGACCGCAATATGCAGCCAGGGGCGGGGCGATCGATGCTCGACCAGTTCGAAAGCCTGATGCACGGTGTTAACCGGCGCGATGAGGAAGTCAGCTCCGGCCTTGGCAAGTTTCTCCGCGGAAGACAACATGAGTTCCGCGACCCCCGGCCAGTCGTTGGCGTCAATCCTGTTCTTGTATTGAATAAACGGATGGCCGTGCAGTGACACCTCGGGATGATTGTAGGGACCGAGCAATTCCGCGCCTTCCACGCAGATGGTGCGGTAGCAGAGCGCGGCGCCTTCCGCGCTCGAAGCGACAATGCCGATGTGTAACATGCGTGGCAAGTCTGTTCAGCTTTTGATTGTATCCGGAGCCACCGCGTAAGGGCTGGAATCGCGGTAGAGCTTTTCAAATTCTTGCCGGGTGCAGACGGTCTTGACATTCACGACTCGGTCAACCGCCAGGATGCCGTCGAGGTGATCGATTTCATGCTGCAGCAGTTCTGAGAGATTGCGTTCGTCTCCGGCGTCGAATTGCAGAGTCTCTCCACTGAGATTCCGGTAACGAACAGTGATCGTCCGGTGGCGCTCAACCTGCATGAAAATCGAGAGGAAACTCAGGCAGGCGTCCCACACAACAATTCTCTCATCGCTGCGCTCGATGATCTCCGGGTTGACCAGCGGCCATGGCTCGCCATCCGGAAGTTTGACGAAGATTACGCGCTCGAGCACGCCGAGTTGGGGAGCTGCGATGCCGCGCCCGTAGCCGGTGGTGGAGCGCCAGTGGCCGAGCGTGTCAGCCATGTCCCGAACCAGGTCGCGGATCTCTGGCGCCGCCGTATCTTCTACAGCGACAGCTCTTTGCCGCAGGAGCGGGTTGCCGAGTTGGAGGATGGGACGGACCGGCATCGCAGTTCTCAGTTCCCTCACCTGGCGGCGGCGGCGTCAAACAGACTCAACAATTCCAGCTTCTTTTCTGCCGGCAGGAAAGACGCTTCGAACGAGTTGCGCGCCAGCTCGCGAAGATGCTCGTCGGTGAATCCGAGAGTTTCCCGGGCAAGTTGATATTCGCGGGAAAGGGTGGTGCCGAACAGAGCGGGGTCGTCAGTGTTGAGCGTAATCATGACACCCTGATCGAAATAGTTTTTCGCCGGATGCTCTGCCACGGTCTTGCAGACTCCGGTGCGAAGGTTGCTCGTGATGCAGAGCTCGACCGGAATCTGGCGCTGTGCCAGTTCTTCGATCAGATCGGGATCCAGCGCGGCCGTCAGGCCATGACCAATGCGCTCGGCGTGCAGGTTGAGCGCTCCCCAAATAGATTCCGGCGGGCCCGTTTCTCCGGCGTGCGCGGTCAGGCGCAAGCCGTTGTCCTCGGCGTAGCTGTACACGCTGCGAAAAAGCTCCGGCGGCGCTTTTTGTTCGTCGCCGCCAATCCCGATCCCGATGACGTGACGGTCCTGATAGCGCACTGCCAGCTCGAAGACTTTCTGCGCCTCTTCCACTCCGAAGTGGCGGGTGGCGTCGAAAATCCACAGCAAGGAGACGCCGAAATCTCGCGCTCCTCGGGCGCGCCCACGCTCGAGACCTTCAAAAATGGCGGCGAAATCCTGCTTGCGGTAGAGGCAGACCCCGACCGCAACGTATACCTCGGCGTGCAGAACATTCTCTTCCTTCAGCCGCTGCATCAGGCGGTACGTAATGAATTCGTAGTCGTCGGGCCCGCGAAGGTGCGAGCTGACATCCTTGAACGACATCAGGAAGCTGGGAAAATCCGTGTAGCTGTACAGCTTCTCGGTGTCCGCAAGGCTGGTTCTCTCTCCGTGACGCTGGCGAAGTTCAAGCAGCGTGGTCGGGTCGACCGCGCCCTCCAGGTGCAAATGCAGTTCCGCCTTGGGGAGTTGACGGATGAAGGCGTTGGGCGGGCGGTCTGCGGCAGCGGTCATGAATCTGATTGTAGTTTTTTGCCAGAAGATTTGCGAGGGACGCGCGATTGGCTTCCGACGATCCTTTACGTCGGCAAAAACCGGGGTGAATCAGGCAACGCGGAAAACCCGCGGCGAAGGATGAAGGCCAGATTCCTGTAACTCGCCGAGTCGGATGCCTATCTGCTCCGGGCAAACTCGCTGCGGTGGCGGCTATAGAAAATATAGATCAGCAACCCGAGGCCGAGCCAGATCACAAAGCGGAGCCACGTAATGAGCGTCAGCCCGAACATCAGCCCGCCGCAAAAAAGCACGGACAGCAGCGGGAACCACGGAACGAAGGGCACGCGGAAGGCACGCTTCCGATCGGGCTGATTGCGCCGCAGCAAAATCACTCCCACTGAAACCAGCACGAAGGCGAACAGAGTTCCAATGTTAGCCAGGTCGGCGGCGTCGCCAATATCCACCAGTCCTGCGGGAATGCCCACGGCAAAGCAGGCGATCCATGTAGACCAGTGCGGTGTTTTATATTTTGGGTGTACCGCGGAAAACAGCTTGGGCAGCAAGCCGTCGCGGGACATGGCATACCAGATGCGAGCCTGCCCATACTGAAACACCAGCAGCGAGGAAATCATTCCTGTCAGCGCGCCGATTACGATCACCGACCGGAAAAAGGGATGCACTCCCAGATACTTCATGGCGTAGGCGACGGGGGCTTCGGCAGCCGCGCCGGAAACGAAAGTCGTGTATTTCATCATGCCAAGCAGTACCACCGCGACCCCGACATAGAGCAGGGTGCAGATAATCAGCGACATGATGATGCCGAAGGGCAAGTCTTTTTGCGGGTTGCGCGACTCCTCCGCCGCGGTTGAAACAGAATCGAATCCGATGTATGTGAAGAAAACGATGGCCCCGCCGGTCACGATTCCGCCAAAACCCGAGGGCGCAAACGGAGACCAGTTCGCCGGCTTCACCAGCATTCCGCCGACAACCAGAAATGTGAGGATCGCGCCAATCTTGACCGCCACCATGATGTTGTTCGTCCCAGCCGATTCCTTTATGCCGCGCACCAGCAGCAGCGTGAGCAAAAACACAATCAGGAATCCCGGAAGGTTGAAATAGGAACCGGTCCACTGGCCCGAAGCCCATACCGGGCTTGCCCATTTGTCCGGCAAGTTCAGACCGAACGCTGCAAGCTGAGCTTTGGTATAGCCGGCGAAGCCCACCGCAACCGCCACGTTGCTGACCACATATTCAAGAATCAGATCCCATCCGATGATCCAGGCGAAGATTTCACCGAGAGTCGCATAGGAATAAGTGTAGGCGCTGCCCGCGATGGGAATCATCGATGCCAGTTCGGCGTAGCACAGCCCTGCGAAACTGCACGCAATTGCTACCAGAAAAAACGAGATGGCGATCGATGGTCCCGCCGGCGGGCGGCCGTGCATCAGCGCTCCCGCAACGTGGCCGGTGCGCAGGAAATTTACGATCACGTCGAGCGCCTGCGCGTGCAGTATGGATGGAGCCTGGAAATATTCTCCGGCGGCCGCCGTCCCGGTGAGCACGAAAATGCCCGAGCCGATGATGGCGCCGATGCCCAGCGCCGTCAGCGACCAGGGACCTAGCGTTTTTTGCAGGCGCTGGCCGGGATGCTCCGAGTCGGTAATCAGCTTGTCAATGGACTTGCAGCAGAAAAGCTGGTTGTCGGATGTGCGGATCACTTCGGCGGGTTTCGCTGGTGGCTCGGTCGTGGCTGGTTGTGCCAATGGGTTGATTTCTCCTAAGCCAAACAGGCAGTCAGCAGTTGGCACTTAGCATTTGCCGCACCGCTACGTCGCGGGACCGGCTACATGCTAAGTGCTCAACGCTAAATGCTGCCTTACCGCTTCGCCTGGCCGCGGGCCAACTTTTTGACCTTGGGCTTTTTCGACCCGCGAGGATAGTCGCGGGGCTTGAGCGGCTTTTCCGCTTTGCGTTTCTTGCGCGCGGTACGTTTCGCTTTCTTGCGTTCTTCACGAGACAGCTTGGTTGTGTTGGCCATGATTCCTTTTTCGGATTGAGTAATTATGCAATTTGGTAATTGAGTAATAGTGGTATCGAAAGACCTGTGCGGCTTGCCACGAAAGCAATCACTCAATTACCAAATTCCCCAATGCTTTCAGGCCCGCTCCAACTGGGCATATTTCTCCACCAGCTTCTTTAATCCGAAGCGAGGAAATTGTACCGTAATCTTGGCTTCTTCGCCTTCTCCTTCGCGCTGGTAAACCGTGCCTTCGCCATATTTCGGGTGGCGAACCTTCTGGCCGGGGCGGAATCCGCGCTTGCCCGTGGGCTCTTCGACAGGCGTTTTCGGAACAGTGAACTTCTTGCCGCGGCTGGCAAAGAATCCGGCAATGTTTTCGATCGAGTTGTAGGGGCGCGCCGGAGAGGTCGGCTTTGCAGCGCGCGCGTTGCCTCGGCCAGCGTCTCCGGAGTGCCAGGACGCGCTCTGGTCCTCATCTTCGTAGGAGTAGTGGGTGCTCTCGGCTTCGTAGGAGGAGCTTCGCCCTGCCGGACGGGCGAATGCGCCCGTCCCTGCACGAACTTTGCTGGTTCCCAGCTCTTCGATCAGCCCGGCCGGGACTTCTTCCAGGAAACGCGACGGGACGCTGGCTTCGGGCAGGTCGGTGCCGTATCTGCGGCGGTAGACGGCGCGAGTCAGCACCAACTGGTCCATGGCGCGAGTCATGCCGACGTAGCACAGGCGCCGCTCTTCTTCAATGTCATCCGGGACGAGCATGGTGCGGGAGTGCGGGAAGAGTCCTTCTTCGAGCCCGCTGAGGAAGACGAGCGGAAACTCCAGGCCCTTGGCCGCGTGCAGGCTCATCAGGGTGATTTGCGCCCGCTCGTCATAGTCATCGGCGTCGGCAACGAGCGCAGCATGGTCAAGGAACTCGTCGAGCGATTCGGCGCGGTCGCGAGAATCCATGGCGGCGTTTACCAACTCACGCAGGTTTTCGATGCGAGAGAAACCTTCGGGCGTGTCTTCTTCTTCCAGCAGCTTGATGTAGCCGGTGCGGTCGATAAGGAATTTCAGCACGTCCGCCGTGCTGACGCTTGCAGCCGGGAAGGATTTTGCGACCCCTCCGATTTGCGGTTCGGGAGGAGCGGTGGTTCGGGCATCTTCTGCGGATTCGTCGTTCGGGTTCGCGACCTCATCGTGGGCGCCGAAGTCGAACGAGAAGTTGTGGAATTCGGTGGGATCGAAGGCGGTCGCGTCGTCCGCTTGGGCTTCTTGCGGCGACGGGTGGTCGGCAGATTCATTGACTGTGGCAGTAGGCGCGTCGCCCGCGCTCAGACGGTCCTCTGGTTGCTCGGCGAACGGTCCCGTCAACATCGCGCGCCCGTCTTCAATCAGTTGCTGAAAGCTCTTTAACGACGCCAACGCGCGCGGCGGCAAAAGCTGGCGACGAAGGGCCTCTCCGATCGCCCCCCACAGCGACAGGCCGGTTTCCAGGGCAAGCTGTTCCAGCGTGTCGATGGTTCCCTTCCCGATGCCGCGCGTGGGCGTGTTGATTACACGCAGCACAGAGATCGAGTCGTCGGGATTATGGATGACCTTCAGGTACGAGATCAGGTCTTTGATTTCGGATCGCTCGTAGAACGAGAACCCGCCAACCACTTTGTACTTGAGACCGTAGCGGCGCATCGCCTCTTCAAACAGGCGCGACTGCGAGTTCGTGCGGTAGAGCACGGCGGCCCGCGGAGTCTCGCCGTGTTCCGTGGCCTGGCGCAGATACTTCGCAATGTGGTCGGCAGCGAAGAGGGCCTCGTTCTCTCCGTCAGGAGCCTCGTAGTACCCGATTTTGGTGCCGCCCTGCCGCGCGGTCCAGAGGTTCTTCCCTTTGCGTCGAATGTTGTTTGCGACTACGGCCGAAGCGCCCTGCAAAATGTTTTGCGTGGAGCGGTAGTTCTGTTCCAGGCGGATGATCTTCGCTTCGGGAAAATCCTGTTCGAACTCGAGAATATTTCGGATGTCGGCGCCGCGCCACGAATAGATCGACTGGTCTTCGTCTCCCACAGCGCAAACGTTGTGGCGTTCTCCCGCGAGCATGCGCATGAGTTCGTACTGCGGGCGGTTCGTGTCCTGATATTCGTCGATCAGCAGATACTGGAAGCGACGGTTGTAGTATTCCCGCACGCTCGCGACAGATTTCAGCAGGCGGACGGCTTCAAGCAGGAGGTCGTCGAAATCGAGGGCGTTGGCCTTGCGCAGTTCTTTCCGGTACTCCTCGTACAGGTGGGCGATTTTTTCTGTCTTGGGATCGGCCGATTGCAGGTACAGTTCCTGCGGATCGAGCATGTGATTCTTCGCCCACGAGATGCGCCCCAGCACCGTGCGCGGGGTGAGCTGCTTGTCGTCAAGGCCGAGACGCTTCATCACGCTTTTCACCACCGCCTGCATGTCGCTCTCGTCGTAGATGACGAAATTCTTGGTGTGGCCGATGGGCGGCTGTCCGGGCGTGGTTGACGGAATGCGCAACGCTTCAATGTCGCGGCGCAGAACGCGCACGCAGAAAGAATGGAACGTGGAAATGACTGGCTTCGAGATGCTGAAGCCACCCACCAGTTTTTCGACGCGCTCGCCCATTTCCCCGGCGGCCTTGTTGGTGAAGGTCATCGCCAGAATGGACTCCGGCATCACCCCCTTGTGCTCGATCAGGTAGGCGATGCGGTAGGTGATGACCCGCGTTTTGCCGCTGCCCGCTCCGGCGAGGATGAGCACCGGCCCCTCGGTGGTCTCGACGGCTTCGCGCTGCTGCGGGTTGAGTTGATCGAGAAAAGACAATGCGGACGTGGCTCCGGTGGTGATCATTCAATTTTACAGGGGAATCGCATCCTGCGGGTTTCGCGCGAGGCACCCTGCACCCTCATCCAAAAACAAATTCCGGATCGTACCCGACCCCGGACTTGCGCAACAACGACACAAATTCGTCCTCGAACGCATGCTTCGCATGATGCTCTACCTGGTGCTCAATGTAATGCTGCACGGCTTCAACATTTGAGGCACTGACGCTGAACGCACCATACCCTTCTTGCCACGCGAAATCGAACCCGTGCTCGCTAAGCCAACGCGACGAATTGGCCTTCAAAACTTGAATCGCCTTTGCCAACGGCATGGTCGCTGGAAGCGCGATTAACAAGTGCGCGTGATTCGCCGTACCTCCAGCGCACAGCACTGGGATACCGTGGCCCTTCCCGATGCCAACGAAATACATGCAGAGTTTTTCGTGGAGGTCGGGAGGAATCAGATCACGGCGGCATTTCGTGCTGAATACGCAATGAACCACAACCTTCGGATAGGCGTGAGCCATCGTGACGTCCCTCCATAGCCAGTGCCGCCCGCAAACGCGTTCTCGCCATCCCAACAACGTTTACCCACCGTTGCCGCAGCCGCGTAGCGGCGAAATGTGAAAGCCCGGCACGGCAGCCGATCAACCGTCGTCGTTGCGGCAGCCGCGCAGCGGCGGTATGGGAAAGCCCGGCACGGCAGTGCCGGTCAACCGTCGTCGTTGCGGCAGCCGCGTAGCGGCGGTATGGGAAAGCCCGGCACGGCAGTGCCGGGTAAGCGTCGTCGTGAAACCTGAGTCCCGCAGGGACGGCACCTTCTCCCGTGAACCAGAACATTCGGGTAGGCGTGAGCCATCGTGTCCTCCCTCCGTGAATCGTGCCGTCCGCTAACGCGGACCTTCTGCCTCCCGGCGCTTCCGCGCAGGGCCTTCACATCCCATGCCTGCAGCATTGGAGCGGATGCGAATAGTCCCGCCATCCTCAGAGAGTATGGGCGTAAGCAAACCAGGAAGTCTGTGACGAATGAACATCGGAATCCACCGGCCGTGGAAAACCAGGATTTGCTATACGGCTCGCGCCGCCCTGCACTCTTCGCACGGGCAGACTTCGCGCAGGAATCTCCAGGAGTAGATGCCGAGGTCGTGGTTGTCGTTCCAGCTGAACTTAATGGCGTATTTGCCGATGGCTTCGGCGTTGAGCGGCTTCGCGTGAGGCTTGAACATCAGCAATGCGCCCGGAGCGGCGGTCGCAGGATCGCCGGGACGGCGTCCAGCCTTGGCCCGCTCGTCTTCGCACATCGCGCAGGGGCAGGCGTCGCGCAGGTACGCGAAGGTATAGTGGGAGAGGTGCCCGTCGTTCCACTCAATGTCCACCCCCGCACCGCTCGTGAGGTTAACCTTCACGGACTTGGGGTCCGTGGCGGCGGTCGGGGATTGGAGCGGCGACTGCATAGATTAAGTATCGCACAGCGCACACTTGTGCTTCGCGGCGGTCACGCCGGTGCGCATGGGACCATTGCCCAAAGCGGCAAGTTCCTGTAAAATCAGTGTTTCGCCCACAAGATCTGAATTTTCCCGGGAGTCTTCATGGCACAACAATGTGACATCTGCGGCAAGAAGCCGCAAGCTGGAAACCACATCAGCCACGCGCACAACGTCACCAAGCGGCGCTGGAACGTAAACCTGCGTCCGGTGCACGCCAAGGTCGCCGGCCAGGGCAAGCGCATCCGCGTCTGCACGTCCTGCTTGCGCAGCGGCAAAGTCGTCAAGGCATAACCTCAACCACAGCGCGCACGGAATACGGCGGGGAAATTAATTCCCTTTGGGATCACCTGCGCTCGGCGATACCGACAGCAGTTGCACGTCGAAGATCAGCGTGGAGTTGGGCGGTATGATCGTCTTGTAGCCGGCATCGCCGTATGCCAGTTCGGGCGGGACGCGCAGTTGCCGCTTACCGCCAACTTTCATTCCTGTTACGCCTTCGTCCCATCCCTTGATGACCTCGCCTTTGCCCAGCGTGAAGGAATAGGGCTGGTGCGCGTCCACCGAGCTGTCGAACTTCTTCCCCGTGGTAAACCAGCCGGTGTAGTGGACTTTGACCACGTCGCCGTCTTTCGCGAACGGCCCGAGGCCAACCTTGACGTCCCAGTACTGCAGGCCTGAGTCAGTCTTGACGCCCTCTCCGGTCACCTTGGTGGGAGAGTTCGTGTTGGGGACGACCAGGACGCGTTTATGCGTGGGGGCTTGCGCGTGAAGCAGGGCGGCGGCGGCCAGAAAAACTACAGCTGACACAATTCGGTTCTTTGCCATGTTTCGGCTCCTAACACATCTCAATTACTGGGGGCACCGAGGCACACAGAGATTTTAAATCCCCGGTGCGCCCGGTGTCGTCGGAGGTTGAGATCTCGCTATTCCAGAGCGATGACGTCGATTTCCACGAGGACTTCCTTCGGCAGTCGAGCGACCTCGACGGTCGAACGCGACGGCGGGGCAGTACTGAAATATTTTCCGTAGACTTCGTTCATCGCGGCAAACTCGCTCATGTTCTTGAGGAAAACCGTGCAGCGGACGACTTTGCCTAACCCACTTCCCGCGGCCTCAAGAATCTCCGACAGATTTCGCAGGACGCGGTCAGTCTGCGCGGCAACGTCTCCGGCGATAACCTGCTGCGTCGTGGGATCAATGGCGATCTGGCCCGACGTGAAGATGAGTCCGTTCGCTTTGATCGCCTGCGAGTAGGGGCCGATGGCTTGCGGGGCGTCTTTAGTGGCAATGACTTCGCGCATGGGCAGTTCTCAGTTGTCAGTTCTCAGTAAATAACTGGACCGCAGAGCGCACAGAGTACCACAGAGGAAGGAGGTGAATGTTGGTGCCGGCCGCGAACACGGAACCCCAAAAACCAACCCCATTGCCGGCATACATTATCCGCTTTGTTTTCTTTCATTTAACTGTCGTGACGTTATCGTATACCCCGCATTGTGATGACGTTATGTTCCGCACGGAACATTCGGCTGTGCTCGCCCGGAAACGCTAGATTTTCTGCAGTCTCTGCACTTCGTGCACGCCGGGGATCTTGCGCAGGCCTGCGATGATCAGTTCCAGGTGCTTTAGATCAGAGATATCGAGGACTACTTCGACGCTGGCCTGGCTGTTCGAAGTGTGGGCGGCGATGTTCTTGATATTGCTCTTGGCGTCGCCGATCACTCCCGTGATGCTCTTCAGCATGCCAAAGCGATCGTCGCAGAAGACCGTAAGCTTCACCGGGTAGGCGGTTGGAGTGCTGTCGTCGCGAGCCCATTCGACATCGATGCGGCGCTCAGGTTCGTACATCAGGTTGGTCACGTTGGGACAACTGACCGAGTGGACTGCCACGCCTTTGCCGCGCGTAATGTAGCCCACGATGGCTTCTCCGCGGATGGGATTACAGCACCGGGCGCGGTAGACCATCATGTCGCCCTGGCCGCGCACGGTGATGGCGTTGTGATCGCCGAAGACTCGGCGAACCACGCTGGCGATTCCCCCCGGCTGCGAAGTCAGCCCCTCAGACTCGATATCGCCGGCGATGGAGTGCGTCGCACCCGCGGGCAGCAGTTTCGCCAACACCTGGCGCGCGGAATACTTTCCATAGCCGATGCCCGACATGAGGTCGTCGGCCTTGCCCAGGCCGTAGCTGCCCGCGACCTTCTGCAGGTCCTCGTCTTTCATGTCTTTGAACGCGATGCGGTACTTGCGCGCTTCTTTCTCGATCAGCTTGCGTCCAATTTCAATGGCACGCTCTCGCTGGTGAACGTTGAGCCAATGCTTGATCTTGTTGCGTGAGCGTGACGAGCGGACCAGGCCGAGCCAGTCGCGGCTGGGCTTATGGCCAGGCTGGGTCAGAATCTCGACGATGTCGCCTGAGTGCAGCTTGTGGCGCAGGGGCACCATGCGCCCGTTCACTTTGGCGCCAACGCAGGTGTGGCCGACTTCGGTGTGAATGGTATAAGCAAAATCGATTGGCGTGGCGTCGCGCGGCAGCACCACGACTTTGCCTTTCGGCGTGAACGTGTAAACCTCTTCGGGATAAAGATCGACCTTGAGTGTGGAGAGAAATTCGTTGGGATCGCTTACATCGCGCTGCCACTCGACCACCTGCCGAAGCCAGGCAAGGCGCTGCTCGTCCTGCGCTGAGACCGGGCCGTCTTTGTATTTCCAGTGGGCGGCGATGCCCTCCTCGGCCATCTTGTGCATTTCCTCAGTCCGGATCTGGATTTCAAACGGCGTACCGTCTTCCGTGATCACCGAAGTGTGCAGCGACTGGTAAAAGTTCGGGCGGGGCATGGCAATGAAGTCCTTGATGCGCCCCGGGACCGGCCGCCACAGGTTGTGAATAATGCCAAGAACCGCGTAGCAATCCTGCAGCGAACGCGTGATGACGCGCATGGCGCAAAGGTCGTAGACCTGGTCCACGGAAATGCGCTGGCGCTGCAGTTTTTTGTGAATGCTGAACAGGCGCTTGATGCGGCTTTCGACGCGTGCCTGGATGCCCGCCTCTTTCAGCTTGTCGGTAATCGTCGTCTGCATTTTCGCGAGGAAGGTTTCGCCTTGCTTGCGGCGGGCGTTGACCGATTTTTCTACCTGCTCGTAGCCGACGGGATCGAGGAAACGGAAGCCCAGGTCTTCCAGCTCGCCGCGAATCTTGCCCATGCCCAGGCGGTGGGCGATGGGAGCATAGATTTCCAGCGTCTCTTCCGCGATCTTGTGCTGGCGCTCGGGCGGCAAGTGCTCGAGCGTGCGCATGTTGTGCAGGCGGTCGGCGAGTTTGATCAGCACCACGCGAATGTCGTCGACCATGGCGAGCATCATCTTGCGCAGGTTTTCGGCCTGCTGCTCTTCGCGGGTGGCGAAATCAATCTTGCTGATCTTGGTGACGCCTTCGACAATGTGGGCGACCTGCTCGCCGAATTCCTTGCGAATGTCGACGATGGTGACGGACGTGTCTTCGACCGAGTCGTGGAGCAGGCCCGCGGCAATGGCGACCGGGTCCATCTTCATCTCGGCAAGGACGAGTGCAACTTCGAGAGGGTGGACCAGGTAGGGCTCGCCGGACGCGCGAGTCTGTCCTTCGTGGTGCTTCAGGGAGTAGTCGTAGGCTTTCTTGACGATCGTGAGATCGTCCTGCGGACGGTTCTCCTGCATCCGCTTCATCAGGTCGCGGAACTTGGTCAGGGTAAGCGCAGTGGTCGCGATCTGTTGGCGCAAGCTCGCCATGATGGATTATACCCGTGTGGAGAGGGGCTCCGGGCAGAGGGTTCAGGCCGAGACGCTGCAGTGATTATACATTTCGGAACCGAGTCGCTCAGGCGACCGTTCGCGGAGTTCGATTTCTTCAAAACATGCAGGCTGGATTTTCCTGCTGAGAAATTCTGTCGCATCGAAGTTCCGGACAAACGGCTCGCGGCCCGCGCTGTCTGCTACATTGGTGCTCGATGGTAAGCCTTCGCATGGCGCGCGTGCTGGTGAGCGGAGTTTCCGGGCCGATCGGAACCGCGCTGCTGCCCACGCTAAAAGCCAGCGGAGCGCAGGTTGCCCGACTGCTTCGTCCAGGCTCCGCGCGAGACGTCGCAGGCGACGAAGAACGGGTTGCATGGGATCCAGCGCAGCCCATTCCGCCGGACGCCGTTTCCGGCTTCGATGCGGTCATCCATCTGGCTGGGGAAAGCATCGTCGGCCGGTGGACTCCAGACAAGAAGGCGAAAATCCGCGACAGCCGGGTCATCGGCACGCGCAACCTGGCGCTGGCGCTGGCGCAAGCTAGAAACAAGCCGCAGGTTTTTATATGCAGTTCGGCCATCGGGTACTACGGCGACCGCGGCGACGAAGTGCTGAACGAGCAAAGCGCGCCCGGAGCAGGATTCCTTGCAGACGTTTGCCGGGAGTGGGAAGCAGCCACGCAAGCTGCGTCCGATGCTGGCATCCGCACCGTGCCGATTCGCACCGGCGTCGTGCTCAGCCCTAAGGGCGGCGCGCTGGGAAAGATGCTTCTTCCGTTCAAGATGGGCATGGGCGGCCGAATCGGCGACGGCCGCCAGTGGATGAGCTGGATCGATGTGCAGGACATGGTGGGGGCCATTCACCACATCCTGAAGACCGACCTGCTGCACGGCCCTGTAAACATGGTCGCGCCCAGGCCGGTCACGAACGCGGAATTCACCCGGACGCTGGCGAGCGCGCTCTCGCGCCCAGCAATTTTGCCCATGCCCGTCTTCGCGGTGAAGCTGGCCTTCGGCGAAATGGGAGAAACGGTGTTGTTGGGCAGCCAGCGCGTGGAGCCGGCACAGCTCGTGACCAGCGGATATCCGTTTCGCTTCAGCAGTTTGCGGACTTCTCTGGAGAGCATTCTCAAGCGCTAGCAATCGATCACTCGACCGTGTGACCAAGATCACAGACCACCAACCCCGCCGGTGTCAGTCTCGAAACCGCATCAGGTTTCGAGAATGCGAAAGAGGATCATCTCCACCCTTGTTCTGGCTTCGCTGGCGTGGTGGAGCTTGCCGCCGGGATTGGCCGCTGCTCTCACTCCGGCTGCCCAGGGGCACACCCATCGCGCTTCTCCTGCGCACGATCATAGCTGCTGTCCCGACGCTCACTCGCGGTTTGTGCCAATTCTGTTGTTAACGGCTGCGCCCGCCGACATGCCTTGCGATCAACATCCCTGCTGCGCCAGGAGAGCACCGGGAAATCCGCCATCGCTGCCTGCCGCCACCAGAATCTTGCGGCCGAACTCTGATGGGATGCGTGCAGTTCCTATCGGCGAAGGTGATAGCGGCGGAAGCGGCACCGCGGCAAGAATTTCGAGCGACGCTTCTTTCCAGCCTTATTCCGTACGAAGTACCATCCTCCGCATCTGAGTTCGGCGACCGCGCCTGTGGCGCACTCCTCAAAACGAAGTGGGCTGCCACGTCGACGGCGGCCTTCCAGATGCATCGGGCGAAGAGCTCTCACAAAAGTACGAATTCATAAGGAGATTTGAGTCATGAAATACAAAATGATGGCATTCATCCTGGCCCTGACGGTTATGACCTGGGCACAAACCGCAACCCCAGCCGCACCTTCTGCTCCTCAGCAAGACAACGCACCGGCGACGAAGGATAAGTGTCCGTGCTGTGACAAGATGGCGGGCAATGCGAAAGACGCGCACGCCAGCTGCATGCATCGCGACATAAAAGCTGGTGACAACAAGGAAAAGGAATCTTGCTGCGGCGGAAAAGATGCAATGTCCTGCATGAAGGGCGACAAGGACAAGGCGGCTGCATCCAGCTGCGGCGACAATTGTTGCAAAGACAAAGGTGCAGCGGCATGCTGCGGCGGCAAAGACTGCGGGAAAGACTGCTGCGCCAAGAAGACGGCAAGACAGCTAAGCACTGCTGCGAAGATAAGCTCAACAGCTAGTTCTGTTGCAGAGCCGGCAGTCTTGAAGGCCGTTGGGAGGGGGCGTCACGCGCCTGCAATACGGGGCGTGACGCCCTGGCGACGCCGGCGCTACGGGTTGGCGTTGCGGTTGGCCTCGGCAGTTCGAACTGGGAGGGCACAGACTGCCCCTTCCGAGAAATTCTCCCCCTCGATGCCGAAAGCGTGGTCGAAGCGGGCGCGGTAGTTCTCCCAGGCGATGGCGGAAGTCAGCTCCACGAGTTCGGCCTCGCTGAACTTGCCCCGCAGCCGCGCAAACAGCGCGTCCGGCACTTCGACCGGAGTTTGGGTCATGCCATCGGTATACTCGAGCACGAGCCTCTCCAGTTCCGAGAAATTGAAATCCGAACGGTAGTTTGGCAGGTTGGCGATCTGCTCGGTCGAGATGCCGCTTGCCCTGCCCACGGCAGAGCCGATGTCAATTCAAAACGGACATCCGACCAGTGTCGCCACTCGAAGTTCCGCCAGTCCTTTGAGCTTGTGGTCGACTAGTTTGCTGCCGGCCTGGGATTGCTCCATCTGACCGTATCCCCACAGGATTTTGGCATGATGCGCGGTCACCTGGATGGGCATGATGACGTGGCCGAGCCGCCGTTGGGTCAGAGAGTAAACGATCCCCACAAACAGCCGGCGGATCAGTCCGCCTTGATTGCGGGATGCGCCGGGGATGCGCGCCATTGAGGACCTCCTTTCAGCTCAGTTTATCTGGTCGGGTCACGCGCGGGTTCGGTGCGGTTCATTTCGTCCTGCAACTTTTGCAGCAGCTCTGCACGCTGCTCAGTGCTCAACTCGCGCTGCAATTCTTCCAGAGCCAGGGCCACGATGTGGTAATGGTGCGCCCCGGCAAACTTGGGATCGCCGGTAATGTTGAGCCAGAGCTTGTGCATGAGTTCGACATCCTGCGGGCGCATGCGCGGGGTATGCGGCCCGAGGGCGTATTCGCGGACGGTACCGTCTGGCGCGCACACTTCCAGGGTCAGGCGGGGACGCGGTTCGGGCAGACGCTCCCAGGCGTCGCCGGTGAGTTTAGCCTGCTCATCGGCGGTGAGCTTGTTGGAAAGGCCGCACACCACCCGGCTGGAATCGAGCCGCTGCGCCGTCACCATGATCGCTTCAAACACATCGGTGGCCGGCACCACCAGCAACGAGATGGGCTTGCCTTCCTTTTCCGCTACCGCGACGGCGGCGGTGAAAAGCTCCTGCTCGTAGTGGTCGAACACCTGGCTGGCCTCAAACACCGCACTGCCGCTGAAGCTGTGCTCGCGATGGTAGAGGCGGGCGCTCATGACCACAACGTCCTGCTTGCCGGTGTGGGTATGGCCGAGCACATGTCGCAGATAGTAGAGGTTGCGCGGATCGCGCACCGCAACCAGTACGTTGCCGGGACGCACTCCCATGGCGCCCGATCCCAGCTCCTGATTGCCGTAGACGCGGAACTGGTCGAGCTGTTCCGGCTTGCCGTGGCGCTGTTTGGCGACGTGATGCTCGGAAATGGTGAAGATCGTGAAAAAGACTACGCTGAAGATGATGCCTGCGATTGTCGCTTGTGACTTGGTAAATAGATTCACGAAGGCCGTGATCAACAGCACGGCAGAAATCACGATAAGGCCAAAGGGAATCTCGATCTTGCCGATATGCAGGTTTCCAGGCACTTTCCATTCGCGATTTCCGGGCTCGGTGAACCGCAGCACGAGCACGGCCAGAGACTTCATCGCGAAACTCCAGATCACGCCGAAGGCATACAGAGCGGCCAACTGATAAACGTCGCCTCGGCTCAGCAGGATGGTCAGTAACTGCAAGCCGACAATGAGATTGATGATGCGATAGCTGGTTCCATAACGGTGGTGCGGTTTTTGGAACCAACCGGTGAGCACTCCGTCTTCGGCCACGCGGTTCAGCACGCCATTCGCGCCCACGATGGAGGTATTCTGTGCTCCAGCCAGAATCAGCACGCCCACCAGCACGACAAAGCCGTGGAACAAGAGCTTCAGACTTTCAGGTCCCGACAGGTGTACGGCAATGCCGCCGATAAGATTCGCAAAGTAGTGCGAGCGGCTCGCGTCGGGGATGATCATCACCGCGAAAAAAGAAACCAGGGAAGTGAACATCAGGCTGTAGATGAAAATCACCAGCCCCGTCTTCTCCAGATTCTTCAACTTCGGATGTTCGATCTCGCGGTTGACCTGGGCCAACGTTTCCTCGCCGCTCATGGCGAGGACGGAGTGGCCAAATCCGACGAACATAATGATCCAGGTGAGGTGGCTGAACCACGTATTGTTCAACCAGCCCAGGGAATCTTTGTTGAGGGGAATCGCGCCTGCCGGGCTGAACGGGCTGGGCGGCAGCGGAACGGGGTGCCGCAGGATGTGGATCGTGCACCAGACGATCAGGATCACCACCATCACGGTGGTGACAATCATGATCTGCACGGCCTTCTGGCTGGATTCGTGGATGCCCTGAGTATTCTTCCACCAGAAATAGAGCACGACGATCACACCCAGTCCGGCCGCGAAATAGTTGTCGGAAAACTGCAGTTTGCGGTGAAAGAAGTGATCTCCCATGTCCTTGATGAAGCCGGCAAGGTATTGCCCGGCAGACACGGCGCTGATGGGCCCGGTGAGGACATAGTCGAAGAGCAGGGCCGAAACGGAGAATTTGGCCAGCGTCCCGCCCATGGCCTCCTTGACCACACGGTAGACGCCTCCACGCACGAACATGCTGCTCGATTCGATGTACAGCGCCCGGACGGCGTAGCTGAACAACATGACCGCGAGAATGAACCACGGAGCGCTCTTGCCGATGACGTTTTCGGCGTCGCCGCCCGCGTAATAAGCGGACGAGGCCAGATCGGAGAGAACAATCGCAGCGGCACGCCAGAACGAGATGAAGGTCAGCATCACCGTGGTGGCGACGAAGACTTTTACTGCCGGCTTTGTACCTTCAGGGGCTGTAGCCATGCTTGATATGACTGGCAGAAACGGAAACTCAGGCTAAGTCATTGAAGATAGCACAGGAAGGCAGAAGGAGTGGACGCCGGATGCTCGGGGCTACGGGGTCTGCGCCGGGCGCTGAGCTTCGCTGTTTTTTGGTGCGAGATAGGTATGCGTAATGCGGTCGTGCCAGCAAAGGGCGTCTTCGTCGAGAAAGACCCATGCATATCCCATGCCGAGGGAAACCGCCGAGAGATACGACGCCAGCACTCGCCAGCGGCGTAGCCTGCGTCTGGTCGCAGTGCCGTCGAAGCGAGCGAGTTCGAGCCCGGCGGCGCGCAGTCCCGGGGTAGTGCCCCCGTAAACGATCAGCAGATACTGGTAGGCGGCCCAGAACAGGCAGAGCGCACCCAGCGCAATTCCAGCGATCTGGACCAGGGGAGGTGTGACGGCGGCAACCTTCCAGAAGATGAAGCCAAAGAACGCCGAGGCCACGGTGATGATCAAGCCATCGACCAGAGCCGCTACCAGTCGGCGGGCCAGCGGCGCACTCTGCAGGGGAATATCAATGCCGGGCCGTTTCTCAGCCTCCTCGCGCTCGACTGCTTCGATGGTAATGCCACCCAAGGCGGGAGCTGGAGGCGCAACGTCGGGAACCTCGAGAATGCGCGGTCGCTCTCCAACGGGCTCGGCTAGCTGATCCGGCGGAGGCGCAGGCGGTCCCCATGCAAACCTTGGAAACTCGATGATTTTCGCACCCGAGTGTGCGACAGCCGGAACGACAACCGGCCGGGTCGTTTCCGGGGCAGGTGCCTGCTGAACCGGCACACCCACGGCGGAAGGCTCGCGCCTCAGTCCATCGAGTGCCAGGGCGTGGTTCGACAGGGTTTCAAAGGCGGGAGGCTGCGAAGTGGCCGGAGCGTTTGTACTGGAAGACGATTCGACCGCGTCAAATTGCAGAGTGAGCGAAGGGTAGCGCGGGGGACGCACCTTGCGGCGAGCGCGGTAACGGTTGAGCCGGGCGGAAAGCTCGTCTCGCCAGGCACCGGCGTCCTGAGGCGGGTCTTCAGGAGCTTCTGGCGCCGGACTTGCGTCCGCAGAGCAATTCGCAGCGACACACGCCGACGAAGACGCAGAGTCGCTCTCAGCATCTGGGCTCCACTGCGATGCAGTGGGAGGGGGCTCCAAATGGCAACGGCAAACTTCGCCACACAGCGGACAATTCATGAATGCCAGTCTTATGAAATCGTTGTTATGAACGCGAACCGTGCAACCGGGAGTGAACCAAGGGGAATCCTACCCTTTTCCGCCACTTTGCCTCGCGGCCAGCGCCGTGCTAAGTTCACGATGCCGCAACTAGTGAGACGATAAGGGACAGGTACGCTATCGTATGAGCGACTTTCTCCGTTGATTTTTTCCGATGACCTTCCGCACTAGATTCCTTATCACGGCGCTGTTCCTTTGTCATCAGCTTCCCTCCTCTGCGCTAGTAACCAGCCAGTTGCTTTCTGAAAATTCCGGTCAAACCATGAGTTCGTCGTCGCAGGAGCCGCAGACAAAGGCGGCGGCGACCGCGGCAAGCACGCTCTGCGCCTCACAGGCCGCCAAACAGGCAGACGACATCACCACCGTCTGCGCCCTCGAGCAGGAAAAGGACGGCAATGTCTACAAACTGCACGGCGATGCCGAGATCCATTATCGGACCTACATTCTGCGAGCCGATGACGTCACCTACGACTCCGACACTGGCGAGGCTACGGCCTCCGGACATTTCACACTCGACGGCGGCCCGAACGATGATCACCTCAAGGCCAGTCACGGGACCTATAATCTGACGGCGGAAACGGGACGCTTTTACGACGTCACCGCCACCACCGGACTCCAATTTCGCGGCAGCCGAGTTGTGCTCACCTCGACCTCGCCCTTTGCTTTCACCGGCAAGTTGGTGGAGAGAACCAGTCCTGATCACTACCTGGTCTATGACGGGACCATTACGACGTGCCACCTACCTCGCCCGAATTGGGAGTTTCAGGCCCACAAAATCGTGGTGGATGTCGGGGGCAACGCGCAGATTGTGAACAGCACATTCTGGCTGCACGGATTCCCGATCCTCTATTTTCCTTATGCGACGCATCCCGTGGACCGGTACGCCAGGCAGACCGGATTCCTGATTCCCACCGCCGGCCGTTCTTCCACCAACGGCAACGAAGTCGGCGACGCCTTCTACTGGGACATTAACCGCAGCATGGATGGAACTCTCGGGGCAGAATACATGTCGAAACGGGGATGGATGCAACGAGGCGAATATCGCGCGCGTCCGAGCGACACCTCCTACGTGGACTTGAACTATTTCGGGGTCATTGACCGCGGCATCGAGATCCAGGTTCAGAACAACGGCGTTCAGACCGCGCAGATCCTGCGCGAAGGCGGCCAGGAAGTGCGCCTCACGGCGGAGGGCAATTTCTACGGCTTTCGCGCCCTCTCCAATGTGGATTATCTGAGTTCGTTCCTATTCCGGCTGGCGTTCAACGAAGTCTTCACGCAGGCTGTCAACTCCGAAGTAAAGTCGCAGGTTTTTATTTCGAATGCGTTCAACGGCTTCTCGATGAGCAGCATGGTGGAGCGCTATCAGGACTATTTCCAAACCATCAACCCGACCAATGGCGCGCTCTCGAACCCGCCTACGTTCGATGCTGTTCAGATCTTTCACACGCCCAGCATCGACGCTTCGAGCGTGGACCGGGCTTTGGGCCGTTCGCCATTTTTTTGGTCGTTCGACGCGTCGGTGACCGGCCTGTCGCGCAGCGAACCAGGCTTTCATACCAGCAGCCTGCTGGGGCGCGTTGACTTCAGCCCTGAGATTTCTCTGCCAGTACAGTTTCACGGGTGGTCCTTGCGGCCGGCATTAGCCTTGCACGAAACCTACTACACAGAGCGTTTTGTTCTAGGAGTCACTTCGAACGATCCCACCAACCGCCAGGCCCTGGAAACGTCGGTCGAAATCCGGCCGCCTGTGCTGGAGAAAGTATTCGACAACGAATTTCTGGGACGTAAGTGGAAGCACGTCATCGAACCGCGTGCCGTGTACCGGCTGGTCACGGGCGTGAACGATTTCGCAAATGTTCTGCACTTCGACGAGCGTGACATCCTCAGTAATACCCATGAAGTCGAGTATGGTTTTGTGACCAGGCTCTACTCGAAGCACACGTCGGGAAAAGCGCAGGATTGCGAGACGCCCATGGCGGGCATTGCGGTGGGCGCAGCGGCCCCCGAGCAGCTCGTGCCCTGGCAGCGCGTCAGCAGCCTCGACGATCAACCGTGCGCCGCGGGACCGGCGGTGAAAGAACTCGCCACCTGGGAGCTCGCGCAGAAATACTTCCTCGATCCCAATTTCGGCGGAGCGGTGGTCCCCGGACAGCGTAACGTTTTCACTACCACCGAAAACTTGACAGGCATCGCCTTCATTACCCGGCCGCGGCATCTTTCTCCCCTGGTCTCGCGCCTGCGGCTTGCGACCAGCAGCCATACCGATACGGAATGGGACCTGGACTACGACTTTCAATTAGGCCGCATCAATGCCAGCACTCTGCTGGTGAATTACAACCTGGGCCAGTTTACGATAGGCGGCGGTGATGCTTTCCTGCAGATTCCGCAACCGACTACCAGTTCCCAGCAGAATCTGGGCACCTGCACGGCCGCTTTCACCACAACGCAGCAACCCACCTGCCAGTTTCAACAGTTCCGCGTCGCGCTTGGCTATGGCGGGCTCAACCACCGAGGATTAAGCGCGGCGGCTAATTTCGGCATTGACGCGGATACCGGCCAATTGCAGTTCGCCTCCGCACAAACCACCTACAACTGGGATTGTTGCGGCATGACGGTGGAATATCGCCGCTACGCAATCGCCAATGTGCGCAACGAAAACCTGTTCCGCTTCACCTTCACGCTAGCTAACATCGGATCGTTCGGAAACCTGAGGAAGCAGGAGAGGCTGTACTAGCCGCTTCCCCGCCTGCAATCTCCCCGCAATGGCTGTTACCATACCGTCATGTCTGAAGATCCCGCCCTGACCTCGAAGGACTCTCAGCTCCGGGCGGACCTGCGCGAACTCGGCCGCCTGCTTGTCGCCTACTCCGGCGGCATCGACTCCGCGTATCTTGCCTGGGCTGCTCACCGTGTGCTCGGCAACGACATGCTGGCGGTGATTGCGGATTCGCCGAGCCTGGCGCGCACCCATCTTGCCGACGCCCTGGCCTTCGCCGGCGAGCATGGGATCCCCGTCGAAGTCATCTCCACCTCCGAACTCGACCGGCCCGAATACGCGCGGAACGATGGACAGCGCTGCTTTCACTGCAAAGACGAACTCTTCGCGGCCTTGGAAGAACTGCGCGCCGCCCGCGGCTTCGACGCCATCGCCTACGGAGTGAACCTGGACGACCAAGGAGATTTCCGACCCGGCCAGCAAGCCGCCAAACAGCACCACGTCGCGGCCCCTCTGCTCAAGGCAGGGCTTGCCAAGCAGGAAATTCGCGAACTGGCCCGCGTCGCGGGGCTGCGAGTCTGGGACAAGCCGGCCTCGGCCTGCCTTTCGTCCCGCATCGAGTACGGGCGACCCGTCACTCGCGAGGCGCTCGAGGTGGTGGAACGCGGCGAGGATGCCGTTCGCGCCCTCGGCTTCCGGCAGTTCCGGGTGCGGCATCACGGCGACATTGTCCGCATTGAAATCGCCCGCGAGGAACTGGAGCGTGCCCTGAATCCCGCCATGGCCGCCGAGTTCACGGCAATCTTCAAAGGGCTTGGCTTCCAGTTCGTGACTCTCGATCTGGAGGGATTCCGCTCCGGCTCGATGAACTCTTTGCTGCCCGCGGAACAACTCCGCCGCACCGGCTAGAGGTCCCAGGACGGCCGCGGTAGTCGTGCAGTTTGGGCTGCGCGCGCGGGCCGGACAAGAGGGAGGTCCTTCGATTCGCCTGAAGAACACCTACGCTCAGAGTGACACCGCTTCTTGAGAACGATGAACTGCACCATTAGTCCCGCCGCTGTTCGGGGGTCGGCCTGCATCTGCTGTGAGATAATCGAAGGATACTTCGCGATGCTGAGGCGGTTCCTGTTGATCACAATCCGGCGTTCGTTCCTGATCCTGCTTCTGATTTGCCTGGGCTGTGTTGCCCAGTCCGCTCCACCGGACGTAGCTCGCAGGATCGAACGACAGGTCCGCTCTTACTACACCACGATTTCGGCCGACATGAAGGTGACTGTCGGCCCCATCACTCCCAGCACCGACCTGCCTGGATATGACGCGGTTTCGGTGACCATCGACGCCGGGGAAGGCAAGAAGCAGGACTTGAAGTTCCTGATTGCCAAAGACCGCAGCACCATGCTGCGGGTGACAAAATTTGATTTGACCAAGGACCCCTTCGCCGAGTTGATGGGCAGGATTGACATCACCGGCCGGCCATCGCGCGGGGCCAAGGATGCCAAAATCGTGGTGGTGAATTTCGACGACTTCGAATGTCCGTACTGCGCCGCCATGCACAGGATTCTGTTCCCGGACATCCTGAAGGAGTACGGCGACCGGGTCAGGTTCATTTACAAGGACTACCCGCTGGCCGAGATCCATCCCTGGGCGATTCATGCAGCCGTTGACGCAAACTGCCTGGCCGCTCAAAATACCGATGCCTATTGGGATTTCGCCGACAGCATTCACGCCAACAAGCGCGATGTGGACAACGAGAAGACACCCGTGGCGCGTTTCGAAGCCCTGGACAAAATGGCCGTACTGCAAGGGCAAAAGCACAACCTGGACGTAACGAAACTGCAGGCTTGCGTCAAGGCGCAAAATGAAGACGCAGTGAAAGCGTCCATGAAAGAAGCCGACGGGATTGGCGTGAATGCAACGCCGACGCTGTTCATCAACGGGCAGAAAATTGATGGCGCGGTTCCAGCCAGCGAGATTCGAGCTGCCCTCGATAACGCCCTGAAAGATGCGGGGCAGCCTGTGCCGGCACACTTGCCGCCGGCTCCGACCCCTGCATCCAAGTAATTGGCGGCTAAGGGACAGACCCGCGGTTCGCTCCGTGAAAGATTTTGTCGTGTGTTGTCAGAGACGGGAGAAATTCTCTTGAGAAAACATTCGTTGTTGATCCAGGTTGCCGCGGGAGTTTCCGCCTGCGTTCTGCTGGCGGCTCTGGCTGCGTGCAACTCGCAAGCCGGCGGCGACGTGATGGCCACGGTAGACGGGAAGAAAATATTCCGCGCCGAGGTGGATAAGTACTATGACAACAATGTCGCGTCTGCCCAGCAGGCACCGACCGGGGAACAGGCAACGGCCCTGCGCCTGAACATCCTGCACCAGATGATCGATGACGAAATCATTATGCGGCGCGCCGAGAAACTCGGCCTGCTCGCTACCGACGAAGAAGTGGACCGCAAGTACAACGAATACAAGGCCCCGTTTACGCAGGAGGAATTCGACCAGCGGCTCAAGGACAAGAAGATCACGCTGGCCGATTTCAAACGAGACATCCGGCGCTCCATCACCGTGGATAAAGTGATGAACAAGGAAGTGTCCTCCAAAATCAATATCACCGACCAGGATACTTCCGACTACTACAGCGCCCACAAAGGCGAGTTCAACCTCATCGAGACGCAGTACCACCTGGCGCAGATCATGGTAACGCCTGTACCGAACCCGCAAGCCCACAACCAGAATGACAAAGCGCAGAACGAAGGCGAAGCGCGCAAGAAGATTCAGATGATCGGGAACCGCCTCGACAGTGGCGACGATTTCGCCACGCTGGCGATGAAATATTCGGAAGACCCGGAAACCTCGGGAAACGGCGGCGATCTCGGTACCGTACCCGAATCTTCATTACGCAACACAGACCCGCTCACCCGCGACGCGGTGATAAAGCTGAAACCGGGCCAGTACAGCAGCATCATCAGCGTGGTCAATCCAACCACCAAGCAAACCCTGGGATTTCGCATTGTGAAGCTGGTATCGAAAGAACCGGCAGGACAGCGCGAATATGCAGATCCGCGGGTGCAGCAGGCAATTCGTTCCCAGCTGCACGACCGTCGCGAGCAGTTGCTCAAGTCCGCTTACTACGAGGTTTTGCGCGATGAAGCCAAAGTTGTGGACTACTACGCAAAAAGAGTCTTGGCTACCAACGGGTTGGAAAAGTAGTTAATCGCGGTTGCTACTCGACAATCGCCAGCACATCTCCGGCATTCACGGCGGCTCCTTCGCTAACCAGAATCTTCTGGACGGTTCCCTTCTTCGGCGACTTGATTTCGTTCTGCATCTTCATTGCCTCGACCACGAGAACGCCTGCGCCCGCCTCGACGCCGGCTCCCTGATTCACGAGCACGCGCACCACCTTGCCGGGCATCGGAGCCGTGATTTTCTTTGGGCCATGATCATCCACGACCCGGACCCGGCCTCGCAGCGAACGCGGGTCGCGGACATCCACAGCGAAACGAGCGCTGCCCACCCACAGATGCATCTCTCCGGCAACCCGCTCGCATTTCACTTCGTACGCGCGGTTGCCGATTCGGAGCGAAAGCACGTCCGGCCGCGCCAGCACCGCGTCCACTTCAATCTCGCGTCCGTCCAGACGGCACGACCAGCGGCTTTCAGCCCGGTCGAGATCGAGGCGGTAGCTGGTGCCGTCAATGGTTACGTCGTAGGTCATGAAAACCAGTTATCAGTGGCGAGTGGCCACCCGCTAGTTCCTTGAGTTCAACTCATCGAATCGCTTCTTTGTAGGCCGCGCTCTTCCAGTTAGACGCAGCCTTTGTGCTGGAGCCGTAAGAGCCGTCGGCACCGGCACGCTCGCCCACTCCAGCGCCGGCAGGACCAAGCACTGCGAACATGCCTGCGGCAATCGCGGCGACTTCCACTGCTTTAGGATCTGCCTCGGGCTCAGACTTACCGTCTTCCTTCTGCTTCAACATGCGATCCAGAAAGCCCGTGTCCAGTTTGGCAGCGCGGAAATCCGGATCGCGCAGGATGCGCCGAAACAGGGAAATATTGGTCTTGATGCCGCCCACAAAATATTCGCTCAGGGCTCGCGTCAGCCGGCCGATCGCCTGATCGCGGTCGGTGCCGTAGCCGATCAACTTGGCCAGCAGAGGATCGTAATCCATGGGCACGGTCCAGCCCTCGTACATACCGCTGTCGCGCCTGATCCCGGGCCCTGACGGCGCCAATAGCAGCGTGATCTTGCCCGGACTGGGGAAATAGTTGTTGTCGGGATCCTCCGCGTAGATGCGGCACTCGATGGCATGCCCGCGAATCCTTACATCGTCTTGCGCAAAGGGCAGCCGCTCGCCGTTCGCAATGCGAATCTGCAGATGCACCAGGTCCAGCCCGGTAACCAATTCCGTTACCGGATGTTCCACCTGCAGGCGGGTGTTCATCTCGAGAAAGTAGAAATTCTTTTCCTGATCCACCAGGAATTCGACCGTGCCGGCGTTCGTGTATCCCGCCGCGTTAGCCACGCGAACAGCGACCTCGCCCATTTTGCGCCGCATGTCGGCGTCTACGATCGGCGAAGGAGCCTCCTCGACCACTTTCTGATGACGACGCTGCAGCGAACATTCGCGCTCGCCCAGATAGACCGTGTTCCCATGCTCATCGGCCAGCACCTGCATTTCGATGTGACGCGGGTTGATGATCGCTTTTTCGATATAGACTTCGCTGTCGCCGAACGAGCGTTCCGCCTCGCTGCGCGCTCCCTCCAGCGCCGACTTGAGTTCCTGTGGCGCGTGCACCAGTCGCATGCCCTTCCCGCCTCCGCCCGCCGCCGCCTTCAACATCACCGGATAACCGATGCGCGCGGCGACTTGCTCGGCCTCCTCGAACGATTCCAGGCCACGCGACGTGCCGGGCACGAAAGGAACGCCGGCGCGCTCCATCGCTTGTCGCGCTTTCGTTTTCGATCCCATGGCGTCCATCGCCGCCGCCGTGGGGCCAATGAATTTCACGCCCGCATCCACGCAGGCTCTGGCAAACTTCGCATTCTCTGAAAGGAATCCGTAGCCGGGATGGATGGCCTCGGCGCCGGAACGTTTCGCGACATCGAGAATCTTGCTGATGTTGAGGTAAGACTCCGAAGCGGCCGGAGCGCCGATGGGATAGGCCTCGTCGGCCTTGCGAACGTGGAGCGCTGCGCGGTCGACGTCAGAGTAAACCGCAACCGCTGCAATTCCCATCTCGTGGCAGGCGCGGATCACGCGCACTGCGATCTCGCCCCGGTTCGCGATGAGAATCTTCTTGAACATGAAACACCGTTGCCGAACCCGCATCCGACTGCGCGGACTCCCACCAGACGGCATATTGTACTGGACGTTGGCGACCCGCGCCGTGACTTCGGGCGGGCTTCTACTCCGCCGGAAGGCGCGAGAAGCTGACGGCAAAGGGCGCCGGCGGCTTGCCCTGAACCTGGCGCAACCAGCGGCCGCGCGGCGCAAACCGGTAACGGATCAGCGTCGCGATGGCCTGCCATCCATCCGAGTGTCGGATTTTCTTCCCCTCCACGGCAGATCGCGGATTGTAGGAGATTGGCACTTCGGCAATCTTCTCGCCCATGCGGCAGAGTTTCGCCGTCACCTCGGGACAGAACTCGAAGCGATGACACTTCAGTTCCACCCGCTCGAGCAGGGAGCGACGAATCACCTTGTAGCAAGTCGCTTCATCGTGAATGCCCGCGCGGTAGAGAAGGTTGGTGAGATGCGTCAGCAGCTTGGCGCCCAGAAAAAAGCGCAGGCCGCGCTCCGGACGATCCGGGCGCACGCCATAGACCACGTTCGCTTTACCCTCATCCAGCGGTCGCAGCAATGCCGGGTAATCCTGCGGATCGTATTCCAGATCGGAATCCTGGATGAGCACATATTCCCCGCGAGCGTAGGTCAGAGCGGTGCGAATCGCCGCTCCCTTCCCGCAATTTTTCTCGTGAAAAACAATGGTCACATCGTCGCCGGGAACGAGGGCTTGCAGTTTCTCGCGGGTGCCGTCGGTGGAACCATCATCCACGATGATGATCTCCTTCTTCACGGGAGAGGCATGGATCGCCTGCAACAGTTCGTCTACGTGCGCCGCTTCGTTGTAGACCGGCACGATCACCGACACGCATCCCTTCCAGCGGTCCTTCGTTTCGGCCGCGCTCTGCCGCGGCGGGAACTCAAGGGATGTCACAGGGGAAGCTCCCACAACCAGGCTCCTTTTCGAAAATACGCGCCAATCGGATGGGTTTCCATCATAGTATCATTTGGAATCCAACGTCTTCCAAGCTCCGAATGCAGCCACCCGAAGCCGCGGTGAATCAAAGCGCAGGCGTTTCACCGTCCCGGCCAGAGCCGATGCGCCCGGCCGAGTGGCTGACTCTTATGCTGCTGTTCGCCGCGGGCATCGGCATCCGGCTCGAGTCTCTTGCCAGCAAGCCCTTCTGGTTTGATGAATGCTTCAGCGCAGAGGTCGCCCGGATCAGCTGGCCAAACTTCCTGCACCTGCTGTGGTGGCGCGAAGCGAACATGTCGCTTTACTACCTGCTGCTACGCATCTGGATGAACGCCTCTCGGCACATGGGGCAAAACGAGTTCTTTCTCCGCAGCCTTTCGGTACTGATCACGGCGGCCACGCTGCCGGCAATATACTGGCTGGCCCGGCTGCTCTATGACCGCCGGGTCGCGCTGATCGCGGCAGCCTTGTTCACCTTCAACGCCTACAGCGTTCGCTACGCGCAAGAGGCGCGCAGCTATGCGCTGTTCGTGCTGCTGGCAACACTCTCGTCAGGATGCCTCATCTCCTGGATCCGCGAGGCCTGGTTACGCGAGCCTTCAGGTCGCTACCGCCGCGCCTTTATCGTGATCAGCATCCTGGCGGCCTATGCGCATTTCTACGCCCTGTTGCTTCTTGCGGCTGACTGGCTGGCTCTGCGGCAAATGGGCAGCCTTGGGTTGAGCACCGACCAGCAAATCACGGTTTCTGCGCAAATCAAGCGAGCCTGGCGCATCATCGGACTTGGGGTGCTCCCACTGCTGATTTTTGTGGCCAAGACTGGAGCAGGCCCGATCCGCTGGATTCCCCGGCCCAGGCTTCACGATTTACTCGAATTTTACGAGCACCTCGCAGGCGGCAGCGGTTGGCCTCTCTCGGCAGTCTATGCCGTGGCTTGCATCGCGGCGGTGGCCCCGGTTGGGAAGGGCCTGCTGGCCAAGTCGCAGAACTGGCAGGTGTGGCGATGCCAGTTTCTCCTGTTGTGGCTCTGCTTTCCGGTGGTACTGACCGTTCTGCTCTCGTTTGCCCGCCCGGTCTTCCTGGCTCGCTACATGATCTTCTGCCTGCCGCCACTGCTCATCCTGGTGGCGGCTGGGTTGGCCAGGCTGCGACAGCCGTGGCTGCTGGCGGCGGCGCTCGTGGGCATCCTGTTCCTATGCTCGCAAGGAATCTTCTTCGTCTACGGTCACGACTTCGACAACGAGCGCGACGCTTCCGGCGCGGCGGCCAGTTTCATTCTCGACCACACGCAGCAGGGCGATGCCGTCATCTTTCACATCGCCGAAACCCGCGTGCCCTATGAGTTTTTCCGTTCGGTGCGCGCGGGCGAGAATACTGCCAGCCCCAGCTTCACGGCTCAACTCGGACCGGAAATCATTTTCCCTCGGCACGCCGCAGGGCTCGACTACCGCGACTTCACGGGAAAGCCCACCGTGGATTTCCTGCGCACGCAGGCAGCGGGTTATCCCCGCGTGTGGGTCATGCTGATGAACAATGGTCCATCCGGGAATCCCGACCCCACGACGGTGATGCTGACGCGCACTCTTCCCGAGTCTTTCCCGAAGATCATGCGCTGGCGGTTCCCTCTCGTCGAAGTCCGCCTGTACAGCAAACAGTGAGCGCCGCAATGGCGGCAGTTCGAAGCGAATCGCGGCAAGAATACAAAAGCCTCCTCCACCCGGACGGGCGAAGGAGGCTGCGTTTCACAAAACTTTCGGCTGATCTTACTTGGGCTGATCCACGGTGATTCCGCCGGTGGCATTCTGCGCTGCCTTGGCAGCTCTGGCCTGTTTGGCTTGCATGGCCTGATCTACCCAGTGGTCCGCCTGCTTCAGATCTGCCTCGCGGGTTGCGAGATCGTCGCATTCAATGTCGGCCCGCTCGCGGTAGATCAGGTTCAGGTACGCCATGGCGTCGTCATAGTCGGGACGAAGCTCGATCGCCTTGTTCAGGCTGTCCATGCCTTCTTGAATGGAGGGCATGTTCTTCGCCTTCATGTCCTCGCATACTTTTTTCTGTTCTTTGTTCTTCGCGTTCAGGTGTTCTTCGGGCTTCAGGCCCAGTACGGCGCGCGCGTCCATGCGTGGCTTAAAGCTGGAAGCCCAATCCATGACACCGATCGAGTAGTACGGCTCTGGATTATTGGGATCGATTTCCGACACCATCCGGTAGAACTTCTTCGACTGCTCAAACTTATTCAGGTTGTAATAAAGGCCCGCAATCCCACTCAAAGCAGTCACTTGCTGATCGCGACCCGGTTTCGCGTCGAGCACCTTTTGATATTGTTCAATCGCCTGTTCCGCCAGGCGCACGTTGTCTGGAGTGTCGGCGCCGGGGACATACTGCGCTACGAACGCCCCCGCCAGATACATGTGGGCATTCAGAAGATTGGCATCCAGTTCGGAAGCTTTCTGAAAATGTTGGGCGGCTTCCTCGAAGTGACTGTTCTTGTAGGCTTCGACTCCCTTGTTCAACTGATCGCGGGCTCGCAGTTTGTTGCAACCCACAGAGGAGAAGAGCGCCAGCGCCACGGCCACCAGCGTATAGAATCTCAGGTTCTTATTCATTGCGGTATAAATCTCCCTCGCCACAGCATCCTAGGCCCAGAGACAACGGTTTGACAAGCATCGACAAGCTTCGTCAAGCCGGGGCCGCGGGAGCGCGGAAGCGAACCTCGCTCGCGCGCAGTGGGCCGAATACGACGACAGCTTACTTTAGGCTTACCGGACGGGCAACTTGCTAGTTGCCCGCTTCGATCTTCGCAGTAATCAGACCGACCTTGTCCACACCGGCGGCGTGCGCCAGATCAATCACACTGGCTATGTTGGCGAAGGGGATAGAGTCGTCGCCCTTCACGAACATGACCTTTTCCGCGCGCTGCTTGTAAATGTCCGTCAGTTGTCCCTGCAGGTTGTCCCAAGTCGCCTCTCTATCGTTGATTTTCAAGGCCGGGATCCTGCCCGGCGCCGCGGTCGATCACCTGCACGACGATGGTGCGGTCAGGAGTATTGTTCTTGGGCGCGTTGGGCGGAGGCGGCTGAGGTACCAGCGCATCCAGTCCCTTCGGCGTCACCGGCGAGATCACCATGAAGATGATCAGCAACACCAGCAGCACGTCAATAAGCGGCGTGACGTTAATGTTCGCGCTTTGGCCTCCGTGCCCGCCAAGTGCCATTCCCATAGTAGTTCTCCTCTATTGCCCTGGCGCTGGCGCGGCTCCTGCCGGCGGCGCGCTTGGAGTTGTTTTTCTCTGATCGGTGAGCAAGCCAAGGTCATCCACCCCGGCAGCCCGAACACTGTCCACGACCTGTACCACAAAACCAAAACGAGCCCGCATGTCCGCCTTCACGTACACGCGCTTGTCTGGCTTGTTGGCGAGGCGATCCTTGACCTTGTTGGTCAGGGCGTCCACCGCGATCTGGTCGGTTCCGAAATATACCTGGCCATCGCGGGTCACGGTCACCAGCAGCGCGTCTTCCTTGTCGGCGTCCGGCATTTGCTCCGGATTGTTCACCTTCGCCATATCCACGCTGTGGCCCTTCTGCAACATGGGCGTAACCACCATGAAGATGATCAGCAGAACCAGCATCACGTCCACCATGGGCGTGACGTTGATGTCGGAACTGACCTTCGCTCCTTCGTTTCTTTTCGCTAATGCCATCTTGAATCTCCCGTACTTCCGCCGCGATCCGGGGTAACCACCCTCCGAGCTAAGTTGGGAAGGTCCGGCGCCGGAACATTCCAGCGCCGGACAAGCAACTCACCGCGGAAACCGCGAACCGAGCCGTTCTACCGGCTGACGCTGTTACCGACGAACGTCGCCGCGTTTCTTCAGGAAGTAATCGATCAGTTCGCTCGACGAGTTGTCCATTTCCACGTCGAACGCTTCCACGCGACCGGTCAGATAGTTGAACATCATGACGGCCGGAATGGCGACGAGCAGCCCGATGGCCGTCGTAACCAGCGCTTCGGCAATACCGCCTGCGACGGCGGCCAGACCGGTGGCCTTTGAGTTGTTGATGCCGATGAAGGCGTTCAGAATGCCCATCACCGTTCCGAACAGTCCCACGAAGGGAGCGGTCGAACCGATGGTGGCGAGGCCGCCCAATCCGCGCTTCAACTCCGCGTGGACGATGGCTTCGGTGCGTTCCAGAGCGCGCTTCGAGGCTTCAATGGTTTCGCCAGGGATTGCCCCGGGGAATCCTGGTGAGCCTTGAATTCCATCAGGCCAGCGGTGACAACCTTGGCCAGGTGGCTCTTCTTGTTGCGTTCGGCAACCTTGATGGCTTCATCGATACGGCCATCGCGCAGAGCGCCCGCTACGGCGGGAGCAAAAGCGCGCGATTGTTTGCGGGCAGCGCTGTACGCCATCCAGCGGTCAATCATCACGCCGATGGACCAGCCCGACATGATGAACAGAATGATGACTACGGTGCGGGCAACCCATCCCATTGCTTTCCACAAGCCCAATGGATCGGTCGCCATGGCGCCGCCGCCTTCCTGGACGACCCAGGTCGCTGCGACGTGAACGTTGCTGAGAACGGCTGCTGCTACATGAGTTGCAAACATGAGTTGCTTTTCCCTCCTCGGAACTCTCTACTTCTACTTGGACACTATGATGCGCGTTCAGGTGCCAACCGCCGGTAACGAGTTGGAAATACCAACGGCGTACGGCTTTTGTCGCATTCGCACGGAATCGACCGACCATACCAGGATCAAGTGATACGGCGGCCGCGCCGGGCTTCTGAAAAGCCCCTCCCGGCCACCGTGTTTGAGGTGGGAAGGGGAGGGCCATGCATACTGCTACTTTTCATGTGGGGACAGCCGCCCTCGACTGTCCGGCGGAGCGCAGCTCCGCAATGGTACTGGCGAGCTTACGCTCACCCGCACAGCCGAGAGCGGCTGTGCCCACATGATTCCCACCGGGTGGTTTAGCCCCCGGCGAGCGTGAAGTTCACCTGCACCTGCGTCTCGACTTCGACCGGCTCTCCGTTCAGCAGGTACGGCTTGTACTTCCACTGTTTCACGGCTTCGATCGCAGCCGGGGCCAGCATCGGGTGCCCGCTGATCAGTTGCAGGTTCTCGATGTTGCCGTCTTTGCTGATCTGCGCCTGCAGAAGAACCACTCCCTGAATGCGCGCCTGACGAGCCAGAGGAGGATACGAGGGATTCACTCTGCGAACCAGAAGTCCCGACTGCACGCCGGATGATACACGCACGCGCTGCGGCGTCGCGATCTTCGGCACTGCCACAGTCGTCGAGTTGACGATCCCGCCCAGCACGCCCGTCATCGATCCGCCCGGAACGCCTCCCGGAACGCCGCCCACTACGCCCGTCGAAGCCATGACCGGCGGCGGAGCCTCGTCTTCCTTAATCATCTGAACTTTTTGCGGAATCTTCGTCGGAGTGCGCAACTCGCCGTTGACGATGTCGGTCTGGATTACTTTCACGATCTTGACCGGCGCGGCCGCTGGCGGTGGAGGCGGTGGCGGCGGCGGGGGGGCCACCAGGAATGTCATAAGCTGCTGTTTGGGCAAGGCTTCCGTGAAAATCAGCGGAATCAAAACCATGACACCGATGATCATGAATTCGATTGCGAACGCTACAACCGACGTCCGCCCACGCTTGGTTTTTAGCCTGCCCCCGGACTCGATGAGACTGTCTTCAAACATTTGTGATTCTCCCCTACTTCAGACCCTACGGAAACTTAGACACCGACTGCTTTCTATTTGCTCCCACGATCTTTCGACCCTCATTCTGGCCACCCAAGCCGGAAAACCGTTCTGAGCAAATCCTTCTAAGTCCCTAATAAAGAAGGCTTACCACATTATGAAGACAACGACATCGGGTACTTTACCTAGTTTTGACCGGCACGACCGGCCGCTTGCCCTTTTCAATCCGCCAATCCTGATATGCCACCAGGATGGGTGCTGCAATCGCAATCGACGAATACGTCCCGATTAAGATGCCAATCACCAGCGCGAGGCTGAATCCACGAAGCACCTCGCCGCCGAACAAAAAGAGTGCGAGTACGGTAAGGAACGTAAGCCCCGCTGTCAAGATCGTTCTGCTCAAAGTCTGGTTAATACTGCGATTGACGATCTCTGACAGTCTCTCGCGCCGCATGAGTTTAATGTTTTCCCGGATGCGGTCAAATACCACGATCGTGTCGTTATTAGAGTAACCAATCAGCGTCAGGATGGCCGCGATCACCGTCAGGGATATGTCGGTTTTCGTTAGCGAAAATGCCCCTACGGTGATTAACGTATCGTGGAATACGGTCACCACCGCGGCAATGCCGTAGATCCACTCAAACCGGAAACCCAGGTAGACCAGCATCCCGGCCAGCGAATAGATCGTCGCCAGCGCTGCCTGCCTCTGCAGCTGGGAACCCACCTGCGGACCGACGATCTCCACGTTTCGCACCCCAAAATCCGACAGGAAGAATCCGTCGTTCAGGGCAGCGATCGCTGCGGGATCGGCTCCGGGAGAGCCCTTCAACTGGTCAATCGAGCTCAGCACTCCGCTCAGCGCCTTGTCGCGATAGTTCACAATGGCCTGCGCCTGCGCCGTGTACTTCTGATCGGCGTCCGACCCCAGGTGCATCGGGTCTTTCTCCATCAGGTAATTCTTGATTGTCAAAGAGCTGGCATTGTTCAGATCCTGCTTGCCTGCTGGAGCATTGCTCTCCAACGCCGAAATGATCTTCAGCTTACCTTGATCGAGCGCAGTCTCGTTCGTTTCGCGCACGTCAAGGTCAATCAGGACCTCGTTGTCGGAAGCCGGCCCGTAGAGCTGGATCTTCGGATCGTGCAACCCCGCGCGGTCCATTGCCGCGCGGATTCCAGCGAGGTTCGGGGTATGCGAAAACTTCACATACACCAGCGTTCCGCCGCGGAAATCCACGCCCCACGGAATGCCGTGCCAGAACAACATGGAGAGCACGCCAGCAACGCTAAAGATCAGCGAAAAGGCCAGAAAATACCACTTCTTGCCGAGAAAATCTATGTTGGTATTGCGAAAGAACTCCACCGGTTTCCCTAGCCCCTTATCTATCTATGACTTAGAAGACATTTAGCAATTGAGAAATTTGGCGATTGGGTAATTTAAAACCCACGTCTCCAGATGCTTCAATTGCCAAGTTACTCAATTTCCCAATTACCCAATTCTTCTAGATACTGAGCGCTTCTCCGACCTTCTTGCGGCTGAGAATCCAGTCGAAGATCATGCGCGAGACAAACACCGCGGTAAACAGGTTCGCCAGCAGACCGAACACCAGCGTGGTGGCAAATCCGCGCACCGGCCCCGTACCGAAGATAAACAGAATCGCTGCCGACACAATCGTCGTAACGTGGGTGTCAACGATCGTGATCCAGGCGTGGCTGAAACCCTGATCCACGGCCGAAGGCGGCGTCTTGCCGTTGCGCAGTTCTTCTCGAATGCGCTCGAAGATCAGCACATTGGAATCCACGCCCATGCCAACCGTAAGAATCACGCCCGCAATTCCGGGCAGCGTCAGCACCGCTTCGAAGTAGCCCATGAATCCCAGCAGGATGATCAAGTTCAGAATGAGGGCAATGTCGGCATTGATGCCGGCCCCGCGATAATAAACCAGCATGAAGATGAGCACAGCCAGCATGCCGTAAATGGCGGCGCGAACACCGGCCTTAATCGAATCGGCTCCCAGCGACGGCCCCACCGTGCGTTCTTCGAGATACTTGATGCCGGCCGGGAGAGCGCCTGAGCGCAGAATCATCGAGAGATCTTTGGACTGTTGATCGTTCATGCTGCCGCCGCTGATCTCGCCGCGGTCCCGAATCGCATCTTTGATGTTGGCGACTTCCTGCACTTTGCCGTCGAGCACCACTGCCAGACTGTCGCCGATGTGATTCGAGGTGAAGTTGTAAAAACGCTGTCCGCCGTCGCCCGTCAGCGTGAAGCTCACACTGGGCTGGCCATTCTGGTCGCGGCTGGGTTGCGCGTCGCGCAGATCTTTTCCGCTGACCGCAGAAACGCGCGACACCAGGTAATAGGCCGGACCTTCACTCTGAGCGCCGGGAGCGTTGTGTCCGGGAAGAAGCATCGCATCGGAAGGCAAAATTCCATTCTTGTCTTGCAGCGCCGCTGCTTCGCTCGGATACGGGCCGCCCAGCGACTGCTTGATCTCAAGCATCGCGGTAGACTGCATGATGTCTTTCACGCGCGCTGGATCGTCCACGCCCGGGAGTTGCACCAGAATCTGGTACTGCCCGAGCCCGTGCTCCTGAATTGTGGGCTCGCTGACGCCGAGGGCGTCGATGCGATTGCGGATGGTTTCGATGGCCTGCGTGACCGCCTTGTTCTTCAGATCGGTCAGCATCGAAGGCTTCATCGACAGGTTCCAGGAATTGTCCGCGCCTCCGGTGATGTCGTATTCGGGCAGGTGATCGGAAACGATGCCCAGCAAGTCCGTGCGCGAACTTGCCTGCACGCCCTTCAGCACGAGGTGGTCGGGATTGTTCTGCGGATCCGGCTGAGTAATGTCGGCGTAGTCGATCTTGTGGCTGCGCATCTGCTGTTTCAGAACTTCGATCGCGTTCTGCGCATCCACATTCACCGCGTCGTTGACCTTCACTTGCAGAATCAAGTGAGTTCCGCCGCGCAAATCAAGACCGAGGTGAATGTGATCGGTCATGGACGCGAGCAGCCCGGAGCCGGAAAAACTCTTCGGAACTCCAAAGATTCCGAACAGGAAAAAAACCAGAATGCCGAGGACGATTCCGAGTTTCCAAAGAAGATTCTTGTTCATGATGAAGACAGTTTCTGTGGTCTATGCCGCTCGAACGTTATGTTGCGCCGCTACTTGGTCTTAGTCTCTTCTTCCGCCGTCGTCACCTGCATCACCGAAGCCTTCGTCACTTCCACCCGCAAATTGTCCGGCGGAACGCGAAGATGCAGCGCATCGTCTTTCAGGGCAATGATGGTGCCCCGCAGGCCGCCGCTGGTGGTCACCTTATCTCCTGTCTTGAGCGTGTCGAGCATGGCCTGCCATTTTTTCTGGCGGCGCTGCTGCGGCAAAATCAGGAGAAAATAAAAGATGCCGAAAATGAAGATGAGGGGGGCGACGCCAAGCCATCCCATACCGCCGCCGCCACCACCGAGCTGCACTGTCAGAAAAGATTGCATATTCATGAGGTCTGCGCGGATGTGTCCGCGAAACTTCGCCCGCGCAACTTGACCACGCGCCCATCAGCGCCGCGGGAGCTGTTATTTCACCACGGGGTTTGGATCGACTTCGGCCGGGTTTCTTCAGCTTTCAGGCTACAAATCCGGGGAGCGCCGTCATTACAATCACTTCACGTCTTCAGGTCGAGACCAGACACTAGAGAAAACGTGACTCTTCCCCAAGTTGAATAGAATGCCGTACCCGCCGCATCGTGTCAAGGTAGAAGCTCAAGTTGTGGATGGTGTTCAAGACCTGCGCGAGCACCTCATTCGACGCGTAAAGATGCCGCAAATACGCTCGCGAGTAGCGCTGGCACACGCGGCAGCCACAATTCGGGTCGAGCGGCCCCGCATCCTGAGCATACCGCGCCTGCTTAATCGAGATTTTTCCCTCCGACGTGAAAAGCAGACCGTGGCGCGCCGCGCGCGTCGGCAAAACACAGTCCATCATGTCCACACCCAGACGAGCATATTCGACAATTTCTTCCGGCGTTCCCACTCCCATTACGTATCGCGGCCGGTGCGCCGGCAGATGCTCCACGGTCGACTCAACCATCTCGCGTGTCAGCTCGCGCGGCTCTCCCACGCTGAGCCCTCCGATCGCATATCCGGGAAAACCGATCTCAACCGTCCGCTCGGCCGATTCCTTGCGCAGTTCCCGGTCCATCCCGCCCTGCACAATGCCGAACAGAGATTGTGTGGATCCGAACGGGGTGGAGTTGGTTTGTGTGGGGACAGCCGCCCCCGGCTGTCCGGGCGAGCGCGAGCTCGCCTGCAGCGCCGTGGAGCTTCGCTCCGCCGGACAGCCGGGGGCGGCTGTCCCCACATATTCGCCCCAAGGCACTTCGCGCTTATGCTCCTCAAAATACTCCTTGCTCCGCGCCGCCCAGCGCGCCGTCAATTCCATCGAAGCCCGCACCCGCGACGGCTCCGCCGGATATTCCGTGCACTCATCGAACGCCATAATAATGTCTGCGCCCAGCCCGATCTGCGCCTCCATCGCGCTCTCGGGGCTGAAAAAATGCGACGAGCCGTCAAGGTGCGAGCGGAACGTCACTCCTTCTTCTTTGACTTTACGCAGCTCATTCAAACTGAAAACCTGGAACCCGCCGGAGTCGGTCAGGATCGCGCGAGGCCACGACATGAACCCATGCAGCCCGCCCATTTTTCTTACAGTCCCGACGCCAGGCCGAAGATAAAGGTGGTATGTGTTGCCAAGAATGATCTGCGCACCCAGTTCTTCGAGCGTGTCCTGCGGCACTCCCTTCACCGACGCCACCGTGCCCACGGGCATGAACACCGGCGTCTCAATTTCGCCGTGAGGCGTAAGCAGCCGCCCGAGCCGCGCCTTGCCGGCAGTTTTTTCGATGTGAAAGGAGACAGACATTCTTTGCGATTGTACAGGCGCCCGTGTAGGGACGGACGCATTCGTCCGTCCGCGAAGCGAAGCTTCGCTGAGAACCGTCAATCTAAAATCTGCACGATCTCCGCGCGAACACTGCCGCCTTCAACCATCAGCTTGCCCACGCAGACCGGCAACTTGAACCGCCGGGGCCCCGCGCTCCCCGGATTGAAGTAGAGAACTCCGTTGCGCGTCTCATGCTTTGGTACGTGGCTGTGCCCAGAGATTACGACCCTGAATCCCGCAGGCGCAGGCTTCAAATCAAGCTGCGCCAGATCATGCAGCACGTAAATGGAAATGCCGCAGATCTCGACAATCTCAGTCTCCGGCAATTTGCGGGCCCACGCACCCTTGTCCACGTTGCCTCGAATGGCCGTCACCGGCGCGAGGGTCGCCAGCTTCTCCAGAATCTCGAGCGTGCCGACGTCGCCAGCATGAATAATGTGCTCCGCCCCGCGCAGCGCTTCAATCGCTTCGGGCCGAAGCAAGCCATGCGTGTCGGAAATGACGCCGATAAGAATGGACGGTCTCAGTTTTCTGTTTTCGATCTTCGATTCGAATTCATCAGGGCGTTCATCTCGGCGTGCGAGGGTGCGCCATCCATCGCCGTGTAGGTTCCGGACGTCTTCAATTCTTTTGCCAGCGTCCGCAGCAGTCCCAGCGCCGCGCGCATCGGCCCTGAGCCGAGGCTGATCCGCCTGACCCCCAGAGCCGCCAATTCTGCCACTGAGGGCGAGCCCGGAACCGCCAGGATATTGACCGGACAGTTCAGATCGACGACCAATCGCCCGATTGTATTCGCGTCGCGAAGGCCAGGGGCAAAGACGCAGTCCGCGCCGGCGCCGCGAAATGCCGCCAGCCGCAGCACCGTCTCATCGTAACGCTCGCTGACATCACCGACCTGCAAGAGATACACATCGGTCCGCGCATTCAATACAAAAGCGACGTCGAATTTTCCGGCGGCCTCGCGAATCGCGCGGATCCTCTCCAGCTGCAGAGACAAGTCCGCGAGCGGACGCTGCGGGTCTCCCGTCGCGTCTTCGAAATTCATGCCAACAGCGCCGCCGAAAATCACACTGTGCGCTGTGTCGCCTGCGCGTTCCGCTGTCTCCCCGTAGCCAGCCTCGACGTCGGCGGTAACCGGCACATTCACCGCGGCAGCGATCTGCGCAATGCGGGCAAACATTCGATCCGGATGAATTTTCTGCCCGTCCGGGTATCCCTCGGCAAAAGCGATTCCCGCGCTGGTCGTAGCCAGGGCGGGAAAACCGGCCGCCTCAATGATCCTGGCGCTCGCAACATCCCAGACATTCACAAGCAAAAGCGGCTCCGCCCCAAAATGCATAGCGCTGAACGCTTTTGCTTTTGCTCTCTGCTCAAGATCAGGCGCCGGCAATCAGTGTCTCCCATTCGTCATTTTTTCAGGAATTTTGAAACGCTCACTGCGGCCCGGCCCACCGTCCCACGCCCAATCTCCCGGCCGTCGGCGCGCGCCGTGACGCGCAGAGTGCAAAAGCGTCCGTCGAACGACTCGAGCGCAGCCTCTGCCTTCACCCGCGCCCCGATGCCGCTGGCGGCGACGTGTTCAATATTGATCGAAGTCCCCACCGTGATCTCGTCGCCCTCGCAATAAGGCTGCAGCGCGTGAAACGCCGCCGTCTCCATCAGCCGGATCATGTCGGGCGTGGAATAAACCGGCGGCAGTTCCGGATGGTGCGAGGTCAGCGTGTGCTTGAACTCGACCGTCTCTTCGGCCTCGGCCCGCGCGCCAATGGGAACCGACTTCATCATGTAAGAGTCTCCTGTTCTGCGCGAACGAACTCCGATTACGACAAAGAAGGCCTAAACCCCAAAGACAGAAAGGCCACCAAAGACTCGGTGGCCCATTGCGATTCTTTTCCAAGCCATCTGTTTTAGTTACGCGACCGCTGCCATGCGCCGCGCTTCGATGCCATCCAGCGCCAGCCACAGCATGCGCGCCGCCTGCTCCGCCGCGTCCAGAGCCGCGTCGGCAGCCTCGGGATGCGCGGCAATTCGCTTTTCCAGTTGCTTGCGCCAGACGTTCGAGTGATACACATCGGCGGTTGCGTGCAGCGAGAAATATCCGCACGTCCTATGGTCGGCGCCGTACATCTCGCGCAGTCCACGCTCCTTCTCCTGCGCAATGCGGGGCACCTGCGACTCGTACGCATAGAAAGCGGCCAACGCCTCCTCGGCCGAGCCTTCGCTGGCAACGTCGTGGAAATGCCGGATCAGGTGCCGAATCTCTTGCACGGGGCTATGCCACTCCAGATTCCTGGTCGATCCCATGCCTTCGGCAAAGTCGAGCCAAAGCTCCGAGTGCGGCACAGCCTCCTTCCCCGGTCGCCCCTCCACTCCTTTTTCGTCGCACATGTTCGCCAACACCGCCCGCCGCAGTTCGCCTTCCTCCAGGCGCATGCCAAGAGCCGCCAGGTAAGAAGGAAACGCTTCGACATGATGGTAGTAGTCCTGCGCGTATTCGCGCAGATCGTCGCGCGTCAGCTTGCCCGCCGACCATGCCTGATAAAACGGGTGGCGAAGCAGGTCATATTTCGCGATGCGCGCTTCCAATTGCTGGGAGAATTCCGCCGTATTCATAATGCCCCCTCTGGTTGTCGGCCGGTGTAATGAACTCGTCTCAACGAGCCCGCGTCAATGAGTACGACTGCCCAATATACGGGCGGCCACGTCTACTCATCAAGTGATCGAGATCACATCCCCTGCCAAGTTGCTAGAATGAAAGAGGTAAACGTTAAGATTAATTTCTGGGGTTCGCCAGGTCCGCCGCAATGCAGTTCACCGAACAATTCGACGTGGTCGTCGTCGGCGCAGGCCATGCTGGATGCGAGGCTGCCATGGCCGCCGCGCGCATGGGACTGAAGACCGCTCTCTACACCCTCAACGTGGACCTGATCGCGCAAATGTCATGCAACCCAGCAGTGGGCGGCATCGCGAAGGGTCATCTCGTCCGCGAAGTGGACGCGCTCGGCGGCATCATGGGCGAGATCACCGACGCGGTCGGCATCCAGTTCCGCCTGCTGAATACTTCGCGTGGCCCGGCCGTGTGGTCGCCGCGCGCCCAGTGCGACAAGCAGTCCTACCGCCTGAAGATGCGCGAGGTCCTCGAATCGCAACCGAACCTGAAGATCAAGCAGGCGGAAGTCGCAGATCTGATCGTGGAGAACAGCCGTCGGCCCTCAGCCCTCAGCCCTCAGCCCGAGAGCGGCGATGCCCATGTGGGGACAGCCGCCCTCGGCTGTCCGGTCGAGCAAAGCTCGACGGCTCCCGGTGGCCACCGCCGCGTCCTGGGAATCAAACTCCGCGACGGCCGCACCGTGGGCGCGCAAGCCGTCATCATCACCACCGGAACTTTTCTCAACGGCCTCATCCACTGCGGCGAGCAGCAGTATCCCGCCGGACGCTCCGGCGAACCCGCCGCGGTCCTGCTCGGCGAGTCGCTCAAGCGTCTGGGCCTCCGCGGATGTCGTCTCAAGACCGGCACTCCCCCGCGTCTGGACGGACGCTCCATTGACTGGTCGCGCTTTCCCGTCCAGCCAGGCGACACCGATCCCACGCCCTTCAGCTTCCGCACCAAGCGCGTCGCGCATCACGACTCGCAAGTGCCCTGCTACATCGCATGGACGACAGCGGAGACCCACCGCATCATCCGCGAAAACGTGCACCGTTCGCCCATGTATAGCGGCCAGATTCAGTCGATCGGACCACGCTACTGCCCCTCGATCGAAGACAAGATCGTAAAGTTCCCCGACAAGGAAATGCACCAGCTCTTTCTCGAGCCCGAGGGACTGAACACCCACGAGATCTATGTGAACGGCATGAGCACGAGCCTGCCCGTGGAGGTCCAGCTTTTGATTCTGAAGTCAATTCCCGGCCTCGAGAACGCCGAGATGCTGCGCCCCGGCTACGCCATCGAATACGACTCAATCGACCCCACCGAACTCGAGCGCACGCTGGAGACTCGCAAGATTGCCGGCTTGTTCCTGGGCGGCCAGATCAACGGCACCTCCGGCTACGAAGAAGCCGCGTGCCAGGGACTGATGGCCGGCATCAACGCCGCGTTGCAGGTGAAGCAACAGCCGCCGCTCATTCTCGATCGCACCGAAGCCTACACCGCGATCCTGATCGACGACTTGATTTCGAAGGGCACCAACGAGCCTTATCGCATGTTCACTTCGCGTGCGGAATTCCGTCTGCACCTGCGCATTGACAACGCCGACCGCCGCCTCACCCCGCACGGCCGCCGCGTGGGCTTGATCTCGGACGGAGCGTGGTCCGATTTCCAGCAGAAGCAGGAACGCCTGCAGGGCCTGAAGAAGATGTTGGAGAGCACGAGGCTGACTGCAGAAAAGCTGGAGAAGATCGAGACCACCGAAGCCGGTACTGTACATGTGGGGACAGCCGCCCCCGGCTGTCCGGCCGAGCAGAGCTCGGCGGCGATCATGTCCTCAGCCGTGGGACAGCCCATCGCGCAGTTGCTCAAGCGCCCAGAGGTCACCGTAGAACGTCTGGTCCCAATCCTGAAAGAACTGATACCGGAGTTCTTCGCCAGAGGTTCCTCTATGCCGTCAGTGTCCTCGGTGGTTAAGCTTTCTTCCGAAGTACGCAACGAACTCAAGGCGGTGGAAACGGAAATAAAGTACGAAGGCTACCTGCTACAGCAGCAGCGCGCCATGGATCGCCTGAAGAAGTCCGAGCAGCACTCGATTCCCGACTGGTTCGACTATCGCTCCGTCAGCGGACTCTCGCGTGAGATGCAGGAAAAGCTAACCAAAGTCCAGCCGCGCACGCTGGGCCAGGCCTCGCGCATCCCGGGCGTGACGCCCGCGGCTGTGTCACTGGTCAATGTCTACATTGAAATCCAAGCCCGCCGCCGCGACCAGGCTGCCGCGATCTGAGCGCGATTCGCAGGCGCGCCTATCTCATCGCCAACCAGAATACAAAGAGAATCACCAGGACAAAGACCGCAAGTCCGGCGAGAAAACTAAATCGTACCGGTTCTTTCTGGTGAGAGTCGAGCCGGCTCCACGGAAACCAGCCGACCAGACGCAGCGCAATTAAGCAGACTCCCAGGATTGCCAGCAGGATTTTCATGGCCGCGCCAAAAACGAATCCTCGCCTCAGTTCTCGTCAGTGCGAGTTCTGCTGCGTCTGTAATTCCTCCGCCAGCTTCAGTTCGCTCTCCGCCTCTTCTTTCTTTCCCATATCCCGATAAGTCTGCCCGAGCAAGTGGTGGGTGGTCGGATTGTTCGGGTCCATGCTCACCGCCCGCCGCAGCGCGCGGACCGCCAACTCGAACTCGCCCTTTTTCTCCAGCACCTTTCCCAGCAAGATGTAAGGCCCCGTCGAAGACGCGTCGAGCCAGATCGACCTCTGCAACAAGCGTTCGGCGTCTTCGTATTTCTGAATGTGCGAATACGCGTCGGCCAGCTTGTAGTATGTGGCGGCGTGCCCGGGATTGATCGCCAGCTCCTTCTGAAACTCCGTGATCGCCTCCGGAATCCGCGACTTGTACGTGTACAACTCACCCAGCAGGTAGTGCGCGAGCGGCAGCTTGGGATCGAGCGCCACCGCTTTCTGCGCCTGCTCTTCCGCCACCGGATCGTAGTCCTGCCGGAACAGCATCCGCGCGGTGAACAGGTAAGCCGCGGCTGAGTCCGCCGGCACATCAAACATCTTCGCGAATGCTTTGCGCGCCTGCTCGTAGTTCTTAGTCTGGATGTAGCAGATGCCTAGAATGTACGCGGCGTCCACATTGGCCCGTGGATACCAACCCTGCACTTTCTCCAGCAGTGGAATCGCATCCGCCGGGTGCCCGCCGAGGTAATCCGACAGCCCCAGCAATTGCGTCGCCTCGCCATTTCCCGGGTCCGCCGCCGTGGCTTTCTTCAGAAACTGAATCGCTTTTACGAAGTCGCTCTTCTTGTAATAGGCGGTACCCAATTCCAAAGCCAAACCCTTCGTGGCCGGATCGCGATCTTCCAGGGCTTGCAACTCGGCAATCGCCTCATCCACTTTACCTGCCTGCATCAGCTTCTGTGCATGAGCAAAGGTGGAGGACGCATCCGCGGGCGATGTCTGAGCCGCAGGTGCTTCGGGAGCAGCAGGCTGTTGCGCATCCGCAATCAGAGTTAACAGAAGCGCCGCAAGACACGGCAATCGAAATGCCCTCAACCGCGGGATCGCTCTCATACGAGGAATTAGAGCACAAACTTCGCCCGGCATAACGACGGTGTACCCGCCTCTAGTGCTGGCTCATTTCCTTCTCCAGCGCTTCCAGGTTTTCCTTCGCCAATGCCTGATTCGGATCAATCTGCAGCGCTCGCTCAAAGTGCGATTTCGCTTCCGCCAGCCTTCCCATCTCCGCCAGGGCCGCCCCCAGGTTCGCCTCCGCGTTGGCATCATTGGGCTGCAGTTGCGACGCCGCCCGAAACTGTTGCGACGCTTCTTCAAAATTATTCTGCGAAGCCAGCGCAATTCCCAAGTTGTAATGAGCGTCGAAATAATCTGGACGCGTCTGCAGCGCCGTGCGCAGATACGTAACTCCTTGCTGAGCCTGCCCGGCCGAGACCAGTGCCGCTCCCAGTGCGTTGTTCGCCGCCGCATCTTCGGGCCGCAAATGCACGGCAGCCTCATACTCGCCGATTGCCGCCTCCAGTTTCTCTTTCGCCTGCAGCATCGCCCCCAGGTTGTAGTGCGCTTCGAAATCTCCGGGATTTTTCTCCACGTTATGCCGAGCCAGGGCCTCCTGCAGCAGCATCCGCGGATCGCCCTGCGCCGGATCGAAATTCACCGGCAACACCTGCAGCCACAAATGGCACATTTCATCGCTCGACCGGTTCCCGCCCAGCACCCGCGCCGGAGGATGATTCGGATTCAGCGGATTCTCCTCGGAGTTGTCATATGCATAACGCAAGCTCACCTTCGTGCCCTTCGGCAGCCGCACCGGACGTTCATAGCGGTACACAGCCTGCCAGTTCAGGTTCCAGTGCGGAATATGGATCAATGTTTTCTTCGTGCCGTCAGGGAGCGTGGCAAACGCCTGAATATCGTTTCCCAGGTAATGCGCGTGCGGATAAATTGCCATCAGATCAACGTCTACGGGCAGTGCGAATTCATCGGTGACAAGAAAATCTCTCTGCCCCGCTGGAATGTCGAGCTTCACATCATTTTCAAGCTGCAATAACATTGGCACCTTGGTCGCGGCTTGTGGCGTGAAGTAGAGTCCAATGCTCGGTTGGATCACCTCCGTCTTCCCCGACGGCTGCAGGTGCGTATTGAGCACCAGATCGGTGCCGGGGTCGAGGCGGAGCGCCATTCCCTCCGGCTCAACATAGGGAACCGTCCCCGGCTTCCAGAACAGCAAGTGGCTGTCCGGATCGAACACCTGCGACTCGATGCGGAGCTCCATGCCGCCGAACCCCGCGCCCGGCTCGGTTTCGCGCTTGCGCAGTGCCCCGGCACGATCGACAAGAACGTTGGCGTGGTGCACGTACCGCTTGTCGCCAGGACGAATCTCCACCGCCTTCACCCAACGCGTCTGCTTGATGGGCACCGGGAAAATAAAATTCCAATACGTGTCGGTTCCCTGCGGCGGAAGCGTCAGCGGCTTCTCCGCTTTGAGGATCAGATCCGGCTCCCCCAGCCGCCAGCCCTCGACGAATTTCGGGGGAAGCGGCAGGTCCGCCGGATCGCCTTCGACCGCTCCTTCATGAACCCACTGTTCGATCAACTTAATTTCCGCTTCCGGCAGGCGAAGTTCGTCGGCAAACTTCAATTCCTGTGGCTCCGGGAGCCACGGCGGCATGGATCGCGACCGCGTCACCTCCGCAATCTGCCGCGCATGCTTCTTCACATCGGAATAAGTGAGTAGAGAGAAAGGCCCAGCCTCACCCGGCCGGTGACACATTGAGCACGAACGAAAAATAATTGGAGCGATGTCGCGATTGTAGGTAACCTGCGAGGTTGACACTGGAGCACCGGAAGATGCCTGTCGCGGAGCCGGCCTCGCAGCCAGTGCGCCAATCATTCCTGCACACGCAAGGAGCGTAACCAGCCACAGTCTCATTCCAGGTCCGAGATGTAGCATCCCACTCCCCTGACTTCCCTCTTGGCGATAGCCTTGCCCGCCAGCGCGGCCTTAATCGCGTCTTCCAGTTCGTGGGTCGTAGGCACAGGCCGTGCGCGCCCAAGATCGATGTACCAGTCGTCAATGCGCCCGTCATACACGAGTCGGTGCTCCCCGTCGAACACTGCAACCTCGGGAGTGATCTGCACCTGGCTCAGCTTGGTTAAAGCGTGCTCGGGATCGCGAAGAGCCGGCAGATGATATCTGTACTCCGCTAGATACTGACGAATGGATTGCGCGGTCTCGTTCCTGTCCGGATAAACCAGCCAGAAAGTCGCCCTGCCGCCGTACTGTTTGCTGATTCGCTGAATCGCCGGGGCGTAGCGGCCGGAAACCGGGCAGTCGCGCCGCAAAAAAACTAACACGGTCACCTTGCCCGGAAATCCCCCGAGCGGGTTCACCGCGCGTCCGTCGAGATCAATCCCGGTCTGTTGCGCACTCGCCACGCCGGAAGAAACCAACTGCGCCGCCACCCACAGAAGCAGGATCCAGAGTCTCCCCATAGCCTTTGCCCAGCAGAACTCACTTGGATTCTAAGAGCGTCGGCGATGAGTGTCCATCCGCGATTCAGACCCGAAGACCAACCCCACCCGCTACAATGTCCTCAGCATGATTGCCCATCTGCGCGGAAAGTTGCTGGCCAAGCACCCCAACCAGGCCATCGTCGAAACATCCGGAGTCGGCTACGACGTCACCATCAGCGTGCCCACGTTCTCCGATCTGCCGGCGCTCGGCGCCGAGGTAGCGCTGCACATCCACACCCACGTCCGCGAAGACCAGATCGCCCTCTACGGATTTCTGCGCTCTTCGGAGAAGCTCCTGTTCGAGAAATTGATCACGGTGAGCGGCATCGGTCCCAAGCTGGCGATCACGATTCTCAGCGGCATGGCTGCCGACGAAATGGTCGGAGCGATTCGCGGCAACGACGTGGCCCGCCTCACCCGCATCCCCGGCATCGGCAAGAAGACCGCCGAGCGCATGGTGCTGGAGTTGCGCGACAAACTCCCGCAGCCCGGTCCGGCTTCTGCACCGACAACGCCGGCCATGAGCGCCACCGAAGAAGACGTGCTGTCAGCCCTGCTGAATCTGGGATATCAGCGCGCCGCCGCAGAAAAAGCTTTGGCGCTGGCTGCCAAAGAAGGAAATGGCAAATCCTTCGACCAGATGTTCCGATCCGTCCTCGCGCGTCTCTCAAAATAGCCCGATTTTCCCCATGGACAAGGCATTCGGCTTGGGGTTTAATGCTGCACCATGCAAACGCTGGGCCTTTCGGATTCGACGACTCGCAGCGAAAGCCGCCTCAAAAGCCTGTTCTGGCCGTCCATCCAGAGCGGCGCTGACGTCGACTATCTTGCCGTGCAGGGCTTCTGGGTGTGCTCGATCGTCGCCGTAATCTCGCTCATTGTCCTGACTGCTGCCGGTCAACCGATCGTCGGAATTCTCGTCTTCGTTCTGTTTCATTTCGGCGGAGTCGGAGTTCGCGAGCACAGTCCTTTCGCGGCCGCGATGATGGTCGCGTATTACGTCGTCGACACTTCGGTCGAGGGAGTTGGAGTGGTGCGCATCATTATCGGAGCGTAGCTGTTGTCCAATCTCCGCGCCACCTGGATCGCCGACCACTGGGAGCCCGGATCGGAAGAGGCCGCTCTGCCGCCTCGAATGGGCGAGACGTTTGCCGACAAGCTCTCCGACAAGTGGCCGGAGCTTATCTGGCCCAGGATAAAGTGGCCGTACTACATCTTCTCGTTCGGGCTCCTTGCCGTTGCCGTTGCCGGACTGATCGTGGCATTTGGTAGGCACGGACGCTTCTGATCACAGATAAGGTATGCAGGTTTATTTTCCGATGCAGAACGTGCTGAAAATCAGATTGAGAATATCGTCCGTCGTGGTCGCACCCGTGATCGCGTCGAGCGGCCGCAGCACGTTGTATAGATCAAGAAGCAGCATTTCGTGCGGGACTTTGCCGGCGACGGCATGCTTCGCCGCATCCAGCGCCGCCAGCGAGTCCTTGATCAGCCCCTGATGGCGAACGTTCGTCAGAAAGCCCGACTCAGCCTGCGTTCCAGCCTCTCCGCCGACGTGGCGCAGAATCTCCGAACGCAGGTCGGCAATACCTTCCCCGGTCACCGCAGACGTGCGAACTCTTTGACCACGAACCTCTACTCGCTGGCCAGGTATTCCCAGATCACACTTGTTTTCGACCACAATCACCGCACCGTCCCCGGCTTGCCGCAAAAGCTTGTCGTCTTCGGCGGTCCTCTCCCGCGATGCGTCGAGCACCACCAGCACCAGGTCTGCGTCGGCCAGCGCTTCCATCGATTTCCGAATGCCGATCGATTCCGCCTCATCGAGCGCGTCGCGAATTCCGGCCGTATCCACCAGTTGGACCGGGATGCCCCCAATCGCCACGGTCTCGCTGACCAGATCGCGAGTGGTGCCCGGAGTCGCCGTCACAATCGCCCGTTCGCGCTCGACCAGCCGGTTGAACAAACTCGACTTGCCCACATTCGGTCTGCCGACGATGGCCAGCGTCAGTCCTTCATGCACGATCTTGCCGTAAGCAAAGCTGGCGCTGAGTTGTTCGAGCGGCGCGCGCACCGCGGCAATATGGCTAAGAATGGTCTGATAGGGCATCACCGACACATCGTCCTCGGCGAAATCGATCCCCGCTTCGAGCACCGCAATCAGCTCGACCAGCTTCTGCTTGATCGGCTGCAACCGCCGCGACAGCGATCCCTCCAGCTGCTGCGCCGCAACCTTCGCCTGATACAGAGTCTGCGAATCAATCAGGTCCCGCACGGCTTCGGCCTGCGTCAGGTCGATGCGCCCGTTGAGAAACGCCCGCATCGTGAACTCCCCGGGCTCAGCCAGCCGCGCCCCCGCTGCTACGCAAAGCTCCACAATGCGCCGCAACACGACCGGCGACCCGTGCGCCGAAATCTCAACAATGTCGTCAGTGGTATAGGAATGAGGCTTGGCAAAATAAGTGACCACAACCTCGTCAATCTTCTCGGCTCGTGTAGGGGCGGACGCATTCGTCCGCCCGGCCGAGCAACGCTCGGCAGCCTCACCACCCCGTTCGATCAATTCACCGAACACGGCCCGCCCCGGCTCCAACTCATGCTTCAGCCGCAGAATTGGCAATGCAATCTTGCGAGCCTCGGGCCCGGCCAGCCGCACCACGCCAATCCCGCCCCGCCCGGCAGGCGTTGCGACCGCGACAATCGTGTCGTCGAGATTGGTACCGACATTCACGCGCCGATTGTAACGGGTAAACTGGTTGTTAGTCGTTGGGCGATGGTCGTTCGCCAATCGAACGCCGCGTGTTCATAAGCCTACGACCCACTACCAACAACTCTGAGGAGCTCTCAAATTGTCCGTTGCCGACGAACTCTTAAAAGCCAACGAAGCCTTCGCGCAGAATTTCAAGCTGGGCAAACTTTCCGTCCGCCCCAAGAGGCACGTGGCCGTGCTGGCCTGCATGGATTCCCGCATCCTGTTCGAGCACTGCCTCGGCCTGCATCCCGGCGACGCGCACATGATCCGCAATGCCGGAGGCATCGCCACCGAAGACGCGATCCGCTCGCTGATAGTCTCTCATCATCTGCTCGACACGCAGGAATTCATCATCATCAACCACACCGACTGCGGCCTGCTGAAAGTGCGCGAGGACGAACTCAAAGCGCGTCTGACGGAGAAGATGGGAACTCCCTCAGCCACTCCCTCGCACTTCCACGCCTTCGACGACCTTGATGCCAACGTGCGGGAGCAGATGCAGCGCGTGAAATTGCACCCATGGATTCCGAAGCATATTCCCGTGCGCGGCTTTGTGTATGACGTGAAGACGGGAAGGCTGACGGAAGTAAAGTGAACCATGTGGGGACAGCCACCCTCGGCTGTCCGGCCGAGCGAAGCTCGGCAGCCTTATTCCGGAGTATCGATTCGCATCTGCCTAATCTCTGCAATAATTTTGCGGAGAATGTTTTTCTCCTCTTGTTCCCTGTTCACCCAAGTCTCCGGCAGACTGCCGACCTCCATGGTTTTTAGCCAAAGCTCCTTCAAGTGCGGATCTTTGGGATTCGCATGTTCATAGTCGTCGACATCCCATCCCGACGAGTTTCCGTCCAACAGACGCTGGGCTCTATCGGCAATTTCTGTAGGCGAGGGTCCTTTCCGTGTGAATATTCCGACGATAATGAGGAGGATGCCCGCAACGGGCATGGCAAAGAGCCAATTAGCTTTCGGATAGAGGACGATCGCAACAATGGGAGCTAAGACCGATGCCACGCATCCCAGGGGAAATATCAGCCGCAGAATCGCCTTCATCATGTCGTCGGAGACTTCCTGCTGCCGGAAGCTCGCCGAGCTACGCTCGGCCGGACAGCCGAGGGCGGCTGTCCCCACACTCTTATTTGCCAATAGTCAATCCTACCGCGCCACTACTTTTTCAATCTCTCCCCGCAGTTCGGCGTACGCCACCGCCCCTGGATGGTACCAGGCCACTTTCCCCGCACGATCCAGCAGCACCAGCGTCGGCGTGGTGGAAGCGCCATACGTTTCGAAGTTGTACTTGCTGACTGGCACCGGCATGTCGAGCAACCCGCTATAGAAACGATGGCGCACCGCATCGATATACTGCATTTCGTCCATCGCCGACGCATGCTCAATCTGCGCTGTATAACCGTACAGCCGTGTCGGCCCAATCACTTGCAGGCCCTTGGCGACGAATTCCGACCGCAACTGCGCAATGATCGGAGCCTCTGCCTTGCAGTCCGCGCACCAATGCGCCCAGAAAAACAGCAGCACCGGCGACCCCCTAAGCTGGGTGGGCAACGGCAACTTTCCTCCCAGCGACGAATCCGACTTCAACGCTGGCGCCGGCTTTCCCTGGAGCGACAGCAAATTCAAGTTCTTCGCGATCCGGTCATGAATGGAAGTATTCCCATACGCCCGCAGCGACGCCTGCAGTAGGGCGATTGCCTGAGTCCGCTGCCCGCGCGCCGCCAGCACCTGCGACTGCACTTCCAGCGCCGCTCCCAGCGCCATGGGCAAATGCGGATCCGCGTCCAGGGGACGCTGCTTCAGTTGTTCCAGGGCCAGCGTCTTAGTCTGTTTCGCATAAGCCGCTGCCTGCTCGTACTGCCCCTGATCGAGCGCCGCCCTCCCCAACCACGAATAGGCCTCGAGATACTCCGCCGTAACACCCGATTGGCTGCGATACGAGTCCAGAGCCGACTCCGCTGCCGAAAAATTGTTCCGCGCCAGAGCGATGCGGACGTTATCCACAATCCCCGCCCACGCCGAAGCCGTGAGCAAAACCGACACTAGCAAAAGCCGAAAACGCATACTTCAATGATGAGTCTTAAGCCCAAAAGTGGCAAGTCGGAGCAAATATTTCAGGTCGGCAACCCCTCATAACACATTACATATAAACTGTTTAGGGGTCGTCTAGAGTAAATCATGTAGCTATTTCGAGGCACTTTCTTTACAATCGAGGTGCGTTTGATCTTTAGAGTTCCTTCGCAGTACAAGCATCTCCGCTTAACCCAGCGCGTGACCTGCCTGCAGAAGACCCGAAAGTTTCAGCGCTACATCAAAGAAAAAGGAACAGTGCAACATCATGGAAACAGGAACAGTGAAGTGGTTTAACGACGCCAAGGGCTACGGTTTCATCAGCCGCCAGAACGGTGAGGATGTCTTCGTACATTTCTCCGCCATTCAGGCTAGTGGCTTCCGCAGTCTGCAGGAAGGTCAGCAAGTTCAGTTTGACGTGGTCAAAGGCCCTAAGGGCTGGCAAGCTGAGAACGTCAAGGGCGTCTAACACCGCTTCTGAAAGACAATTCGCAATGAGGGCGGCCAGCGATGGCCGCCCTTAGTTTTTTCCCCGCCCGCGTGAGATTCACCGCCTTCCGGTCCATCGGGCCGGAACTACCCACCATCGGAAATCTTCACCTTTCGTCGCAAACCAGATGCCCCTGCGCGTGGGCGGGTCCACACTCGGCATCAGGAGGTATTCTCCGATGCCAACCAGAATCGCCGCACTTTTCGCCGCCATCGTTTTCGCCTTTCCGCTGGCCAGCCCGGGCCAGTCCGCGCCCGAACATTCCTCATCGGCCGAGGCGTGGACCCTTCCGCAGGGAGTCGCCGTCAAGGATGCCGGCCCGCGCACCTACCGCTTCACCGTCGACTACAACGCGGCCAACACTAAGGGGGACGTAATATTCCGTCAGCACATCACGGGAGACTACACCCGCGGCCTGCCCGGGGGCGAAGTCATCTGGAAGAATGTCGCCGAGGCCGACGCCGCCGGCCCGTCCGCTTCGTTCCCTCCTGCGCAAAGACGCGAATTCATGGAAGGCTTCCGCTATCGCAACCATCTGGACAACACCATGAAGGCGGACTTCTTCAAGGGATTCCCTCCCGCGGCAGTCCTTGAGCGTAATCTGGTGTGGGATACAGGAATGATCGAGATGTACGGTCAGAATTTCTTCGATCACCTGAAGCTGAACGAGCCTTACCATCCCATGTCGAATGAAGACGTAACCATGCCGGACGTGGGCACTTTCCATATCCGCGACACGGCCCTCGCGTGGATCGGGCGAACGCAAAGAAACGGCCAGGAGTGCGCCTTGATCCGGTATCAGGCGTTCTTCAATCCCGTCGAGCTTGCCACGGGCGGGATGACGTTGAAGGGCCGCAGCGACTTCTGGGGTGAGATCTGGGTATCACTCGAGACCAAGCAGATCGAATACGCCACGCTGTATGAGAGTGTCGTGGGGGAAATGAAGCCGCCTGGCCAGGACACGACGCAAGTCATCAACGTCTTCCGCACCGGCACCTTGGAACCGGTGAACCCGAAGTAACAGACCAACTCTGAGCGCATAGGTGACAACGTGGTCGCGATGAAGAACAAATGGCTGTTCGCGCTGAGCTGGATCAATGCCGCAGTGGCAATTGTGATGTTGATCCAGTATGTGGCGTATCCAGTCACGAACCTCCATGACTTGCTCCACATCCTGGCCTACAGCCTGGTCTACGCCAACTTGACCGGGATGCTTGGCATGGTGGCCCTCGGCGGTTTGCTGGAGAAACTGGGCCGCAGGCTTCCGTTGATCCCAACCATGCTGGTCGGGATCGTGACCTTCACCGCGATTGGCTGCTTGCTGGCGCAAACGTTGCTCATGCTGATCGGCTTCGTGGTGCCGCAGCATTTTTGGCGGGAGTATTTTCCACGCTGCGTGTCAGCATGCCACTCGCGATTGTCTTCGGACTAGGCGCGGCGGTCCATGCAACGTTGCGGATGCGCATCCAGACGACCGAGGAGACACTGCGCGAAAAGGAACTGGCGGAAGAACGAGCGCGGAAATTGGCCACTGAGGCGCGGCTGCGCTCGCTCGAGTCGCGCGTGCACCCGCATTTTCTGTTCAACACATTGAACTCGATCAGCTCTCTGATCGCCACCAATCCCGACCGGGCCGAGCGCATGGTAGGCCAGTTGGCGGGATTGCTGCGTGCTTCTCTCGACACCAGCAGCCAACCGCTCATTCCGTTCCACCAGGAATTGGGCATGGTCGAAAACTACCTGGAGATCGAGAGAGTGCGCTTCGGCGACAAGCTGCGCGGATCGATCGACGTGGCCGCGGATTTGCGCGACGCCAAAGTGCCGCCCATGTCGGTGCAGGCGCTGGTGGAGAATGCCGTCAAGCACGGAATTACTCCGCAAAGCGCGGGTGGGGAGGTTTGTGTGTCCGCGTCTGCGGATCACGACAGCGTTCGCATCGAGGTTCGGGATTCAGGGCCGGGCTTCGATCTCGCGGTGGTTCCCGCGGGCCATGGGCTCGATAACCTGGTCGAGCGTCTCAATGCCCTCTTCGGCGAGAAGGCCCGCATCAATACCTTCCGCCGAGACGGCCATTCCGTTGTAGAGATGGTTTTGCCACGCGTATGAAACTTCGCGCTTATCTCGTCGACGATGAACCGCTCGCGCTCGAACGACTGCGCCGTCTGCTGGAGAACTCGGATCGAGTGGAAGTGATCGGATCCACGACCACGCCCGAGGAGGCGGTGACGGCACTTGAGGCGGACCCGCCCGACGTCTGTTTCCTCGACATTCAAATGCCGCGGCTCAACGGCTTCGATGTTCTGGCAAAGTTGCACCGGCAGCCGATCGTAATTTTCACCACGGCCCACGACCAGTACGCCCTCAAAGCATTCGGCGTGAACTCCGTCGACTACCTGTTGAAGCCGGTTGATCCCGAGTCGCTCGATCGCGCTCTCAAGAAAGTTGAGACTCTACGCGACTCCGGGCGGTTCGCTCCGTCCGACCTGCAATCCCTGCTGCGGAAGCTTACGGACTCGCTTCGCGAGACTAAGCCAGAGTATCTCGAGAGAATCGCCTCCCGCCTGGGAGACCGGCTCTGGTTTCTCGACCTGGATCGCGTCACACATTTCTATGCCGAGGATAAGCTCACCTACGCAGCATCGGAGGGCAAAGCCTACTGCGTGGACCATCCCATCGCTGAGTTGGAAAAGAAGCTGGATCCGAAGGGGTTTTTCCGGATCCATCGCAGCACCATGGTGAACCTCGCCTGGATCAAGGAAGTGACGTCTCTTCCCGGCGGCGCGTTGAACATTCGTTTGAAGGACGAGAGGAACACTGACTTGACCGTCGCTCGCGACCGGGCGCGCGAATTCAAGATACGAGCCGGTTGTTAGTCGAGAAGGCGTTGGGCGTCGGACCTCAGCCATGGTCTCAATCCGCCGCCGCCAAACATATATCTAGGAGGCACATCATGACATTCTCTAAAACTATCCTGCGAGTAGTCCTGGCCTTCGTTGGCAATCTCTTTGCCATTATGGTTGCCGGCATGTTGGTCCCGCTGAAAAATGTCCCCACTTCCCCGCACCTTCTTCGCTGGATGCTCCTGAGCACCGCTCTCGTGGTGTTAGCTCTTTCAGCCGTCGCCCTTCGCACCGAGTGGCGCGGATGGAAGCTGGGTGCGGCCGTTGCCGCAATTCCGTTGGGCATCGCATGCATCAACTTGCTCGAAGGGGTAGTGTTCCTTAAAACCTCGTCGGAGTGGGAAGGCATTTTTCTCTACACACTCCTCTCCTCCGCTCTCATGATTCCCGTATGGACGCTCCTGTTCGGCAAGCAGGATCGCCCCGCACCCGAGCACTATCACCCGATCGATTCCCAATCACTCGGCGAGCGCGTGTGGAAGTTTGCCGTTTGCGATCTCGCCTACCTAGCCCTCTACTACGGCACGGGAATGATCATCTTCCCCTACGTGAAAGAGTTCTACGCCACGCAGCACATTCCGCCGTTGGGCATTCTGATCGCCCTGCAGTTGCTGATCCGCGGCCCGGTATTCGTTCTCGTCTGCCTTGCGTTGACGCGGATGCTTGGTCTGCCCAGGCTTAGCGGCGCTCTGGCGGTGGGATTGGTATTCACGCTTCTCAGCGGGGCGGCGCCTTTGCTCATTCCGAATCCATATTTCCCAGACTCAGTGCGGTGGGTCCACTTCTGCGAAGTAACGTCTGAGAATTTCGTGTTCGGCGCGATTGTCGCCTGGCTCTGGAACAAGCCGCAATTGGCTCACGCGGCACCGCTGCGCCAGGCGGCGTAACCGGAGACTGCGAGTCGCGCACTACTGCTGCTGGCTTTGCATGAGCACCACGTCAGAGTCAGTGTGCCCCCGCACCAGCGCCAAACGTTTGCCGTCTGGCGACCAGCGGAACTGTCCGATATGCTCTGCCGAAAACGTGGTCTCCCAGGTTCCGGCGGAGCCATCCAACGGTTGCCGCCAGATATTGTCCACGCCATTCTCGCGCACCGCGTATTCCAGCGCTTTTCCATCTGGCGAATATTGGATCTTGCCCACATGCGGCTTCTGCATGGCAATTTCGCGCTTCACCTGCCCGGAATCCACCGCCACTTCCACCACTCTTTCCTTGTGCCCCTCAGCGTGGTTCACGGTGGCGAACAGGAGCACGGTGCCGTCGCTCGAAATGTCGAACTGTGTCGGCACCGGCAAGTCGGAAACTTTTTGCGGCGTACCGCCATCTATGGGAACCCGCAGGATGAAGTCCGTGGTCTCATCCCGGAAGTAGACCCAGCGCGCGTCGGGCGAGCATTGCGGGTAATAATCAAGAAGTCCACTCGTCAGTTTCTTCCGGTTCTGCCCCGAGGCATCCATGCTCCACACCGCGATCTGTTTGCTCTCCGCACTGTAGCGGCTGAATACGATGCGGCCATCTCGACAAGCCTGCTGTTGGAACTCGGGAACACCGGGGTCGGTCCCGAACATCGTCTGGGTACCGGTTGCAGGATCCAACGTGTAGAGTCGATTGCCCTTGTCGGTAGTCAGGTTCCCATCCGATGTCCAGGATACGTGCAGTCCTCCGTCGCCGGCTTTCGTCAGGATCTTCACGCCGATTTTTTCTGCCCCCGCGGACATCAACTGCAACTCCCAGCGCGGGTCGCTGGCCACTGCCGCCACAATGGGGACGCTGCGGGCTATGCTAATCGCGGCATAGTCGGTTGCATCGCGCGTGACTGGCGTCATCACTCCGTCGGGGTAGGAAACCCGCACCACCTGGGAATTCGTGTAGTTCGACTTGGCGTTGCGGTACAGCGCCAGAAGGCCGCTGCCGTCGGGCAGCCACTCCGTCTGACTCACAACGTCGTCACTGCGGAACAGCGGCCGTTGTTGCCCTGATTGCGCGTCGATGATGTCCAGGCCACTCAGAAATCCGTGAGGCTGCACAACCTGGCACACCATGACCTTTCCATCCGGAGACCACGCGGGGTGGCCGAACCCCATTTTTTGAGACCCGCCGACCAGGGCATTCTCCACACTGCTCTGTAAGTCCCTCACAATAAGCTGATACTCGCCCGCCTTCGGATTGTCGAAGCGCATGAACGCCACTTTGCGCCCATCCGGCGAGAAGGTCACATTCGAATCCACATCCTCAGCGAGTTTTTCCGGCGCTCCTCCCAACAGCGGTGCGCGATACAGAAACTGCAGTTCGTCGTTCCCCGGGTCGCTGCGCACGAAGTAAAAGTAATTCCCGTCCGGCGCAAAGCGTAGGCCGTTGTATTCCACATTGGCCGGAGGTTCCACCTGCGTCATGCTGTTGGTGGGAACGTTGCGCAATTGCAGGCTGGCCAGCCCGTTTTGCCGCATCAACGTCAGGAGATATTTCCCGTCCGGAGAAATCGCCACCTGCGCCGCATTCCCGCTATCGGTCACCTTGGTGACGGTAAAGTTCTGGAACGGTGCGTTGGCTTTCTGATGACTCAGAAGCGCCCGTATCCGATCTCCGACCACAATCACAGCCAGCAGCGCGACCACTGCCGGCAGTATCCATCGCCGCATGAGCGATGGCTGTGCCGCATTCGACCGACCGGATGGCGGAGCGGCTTGTGCGGTTTGAGCAACTTGCCTGCTTGCACTGGCTGCAGCTGCGACCGCCGAACCCGAACTTGCAGCTTTTCTCCCTGACTCCACGTCGCGCTTCAGTCGCTTCAGATCGCCACGGAGGTCGGCCGCCGACTGGTAGCGCAGGTCGCGATCCTTTTCCAGCAACTTCTCAATGATCTCCTGCAACTTGGGTGGCAGAGTCGGGTTCAACTGCACCGGAGAAACCGGATCGAGCTGAAGAATGGCGTGAAACACCACTGCCGACGTCGCGCCCGCGAATGGCATCTTGCCTGTTGCCATCTGATAAATAACTGTGCCCAGCGAAAATAGGTCGTTCGCGGGTCGAGATCTTCCCCGCGCGCCTGCTCTGGGGACATGTATGCGATCGTCCCAACGGTCGAACCGGGACTGGTCAGGTAGGCCGGATGCGGCGACTCCTGCGTGGCCCCGATGGTCGTCCATGTCCATCTCAGGGCGCGTCAGCTTGGCCAGACCAAAGTCCAGCACCTTCACCTGCCCGCGGGGTGTAAGAAAGATGTTTGCCGGCTTGATGTCGCGGTGGATGATTCCCTTGCCATGCGCCGCATCGAGCGCATCGGCCATTTGAATCGCCATGTCGAGCAGTCGGTCCGTCGGCATCGGACCGCCGGTCAGTTTGGTAGTCGAGGTTCTGCCCTTCGAGCAGTTCCATCGCAATGAACGATTGCTGCTCGCCGTCTTCCGCCGTGACGTTTTCGACTGCATAGATCGTGCAAATATTTGGATGGTTCAACGCCGACGCAGTGCGCGCCTCCAGCAGGAATCGGTCGAGCGCGTTCTGATCGCGCGACATTTGCGGCGGCAAAAATTTCAGCGCAACCTTGCGCCCCAGCGTGAGGTCCTCGGCTTCGTACACCACGCCCATCCCCCCGCTGCCAAGCTGCCCGGTGATGCGGTAATGCGAGATGTTCTGGTTGATCATTTGTGGTTGATCATGCTCTGGTTGATCATGCTCTGGTTGGTCGCGTCCGATTGATTGTGTCTGATCGATCGCGACGGGTTGATCGCGACAGGTGTTTCATCTTAGGTCGGAGCAAAACCGCCAGTCAAACGGAAGCGCTGATGGGTAATGGTGTATTTGTCGTCCTCAAAAAGCGGCGTCATCCTTCTATGAAAAAAGGCGTACCTGTCCATAGGTATTTTTGCGGCGATGCGGACAGGCTTCTATTCGTGCTCGAGGCACATAAGGTATGTCCGGACTCCGCCGCTCCATCTGAGCGTCGCTCTCGCAGAGCAAGGATGACTTCGAGCTGACGGATTCCCCTTACCTCGCCGCAAACTTTTCTTCTTCAAACACCACGCCATCGTGCAGCAGCGCATACACCGCGATCAGCAGCTTGCGCGCCAGCGCCACCCGCGCCACGTGTTTATGCTTCTTGCGCAGTAGCCGCTCGTAATAACGCTTGGCTGCCGGCGAACAGCGTGTCGCCACCTGCGCCGCTTCCACCATGATCCAGCGCAGCGCGCTCGATCCCTGCCGCGTGATTCCAGCGCGCGCCACTTTCCCCGCTGACTCCCGCACCCGCGGCACCAGTCCGGCATAACTGCACAGCGCCTCCTTGCTGCCAAAGCGTCCGATCTCCCCAATCTCGGCCAACAGCATCATCGCCGAACACTCGCCAATCCCAGGAATCGTCTTGAGCCACCGCACCCGCTCATCCGCGTTTGCTCTTTCACTTAGTTGGAGGTTTTGCTTTTGAATTTCCTCGCCATCATGATCGATCAGGCGCAAACACGCCTGCACTGTCTCCCGCGCCTGCTCCGGCAGCTTCACTCCAGCCAGCCACAACCGTCCCCGCTTGCCGAACAAATCCGTCACCGGAGAGCGCAGTCCTTGCTGATGCAACACCGCATGCACCTGGTTCTTCAGCCGCGTCCGCTGCCGCACCAGCGTCGTCCGTAAGCGCACCTGCTGCCGCCGTGCCTGCGTCTCCCGGTCCGCCTTCCACGACTCCGGCAACAAATCACAACGCAACAGATGCGCCAGCGTCTCCGAATCCACCCGGTCGTTCTTCAGCTTCGCCGACGCGATCGCCTTCACCCGCTGCGGATGCACCAGCACCAACCGCTTTACCTCCGGCTCCACCACCTCGCGAAACGCCGGCCAGAACCCGCACGCCTCCACCGCCACCTGCACGGGTTGGCCGTGAAACTGCCGAAAATACTTCCGCAGCGCCAGCTTCTCGTTCGTCACCGGCCCGCTCTGTACGATTTTGCCTCTTGCTTCCATCACGGTTATGTAACAAAATCTCTGGTGAAGATCTACGCCAACGTGGATCATCTCGTGCCTCCTTCAGGGCTTGTGCTTCGAGCACGTACTCTACCCTTGGAGGCACGCCTTTTTGGTTTTCATTACATCTGAGCGCAGCCGTTCTTCAGGCGGAGCGAAGGATCTCCCCTGAGTTATCCGGCCCCGCTCGCAAGCCAAACTGCACCACGACCCTGCTGACGATGGGAACGTCCGTCGGCGCGGCGCTCGGAAATCTCTCCGGTGAAATGGCGGTCCAGACGCGACCACTCGCCAGTAGTGGCATTCATCGGCGAGCGCGTAAGCCCTGGCGAGGGCCTTCATTTCGCCGCCGACAACGGCACGTCCTGCTCCTGCTCCAGCCGCCCCACCATGTCCTTCGGCAACCCGTGCAGCAGTTCGAGAAACGCTGCATTCGTCCATCCAAACCCGACGACGTTCATTTCATACCCAAGTTCCACGTGCGCCTCCGACGACCGCGTCACCACGTTGTACTTTTCGCGGATGTTCCCGTCGCGTCGGAAATTCTCAGCCACCATCGAAAGAAATTCATAAGAAACCCGGTCCGCATCGGCGTCGTACCCATACTTCCGCAAGCCATCGATGGCGACCATCTCGATGTTTCCCCAGCCATAAGGCAAGTCCCATTGCGTGCCCGTGTCCTGGGTGCTCATCGGCAGGCCGCCGGGCCGCTCGAAAACTTTCAGGTTTTCGGCCACCGCCTTCGCCTGCTCGGGCGTGGCCAGCCCCGCCCACAGCGGATAAAACGTGCTCGCGTATTTATAATCGGACATCTTGCCAGTGGTGAAGTTGTAATCGAAGAACAGTCCTTCGACGGAATTCCAGAGATAACGCGTCACCCGCAGTCTTCGGTCTTCGGCGCGCGCCTTCCACTTCTCGCTCTCTGCTTGCCGCCCGAGCCAACGGCTGATCTGCTCCAGATCTTTTTCGTTCTTGTAGAGCAAGCTATTGAGACAGACGGCCGCATAGTGATGCGTCGCCGCGCCAAATGGCCCGAAGCGAAAGCTCACGTCGAAGCCAGACTCGCGCATCGAGCGGTCGCCCTTGTAATAATCCGCGCTCAGCTTGAATTCCCGCGCTTTCTCGCAGTCCGCCCGCGTCATCGTCCGCGAAACGTCGCAGACCTGCAGAGAATAGGGCGACCCCGCCACCGCCGGCGTGGTTCCAGACTTGCTCTCGACCACATAGTCATCGGCCTCTGCGGGATGAAAAAAGAAATATCCTGCCACTTTTCGGTAGAACCCCGACTCATCCTGCACAGCCTCCGCTGGAGGTCCGTCGCCAAAATCGTAATACCGCGACAATCCCGTCTGCCCCGCCAGATGCGGCTCGCTCGTCCACATCTCGTAATCCTTATTCAGATCGTCGTAAGCGCGCTCCAGCCAGGCTTTATCGGCGTGTCCCTCCTTCTGCGACGCCTCATAGACATCCACGAACATTGAACTTAAGAACGGAGGCTGCGACCGCGTCAGATAGTACGTACGATTCGCGTTGAGCATCGCGCCATAGTGCTCAATCTCAAAAAAGAAGTTGTCCACCATTCCGCGCGCCAATTCCACTCGTCCCGCTCGCAGCAGCCCCCGGACAATGAAGTAGCTGTCCCACCCATACATCTCGTTGAAGCGCCCGCCGGGCACAACGTATTTGTTCTCGAGGTAAAGCAGCCCGTGCGGCTGAATCTTGCTGGTGTCAATCTCGCCCAGCCGATGAATCTCGATCGGCAAATGTTCCACCCGCACGTTGCAATCTGCCGCCAACTTCTGCACCGCCGCAGGCTCGGCAAAGCCGGCCGGCAAATACAACACCGAAGTCGCGCTTATCTTTGGATCGACCACACTCTTACAATCAGTCATGGAGCGGGTCAGCGTATCCCAAGCCGTGGAAATATAGTCGAGAATCGGCTTGAGGCCCTGCGCAGTCTTCGTCGCGGTCTGGGCATCAGCCAACGCACCGCACGAGAATGCAACGAGCAGAAAACAGCGCGAAAACAACAGAAGAAGCCGGCGAGGCGTTTTCGACCACTGATTTCTCATAGTCACCAGGAAAGCTCCGCCATCATAACCGCGCCGGTGGAGACTTCCAAAACGAATTTGTCGCGCCATTGCACCGAGCCTGAATCGCCATTCCAACGCGCGGCCCTAACGCACGAGGAATCTGCTGTCCCCCGACTATAATCGGATTCCTGGCCGGCAGTATCGAAATGACAGGAGCGGGCAGCGCTCTCGCCCTAATCACTGCGCTTTTGGTTTATTCTTGATAGTTTGCCGTTGACCGTATGAGGGGGGTGTAAGTGAACCGATCCATTTAATCCTTCGTCTGTTCGTGGCCTTCGCGGTTCTTCTAGCTGCCGCCGCAGCCTGGGAGCAGGCTCCTGAAAGCACTTACCAGGAACTGCACTGGCGCATGATTGGCCCATTTCGCGGTGGCCGAACCCGCGCCGCTGCTGGAGTCCCGAGCCAGCCCAACGTTTTCTACGTCGGCCAGGTAAATGGCGGAGTCTGGAAAACGGACGACTCCGGCCGCACCTGGACTCCCATCTTCGATCACGAGTCCTCGCAGTCCATCGGCGCCATTGCCGTCGCGCCTTCCGATCCCAACATCGTCTACGTCGCGAGCGGCGAGGGCTTGCATCGCCCCGATCTCTCCGTCGGCAACGGCATTTACAAATCCACCGACGCCGGCCAGACCTGGACTCATCTCGGTCTGCGGGACGGCCAGCAGATTCCCGCACTCGCCGTCGATCCGCGCGATCCCAACAAAGTTTTCGCCGCCGTGCTCGGCCATCCCTACGGCCCCAGCGAAGAGCGTGGTATCTACCGCTCGACCGACGGCGGTCAGACCTGGCAGAGAGTCATCTCCAAAGACGAAAACACCGGCGGCTCCGACGTCGAGATCGATCCTTCCAATCCCGACGTCGTCTACGCGTCCATGTGGGAAGCCCGCGAAGGCCCGTGGGAAGATGGCAACGAATTCAACGGCACCGGCGGCGGACTTTTCAAATCTACCGATGGCGGCACAACCTGGCATCCGCTGACCAACGGCCTGCCCAAAGATCTCTCGCAGATCTACGTCGCCATCGCGCCCAGCGATCCGCGCCGCCTCTACGCAACTCTCGCCACGGCTTCCGGGAAACTCAACGTTTACCGTTCCGACGATGCCGGCGAGAACTGGATGCAGATCACCTCCGATCCACGTCCCGTCAGGTCGCATCGGCGGGGGAGATCTCTCCATCCCCAAGGTTGACCCGAAAAAACCCGACCTGCTCTACGTGGTCAGCACGGTTACCATGCGCTCGAGCGACGGCGGCAAGACCTGGATGAGTTTCCGCGGCGCTCCCGGCGGCGACGATTATCAGAATCTCTGGATCAATCCCAACAACGGCAACATCGTTCTGATCGTCAGCGACCAGGGCGCAATTATTACCGTGAATGGCGGCGCGTCCTGGAGCTCCTGGTACAACCAGCCCACCGCACAGCTCTATCACGCGATTGCCACCACCAACGTCTTTCCCTACCGGGTCTGCGCTGGACAGCAGGAAAGCGGCTCGGTCTGCATCTCGAGCCGCGGCAATGACGGCGCCATCACGTTCCGCGACTGGCATCCCGTGGGCGTCATCGAATACGGCTACGCCGCTCCCGACCCGCTCGATCCCGACATTATCTATGGCGGCGGAAGAACCGAAGTCTCCAAGTTCCATTGGACGACTGGCGAGGTGCAGAACGTCACGCCGATCCCGCTGCGCAGCCCCAAATACCGCACCGATCGCACCGAGCCGCTGATGTTCTCACCGGTGGACCCGCACACTCTTTATTTCGCGAGCAACGTGCTCTTCAAAACCACCGACGGCGGAAATTCCTGGCAGACCATCAGCCAGGACTTGACGCGCGAAAATCCCGGCGTGCCCCCGAGCGTCGGCACGCTCGTTCCTAAAGGCGCTGAGAAGACGCGCGGCGTCATCTACGCTCTTGCGCCCTCCTTCAAGAACATCAACACGGTTTGGGCCGGCACCGACGACGGTCTGGTTTGGATTACCCGCGACGGCGGCAAGAACTGGTCCAACATCACTCCGAAAGAACTCACGCCCTGGAGCAAGGTCACGCAAATCTCGGCCTCGAGATTCGACGAACAAACCGCCTACGTGTCCGTGAGCCGCTTCCGCATCAATGACACGCATCCTTATATCTATCGGACGCACGACGGCGGCAAAACCTGGGCGCTCATCGCTGCCGGCCTGCCCGACTTTGGGCCGGCGGATACGGTGCGCGAAGATCCTGTCCGCAAGGGTTTATTGTTCGCCGGCACCGAAAACTCCGTCTGGGTTTCCTTCGATGATGGCGACCACTGGCAGTCGCTGCAATTGAATCTGCCGCACACCTCCATGCGCGATCTCTGGATTCACGACGACGATCTGATCGTGGCCACGCACGGCCGTGGATTCTGGATCCTCGACGACATCTCCCCGTTGCGCGAGGCTTCCGCTGCGTTCGCAGGCTCGGTTCATTTGTTCAAGGCCGCGCCCGCTTACCGTGTGCAGCGCGATACTTACACCGACACGCCACTGCCCCCCGACGAACCGGTGGGCGCCAATCCTCCTGACGGCGCGATCGTCGATTACTTCTTGCCCGCCGCTGCCACCAACGTCACGCTCGAAATCCTGGACGCGCAAGACCATCTCGTCCGCCGCTTCTCCAGCACCGACAAACCCGATATCACCGAGGAGGAGTTGCAGAAGCAGTTGATCCCGCTGTATTGGGTCCGCAAACAACGCCGTCTCTCCACCGATGCCGGCATGCACCGCTTCGTCTGGGGCCTGCACCACACTCCTCCAACTTCCCTGCGCCACGACTATCCGATCTCGGCGGTTCCCCACGACACGCCGCGCCTTCCGCTCGGCCCCACGGTCCTTCCCGGGACCTACACCGTCCGGCTTACTGTCGATGGAAAATCTTCGACTACTTCACTGACCGTAAAGATGGACCCGCGCATCAAAACTCCGGCTGCCGGCTTGCAGAAAAAATTCCAGGCAGAGACGCGCATGGCTTCCATCATGACCCAATCAGCCCAGGCGCTTCTTCAGGGCGCCTCGATTCGCACCCAAGTCGAGAAGTTAAGCGCGCAAGCCGACGCCCAAACCAAAGAGGCCGTCGAGTCGCTCGAAAAGAAACTGAACTCACTGCTGGGCGCCGCCGGCGGATTCTTTGCCCCCCCGTCCCAGGAAGTCACCCTCGGCCGCGTCAACGGACAGGCCGGAACGCTTTACATCCAAATCTGGCAAGTCGATGCGGAACCGACCGCTTCCCAGATGGAAGCGCTGGCAACCACCGAGCATGACAGCGCCGACATCCTGAAGCGCTGGAACGAATTCAAAACCACTGACTTGCCCGCTCTGAACCGTCGGCTGCGCGAGTCAAAGGTTCCAGAAATCCGCATCGAAGCTGACTTGCATCAGGACGAACCGCAGGTAGACGAGGAATAGCCCGGGTTGAGGATCTCGGGTTGAGGATGTGGTCCGTCGTTCTGGCGCAGCATTGCCGCAACGTGATCCGTCATTCTCGAGCCGCGTCGTCATAACGTAGTCGGTCGTTCCCACGTAGCGGCGTCATCCGGAGCGGAGCCGTTCTTCAGGCGGAGCGAAGGATCTCCCGCTAATCCGGCCCCGCACGCAAGCCGCGACGACTACGCCTGATTCAACACAGTCCCTCCACCGCCCTCTGCAACTCCCCCGCAATCTTCTCCGCATCGCCCCCCGCCTCAAACATCATCGGCCGCCCGATCCGCACCGTAATCTTCCACGGCGCCGCAAATCTCCTCCCCGCCTGCTTCACCTCGAACAATCCATCAATCCGCATCGGCAGAACCGGGATGCCGAGATTTCCCGCCAGCAGCCCAATCCCAGCGCGAAACGGATTCAGTTTCCCATCCTTCGTATGCCGACCCTCGGGAAAGACCAACACACTGTACCCGCGATCCACTGCTTCCCCCGCGTAAGCGAAGCTTCGCCGAAAGCCCGCCTCGCGCGGCAGCGGAAACAGATTCAGCAGAGAAACTCCCAGCATCCATTGCAAGCGATCGTAAACTCTCAGAAAGAAGTTCCGTCCCGGCGCCGGTGTGCGCAACGCCTCCAGCGCTTCCCCGCCGGTAGCCGTTGCCATGCGATTCCGAAAGCGCGCTGGCAGTGCCGTCAGAATAAATCCACCATCCACATCGCCCACGTGATTCGAAACCACCAGCAGCGGGCCTTCTACCCCGCGCAAGTTCTCGCGCCCCTCGATCCGCGGCCATCCCAGCAACACCATCGCCGGACGCACCAGCACATAATGGGTCAGCGTCCGCAGCCACCGGACCGGCCAACGCAACGTCCAACTCGGGTAGTGATACGCCGCTCCCGGCGCCGCTTCTCCGCGCAGCATCCGTTCCAGATCGCCCACGGTCTCGACCGCGCTGAATCGAGTCTCGCTGATGTCCACCTGGTAGCGGTCTTCCAGCGCGCTCAGCAATTCCACTCGATCCAGCGAACTCAACCCCAGATCGGAATCCAGCTTCGCATCGTCCCGTAAACCCACCGCTGCCCTCCCGGAAACCCGCGAGATCAATTCCGCCAGCGGCCCCTGATCACTCCGCTTCCACGTCTCTCGTTTGAGACCTGGGGATTTCTGAAGCATCTGCGCCCCGGCCGCTTCCGCGATCGCGCCCCTCCGCGGCTTCTGCGTATTCGTCCGCGGAAAATCCTCCTCCCCCCACTCCATCCACATTCGCATCCGCTGGTATTCCGCCAGGGATTCATTCGCTCGCCCGACCACCGCCGCCAAATCACCGCCTCGCAGAATCACCACCGCGCACGGTTCCGCATTCCCGCCCCGCTCGATCCCCACCACTACGCAATCTTTTACTTCCGGTTGCCGCCGCAGCGCCGCCTCCAAATCCTCGGGATACACATTCGTCCCGGCGGGCGTCACGATCACTTCCTTTTTGCGCCCCTTGAAATAGAGATTCCCTGCCTCATCCAGCGCGCCAATATCGCCGGTGCGGTACCATCCTTGCTCGTCCAAGACTCTCTGCGCTCCGCCTGCGTCCCAATACCCCGACGCCACGCCGCCGCCCCGCACCAGAATCTCGCCGTCTTCGCCGAGCTTCACTTCGCGTCCCGGCAGCACCTTCCCAATCGAACCCTTCCCCAGCTTGAACGGATGGTTCACGCTGATCAGCGAAGTCGTCTCCGTCAGCCCGTATCCCTGGATCGCCGCGTACCCCAGCCGTCCCCAGAATTCCTCGCTCTCGCGATCGAGTGCCGCTCCGCCGGAAATAAATGCCCAGAACTTCCATCCAAATTGGCGTCGCACGTCGCGGAAGATCCACCACCGCCGCAGAAAATGCTTCCCTTCCGCCGCTTTGAACCGTCGCCGGAACGCCTCCCCGCGGCCTCGCTCGTCCATGTCCCGCTCGATTTTCTGCTTCAGCGACTGCAGCACTCGCGGAACGCTCACCAGCACCGACACACGCTCGCGCCGAATCGTATTCACTACTTCGGATGGCTTCAATTCCTCCTGGAAAATCACTGTCCCGCCCAGCAGCGGAGGCAGAAACATCCCCAGAAACTGCCCGAACACGTGGCTCAGCGGCAGCAGGTTCAGAAACCGCACCGGATGCACCCACCGCTCATATTTCAAATACCCGCGCATCTCCTGTTCGAGCGGCGCGATGTTCGCCAGCACGTTCCCATGCGTGATCACGACGCCCCTGGGCTCAGCCGTCGTACCGGAAGTAAAAACAATTTGCAGGATGTCATCATGCCCGAGGGCGACACGAGGAAGCGTGACTGAAGCACTTCCCAACGTCTGCACCAAATCCTCCAGAACAAAAGTCGGGATCTTTCCAGAAGCAGAACAATCATGCACATGCCGCCGCGACCCGACCAGCATTTTCGCCTCAACTTGGTGGTAGACGCGCAATGCAAAATCCGGCGCGGCTCCGTCATCCATGGGCACAACGATCACTCCGCGCTGCGCGCACCCAAAGAAAACCGCAACCCATTCGGCGCAGTTCTCGCCCCAGAGCATGATGCGATCGCCCTTTGCGATGCAGCGCGCCTCCAGCTTGCAGGCGAAGCCACTTGCCATCTCAATGATCTGGCCGTAGGTAAACGACTCCGTGCGATACCCGCGCCGCTGCCGGTAGGCGGGCTCGTCCAGGTGTGCGAGAAACTTCTGCGCGAAAAACCCAGCTAGCGATTCAGCCATGCGACGTTCCGACAGGCGCACGACTTCCCGCACCTGCCCACTCTCCAGTCAAGTTTAGTGGAAGGTTCCGTTCAAAATTGCGCGGAGCAGTACAGTCTTCAAACTGCACCACAACCCCGGTCATTCCGACCGCAGCCAGGCGTAACGGCAAGCGCAAGATGGCCTCTATTCCGACGCGTTACGAGGAATTACGCAAGGAACTTGCCGCGCGACCCGAACTATGCGACATAGAAGAATGCACATCCACAAGCGCTGGACTCTCCTCTGCTGTCTGCTGGCAGCCTCCGCGACAATGGCCGCTCAGGAAAAGTCCGACGCCTCGACCGTCCGCTCCCTCGAACTGAAATGGACGGAAGCCTACAGGCAGCACAACATCGACATACTCTCTTCCTTGCTCGCGGAAGACTTCGTCATCACCATCGAAGACGGCAGCGTGTACAGCAAGGCGGGATACATCACCCACAGCGCCGACTCCTCCACCCACGTTCAGGTCGCCGAACTCTCAGACCTAAAGGTGAGAATCCATGGCGACACCGCCATTGTGACCGGCGCCTACCACGAGAAGGGCGAATCCTCCGGCAAGCCCTACGAATATCACGACCGCCTTACCGACACCTGGATGAAAGCAGGCGGCAAATGGCAGGTCGTCGCCTCGCACTATAGCGTGCCCTACAAACCGTAAGCACTTCGATGCTTGCTATTCCCGCCCCACCCCCAGCGCATCCGCGACTCGATTTATATAGTTGAACCACGACGCAATCAGCGTGATCTGCAGAATCCCCCGGTCATCGAACCCGGCCTTCCGCAGGCCCTCAATGTCATCCTTCCAAACCTTGGTCGCATCCTTGGTCAGCTTGATCACATAATCCAGCATCACCCGGTCCTGCGACGAGATCGGCGCGGTCGCATAGTCCTTCTCCAGCGCCTCCACCAGTCCTTTATCCAACGTCACCCTGCGCAGAAACTCTGCGTGTGACTCGATTCAATACACGCACCGGTTAGTCACCGAGACCATGGTCGCTATCATCTCGTGCTGCCGCCTCTCCAGTGGCAACTCCGGCGACATCAGCGACCCAAACGTGGCGAACGCATGAAAAAGCGCGTCCGGAATCAGCGTATGCGAACCCACGATTGACGCTCCGCCAGAATCATCCGGATGCACCGGCGTAGCATATTCCTTCGGATAGAATTGCTGTTCACCTTCAATCGCCTTGCGCAGCTTCTCGTCGGCCTCAGCCATCGGCACAGTTCGAATCCAAGTCATAACTGGTTTTTCCCCGTTTCGAAGTTCCCCGCAATCTGGGGAAGATACACTGCCAACCCGCACCCGCCCCATAACCCATTCATATTAGAGCCGATTGCGCCGCTTCCGCCCGTCACCCTACCCCGGTTCCCTTCGTAACCCACTCGTACACTCCCTTTTGGTAACCCTTGGTAACCATGCGATTTGGAGGGTCCGGAAGTACAATTGGCCTTGTCCGGTCGATCCATCTGCCGATATGTGAGATGACCCTCTCGACTTGTACGCGGGAATTTTTCCCGGCAGGTTCTGTACCAAGACCAGAGGCTGGAGCTCGTACTCTATGGCGCTGTTCGGATTCAACAAACAGAAAGTTCTGGCCAATGCGGAGAAGTATGTCCAGCAGGGCAAACTGCAGAACGCCATCTCCGAGTACGAGAAGGTCCTCAAGAACGATGCCAAGGATCTGACCGTCACCAATACCGTCGGCGATCTCTATTCCCGCCTCGGCGAGACCGACAGAGCTACCGAAAGTTTCAAGATTGTAGGCGATGCCTATGCCAGCCAGGGCTTCACGGTCAAGGCCATCGCCATGTACAAGAAGATCAGCAAGCTCAAGCCTTCCCTCGAGAGCCTGCTGAAGCTGGCCGAACTCTACACCCAGCAGGGCCTTTTCAACGATGCCCGCGCCCAGTACCTGCAGGTCGCGGAAGAATTCCTCAAAGCCGGCGAACTCGAGAATGCGGTCCGCATCTTCCAGAAGATTCTCGAGATGGACCCGGAAAACAGCAACATGCGCATTCGCCTGGCGGAAGTTTATGTTCGCCTGGGCAAGAAGACCGAAGCCTGGCAGATTTTCTCGTCCGCCGCCGAGAGCCTGCGCTCCCGCGGATCGCTCCCCGCCGCGGAAGAAGTTCTGCAGCGCATGCTCACCCTCGATCCCGGCAACACGTATGCCTTGCTCATGCAGGGCAAAAACATGATCGAATCCGGCGACGCTGCCGGAGCCGTTGCCTGCCTGCAAAAAGTTTCCGACATTGATACCAATCCCGAGGGCCTCCGCGATCTGCTCAAAGCCTACTTGCAGACCGGGCAACTCTCCGACGCCGGTTCGGTCGCCAACAAGCTGCTCTCGGTTCATAACGATCTGTCGGCCATCTCCAGTTTCGCCGATGCCCTCATGCAGGCCGGCCAGTACGAGAACGCGCTTCAGGTTTACGATCAGCACGCCGAGCGCCTGCTGGCGGAAAACTCCGACCGCGTCGTCGAAAACCTGCGCACCATCATCGGGCACGTCCGCGAAAATCCTGACTCCCTGCAAAAACTGTTGGACCTGTTCAACAAGGCCGGAGACAACAGCCACGTCACCGAAGTTCTCGAACTGCTCGCCCATGCCAGCGTCCAGTCCGGCGACCTGCCCCGCGCCCGCGATCTTTACCAGAAGCTTGCTACCGTCGAGCCGCAGAACACCCTGCACATGCAGAATTACCAGCAGGTGGTCAGCCAGCTCAGCGGCACCTCCGGCACCAAACTCATCACGCCGGAAGAAGCCGTCGTCATCATCGAGGACCTGGAAGCCACCGCCCCTTCGATTCACCAGCATTATTCCGACGAAGTCTCGCTGGCGGTCCGCTCCGCCCTCACCGACGCCGAGCTCTTCATCTCTTACAACATGCCCGCCAAGGCCCTTGGGCCTCTGGTCACGGCTCTGCCGCTGGCGCCGCACGATCTTCGCATCAACCAGCGTCTGGCGGCCTTGCACACCCGCGCCAGCCGTTTTGCCGAGGCTGCGGTCTGCTGCCGCACGCTGCAGAACCTTTATTCCGAAGCTGAGCATCCTGACGAAGCCACGCGCTACGGCGAACTCGCCGACAGGTATGAAGAGCGTTCCTCCGCTCCTACCTTCGGCACCTCCGAAGAAGCTCCCATCTACCTCGACGCCGCTCCTGCCGCTGAGGAAGTTCAACTGGAAGCCCCGGAAGAGATCCAGGAGCCGGAACCTGCAGTGCCCGAGTTTTCCGTGGAAGAAGCCCCCGCGGAAGAAGCCGCGCAGGAATCAGAGCCCGCTTCGCCCTGGCCCACAGCCGCCGAATCCACGGAAGAAATTTCCGTCGAGCCCGCCGACGAGCCCGAATTTGCCGTCGTCGAGGATTCTCCTGCGGCCTCCACCGAACCGGTCGAAGCTGCCGAAGCCACCGCTGAAATCGACCTCTCCTCGGAGTGGGATGACACCATCACCGTGGAAGCCGACGACACTCCGGCAGAAGCCGAAGTCGCCAGCGCCGTCGAAGACCAAGAGATTCCCGAGTCCAATAAAGCGGACGAGACGATCGAAGAAATTCGGTTCTATATTGCCCATGGCATGCCTGAGCAGGCCATGGCGGCTCTCGCCAAGCTCCAGACTCTGACCCCCGACAAGAACAAGCTGGCTGCGATCCGCGCCGAGGTCGAGGCCGCCACCCAGCCCGCCGCCGACGAAGAACCAGCGGTTGCCGAAGAGCCAGTGGTCGAGGAACTCGTTGCCGAAGACATCCCGTCCGTTGAAGTCGAGGTGGAAGAAGAAGCTCCGGCCGAGGTCGAAGAGCCTGCAGCCGTCGCCGAAGCCAGCGTCGAGCCCGAGCCCGAACCTGAGCCAGCTGTCGCCGAGCCCGAGCCTCAACCCGCCGCCCTCAAGGAATTTGTTTCCGATCTCGAATCCTCATTAGGTGATGGTTTCCAGCCCGGCGCAGTAGCCAAGCCAGCCGCGCCGCCAGTTGCGGCCAGGCCGGCGCCGCCGCCTGTCGTGGCCAAGCCTGTAGCTCCACCAGTCGTGTCCAAGCCCGCCGCGAAGCCGGCGATGGCTCCGGCGGCGCGCATCGAGCCTGTCGTCGCCGCTGCTGCTTCAGCCCCGGTTCTCGGAGAATTTGTTGCCGACATCGAAGCTTCTCTCGGCGAAGACTTCCTGAAAGCCGCGCCTGCCGCCACACCCGCGCCTCCCGCGCCCGTGGTCGCCAAGGCCGCACCCGCGCCTCCAGTTCCAGCAGTTCCGCCGGTCTCCGCGACCAGGATCATTCCGCCCATGGCCGCAAGTGCCGCCGCGTCCGCCGCATCCACAACGCATGTCTCGTCCCCGCAGCAGAGCGTAGCTTGGCACGCGCCCGTCGAAGCGCCCAAGCCGATGCCCCCAATGCCTGCTCCCGCCGCGCCTGCCGCCAAGTCTTCCATCTTTGGCGACGAAGCCGGTGTCGATCTCGCCGAGATGTTTGGCGAACTCAAGCACGACTTGGAAGCCGATGTCGCTTCCGCCGACGAAGATCCCGAGACCCATTACAATCTCGGCATCGCCTTCCGCGAAATGGGCCTGCTCGATGAGGCCATCGGAGAACTCCAGAAAGCCTGCCAGGCCTTCGATCACGGGCGTCCCTTCCCGCAGATCATGCAGACCTATACCTGGCTGGCTCAGTGCTTCCTCGAAAAGGGCGTACCTGAGGCTGCCGTCCGCTGGTACCACAAGGCTCTCGAAGTTCCCAGCATCGACGGCGAGACTCGCGTCGCTCTTCACTACGAACTGGCCTCCGCCTACGAAACCGCCGGCGACAAGGCTTCCGCCCTCAAGCATTTCATGGACGTTTACGGCAGCAACATTGACTATCGCGACGTATCCGAGCGCATTAAGGCCCTGAAGTCGTAGAATAGCCCGATGCGTTCTGTCCCCCAAGAAACTCTGAGCCCGCCTCGCCTTTCATCCCTCTGTCATTCCGAGCGAAGCGAAGAACCCCACGCATGCGTGCGCAACAAGAGGCTCGAACCGGGATTTCCGGTGCGACCGGGGAGCAGCCTCGGATGACCGACTCCCTGCCCAAAACACCGGAAACTATCTCACAGCACGGCGAAGCCCGGGCCGCAGTTCTCGATCCACCCCAGCCGCCCGCCGCCCAGCCTCCAGGCCCCAGCGCCTTTCATCTCTGGATGCACCGGATTTCCGTCTTCCTTTTTGTCTTAATCAGTGCCGTCGCCGGAGTGCTGCTCATCATTCTTCCCTGGACCCCGGAGTGGACCGACAATTACCTGCTGCTCACGTTTCCCGGCCTTCGCCCCGTCATCGCCAGCGGGTTTTTCCGTGGCATCTGCAGCGGCCTGGGCCTGCTCGATATCTGGATTGGTTTCTGGGAGGCTCTCCACTACCACGAGCAGCAATAACCATAGCGGCGCTTCAACGCGAAATAGAACAGTGCATCGGCGCTAAGCCACTGGGCCCCCGAACAAGAACGCGAATCTCTATGACTGACCATCTCAAGTCCGCACCCGTCGCTTATCAGAATGAACCCTTCATCAACAGCCCCGACGGACGCATCCTCCGCATCCTCGCCGAATACCAGGAGCCTCTCGCCCGCTTCCGCCGCGAGCAGATTCAAGACACCGTCGTCTTTTTCGGCTCGGCCCGTTTTCAGGGACTCAAAGACGCGACCAGCGCTCTCGCCGCGGTCAAAAAGAATCGTGCCGCGATGCCCGCCGCGCAATTCGATAAAGACCTGAAGCGCGCCCAGGCCGCCGTCGACATGGCCCGCTACTACGAAGACGCCCGCCGCCTCGCCAGCATGCTGACCGAATGGTCCATTCAGATTCCTGCCCGCCGCCGCCGTTTCGTCGTCACCACTGGCGGCGGACCTGGCATCATGGAAGCCGCCAACCTCGGTGCCCGCGACGCCGGTGGCAAAACCATCGGCCTCAATATCGAGCTCCCCTTCGAACAATGCCCCAACCAGTACATCACTCCCGCGCTCAACTTCCAGTTCCATTACTTCTTCATGCGCAAATTCTGGTTCGCCTATCTCGCCAAAGCCCTTGTGATTTTCCCCGGCGGATTCGGCACCATGGACGAGCTCTTCGAAATCCTCACCCTCGCCCAGACCGACAAGCTGGCCAAGAAAATCCTGGTCGTCATCTACGGCAGCCAGTACTGGCACCAGATCATGAATTTCCAGGCCTTTGTTGACGCCGGCACCATCGCTCCCGAAGACCTTAACCAGTTCAAGATCGTCGACAACCCGGAAGATGCCTTCGAATACCTGAAAGACGGCCTCACGAAATACCATCTCGGAGGCACGCCCAAAAAACAAGGCGAAGTCCTCCCCGAAATCGCAAGGACCAGACCGTGAGCAGGGAAGATGCCACCGAATTCCAGCCGAGGGTTTCGTGGAAGAGCGGCGAGTCGCGAAAGAGCGCCGAGGTCGTCGAAGAGGCCACGCGGTCGTGGAAGAGCGGCGCTTTAGCGCCCGCGTCAGATCGCGGTCGTGGAAGAGCGGCGCTTTAGCGCCCCGTCAGATCGCGGTCGTGGAAGAGCGGCGCTTTAGCGCCGCGTCAGATCGCGCCCTATGATTCGGGCTTTAGCCCGGTGGCCTGCTGAAATCTGATGGCTGAAAACTGCCTTCTCTACTACATCACCGACCGCACCGCATTCGGCGCTGACGAACCCACTCGCCAAACCCGTCTCCTCGAAAAAATCTCCGAAGCCACCCGCGCCAACGTCGACTACATCCAGCTCCGCGAAAAAGATCTTCCCACTCGCGACCTGGAGTCTCTGGCCAAAGAAGCGAAGACAATCATCGCCAAGCTCAGAACAGAGAACCCGGAACTGAGAACTAAACTCCTGATCAACTCCCGCACCGACATCGCGCTGGCCGCAGCCGCCGATGGCGTCCACCTCCGCTCCGACGACATTTCCCCGAACGACGTCACTGCAATCTGGGGAAGGACTCCTGTGGGGACAGCCGCCCTCGGCTGTCCGGCGGCGCAAAGCGCCGCACAAACGCCGCCCGACGGTAAGAAAATCTCCAGTCAACCACTGCTCGTCGGTGTCTCCTGCCACGCGCCAGAAGAAGTTAGACAAGCCGAGCAGAATGGCGCTGCGTTCGCCGTCTTCGCCCCCGTCTTCGAAAAAAAAGACCTGCCCGCCGCAGGCCTGAACCTTCTTCACCAAGCCTGCCAGACCAATATCCCGGTCCTGGCCCTGGGCGGGATCACTCTGGAGAACGCTCATTCCTGCCTCGCCGCCGGAGCCGCCGGCATCGCCGCCATCCGCCTCTTTCAGGAGAATAACGTTGCCGAAGTCGTGAAACAGCTTCGATCCTGACTGAGAAAGATTTTGACTACCCGCTCCATCTCGCCCCTGTCTTCAGAACCTGCATGACCTTCGCCAGTCTCCGCTTCTTCGTCTCCTCTTGCTTTGCATCACGAATGCAATTCGCCATCTCTTTCTTGTGCGTGAATGCCAACCCATCCCACCGCTCCGTTGCTTTCTTGCTTTTCGCTAGCTCTTTCTTCAACTCCGCCGGAGCCTCCACCGTGCGCTCTTCCGTATCCCGCTCCATCACGACGTCCACCCTGTCGCCCGGCGCAACGCCCGCACCGCGGTATAGCGTCTGGTTCACCGGCATCATGCGAGCATTGCCGCAAGGCATGAGGGACGAGCGGAATGGAAACCCGTTGATGGTCCCGCGAATCGGCACGCGGGCCCGCGTTCCGAACCACTCGATCACATCCACCGGCGGAGTAATCGCAGCCACCACGCCCGCTTCTTTCCCTTCGATCTTCGCCTGGAACCGCAATTTCTTCTCCCGCATCACAATCCTCCCAACCCAACGCTGGTAAACTTTACACTTGTAGAGAACACGCGGCAAACGTATGTCCCTTGCGTCAACCCGATGCGCAATTCCGGCCCATGCGCTCGAACCATCCCTGGTCCAGGTCCCCGCCTCCTGGTTCCTCATGGGCTCCGACGCCGGACAAGATTGCGAACGCCCCATCCACCGCGTCTGGACCGACACCTTCCAACTCGCTGCCACCCAGATCACCAACGAAGAATATGATCGTTACCTGCGCGCCACCGGCGCCGCGCCGCCACCCTTCTGGCAAGACCCAAATTTCAACCATCCTCAGCAGCCCGTCACCGGAGTCTCCTGGCACGAAGCCGCGCGCTACTGCCAATGGTTAAGTTCGCAAACCGCCCGCGCCTACCGTCTGCCCACCGAAGCCGAGTGGGAGCACGCCGCCCGTGGCGGCTTCGAACAAAAAAACTTTCCCTGGGGTGACGCTCCACCGCAATCGCTCCCCAACTATGCGACGCGCTGGCAAACTGGGCCCGAACCTGTTGCCCGATACTCCCCCAACGCCTTCGGCCTCTTCGACATTGGCGACAACGTCCACGAATGGTGCGCCGACTGGTACGATCCCAACTACTACGCCACGTCGCCCGACCACAACCCGCGCGGCCCCGAAAAATGCCCGATGAAGCCCGCCCGCAAATCCTCCCGCGGCGGATCCTGGCGCCACCACATCAAAGTCGCCCGCTGCTCCGCACGCTCCAGCATCCCCCCCGAATTCCAATACGCCGACTACGGCTTCCGAGTCGCAAGAATTGAGTAATCGCGCAATTGAGAAATTGAGTAAATTAAAGTAATTGAAAATCGCCCCCACACCCCTTAGGGTTTTCAATTACTAAATTACAAAATCACCCAATTACAAATCGAGGGTTTCCATGTTCCGTCCCGACCTTCTCCAATCCAAGCGCGTCCTCATCACCGGCGGCGGCACCGGCCTCGGCAAAGGCATGGCCCAACGCTTCCTCGAACTCGGAGCCATGGTCCACATCTGCGGCCGCCGCCAGGAAGTCCTCGAACAGACCGCCGCTGAACTGTCTCCCAAGGGCCCAATCCACGCCATCCCCTGCGACGTTCGCTCTCTCGATGCCGTCGAAGCCATGATCGATTCCATCTGGCGCGAAGCTCCGCTCGACATCCTCGTCAACAACGCTGCCGGAAATTTCATTTCCCGCACCGAAGATCTTTCCCCCCGCGCCTGGGAATCCGTCATCAACATCGTCCTCATGGGAACTCTCCACTGCACCATGTCCTGCGGACGCCGCTGGCTCAAGTCCGCCCACGCCGGCACTGTCCTCAGCATCTCCGCCACCTACGCGCCGGTCGGCTCGGCATACGTGGTCCCCTCCGCCGTCTCCAAAGCCGGAGTCGAAGCCCTCACCCGCAGCCTGGCTGTCGAATGGGGGAATCGCCGCATTCGCATGAACGCCATCGCGCCCGGCCCCATTCCCACGCAAGGCGCGTTCTCCCGCGTCGTGCCCCTTCCTCAACTGGAAACGCTAGCTGTCGACCGCAACCCGCTCCACCGCTTCGGCACCGTCGAAGAATTGGCCAATCTCGCCGCCTTTCTCGTCAGCGACGGCTCCGGCTACATCAACGGCGAAGTCATCCGCATGGACGGTGGCGAATTTCTGCAAGGCGCCGGAGAATTCAGCAACCTCGGCCGGGTCCTCAAGGAAGAAGACTGGCAGGCGATCAAACCAAGGAAGTCAGGTCCCACTTCGAAGGGTTAATGGGATACACCAGGCGCAAAATCCGCGGCATCAACTTCTCATTTCTTCTCGCGGCGTTCATTCTCGCCGGCTGGGCGCTGGTCTGCGCCTGGTACGGGTGGCCCCGCAGTATCCGCCATGGCGGCGCCGCCGGTTTCACGTTGTTCGCCCTGGCCGCGCTATTCTTCTGCGCTTTTCCGGTAATTTGGGCGCGCTTCCCCGCCAAACATCCCGTCAATCACGAACTCCTCCGCTATGGAAATCTTCCCGAAATCTCTGAGCGCCTCGACAAAGAGATGTCCGGCGCCGTTGCAATCCTCGGCCCCTTCCGTTTCACCGCGACCATGCTGGTCTACGATTCCGGCCTCGAGTTTCTCCTGATCCCCTACGATCAAATCGCCGCCGCGGAACTCGACAATGCCGGCGACACCGCTCCCACCGCCATCCTTGTCCGCACCAGGGCCGGCCGCCGCTATGAATGGTTCAGCACCTGGACGCAGGGAGTTTTCAATCCACCGGAGGTTCTGAAAAAAATTCGCGCCGCCGCACACTTAGACACCCCAGGCCCCTCTGTGCCCCCAGTGTCGTCTGTGGTTTAGCGAGAGTGTTCTACCTCTGCTCCTTCTTCGGCATCACAATCGCCTTCAGCAGCAGGTTCACCAGGCTCAGCACAATCGCCCCAATGAACGCCGCCCCGAACCCACGAACCTGAAATCCCGGCACTACCGCCGACGCCAACTTTAGCATCAGCGCGTTGATCACTAGCCAGAACAACCCCAGCGTCACTAGCGTCAGAGGAAACGTAATAATCTTCAGCACCAGGCCGATCGTCGCATTGATGAACCCAATCGCCACCGCCGCAATCAGCGCGGCTGTCACCCCGTTCACGTGCACTCCCGGCACGATCTGCGACACAATCCATACTGCCAGCGCGCTCAACACCCAATTCAAAAGCAGCCTCATCGGAATCTCCTCAATTCACAAAACAATACAACAGAAGACGCTGCCCCGTCCTTCTCGCGCCGTTCTTTTGGCGGGACCGGGATTTCACTTCGACGCCTCCGCCTGCCCCCCGGTCACACTCGAAAAAATTTACCGCCCATCCTCCGCCCTCCCGGCCCCATACGGTACACTACGCAATTCGACTTCAAGGAGACTCCCATGCCCGACCCCGCACTCAGCGGATCCGAATTCAAAAAGCAACTTCGCGCCGGAACCCCCAAGATGGGCCTGTTCCTCAACGCCCACAGCCCCACTGTCGCCGAACAACTCGCGCATTCCGGCTACGACTGGCTTCTGGTCGACACACAGCACGGCCCCATGGGCTACGAAAAACTTTCCGCCATGCTCAGCGGCATCGCCAACGGCGGAGCCAAGTCTCTGGTTCGCGTCGGCAGCTATGCCGACCGGCCCGGCATCCAGCAGGCTCTCGACATGGGTGCCGACGGTGTCCTCATCCCCTACATCAATACTGCCGACGAAGCCCGCGAAGCCGTCAGTTGCGCCAAGTATCCCACCGTCGGCACTCGCTCCGTTTACTTTCCTCAGCGCAGCATGAACAAAGCCGGACTCCTCGGCTACGCCGGCTCCTGGAACAACGAAGGCATCGTCGCCCTGCAAGTCGAGACCGCCTCCTGCATCGACAACATCGCTGAAATCGCCGCCGTCCCCGGCGTTGACATCCTCTTCCTCGGCCAAAACGATCTCTGCATGTCCATGGGCCTTTACAACAAATACGAGTTTCCCCACATGTACACCTCGCCTGAACTCGATGCCGCCACGAAAAAGTTGATCGAGCACGCCAGGAAGAACAACGTAATCCTCGGCCTCTTCCTGTTCGGCACCGCCCGTGTCGGCGAATTCCTCGAAAAAGGATTTACCTTCATCAGCATCGGCAACGACCTTCATCACGTCCTGACCCAGGCCGGATCCTACGTAGCCGACATGGAAAACATCGCCAAAGAAAAAGGCAAATCCTGGAAGCGCCGCTCCACGGCCTTGTTCTAGCAGGCTGCGGAAAACTCTAATTTCGTCCGCATTTTGAAAGAACCGATTTCGCCCGCGCCTTGAAACCTCTGATTTTGACCACGCTTTGAAAGGGCGCGGCTTATAGCCGCGCCGCAAGGGCCACAAAATCGTGGCGGCTTGAGCCGCCTGAGGCTCGCTCCGTCCCCCGTCTCCTTGTGGTGAACATTTTCCTTCTGAACTAAAATCACCGAGTGCTCCTCACCGAAACCGAAACCCGAGTCCTCGGCGCCCTGATCGAAAAAGACATCACCACGCCCGACTACTACCCGCTCTCCCTCAACGCCCTGGTCAACGCCTGCAACCAGAAAAATAACCGCGACCCGGTCATGACTCTCGATGAATCCACCGTTCGCGACGCCCTCGCCACTCTGCAGGAAAAGCGCCTCGCCGGACCCGCCTCCGGAGCCGACAGCCGCGTCGCCAAGTTCGAGCATCGCCTGCAGGAAGTCTTCAACTTCGATCGCCGCGAAATCGCCATCGTCTGCGTGCTCCTCCTCCGCGGCCCGCAAACCCCCGGAGAACTCCGCGGCCGCACCGATCGCATGTACCGCTTCGAGGCCCTCGACGACGTAATCTCCACCCTCGATCGCCTCGCCCAACGCCAGCCGCCTCTAGCCCGCGTTCTCCCCCGCCAACCCGGCACCAAAGAATCGCGCTACACGCACCTGTTTTCCGGTGAGCCTGTGATCACCGAAGGCAGTAGCGACGAGGCGGTGACGCCGTCGCCCACGCACGCGAGCCCGCTCACAGATCGCGTAGCGACGCTCGAAGCCCAAGTCTCCCGTCTACGCACCGAACTCTCCGAAGTCCAGCAACAACTCGCCACCTTCCGCAAGCAATTCGAATAGTTCGTGTAGGGGCGGACGCATTCGTCCGCCCTGCGGCACGAGCTAAGCGAGGGGCGCGTACGACGGATTCGGCGACCCGAAATGCCAGTAAGTTCCTGGCGCCCGCATGCGCTTTGCGCAACCCCGGAGCAATGGCTCCGGGGCTACACCTGCATCTTGTGTAGGGGCGGACGCATTCGTCCGCCCCGCGGGCAAAGCCCGCTTATGGTACCCCACGGAACATTCCCGCCGCCCCCGACGTACAATCAATCAGTAGGAGGTCTCAGCCATGTTCACGTTCCTGCTGTGGTGCATCCTCTTCGTAGTCTGCTGGCCGCTAGCCCTGCTCGCTCTAGTTGCCTATCCCTTCGTCTGGCTGCTCCTGCTCCCGTTCCGCATCATCGGAGTAGCCGTCCACGGCGTCCTCGAAGTCATCTTTCTAGCGATCACCCTGCCATTCCGCTTGCTGGCAGCCCCATTCCGAATCTAAGGATTCATCGAAACCCGAGCCATCCCGAACCCGATTTTCTTAGCGCTCTTGGCGGTTTTTCTTAGCGGCCTTAGCGGTTAAAAGCTTGTGCCGCCGCCACCGCGCCCAACCTTCCCCGCTCCCCGCCCCATGGTGTAGCCTCATACTCAGCAACCCCAGGAGGACGCATGCGTCGCCGCGAATTCCTAATCCGCTCCGCCTCAGCCGCGGGCGCCGCCTGGCTTTCCGGGCAATCAGTCCTGAAAGCCATCGCAGCCGAAACTCTCCCCGCAAAATTCTCCGCCAACGACACGGTCGCCCTGGGCTCGACCGGCATCAAGACCAGCCGCCTCGCCATGGGCACCGGCACCGTCGGCTCCGGACACCACTCCCACCAGACCGCGCTTGGCGTCCAAGGTCTCTCCGATCTGCTCCGCAACGGATACGACCACGGCCTCCGTTTCTTCGACTCCGCCGACTCCTACGGAAGCCACCCTCACGTCGCCGAAGCCCTCAAGCATGTGCAACGCGACAAGGTCACCGTTCTCACCAAGTCCTGGGCCCGCGACGCCGCCGGCATGCGCGCCGACCTCGACCGCTTCCGCCGCGAGCTTGGCACCGACTATCTCGACGTCTGCCTCATGCACTGCGTCACCGAGCCCGATTGGACCACCCGGTTCCGCGGCGCCATGGACGTCCTTTCCGAGGCCAAACAAAAAGGAATCATCCGCGCTCACGGCTGCTCCTGCCACTCAATCGAAGCCCTCCGCGCCGCCGCCAAATCCCCGTGGGTCGAAATCGACTTGGCCCGCATCAACCCCATCGGCGCCTACATGGACTCCGACCCGGCAACCGTCATTGCTGTCCTGAAAGAAATGAAATCAGCAGGAAAAGCCGTAGTAGGAATGAAAATCCTGGGCCAGGGCGACCTCCGCCACCGTCAGGACGAAGCCATCAAATACGCGCTCTCGTTGGGTTTGCTGGACGCCTTCACCATCGGCGCCGAAAGCAAGCAGGAACAGGAAGACCTGATCCGCCGCATCGCCGCCGCGTAGTTTGTGGAAGAGCCGCGCTTTAGCGCCAGGTTGGTGGAAGAGCGGCGGTTTAGCGCCACGTTTGTGGCAGAGCGGCGCTTTAGCGCCGCGTTGAGTGAAAAAGGAAAGGGCACGACTTCAGTCGTGCCGTAGGGTGGGGATCTTTGTCTTATGTGGGGACAGCCGCCTTCGGCTGTCCAAACTCCGGCGCCGCGAAGCCAGGCCTACCGCCGTCCGTGAAACTCTCCAACGATTTCAATCTTGCCCGCGATGTTCGAGTTCATCTGCTCCAAGTCCTTCGCCGGAACCCAATATTCGCGATATTGCGAACTCCCGACCACGCGAACCTCGTACCGGCTCATGAATTCCGTTCGAACCTGGAACCTCAGCACGTACCCTTCATAGCCCGAGGCCTCATCCTTCGTGTTCCAGTCTCTTGCGATTCGAACCGCGTACTCTTCGGTCAATACGGGATAGAAAAAAGGCTGATCCGGCAGTCGCGCCGGGAATCCACGAAACTCAGAAGCACGAATCAACTCCAACTCTTTCCGCCCAACCGGCCGATACAGCGTCGTCAACGGCTCGGACATACACCCTAGCTTTCCATTACCTTCAAGTCCTTACTCACAATCAGCCGCGCTGCCGTGGCCCGCTGCACATCCTCCGCCGTTAACCCCGGCGCCACTTCCTCGAGCACCAACCCATCCCGCGTCACTCGGATATATGCCATCTCCGTAGCGATCGTATCCACCACTCGCACGCCAGTCAGCGGCAGCGTGCACTTCTTCAAAATCTTCAGAGCCCCTTCGCGCGTCGTATGCTCCATCGCCACCACCACGCGCCGTGCCCCAGCCACCAGGTCCATCGCCCCGCCCATTCCCTTCACCATTTTTCCCGGGATCATCCAGTTCGCAATGCTCCCCGTCTCATCTACTTCCATCGCCCCCAGCACGCTCAAATCAATATGCCCGCCACGGATCATCCCAAACGAATCCGCCGACGAAAAATAAGACGTTCCCGGCATCTCGCTCACCGTCTCCTTGCCCGCATTAATCAGGTCCGGATCCTCCGTCCCCTCCTCCGGATACGGCCCAATCCCCAGCATCCCATTCTCCGACTGCAGCGTGACCTCCATCCCCTCGGGCACATAATTCGCAATCAGCGTCGGCATCCCAATCCCCAGGTTCACATAAAACCCGTCGCGCAACTCCCGCGCAATCCGCTTCACAATCCGCTCCCGCTTATCCACGTCTTTCCCCGGTTTATTCATGTTTTTTCACTACGACTCGCTCTTCCTCACCGTCCTCCGCTCAATCCTCCGCTCGTACAACTCCCCCTGAAAAATGCGTTTCACATAGATCGAAGGCGTATGAACCGCGTCCCCATCCAACTCTCCAACTTCCACCAGATGCTCGACCTCCGCAATCGTAACCTTCGCCGCCGTCGCCATCATCGGATTAAAATTCCGCGCCGTCTTCCGATAAATCAGATTCCCTTCGCGGTCCCCTTTCCACGCCTTTACAAACGCAAAGTCCGCCGTCAACCCGCGCTCCATCACGTACGTGCGCCCATCAAACTCCCGTGTTTCCTTGCCCTCGGCGACAATCGTCCCCACCCCAGTCGGAGTAAAAAACGCCGGAATCCCCGCGCCCCCCGCACGAATTCTCTCGGAGAGAGTTCCCTGCGGCACCAGGTCCAGCTTGATCTTCCCCTTCAGCACCATCTCTTCCAGCAATTTGTTCTCGCCGACATACGTCCCAATGTGATGCACAATCTGCCCCGCCGCCAGCAGCAACCCGTTCCCCACACCATCAATGCCAACGTTGTTGCTGATGGTCCGCAGATTCTTCGTCCCCCGCCGCGCCAGCGCCCGAATCAGGTTCTCTGGCATCCCGCACAGCCCGAACCCGCCGATCATGATCGTCGCCCCGTCAAACACGTCCCCGATCGCCTCATCCGCATTGGCCACAACTTTATTCATAGCGTCCGCATTCTAAATGGAAATTGAGGAATTGGGAGAATCAGAGCACCACGAAGCTTCCAATTGCAAATTATCAAATTAAGCAATTACTCAATTCTTCATCTCTTCTTCCCCGGAATCTTCCTCAGCGCATGCGCCATCTCGAACTCCGCCGCCAACTCCCGCGTCCCCAGATTCTCCCGGATATGCGCCAGCCTCTGCTCCACCCTCCACAGCGCCCCTTCCAGATTCTTCTTGTTCGTGATCGCGATATCCCGCCACATCGAATACGGGCTCGCCGAAATCCGCGTCATCTCCTGCAGCGCGCGCCCGCCCGCCGGCAGCAGCGGAGCCTCATCTCCAAACTCTTCCACCAGTGCCGCCGCCAGCGCCGTTGAAATCATCTGCGGCACATGGCTGATCCATCCACACAGCCGGTCATGCTCCTCCGCCGGCAGGACCGCGATCCGCGACCCGATCGCATCAATCCACCCCGCAAACTCCGCCAGCAATCCGTCGTTTAGATTCTGCCCCGGCAACGGCGTGATGAACCAAACTGCCTTCTGAAACAAATCAGCATCCGCATAATCCACCCCGCTCAACTCTTTCCCAGCCATCGGATGCCCTGCCAGAAACCGTTTCCCCGCATTCTTCCCAAACACTTTCACCGCCTGCTCGACCACCGCGGCCTTCGTGCTTCCCACATCGGTGAGCAGTGCCTTTGCCGGAAGCCCCGGCCCCACGCGCTCGATCAGATCGCAAATCGCCAGCACCGGTGTCGCCAGCACCACCACTTGGCTCCCATGCACGGCATCCCCCGGATTCGCAGACCCCACGTCAATCGCCCCGCGCATCCGCGCTTTCTCGATCGTCCCCTCTCGATCGCACCCAACAATCCGCCCCGCAAATTTCTTCTTCCGGAGCGCCAGCCCCAGCGACCCGCCAATCAGGCCGGTCCCAATGATCGTGATTTGCCGAATCGCCATAGGAGAAAGTCTTTGTTGGTTGATTTTCTTCGCGACCTTAGCGGCCTTTCTTCGCGACCTTAGCGGTTAGAAGCTCTATGCAAGGGGCCAGAGGAATCTCTTCGCCCATTCCGTAACCAGCTACCCGATCTTTCTTCCAACCGCCGGCGCAATCATCCTCAGCTCATCCATCAACTTCGTGAACTGCTCCGGAAACAGCGACTGCGCTCCATCCGACCACGCCTGGTTCGGATCGCAATGCACCTCGATCAGCAGTGCATCGGCTCCCGCCGCCACCGACGCCCGCGCCATCGGCGCAACTTTATCCCGTCTCCCCGTCCCGTGCGACGGATCCGCCGTCATCGGCAAATGCGACAGCTTGTGAATAATTGGAATCGCCGAAATATCCATCGTGTTCCGCGTATACGTCTCAAACGTCCGAATTCCTCGCTCGCACAGGATCACGTCATAGTTCCCGCCCGACATGATGTATTCCGCCGACAGCAGCAACTCTTCGAACGTCGACGCGATCCCGCGCTTCAGCAGCACCGGCTTGCGCACCTTCCCCAGTTCGCGCAGCAGATTAAAGTTCTGCATGTTGCGCGCCCCCACTTGCAATATATCTACGTAGGGCAGCATCATCGCGATCTGCGAGATCTCCATCACCTCGCTGATCACCAGCAGCTTGAATTTCTCTCCCACCTCTCGCAGCAGCTTCAGCGCATCTTCTCCATGCCCCTGAAACGAATACGGAGAACTCCGCGGCTTGAATGCCCCGCCCCGCAGCACTTTCGCGCCAGCCTTCGCAATCGCTTCCGCCGTGGAAAAAATCTGCTCCCGCGTCTCCACCGAACACGGCCCCGCCATCACCACAATTTCATTCCCTCCCACCTCAATCCCGTTGGGCAGCTTGACGATCGTCCCCTCCGGACGAAAACTTCGTCCCGCCAGCTTGTATGGCGAACTGATGCGATGGACTTCCTGCACCCCCGGCAACAACTCCAGGTTGCGGATATCGAAGTCAATCCCCGACCCGACCGCCCCCAGCACGGTCATCCGCGCCCCCGTAGACCGGTGCACTTCAAACCCCATCTTCACCAGGTGCTCAATCACCTGCTGAATCAACCCCTCATCCGCGCCTTCCTGCATCGCCACAATCATAAAAAACCAGCTCCTGGCTCTTAGCTTTTGGCTCTTAGCACTTAGCTCTCAGCCGATCATTGACGCCTACCTGAAATTTGTCGTTCCGAAGCGAGGAAGCTGCTCCTCCTCGCCGAGCAACGCCGCTCTCGCCGGCCAACCCCGGGTTAGCTAAAAGCCAAGAGCCAAGAGCTAATAGCTGCTCTTCAGTCTTCCGAATCCAACTCCGTCCCCGTCTTCGCCGTCTCGCCCTTGGTCACAATCTCTTCCTTCTGAATGTTCCGCATCACATCGATAATGCGCTCATAAATTCGCACCAGATCCCGCCCCGGCAGCGGTCCCGGATTCGCTTCCTGCACGTTCGTAAACACAATCCTCTCGCGGTCCGGCTCATAAATCGGCATCGCAGTATTCCGCTTCAGCTTCCCAATTTCCACCGCAGCCCGAGCCCGCTCGCTCAACAGCTCCACGAGCCTGCGATCGAGTTCATCAATTTTCTTACGCCAATCCTCAATGTCCATGGTCGGAAACTCTCAGCGATCAGCCGTCAGCAAACTCACTCCGGGGGACTCACTTGCTGTCCGTTCCCGCTCTTCTTAGCGTCCTTTGCGCCTTTCTTAGCGACCTTAGCGGTTAAAAGCTTCTAGGCCTCAATCCCGCATCCTCAAGCGACCTTGCCTCAGCAAACGCCTAAGGGCCAACCCCCGACAACTCCCTCACAAACTCCCCCACGGCCGCCGCCTCCCGCCCTCGATTCCTCTCGATCGTCTCCACAATCGCACTCCCCACAACCACCGCATCCGCAAACGAACCTACCTCCGCAAACTGCGCAGAAGTAGAAATCCCAAATCCCAACGCCACCGGCAGCTTGGTCACCTTCCGCAAACGCTTCACGAGCTTCCGCGCATCGTCCGCCAGCGATTGCCGCTGCCCCGTCACTCCCGTTCGCGACACCGCATACACAAATCCCCGCGACGCCTCCGCAATCCGCTTCAACCGCTCATCTGGAGAAGTTGGCGCCGCCAGAAACACCGGAGCCAGATCATGATCCCGCATCGCCTGCAAATATTCCCCTGCCTCTTCCACCGGCAAATCGGTCACCAGCGCTCCGTCCACGCCCGCCGCTCGCGCCACTTTGCAAAACTTCTCCATCCCCATCCGCAAGATCGGATTCAAGATACGAAAACACAATCAGCCCGGTAGACTGCGCATGCTGCCGAATCTCCGCCGCCAGTGTCAACACCTGCGCCAACGACGTTCCATGCTTCAACGCCCGCTCGCTCGCCCTCTGGATCACCGGCCCATCCGCCACCGGATCGCTGAACGGCACCCCCAGCTCAATCACGTCTGCCCCGGCCGCAATCGCCGCCAACACGATCTCCCTCGTAGCCGCGAGGTCCGGGTCGCCGCACGTCACATAAACCACCAGCGCCGGCTTCTTGTGAAAAGTTAGAGGCATGGTCAATGATTGAGCGACTGCGAAATCGCGCCATTGAGTGATTTCAAATCGCCCGATCACTCAATGGCTCAATCCAACTTCAAATTCTCCCGCAGAATCCCGATGTCCTTATCTCCGCGTCCCGACACATTCACGATCACCACATCCGACTTCTTCATCCGCGGAGCCCGCTTCACCACTTCCGCCACCGCGTGCGCCGACTCTAGCGCTGGAATAATCCCTTCCGTCCTCGCCAGCAACGTCGTCGCCCCCAGCGCCTCCGCATCCGACGCCGGCACATACTCCGCTCGCCCCGCATCGCGCAAGGCCGCGTGCTCCGGACCGATCGACGGATAATCCAACCCCGCCGACACCGAATGTGTCAGCGCGATCTGCCCGCCCGCATCCTGCAACACGTACGAATAAGTCCCCTGCAAAACCCCCGGAGATCCTCCACGAAACCGCGCCGCATGATCGCCCAGCTTTTCTCCGCGCCCTCCAGCCTCAACCCCGATCAACCGCACCTTCTTATCGTTAAGAAAATCGTAAAAAATCCCAATCGAATTCGATCCTCCGCCCACGCACGCAATAATCGCCGACGGCAATTTCCCCTCTGCTTTCAAAATCTGCGCCCGCGCCTCGCGCCCAATCACCCGATGAAAATCCCTCACCATCGTCGGATACGGATGCGCCCCCAGCACGCTCCCCAGCAAATAATGCGTGGTCCGCACATTGGTCACCCAGTCGCGCATCGCCTCGTTAATCGCGTCCTTCAGCGTGCACGATCCCGACGACACTCCGCGCACCTCCGCCCCCAGCAACCGCATGCGGAACACATTCAACTCCTGCCGCCGCATGTCCTCGGTCCCCATGTACACCACACACTCAAATCCCAACAGCGCGCACACCGTCGCGGTCGCCACCCCGTGCTGCCCCGCCCCGGTCTCGGCGATCACGCGATGCTTCCCCATTCGCTCCACCAGCAGCCCCTGTCCCAGGCAGTTGTTGATCTTGTGCGCCCCGGTGTGCAGCAAATCCTCGCGTTTCAAATAAATCTTGGCCCCACCTAACTTCGCCGTGAGCCGCCTCGCGAAAAACAACGGCGTCGGACGCCCCGCATACGTCGTGAGCAACTCCGTCCAACCGCGCCTGAAACTTCGGATCCCGCTTCGCCCGCGCATACTCCCGCTCCAATTCCTCCAGCGCCGCCATGAGCGTTTCAGGAACATATCTCCCCCCATAAACCCCAAACCTCCCCGCCTCCTGTGTAGGGGCGGACGCATTCGTCCGCCCCGCCGAGCGAAGCGAGGCGTTGATTTTTTGGGACTGAACCGTCGCAGCGTGCCCCCCGCGAGTCTCGCGTCCTTTGCCGGACCGGGTCAGGTTTTTGACTTTCGTTATTTTCGAAGCCGAAGCCATCTCTACCCCGCCTTCCGATCCGCTTCCCGCACCGCCCGCACAAACGCCCGCACCTTCTCCGCATCCTTCTTCCCCGGTGAAGCCTCAACTCCAGATACGACATCGACTCCCCAAGGCTTGAGAAAGTCGGCCGCCCAACCCACATTCTGCGCCGTAAGGCCGCCCGCGATCACAACCTGAAACTTTTCCTTCAAAGCGGAAGCCAGATGAACCGCTTCTCCCCAGGCGAATGTCTTGCCGGTTCCGCCTCGCTGCTCGGGCGAACCAGAATCTAAAAGCACTCCCGCAGAATTCGGCAACTTCGGAAATCCCCAAAAACCACCGCTGTCCCGCAAATCGCGAATGATTTCGACAGCCGGAAGACAAAAAAACATCTTCCCTTGCATCGAGTATCGCTCGGGACTCTTGTACTCGTCTCCGTGGAATTGAACCGCGGTCAGCCCGGCATCGTCTGCGATTGCCGAAATCTTCTCGACTGACTCGTTGACGAACACGCCAATTTTGTCCACTCGGCTCGGCAACTGCCTCACAATTTCCCGCACCGTCTCCACCGTCACGCACCGCGGACTCTTCTCATAAAACACAAACCCCACCGCATCCGCCCCCGCCTCCACGGCAACAAGCGCATCCTCCAGATTCGTAGTCCCGCAAATCTTCACCCAGGTCATAAAAGGCAGTTCTCATCGCACCTGTTGCGGCGTCACCTCGAAGCCCCGCGCTTTCACCAGCGGGGCGAGGGATCTCCCGTCGAGCACAAAACAACTAGGGATGCCCCGCACCGATACACCAGCGCCCAATAAGCTGCGTTCATCCACGCCCGCTCACTCGCGACGCGCCCCCTCGCATTAGTTCCCGCAACGCCTCCCCGGGACGCTCCGCCCGCATCAGCGACTCGCCCACCAGAAACGCGTCGTACCCCGCCGCACGCAATCGCTCCAGGTCCGAGGCAGAATGAATCCCGCTCTCCGCCACCCGCACCACGCCAGCCGGAATTTTTCCCGCCAGCGCAAACGCCGTCTCCAGATCCACTTTGAACGTCCGCAAGTCCCGCGTGTTCACTCCAATCAGATCGCATCCCGCGTCCAGCGCCCACTGCAACTCCTCGCCGTCATGCACTTCGCACAACACATCCAGCCCGCGCGCGCGCGCCCCCGCCGCCAGCGTATTCAATTCCGCAGCGCTCAGCGCCGCCACAATCAGCAAAATCGCATCCGCGCAGGAAGCCCGTGCCTCCACCAACTGAAACTCATCCACAATAAAATCCTTCCGCAGGCACGGAATCGCAACCGCCCCCGAAGCCTCCCGCAAATTCCCCAGCGACCCCTGAAAAAACTCTTCATCGGTCAGCACCGACAAAGCCGCCGCCCCCGCCCCTTCCAACTCTCGCGCCAACTCCGCCGCCACAAAATTCTCCCGAATCAGCCCCCTCGACGGCGAAGCCTTCTTCAACTCCGCAATCATCGCAATCCTTGGCTGCGCCATCCTTGTCTCGCCGTTCTTTGGCGAGACAGGGTGGGGATTTTCCAGCGCCCGCCGAAACCCGCGCGGAACATGCCCTTCGGCCCGCCGCTCCAACTCGCGCAAGTCCGCCCCGCGCCTCGCCTCAGCGACGCGTCCGCGCGTAGCCGCGACAATCCTGTCGAGCACAGCAGCCATAAAGAATCTTTTGATTATAAGGGAAACAAACGCCGCCCCGCCCTTCTCGCGCCTTTTGCGACAGAGCGCACTTTTGACTTTTCTACGACATCTTCCAACTGGTTGCTGCCCGTTCGGGCGGGTCGGTGCCGCAAGTTCAGCCGTGCGGTACAGCGGGCTCGGACGCGCATTACAGCTTCAGCCGCGCAGCGGCGGCTCGGCCGCGTAGCACAGCTTCAGCCGTGCAGCGGCGGCATTCATTAGCCCAGGACGTCAGTCCTGGGTAGCCCCCGAGAGCGGAACCGAGTCCCGTAGGGACGACACTCCCGGCCCCGGCTTCTGCACCCATGGCCTCATTCCTTGCACCGCGCCTCCTGCCTCTCGACGGACCTTGGCCCCCCTGCGGTCGCCGTCCCCGTGTCCCTCCGCCCACATCGTCTACCCGCGTCCACGCCGCGCGCTCTTCTCGCAGCGCCCTAACCTCCGCAAAATCAACGCCCGCGCCCCTGGCCCGCCCCGTGCACTCTCCATCGTGCCGCAAGTCGGCAGGAGGCAACCAAATGACCCGCATCAACGCATTTCGCAACATCGCACCAACCCGCGACTCCGTCGCGTGGGGAAAGTGGAGCACCACCACCAGCGCGCTCGTCTTCGCTGCCGTGCTGATCGTTTGCTCCGTAACCGTCGGCTGCTCCAGTTCCAGCAACGACAAGCCGAAACCCGTAAGCTCCAACAACCAGATTCCTGTCACGCAGCCCCAGATGCCCGCCGCGCCCGCGCCCATGCTGGCCGAAAGCAAACCGGTTGCGAAAAAAGTTGTGCGCAAAAAGCCCGCTACCGTGAACTACACCGACAAGAACTCCGGCGTGACCTTCGAATATCCTCGCCGCTACGCCATCGAGACCGGAGCAGCCGCAACCGATCTGCTCAACTCCACTCCCATCGCCATGAACTTCGTCCAGCCCGGTGGAGTCGCGCTCGCTGCCGTCGAGCTTCCCGAGACCGGCTTCGCCAACACCGACTTCTCGTCCGCATTCTTCGACGTGAGCGTCCACAAGAGTCTCACCGCCGATCAATGCTCCGAGTTCGCGGTCCCGCAGTCCAAGTCCATCGCGACGCTCGCCCCGGCCGAGTCCGCGTCCACTGCAGCCGCGCCAGTCGCAGCCGCAACCTCAATCGAAGCTCAGCCCGCGCAGTCTGCTTCAGCGCAGCCCGCGGCCGCAACCGACAACAGCAACAACCAGACCGCCGCGAAGATGTCGACCGCGTCCGACAGTTCCAAGCTCCTGCTCGGCGACCTCGAACTCCGCGCTACCGAAGCCGTCTCCGGTGAGGGATCGCGCCAGAGCGACTCCAAGTATTTCCATGTCTTCCAGAATGGATCCTGCTACGAGTTCGCCCTGAACGTCACCACCGACAAGTCCGCCGAAGGCGTTACCAAACACGTCGACCGCGACAAAGTCTTCAACCGCCTCGAGCAGATTCTCTCCACGGTGAAGATCAATCCCATCACCCCGGAAGTGACCGCCGAAACCAAAGCTCCGGCCGCCACCGAAGCCCCCGCTCAGTAGCATGTGTCGCGCACACGGTGCCCCATCCAGTCTCGGCGCACTCTCCCGAGACAGGATGGGGCTTCCGATTCTCCGCGTAGCGCGACCCGCCTTTCCGCCGCTTTTGATTTCGATTTTGATCTTTGAATTTCGATTTTCCCCGCTCCCGATCCCCCTCCCCCGCTTTTCTTCGCGACCTTAGTTTTTCCTTAGCGACCTTCGCGTTCAAAAGCTTTCGCGTCCCCACAAGCAGACCCCAGTTTTTCCCGTTGCACAATTCCAATTCCCGCAGTAAAGTTCCGATACCTTTCCCCGCAGGCGCTCCCCGGTCCCGGCAAGCAGACCATCGCAGCGCCCATCGATCCTCGCGCGTTGCAAGGATCGCAATCATCACTCGCGGGACTTCCGATCGCGGCGGATTTCCATCGTTGAGGGGCCACAGGCCAGGCACTGCCCAACTCGATTCGAAAGGTAGCCACTTCCATGCCCAGAAGAAAAAACGCTAAGCTCTCCCTTCCCATCTTCAGTGAACCAGTTTTCAACCAAGGCGTCCCCACTCCCGACCCCACCCAGTTCACCACTCCTGTCACCGACGACAATCTCTACACTCCTCAACTCCAGGCCCTCCTGGTCAAGGACGTCGTCTCCTTCGATCAATCCACCGCCAAGCCCGGCGACGTTTTCCCCCTCGCCACCGCCTGGGGATCCCACGGCCCCGAAATCATTCAGTCCATCAACGCCGCCCAGGCCATCACCTTCCACATGATTGGCGACAGCGGCGCCACCGCCGCCAGGACCTTCCCCGCCATGATCCGAGTCTCCGACGCCGTCACCAACGACTTCCACACCGCCACCGCCGTCAACCGCCCTGCGTTTCTCTTCCACCTCGGCGACGTCGTCTACAATTTCGGAGAATCTCTCTACTACTACGATCAGTTCTACGAACCTTTCCGCGACTATCCCGCTCCCATCTTCGCCATCCCCGGCAACCACGACTCCTTCATCGTTCCCGGGACGCCCGCCGGAAGCGAACCGCTCACTATCTTCACCCGCAATTTCTGCGCCCCCTCCACCGTCGTCACCCAGGAAGCCGGATCCCTCCACCGCACCGCCATGACTCAGCCCGGCGTCTACTTCGCCCTCGACGCCCCATTCGTCCGCATCATCGGACTCTTCAGCAACTCCCTCGAAGACCCGGGTGTCATCTCCAGCGAAACCGACAGCAAGGGGAAGAAAAAGTGGCCCGCCGTCCCTGACTTCCAACTCGCGTTCCTCACCGCTCAACTGCAGAACATCAAAACCAGCAACTACAAGGGCGCGATCATCCTCGCCGTCCACCATCCTCCGTTCAGTTACTCGCCGCAAACCGGGGCCTCCGGCGGCAAGCACCCCGGCAACTCCGTCATGCTTGGCCAGATTGATGCCATCTGCAAACAGGTCGGAGCGTATCCGCACGCCTTCATCTCCGGCCACGCCCACAACTACCAGCGCTACACACGCAGCGTGAATTTCGCCGGCAAGCCCTTCACCGTCCCCTTCATCGTGTGCGGCGATAGCGGACACAACGTAACCCCACTCGTCGCCGCCAACTTCGGCAAGTCCGTCCCGGAACCCGGCGACAACTTGAACGTCAACTATCTCGACGTAAATCCGGCAGTCCAATCCACCGGCCTGTCCCTCAACAAGCACGATCAGACGAACTCCGGCTATCTCCGCCTGACCGCCACCGCCACCCAACTCACCATCACTTTCAACCCAGTCACCAAAACCGGCGCAGCCTCCCCTCCAGACACCGTAACCGTAAACCTGGCAGCTCACACCGCATCCTGATCCGTGCGGAAAAGCTCTGATTTGGCCCCCGTTTTGAAAGGCAAGGCGTCCCGCGTTTTGAAAGGCAAGGTTTCCCCGTTTTGAAGAGGCGCGGCGTCCCGCGTTCTGAAAGGGCGCAGCTTCCGTTTTTGAAAAGGCGCGGCGTCCCCGTTTTGAAAGGGCGCGCCTCCGCGTGTTGAAGAGGCGCCTTCCCCGTTTTGAAAGGCGCCGCTTCCGTTTTGAAGGGCACGCCGTCCGCGTTTTGAAAGGGCGCGACTTCCTCGTTTTTGAAAGGGCGCGGCTTATAGCCGCGCCGTAAAAGCCGCAAAATCGTGGCGGCTTTAGCCGCTGAGGTTCGCCGGCAGAATGGAGCAAACCCAAGAACCACCGCGCCAGGGGCGCATGAAGTCACGGCCTTCATTGAAAGCCGGCAACGTTATCCTGAGGAGCGTGCCGCACCAAACGAGAAGGCCAATCTGAAAGGGCGGCTTCCGTTTTGAGAGGGCGCGACTTCCCCGTTTTGAAAGGCACCGCTTCCGTTTTGAAGGGCACGCCGTCCCCGTTTTGAAAGGGCGCGGCTTATAGCCGCGCCGTAAAAGCCGCAAAATCGTGGCGGCTTTAGCCGCTGAGGTTCGCTGCCTGCAATCGAGGTTTGAAGGCCGCGTGATGTCAGCTAAAGTGGGAGTCCAATGAAGGCCACCCGCATTGCGCTGATCGTCGTCCTCGCTCTCGTCGTCATGGCCGGCCTCCTCCCATGGCTGCGATACTTCACGATTTCCGCGAAGAAGCTGCCCCGACCGAATCCCGCGTCCTACGTTTTCCACGTCGGCGCCGACGATCTGCAGCGCACCTTGTGGCGCACCCATTGTTACTGGTGCGGAAACTCCGCCTCTCACTGCCCCAATGACGAAGGCCTGACCATGAATTCCCCGACGAAGCTGGTCATGTCGCCGCCCTACTGGCAAAAATCCGCTGTCTTTTTTTCGTTCGGCACTCCCCTCGATTACACCGCCGACTACATCGTCGACATCACTCCGCTGAACGACTCCACCACCGCAGTGCGCGTGCAGACCAGCAATGCCGCAGTGCGCGTCGGAACGGCTTTCGGCGGCGTGCACACCGGCGACCTTCGCCACCCGGTCACGCCCACAACCGTGGAAGAATATAAATTCCTGCTGACGCTGGGTTGCGAGCTCCGAGAACCAGCCATGCCCGCGCTCCAGCTACCGAAGTAGAGGCCCCTCGGAGGGCGCGGAAAAACTCTGATTTCGTCCGCGTTTTGAAAAGGGGCGCGCGGCTTCCGCGTTTTGAAAGCCCGTGGCGTCCACGTTTTGAAAGGGCGCGGCTTATAGCCGCGAAGTAAAAGCCTCAAAATCGCGGCGCCTTTAGCCGCTGAGGTTCGCTGGCAGAATGGAGCAAACCCAAGAACCACCGCGCCAGGGAGCATGAAATCAGGGAATCAAGCAAAGAAAAAGGCCGTTGAGATTCCTCTCAACGGCCTTCATTGCATGCCGGCAATGTTATCCCGAGGAGCGTGCCGCACCAAAGGAAAAGGCCAATCTGAAGGGCGACTTCCCCGTTTTGAAAGGGCGCGACTTCCCCGTTTTGAAAGGGCGCGGCTTATAGCCGCGCCGCAAAAGCCGCGAAATCGTGGCGGCTTTAGCCGCTGAGGTTCGCTGGTGGAATGGAGCAAACCCAAGAACCACCGCGCCAGGGGCGCATGAAATCAGGGAATCAAGCAAAAAGAAAAAAGCCGTCGAGATTCCAACGGCCTTCATTGATTGCCGGCAACGTTATCCTAAGGAGCGTGCCGCACCAAAAGGCCAATCTGAAGGGCGCCTTCCGCGTTTTGAAAGGGCGCGGCTTATAGCCGCGCCGTAAAAGCCGCAAAATCGTGGCGGCTTTAGCCGCTGAGGTTCGTCCGCCGGGATAAAGCAAACCCAAGAACCACCGCACCAGGGGCGCATGAAATCAGGGAATCAAGCAAAAAGAAAAAAGCTGTCGAGATTCCTCTCAATGGCCTTCATTGAATGCCGGCAACGTTATCCTGAGGAGCGTGCCGCACAAAAGGAAAAGGCCAATCTGACTTCTCAAACTGGCCTTTAATTTAATGCCGGCAACGACCTACTCTCCCACACACTTTCGCGTGCGCTAACATCGGCCCTGCGGGGCTTAACTTGAGGCGCTGTGGAGGCGTGAGCGAGCGTTTTTTGCTCGTGGGAGTCTCCTTCCGAAATCCTGAGCGCTCTTCGCGAAGGATCTCTTGCGCAAGAGCGTAAAATGATTAGATCGCTCGTTGTAGGCAATTGGAGGTCAATCGCAATGCAGACGAAAGCTTTTGAGGTGGCGGCCTTGTGTAGACCAATTGATGATCCTGGACTCGAAGACTTCGGCGCGGTTCAGGATGATTCTGGCATCTGGACATTCCCGGATGGCTCGCGACTGAGGGCATCGCACAAGCCGCTTCCTACCTTCGCTAACTCAGATATGACGGGCTATTTAGGTAGGTGCTATTTCGACCTACTCGATTAAGGTCAAGCCACGATTACACGGTGGAAAGGATGAGAGCGATGGCAAGAAGAATGCCCGGAACAGTCAGCGTGGTGATTTTCCTGTCTCTGACTTTGTCGGTTAGCGCGAATGGAGGAACCAGTGATGATCAGACGCTTGGGATGAAGAATGGGCGATTCTGGAATGCCTTGACCAGTGATTCTGAACGCGCTTTCTTCCTTTTGGGCCTCGAAGACGGCTGGTCCCTGAGGGGAGACACCGAGGACACTGTCTCCGGAAAAGTCATACTCGCACTGCATCCGTGCCGTAGTTCCATGACTTATGGTGAGGAAGCTGAGATGGTAACCGCGGCGTACAAGGAACCTGAAAACCGTGGCCTACCTGTTGGATGGGTCCTGATGGCTGATTCTGCGATCCACTGCGGCAAGACGACCGGCAGCGCTGTTTTCCCTGCCCTCTGTAGGCGTCTTGCTGAGATTTCCGGCAGGACAGCTGGCGGGGATGAACTTACCCCCATCGACATTATCTTATCTGTCAGTACGGATAAGTAAATAGGCGCTCCCCTCGGCAGGTAACTCAAGAGTCGAAAAGAAAAAGGCCATCCAGATTTCTCTGAATGGCCTTTTAATTTAATGCCGGCAACGACCTACTCTCCCACACACTTTCGCGTGCAGTAACATCGGCCCTGCGGGGCTTAACTTCCGTGTTCGGGATGGGAACGGGTGGATCCCCCGCGGTAAGATCACCGACAACTTGAGGCGTTTAGCAGGCGTGAATGAGCCGCCCATGAGGCGGCGATTGGGAGCCTGCTGCCGAAATCCTGAGCCCGCGTTTTGTGCGGACGAAGATCTCAACGCCAACTCGGTGTCGCTTCTCAGCGACTAACTTGTAAAAGATCCTTGAGCACGATCTCTCACAACTGAATAGATTGGGTGTAACTTACTCTCTTCTTGGTTTGCTTCCAATTTCAGTTACACATTACATCGGCTAGCTTTATAAAAGCTCGTCGGCGCAGCAGCCATCAGTTATTGCTTCTCAGTCATTCAGGTTCTAACGACATCTAAACAACTTGCTAATTCCAGTTCAGGTTCTAACTGAGAACTGGCAACTGAGAACTGACAACTGCTTTTCTGCACCGAGTAAATTTTATGGTCAAGCCGAACGGGCGATTAGTACTGGTAAGCTACACGCATTACTGCGCTTCCACCTCCAGCCTATCAACCAGGTAGTCTTCCTGGGCCCTTCTTATCCCTTACGGGTTGGGAGATCTCATCTTGAGGAGTGCTTCCCGCTTATATGCATTCAGCGGTTATCACAACCGAACTTCGCTACCGAGCGGTGCCATTGGCATGACAGCTCGAACACAAGAGGTTCGTCCATCCCGGTCCTCTCGTACTAAGGACAGGTCCTCTCAAATCTCCTGCGCCCACAACAGATAGGGACCGAACTGTCTCGCGACGTTCTGAACCCAGCTCACGTACCGCTTTAATAGGCGAACAGCCTAACCCTTGGAACCTTCTACAGCTCCAGGATGCGATGAGCCGACATCGAGGTGCCAAACCGGAGCGTCGATATGAACTCTTGGCTCCGATCAGCCTGTTATCCCCGGCGTACCTTTTATCCGTTGAGCGATGGCCCTTCCATGCAGAACCACCGGATCACTAAAGCCTACTTTCGTACCTGCTCGTCTTGTAGGACTCGCAGTCAACCACGCTTATGCTTTTGCACTCGTCGGCTGATTTCCAAACAGCCTGAGCGTAGCTTCGCGCGCCTCCGTTACAATTTAGGAGGCGACCGCCCCAGTCAAACTACCCGCCTTACCATGTCCCTCTCCCGGTTTACGGGAGTAAGTTAGAACCACAGATCTCGCAGGGTGGTATCTCACCGTTGGCTCCTCCAAGCCCGAGAGCCTGGATTCAAAGCCTCCCACCTATCCTGCGCAGCAAGGGCCATAGTTCATGGTAAAGGTATAGTAAAGGTGCACGGGGTCTTTCCGTCTAGTTGCGGGCAACCGGCATCTTCACCGGCACTACAAGTTCGCCGTGTCAGTCGGCAAGACAGTCGCACTTTCGTTACGCCATTCGTGCAGGTCGGAACTTACCCGACAAGGAATTTCGCTCAGTTATCTCTCACTCTGTTTCCAGAGAAGCTGGACTTTATCTTTCACATCCTGTGTTCATCGTCGATGCGATTTCTCGAATCTTCTCGATGCCATCGCTGGTTAAGTGCTCTCCCATCGTCATCAGTTGCAGGACTTTTCTGAACTTTACAAAATCGACCCTTTTCTTTGATTTCAGCGGATGCTTGTCAAAGAAGGGAATGATTCGCTCGCTCAGATGATCCAAACTCCGAACCCGATATGCCATCCGCTCCGCATGATTCGTTCGAACCACTCCGCACCCAAAGAATTCCTTGAGCGCGTGGAGCAACTGGATATCTCGTTGGTGTTGAACAACTGTGAACTCAGGAAGCACTTGGAATCCCGAAGTCATCTCCGGGTGCTTGTTGATGCCGACGAAGAAACATCCCTCGCCGTCAACAAATCCAACCACCCATTGCGCTTCTAGTCTTCCGGAATGTGACTGAACGTGAAGTCTCTGAGGGTTCTCCATTTGGAGCCTTCCCTGCGGATTGTCCCCTTGTCCGTCAGATTTTAACTGCTGTCGTTATCGACAGCGAGTACTGATCGGCTGTATGAGGAGTTTCCCGCATATAGTTCAGTTTTACTAAGGCTAGCGAGATCGTTAACCTTAGGACCGTTATAGTTACGGCCGCCGTTCACTGGGGCTTCAGTTCGAAGCTTCACCTTGCGGTTGACCTCTCCCTTTAACCTTCCAGCACCGGGCAGGCGTCAGCCCCTATACGTCGTTTTCGACTTTGCAGAGACCTGTGTTTTTGTTAAACAGTCGCAGTGCGCATTTCGCTGCGGCCCCCTCGAGCTTGCACTCTACCGGGGCACCCCTTCTCCCGAAGTTACGGGGTTATATTGCCGAGTTCCTTACCAACTGTTCTCACGAGCGCCTTTGGATATTCTCCTCGTCTACCTGTGTCGGTTTGAGGTACGGTTCCCTTACGTTCTCCTTAGAGGTTTTTCTTGGCAGTGTGGAATCGGCAGCTTTCACCCATACGGGTTACTGCTTTGCGCCTCAGTGATATCTTCCTCGCGGATTTTCCTACGAGAAACACCTTTCGCGCATCGACCGTTATAGCCATAGAACGGCCTGCTTATCCTACTGCGTCACCCCATCGTGATAACGAACACAAGGGAGGTCCGGAATATTAACCGGATGTCCATCGGCTACGCCTTTCGGCCTCGCCTTAGGGACCGCCTGACCCTGAGCGGATTAACCTTTCTCAGGAAACCTTAGACTTTCGGCGCGGAGGGTTCCCACCTCCGTTATCGCTACTTATGCCGGCAGGGTCTCTTCTCAACCGTCCAGTAGTCCTTTCGGTCTACCTTCAAACTGTTGGGAATGCTCTCCTACCACGCATGGCTGTTACACCATGCATTCGCTGCTTCGGTAACAAGCTTAAGCCCCGTTAAATTGTCGGCACCGGACCGCTTGACCAGTGAGCTATTACGCTTTCTTTAAAGGATGGCTGCTTCTAAGCCAACCTCCTGGCTGTCTGGGCGTTCCGACTTCCTTTCCCACTTAGCTTGTATTTTGGGACCTTAGCAGGCGATCTGGACTGTTTTCCTCTCGACGACGAAGCTTAGCCCCCGCCGTCTGACTCCCGGATTGGTTGTTCAATGGCATTCTGAGTTTCGTTGGATTCTGTAAGCTGGAAAGCCCCATAGTCCATCGAGTACTTTACCACCACGACAAATCATCCGAGGCTAGCCCTAAAGCTATTTCGGAGAGAACGAGCTATCACGGAATTTGATTAGCCTTTCACCCCTACCCTCAGCTCATCGGAGCTTTTTTCAACAAACACCCGTTCGGCCCTCCAGTGGGTGTTACCCCACTTTCAGCCTGGCCAAGGGTAGATCATCCCGCTTCGCGTCTATTCCTGCCAACTGTGTCGCCCTATTCGGACTCGCTTTCGCTACGGCTCGCTTTCGCTTAACCTTGCTGACAAGAATAACTAGCCGGCTCATTATGCAATAGGCACGCGGTCAGACATTCCACTTGCGTGGCATAGTCCTCCCACCGTTTGTAGGCACATGGTTTCAGGTACTATTTCACTCCGCTCACAGCGGTTCTTTTCGCCTTTCCCTCACGGTACTGGTTCACTATCGGTCAGAAGCTAGTATTTAGCCTTACGGAATGGTCTCCGTAGCTTCCCGCAAAGTTTCTCGTGCTCCGCGGTACTCAGGTATCGACTTCGAGTCCAGTTCGTTTTCACCTACGTGGCTATCACACTCTATGGCCCCTCTTTCCAGAGGGCTTCGGTTAACGACTGGATTGGTAACTCTACTGTTGTCGACCCTACAACCCCGGTAGAACCCGAAGGTCTTACCGGTTTAGGCTGTTGCGATTTCGCTCGCCACTACTCTCGCAATCGAGGTTTCTTTCTTTTCCTCCTGGTACTGAGATGGTTCACTTCCCAGGGTTCGCTCGTGCGTGACTATGGATTCATCACGCCGTACGGGGGTTTTACCCCCGTGGGTTTCCCCATTCGGAAATCCCCGGATCAAAGCCTGCTTGCGGCTCCCCGAGGCTTATCGCAGCTTGCCACGTCCTTCTTCGCCTGCTTCTGCCAAGGCATCCACCATGCGCCCTTAGTAGCTTGACCACAAAATTTACTCAGCACACTCAAGATCGCTCTTAGCTATTCGCTTTTCGCTCCTGGCTAATAACACATCCCGAACACGCCGCTTAAATCTCATGGGCCTCTTTGTTCTGCTCTTCGCACGCTCACGCTCGCCCTCTGTGCCTTCTTCGCTCTTCGCGACAAAGCTTTCGCCTTCCCGCTCCGAGTCCAGACTTGCAGAAGATCCGCGTCTCGTACACCAGCAAAACTACTATCAGGCACTCATAAAAATTTACAACGCCTTGTAATTTGCCCAATCTATTCAGTTGTCAAAAATCATCCTCGTCAGCTTTCACTGACTCACCCGCTTCTGCAGGTATGGGTCTTACTCATCCCAGAGTCGTGCAAACTCCAGAATTCCTCCAACCCAATGCTCGACGCCAATTCGCATTGACGCCCAACATCAGGTTGAAAATTTTCGATCGATTGGTGGAGCTGACCGGGATCGAACCGGTGGCCTCCTGGTTGCAAACCAGGCGCTCTCCCAGCTGAGCTACAGCCCCAACTTCCGCTATTGGCCTTTGGCCGTTGGCTCTTCGCTGAACCGGATTCCGTTCAGCCAAAGGCCAAGAGCTAACAGCCAGGAGCGTACTTGGTGGGCCTGGATAGACTTGAACTATCGACCTCACCCTTATCAGGGGTGCGCTCTAGCCACCTGAGCTACAGGCCCGGTCATTACCGAAATCCCGGAGCCCAGTGATTCAGCTCTTAGCCTGCGCCGTCGGCCTACCGGGTTTAGCTAAGAGCCAAGAGCTAATAGCTAAAAGCTCGATCTTATTTCGAGGACAAGGTTGAACGTGCGCCCCAGCTAAGCCGGAGCTGACCATCATGCGAACGAAAACGAGAAAGAGAGGTCCGAGACGAGACTCCCTCGCCAAATCCTCAGGTTAGTGGTGGACTCGGCTTGGGGTACATGGCAACATGCGCCGCATTTTTAATCCCCGGTGCTCCGAAGACCGAAATCTTCAAAACGGTGGGGCCGCGGAACTGCCATGACGTTCTCTCTTAGAAAGGAGGTGATCCAGCCGCAGGTTCTCCTACGGCTACCTTGTTACGACTTCACCCCAATCATGAG
>CAWFVB010000002.1:357500-400452 GCA_963819145.1 uncultured Acidobacteriaceae bacterium
AGGGCCGAAGGCCCTTGATGAAACCGGAAATCCGCGCCGAGCTGTTCGCTTACCTCGGAGGCATCATTCGCGAAATGAGCGGAACCGCGTTGATCATCAATGGCACAGCCGATCACGTCCACATGCTCCTGCGAATTCGCCCTGTACATTCATCCGCAGAAATCGCGCGTGTGGTAAAGGCGAACTCCTCGCGCTGGGTGCACGAGAAATGGAATCTAAAATTCGCCTGGCAAACCGGATACGGTGTCTTCAGCGTGAGCGAATCGAACGTCGCATCCGTCACAAAATATATCGCGGAACAGGAAGAGCATCACCAGAAGCATTCGTTCCAAGACGAATTCGTTGCGTTCTTGACGAAGAACAACGTTGCCTACGACGAGAGCTACATTTGGGATTAGCTTCTTTCTTTCGCCCCTCCGGGGCTTGCCGAATCTTCGACTGACCACCCACGGCTTGCGCCGTGGGCTGCATTCTTGCGCCGCTGCGCGGCTGACCTTAGTCCTCCTCCCGCGGATGGCGCTCTACTCGCGCACCCGGCTCTTCCCCTCCTGCATCACCTTTCGCAGGATGCGATTGATGCGCGTCTGGTATCCGGGGCCTTTGGACTTGAACCAGTCCACGACTTCACGATCCACTCGCAGCGAAAGACGTTGCTTTCGCGGACGGTTCCAGTGCGACTCCAGCCGCGGCTCCTCTTCCGCCAGCGAAACCAGGTCATCTTCGAGCGAGGCAAACAGGCGCTCGATGATGCCGCCTCGCTTCCCAGATTTCCGCCTTGCTTTCTTAGGCTTACCTGTCATGACGCAAGTGTATACCCCATATCGTCATGACACTATGTTCCGCGCGGAACACTTCGTGATTGCGTCAACGATGGCTCTCCCTACTGGAATTCCAGCGTTACGAACTTGGCGGTGGCGCGGCTGGCGTTGACGATGGGCTGGCGGAATCCGAGAGGGAGCCAGGCGGAGTCTCCGCTCTTGAAGTGCGTGGCGGGTGGGATTCGAGTGTGCTGATCGTGTGCGCGGGGATCCTGGGTGAAGAGATCGGAATCGGTGATGGCGACCAGCAGCATCGGGTGGGCGGGTGAACCACCGGGAACGACGGCGTTGGGCTGCAGTTCGAACTCGGAGACGCGAACTCCATCTTTGACGAAGAGGATTTCTTTGGTGCCGCCGTGGAGGATTTCGAGGCCGCGGTCTTCTTCCGCGGGCGAGGCGGCGGGAGCTTGACGAAGCTTTTCGTCCTGGAGCAATTCGATCGTGACGTTGCGGAAGGGCTGGGCGGTCGGGTTGCGGGCGATGTGGGCGAAGGTGGCGGGGCTGAAGCGCGTCTCGCCGTCGGCGAGTTTGACGGTGACGGGGGGCTTGCCTTTGACGGCGTTCACGACTTCGGCGGCGCCCAGCGTTACGTAGATGTAGTCGTGACGGTGCCAGTGCATGAGCGTATCGGCGTGCGGCGGGACTTCCACGTTGAAGACGCGGACTTGATCGTTGGCGAGGACTTGATGGTGATGAGGCTCGGCGGTGATCTCGACTTCAGGGGCGGATTGCGCGGTTAAGATGGCGGCGAGGAATAGGACGCAGAGCTTCATGGCGGGGATTGTAGCATCGGCGGTGTGCCTCGAGGAGGTACCTCGGGCGCTGAAGCGCGCCATCAGGGGGCGCTGGTTTCGCAGCGCTGGAAGCGCTGCGCCACCCAAAAGCCTCCACTACTGCTCGCGCTGCGCCACCTGGCAGGCTACTGCTTGGGGGGATGCGCCACGCACGAACCGCGACTACTGCTCGCGGGTGACGCGGATCCATTGTTCCATTTGGTCAAGATATTCGGCCAGGGCGCGGCGGCCGGTGGGAGTGAGGCGATATTCGGTGCGAGGGACGCGTCCTTCAAAGAACTTGAGGCAGGAAATGTATTCGGCCTCCTCGAGCTTGCGGGCGTGGACGCTGAGGTTGCCGTCGGTGGTCTTGAGGACGCGCTTGAGATCGTTGAAGGTGAGCGAATCGTTGGACGCGAGAGCGCTGACAATGCCGAGGCGAATGCGTTCGTGGATGAGGCGATCGAGCTCAGGAAGTTCGGGCGCGGGACGGTGCTCGCGCTTATGGAGCGCGGGCTTGGACGGCTTGTGATGCTCGCGGCGCTTGGGTAGTTGGGTCATTGTTTTTTTTCGCCCCTCATCCGCCGTGCCTGCGGGCGATCAGGAATCCGAAGAGAATGTGGAGGCCGCCGAAACCGGCTGCCAGAAAAGCGTTGCCCCAGGCGGCGGGGGCGAGGACGGCGAGGCCTCCGAGGAGCATGAAGCAGAGGCCCATCACCGGGACGATGGCGACGGAGAAAGCGCCTCCGGTCATGATGCCGGCGCCGTAGAGCAGGAGCCAGGTGGCGGGCAGGGCGGATTGCAGTCCGGCCCGGAACAAGAGAAATGTGAGGAAGGCGCCGGCGACGAGAGGCGGCGCGAGGCCGAGGGCGACCTTGCGGGCGGGGCCGGAGAATAGCGGGAGGCCGCGGCGGTTCGCTTTCCATGTGCAGGAGAGGAGTCCGATGGCGACGGCAAGAAGACCTTCGGCGAGCCAGACGCGCAGCCAGGCGAAGGGGGAGATTTGGCGGGCGGCGATAGCGGCAGCGGCGAGTGCAGTGGCGCCGAGCAAGACGTGTCCCCAACCAGAGACGGCGGTGAAGGCGGAGGAACGCTCCATGGTGTCGCGAATGAAGCGGAGATCGTCGGCCAAGGCGGGGGCGAAGCCGGCGGGTTCGGACATCGGCCGGGCGCTCTGCGAAGAGCGACGGAAGCGGCGGAAACGGTGCGAGCCCGGGTCGGACATGGGAGAAGGATAACGCGGCGGTCGGCGAGTGTCAAGTACTTTGTAATACAAAGACGATCCGCAGTTCGCCCACTCTTATGGGATAGCGACCTGCAGGGGGGAGGAGTAGGAGCTTTCTTGTCCCGCGGAATTTACGGCGGTAACGGCGTAATAGTAGGTGACGCCGGAGGCGACGGTGCCGTCGGTGAAGGCCGTGTTCGCGTCGAGCGACGAGTTGATCCTGGAGTATTTACCTGAGGTGGTGCCGCGATAGACGTTGTAGCCCTGGACCGAAGATGTGCTGGCATTCCAGGAAAGGTTGACGCTGAACTGAGCGGACACGCCGGTGCCGGCGAGAGCTTCGGTGGACGGAGTGTTGGAGGCGTTGCTGCCAAGGGTGAACTTGCCGGAAGTCGAGCCGCTTTTGGCGGGCGTGAAGACGGCGCCGAGTTGTTCGCTCTTACCGGAGGCAATGGTCAGGGGAAACGAAACTCCGGGGAGGGTGAACTGGGAGTTTGTGCTGGAGGCGGAGGAGATGGTGACGCTTCCTCCGGAGGCCGTGACGGTGAAGAGTTGCTTGGAACTGGAGCCGATGTCGACACTGCCAAAATTCAGCGAAGAGGGAGAGAGGGTGAGCTGCCCGACGGTGGCGGCTGCGCCTGTTCCAGTTAAAGGTATCACCACACCGGGACCGACAATGAAGACGCTGCCGCCATCAGAACCGGCGACTGGCGGAGCGTAATTAACTTTCAAGGTGATGCTCTGCTTGGGATTCAGCGTCATGGGCAAAGCGGGACCGCTGACCGAGAAACCAGTTCCCACGGCCTGGACAGAAAAGAGCTTAGTTTTCCAGGCGCGAGAGTTGGTCACCACGAGGGAGAGCGTGGCCTTAGATCCAACGGAGACCTGCCCAAAGGAGAGAGAGGCAGGGTTGGCGCGGATGGCTTCACTGCTCGTGCCGGAACCCAGAAGGCCAAGGGAAACGACGGGATTCGAGGCGTTGCTCGAGAAGGATATTCTTCCAGCGGTCCAGCCAATTTTCTTGGGAGAGAACGTGACCTGCAAAGAGAGTGAATGACCCGGCGGCAGAACCAGGGGTAGGCTCTCGTTGGAGGCGCGGAACTCGGAACCGGTGACGGTGATGGCCGAAATCTTGGCGGCGTTGTGGCCGGTGTTGGTCAAAACGACAAGTTGAGTCTCGGTCTGACCGAGCGTGACCTCGCCGAACTTCAGGCTGGCGGGCGAGCACTGCAACTGCAGGGTCGCCGCCCGTGTGGGCAGAGGATGCACGACGAGAAGAAGGGAGATCAGGACGAAAAAAGGCAGGCGCGTACTGATGGACTGGGGGAGTCGCATAAGTAAGTGGATATTTTGAGACCTACGGCTTAGGCCCGGATAGATTCCACTGGTACATCCCTGCGGGGATGTGCAAATTAATGCGCTTGTGGCGCTGCAAGTTGCATAGGTCCTTCGTCTCGCTCAGGATGACAACTATATCGTAAATAAATATAAACAAGCAACATAGCGTTTTGCTATCCTCTATACAAGTCCTGCACAGATACGTGGACTCAATGACTTGCCGGAAAAATCTGCACGGAATCTGCACAGGACGCATCGAAATAGACAGAGGCGAATATGGCATTCGTCACCGACAAATCGGAACTCAAGCCGGGCCTGATTCTCTTCCGGCGCGGCGACGTGGAGCATCGGATGTGGTATTGCCGCATGAAGATGCCCAAGGCCGACCGTTACAAGACGGTTTCGCTCAAGACAACCGACATGGATGTGGCGCGGGAACGCGCCTTCGATCAAGACGCCGACATCCGATTCCGCTTAAAACATGACGTTCCTGTGTTCAACCATGCGTTCCGCGAGGTGGGGAGAGAGTATCTGCTGACCCAGGAGGCGCGGGCGAAGCGCGGAGAAATCAGCGCCGCGCGGCCCAAGAAGGTCCGCGCCGTCATCGAAGGCGCTTTAGACAGATGTGTAGGATCAACGCAGGTCCACCTTATCGGTGACGAGCTTTGGGGCGGCTACCCAGCATGGCGGCGGGAGAACGGCGCGGGTCGTCACAAGCGTAACGGCGTTCGGGAAGTCAGCGACGACATGGCGCAAGCCTTCGCGGATAAGGAAGCCGAGCGCCGCACCAAGGTTCAGCAGACCCTCGGCATCAGGGTTTTGAGACCGATTGAAGTCAAACCTTCCGAAGAACGGGTGGTTCCTTATATTAGTGATTCCACCATCCGCTTTGAGATGTCCATCTTCGGTGCGGTGATGAATTACGCCATCAAGAAACGCTACGTTCCCGCCAGCCAGCGTTTTGACGAGCGTCCGAAGCTCAAGTCCATGCGGCGCGACGAGTTCACGCTGGAGGAATACCGCAAACTCCACACTGTCGGAAGGAAGTGGATTGCTGAGGCGGATAGACCTTCAAGCGTCTGGTATCGCACCATCACCTACAACATGATCCTGATTGCGTGTAATACAGGCATGAGGCCAGCGGAGATGAAGAATCTGCGCTGGCGCGACATCATGCCCGCAAAAGACCGCGAGGGGCGTGAGATCGTTGTGCTGTTCGTGCAGGGCAAGGGCAAGTCGCGCAAGCTGGTGGCTCCCAGGAGCGTTGGGGATTATCTGGAGCGCATCCGCGTTATTTCCAAAGCCTCGGAACCGAACGACAGAGTATTTACCAACGTCACGGGCAAGCCTGCAAAAACCCTTTACAGCTCGCTGATTGCCGACCTTCTGAACGAGGCGAATTTGCGCGAAGGCACGCAGGGCGTTCCGCGTTCGACGTATTGCTTCCGGCATACCTATGCCACGCTCCGATTGCAGGAAGGAGTGGACGTGTATTTCCTCGCCGAGCAGATGGGAACTTCCGTCCACATGATTGAAAGCCACTATGGACACGTGAACACCATCAAGCACGCCGACCGCGTGTTGCAGGGCATGGCGGGATGGGAACAACCGGAACCGGACGATACCAAGGCCAAGGCGTCAAAAGCGGCGGCGACCCGCGATCAGTCCAAAAGAGGTCAGCGCAACAAGCCGCGCTGGACCTGAACCTCCCCAAGCCGTCTTTTGCCGGAGCCGCTGGCGGAGGCTGGCGCAGGGAGGTAATCGTCCCAATGTCCGGCCTGGATTCTCCTCACTGAGATTGTTCTGATTTGCCGCTGCCCCGCTGGGGCGCTCTTAGCGGCAAATCTCCCTTGCACGTGCCGCCGCTGGCGGCTGTACTTCGTGCAGCTCCAATCTCTAGTATGGCGGAATGTTCAACGATAGTGTTGCAACACGTCATTAGTTACGGTTAAGTAATGACATATTGAAACAAGCCCCGACATCGCCTCTTCAAAAGATTATGCAGTACATCGGGGAACACGGGATTGTTAGGTCCCGTGATATCGAGGCCATCAGAAGCAACCGGCTCAAAGTTGAGAAAAAGGAGAAACGGTCGTTGCAAATAATAGTGGTGAATCCTGATGAGAGTGTCGAGACCACATTTCGGAGACTTGTTGGACCGAACGTTACTTTCATTTTTCATCAGGCAACATTTGAGAATTTTGTGGCTGGCGCTCAGAGCGGGGATGAATGAAGTAAGCGAGGTCGTATGCTGCGCAGATCGACGGGACAACGGCGATTCTCCGATTACTTCGGAGTCTCGAAGGGACAGTCCCAGTTGGATTTCGTCGATGTTCCGTTGGATACCGATATCGAGTTATACGTTGATCCTTATGCCCTCCACGTCTCGCCGGTGGGAAGCCTTTCATTCTGATTGTGAGTTCCAATAAATTCTGGTATCTGAAACATCAGAGTTCGCTGAAAATGTAACACTAGAAGCAAATACCCCATTCCCGACGAACCTGCACAATAAACCTGCTGAGTCCAGCCCTGATATCTAAATATTTATCCGTTCGGGTTCCGTCACCGGCTTCACAGAAACCTGCCTGCAAAGCGGCAAGAACGTTAGGCGGGAAGCTGCCATCCTGAGCCGACTCAGTTTCTTGCATGACATTGCGTTCTATCCCGTTCCAGCAGAAACGCCCAGCGGGAGCCCAAAGGTAGAAGTCGGGATTTTTGCTTCTCTCTTCTCGAAGTTGCGTACGCGTGACCTGCAGGTCTATGTGAGCCAGACAAATCAGATACTCAAGCCAGTCGAAGGTGGCTGCGTAAACGGCCTCATCAGGCAAGTATTCCCGGAGTGGCTCACGGAGGAAATCGTACAAATGGTTTGAAAGAGGCGTATGCTCGCGCTCTCGTCCGGGCAAGAGTCTCTGTGCATCTCTTACCAAAACCCCGATATTGTGTAGCGTTGCGGCTGCCGGCTGGTCAGGTTTATTGGAGTCTACTCTAAGGTTCTGATCCAGTATGTTCTTCAGAAAACGATAATTTGAATTGGCCAGTGCAGCGAGCCCCATGCCATACATTAAGATCAGCGCAGGGTAGCGCCGTAGGCTGAGCCAGATAACCTTGCCAGCTTCCGGCCCGTTTTGGTCAGCAATTCGCTTAAAACTTTTAAGGAACACGCTTTGCTGCCCTTGGCCGGCCCAATAAGACCCGCAGATGTGCATGGCAAGAAGAATGTTCAGTTCGGTTTCATACGCCTGCGTCCGGGCGAGGATGGTTGCCCCGGTCAATAAGTTGGGTGGAGTCTGCAGTGGAAACCGCGAATCGTTGATCGCCTTATAAACTCTCTCGGTCTCCGTTGAAACCAGATCCGAAAGACTGATTCTATAGGCATCTGCCGAGAGGTACTTTTTCAAACGCGCAATAGCAACTTGCGCTGAAAGGGGATCTATCGCGGAAAAAGTTTCGAGCGCCGACACATTTTCGTCCAGCTCCCGGAAAAATCCGTCGGCATGGGTAATTTCAACAACCGTGGCGCCTCTCATGGCGACAAGATCTGCCGCCCTTTGTTTCAGCGGGCCTCGTTGAGCCCAGTAGGTCGCGAATCTTCGGTTAGGACATCGCTGGAAAGCCGCACATAGGGCGGTATCCCACTCCGCCGACCAGCCAGCTGCAATCAGCCCGTACTCATCAAACACGCGGTCGAGAAGCTTATTCATTGCCTCGTCATAGGTCTCCAATTCGCCACGCGTGTTTCTCAATCTCGTATCCAGGTAGTCGCCGTTGATCTTAATAATCGAACAAGGGGAGTGCGCAAGCGGCAACGCGCCTTTTACGGCGTCTTCGGTACTGATTACAACGGGCTGAATGCCGATTTCTGCGAGCGCCTGTTCGAGGAGACGGTCAAAATTCGTGGTAACAACAACGCGGATGTAGCCTCGCGCAATTAGCTTAGCAATTGCCTGATGCGCAGCGCTGGGACGTTTACGTCCTTCCGCAAGTTCTTCCTCTGTGGGTTCAAAATAACCCCTCAGCACCTGTAATCGCTCAGCAGGTGATTTCGCAATCTGGTCCAGCACGTCAGAGTAGTTGGGCTCTAAACCGAAAGTGCGAGTGAACCAGGTGTCCGGCTCGGGCTCACAGACTTCTTTTCTCAGGTGAGCGACTTGATGGATGAGATTCAGGACAATTTCCCAGCCCGTCGGTATGCCTGAGGACCGGGAAATGCCCGAACCCAAAAGCAATGCGTACACACCTTTGTTGTGGTACACCGACACGGCGAGACTCAAAGTCGGGTCAATCATTGGAATGTGTCGATCATGACTCTAACTGTTAATGAATGTAAACCATTTTGGTGGTGAAGGATTACGTCCCATAAAAGAGGTTATGGGGTGCGATTGTCATCGCCTTTCGGCTGGGCTCGGATCGTGAATCAGCAAGGATGCATCACTCTCAACGCGGTGGATTCGGCGTAGGTCCTGGAATATGCTGTTGCAATGGCCGAACCGATCAAGGTAGATCTAGAGCGCCAGATTAGGCTCTGGATCAAGAAAAACGAGAAGGAGAGTAGTCGCCTCGAATTCAAGCTAAGAATCGAGATCGGCACGCCGGGCGGCAAAGCGGAGTTTATCCGCGATGTCCTATCCCTAGCCAATTCGGAGGGGGAAGCTCCGCGCGTCGATGGCTTTTTGGTCATCGGCTTCAAGGACGGCCGGGTTCATGACAAAGACGAGGACTACGACGGCGCTACGTTCGGTCAGATCCTAGACTCTTACATTTTTCCAGCTGTCAACTACGCATGGAGGGCCTTCGAGGTCGAGGGCAGGAGCATCAACGTGTTGGTCATCGAGGCGGACACGGATGTCATCTATGTAGTGAACAGGAAGCTGCAGGATGACAGCGGCCGTGTACTCCTGTCGCCGGGTCAGTCTTGGGGGCGAAAGGCGGACCGCAAGATTGGCCTTAGCGGCGAGCAGATCCATGATCGCCTAAGGGAAATCGCCGAAAGACTGGTTGAAAAAGCGACAGAACCACTCCGTAAAAGAATCAAGCAGCTGGAGCGCAACTCTGGCCCTGCGTTTGAGGTCAAAAGGATTCGTTTTGAGATGGAACGAGTTTCCGGCTGGGATGTGCTCGATGAGTACCTCGACAAGCTGCTGCCTTATGCGCGCGAGTTCGATGACTCGGTGAAACACGAGGTACTCGACGCCGTCATGGACATCACAGGGCGCACCCGGATGGGGATGCCGGCTCAGGTGGCGCGATCCGTGGACACGGTCCTGCTGGAAGTGATGCCAGTCAAGGGCGGGGGCTTCAATTATCCCGCACGGAAACCGTTTTCGGAGAGTGATGTGCAGCTGCTTAAACGAATCGAGCACGCAACCTTCGAGATGACCTGGGACGCTTGCCGCTACCTTCGGGACATTGAGGTGATCGAGGTGTGCGCACGCCTCTACTGGTATCTAATCCGTTTCAGCACGCTGAATCGATTGCGGGGCCTTCAATCGGAGTGTCTGCACAATGTGCGCTACGCTCGTCATATGTGTACTGAGGAGCGCAAGGGAAAAACATTTCCCGAGGCGCAACAGAAGTTGAGTTGGGAGATAAGGGATGCGCTCGATGCGTTTGAGTGTGAGGGATACGCAGTCACTACCCCTGCGGCGAACAAGCTTGGACCATCTGAGATTGCCGCCTGCCTTGCCATCATTAAAACCGGTGACGCGGTGGACTTGATGTCAGCGAAGCGAGAACTGCCGCTGGCGACGGCGATCGCGCTGACATGGAAGGACAGACAGATCGTCGGCGTGGGGACAATTAAGCGTGAAAGACGTGAGTATGCTGCCGGTGTCGCTGCGAAGAGCGGAGCTGAATTCCCATCCGAAACGCTGGAACTGGGCTATGTTGCCGTTGCACCCGAGCACCGCGGCCATCATCTGTCGGATTGTCTTATAAAGGCACTGCTAAAGCGGCATAAGGGACGGCTCTTTGCGACCACCTACAGCGAATATATGAAAGATGCCCTCATACGGGCCGACTTCAGGGCCGGGGGCAAAGAATGGAAAGGCAGGAACTTCATGCTGTCCCTCTGGCTGAGGGAACCATAGTCACTGGAGCCAAATCGTCATGCATCGAATGCCGTGCTGGGACCTTTATTGCGAACTTTCCTCTTTTCGGTTCTTACTTCGGATAAATTCTGTTATCGGCGCGACGCTTTTTGACGTATGAGTCTGCATTAACGGTCTCGCGGGGCATGCGGGATAATGTATTTGTCGAGTGATTCCCATGCGGGGGGCCTATGATTGGTGCAGTCGGCCAAGTGTTGACGGAACTGGAACGCCTTGACTTTTCCGGCAAAGGGGAGGAATTCGTTGAATCGAAATTCCTGACGCCATTGCTAGAGTGCTTGGGCTATGACAAGCACAAAGACTACGAAGTGATTCGGCACGGGGATGATGGCTCGGCTTTCAAGCTCCAGTATCCGCCAGTCGAAAAGGGCGCTAAAAGAGTCAAGCATTACGATCCGGACTACGCGCCTACCATCCGAAAGAAAATGTTCTGGATCATCGAGGCGAAGTCTCCCAAGGATGTCGGGCATCCCTTCGATATCAAATATTTAGTCCAGGGTCTCCAATACTGCATCCATCCTGAGATTCAGGCACAGTACATGGTCGTATCCAATGGCATCGTATCGTCTCTCTTCGATGCGCACGGCGCGGTTTTTCTGGAAAAGGACATGTATGAGCCGATTCTGGAGTTCCGGGCCAATGAACTGCGCAAACGGTGGCCGGAAATCTACGAACTCCTTGGGGTTGAGAAACTGCGGGGACGGATAGAGGCGAACGTGAAAGCGGCATACGACAAGCTGTGCCTGTCGAGCCTGGATAGTGACTATCCCACGCGGCTTTTGGCACAGATCGGAGCATCCGCGCGAGATAACGCCAAGCTTATCAAGAGCAATGTCAACCGGATGGCGTATGAACGCATGAAGGCAGACAGAGAAGCGTGGCAGACGGATATTGAGGCGCTCAATGCAGCTGAAGTCTTCGCCTTGATGGACGATCCGATGCCGGGTGGAACTGCGCAGGCCAATTATTTCGTCAACAAGAGTTTTGCGCAAAGAGACTCACCGCGCGACACCCTCGTTCTCCTGACCCGTGACTATGAGCGACAGAGCATCTTTCGCAAGGAGCAAACCTTCTTGGCGGTTTGCCAGATATACCTGAGCACGGACGATGTCGAGGCAATGACGGAGGCGAAGACATTTCTCGACAAGTACAAGGACGCTGACCTGCCATTGCTTAACCAAGTCGAGTGTGCATTGTTGCGCATCGCGCGCAAAAGCAATGTCTTGCGTGCCTATCCACAGCTCAGAGATGAAATCGCGCGAGCATTGCAATCGTCTCCTGAGCTGATCAGGTTCGTAAGTCCACCCTCGGCTTTCACAATGACCTATGGGGCTGAAGTGGAACGTCATCACGGCACCTACGAAATGCTGAAGCAGCTTTCCGATGCGGAACTGGAGAAGCTGCTTGGAATGCTGCTGCCCATGGAGGCCGCGATGGAAGATGAGTTCAGCGAGGCGCGCAAGAAATTGTCCGATTCTGAGCGCCAGTTACTTGGATTTGAGATCTACGGGAAAGATGGAAGGCACTACTTTTTTCGTGGCGTATTGCATAACTACGGCATTGAAAAGCGGCCCGATCTTTCACATGCCGCTTCTTTCACACAGGCCACGCCTAAAGCCGTGAGGGTCTAGTAAGTCGCAAAAAAGCTCGCCGACTTCTCCGGATTATAGCCGCGGCGGTCGCAAAGCTTGGTGGTGCCGGGTCTGCGTGTCCGGCCGCGCCACAAAAGATGATGTTCTGCGGTTGCGCGATACTGCGTGCCATTCGATTTCCCTCTTGAGTTCTGGCCCTGCGGTGCAAATTCCTCTGACTATAAGTATTTCAGATTGCCAACACCAGTACCTGTTGCTTGTGATTGTTCTGTCCGGTGAATTCTGTTATCGGCCATTCACCTCAGAGGCGAGTGTCAGTGATCGGTCGAACACGGACGACGACACATGGTTCTGCAAGCCACGCCAGATCTGATACCCAACCAGATTGGAGCAGCGCGCCGCCAATTAGGGATCGAACGGGCCCACCGCAGACAATGGCGTTCTGCTTCTCGGGGTCAGGTAAGGCCTCCCGAAAACCCAGCACGGCCAGCTCCGCGTCACCGTGGTGCGTGTCGGCCTTGGCTGTATCGGTAACGAAGGCCTCCCAAATAAACAAGCCGCCGATCAGCTGGAAAGGCTTCCACTTAGTGTGCACGGCACAGGGCGTAGAGAGCCGCCGGCGGACGCGTTCGAGAATCCAGACTGTCTCAGTCAACCCGGTTGCCAGCGAGCCAGCTCCCGCGCCAGCGCTCCAAGCTCTATTGCCTTCGCCAGGGCGTGCCGAGGTTAGATCATTGGGATCGTCGGGCACAGGGACAAACAGCGGACACTCGAACCCTACGGCCACGGGGTGGCCGGCGTTGATATCCGCGGCGAGCGCGTCTGCAAACGAGTGGATGTCGGAGCCGGTGTTACAAGCCGAATCGGTGGCATCAACCACGAGCCGCGCCCAACCGAAGTTGCCACGCCTTACGGAACCGATATCCGCACAGTGAATTATGAGAGCCAGTGCCATGAGTTAGTACGTCGCAAAGAAGCTGGCCGACTTCTCCGGATTATAGCCGCGCCGGTCATAGAGCTTCGTAGTGCTAGGCTCGCTGTGCCCGGCCGCGCGCTGCACGTCGTCCAGTGTTGCGCCGTTCTCTAGAGCGGTGGTAATAAAGGTGGCGCGCATCGAATGCGCCGAATACCCCCGTGAAAGCCCTATCGCCGTAGCGTGCTTTCGTAGCACGCGGTCGATGGCGTCGGGGTCCATGTACCGCCGGGATTCCTGAAGTTTACGGTTATGACTTAACGGGCGGAACATCGGGCCGTCCAGGTCATCGCCGTGGCCGGCGGCTTCAAAATAGGCGCGGATGCGTTGCGCCACATTCGGGTGGATGGCAAGCGCGTCGCGCCTGCCGCCTTTGCGCACGATGCGCAAGCTATCGAAGCCCCGGTTCTGATGCAGGTCTTCCACCGACAGCGCGGCGATTTCCGCGCGGCGGAGGCCCACCTGCAGACCTATCGAAAGAATCGCGCGATCGCGGAGTCCTTCAATCGTGTCTTCCGCCGGAGTGTTGAGTAACTTGGCCGCGTCCGCCTTGGCAAAAGCCAGCGTCGAACCCTCCCTGCGGTTGATCGCGGGCCGTTCCACGTCGGCGACGGGGTTGATCTTGACGTGATGATGACGGACGAGGTGTTTGAAGAGGCTGGAAAGCGCCGCGAGCCTGCGCCGGATGGTCGAGGGCTCGGCCTCATCGATCTCGCGCATGATGCGCTCCCAGGCGATGACTGCCCGGTGGTCAACCTGGCGCAGCTCGTCGTAGGACGTGATATGGAGCGTCCGCATGAAATGCTGCACGTCGAGTCTGTAGGCGCGCCGCGTGCGAGCGCTTTTCTGCTTGGCGAGCCAGATTTCTTCTTCAGGGATATCGGCAAGGTGCTCGATGACGGAGGGCAGGTTCGCCGCAGCCGGAATGGCAACATCAACTGCGTCCGGCATCTACTGGGCGCTCCGGGTTAGCTCGTAAAAGCGGGTCGTGCTCTGGTATTCCAGGTGGGATAGCACTTCGGCGTCCGATGACGGCTCCATTTCCAATGCATAGACAGGCACACGAAAAAACACCCAACCAGTCAGGTCGTCCTCAATCTTGCGGATCGCTTCCGCCGCTTCGACGATACTGGCATAGCTGCCAACGTCTTCGAACGGGGTTCCTCGTGCTCCGCGCATGACAAGCTTCCACATGGACGAATACCGCTTGAAAAGAGTTAAGGCTTGTTAACTTCCGGGAGCCCCCCACCGTGTTTATGCACTACGTGATAAACCGGATTATCACGTACTGAACATGACGCCAAGAGGCATGGTGAAACCGGCAAGTAAATTCGTTCGGCTGATGCAGGAAAGCAACGGCAAGGGAAAACCTGTCTAAAGCCGTTGCAGCTGAGCGGCGATCGCTGGGTTATTTGCCTGGGCAAGTTGTAAGCTTCAGTGAAAAATGGCGGGGATTCTTTTATGAAATTCTGGCGGTCGCCCGTGCAAGTTGGGTCCGATGGCGGCCCGTTGTGATTCTCGAAGCCGCCAGGATGTTCCAAAGTTTCACCGCCAAAGTCTGATCACAATCACATCGTGGACGCGCAAGTTTGGCATCAGTCGTGAAACCTTACACCAGTACCTGCGACACAGCGACGAAGGTAAGGCGCAAGACGCAGGGTGACAAATAGCTATGAAGAAATGGTGACATTTACCGAAGAAGATTACACACTCGGACCCACGCACGACGAAGCTATATGATCGGCGCAAGGATCTGGCGACGCTGAACGAGATTGAGCGCAGGATTGCTTTTGAGTGAAATGGGATAGTCTCGTCGCGAGTGGGACGTATCTTAGAAAAGGAGTGTAGACAGACATGGCGGAATTTGCATCGGCAAAGAGTTATCACCTTTTCCAGCAAAGCGTCCTGCGGAAGTCGAGGTACATGCATGACGAAGAAGTCCATGCATTCCTGAAGACGGTCATTGCGACAAGCGAATCGCGGAAACAAGTGGTGAGTAAGGACACGGTTCTTTGGCGGGCGCAAAGAGGATACGTATGGCGGAAGGAAAACGAGGGCCAGGAGGATGAATTCGAGGTTCCTGGCGCGTTTTCCGTGGAACGAATGATGCCAAAAGCGGAATTTGCGGGGGACGGACGCGTTAATCCGAGAGGGATTCCTTGCTTGTATTTGGCCTCTTCCTCGGATACTGCGATGGCGGAAGTGCGTCCGTGGCTGGGGGCCTACGTGTCCCTGGCTCAGTTCAAGCTGATGCGTGATTGCACCGTCGTTGACTGTTCCTCGGACGCGAGAAAGGGACTTTGGATCTTTAATGGGGAGCCGGGCGCAGAACAGCGCGAGAAGATAGTCTGGGGCGACATAGCTCACGCGCTGTCAAGGCCGGTGACGCCCGACGAATCTGCGATAGAGTATGTGCCTACGCAAGTAATTGCCGAGGTGTTTCGCGCGCATGGATACGATGGGATTATTTACAAGAGCCTACTTGGCAAAGGATTGAGTGTTGCGCTGTTTGCCTGCGATGCGGCAGAGTTAATCAACTGCGCCCTCCATGAGACAACGGCGGTTGAATACAAGTTTCAGCAGTGTGATAACGCATATTTCGTAGCCAAACACTACCCCGAGCTGCAGAAGAAGCCGTCTCTTGATGCGCCCCCCGACCGTGCTTCCCGCTGAAGGGTAAACCGGATTTATCGCGGGCTGATCCTAAGGCCAGATTGCGTCCAGAACCGTCGTTGTCATGATAAGCGGCGGCGCTCGGTGAGGGATTCGGCGTCTCACAATGTGCCGATTTGAGTATTTGACGCCGCGAGTCAGTCACTCCTCAGGTCCCAGTAGTCCCTCTCCAACCGGAAACTCCCAGTAAACCAATGTAACCACCCTTGTCCCCCGCGCTTTTTCGGATTTCTGCTTGACAACGCTTCTGATTGTCGTAGACTAGCAATTATAATAGCCTATGCAATTGACAGCACAAGGAGGGAACGATGAACCAAAAGTCGAAAATTGATGAGCTGGAGAGGCTTCTCAACAGCGAAGAAGAAACCAAGATTCAGATCTTGCCTAACGGCGAGATTAGGGAAGAGGGTCAGGCCACCGCGGCCGAGATGGGGACGAAGAAGCCGCTCACCATGAGAGAGAACCTTGGCGGCGAGTACTGAGGGTAACGATGGACATCAATCGTATACAACGTGAATTCACCGAAGCTCAAAAGACTTTTTCACTTGTTGAGCTGCGCCCCACGACTGACGGCAAGGTATACGCCAGAACAGCCGTGCAGACTTCGAACAAGAAGTACTACGTACTTTCAATCAAATTTCCGGACAGCTACCCGAATGAGATGCCACGGGTCTTCATCGATGCGCCAGCTATTACCGACGCACCGCACCGATATCAGGGCGGGCACATTTGTTACTTACATCCTTCGATGTGGAACCCTGGCGTCCACCACCTGACGTTTGTAATAGCCCGTGCGGCAAAATGGCTGAACAAGTATGAAGTCTGGCTCGACCGGGGCACGTGGCCCGGAGCCCAGATTAAACACTGAGAGGCGAAAGTGAAAATAGACTTCAAGACTTTGACGATGATGCAACTTAGAAGCTCGCCGGGCGAGGTCTTGGACCGAGTGGCCAGGGATGGGGAAGTGTTCGTTATCGAGAGAAGTGGACAGCCGAAAGCATGTCTTGTGCCCGTTTCCTTTCTGCTGCCGGATATCGCTCCGGATCGAGTCGCACTGGAACTGAATAAACTCGAAGAGAAGAACGAGAACTACAAACTTTCAATCACCGATGAGAGAGAATTGGAAGTCAACTGCCACGAGACTGCCGCCGGAGAAAATCTGATTCTCAGTATCGTTCTCCCCCACGGATATCCAGATTCCGCGCCCAGAATCAGAGCACAACCGGTGGAATCAAGTACCCCCAAACGATGGCCGGATGGCTCTTTGCAGATCTTTGGTGCTACTGCCCAATGGAATCCCAAGACCCATGACGTGGTTCATGCTTTGAGCCTGGCGAGAGTGTGGCTCAGGCAGTACGCAAAGTGGCGGAAAACTGGGGAATGGCCAGAAAGGACGGATGCACGATGAGTAAGGATCGAACTTTCGAGAGAATTGAGTCTCTATTCGACATTGAACTCTTCGCAGAAGTCAAAGTCTTAGTTGTGGGATGCGGATCGGGAGGGGCAAATGTGGCCCTGCAGCTCGTCATGTCCGGAATCCGTAATTTCGCACTGATGGACCGGGACATTATTGGACCCGAAAATGTCATCCGGCACATTTGCGGAAGGAGTTTCATCGGCAGAAGGAAAGTTGACGCCGTCGCCGAAGTCCTGCGCGATAGAAACCCTAATGTGAACATTGCCACTATCGATGCCGACATCATGGGCTATGCCGAGCTTGCTTCGGAAATCAGGAAATCCGATGTGGTGGTGCTGGCAACCGACAACGAGCCTTCCCGCTACAGGATCAATGAACTCTGCGTGGAGTTCGGCATTCCGTTCGTGGTTGGGCGCGTCTTCACGCGGGGAATCGGTGGAGAAGTCTTTGCCTATAGACCCAAGGCCGGCGCTTGCCTCGCTTGCCTCGAATCTTTCCTGCAGCGCACGACATTCAGGGAAGGCATCAAGGAGATTGATCTCGTCTCCGACGAAGAGCGCGAAAAAGTCTACGGAATGGAGATTGCCGAGATAAAGGATTCGCCTGGGCTCGCAGTGGACATCTCCTTTATTAGTTCGTTCCATGCCCGCTTCGTCCTTGACGCCATCGTGCGGCGGTTGAAGGAGCGGCCCAAATTCCTGAACTTAATCGACGAAAACTACGTGATATGGGGCAATCGGCCGGTGCATCCGTTCAAGAAGCATTTCCAGCTGCAAAGGATTGAGCTGCCCCAACAAGAATCATGCACCATTTGCACCATGAGGACCGCAGCCAATGTTTAGATCAAAACAACCCCAATTCTCCGTAACAATTGCCCGAGCCGCTCTCGAATCGATATTTGACGAGTGCGACCAATATGATTCACATGAAACCGGCGGCAGGCTCATCGGGACCTATCAGCAAAAAGGTGCCCACTATAAGGTTCAGCTGTCGGGCGTTCTGGGACCGGGGCCCGCAGCGCAACGATCCGCCACCAGTTTCCTACAGGATGGTGACTACCAGGAGCGGATCTTCAGGCAGATTGAAGAAAAGCATCCGAACATTGAGCATCTTGGCAACTGGCACACTCACCACGTGAACGGTCTGGCCACTCTCAGTCATGGCGACCACGCCACATATCAGAGGATCGTTAACCACGACAAACACAACACGGATTTTTTCTATGCCCTTCTTGTTGTGAGAAAGAATCACGGCCGAGATCCCAGGTACGACGTCAAACACTATTTCTTTCGCCGTAACGACGAGAAGGTGTACGAGACACCGGCTGGCCAGGTTCGGATTGTGGATGCTCCTATTTTGTGGCCCATCAGCGACGGGCGCTCCCCCTCCCCGTCTGGCTCCGCCCGGCACTCAGGGGATCAGATCCAGCCCAACGTCGAGCGGGTTAAGGATCAGGAATTTTTTTCCGACTTCTATCCCAACTTGAAGGTTCTGTTTTCCAAAAGCGTGGGCGCTCTCTACTGGAAGGGCGCACTCGGCCTGATTGACGGTTCGCACGCCGAGGTGCTGGCGATGGAAAATTCAACGGATCGCGAACATTTCTATTCCGTCACCACAGGCCGCAAGGAGTTTGCTGAAGCTATGGTGGAATACAAGGAACGCCGGTTTCCTTCAGCACGACACGCAGTATTTCATCTGCAAAATGACCTCAATCAGGCGATATATCGACACAAGAAGGGGTAACCCTATGAACATTATTACTGCAGGCGTTGGTCAAGGCGCACTGGCCATCGTTAGGCACAACGGGGAAGCGATAATAGTCGATTCACGAATTCCGCCCTCGGACGATGAGACGGTTGCCTTCGTGAAGGAATTACTGGCGGTCTCGCTAAAAGGCCACAACGTAAAAGGTCTGATATTGACCGGTTTTGACGATGACCATTCCGACATTGTGGGAACCTCCATTATTTTGCGGAAGTATCGACCGGATTGGATGATGTACCCCAAGTATTTCAAGGAAAGTACCGAAGCCAAGCTTGTCTTCGCGCTCATTGATGAGGAGGAAAAGCTAAGACGCACATCGGCGAATCCATTGAAGCGCATATCCGTGCGACTCGACCTGCTTTCCCAGCGTAATCTCAAAGGCCTGTCTGACAACTTCGACTTCGAATTGTTCTCTCCCCATATCGAAGACATGGATTGCTCGAATAATTGCAGTATCGTTCTCAAACTTACAGGACGCGGACCGCGTGGATTCTCATATTTGATTACCGGGGACACGGAAAACGAAAGATGGGAGACAATCTGCAGACTTTTCGGCAGCGCACTTAAGTCTCATGTTCTTGCCGCCGCTCACCACGGCTCGAAGAATGGGACGCACCCGGCTTCATTACTCCAGATTGCTCCTCATACGGTATTAATCAGCGCCGGCGTGGACAGCCAATACGGTCATCCCGACCCCGGAGCTTTAAGGGTATATAGCAAAGTTGCGAAGTACGTATTCTCAACAAATATGGAAGCCGGTGTGTCGCTCCTCACGCAGCCTGGGAAGACCGAACTCGGGACGACTCTAATACCGTGCGCGATAGCTACGCTTACGGGGGCACTCCCGCAATGAGCAGCCCGGAAGCAACAAATCTTTCGCCAGCTCAGGAGCCTTACCTAAAGGGTAAGAACGCCGTCTATTTGTGGTCTTTTATCGGGGCCAACCTTGCTGTCTTTTTGTCCCTGGTCGTGAGCAGGCAATTCGCAAGTGCATCCATCGATCACTTTTGGGAGCGGGTGACGACAAAGGACGGGATTATCGCGGCATGCATACCAATTCTTGCCATTGTCCTAAGTGGTGTGCTGAGCGATGCCGGAAAGGCCAGGTTGGTGTTTTGGCGGTGGCGGAATCCTCTACCGGGTTGCCGGGTGTTCACGGATCTGATCGGCACAGATCCCCGTATTGACGTTCCGGCCTTGCGGAGGAAGCACGGGGACTTCCCCAAAGACCCTCAAGCACAGAATGCCCTATGGTACCGGCTTTATAGAGGGCATAGGACAGTCCCGTTGGTTTGGGAGGCCCACAAGATTTACCTGCTGACAAGGGACATGGCTACGATAGCGGCCCTGTTTGTCGTATTGTTCTCCATTGGCGTCTTAGCAGCTTCGGTCAATTGGAAGACTTCGCTTCTGTACATTGGCGCCCTTGCGGTGCAATACGTGCTTGTTGCGAGCGCCGCTCAAAACTATGGAAAGCGGTTTGTCCTGGACGTGTTGTCCGAAGAATCGTCATCGTCATAACGGAATGGGTGTTCTATGTTTCGAGCAAAAACAGACCGCGTCGAGAAATTTAGCCAGAAGTATCCCGAGCGGATTAAGGAGCTTGAAGGGCTCTTTGATAAGTGCAGTAATCTCTACATCGATTATGCGAATGTGCGTCCCTGGGCCGACAAGCTGAAATGGCATATTGACTGCCATCGCCTTCGCCAGTTTTTCGCGTCTTTTGATACGGTCAAGTGCCTGAAGATTTTCCACGGAACTCTGGAAGGGAATCCAGAATCCGAAGCATTGATAAAGGACCTTGCGGATTGGGGTTTTGAGGTCAAAACAAAGCCGGTCAAAAGGATGCGTCTTTCAATCGACGTTTCCAGTATCCAGGCTACGTCCACCGACATTCTAAAAAACTTCATACGCTGGCCGTTGCTGAAATCGCTGAAGGTCGAGAGCATTGAATACCTGAACCGCCAGCTAGCCGAACTCAACAAGCAGGGGATAAAGAGCATCGAAGATCTGAAGTGCAATTTTGATGTCGAAATTGGGCGCGAGATGCTGCGGGATTATGACAAGAATGGGATAGAGAATTTCGCACTGTTCAGTGGCGACAGCGATTTTGCCGATCCAGTAAAGCAGCTGTTAGACGATGGCAAAAAGGTCATCCTTTTTGCAACGGCAAGGAGGGTAGCCACAGAACTCAATGATCTTCAGAGTGATGGCCTGATCATTTATGACATTCAAAAAATCAGAAATTTTATCTGCTGGAAAAGAGAGATTGAACCCTAAATGCGAAGAGGACTCCCTTGCGGGAGCCCTCAAGCTTTAAAATCCGTGGCCTTTCGACCTATTTGAGCCTAACACTGCTCGTCCCGGCTGTCAAGAATGGCCCGGACGACCAGCGGCGGGTCAGAACGCGAGCAAAAACGTCCGTCACCTAAGATGTTCATTTTGTTGTACTTCCTCGAATTTTTCCGCTTGACAGGGTAACCCCAACCCGAAACGCCGCCAAGCGCGAACAATCAAGCCATAGAGTTAAAACCTTAATGCTCAAGCAACTGATTGCTGCTTTGGAGCGCGTGGTGGAGGACGGATTCGAGCAGGCGGCTGGTGTCGGCTTGGGCAGTCGTGAGCTGCGCTTCCAGCCTGTCGCAGAGGGCCATTAATTGATTAACCCTGGCAACGATCCGCCGTTGTTCTGCGAGCGGTGGGAGGCCAACAACCAGATTAAGCAGAATGGATTGATTCAGGTTTTGCATCGTTGCTCCGACTGCTGAACCGCCGAGATATTCTCTGACGAACGGCGAGCCGATCAGGGTTACGAAGAAGGGAGGAAACAAACAATCTGGGAGACGGAGTATCAGACTCCCGGTACCACAGAGCCAGCCCGCCTCACGCTCAGTAACTATTCCGCACCTTCCCATCTCTCCTCGACGGGCCATGACGATGTCGTCTGCACGAAGTTTGAATGAAGCAAGTCTTTTCAAGGTGGACGGCCCTACGGCCATGCTGTCGATAGGAATCAGACGCCCATTCTTTATGGATGCTGGATTAATGACGGGAACGCCTCCCCGTTCGTAGTCGCTCTCGTGCAGTGAACTACCAAAAGGTCCTGTTTGTAGCTCGACAAGAAGCTGACTGATACGCGCAGGCTCCCATCGCGGCCTCAGCTCAAAGCCCAGATCATCGGAGCGGGCAGGAATTGGCGGTTTTTCACGATTGATCTTCCCCTCCTTTACGAGGCGCAGTTTCTCCGCTTGAATCCGGCCGAGCAGCAGTGAAGCAGGTTCGTCGGCGGGGTCCTGAGATACAAGCTCGCCACGGACCGCCAGGCTGATGAAAGCTCTTCGTAGATCAGGTATCTGTTCGCGTCGGCTTGTGATAGTGGATAGATGCTTTATGTAAAACTCCGCGGACTCCCGAAAGGCCACCGCATCCGCGCCATTGTTGAGATGGTGATGGGAAGCGGCTGCTAGCCGATTCCGGCGGGTCTCGCGCTCGCGTTGCGTCGCTTCTAGCCGATCACACAATGCCATCAGCTCATCCACCTTCGCAACAATACGCCGCTGTTCTGCGAAAGGGGGGAGGCCAAGTGGGAATTCGCGAACGAGTTCTGTGTTGAGATTCAATTGGGCCATCCCGCGCGCCTTCTTGGCCGCGTATGACTGAAGGGTTTGAAACAGCACAAAGAAAAAGTCTTTCGAAAGTTCCGCAGTCGGGAAGTAAGGGAAAGCAAGGTAGCCGTCGTGGATGCAGCCCCCATCAAAGCCGAGAAAGATTGGAACTCCTATTGTGGCACTGTTGGTAACCACGAGTGTGCCCTTCGGAAGCAAGACACTCTTTTCCATCCCAGCCTTAGTCAAGAACTCGTCGGTATCGCAGAGCACCCTGTCTTTGGAATGCTTTCTGATATCTGAAATCTTGATCCAGTGATAAGGTGTTCGTTCCGTTGAAAAATACTTAGGATCTCCTTTCGGGCGAGGGGAAGCTCCACGAATGACCGTTAGAAGATCACCAATTCGAGCTGGCTCCCAATGGATGGGCAACGGGTAATCGATTTCATTCGCAGAAACCTCCCGCTGCCCAACCTGCTTGATCTTGCCTTCTTTTAATAGAGACGCCTTCTCGGCCTGAATCCGCTCGAGCAGCTCGGACGCGGGCTCGTCATCAGGATCTTGCTCGACCAGCTTCCCCCGCACAGCAAGGTCGAGAATGAAGCTGCGCAGACGCGGGATGGCGTCGGGCGCATCGCTGATGCGGTCGAAATGGGCAAGGAGAAACTCCGGATTCATCGCAGCAGCGCCTCTGCCAGAATGGCCTTGAGCTGGTCACGCAGGGTGGCCGCTTGGCTTTCAGCCTCATTGAGTTTGGCCAGCAGTTCCTCGGGGTCGCCGTGGTCGTCTGCGACGGTATGTGGGTTCTTGAAGTCGAGGTTGTAGCCGCGCGCCTTCACCTCGTCGGCGGTGACCTTCCATGCGACTTCCGTTTCCACCCTCCCCTTGCGCTTCGCGCCTCCCCACCAGTCAACGCAGGGCTTGAGGTGCTCGATGCGGATGGGCTTGGTCATCGAGTAGGCTTTCTGGCCATCGGGAACGCGGTGCTCGTAGAACCAGATTTCCTTGGTCGGCGTCGCCCTTCTCAAAGAACAGCAGGTTGGTGCCGATGCTGGCATAAGGCTTGAAGACGCTGTTGGGCAGGCGGACGATGGTGTGGAGGTTGCACTCCTCCATCAAATGTTCCTTGAGCCGCGTCTTCACGCCTTCGCCGAAGAGCGAGCCATCCGGCAGCACCACGGCGGCGCGGCCTTCGGGTTTGAGGATGCGGATGATGAGGGCGAGGAAGAGGTCGGCGGTCTCGCGGGTCTGGAAATGCTTGGGGAAGTTGCTCTCGATGCCGTCTTCCTCGCGTCCGCCGAAGGGCGGATTGGTGAGAACGATATCCACGCGGTCAGCTGCGTGTAGCTGATGTAGGGCCGCGCCAGCGTGTTGTCGTGGCGCACGAAACTGGGATTCTCAATGCCGTGCAGCAGCATGTTGGTGACGCAGAGCATGTGCGGCAGCTGCTTCTTCTCGACGGCGCGCAAGCGCTTCCTGCATGCGTCTGCTCATCCTCCACCTTTTTCACGTAGCGCTCGCGCATGTGGCGAATGGCGCAGGTGAGGAAGCCGCCCGTGCCGCAGGCAGGGTCTAGGAGGATTTCGCCGGGCCTGAGGGTCGATGCGGTCCGCCATGAACGCCGTGACGGCGCGCGGCGTGTAATACTCGCCCGCGTTGCCGGCGCTCTGCAGGTCGTTGAGGATTTGCTCGTAGATGTCGCCGAAATGCTGCCGCTCGGCGAGGTTGTTGAAGTCCACTTCGTTGATCTTGTTGACGACCTGCCGCATGAGCTGGCCGGACTTCATGTAGTTGTAGGCATCCTCGAACACATCGCGCACAACGCGGCGGCGGTCAGCCTTGCTTTCCTGTCGATGGAGAGTTCCTTGAGCTGCGGGAAGAGCTGGGTGTTGATGAACGTGAGAAGTTCTTCGCCGGTGATGCCTTCGGGATCGGCGGCCCAGGCCCGCCAGCGGAGTTTTGCCGGGATGGGCGAGCGGTAGCCGTCCTGCATCAGCTCAAGCTGCTGATCCTGGTCGTCGATGATTTTCAGGAAGAACATCCAGCAGAGTTGCGAGATGCGCTGGGCATCGCCATCGACGCCGGAATCCTGGCGCATGATGTCTTGTATCGATTTGACGGTGTTGCGAACGGACATGGTTTAGGCTTCCTTCTGATAAAGGGCGGATTGGAGTTCATGGACCGCGAACATGAAATCCGCGCGCGTCCCGAATTCCTTGATGAGCTGGAGGCGTTCCCATCGCATCGAAGCGGCGGAATCTGCAGAATCCGCGGGTCGCCAAGATCGATGACACCCTGATCCTGATATTTTTGCAGCAGGGCTTCAAGCACGGCGCGGGCCTGCGGGCCGTATTTGGTGAAGACATCGCGCTTGCGGACATTGTCTGCGCGCTCGCGGCGCGTGAGCGGCGGCTGGTCGAAAGCGACATGGCAGATGAGGTCGAAGGGGTCGAGGTCCTTGCCGACTTCCTCGGCCAGCGGGTCAAGGGACAGGCCTTCGTTTTCGAGTTCTTCGATGATGGCTTGCTTGCGCTCGGCGGATTTCCAGCGCTTGAGGAAATCATCGAGGCTGGCGAAGCGCTTCTTCAGCGCCTTCTTGGTGAAGTCCCGCAGGCTTTCGGTGACGAGCTTGCCGTTTTCGTCGAGATATTCCACGCGCTCGGCGACGATGGTGGCCCCTACCCCATCGACATAGATCTTGCGCGGCGGTTCTTCGTCCGGTATTGATGGTGATGTCGGGCGGCTGATCGACGATCACCTCGTCGTCTCCCGGCTGTGGGCGGAATCGGATTCGCCATTTTCATCCGTGGGCGGCACGTCATCGGGCGGGATGATGGGATCATTCTCGCCCGGCTCATAAATCTGCACCGGCTCGCCGTCAAAATCGGGATCGGCGAAGTGGTTGGTCGCACCCCGGAAATCAATGAGCGTGAAATAAAACTTCTTGGTGTCCTCGTGGACGCGCGTGCCGCGCCCGACGATCTGCTTGAATTCCGTCATGGAGCCCACGGCGCGGTCGAGCACGATGAGGCGGCAGGTCTGGGCATCCACGCCGGTGGAAAGCAGCCGCGAGGTGGTGACGAGAACGGGATATTTTGCTTCCGGGTCGATGAAGTTCCCGAGCTGCGCCTGCCCCTCGGCGTCGCTGCCGGTGATGCGCATGACGTAGCGGTGATTCTCGTTGCACAGGTCCTTGTTTTCATTGATCAAGGCCTGCCGCATGCGCGCGGCGTGTTCCTCATCCACGCAAAAGACGATGGTCTTCTGGAAGCGGTCGCCGCTCTCCTTGAGGAAATCGGAGACTTTCTTGGCAACGAGCTTGGTGCGGTCATCAATGACGAGGGTGCGGTCGAAGTCCTTGGTGTTGTAGATGCGGTCTTCGATTTCATTGCCGTCGCGGTCCGTGTCGCCCCTCTCCGGCCGGTAGCCCTGCGACATCCACGTCGATATGGACCTTGATCACTTTGTACGGGGCCAGGAAGCCGTCCTCGATGCCCTGCTTGAGCGAGTAGGTGTAAACCGGCTTCCCGAAATAATGGATGTTGGAGACGTATTCGGTTTCCTTCGGCGTGGCGGTAAGGCCGATCTGGGTAGCGGCGGAGAAATATTCGAGAATCTCGCGCCAGGCGGCATCGTCGGCGGCGCTGCCGCGGTGGCACTCGTCAATGACGATCAGGTCAAAGAAGCCCGGCGAGAATTCCCGGAAGAGCTTCTGGCGCTCCTCCGGCCCGGTGATGGCCTGATAGAGGCCCAGATAGACCTCGTAGGCGGTGTCGATGCGGCGCTTCTTGTCGAGCGCGGTGGTGAGTTCGACTTCGGTGCCGTCTTCGCGCTCGATGGTTTTCGCGCCCGTGCTGAGTTTGGCCATCGCCGCGCCGAAGGGGCGGAAATCATTCACCATCGTCTGATCGACAAGGACGTTGCGGTCGGCAAGAAAGAGGATGCGTTTCTTGCGGCCGGCCTTCCACAACCGCCAGATAATCTGAAAGGCCGTGTAGGTCTTGCCGGTGCCGGTGGCCATGACGAGCAGGATGCGGTTCTGGCCCTTGGCGATGGCTTCGATCGCCGCGTTGATGGCATTGGACTGGTAGTAGCGCGGTGCCTTGCCGCTGCCGTCGTCGAAATAATCCTGCAGGACGATCTGCTTCCTCGTCCGGCGTGAGTCCTTTCCAGGCGCGGTATTTTGCCCAGAGGTCGCTTGGGCGACGGGAAGGCGTCGAGCGTGAGGCGTGGCTTCCTTCTCGGCGCTGATGCCCGGTGCGGTCGTGAAAGACAAAGCCGTCGCCGTTGGAGGAAAACACAAACGGGATGTTGAGCGTCGCGGCGTAGTCGAGGGCCTGCTGCATGCCGTCGCCGACGCTGTGGTTGTTGTCCTTGGCCTCGATGATGGCGATGGGGATGTTGGGCTTGTAATAAAGGATGTAATCGGCGCGCTTGGCCTTGCCGCGGGTGACGAGCTTGCCCGCGGACGATGATGCGGCCCTTTGGTGAAGGCGACCTCCTCGCGGATCTGCATCATCCCGTCCCAGCCCGCGCGTTTGACGGCGGGGCCGATGAACTTGGAGCAGATGTCGCGCTCGCTGAGGTCTTTCTTGTTCATGCGGTTATCTGTTTATTTCCTGCTCAAGCGCCGTCAGCGTTTCCATGATCCCGCCGAATGCTGGTGGCTCCCCAAAGATCATCACAGTCATATTCCGGTAGTCCCTTTCCAATGGCCGCAATGCGGTTCTCCGCCGGCATGAAGCTGGAAGCTTCCCGGCCGCGCGAGATCGTAGCGAGCCCAGGCGGAAGGATAGAACGTCTCCTTGTGTCTCACAACTTGCGCCAGCAGATCTTTGTCGGCCAGAGCGTCTGCTCGTATCGGCCCTTGTGCCAGCATGGCAACGTCATAATAATGACGCGAATAGCGGTCGGGGAGTGGCTTTCTCCGGCGGGCGGTAGTATTCCGCATGAAGAATTGTTGCCTTTTCCCAAAAGGTCCGCTTCGCGAGCAGCGCGACCACCGCAACGTCTCCATCGACAACAACGTTCGGAAATTCTTCGGCAGCGAATGAGCGGATCGTAAAGCGATCATGCGGCACAAATTCCGCGTGCGTTCCCAACTCAAGCACGACCTGGGGAGAAACGTAATCAAGATTCTTCGTGATTGCCGTTGGATAACGAAACTGAACCACGTTCGGGTCCTGCCACTAACGTCGAAGACTCCACGCGTCCGTCGCTCCGAGAATTTCTCCGCAACGTGCCTTGAGTACATCCAGAAATTCACCGCCGATATACTGCCGGCATTCCGCCATCATCTCGTCAAGGATGCCTGCCCGCTTCGTCTTTGAGATATCCTCCCGCCGCGGGTCACGTTCTCCTTTGAACCCCAGTGCCATCGTAATCCACGGCCAGATCGATGTCTTCCGAAAACCGGTTAATCGCGTGGAATATCTTCGACAGCGATGTGCCGCCCTTGAAGAGCAGTCGTCCGGTAAGAGCCTCGATTGAGAAAAGCTGTTTTAGCATCCAGCAGACCCAGAAGTCTTTTTCAATAATGGCTTCCGGCAAGACTTTCCGCTCCGCTGTTTCGGCGAATAAGTCGGCGCGATCGCGCGCAGGCATCTGGGCGACTTTGTTCACGCGGTTTTCTCCGCGATCTTTTTCGCCACTTCATAAATCCAGTCCACACCGAATCGAGCATCTTTCACAAGTCGGCGTTTCTCGGCCGGGGATAGGGATCTTCGCAACGTCTCGATTTCGCGTGGCGCCGACTCCCTCCTTGCCAAGATGACGAAGCGCCTGAACCACGAGCGCGAACTTGCCCTCAAGCCCCGCCATCGCTTTCGGGCGAGCGTGCTTGAAATGAATGCTCCGGCGTCCGATCAGCACTTCATTATTCGGGCCATCGGTCAGGTAGATGATTTTGGCATGGCACTTGAGTCGAGAGGCCCAAGAGGTTCGCAGCCCATGCACCTTCCGGGACGATCTTCCATCGTTGCCTTCGAGCTATCGCCTGCGCCGCCTCGTCGATGTCCGGGCTTAATTCCCCCCCGAGCGCCGCGATTGATCCTGGGCATGTCATAGAGACCGCGCTTGATACGCCGGATTTTTCCGCTCTGGGCGAGACTTGCGAGGGTGACATCGATCATGGTTCGGCTTGCGATGTCCAGGAAATCCTTGGCTGAGAATGCCTTTCCAAGGCCGAGCTGTTCAATCCTCGCAACTATATGATTATGCTTGGTTTGCATGGATAGTCCTGCTTTGTCGATTAAGAAAAAATGTACTAGTTTTTCTTAATGAAAGCAAGCCAGATCGCGTTGACAAGAATCCCGGATTTTCCCACCGACGAGATCACGGTTCATTGCTGAACGTCCACTCCATTCGGTGTTCTTAGCCGAAGTCGTCTTCCTTTCATTTTTTTCTCCACTCAACCCGCGCCTTTTCAAAACCGGCGTTATTCCAGCGGTGCTCCCTGTCAAGGGTCTGCGATGAACGCGATGGATCCGCGCCCTTGACATGTCCGCGCCGCTGAACGCCTTCAAACCGTCGCGGGTTTCGCGAAGAAAAAAATTGTTTTTGAAGGAGAATACGATGCAAAACACCACCGAAAGAAAAGACGTTTACAGCCGTATCACCGCGCAGATTGTAGAATATCTGGAGAAAGGCGTCCGTCCGTGGACACGCCCTTGGAACGCGGAACACGCCGCAGGGAGAATTACCCGCCCTCTCCGTCACAACGGTCAGCCCTACTCCGGAATTAACGTTTTGTCCCTCTGGATGTCTGCGTTAGGCCAGAATTTTACCGCGCCGATCTGGATGACCTTCCGCCAGTCCATCGTAAGCGTCTGACCAACACACCTTTTCGACAGGCTGGGTCTGTGTTGAAGTGTCCTGATGACCGAAAAAGGAGAGTTGTCGGCGCACAAGCGACGTACCCGTGCGGAAGTTCAGCAGTTGGTGGCCGAGTTTGTGAGGAGCGGTATGCGGCGGAGCGAGTTTTGCCAGAGTCGAGGTTTGAGCTTCAGCACGCTGGATCGCCATCTGAAAAAGCGGCGGTGGAAGAGAAGGCGTAGACCAGTTTCTTCGGCCGGTCGGTTGGTGGCGGTGGAGTTGGCCGCCAGGAAATCGCCGAAGCAGCACGAACCGAGTTGTGGGCTTGCCGTGGTGCTGCCGGGCGGGCGCCGGATCGAGGTGCATCCTGATTTTGATACGAGTACGTTCGAACGCCTGGTGGGCATCCTGGAGCGGGCGTAAGCCGTGTTTGGACTGGGTCCAGCCACACGGATCTATCTGGCCGCCGGAGTCACTGACATGCGCAAGGGGTTCGAAGGGCTGTACGGTCTGGTTCGAGACCGGTTGTCGTGTGAGCCTCTCAGCGGGCACCTGTTCTTGTTCTGCAACGGCCAGCGCAATCGGCTGAAGGTCCTCGTCTGGGACGGAAGCGGGCTCTGGGTCTGTGCCAAGAGGTTGGAGAAAGGGCGTTTCACCTGGCCGCAATCCGGTGATGCGCAGGGCAAGGTCGTGCTGAGTCACGAAGAGTTGTCTCTATTATTGGGTGGGATCGATCTGGCCAAGACCAAACACAAGCGGTGGTATCGGAAAGTTCCGCCCGAAGGACATGCTGCCGCATGAGTTGGTTCCTTGAACGATTCGAGCGACTCTGGTAAATCATTAACCCATTGTGAGTGAGCCTCTCATTCCTTCCGCACCAGCCGATCTGGAGCTCATCGCACAACTGAAGAGCAAGCTACAGTACGCGGAGCTGCGGATTCGGGTACTGGAAGAGCGACTGCGGCTAATGCGGATCGAGAAGTATGGAGCAGGCGGAGAAAAACTTTCGCAGGCGCAAATGCACTTGTTCGAGCTTGAGCCTGCCATCAGTGAAATGATCGAGCAGCGGGAGAGTGAGCACACGCCAGCGCATCGTTCGAGGAAGTCGGCCAAGCATCCGGGCCGCCAGGAGTTGCCTGCGAATCTTCCTCGCGTCGAGAGGATTCTGCCTTGCACGCCGGATCAGCGCGTGTGCAAACGCTGCGGCAAAGAAACTGTTGTGATCGGCTATGAAGAGAGTTCCCAGTTGGATGTGGAGCCGGCGAGGTATTTCGTGCTGGTCACGAAACGAGAGAAGCGGGCTTGCCGGTCGTGCGAAGAGCTCGGAGTAGTGTCAGCGCCCCTGCCGCCACGGATCATTGAGAAGTGCTTGGCCAGTGACCGCATCGTCATCGACACGGTCGTTAGCAAATATGGCAATCACACGCCCCTGCATCGGCAGAGCGTGATTCTGGAACGGGACCTCGGCTTGGAAATCAGCCGAGCGACGCTGGACGGCTGGGTGCTCAAAGTCGGCGAGTTGCTGATCCCGCTGGTCGCAGCGATGAGGCGAGAGTTGATTAGCGGAACGTACATACAGGCCGATGAAACACCAGTCGATGTGCAGACACGCGAGGGCCGAGGTAAGAACCACCAAGCGTACCTCTGGCAGTACAGTCGCCCCGGAGGAAGCGTGGTGTTCGATTTCCGCTTGGGCCGTGGACGCGATGGACCGAAGCGGTTCCTGGGACAGTTCGAAGGCATTCTCCAAACCGATGGATACGCGGCTTATGACCAGATCGGTGGGCCGAGAATGGTGCATGCTGCTTGTTGGGCTCATGCTAGGAGACAGTTTTTCGAGGCAGTGCAGCTAAATCCACGAGACCCGGTTGCAACTCCGATTGTGGCGCGGATGGACGAACTGTTCGCCGTCGACGCGGAAGCTCGCCGCAGAACAATTGGTTTCACTGGCCGTCATGCTATGCGTCAGGAAAGAGCCAAACCTCTGCTGGATGAGATCCGTAGCAAGATCCAGGCAGCACAGTCGATTGCATTGCCCTCCAGTGCACTCAGCAAAGCCTGCCAATACGCGGTCACCCTGTGGAGGAAACTTACAAGATTCCTGGAATATCCGGAACTTGAGCTGAGCAATAACCTAGCGGAGAACTCAATGCGTCCGGTAGCTCTTGGTCGAAAGAATTGGTTGCACATCGGCAGTCCACAGGCGGGACCTAAGGTTGCAGCGATCCTTTCGGTCGTGGGAAGCTGCCGCAGGTTGAAAATCTCCGTCCGCAACTATCTGGCAGCGATCCTTCCCGGCCTCGACGATCTTCCGATCAAGCGCCTCCCCTCACTTACTCCTTCTATTTGGGTCAACTCCGATCGAGAAAACGATTTTCCCAAAGAATTACATATTTCTCAGTTGCCAAGTTGAGGATTGTTGATTTCTGAGCTCGCTCATCACCGCGCAATCAGCGGAGGGGCGGCTCGCCTCACCCTGCCACAAGCGAAAAGCGCCCGGTACCCTAACGATGCTTTAGACCGTGCGCGAGCCGGCGAATAGGGGTATCATGCCATCCTGCATTATCTGGGGCTTTGCCTGATCGAATCTCGTGGGGTCGTTCGATGCGATTGCGGCCGGTATCGGTATTGCTTCTCTCTGTTCTTGTTGTCGCAGCCTCCCCGCCAAACAAGCTGAACGCTCAAACAACAACCTCTGGTGGGTTGACCGGTGTCGTAACCGATCCGAGTCATGCTGTCGTTCCCGATACGCGTATCGAGATCAAGAACGATGCCCAGGGGAGCATCCAATCAACGAAAACCGATCGAGAAGGAGTGTACCGGTTCTTCTTTCTGGCGCCTGACACCTACACGCTGACTGTGGCCCATGAAGGTTTTCGAAAAGAGAGTCGAGTGGTCAATGTTCTGCTGGGGCCTCCGGTCACGGTGAACGTCACGCTTGAGCTTGCGGCAGAACGTACGACCGTGAATGTTACCGGAGAGGCGGCTCTGATCCAGTCGGAACATGGTGACGTATCCACCACCATGAATCAACAGCAAGTAGCGGAAATTCCAAACCCCGGGGGCGACATTACCTATGTTGCGCAAATCGCGCCCGGTGCGATCATGAATACCGACCAGGCGGGTCTGGCTAATTTCTCGATCTTGGGAATGCCGGGCACTTCAAATCTTTTCTTTTTGGATGGGATGAGCGAAAACGACAATGGCCTGAACCTCAATCTGGCTGGTTCTCTCAACATGCTCTTGGGCCAGAACCAGATTCAAGAGGCCACCGTCGTGAGCACCGGCTACTCCGGACAGTTCGGTGGCGCTGCCGGTGCAAGCATAAATTTCATCACAAAATCGGGAAGCAACCGGTTTCACGGCAACGCGCAGTACTACTGGAACGGCCGGGCATTCAACGCAAACAACTGGTTCAACAACGCAAACGGCCAAGGGCGCCCGTTTGATATTGCCAATCAATGGGCAGGCTCTTTGGGAGGCCCTATTCAAAAGGACAAGCTGTTCTTTTTCTTCGATAGCGAAGGAGCCCGGCTGCTGCTGTCCCAGAGCTTCACCGTGGTCATTCCGAGTACCGAGTTTGAAACCTTTACCATCAAGAATATCGACAAGAGGTTCGGCAAATCTTCTGCTTCCGATGCGTTCTACAACAAAATCTTTGCTCTCTACAACGCCGCCCAAGGAGCGAATTCCGCGGCTCCCGGTCGCAGTTCTACCGATCCGGTCGGCTGCGCTGGGTTTACGGGTCTGGGCACGGATCCGGGCACAAACATGCCTGTCCCATGCGCCCGATACTTTTTCACTACCCGTGGTCAGCCGACGAGCGATACGCTCACCTCTGGTCGCGTCGACTGGAACGCTAGCGGCAATGACCGCGCCTTTCTTCGGGTGCAGTACGATTTCGGGCACAACGCGGTCGTGGTTGACCCCATCAGCCCGGTATTCGATGCTTTTGGACACCAACCATGGTGGCAAGGGCAACTCATGGAAACTCACATTTTCGGCGCATCTGCTGCCAGCCAATTCCTTGTCGGTGGTTACTACTTTGCCCCTATTTTTCAAGTGCAGAATCCGTCACAAACCTTGTCTGCATTCCCCCACTACTTAAGCTTTGGTGCTTCTGACACGTTCACAAATCTGGGGGACGGTCTGGCGTTTCCCGGTGGCAGACCCACAACCCAATTCCAGATTTCCGAAGATGCAGTGAAAACCTGGGGCAATCAGAAGTTCGGGTTCGGGGCAAACTTCGAGCGGATCTATTGGACCACCCTGGTCAACACAAACCTTATAGGAGTACTCGCGCCCCAGACTCTCGATGCTTTCTACCAGGGTGGCGTGGACCCAGCCTCTCCGGACACCGATTACACGGAACTTGTGCAGGGTTTCACTTCGCATACCTCGCAGCGGATTTCCTTCTATACTTTCGGACTCTACGGGCAGGACGAGTGGCACGCGCGAAGCAACCTGACGATCACCCTTGCCCTTCGGGCTGAGCATCGCTCCGACCCAGTATGCAAACAGAGCTGTTTTGCCCGTCTGGCTGGAAACTTTGCGTCCCTCAGCCATGACCCCGGCCAGCCTTACAAACAGGGAATTCTGGCCAACCAGAAGCAGGCGTTTGCGGGAGACAACATCTTATGGACTCCGCGACTCAGCTTTGCGTGGCAGCCCTTTGGTGTTTCACGCAACACTGTAATCCGCGGCGGAATTGGCATCTTCTATGATCCTGTTTCGGGGAATCATACCCTCACGCTGTCCAGCAATCCGCCGATTTTTAACTCGTTCTCAGTTTTTGGAGACAACCTGGCGCCAGGCGAAAGCCCCAGCAACCTCTTCGCGGATGCAACTGCTTCGAATGGCGCGTTCCTCAATGGATTCGCCTTGGGCCAGACCCTTGCCCAAATTCAGAAAGCATCTCCCGGCTTCTCTCCGCCTGCAATCACGAATCCGGCGACGCAGATGCGCGCCCCGCAATACCAAAGATGGAGCCTGGAATTGCAGCAGGCTTTTGGCGCCCGCACCTCCGTGAAGATCGGCTACTTCGGCAATCACGGCATTCGCGAACTGGTGCAGAACCCCAACGCGAATGCATATGGTTTCGGCTCCTTCCCCACCGCACGGTGTACGAGCCCACTCGTGCCGCCGTGTGCCGATCCAAGATTCGGCGAGGTGACACAACTCACGACGAATGGAGTATCCAACTACAACGGAATGGTTGCCTCGTTCCAGCACCGCTTCAGCCGTTGGACGCAAGGTTTTTTCCAACTCAACTACACCTACAGCCATGCGTTTGACGAAGTCTCCAACGGGGGTTTGTATTCGTTCACCTTCGGCAGTTCGATCTATCCGCAAGACCCCGACAACCTGCGGGGAAGCTACGGACCCGCGGAGTACGATGTTCGCCATTCTTTGAATGCTAACTACGTGTTGGAAGTTCCCCTGAAGGCCGCTCTCGGCGGCCGCGGTCCGGATTCCGTGGTAAACGGATGGCAGATTTCAGGGACAATTTTTGCTCGGACCGGTTTCCCTTACACGGTGATCGACAACGGGGAAAGTGTTGCTCTGAATACGAAGAACTTCTTCGGGACGATCTACGCCGTGCCAGTGGCTCCCCTCGGACCGGGTGCATCCTGTGGGGCAGGTGCAGCCTCCCCACCCGCTCTCCATCCTTGCCAACCACCGCAGCTGTCGATGGACGATGTGACGCCCAATCCGCAAGCGCTTTTTGTGCAATCCGGTTGCGAAACGGGATTTAACACCGGGACCTTGGGTCCATCAGGCTCTTGCAGCAACGGGACTATAGTTTCCTTCGCTCAAGGGCGCAACCGCTTCCGCGGGCCGGGATATTTCAATAGCGACTTCACCATCATGAAAAACACGAAGCTCCGCGAGAACGGCACACTTGGCATCGGTTTCCAGTTCTTCAACTTCTTGAACCACCCCAATTTTGCCCTCCCTAATAACTTCAGCTCCGATCAGACATTTGGGCAGATCTTCTATCTGGAGCAGTCGCCGACCAGTATCGTGGGTAGTGGCATTGGAGGCGATGCCGCGCCTCGAATGATCCAATTAAGGATCCAACTCCAGTTTTGAGCAGACAGGCCCGTCGGTGTCAGAAATTTTCCATCATCCACATGTTGCCACTTGTAGTCCAGCCATCAAATACCAAGTGGCGCCCATCTGGAGACGGATGTGCGAGTGTTTCAGCGGAACCCCCGGTATCCTCCCACAGGGCATGTGCATTGCCCTGAAGATCTACATGCAGGATTTTCCTTCCGTTTCGGATGCCGACGGTAACGAACAAACCCTTTCCGTCGGCGGCCCAGATCAAAGACTGCAGATGGTTCCAACCTTTCACCTGGAACTGCTGAAGTACTTGTCCGTCCAAAGAGAGAATGTAGATCGGCCCTGCCAGGGTTCGAGTGACGGCGACACGGGTGCCATCGGGAGAGAGGTCCAAACACCAATTATCGTCGTTTTCAACCAGAGCAAACCGAAAGAGCTCCGGACCTCTTCCCTTGAGGAGATCGATAGCAGTCACAATCAGGTGCTTGCCATCCTCGGTCGGCTCACCAATCACACACAGAGCCGAAGGAAACCTCGCGCACGTCATCAGGCTGAACGTGCGGGCGGTAAACAATTGCTGCGACGGTCCACCGGTGACGGAAACCCGCATGACCGGTTCCGGTCCTCTTGCCGGCGGCGCTCCATTTGTGGTCGGCCCGAGATAGACAATACTCTTGCCGTCCGGTGTTACACGGGGGTTTCGGCCGTAGCCTTCAGTCAGGACAGGTTCTGCAATGTCCTGGTCCAGGGCCTGCTTGTAAATCCCTCCATCACCCAATCGATTGGAATAGAAGAAGATTGCCTTGCTGTCGGGCGTCCAACCCACCGCACCCGAGCTCTCGCTTAAAGGAAAACGCCTTGGCGTGAGAATGCGCGTCCCTCCCGCCGCCAATTCAGCCAGGAACGAAGTTTCTTTGCCCGCCCATTTCAGGAAAGCAAGTTTCTTGCCGTCTGCCGTGACGCTCATGCCACTCATGCAGAAGCCAGTCCAATTCGTGAGTTGTCTTGGTTTTCCGATGGGTGTGCCTCTTTGTACATCGAGGGTTATCTCCCAAAAGTTGCAGCTGCCAAAAAAGGATTCCGAGACCGAATAGAGGAGACGTCCATCCGCGAGCCAGACAAGATCGTCCACCTCCTTCATTTCATCAGGGCCAAATATGGTGGTGGGGGGCCCGCTCTGCAGGTCGCGGCTCAGGAGACTGCCCCCAGACTGGTCGGTCTTCACGTACAGAACTCGTTTTCCGTCCGAGGACCAACTAAGCCCCCCAATGGAGCTGCTGTCGTCGGTATCAAAAAGTTTCTTCGCCTGTTCTCCGCTCGGCCTCATCACCCAGATGTCACGATCGCCAAGCCTGCCCTTATTTGTTCCAAAGCCGATCCAAGAGCCATCCGGAGAAACCGAATATGCCACCGCATTGTCGCGAAGCTTGTGCGGCGGACCTCCCAGGACGGAGACCACCCAGATGCTGCTATCCGGCGAACTCCACCCACCTTCAAAGACGCCTCGAAGGGCACCTTTCGGATGAGCGTTTGTAACGAACCTGGTGCTGTCGGGAAACCAGGTTCCGACGACTTCCCAGTCGATTTGTTCACCTTTAAGCTCCTCCGGCTGAGGGATGACTTGTGTCTCACCGGTCACGACGAGTTGAAGCCGGATACCATTCGTGTCACTGTATGCCAGGTATTTGCCATCTGGAGAGATTGCCCCGGTAAGGACGCGGTTCTCAAAAGAATTATTGGTGAGCCCTCGGAACTTCAGCTCAGGGGAAGATTGTCCGGAAGGCTGTCGGACTCTGTCGAACCAGAGAATTGCGATCAGCAGTACGACGACACCGGCTGCCATAGCCCACTTTCGCGCCCGAGGCCTTCTGTTTTGTATCAGGTTGTTCAAGTCGGCACGCATTTCCTCCGCGGTCTGATAGCGTGCTTCGCGATCCTTCTCAACCGCCCGGTTAATAATCTTTTCGAGCTTTGCGGGGACTTCAGGATTCAACTCACGCGTTGGAGTGGACGCTTGCCTGAGGATGTCTTCACGGAGTCCGTGAGCGGTGTCGCCCGAAAAGGCGCGTTGCCCCGTCGCCATTTCGTAAAGCACTAAACCGAACGAAAAAAGATCCGAACGCGCGTCCACGGTTTCGCCCCGGATCTGTTCGGGAGACATATAACCGGCCGTTCCAAGGTCGGCCCCAGTCCCGGTGAGGGTAAGTAAGGAAGACGACGCCGTGTCGGGCAGCGCGGCGTTGTGCGATTCTGGACTGGCAAAGGCGTGAGCTTGTCCGCCGGCCTGAAGGAATTTTGCCACGCCAAAGTCCAGAATTTTGGCTTCGCTTCGATTGGTGATGAAAATATTTGCGGGCTTGATGTCGCGGTGGATAATGCCCTTCTGATGCGCGGCTTCGAGACCTCTGGTAATCTGAATGGCCAAATCGAGCAATTCACTTGCGGGCAGAGGCTTGCCTTGCGGCGATTCTGCTCCAATGCGCTCGCGCAGCGTTTGGCCTTCGAGCAACGGCATCACGATGAAGGGCTGGCCTTCATACTCGCCGAATTCGTAAATCGAGCAGATGTTGGGGTGGTCCAGGGCGGATGCTGCCCGTGCCTCCCGTTCAAATCTCTCCACCGCTTTCTCGTCATTTCCTAGCTCTTCTGGGAGAAACTTCAGCGCCACCTGGCGGCCGAGCTTCAAGTCTTCGGCCCTATAAACCACGCCCATACCCCCGCCGCCTAGAACCTCCAGTAAGCGATAGTGCGAAACTTTCCTGCCGGTCAGAGAGGAACCCGTTGTTGCGGCGCCGGGAGAGGGAGTTGTGGAGGCTGGGGTTTGAGGATCGGCGGGGCTGGCCTCTATCCTCTCCACCGGAACGAACAAGCGGTACCCGCGCCGGGCCACCGTTTCGATGTACCTCGGAGTTTCTGCCGAGTCTCCGAGCGCCTGTCGCAGCTTCTTGACCGCCGTGTGGATACTGTGGTCGAACTCCACCACGGTGTCGTTGGGCCAGAGCCTCTTCTTGATTTCGTCGCGTGTGACAACCTCGCCCCGATTTTCCACCAACATCAGAAGGATCTGGAAGGGTTGCTCCTGAAGCAGAATCTTCCCGGTTCCTTTGCAAACCTCTCCCGATTTAAGGTCCAGTTCAAAGTCCCCGAACCGCATCCGACTTGGGCGTGAGACTGCCATCGCGACCGACCGAGCCCGAGTTTACCACTGTGGGTGAAGCAGCTTCTTACACTTTCCGTTACTGACGCCTCTCCGGACCTAGCGGGCACAACCCCAACATCGAGGAGGGAGGTTCCAGTTTTGCCGTCTTTCGTTGAGCAATTCAGTGTTCAGCCACAGTTCAGCGCGAAGTCAGCGCCAGTGCATCGACTTACCGCCCGTTTCAACATAAGATCCCTCGCGATCAGGGGAGTTGTTGGCGGCAAGAACTTGCTGTACGCGGAGGTGATTATGAACTCTAGGATTCCGATTTTCGTTACCACGATGACCCTATTCGCTGTGCTGGTTCCCGTTTGGCTAGTCGCACAGGACAATCACAATCACCACAAGCACCATCACTACCAGTTCATCGACTTGGGAACGCTCGGTGGTCCGCAGAGCAGGAATGACGGGATAGAGCCGGCTCTGACCAATGGGGGAACAGTCATCGGCATGGCGGACACAGGCACTGCGGACCCCTTTTACCCAAACTTCAATCCTCTAATCGCGCCCGGGGGCGTTTCGGACCCGTACATTTTTCATGCGTTCCAATGGCAGGATGGACAACTTGTCGATCTGGGATCGCTTCCCGGCGGCTACAGCGCCTTCCCCAGCGGGATTAGCAAGAACGGGTTGATCGCCGGCGAGGCTATCAATGGTGCGCTCGATCCTATAACGGGCTGGCCTGAGGAGAATGCTGTCTTCTGGCAGGACGGCCAGATCACAAACCTTGGAACCCTCGGCGGATATGAGAGCGGGGCGGGCATGGTTAACAGCCACGGACAGGTCACGGGGTTCTCCGGCAATACGATCCCGGATCCGTATTCCTTGTTCGGCCTCGGGACGCAAACGCGTGCGTATCTCTGGGACAAAAGAAACGGGATGCAGGATATAGGGACCCTCGGCGGTCCCGATGCGTTCTCTCCGTTCATCAATGAGCGTGGACAGATCGCCGGTTTTTCGTATACGTCCGACATGGCGGTCGACCCATTCCTTTGGGAACCTCCGACAGAGCGCCACCCGAACGGCAAAATGATTGACCTGGGATCGCTGGGCGGCACGTTCGGTGCTGAGGGAGACGGGGTCGCGCTCAACAACCGAGGACAGGTCGTGGGCTTTTCGAATCTCGCCGGCGATGTCTACTTTCATCCCTTTCTTTGGACCAAGCCCGGACCCATGCGGGACCTGGGAACCTTTGGCGGCCCGACCGGAGTAGCGAACGCCATCAATGAAGCCGGAGAAGTAGTCGGGTTTGCGGATTTACCAGCCAGCGCAACTGCTTCGACCGATGCTTTCCTGTGGACGAAGGGAAAGATGAGGGATCTGGGAGTTCTTGCGGGTGGCTGTGTCAGCGGCGCGAGCGGCATCAACGCCAAAACTCAGGTCGTAGGTGCATCCTTTCCCTGCGATGGCAGCCTTCCCCATGCGTTTCTGTGGGAGAACGGTGGACCGATGGTCGATTTGAACGATTTGGTCAGCGGCGCCGACATGATATTAACGGGGTCACAATCGATCAATGATCGCGGAGAGATTACGAGCGGCCTCGGGGTTCTTGCAAATGGTGACCTCCACGCATATCTGCTGATCCCATGCGACGAGCATCATCCCGGCGTCGAAGGCTGCGACTACAGCATGGTGGAGGGAAATGACGTTGCGTCTCGTCCGAGGGCGGCGGTCAGCGGCGCAGCCAGTCGCACGTTGCCTCAATCACTTATGCGCCGGATGAATCGGTATCACTTCCCCAGCCCCGCATTCGGCCCAAGGATTTAGCTGACGCAAGAGATCACGAGAAGCCAACATGAAATTCAATACATCGATGTATCTTGCTGCGATTACCTTATCTGCCGCGCTGGCGATGCCGTTTGGGCTGGCCGCGCAGGACAGACGAGATCATCACCACAAGCACCATCACTACAAACTCATCGACACGGGCACGCTCGGTGGTGCCAACAGCTCCTTGGGCTTTGAGGGCGAGCGCGACATCAACAACCGGGGCACCGTGGTCTCGACGGCGGAAACGACCACCCCTGATCCTTACTCCCCCGCCTGCTTCGAAGCAGACTGTCTGGTGGCTCACACAGTAGTTTGGCAGGATGGAAACCTCACGGATCTGGGTGCGCTTCCACCGATCAACAATAGTGGCCCCCTGCGAATCAATGATTCTGGGCTCATCATCGGTCTGTCCGAGAACGGTGCTATTGATCCGGCGACCGCATTCCCGGAGTTCCAGGCGGTGTTGTATGAGGACGGGGATCTCATCAATCTTGGAGGTCTGGGCGGAGACGAAAGCGTCGCGCTCGATGTCAACAACCGCGGGCAGGCGGTGGGATGTGCCGCCAATACAGTGTCCGACTCGTTTTTCCTTTGCTATGGCGCAGCGCAGCAAAGCCGTGCCTTTTTGTGGGAGAACGGAAAAATGAAAGATTTGGGCACGCTCGGCGGACCGGACGCTTTCGCGGCGTTTATCAACGATCGTGGTCAAGTCGCCGGGTGGTCTTTGACCGATTCGGCAGTTAACCCCGCCACAGGGATCCCGACGCAGCACCCGTTCCTGTGGGAGAACGGAGAGATGCGCGATCTGGGCACAATCGGTGGCTCCGCCGTTCGGGCTATCAACAGCATGAACAACCGTGGGCACTTTGTTGGAGCTATGAATGTGACCGGTGACCAATCCTCTCATCCTTTTCTCTGGGACGGAGGTTCGCTCCGAGACCTGGGCACGCTCGGCGGTGATGTTGGAAGCGCGAACTGGGTCAGCGAGACGGGAGAAGTTGTGGGCTGGGCATTCAATACAGGGGATCAGTCAGCCCACGCATTCCTCTGGCGGAAGGGCAAGTTGGTTGATCTTGGGACTGTGGACGGCGATCCCAACAGCGTGGCCTTTGTCGTGAATTCGAAGGGTCAGGTGGTCGGCGCCAGCCAGGACACCATGCAGAACAGTTTCGCATACCTGCACGCGTTCTTATGGGAGCGGGGGTCGATCGCGGATCTGAATGCTCTGGTGGTGCCACCTAACGCCAGTGTGCAACTATTCGCCGCCTCTGGTCTCAACGATCGAGGGGAGATCGTCGCGCAAGGTGTACTGCCCAACGGTGATCAGCACGCCTACCTGCTGATCCCATGCGACGAGAATCATCCCGGGCTCGAGGATTGCGACTACAGCCTGGTGGATACAACCACGATTGCTTCTCATCCGGGTCTGGTAGTTCGCGACGCGACTACCCGCACGCTGATTCCATTGACCATGCGACGAGGATATCGGCCGCACTTCCAGGGCGGCGCCGTCGGGCCGAGAAATTAACGAAGACATAGTTAAGGAGGACCATGAAATCCAAGACATTGTGCATCACCGCGATGATTTTGTTGGCGGGGCTGGTGTGCGCATCTCAGCTCGCCGCGCAGGGCAATCAAGATCACCATCAACAGCACCACCATTACAAGCTCATCGACATAGGCACGCTTGGCGGTCCGTCGAGTTATTTTGACGATCTCAGCTTGAGCGATCGGTTTGGTTTCGTCCCTTTCATTTTCGAAATTGCCCCGGTGCTTAACAAACAAGGAGTTCTGGCGGGCTGGGCAGATACATCCATGGCGGATCCCAATCCGGGGTTGTGTTTCAACCCAGACTGTTTCGTGTCCCACGCATTCCGATGGCGAAACGGGGCCAAGACCGATTTAGGCGTGCTTCCTGGCGGTGCCAGCAGCGCAGCCTTGTGGATCAATTCGAAGGGGATGATCGTCGGAATGTCCCAAAACGGCGCGATCGATCCCTTGACCGGCATTCCCGAGGTCCGCGGGGTCGTCTGGAAGGACGGACAGATCACCGATCTCGGGACGTTTGGGGGAAATGTGAGTTACGCCTCGGCTGTCAATGACCGCGGGCAGGTGGCGGGAACTTCCCTCAACGCGGTTCCCGATGAATTCTCTTTCTATGATTTGTTATTCACTCTTCCCGGTTCGACTAACGGAACACAAACCCGGGCATTCTTATGGGACAAGGAACATGGAATGCGGGACCTCGGGACCCTGGGCGGCGCCGACGCATCCGCGGTCCTGGTGAACCAACACGGGTTGGTGGCAGGGATGTCTTATACGAATTCAGTTCCGAACCCTACGACGGGCATTCCCACCTTTCACCCGTTCCTTTGGGACAAGGAGAACGGAATGACCGACCTTGGCTCACTTGGGGGTACTGAATTAGGGTCGGTGAATGGCCTCAACGAACGGGGTCAAGTAGTCGGGGCGACGACAATAGCCGGCGATCAACAACTCCACCCCTTCCTGTGGGACGGCGCGAAACTCATCGACCTGATCGCGCCGCCATTTGGAGGGGACGGGAACGGCGAGGCTGGTTGGATTAATGAAGCCGGGGAGATTGTCGGCATTGCCGGAGTCCCAGCTTCATGTCCTCCCGGTTCGCTCGTAGGTCCGATACAGCACGCCTTCTTGTGGAGGAAGGGCGTGATGATGGACCTGGGGACCGTGAATGGAACTACCAACAGCGAGGGCGACTTTATCAATTCAAAGTCACAGATTGTGGGTCTCTCGTGGACGTGCGACTACTCCTTTGTCCCGTTTCTGTGGGAGAA
>CAWFVB010000003.1:0-96635 GCA_963819145.1 uncultured Acidobacteriaceae bacterium
CCTAAGAATTTCTCGCGGAGAAATTCAAAGAGGAGGTAGCCGATGAGGGCAGCCAGGCAGGCGATTGCGAAATTGGCGGCGGTGAAAACGTCTTCGATGGCCCAGGTGATGCCGCGCTTCCGTCCCATGCCTGAGCGCTCAAACTCTCCCATGAGGAGGTTGGCATAAAACAGGAACAGGATGAAACCGATTTCGATGGCCGCTCTCCAGATGCTTTTCTTCACGGAATAAGGACTCCTTGATCGCTGGCGCATGCCGCGGTGGACAAGACGAGGTGGGCGGCGAAGATGTCTTCGACCGCCAGGCCGAGAGATTTGAAGACGGTGATCTCGCGGTCGTCGCTGCGCAGGGGAAGGTCACCGAGTTCGGCGGCGATGTGGCCGGCGGTCCAGAGGCCATCGGCGATGCCGATGACGATGTCGCCGGCTTCTTTCAGAGCAGCGGCTCGAGAATCGACGACGAGTCGGGAGCGGGCGACGAGAGCGGGATCGAGTTCGCGACGGGTCGGCTGGCAGGAACCAACAGCGATCACGTGGGCGCCATCGGCGATCCAATCATTTTCAACCACAGGAGTGGGTGAGGGCGTGACGGTGACGACGACATCGGCGCCGCGAACGGTGGACTCGGCGCTGGGCATGGCGCGAGCGCCCGTCTCGGTAGCGAATTTGCGCAGATGATCCGGGTGAGGACTCCAGGCGCGGACCTCGGTGAATTGGCGAACCAGGTTGAGGGCTTCGAGATGGCTGCGGGCCTGGACGCCGGAGCCGAGGATGCCGAGGACGCGAGAGTCTTTGCGCGCGAGGAGGCGAGCGGAGACCGCGGATACGGCGGCGGTGCGGACTTCGGTGATGTAACGACCGTCGAGGACGGCGTGGAGCAGGCCGGTTTCGGGATCGAGCAGGACGATGGTGGCCTGGTGGGTGCCGAGGCCGAGACGCGCGTTGCCGTGGCAGACCGTCACCAGCTTTGCGCCGAGGGCGGGAAGCGATGGCGCGCAGCAAGGCATTACTCCGAACAGCGACGACTCGGCACCGAAGGTGAGAACGGTGCGCACGGGCTGCTGCACGCGACCGGAAGAAAATTCGACGAGGGCTCGCTGCATCGCTTCGATGAGGTCGGGCATGCGGAGACGGGCGCGGACGTCGGCTTCGGTGAAGAATTGTGGAGTGTGTCCGGTGGGCATTGGGATCAGGCGGATTATAGGTGGTCGAAGAGCGCGGAGCAAAGTGAGGCGGCTTGCAGTAAGGGGAAGCTTTCAGGTACGCAGGGCGCCAGGGTTCCCAAGGGATGGCAAGAAAGCAGGATCACAACCGCGCACGCGGGTTTATCATCGTAAGAAGGACCTTCTGCCAGATTCTGCGAACGTATTCCTCGAGTGGAGCTTCGAAATGGCTACGATTCATCTCGCTATCAATGGACAAAGGTATCCGGTGGATGTGGATCCGCAGACCAGCCTGCTGACGGTGTTGCGGGAGCATCTTGACTTGACGGGCACGAAGTATGGGTGCGGCGAGGGGCAGTGCGGTGCATGCACGGTGCTGATTGAGGGGAAGGCGCAGCGGTCGTGCATGACGAAAGTCGGAGTGGTCGGAGCGAGGCAGATCACGACGATTGAGGGGATCGCGAGCGGCGAGCATCTGCACCCGGTACAGGAGGCCTTTCTAGAAGTAGGGGCGATGCAGTGCGGGTACTGCACATCAGGGATGATCGTTTCGGCGGTGGGGCTGTTGAAGCGGAATCCGGCGCCGAAGGAGAGCGAGATAGTCGAGTTTATGGATGGGAATGTTTGCCGGTGCGGGACTTATCCGAGAATTGTGAGCGCGATTCAACGGGCGGCGAAGGAGCTGGCGGAGTCGGGCTCCAGCGCGGGGAAGGGGGCCGGGCGATGAGCAGGAGAGGTTTGTCGAGGCTTCAGAGCGATATTCGGCCGCAGGCAGCGGCAGCCGAGCTTCGCTCGACCGGACAGCCGAGGGCGGCCGTCCCCACATCAATCGCCATCGAACCCGAACGATATGAGTTTTCGGCGGCGGCTCCGTACCGGTTTGATTTGGACCGGCGGGAGTTTTTCAAGTTCCTCGGAGCGGGAGTAGTGGTGGTGTCGGTGCTGGCTCCCGTGGCGGGTGCGCAGGAGTCGGGGAGCGGTCGGCGACGCGGCGATGCATTGCCCAAGGAAATTGGCGCCTGGCTACATATTGGAGAAGACGGGAAAGTCACGGTCTACACGGGAAAGGCCGAGATGGGGCAGAACATCCGGACGTCGCTGACGCAAGCGGTGTCGGAGGAGCTGCAGGTACCGATGGCGAGAATTGAAATGGTGATGGGGGATACGCAGCGCACGCCGTTCGACATGGGAACGTTCGGGAGCCGGACGACGCCGACGATGAATTTACAACTGCGAAAAGTTGCGGCTACGGCGCGGGAGATGCTGATTGGGATGGCGGCGGCGCAGTGGGGAACGGACCGGGATCGGCTGGTGGCGGACGACGGGAAGGTGCGGGATCCGCAGACGAATCGGGCGGTGGAGTATGCGGCGCTGACCAAGGGTAAGCAGTGGGCGCAGACCGTTGGGGCGGACACGGCGCTGATTCCGGCGGCGAAATGGAAAGTGGCGGGGCAGTCGCCGCGGAAAGTCGCTGGGCGCGAGTTTGTGACTGGGGCACACCGGTATCCATCGGACCAGAAGTTGCCGGACATGTGGTACGGGAAAGTGCTGCGTCCGGCTGCGTTTGACGCGATGCTGGTTTCGCTGGACACGCAGAAAGCGGAGGCGATCGGTGCGACTGTCGTGCGCGATGGAAATTTTGTGGGAGTCGCTGCGCACAGCACGGAACTGGCCACGGCTGCGATTGCGGCGATGCAGGCGGAATGGAAGTCGGACCCGCAACCGTCGGGCAAAGAGTTGTTCGATTACTTGCGGAAGAATACGACGGCGGGGGAGGACCCGACCGGAGACGGGGACCGGTATGACGCCGGGACGGTGGATCAGGCACTCGCGGCGGCGGATCACAAGCTGCGGCAGACGTATACGGTTTCCTACATTGCGCACACTCCTCTGGAACCGCGCGCTGCCCTGGCGAAATGGGACGGGGATAACTTGACGGTGTGGACGGGAACGCAGCGGCCGTTTGGCGTGCGCGGGCAGTTGGCGGAGGCGTTTCGAATTCCGGAAGAGAAGGTACGAGTGCTGATGCCGGATACGGGATCGGGATACGGAGGGAAGCACACGGGGGAAACTGCGATCGAAGCGGCGCGACTGGCGCGAGCGGCGAAGCACCCGGTGAAAGTGGTGTGGACGCGGGAAGAGGAGTTTACGTGGGCTTATTTTCGTCCGGCGGGCGTGATCGATGTGAGCAGCGGGGCGCGGGCCGACGGGACGATTACCGCGTGGGAGTTTCACAATTACAACTCAGGGTCGGCGGGGATTCGGACGTTTTACGAAGTTCCGAACCAGCGGATTGTGTTTCATGCGGTGAAGTCTCCGTTGCGGCAGGGGTCGTACCGGGCGTTGGCGGCGACGGCGAATCACTTTGCGCGAGAATCGCACATGGATGAACTGGCACTGGCAGTGAAGATGGATCCGCTGGATTTTCGGTTGAAGAATTTGAAAAATGACCGGCTGCGGGCAGTGTTTGAGGCGGCAGCGAAAAAGTTTGGCTGGGGTCAGAGCAAGGCTTCGGGACGGGGATTCGGAATGGGCGGAGGGTACGAGAAGCTGGGGAACATTGCGACCTTCGCCGAGGTGAATGTGGATCGCAAGTCGGGCGAGGTGAAGGTGGTGCGGGTCGTGTCGGCATTTGAGTGCGGCGCGATAGTGAATCCCGATGGGCTGCGCAATCAGATTGAGGGTTCGAACGTTCAGGGACTGGGCGGGGCGCTGTTTGAGGCGATTGAATTCGAGAATGGGAAGATCGTGAACGGGCGGTTGTCGGAGTATCGGGTGCCGCGCTTCAGCGACGTTCCGGCGCTGGAAACAGTGTTGCTCGACCGGAAGGATATTCCGTCGGTGGGGGCGGGAGAGTGTCCGATGATTGGACTGGCTCCGGCGATTGCAAATGCGATTTTTGATGCCTGCGGGGTGAGGTTGAGGGGGCTGCCGCTGGTGCCGGATGGGCTGAAGAGTTGACGTCCCTCAGGGGCTAAAGCCCGCATCATACAAGACGTTTTTCGCGGCCCTGAAGGGCCGCTCTTCCACGACGCTCTCCCACGGGACGACGCTCTCCCACGAGACGACGCTCTCCCACGGGGCGACGCTCTCCCACGAGACGACGCTCTCCCACGAGACGACGCTCTTCCACGAGACGACGCTCTCCACGAGACGACGCTCTTCCACGGGGCGACGCTCTCCCACGGCGACTACGCTCTTCCCGCGGCGACTCAAGCGTTCGTTGCCTTTGCAAGCCCTCGCGATTGCCTTTCCTAAGCAGCCCGCGGGAATCTTTCTTCTCACTTGTTTCGAACTGCGTAGGTAGCTGAGAGTAGACGCATTCGGCGGTGTGACTACCGATACGAGGGAAAAACCGGTGCAATCCATTTTCTGTCTGCGGTGCAAGCGCGAAATTGAGGTTGGACACAAGTCGGTGGCGGTTTACATGTTTGCGCAGACCGTGGGAGTGAAGCCGCGGCAGAAATCATCGGCGCAGAGGATTTGTTTTTGTCCGCAATGCGCGGTGTCGCTGGCGATGGGGATGCCGCCGGAGGGCGCGCTCAACATGGCGGCGTGGGACATGATTCGTGACCTGGTGAGCGCTGAGCCGTCACTGAATGAGGCAGCGTGGGAGAGTTTGCGGGGCGTGGTGGGGTTGCTTGGGTCGGGAGAAGAGACAGGACCGGCTCGATTGCGTCGGGTGGGGTAGACGAGCATTCCCTCGAGGGCTGAAGCCCCCTTGGTTAGAAGGGCATTCAGGCGCGACTGAAGGCGTGCCTTTCAAAAGTAGTGCTCTTCCAAAACCCACTCGAAAGACGCGCTAGGGTTTCTGGTCTGCGTCCTTCTTTTTCGCGAACGCGCGAACGTAGTTGACGAGGTCCCAGTTTTCTTCGGGCTTGATGCGTGGGCCCTCAGGCGGCATGTCCTGGTGGCCGTTCTTGATGATGTAGAAGATCTCGCCGTCGGTGCGGTCTTTCAACGTCGCGGGATCGGTGAAGTCGGCGACCGTGAGCTTCATGTCCTTGGCGGTCTCGCCCTTTCCGTCGCCCTCCTTGCCGTGGCACATGGCACAGTCGAGGTTCCACCAGCGTTTGGCGCGGGCCAGGGACTCGGGCGAGGACTTGACCGGGTTGGTTGCTCGGGTGGCCTCGACGGGGATGGCGGAATAGGTCGGAGCCTTCGGAGGAGTTGAGGGTTGCTGCGCGGGCAATGCGGGCGCAAAGAGAAAAAGTATGGGAAGAACCAGTGTGAATCTGGACACAGGAACCTCCTCTCATCAAAGAGAGTGGAGCAACAGAGGATTGTAGCAGCAGGCACGTTCTGGGATGTGCGCGGGATCACATTGGGTGATTCGGTCGAGCCTGAGTGAACTTGAGGGCTGTGACTTAGCGCCGGAGGGAAGCTTTTAAACGCTAAGGTCGCTAAAGAAACGCTAAGGACGCTAAGAAGAACAGCGCTAAGAAAAACTTTGGCTCGTCAGCGTTCCGTCGAGAGCGGCGGCTTGCTTTGATATTTTGATGGACGTATCGTGGGTGGCGAAACAATGGTTCTGTGTTGCTGGTGAATCCTGAGAAAGAACTTCCGACAAAATTATGGATAAGAAACTTCGCGTGTTTGCGACGTGCGACATTGGGGAAGCGATCGACCTGCTGCGCAAGCGGGGATATGAGGTTGAGGTGTATCCGCATGAGGAGGCGCCGGCGAAGAGTCTGATTCTCGAGAAGGTGAAGTCGGGCGTGGACGGACTGATTACGACGCTGCGCGATCCGATTGACGCCGAGGTGTTCGAAGCGGGCATGGGCAGTTTGAGAGTAGTGGCGCAGATTGCGGTGGGGTTTGACAACATCAATCGCGCGGATGCGAACCGGTACAAGATTCCGTTCACGCATACGGCCGACGTGCTGACGGAGGCGACGGCGGAGTTTGCGTTTTTCATGATGGGGGCGCTGGCTCGAAAGATGTGGACCGCGGAGCATTTAACGCGCGAGAACCAGTGGGGATATTGGCATCCGTACCTGCCGTTTCTGGGGGATGAGGTTACCGGCAAGACGGTAGCGGTGATTGGGACGGGGAGGATCGGGCTGGCGTTTATCAAGAAAAGCGTTGGGTTCGATATGAACGTGTTGTGCTATGACCCGGCATATGAGAATCACGCGTTTGTGAAGACGATCGAGGAATTGAACGATCTGCGGCATGCACGGGGGCTGGCAAAAGAAAAGGCGTGGATCCGGTATGTGACGTTTGAAGAGGCCCTGCGGCAGGCGGATTTTGTGAGCGTCCACGTGCCGCTGCTGCGGGAAGGGGAGAGCAAGACGCCGACCTATCATTTGTTCAACGAGAGGAATTTGAGTTTGATGAAATCGACGGCATACCTGGTGAATACCTCGCGAGGGCCAGTGGTGGATGAGGCGGCGCTGGCCAAGGCGCTGCGGGAAAACTGGATTGCGGGGGCCGCGCTGGACGTGTACGAGAAGGAACCGCTGCCGGCGGATTCTCCATTGCGCGATCCGACAATCGCGGACCGGTGCCGACTGATGCCCCACTTTGCGTCGGCGGCGCGGATTACACGGTTGTCGACCGATCCCGAGAAAGGCATGGCGGGGCGGTGCGCGCAGGGGTTGATTGATGTGCTTGAGGGGAATTACGGCGGGGAAGTGACGAAGATGCCTTATGTGGTGAATAAGGAGGCGTTTGGGAAGTGAGGGGGGAGTGGTACTCCAGCGAACACTAGGGTCCGCAAACGAAAGCCGTACGGGCGGACTGGGTTGCGGGTACAATAAGGAACTAGATCGTGGGGTCCAAGGGATCTGAATGGATAAGCGAATTGTTGGGATCGCTCTAAGCTTGTTATGTGCTGCTGCGGCCTTTGGGATGGATTCGGATCGACGTCCGGGGCTGAAGCTGGTACCTACGCCCAGAGAAGTGAACTTGCGGGACGGCGGATTCCGAGTCGGACCAAAGACCCGGATTTTCGTGCAGTTTGGGCACCAGACAGAGGACCGTCTTGCGGCGGAGACCTTGGCCGAAGAAGTTGCGGACCAGTCGGGATTGAAACTCGACATTGTGGGCACGAAATCCGTGAGGAAGGCGGATGGGAGCGCGATTGTGCTGGCGCGGCTGGATGATCCGCGAGTGCGACGGTATCTGGCTCGCAAAGGGCTGAAAGATCAGGTGGTCGGCGACCAGGGGTATCTGCTCTTTTCCGACAAGTCGAAGGTGGTGGTTGCGGCCAATAGCGGCGAGGGATTGTTTTATGGAGTGCAGACGCTGCGGCAGTTGCTGCGTCCGGCGGGCAAGGGGTTGATGTGTCCGGCGGTGGAGATTCGCGACTGGCCGAATCTGGAGAAGAGCGGCGTGCAAGAAGATGTGAGCCGGGGAGCAGTTCCGGAGTTTCGGCCTCGGTCGTAAGGCGGGATTTGCTGGTCATATGCAGGCGTCCTTATGGGACGCCTTTTGTTTTTGCGGCGTATCGAGCGACGATGCGAATCGCATAGAATTCATCTTTAATTTTTAAGTTGGGGATTTCGGGTTGGGGGAACGCGTGTTTTCTGATCGGACAAACTGGAGACTGGGGCTGAACCGGTTCACGCAGGCGGTGGAAGAGCTGCGGGCGACTGGGGCGAAGGCTCTCGATCTGACGGTTTCGAATCCGACGCGGGCAGGGTTGGACTATGACTCGGGGGCGATTCTGGGAACTCTGGGGTCGGCTCGAGCTCTAGATTACGATCCGCAGGCCAAGGGGCTGGCGGAGGCTCGCGAAGCTGTGGCCGAATACTATCGCTTTGAGCACGGGGTTCTTGATCTGGACGCGGAGCGGATTGTTCTTACGACCAGCACGAGTGAGGGCTACTCGTTTGTGTTTCGGCTGATGTGCAATGCGGGGGATGAGTTGCTGGTGCCGAAGCCGAGCTATCCGTTGTTTGAGTTTCTGGCGGATTTGCAGGATGTGAAGCTGGTGCCGTATCCGTTGATTTACGACCATGGGTGGCAGATGGATTTTCCGTCGCTGGAGAAGGCTGTGACGGCGCGGACCAGGGGGGTGGTGGTGGTGCATCCCAATAATCCGACGGGGTCGTATGTGTCGGCGGGGGAGCGCGAGCAGCTGAATGCATTTTGCAGGAAGCATGGGCTGGCGGTGATTGTGGATGAAGTGTTTCTGGATTATGGCATCGGCGATGTCCATGTAGGGGCGGACCCATTGGTCCGCCCAGTCGAGCAAGGCTCGACCCAATTGCCGGATGCCGAATCTGGACCCCAGGGGCTAAAGCCCTTAATTCAAGAGCAGCCTTATCGCAGCGCTGGAAGCGCTGCGCCACCCAAAATCTCCGGCTCGCAGGTCCGCCCAGTCGAGCAAGGCTCGACCCAATTGCCGGATGCCGAATCCGGACCTCAGGGGCTAAAGCCCTTAATTCAAGAGCAGCCTTATCGCAGCGCTGGAAGCGCTGCGCCACCCAAAATCTCCGGCTCGCAGCAGGCGGGGAGTTTCGCGTTGAATGAGGATGTACTGACTTTCACCCTGAGCGGGCTGTCGAAGATTTCGGCGTTGCCGCAGATGAAAGTGGCGTGGGTGGTGACGAGCGGGCCTGCGGAGGAGGTGGCGTCGGCGATGGGTCGGTTGGAGATGATTGCCGATACTTATCTGTCGATGAATGCGCCGGTGCAGTGGGCTTTGCCGGTGTTGCTGGAGCAGAGGAAGAGTATTCAGCGGCAGTTGCTAGGGCGAGTGCGAGCGAATTTGGCTGAGCTTGACCGGCAACTGGCGGGGCAGAAGACTTGCGAGCGGCTGAAGGTGGAAGGCGGATGGTACGCGGTGTTGCGAGTTCCGGTGACGCGGTCGGATGAGGAGTTGGCGATCGAGTTGGCGCGGGATAAGCAGGTGCTCGTGCATCCGGGGCATTTCTATGATTTTTGGAGTGACGGGTATTTGGTGCTGAGCTTGATTGGGGAGGAAGAAGAGTTTGGGGAAGGGATTGAGAGAGTGCTGGAGTACTTAAATTCGTGATGGATGAAACCGACTCTTGCGGGACGGCATCGCAGGAATAGCTAGCACAAAGGACGGTGATTGTCGGTTGAGATCATAATAGGGTATGAGGCTGCTGAGACATGACTAGACGGCTCATTCCTTATGCGCTCACGTGCGGACCGTTCTTACTCACGCTTTCTGCGTGGATGAGATTGTACTGGTCCCGGCAACGGCACTGGCCACCGGCGCTCGCGCTGTTGGCACTTGGCATCGTTAGTGCCAATTCGGTTTTTGCCGCCGGGACATTCCTCTATTATGAGTTCAGGCCCTCTCCTTCTTGGCTGCCGCCTTGGCAAGACCCACAAATCCTCAACTTGGGCTTGTTGTTCCTGCTCGCTCCTGTGGGCATGATTCTCGGCGTCATAGCGGGCGTACGCGGGGCTCCGAAATGGCTGACATGTATTGTCGAGATAGCGTCGTTACCGTTGCTCGTCGTTGGCCTAATGGCTGGCATTGCAGACTAAAACCCCAAGATCAACGTCGGCGAGTTCCACGCTGGTCGCCCGCCAGGGTCCGTTGCGGGAAAGTCCTAGCGTTTCACCAGGAACGGGTTGCTCACGCGCTCTTCGCCGATCGTGGTCAACTCGCCGTGGCCGGGGACTACTACCGTGTCATCCGGCAGGGCCAGAACTGTGTCGTGGAGAGAGTGCAGGATCTTCTGCGTGGAACCGCCCGGGAGATCGGTACGGCCGATGGAGCCGGCGAAGAGGGTGTCGCCGGCGATGAGTTTCTTCTCCGCTTCGAAGTAGAGGCAGATGCTGCCTTCGGTGTGGCCGGGGGTGTGGAGGATTTGCGCTGAGTGCTGTCCGGCGGCGACGGTTTCTCCGGTTGTGACGCTGCGATCGATTTCGACCTTTCCCGGAGGCGCCACCCCGATCCAGGTGGCTTGCACGTCGAGCATTTTAAGCAGTGCGTAATCGTTCAGGTTGAGCAGGATGGGAGCGCCGGTCGCGGCGCGGAGCTTCATGGCTCCGCCGACGTGATCGATGTGGGCGTGGGTGATCACGATTTGCTTGACGTGGAGATTGTGCTTCTTGATGAGAGCCTGGATGTCTTCGATGTCGTCACCGGGGTCGATGACCATGGCTTCACGGGTGGTTTCGTCACCGATGATGGAGCAGTTGCATTGCAGCGGGCCGACGGGGAGGATCTCGTGGATCATTTTTCTATTGTAAAAGGGGCCGGGGGTTTCCGGGTTCGGAGCGGTTTGGCTTGCGTGCGGGGCCGGAGGAGAGGGAGGCTCTTCGCTTCGCCTGAAAAGCGGCTCCGCTGAGGACGACGCCGCTTCTTCAACAGACTGCACACTAGCGGAAGAAGGAATGCCACTTGCCGCGTGTGGCATTGTGGGTAGACAATGGCCGCGTTGCAGGGAGGGCTTGTGGCGAAATACCGGCAGCATGGATATCGGGACAACGAACACGAAGGGCGGAAGGAGGCGGGCGAGAGGCCTAAGAAGGCTCCTCCGGAGCGTACGAGCGGACCGCCGAAGTGGGACCACGCGCTGGGGCCGCGTCCGGTAAATCTGCCGGGGACGCGAGCCGTGTCGCGGTGCGCGCAGTGCGGGACCGTGTTGCAGGGGTCTTCTGGGGAAGGGCAGTGTCCGAAGTGTAGGTTTGAGTTGCACTCGTGCAAACAGTGCACGTACTTCGATCCGGGGAGCCGGTTTGAGTGCATGCAGCCGGTGAAGGAGCGGGTGGCGAAGAAAGATGTGCGGAATGAGTGCCCGTCGTATGAGATTCGAGTGACGCGGGAGAAGGAGACTTCGACTCCGGCGACCTTGCGACCGAACGATGCACGGGCGGCGTTTGAGAATTTGTTCAAGAAGTAGAAAGGCGGACTTCGGACCTCGGACCTCGGACCTCAGACCTCAGACCTCGGACCTCGGACCTCAGACCTCGGACCTCAGACCTCGGACCTCAGACCTCAGACCTCGGACTTCGGCAACAAACTATCGGCTGACGCCCGAGGTCCGACGCCCGACGGCGATTTCCCTACGGCTTTTGGGTTGGTCTTAACAGAATCTCACTCACAAATGATCTTGGGGCTTGCGTTGCCAGCATGGCGACCGCGTGGGCGACGTCATCGGGCTGGAGCATCTTGTTGGGGTCTTTGCCGGCATGGGGAGTGAGTTCGGTCTCGGTCGAGCCGGGACAGATTACGGATACGCGGATATTGTGGCCGCGCATTTCCTCCGCGACCGAATAGGTCAAACCATTCAATCCCCATTTGGAGGCTGCATAGGCGGCGCCGTTCGGGAGAGCGTTTTTTCCGGCGAGGGATGAGATGTTGATGATGTGTCCGGAGTAGGCGCGAATCATGAGGGGGCCGAAGGCGTGGATGGTGTAATAGACGCCGCGCAGGTTGGTGTTGAGGATGCGGTCCCACTCGTTGGGCGCAAGATTGTGGAGCGGCTCATTGAGGCTGGCGACTCCGGCGTTGTTGACGAGGATGTCGAGGCGTCCGAAGGTGCTGTCGACGCGGGCGGCGGCGTATTCGAGTTGATGGAGAACGGTGACGTCGCAGGGGATGACTTCGACCTTGCCACCGGCTTCGAGAATCGACTGCGCGGTAGCGTCGAGGGTCTCCTTGGTGCGTCCGCAGAGCACCGCGGTGGCGCCGAGGCCGGCGAGTTTGCGAGCGATGGCGGCGCCGATGCCGCGTCCGGCTCCAGTCACGACTGCGACCTGCCCAGACAAAGGTTGCACGGTGTCCATAAGAAGAGCGCTCCTCGGAGTTGGTTTGGAGTCGCGACGGAGCGAATGGAAACATCCGCAGCGTCTGCTAGGCGCATCTTAACAATAAATGTGGAGGATGATGGGAACTCGCTTGCCTTCGGAAGACGAGGTACTTATAATCCGGCCAACCGGGGAAAGGGTCGACCGTCAAGCGTTTCCATCAGGTTACCCTAGTCTCGGGGGCCCTGCCAGGAAGCCCGGCATTCCAAAGCGGGATCGGAGCGCAAAGCGGTCCAGGCGGAATGCGGTAGCTGCACAGTATTTAAGAGAACACGATTTCCCAAAAAGCCATTTTCCGAAGGTCCAAGGAGCCTTACTGATGAAAACGATTCTGCTTACGGTTGTGCTTGGGGTTGCTGTAGTTGGGGCGGCACAGGATGCGGCAAAGCCAGCACAGCCGGCCGCGGCGCCAGCGCAGGCACAATCGGCTGCAGCGCCGGTGATCAAGGATCCCGCGGAGTACAACGCGTACGTAAACGCGGTGCAGCAGGCCGATGCCAATGCCAAGATCAGCGGGCTTGAGGCGTTCCTGACCCAGTATCCCAACAGCATCATGAAGAACCAGGCGCTGGAGATACTGATGCAGACCTACCAGCAGACCAACAACGTGAAGAAAACCATGGAGACGGGGACGAAGCTGGTGACGGCCGACCCGTGCCATGTGCGGGCGTTGACGCTGTTGTCGTATTTTGACCGCGTACTGGCGCAAGGCGGAGACGCGAACGCGAAACAGCTTTTGGCGGATGGAAAGAAATACGGGCAACAAGGACTCGATTGCCTGAGCAAGGCATCGGATCCGGACGTGCTGAAGATGAAGGACCAAATGACGGGGATCTTCAACGCGGCGATCGGGATCTCATGCTTGCAGGACAAGGACTACGCGTGTGCGGTGAAATCTCTGCGGGTCGCGGTGGATGCGAACCCGGACTCGCAAAAGGATTTCAGCCTGGTTTATCCGCTGGCTTTGGCCTATCTGGGGCCGACGCCGCCGGGGTCAGTACCGCCGGACTATCAGAATGGGATCTGGTTCGCGGCGCGGGCAGCAGCGCTCGCTCCGCCTGCGGCGCAGCCGCAGATTGAGAAGTATGCGCGATCGCAATACGTGAAATTCCACGGCGGGGACGATGGTTGGGCGGAATTGCTGGCAGCGGCCAAAGCCGGCGGCGCACAAGTGGCTATCAAGCCCGCGCCTACACCGGCGGAACAAGTTCACACCATGGTGGCCGGGAAGAAGCCGGAAGAAATGAACTTTGCCGAGTGGCAGTTCGTCTTCACCAACGGCTCGCAGGAAGACCAGGACCTGGTCTGGAACGCCATCAAAGGCAAGGCCGTGCAGATGAACGGCACCGTGATCAGCACGACTCCGACGGAGTTCTTGATCGCGGGCAGTTCGGATGACATCGACGCGAAGAAGGCGGACATCACGCTGAAGTTCGAAGACAAAGTTCCGCTGAAATTGATTCCGAAAGATGGATCGAGCCTTGACTTTCAGGGTGAGCCGGCTTCGTATACTCCCAACCCGTTCATGATGGTGATGGAGAAAGGGCAGTTGCTGAAGGCGAAGGCGACGACCCCCGTGAAGAAGTCGCCGGTAGCGCATAAGAAGCCCGCTGCGGCAGCCCAATAGCCGATAGGTTCCAACGGAAGTGAAAAGGCAGCCCGCGAGGGCTGCCTTTTCGTTTGTGCTCGCGATGTGTGACACGGACGCAATTGCGCGTCTACCCCGGCACTTCCGTGACGGGTGTTTACATGACACCGCTGCGCGGCTCGCAGTGTGCCGACCGATTCACGGCTGGGAGCCTATAAAGCTTTTCAGCGCACGATTTTCTTTTCCATGGTGATGGGGCGGGCGCTGCGGGGCGGGCGCTTGACGCCGTCGCGAAGCTGGCGGACGTCGATTTTCAACTCGCTGATGGTGCGGCTCAGGGTATTGCGGTGCATGCCGAGTTCACGGGCGGCGCGGCACTGGTTGCCCTTGTTTTCCTGAAGCACGGTCAGGATGAAACGTTTTTTGAATTCGCGGACGCCTTCGGAATAAAGAATGTTGCTTTTGTACATCTGCAGGACGAGCGCTTCCAGTTGATCTTTCACAATGCGTCTCTCTTCGCTATGAATTTTTCACTGCACCGCGCCTCACTTGTGAGGAGAAGGGGCGTCGGTTAATTTCTGCGGGGCGTGATGGAGCAGATCGAGACCCTGATAGAAACGAGCGCGCAATTCCGCGGGCGCCAGCCAGATGGCAGCCCGGCCTACGACCAGGAAGTAGGGCGCCAGTTTCGAATTGTCGAGCAGCCTCGAAGCGGGCGCAAATGCCGTCATACCCATCAGGATCACCGCAACCATCAGTCCGCCCTTCAGCAGCCCCAAGACTCCGCCGAGGAAACGGTCAAGACCGCTGAGACCGGATTCCTTCATCACCCAGCGAGCGATCTTGGCGGCGACACCGAACAGAAGCAAGATCGCAAAAAAGATGATCAGGAACCCAAGAATCTCAGCTAACCAGTCGTTCTTCAAAAACCCTTCCATCCACTCCGCGAGGCTGCGGTACTGCCACGCAGCCACGATGTAGCCGACCACCAGCCCGGCCATGGTGAGAGCCTCGGAAAAGAAGCCTTGCATGGCCGCAAGGACGACGTTGAGGAGCACCAACAAACAAATAATCCAGTCCGCCGGGGTCATGCTGTGCTCCTGCGGTTGGAGATAGTAGCAGACACCCGGCTATACATCCAACTTGTGCCCCGTAAGCTGGAAGTAAGCCTCGAGGTATTTCTCGCTGGTGCGACGCGCAACGTCGGCTGGAAGAGCCGGTGCCGGTGGTTGCTTGTTCCAGTGAATTTGCTCGAGGTAATCGCGAACGTACTGCTTGTCGTACGAATCCTGCGGCCGTCCCGGAGCGTATTTGTCGGCGGGCCAGAAGCGGGAGGAATCGGGAGTGAGGACTTCATCGGCGAGGGTGATGCCCTTGGAGGTGCGTCCGAACTCGAACTTGGTGTCGGCGATGATGATGCCGCGGGTAAGAGCATAGGCGGCAGCCTTGTTGTACACGCGCAGCGTTAAATCGCGAAGGTGGCTCGCAGTCTCGATGCCAACGATGTCGCACATCTGATCGAAGGAAATATTCTCGTCGTGCCCGCTTGTGGCCTTGGTGGAAGGCGTAAAGATCGGCTCGGGTAAGGCGTCGGATTCTTTGAGGCCGGCGGGGAGCTGGATGCCAGAGACTTTGCCGGTAGCCTTGTATTCCTTCCAGGCAGAGCCAGAGATGTAGCCGCGGACGACGCACTCGACGGGAAACATTTCTGCGCGCTGGACGAGCATGGAGCGTCCGCGAAGCTGGTCGGCATATTTGCGAACGGCCGGCGGATACTGGTCGACGTCGGCGGAGATGAGGTGATTGGGGACGATATCGGCCAGATAATCGAACCAGAACAGGGAAATCTGGCTGAGGACGCGTCCCTTGTGCGGGATGCCGGTGGCCAGGATGTAGTCAAAGGCCGAGATCCGGTCGGTCGCGATGAAAAGCAGTTGCTGGTCGCCGATGGAGTAAACGTCACGGACCTTGCCGCTGGCGTGAAGGTGGAGATCGGGGAAGTCAGTTTGTAAGAGGACGGAGTCTAGGAGATCGGGGCTCATATTGAAATTTTACAGGTAAGGAGCGAGGCGTATTCTAGCTGGTCAGAAAAAAATGTCAACGATTCAGATCACGTAGCGGCGGGCATTGGGAATGCCTTTCCCTTGAAAAATGTTGACAGCAAAGAGACTGGGTGGGAACCCTTGCTGGACAAGGGGTTCAGGGGTGGGGCGTTGTGGAAAAGCTGAGGACGGGAGTGGATAACCTGGAGGCAACTTCCGTTTGGGATTTCTGCGCGACCGTCGCAAAATCTTAAAACGCCGAGGGCGCTAAGGGAACGCGAAGGTCGCCAAGAAAATCAATGCGGCGCCGCGACCTTCGCCTTCAATGACCAAGAGTTGGTTATGCCGGGGCTCCGAAGCGCACCGAGACCAGTTTCGAGACACCCGGTTCCTGCATTGTTACGCCATAGAGGACCGGGGCGATGCTCATGGTTTTCTTGCTGTGGGTGATTAGCACGAACTGGGTCCGGACCGACATCTCTTTGACTAGCTCAGTGAACCGGCCGATGTTGGCCTCGTCGAGCGGGGCGTCCACTTCGTCGAGGATGCAGAAGGGGCTGGGGGCGTATTGGAAGATGCCGACCAGCAGGGCCAGGGCGGTCAGGGCTTTTTCGCCGCCGGAGAGCAGGAGTACGCTCTGCAGGCGCTTGCCCGGGGGCGAGGCGACGACGTCGATGCCGCTCTCTGCGCTGTTTTCTTCGTCGGTGAGCTTCATGAACGCGTGGCCTCCGCCGAAGAGTTTCTTGAACGTGGCCTGGAAGTTGTCGTTGATTTTAGTAAAGGCCTCCTCGAACTTCTGACGCGAAATCTGATCGATCTCGCGGATCGTGGCGGTAGTGATTTCGATCGATGAAATGAGGTCCGTGCGCTGGGCCTCGAGGAAGGCATGGCGCTCGGCGGTCTCTTTGTACTCTTCGAGGGCCATCATGTTGACAGGGCCCATGGCCTCGAGCTTGGCGCGCATGTCGCGGTAAAGTTGGTCTTCGGCGGCCAGCTCATCGCCGGTTACAGGCGCGAGCGTAGTGTCGGCCATCAGCGCGGATCGCTCGATGCCGAGCTCGTTGATGCAAGTCTCGGACATATACTGCGCGTCGGATTCAAGTTTTGCGGCCGTGGCGGAAAGTTCACCCTTGCGGTCGCGTGCCTGGTCGAGGAGCAGGCGGCTATTGCGCAGGAGTTCGTCGATTTCGGTAAGGCGGGCGCGGAGCTGTTCAGTTTCGAATTGCAGCAGGCCCTCGCGAGTCTGGGCGGCGTTGCGCTCGGCTTCGAGGTCGGCGGCGTGCTGAGCCAGTTGTTCGTTTTCGGATTCGCGCTGCAATTTCTCAGCGGCGGCGGATTCGATTTGTGAAGCTAGCGTCTGGACGCGCTCGCCCATCTCGGAAAAGAGCGATTCGATGCGCTGAAGGACGGCGACGGCAGAACGGTGGCGCTCTTCGAGAGTCGCTACGCGGGCGGCATGCTGGGACGTGGTCTGAGCCGATTCTTCCCGTCGCAGGCGGAGCGCTGCGAGAGATTCATGGGCAGCGGCAATCCGCTGTTCGAGCTGGATGCGCTGCTCTTCGAGGGCGGAAATTTCGGACTGGCGCGCGCCGATGATGGCCTCCTGCTCGGCACGCTCGGCGGCCAGCCGGCGCAGTTCGAGTTGAGAAACGTTGAGACGCTCGCTGACCCGGGTCATCTCGGAGTCGAGTTGCTGCAGCAGGTGGCCCGACGTCATGGCCTGATGCTCGGCCTCGCGCTTTTCGCCGTCGAGGCGATCGAGCAGGGAAGTGAGATCTTTGATTTCGCGGCCGAGAGTGAGCACTCGCATTTCTTCGTCGCGCAGGGCGCGCTCGAGATCTTCGATCTGGCGCATCACTTCGCGCAGTTCGCGCTTCATCGAGAGCGGGCCTTCGGCGCGCTGTTTGCCTCCGGTGACGGTGACGTTGTGGAAGCACTCGCCGGCCTGCGAAAGGAAGAACGCGTCGGGATTTTCGAGAGCCAGACCGCGGGCGACACCGGCTTGGGGAACAATGTAGCCGTCGCGCAGCTTGGGCAGGATCACTTCCAGCGATTTGCCGAACCCGTCAAGCACGCGAATGGTGTGCTTGAGCGGAACGATTTGCGCAGCCGGCGGGGCGCAGTGGGCGGCTTCGTCGAGCACGAAAGAGAATTTGGCCTGCGCGTCTTCGGGGTGGACCAGGAATGTGGCGCGGCCATCCACATCGGTGCGCAGCATGCGGAGGCCTTCGTCGGCGGCGTCCCAGGACTTGACCACGACGTAGTTCAGTTCGTCGCGCAGGAAATCTTCGACCACGCGTTCGTAGCGGGGCTCGACTTCGAGGAAGTCGGCGAGCACGCCTACGGGTGCGAGGCCTCCCTGCATCATGCCGGATTGGAAGAGGCGGCGGACGGATTCGGTGGAGTATCCGTGCTCGGCGATAACAGCTTCGAGCGAGCTTTTCTTGCCGAGGCAGGTGGCGTATTCCGCGCGCAGGACGTCAAGGTTGGTCTTGGAGCGAGTCTCCTCGAGCTTCTTGGTTTCGATGAGACGGCGGAGCTGGCTGATTTCTTCAGTGATGCCGCTGACGCGCTGGGTGACCGTTTCGAATTCAAGAGCGAGTTGGCCGCGCTGTCCGCCGAAGGCTTCGACCTGGAGGTTGGCGTTCGAGATTTCGGCCTGGAGGCGGCGGGCTTCGCGGTCGGCACCCGCGAGGCGTTCTTCGGCTTGCGCAAGCTGGTTGCGCAGGCGCGAGGCGGAGGAAACGGTGTCGAAAGTGGCGACGCGGAATTCCTCCTGCGCGCGTTCGATTTCGGCGAGGCTCGCAGCCGCGGCCGCGGCGTCTTGCTGGCAGAGAGCGAGATCGCTTTGAGCGGCGGCAAGGTCGGCAGCGGCGGATTCGAGAATCTGGCGGTTCGATTCGCGTTCGGATTCGAGCGCAGTGAGCCGGTGGCGAGCCTGCGCCAGTTCGGCTTCGGCGGAGGCAGTTCGGACCAGCAATTCGGCGCAGCGCTCTTCGTTGTGGCGGCGGCGCGCGTGGGCACGGTCGATTTCGAGGGCGATCTGGCTGATGCGGTCGCGGTTCTCGCGCAATTCGGTTTCAATCGAATAGCCGCGTTGCGTGCGTTCGTTGTGCTCGGCTTCGAGTTGCTGCACGGCTTCGGCGCGATGCTGCATTTCCTCCGCGAGGAGTTGAGCTGGGAATCGAGCTCGGCGCTCTCATGCTCGATTGCGGCGAATTTGCTGGCGAGGACGAGGCGCAACTTGGCGCGCATTTCTTCGCGCAGGCGAGCGTAGCGCTCGGCCTTGGAGGCCTGGCGCTTCAGCGAATTCATCTGGCGCGTGACTTCGTCGAAAATGTCGTTGATGCGGGCCAGGTTCAGCTTGGCGTCTTCGAGGCGGGCTTCGGCCAGGCGCTTTTTGGTCTTGAATTTCGTGATTCCGGCGGCTTCTTCGAGGATGGCGCGGCGGTCGGTGGGGCGGCTGCTGAGGATCTGGCCGATGCGTCCCTGCTCGATCAGCGCGTAGGACTCAGGGCCCAGGCCGGTGCCCATGAAGAGTTCCTGAATGTCGCGCAGGCGGCAGAGCTTGCCATTCAGCAGGTATTCGCTGTCGCCGGAGCGGAACAGGCGGCGCGTGACGTGGATCTCACCGTGGTGAAACTGCTGCTGGTTGAACTTACGGCGGCGGATTTTGAGAACCACGTGGGGCGGCGGAGTTCCCGCGGAGGCTGCGGCCGGAGGCGCGAGCACGGTGTGGGCGGGGAGGGCGAACACGGGTTCATCGTCGGGAAATGCGACCGCGATGGTGTTGATCTTCGAGCGAGGGATCTCGACTTCTTCAGTCTTGCCGGGCTGGGCATCTTCGACCGCTTGCTCGGTGTCTTCGGCGGCGCGTGCGCGGATGGACGCTTCGTCCCAGTTGTCGGAAATGTGGCCTCGGCCTGGGCATCCGGGAGATCGTCCTGAATATCAATTTCGGTGGGGGCGTTGGCGTCAGGGCCGTCGATAAGCTTCGGGGTCGATCAGGGTCAGCGAGACTTCCGCCATGCCGGTGGGCTTGCGGTCGCGGGTGCCGGCGAAGATGACGTCCTCCATGCGGGCGCCGCGCAGGGTCTTGGCCGACTGCTCGCCGAGCACCCAGGAGATGGCGTCGGAGATGTTCGACTTGCCGCAGCCGTTAGGGCCGATGATGGCGGCCACACCGTCCCCGTGGAACTTGAGCTCGGTGCGATCACAGAACGACTTGAACCCGAGAATCTGAAGCCTCTTCAGTTTGAGCAACGTGAACTCCTTGGAATCAGCGGCCAGTGGTGAGTGGCCGGTTGCCAGTGGTTATGGCCTCGCGTCGGCGTACCGATGCTCGGGCATGGATGTTTACCAAGAGGGTTCCTTCCCTCGATTGGATGCGCATTTTCGAAATCCATGTCTCACCCGGGGCTGGACAGGGCGGGCACAAAGTTAAGCTACTGTAACGGTGAAAATGGGGCGGGGTCAAGCAATATAACACCATATATAGTGTGGCCTTACGGCCGACCGCGTTGGGTTGCGCAGACATTGCAGCAAATGGATGCTTTTCGGGTAGAGACGGAAAGGAGGTGGGAAGAACCGCGAGAGCAAGATAAGGCTAGCGCAAGCGAACTTGGAGTGCAATGTGTATGTTGGACCGGCGTACCTTGGGCCATGTCGCCCAGAGCCGATGATGACGCCGTCGGCCGCTCGTGCCAGATTTGAGCCGCCTCGCTGCGCTCGGCGGGGACGGGCGAATGCGCCCGTCCCCACACAAGCGAGTCCCGACACAGGTAAATCCGATGCTGGCGGAACCGACGTTTACCTACGCTCCAAGCTTCTCGAAGAATCTGCAGATGGTTTCGATCCCGCGGTAGAAGTTTGGGATGTGGAACTTCTCGTTGGGGGCGTGGAGGTTGTCGTCGGGAAGGCCGAAGCCCATCATCACGCTGGGAATCTTCAGCACATCCTGGAAGTCGGTGACGATGGGAATCGAGCCGCCGGAGCGGATGAATACGGTGTCTTTCTTGAATGTGTCGTGCAGGGCTGCGGTGGCAGCCTCGATGTACTTATTGTCGGTACTGACGACGCAGGCCGGGCCCTTGCTCCAGACCTTGATTTTGGTTTCGATGCCTTTCGGCATGTGCTTCTTGACGAAGGCGGTGTACTTTTTCAGGATGTCATCGGGGTCCTGGTTGGGGACCATGCGCATGGAAACTTTAGCTTTCGCTTTCGCGGGGATCACGGTCTTCGCGCCATCGGCGATGAAGCCTCCGGGCATGCCGTGGATCTCGAGAGTGGGCCGAGCCCAGGTGCGGTAGAGCACAGAATAGCCGGGCTCTCCGGTCAGCACTTTTGAGCCGACTTCGGTTTTGCGGTAGTGCTCTTCATTGAAGGGCAGACGCTTCCAGGCCTTGAGTTCAGCTGCGGTCGGAGCCTTGACACCTTTGTAGAAGCCGGGGATCAGCACTTTGCCCTTGGCGTCTTTCATTTTGCTGATCATTTCAATGAGGGCGAAGAACGGGTTCGGGGCCGCGCCGCCGTACATGCCGGAGTGCAGATCGGTCTTGGCGCCATAAGCTTCGATTTCGGTGTAGACCAGGCCGCGCAGGCCAACGCAAAGCGTGGGAAGATCGGGCGCGAAAAGTTCGGTGTCGCAGACCAGGGCGAAATCGGCCTTCAGCTTAGCTTTCTGCTTGCGGATGTATTCGGCGATGGATTCGCCGCCAACTTCTTCTTCTCCTTCGAAAATAATTTTCACGTTGAGGGGCAACTTGCCGCCGCCGGTTTGCATGAGGGCTTCGAGAGCTTTCACTTCCATCCAGAGCTGGCCTTTGTCGTCGACGGCGCCGCGGGCATAGATGTTGTTGTTGCGCTCGGTGGGCTCGAACGGCGGGGACTTCCACTCGTCGAGCGGTTCTGCGGGTTGCACGTCGTAGTGGGCGTAGCAGAGAACCGTCGGTTTGCCGGCGGCGTGCAGCCAGTCGGCATAGATGAGGGGATGACCCTTGGTGGGGATGACCTCGACGTTTTCCATGCCGATGCGGCGGAGTTCGTTGGCGACGTAATTGGCAGCCTTTTGAATGTCGGGCTTGTGCTCGTCGAGAGTGCTGACGCTGGGAATGCGGAGAAGATCTTTGAGTTCGTTCAGGAAACGCTGCTGATTACTGCGGGCAAAATCAACTGCGGGAGAGGCCATGGAAAGTCCTTTCGTTACTGCGGCGATCTGGATCTCGGCGGGCGTCGCGAGGGAGCGGGTCGAGAGTCTTAGGAAACGAATCAGTATAGCGCTAAGGACGGTGGGTGCGCGAAGTCCCCCGGGGGCTAAAGCCCCCTTTCATTTGACACTGCTGAACGCAGCGCTTAAAGCGCTGCGCCACCCAAAATCGCAACCATATCCTAGACCGCAACCGCACCCTAGACCCCAACCGCACCCTGGGCCGCAACCCACTTCGAGAGCAGAGTAGTCCGATCCAAAATCGGCGCCCCATCCAAAATCGCAGCCCGCTCAAGAGTGGAACCCACCCTAAGCCACAACCTAAGACTAAAGCGTAAACCCAACTTGAATCATCAAGTGCGCCGAAGGATCAGGCCTGTCGTAACCGAAAGGTATTCAGGCGTAGCCCAGGCGGGTGCGACGTCCCCAGTAGGATGCGGCCACCAGGGCTAACGCCGCGAGGGCATAAGGAACGGGGCTACTGGAGGCTGGAGTTATGCCCATGAAGTCGAGGCCGGGGACCTGATGAGCCGGACCCATGTACCACCACACGGTGTAGACGGCTTCGAAGGCTTTGCTGCTTCCGCTCCAGATGCCGAGGGCGAGGGCGGCGCTGGGGATGAACAATGCTCCGGCAAACCACGCGGCGAGACTGTGCCAATCGGAGGCGAGGAACAAGCGAAAGCCGAATCCGCATCCGGTCAGGAGCGTGACGAGAACACCAGCGGTCCATAGAGCTGGAAGCTGGCGGGAAAGGCTGCGCTCGGAGGAGAACAGCAAAGCTCCGGTGGAACAGCGGGCTTCCCGGCAGCCCATCTGCGACCAGAGGAGGATGGGCCAGAGCCACGCGACCACGAGGAATCCGCCGCGAACGCTGGGCGCTGGCGAAGTGATCTGGCCAATGAGCAATCCAGCGGCGCCGGCGTACCACCACCAGCGCTGGCCTTTGAGCATCAGGCGAAGCTCGGACGCGACCAGTTGCAGGAATCGCGATTGACTCTTGCGATTGGCCGCTGCGGGGAATGGTGTGAGGCGGACGGCGGCGATCGGGATGGGAGTGGTGACCGATGCAGGCCGGTCTTCTGGCGAGAATGATTGTGCCGGGGATGTTTGCGGCGAGAACGGGTCCACCGGCTTGGCTGTGGTTTGTGAGAGTTGTTTGCGCCACGATCGTGCCGGATCGAAGCGATGAAAGAAGAAGGAGGCCACGAGCGCGATGCCGCAGGCCACACCGATCCAGAGCAGACGCATCAGCAGCATGTTGACGGTCCAGTTGAGGCCATTCCAGAGGAAGGTTTTGGCAGCGCGTTCGCCGCCGATGGTGAGACTGAAATTAAAGTGTTCGGCACTCGACGGGTCGATCGGCAGCAGAGTTTTGCGGGCGCTGCGATAGAGCAGCTGCAGACCGGTGGGGTCGTCGAAGCCGGTGGCTCCGGTGGCGATGGCGCCTGTCCACAGGAAGAAATAGATGACGTTGCCAACGCCTCCGCGCAGCCCGGGAAGAGTTTCAAACAGGACTGCCACGCTTGCGGTCAGAAGCATGCTGGGCAAGGCGATGAGGATGAAGGGAGACCAGAGCTGCCAGAGCGAGAACGAGTGGGCCTCGGCGCGCATCAGTTGCATGGCGAGCGCAGCCAGCATGAGGACCACGACCATGCAGGCGAGCACGGCGAAATTGCTGAGAGTTTTCGCGAAGGTGTAGAAGTCCTTGCGCATGGGTGTGGCCGCAAGGACTTGGCCTACCCGCGTATCAGTGTCGCGCTGCACGGAATTCTTCACGACATAGAAACCGGCGAGCGACAGAAACGTGGAGCAGGTGACGGTCATCAGCATGCCGATCCAGGCGGAGTTGTAGACTCCGCGATAGCCGTTGCCGACGACGATCCAGACCTTCTCGGCGGCGACTCCGTAGGCAAGGTAGAGGGCCGCGGCCAGCGTGACCAGAAAGCTGTAGCGGCGGACGCGCTCGAGGAAATCGGCGCGGACCATGTGGTAAAGAACGCGACCGGAGTTCATGCGACCGAGCTCCCTTGCGAAGCTGCGCCGCGGTGCCGCAAGAGGCAATAGAGGTAAGCATCCTCGAGACTGGGCGTCACGGGCTGCGCTCCGCTCGGTGGGGCTGGACTGATCACGCGGGCGTGAACGCCATCGCTGCGGCGGGCGGTGTTGCTGATCAGGTAGCGCTGGCGGGCGGCGTTCAGGTCGGCGCTGGGCAGAACCCACTCCCACACACAGCCTTCCACTTTTTGCAGCAGGACTTCGGGCGAGGCGTGCTCGATGAGCGAACCTTGCGAGATCAGAGCAATGTCGGTGGCCGTGGCTTCGACGTCGGAAACGATGTGGGTGGAAAGGATGACGATGCGCTCGCCGGAAAGTTCGGAGAGTAGATTGCGAAAGCGGACGCGCTCTTCGGGATCGAGGCCGGCGGTGGGTTCGTCCACGATCAGCAACTGCGGATCGTTGAGCAGCGCCTGAGCGATGCCGACGCGCTGTTTCATGCCGCCGGAGTAGCCGCCCAGCGGGCGTTTGCGGACGTCGGTGAGATTGACCAGGTTCAGGAGTTCGTCGATGCGCCGGTTGGAAGTGGCCGCATCGAGGCCTTTCACGGCGGCGAGGTACTGGAGGAACTCGACCGCGTTCAGGTTTGGGTAGACGCCGAAATCCTGCGGCAAGTAGCCAAGCGTTGAGCGGAGAGCGTCGGGAGTCGTGGCAAGGTCGGCGCCATTCCACACCACGCGGCCTTCGCTGGCGCGCGTGATGGTGGCTAGAATGCTCATGAGCGTGGTCTTTCCGGCGCCGTTGGGCCCGAGCAGTCCGAGCACTCCGGGGCCGAGCTGCAGAGTAAAGTTGCGCAGCGCCCAAGTTCCGGCTCCGTAGCGCTTGCTGACGTTTTCGATCGCGAGATGCAAGGGGAGCCTCCGCTTGGACAGGGTAGTAGTAGAACGGATAACACTCAACAAAAGTTCCCGGGAAGTCGAGTGAAACCTGCCTTTATGGAAACCTGCTCTTAGAGAAATCTCGACGGCGAGAACGGTTTCAGATCATGTTCGGGAGTTCGGCCTTCGATGACGGCGGTCATAAGATCGGCGGTGATGGGAGCGAGCAGGATGCCGTCGCGAAAGTGGCCAGTCGCGATGTAGTAGCCGGGAGTCGCGGTTGCGCCGAGGATGGGGAGCGAGTCGGGAGTGCCGGGGCGGAGTCCAGCCCAGTCTTCCAGGATTCGGGCATCGGCGAGTTTCGGAAACAGCGCGATGGCTGCCTTGTGGAAACGCTGCATGGTATCGGGGTCGGTGCGCTTGTCGAATCCGGCTTCTTCGACCGTGGCGCCGACAAGCAGACGGCCATCGCTGCGCGGGATCAGGTACGCTTTGGGCGATCGGATCACATGCTTGATGAGTGTGCGCGAAGGCATCGCGAGGCAGAGCATTTGTCCTTTAAGCGGGCGCGTCGGGATTGGCTGTGGTCCCAACCTGCTCGACCATGCTCCGGCGCAGTTGATGACTTTCTCGGAGAAGAAAGATGTTTTGGTAGTGGTCACGCCTGTGACTTGGCCGTCGGACAGATTCACGGCCGTGACTTCGTCGCCGGAGGAAAAGTCTACGCTGCGATGTTTCGCTGTTTTGAGAGCGGCGGAAGTGAGTGCGCGGGGATCGATGCTACGTTCTTTGAGATAGAGAGCGTGGCCCGGAATCGACCTGAATAATTGTTCGATTTCGTCGGCGCTCTGCTGGACATCGAACTCCTGCCGAAACAAGCCCAATTCCGTGCGGTCGTTCGTTTGCTTACGGAGAGCAGGTTCGAGCTCCTCCAGCTCAGCAAGACTGACTGCGGCGGACCGCAACTGTGGACTGGTCAGAGCGGGATGGCATAGGTAATCTGCGGACAAAAACAGAATCGTGCCGTAGTCCCGTAGGTCGACCTTCATTCCTGACTCGACTTCCAGTTCATAGGCAAATTCGGGATACATGTGGGCGCTGGCAGTCGCGAGTGGCTGCAGGGCAGAGGGTGTCTCGAGGGGGCAATCCACGAGCATGCCTCCGGCGGCGTGGGAGGCTTCGCGGCCGGGTTCTCCGCGTTCGACGACCAGGACTGTGGCGCCGCGCTTGCGCAAGGCGATCGCGAGCGAGAGGCCGATGATGCCTCCGCCGATGATGATTACATCCCAGGTTTTCACTCTGTGATTGTAGAAGAGGCTGGGCTGGAGGTGGTGCGGGTGCGCGGCGGAACGTGATGCGAAGGTGGCGCGCGGTGCCGGATCAGAGGGAGGCCCTTCACTTCGCCAAAGAGCGGCTCCGCTCAGGGTGACGCCGCTTCTTGAGAACGACAAACTGCACCACCGCCAAAGTAAACCAGGGGATGACACGAAGGGCCCGGGTGCATAAAATGCAGGCATGAGACAGTTTCTGATAACTGGGGTGGTGCTGGCATTGGTGGCGACGGCGGGGGTGGCCGCCGCGCAGAAAGATCGCGACGACGAACCGACATCGGCGCTGAATTTCCTGGTGATCAAAGATGACAACGGAAAGCCGGTGCGGAACGCCGCGGTCATCATGCATCCGGTGAATCCGAAGGGCAAGCAGGAGCGCGGCGGGATGGAGTTGAAAACCGACCCGGAGGGGAAGACGAATATCGACGGGATCCCGTATGGCATGCTGCGCGTGCAGGTGCTGGCACAGGGATTTCAAACGTACGGGGAAGACTTCGACATTGAAAAACCGAAGCACGATTTCGTCATCAAGCTGAAGCGGCCGCAAACACAGTATTCGGTGTACGACGATCATGCGAAGGAACCGAACCCGCCCGCCAAGCCGGACCCACCACCGGCAGATCCAAAGAAGCCGGATTGAGCGCGGGCTTTCTTAAGGATTGGGGATCTATGGATTATTTGCTGAAGACAGAACCTTCTACATATTCCTTCGCGGATTTGCAGCGCGAGAAGACGACGATCTGGGATGGAGTATCGAACCCCGTGGCGTTGAAGAATATGCGAGGAATGAAGCCGGGCGAGCGGTTGGTCATTTACCACACCGGGGACGAAAAGAGCGCGGTGGGAACGGCGACCGTGGTGTCGGTGGATGTTTCGGATGCAAAGAATCCGCGAGTGAAGATCAGCGTGGGCAAAGCCATTGCGAGGCCGGTCACGCTGGCGGAGGCGAAGGCGAACAAGCTGTTTGCGGAGTCTCCGCTGGCGCGGCAGGGAAGGCTTAGCGTGGTGCCACTGACGGAAGCGCAGTTCAAGTTCTTGACCAGGGACTGAGAAACCAAAATCCCCGCCGACTCGCGACGAACGCGAGAAAGGCGGGGATTCTTGTCTTCCGATCGGCGCCCGGTTTACTTCCAAATCGACGCGGCCAGCGGGCAAATCTCTACGATGCTTTCGCATCGCGGTGGATCAGGGCTGAATCCAGGAAGTAGCCCAGGCCCAGGGTGAAGGGGATCGCGCCGAACGCGGCAGCGATCATTGCGTCAGGCTCGACTCTGGCGATGATTGTAAAGGTCAGCATATAGCCGACGGCGCCGGCGATGAGCAAAATGCCGGAGCGGCGAGAGCGCGCCGACTCGGAAAGCTCGGCCTCGATGGGTACACTCACACCACGCGCCATGGCGGCCAGCCGCTCTTCTGTGCGCAGCTTGCGGACACGATAAAAGGTGTACATCGCCAAGAGAGCGACGGGTGCTCCGAAAATCATAACGACCGCTGCGAGACCGGTAAGTCCTTCCATGGTAGTGCTCCTTTCTGTGGCGCTTGGCGCGCTGGCTGCGAGCTGAATTCGCCAGCCGATAGAAGATACGCGGGTCGGGGTCGGAAAGTTCCGTTTACAGCCAACTCCAGTGTGCCGTCATGCTTCCAACCTATACTGAAGTTGCCGCTTGGGGTTCTGCCGGGTCGCCTTTCTGGAGAGAAAATGAAATCTAGGGAATCGTACGACCTACGACGGGCGTCGGTGGCGGCGGGGTGTCTTGCGGTCTTGCTTGCAGCTCAGGCACTCTGGGCTCAGGAAACGAAAGAGAAAGTTACGGTCGATGACGTGGAGCGCAACTTCATGGTCCGGTTGCCGAAGGGCTACGACCCGCAGCGGCACTATCCGGTAGTGATTCTGCTACATGGCATGAGTCAGGATGCGGACGACATGGAGCGGTTGACGCGATTTGGCGAAACGGCGGATAAAGACGGGATTGTCGCGGTCTATCCGATCGCTCTGCACGGACGATGGAATGTAGGCGTACGGCCCACGGAACGCCGACAGATGACCATGGGACCCGGCGGCGGACATGGGCACCACGGCGGCGGTTATCCAGGAGGCGGGGGATATCCGGGGGGCGGCGGAGGGTATCCCGGCGGTGGTGGGCGACAGAATCCGAATCACGAGCCTGACGAGGAGAAGCGTCCGGCGGCTACGGATGACATCGGTTTCTTCAACCAGATGCTGGACCAACTCGCAACCGAGTTCTCGATCGACTCATCGCGCATCTACGCGGTGGGTTTGTCTGAAGGCGGATTCATGAGCATGCGGCTGGGTTGCGCTCTCGGTGACCGGATTGCCGCTGTCGCTACGGTGGGCGCGACGATGCCGAAGACGATGATTTGCCTCCCGCCGCGTCCGGTGCCCCTGGTGATGATCAATGGCACGTCGGACCCGGTGGTGCCATATGGCGGCGGCACCGAACACAATCTGAACCTGACGACGATTTCGGCGGAAGACAGCGCCAAGACGTGGGCGAAGATTGATCGCTGCGCGGAGAAACCGACTCATAGCAAGCTACCGGAGCGCGCCAAGGGCGGGATGGAAACAAAAGTGGATACCTACGACGGTTGCCAGCAGAACGCGCAAGTCGTCCTCTACAGCGTGAAAGGCGCAGGCAATACATGGCCCGGCGGCGAGCAGTTTGAAGCCGAGAAAGCGATCGGCAAGACAAGTGAAGATGTGAATGCGAACGAGTTGATCTGGAGTTTTCTCGTCAGCCGGAAACTCGCTGATAAGAGCGCAAGCGGCGCAGTGAGTTCGACGTCCGCTCCCCCTGTTTTGCCTGACACTCGGATGGCGTCAATGAAATCGCGGAGAGCCTGGTGGCTCTCCGCGAGTTCAGTTGCGAGCCGCGCTGTTACAACGAACGCAGGAAGTTCAGCAGATCCTGCATTTGCGAAGACTTCAGAGTGTTGAATTTGTGAATGACCACATTCGCCTCCGATCCTGAACTACTGTGGGACTGGATTGCCTGGATCAGATCACTGGTGCGCCCGTCATGAAGGAAGAACAGACGCTGGCCGAGACCCCAGAGCGGAGCAGTGCGGAATTGGTTTCCGGCGGCGGCACCCTGGTGAATGCCATCCGCCAGTCCCGACCCCATGTTGTGGAGGGCAAAGTCGGAATAAGGGTTATAGGTGATGTTCGACATTCCGGTGAAGGCCGATGATCCGGTTGTGAGAGTGGGCGAGTGACAGAGCGCGCAGCCAATGGAGCTGAACAGACTGGCGCCATTCTGGGTTGAGGTTGTCGGCGTCGCCGGAGTGGCGGGCGCGGACAAGCGACTGAAGACGGCGAAGTTGACAAGGTCGGAAGACATTTCCGAGGCGGTGCCGATCGTGGTGCCGAAGTTCGGGCTGCTGGAGTTGCCGTTCAGGATGTTGGTTGCGTCTTCCGGCGAACCGTTGAACACGCATCCCGGCACGGCGCTGCGTTCGTTGGGGAACAATTCGTTTGACACGCCTTGCTCCACGTTGTAAGCCTCTCCTACGAACATGAGCAGCGATTTGTTCTGCGCTTTCCAACCAAAACGCGTGATGGTGCCATCGTTTCCGCTGGTGTTGAAGACGCCGCCAATCCTGAGGGAGGCACGCGCGGAAGCAGTGGAGGCGAGATTGGCTTGCAGGACAGAATCGGGTGTGGCTTCCACCAGCCCCAGGCCGAACAGAGGCGTGGGGATGCGGAAGATTACGTTGTTGCTGCTGAGCGCGGTGGCAAAGTCCGGCTGCGCCAGGGTGCAGCCCGTTGCGTCGGAGCGTCCAGCGATCGTGTAGAGATCGTGCACGCCGCCATCGAGAGAGCCGTTGGAGTTCTTGACGAAGCGGGCCTCGCGGACGGGGCCGGTGGCGGTGATGAACGAGGGGACTGAGTTGGTCGCGCCGTCTAATGTCGCCAGCGCCACCTGCGGATTCTGAATCGAGTTTTGCGGACTGGCGAGACCGGGGCTGGTGCCGCCGATGGCCGGTTGCGCATGGCACTGAGCGCAACTATTGCCGTTGAAGGTTGGCCCCAGGCCGACTCCGGCTTCCCCGGCAATGCCGCCGGAGACGGAGTCAATCTCCTGAAAACGCAGTAGGGATTGGTTGAAAAGCGCTTGCTCGTTGGCATTCAAGGTTGGGAAAGAGCCTCCAGCGGCGGCGGGGCCGGGGCGAGGGCCGGGGTCGTCTTGCGCCAGAAGTTCTCTGCCTGCAAAGCAAACCAGGGTGAGACACAGGAATAGAGAGGGGAGCTGGTAATACTTCATTGATGCACCTCCGTGCAGGGATGGGCACACTTCTGCCTTTGAGTTGTCGTGCATTTTGCGAAGGCGGGCGCGAGGTATTCCTGTGCTGTTCAGCCCAAGCTGCGGGCCAGCCGAAAGCTGGTCCCGTGCCCCACCGCGGACAGAACAGCGCTATGGGTGTGGCGGGAGCCCCAATGGAATTTCTATCCTCGGACGAGGAAAGAATGGGACAACATTGGGAGCAATCTAGACTCGCTGCGGGATGGGGTCAAGGGCACACAAGTTCATTTCTGAAGATGGTTCAGATTTCGGAATAGCTGATTCGGCTTATCGCATGGAAGGATGGGCATGGTTGAACAAAGCAGAGAGAGGAAAGGTTTTGGTCAGCCGATGGACTTTCGCAATTCGCGGCGGAGAATCTTACCGGAGGCGGTTTTGGGGACCGCATCCACGAAACGGACTTCGCGCGGCTGCTTGTAGTGGGTGAGCCGGTCGGCGACGAAGGCGCAGATTTCTTCGCCAAGCTTGGAACTATCCACGAATCCATCGCGCAAGGCAATGAAGGCGACGGGCACTTCTCCGGCATCTGCGTCAGGGCGGCCAACCACTCCGCACTCCTTCACAGCTGGATGCTCGAGCAGGACGGCTTCGACTTCGGCCGGAGCCACAGAGAAGCCTTTGTACTTGATCATTTCTTTGCGGCGGTCGACGACCCGGTAAAAACCATCGCGATCGCGGGTGACAATGTCGCCCGACCAGTACCATCCGTCGCGCAAGACGGCGGCGGTGGCGTTGGGTTCGTTCCAGTAACCAAGCATGAATTGCGGACCGCGCATGACGAGTTCTCCGGGCAGGCCGGAGGGCGCCTCGGTCAGGTCGTCGGGCGTGTCGGTGGAATCGATGTCGGAGTGCGCCAGAACGCGGCAGTCGGTGTGCGCGAGAGGATGGCCGATGGAGTCTGGACGATAGAGATCAGGTTCGAGAAAACCGACGTGCGTGACGGGAGACGCTTCGGTCATGCCGTAACCCTGGCAGACGAGGATACTAGTGAGGGCGGTGAAGCGGCGCGCCAGTTCGGGAGCGAGCGGTGCGGCCCCGCATTTGACCCAGCGCAATTTGTGGTCGCGCGGGAACTGTCCAGCTTCGGCGACCAGGCATAAGGCATTCATCGCCGGCGGGACCAGCGGCATCATAGAAATCGATTCTTCCACTAACAGAGAGGTGACTTGCTGCGCCTGGAAACGCGGGACCAGCACCAGTGTGGCGCCCAGAATGAGCACCGGATTGAGACTCACATTGAGTCCATAGATGTGATAGAGCGGGAGGCAGCAAAGCATGATGTCGGAGGAGCTGAGAGCCGCGGCGTGCGGACCGATTAACTGGTAGACGTTGGCGACGAGATTGTAATGCGAGAGCATGACGCCCTTGGGCAGTCCGGTGGTACCGCTGGAGTAGGGAAGCACGGCGAGAGCCTGCTCGGAAGATTGATCAGGTTTGGGATAAGCCGACGTTGCCGCGTTCAACAAATCGGCGAATGGCTCGGCGCCAGACGCGTGCTGGCGCGTGGTGTAAACGCGGCGGAGGTTGGGCAGTCCCGCGAGCTGGATGCCTTCCAGGTTCGGGCCATCGGTGATGAGGGCGACTGCGCCGGAGTTTTCCAGTTGATAGCGGACTTCGCGCTCGCGAAAAGTTGGATTCAGGAGCGTGGGGATGGCTCCGGCAAGTTGTACCGCATGAAACGCGACACAGAACTCCCATGAATTTGCCAGAAAAATGGCCACGACCTCTCGCGGCTTGATTCCGGCCGCGATCAGTCCGCGAGCAAGCGATTCGACTGTGTGGCCATATTCGGCATAGGTCAGGCGACGACCGCACGACGAGTCGACGATGGCAGTCTTCTCACCGTGGAGGCGGCAAGAGGCGAGCACGAGGTCGTGCAGGAAGAGGTTGTGAGGATCAGCGTAGAGTTCCGTGCGCAGCATGGGTGGGAGAGATTGTAAATGGAAGCAGGAAGTACAGGGGGCGGGTTGCTTCCTCAGGGGTCAATGCCTGGTAACGCAAAATCATGGTTGGCGTAACCCCCTATCTACCATGGCATATCCGCCATCTTGCTCCGCGCGGGTGGGGAAACGACGGCTAGCTGGCTAGCTTGCGGAGGAACTCCTGCTCGTCCATGCGGTACTTGAAGGCTTTGCGGCCATCAATGAAGACGACGGGAACTTCGTCGTTGAATTTGCGGCGGAGTTCGGCGTCGCCGTCAACATCAACGTCGCTCCAGGTGAAACCGCCGCGGCGCGAGAGTTTCGAGAGGCTTTCTTTCACAACCTCACAGAGATGGCATCCCTTGCGGGAATAGACCACGACGTTGCGAGGCTCTGGCATGCCGAGAAAAGTCTAGCGCGGAGGACTGAGGTTTTCCAAGGAGGAAGTGGAGCGGGTAGGGCGGGGTTCGCCCGGGACAGGTCTGATGGTCGGACCACGGCACGGTTGTCTGATCCCGGGGACGCCGCCTTTACTGTCATCAGGTGTGATTTCAATCACAGCGTGTTCCGGAAGATTGTCCTAAGAGTATTGCAGCGCGCGAGCGGTGCCGCGCGACCCGGCGCTCGAGTTGCACGACTGGACCCGAGAGAGGGGGTGCTAGTGACCAAGCTCCGTAATGTTGTCTTCTGCATTGGGAACGACCCAATTTCCCTCAACCTGCGGTGCTCGCTTCTCAAAGAGCAGGGCTGGCGAGTGCTTACGGCGGGCGGCGGGTACGAGGGAGTTATTCGATTCAGTCAAGAAGCGGTGGATGTAGTGGTCGTCGATCTGGACGGCGATGGGGCTGAATCCGCGCTGATCACCGCTGAACTGAAGAGGTTGCGCCCCGCGGTGCGGGTGATCCAAGTGTTCGAAGGGAAAAACCAGTCGGAAGGTGCGACTGCCCAGGCGGATGCCGTGGTCGCGAAGTCGGAAGAATCTCGAGTCTTGGTCGAAACGGTGAGAACTCTGCTGGGCGCGTCCTAAGCACAGGCAGTAAAATCCCAGTCATGCAAGACCTTCAAGCAAAACCCCTGCGGGGGAAGACTGCGTTGATCACCGGCGCCGCCCGGCGATTGGGACGCGCGTCGGCCTTAGCTCTGGCCAACGCCGGGGCAGATGTGGCCATCACTTTCAGGAACTCGGCGCGCGAAGCGCGGGAGACTGTGGTGGATTTGTCAGGGCTAGGAGTGCGGGCATTTGCGCTGCACTGTGACGTGACCGATGAGAGCAGCGTGCGCGCCATGATGAAAGAGGCCGGACGCGAACTGGGGCGGATTGACATCCTGGTCAACAACGCGGGGAACTATGAAACGGTTGAGTTCGAGAAACTGACAGTGCGGCAGTGGGACGCGATTTTCGCGTCGAACACGCGCGGACCGTTTGTGGTTTCGCGCGAGGCACTGAAGTGGATGCGGCGGAAGCGCGGCAAGAACAGCGGGCCAATCGAGGCGAAAATTATCAACATGGGGTCGCTCGGAGGATTGAGGCCCTGGGCGACACACGCGCACTATTGCTCGTCGAAGGCGGCGCTGCACATGCTGACCAAGGTAATGGCGAAGGCGCTGGCGCCGGAGATCGCGGTGAACGCAGTGGCTCCGGGGATGATCGATCTGGGGGAGAAGTCGGCGGCAGCCTTCATGCGTCGCATGGCCAAGCAGACACCGATGCGGCGGAATGGCCGCGGGGAGGAGATTGGGGAAGCGGTGTTGTTCTTCGCAACCGCGCCGCAGTTTATTACCGGGCAGATTTTGGCGGTGGACGGCGGGATCGGATTGTAGAGCGGGCGGTGCTAGTGGAAACGCACGCCGCGTCCCAGGACGGCGATGAACATCGCGGCGGTGATGAAAGCTGTCAGGAGCCAAACTCGGCTGCGCGGCAAAGTAAACGGGTGGCTGCTGATTCTGGGGACGAGCTTGGTCCCTATGCATTGCGTCATCCAGGCCATGCCCGAAGCCCCGCCGAATGAGGCAGCCGCGGCGGAGACTGCGACCAGGATCAAGCCCACAGGATTGAACATGCCGGCCACGGTGTAGAGAAGGCCTCCGGTGATGTAGGGAATAAGGGTGAGATCTTTCGCTCCGCCGCGCCTCCAGTCGCGTTCACCGAGGAAAGTCCGCAACTCCAGCAGGGAGAGCCAAACCACCAACGCGTAGGCCACCGCGCCAACGATGGTGAGAGCTGTGCGCCAGAACCAGGGCGGATTGAAGCCTTGAATTACGTCGGCCCAGTCCCCGAAATTTCCCACACCCGAAAACAGGAAGTATCCGGCGGCCCCCAGCAGGTTGATTGTCATCAGCAGCCATAGGAAGTAGCGCAACGTTTGGCGCTTCGGGTTCGTCCATCGCAACGCCAGCCAGGACGCGAGGCCTGCGACCATGTTCACCAGGGTGCCGCCCGCGGAAATGAACCGGCTATCATGATCGCATTCGAAATGCACGGTCGAGAGCACCCGCGGATGGCCTCCCGAGAGAACGCAGGCGCCGCCGTGACCGAGGCCTTCATGCAGAAGATTTGCAGTCGCGAACGCCACTATCGAGATGGCGATGATGGTCGCAACGTCCCGTCCACCAGCCGGTGAATCAGAAACGCGTTGCGTGGGCGATTCCATTTGTGACTGCGGAGGAACCTGTGTGGGTGGCTATACCTCAGCCGACGTCGGGTCGATGACGAGTTTGACCTCAGAGACGCGATTTGCGGGGAAGCCGCCTTGCTTCGCGTGTTCCCGCACCATCTCTTCGTTGGGAGCGATGTAGACGCAATAGATCTTGTCCTGGGTGACGTAGCTATGCAGCCATTGAATCTGAGGTCCCAGGTTGTTCAGCACATTGCAAGATTTCTGCGAAATGGCGATCACCTGATCGGGTGTCACACTGTCAACGTTGGGGATATCGCGCTCGATGACATATTTGGGCACTCGGTCTCTCCGGGATGGCTTACGCCTTGGCGTCGCCAGTTTTCTAATGGTTAAAATTCTAGGGGATGAGCCACGAAATAGCCATTGTTTCGTAAGCGCGGTATATTGGGGCGAATGAAGAAATCATCAGGCAAATCTTCTCGATTGGCAGCGGCTCCGCGCGTGGCCGTAGCCATTATGGCGGCGGGCAAGGGAACCAGGCTTAAGTCGCAACTTCCTAAAGTGTTACATGAAGTCGGCGGGAAGCCGCTGCTGGAGCACGTGATCGGGGCAGCCTGCCGGGTTGTGCCGGCGGAGGATGTCTACGCGATTATTGGGCACGAAGCGGGGCGAGTGCGGGCGGCGACGGAGCATACCGGCGTGAACTTCGTGCTGCAAGCTGAGCAGCGAGGAACTGGCCATGCGCTTATGGTGGCGCGAGAGGCACTCAATCGATACGACCACGTGATCGTGCTTTCAGGCGACGCACCGATGATCACGCCCCAGACGATTGGGCGATTGCTCAATTTCCACCTGGACGAGCAGGCGGCGATGACCCTGCTGAGCGCGGAACTGGAGAATCCCACCGGATATGGCCGCGTGCTGAGGAAGAGCGCGCGCGGCGCCGAGGTCGAGCGCATTGTCGAGGAGAAGGCGGCGAACGCATCGCAGAAAAGAATTCGAGAGATCAACTCCGGCTTCTATGTGTTTGACGTGAAGGCTCTGTACGCGAATATCGCGAAGCTCTCGACCGCGAATGCGCATGCCGAGTACTACCTGACCGATATGGCCGAGGTTTTGCGCAAGGCGAGACAGCGCGTGGTGGCGTGGAAGACGGCGGATGCCGGCGAAGTTCTCGGCGGGAACACGCGAGCGGAACTAGCCGACATTGACCACTTTATGAGGATGGCGAAATGCCGGCAGCTGATGGCTGAGGGCGTGACCGTCTTTTATCCCGCGACGTGCGTGATCGATGCCGACGTGGAGGTCGCACCGGACACAGTGATTGAGCCATACGTACAGCTCCTGGGAAAGACGCGGATTGGGACGGCGTGCCGAGTCCGGTCGTATTGCGTGATCCGCGATTGTGAAGTGGCGGATGGAGTGACGATCCGCCCGGGAAGCATGATGGAAGGCGCCAGGATTGCCAGTGGTGCGGTGATTGGTCCGTATTCGCACCTGCGACCGGGAAGCGAGATCGGAGAAGGCGCGCATGTGGGGAATTTCGTCGAGACCAAGAAGATCAAACTAGGCAAGGGATCGAAGGCGAACCACCTGACCTACCTGGGCGACGCGGAGATCGGTGCGGGCGTGAACATCGGCGCTGGGACTATCACCTGCAACTATGACGGCGTGAACAAGCACACGACCGTAATTGAGGACGGGGCTTTCATCGGCAGCGACAGCACACTGGTGGCTCCAGTGCGTGTGGGCAAGGGCGCGTATGTGGGCGCCGCGTCGTGCATTACGAAAGATGTTCCCGGGGACTCCCTGGCGATCGGGCGCGCACAGCAGATTGTGAAGGAAGGCTGGGCGCGGGCGAAACGGGCTGAGCGGAAGAAATGAACTCTAATCCAAACAAAAAGCCCCGAGCGGAATGGCTCGGGGCTTTTGTTTAAGCCGGGTGCGTTGTTAGTGCGAGACGGCTGCGAATAAGTCCGAGTGCATGAGCGACTGGAACTGCTGGTCGCTGGCTTTGAAGTGGATTTGCAGGTTCGAACTGTCGGAATCCACCGTGGTGTTGTCGACCGCAACTTTCTCGGCGGGCGTAGCATTCATCTTCTTGTAAAGAATGCCAGCCTTGACTAGCGACGACAGCGTGGCCGCGGTCATGGAGTCGTCGGTGACCACCGTCAGATCGAAGTTCACTCCGCTATTGAAGTTCATGGTGTAGCGCGAGCCCAGCAGGTGCTTTTTCACGGTTTCGTAGTCGGCGACCTTGGAGGCGTCGCCGAGCGCAGAGCGCATCACGTTTTGCGTGCCCTGCTGATCGAGAATGCTCCAGACGGGCGCTGAATCAACGCTGCTCATCATGTCCGCCATGTTGCCGTTGGTATCGAGGCTGAGAGTCAGGCCATTCTGGGTATCGAGCGCGGCCTTGATCGCGGTCGTGTCGCCGAACAGCAGCGTGCTGTCATCCAGAAAACTCATCACGAAACCGCCGTCCATGGGATAGATGAGCGCTGTTCCGACCTTCTTCGGCGTCACATTCTCGAGTTTCATCTTCTTCAGCACCGCCTTCATGTTGAAGGGGCCGCTGGCAACTCCGACGGTCTTCACGCCTTGCTTGCCGCTGTGGAACGAGGCGAATGTGAGGGTGTCCACATCCTTGTCGGGATTGATGCCGATGTTCTTGAGGGCAGCCTCGAACTGCTTGATGTTGTCGGGCAGCAACTGCTGCTTCATCGCCATCGCAGTAGGCGAGTCCTTGATCGTGCGGTAGTCCACCGAGATGAGTTGCAGCAGTTCGGCGGGAATGCAGGAACGCGCGGAAGAGTTCAGAGGCATGGCATAGGCCATGCTCACCAGAAGCAGAGAAGCCAGGCACATCTTGAGAAGTTTCATAACGCCTCGAATTTCATAAAAACATGCAGGGACAAGGGTACTTTTAGTTGGATGCACCCAGCAGCCCTGTCGTTAGTAGATCGTTCTATTCTATTTTACTTGCAGGCTTGAAGAATGGAACAGAAGTACAGTGCCTGTTGACGGCCTGGAGTCATGGGGAGCGTCCAGTGGGCAGCGTCCGATCAGGGGAACCCTGCCCCCACTTTTCATTCGGCATCCCGAAAAACATTGTTACGAAGGGGCTTGTTTGTTCGAGACCGTAGAGACCTGGCAAGTTACGTCTCTACGACAAACTCGCTCGCCGGCGAACGCTGGCAGCGAACGCCTCATCTTTCAGCGACGACAGGTTGATTTCCACGTTCGCCAGAGCGCCGGTGATGGCGGCGCGAGCCAGAGCCAGCGCGGTCGTCAAGTCTGATTTCATATTGGGGTTGGTAATGGGCTCGAGCGACTGCACGATTTTGGAAATTTCGTGCGCTTTCTCCGCGACGCTCAGGGGAACCGACGTTGCTTCTTTGAGAGCAGCCTCGATCAGCGTCTCTCCCGTCCTTTCATCCGCGGCCGTCTTGGCCTGTTTGTAGGCTTTCATGACTGAGTTGTAGGACTCGGCGTCGGCATCGACCGCCGCCTTCAGTTCCTCGCGCAGAGGCGTGAGGCGGGCAATCGCGGCGCTGAGCTGGGATTCGTATTGCAGGTAAGCCTTCTTTCCCCGCGACATCGAGGCGACCATCCCGGCCAGGCCGGCGGCCATGGCGGCTGCCGCGGCGGAAGCGCTGCCGCCTCCAGGTGCAGCTGTGGGTGCGGCGAGCTGTTCGACGAAGGGTTCGACCCCGGCGCGGAGGCCGCCAACCGCGGTCTTGCCGCCCATCACCGCGGCGAGGCGATTCTCGAGAATGAGCGATGAATCGAAATTCTCCACCTGCAAGAACCATTCGGCCGCCTGTTCCAGGGCCTTCTTAGGAATCAATCCGACGATTTCGCTCGACACCGCCGTGACCCCGTAGCGGGCAGCCTCGCGCTTCACCAGCTCAAAGACGCGGTGGACAGGGGTTTGCTCGAAGTCGGTGAGGTTCATGGAGACCTGGGCCAGGCCGCGGACGAGAAATCCAGCGCCCTTTAGGAAGCGCATGCCGCCGTTGGAGAAGCGCACGGCCTTGGCGATTTTTTTGGCGATGTCGACGTCGGGTGTGTTGAGGAAGACGTTATAGGCGATCAGGAATTTGCGGGCCCCCACAACCGTCGCGCCCGCGGTTGGATGCACACGCGGTTCGCCAAAGTCCGGGCGCCGCGCCGGATTCGTCGCGATCTCATCGCGGATGCCTTCGAACTGGCCGCGGCGAATGTTTTCGAGACCCTGGCGTTCGGGAGTCCTGGCCGCGGCCTCGTAGAGATAGACCGGAATTTGGTAGCGCTTCCAGATCTGCTCGCCGACATGATTCGCCATGGCGACGCAGTCCTCGATGGTGACGCCGTCGATGGGGATGAACGGCACTACGTCGGAGGCGCCCATGCGGGGATGCGCGCCGGTATGGACGTTGAGGTCGATCAGTTCCGCGGCCTTGCCCACGCCGCGGATAGCCGCTTCCTGTATGGCTTCGCGTTCGCCGACCAAAGTGATGACGCAGCGGTTGTGATCGGAGTCCATTTCGCGATCGAGAAGGTAAACGCCGGGCATTTTCATGGCGTCAAGGATGGCGTCAACTTTGGCCTTGTCGCGTCCTTCGGAAAAATTCGGAACGCATTCGACGAGCGTAGACATAACGGATGAGGATAACGGGAGGCAGAGCAGGGAAGCAAGGCTTGCGCGGGCGGCGCTCCGCCCCGAAAGAGCGTCAGTGTCCGCCAGGGGCGAAGAACTTTCCAATTCCCAGCCGTACCTGCACCGTATTAATTCCCGGATTGAGGTTACCGAGCCCGGCATTCGAGACGTGCATGTAACGCAGTTCGAGGCTTACGTTGCCTTTCGCACCAAGAATATGGACACCGAAGGCGGCTTGATCCATGAAGTTGACGGCGTTCGTATTGGTAGGAACGTTGTGGTCGGTGAAGACAGTTCCGCCCGTGAGTTCGAGATAGGGGGAGAGGCGGCCATGGCGCTCAAAATTCCACTTCAGGCCCAGCGGATCGAATCCCACGCCGTAGGCTGTGTTGGCGGGCTGGAAGATAAGAAAAATGGGGACGGCGTCTACAGCGTATTCGAAGCGTCCACGGAGAAAGCCGGGTAGGTGCGGGCCGGTCAGGATCCATCCGTAGCGCAGGCCGGCGTTGAATGCGCCGGTATTCTTTGTACCGCCCGGGACCGAGTGTCCACCACCTGCCCAGATCTGGACTTCGTGGCCGCCCTGCTCTGGACCTGTTTGAGCCAGGCAGAGCGAGGTGGCGATCAGCAGAACGCAGAGAATGAGCAGGGAAGTACGCATGGTTTGTTGACTTCGAATGCGGCAAGCCTCGAAATCGAAGCCTCACGATACAGGAAGCGGCGGCATGGCGACAAACGGCGGCGGCCGTGGCGGCACACGCGAGAAGCGGCTTCCTCGCTGGCTCGGACTGACAAGAGTATTTACGGAATGCGGTTGTTGTGTGGGCGCCCCGCCACCAGGTGCATCAGGTCACGGGCTACGCGGGCGGTGTTGTGGCGGGCGACGCCGCCTTCTTCCAGATAGTCGCCGAGGACCGGGATCACGCCGAGGGCTTCGATCGCGTCGAGATCATTGACGATCTGGCAGGCGCCTTCTGTCGCGTACTTGGCCTGCATCTCGGCTGAGGCTGGCATGCGGTTGATGAGGGCGAAGTCGAAGATCTGTTTCTGCGCGTGGCGATTCAGAGCGCGGATGTGGTCGGCCGCAGTCAGGTCGAGGCTTTCGTTGGCCTGCGTCATCAGATTGCAGATATAGACCTTCGTAGCGGGGGATTCAACGATGGCCGGTGCAATGCCGCGCACCAGAAGATTTGGGATCAGGCTGGTGAAGAGCGAGCCTGGGCCAATCGTAATCAGGTCAGCGTGAGCAATTGCCTCCAGGGTTTGCGGCATGGGGCCGACGTCGGGCGGGACAAGAAACAGTTCCCGGATGCGCCCTTTGCTGGCGGTAATCCTGGTCTCGCCGCGAACCCGAGTGCCGTCTTCCATCAGAGCTTCGAGTTCAATGTTGGAGGTCGTGGCGGGATAGATATGGCCGCGGGTGAGAAGAATCTCGGACGAAAGGCGCACAGCCTCGGAGAAATCCGACGTGAGGGAAGTGAGCGCCGCGAGAAACAAATTGCCGAAGCTGTGGCCTTCGAGGCCGGAACCCTTGTCGAAGCGATGACGAAAAAGTTTCGACAGCAACGCCTCGTCTTCGCTGAGGGCGACGATGCAGTTTCGGATGTCGCCGGGCGGGAGCATGTTGAGCTCTTTGCGCAGACGGCCGCTCGATCCACCATCGTCGCTGACCGTCACGACAGCGGAGAGATCGCGGATAACAGGCGAGTCGGAGTGAGCTCCCGGAACTTCCGCCGGCGAGAGGACGAAGCGCTTCAGGCCCTTGAGCAGCGTCGAGAGTCCGGTGCCGCCGCCGATGGCAACGACGCGAAGACCGCGCTCGCGCGCGGTCTTCTCTTGTGCCGGGAACTCTGCCGTTTTGGTTTCCATCGAGGTTGTGGCCGTCGTCGACCTGTGTCAGACGGATTCGTCTTCGCCGATGTCGCCGTCCGACGAACCGATTTCCGCGCCGGGGTCCGGGTAGAGCAATTCAGTGAAGCGCGGATCCTCCGCCAGGTTCTGGAAGTCGGAGTCGTTGCGCGCCTGGAAGCGCAGCTGCGGATTCAGGCGAAGGGCCTCGTCCAGACGCTTGAGGGAATCCTCGACGTGACCGGTGAGGCAATCGAGCGCCGCCAGTCCGTAAACGACGTAGTCGGCCTTGGGAGCCTGCTTGTGCAGTTTGTCGAGATGCTCGCGGGCAGTGACGTAGTCGCCGACGTTCATCAGCGAGACCGCAAAGTCGAAGTGTTCTTCCGCGGTTTTAAACTGTGCGGCCGTGGTCCGTTCAAGATGCTGGTTGCAGGTGCTGAGATGGACCTGAGCGCGGTCGGCCAGTTCTTTACTCGGCCCTATGGCGACTTTCTGGAACTGAGGTTTAGCCTTTTCGAATTTGTGTTCCTGCATGGCGCGCAGGCCGGCCTCGTAGCTCTGCAGCGCTTGCGTATAGCGCGGGTCTTCTGCCACGGTCTTCTTCGCGGTAGGTTTCTGAGCCATGTGCAAAACTCTTCCTGTGGTCTTGGGAATGGGGAACTCCTCGCAATCGTGCTGAATAGCTGAGCAGTAAAGTATCACTCAAAGGGTGGGTGGAGGTCCAGCGAGCAGGGACCGAATCTTGTACCGTGTACCGAGAGAGAAATCAGAGTCGTTGCGCCGGTACTTGCTCGGTTCTAATTGATCGCCGAGGCCGTCTGCAGGTCAATCTGCTTCCATTCGCCCTTGATGATGCCGGCGCGAATCTGCGCGGCGGTCTTGCCCTTCTGGTGCTGCTGGTACGAGTAATAGAGCTCCTTCAAGCAAGTTTCGCACTGTGCGCCGTGTGTGTTCTCGAAGCAGCTATGCAGGCTGTTGTGGCCCATACGGTCGCAGTAGCAGTAGCAAGGTTGCTGGTGAAGAACGTTGGGAATCTTGGCCGCGAGTTCATAAGCGTGAGTTTGGAAGGAATTCTGCGCGTCGGCGCCCCAGAGATCGGCCTTGGTCAGGAGGGGAGGCAACTTCGTCCCTTTGGGCGGAGGAGCGGCGTTATAGGCGGGAACGCCGCTTTCTTCCTGCGCGGCCCATTGGGCTGACATGGTTAATGTCACCAGGAAGAGAAAAGCTAGCGTCAGGGTTCGGTACACGAGCTTGTTCTGTTGCAAACGGCGAGTCATAGATTCCCTCGGGTCCCGTTATTGTAACCCGTGGCGGAAGGAGGACGAAAGAAGGATAAAGGGCGATGTCCTAACGGTTCCGATCGGCCGCGTATAACCCGCCAATAGGAAGTCGAATTCTGTATACAATAGGGACGGATAGCTGTGGATTCCAACTCAGAACAAAATCAAGGCAGCCGGTTGCCAGCGGCGGCCCCCTCGAGTGGCATGGTGCCAGGGATGGAAACTCCCGCACTGCGTCGAGCGGGATTCGGAGTTTGGGTTCGCGACCTGATCATTTCCCTCGCCGTCTCCGCCTTCATCATCATCTTCATTTACCAGCCGGTGAAGGTGGAAGGTACCAGCATGATGCCTTCGCTCGAAGATCAGGAACGAATCTTCGTGAACAAGTTCGTCTATCGGCTGGAACCGATTGAACGCGGGGATATTGTGGTATTTAAGTATCCGCGTGATCCTTCGTTGAGTTTTATCAAGCGAGTCATCGGGACGGCGGGCGACCGTATCCGCATCGACGGCGGGCAGGTCTACGTAAACGACCAGGCTCTGGACGAAGACTACGTGCCTCCGGCCTACACCGATTCCCAGTCGTATTCCGAAATCGTAGTGCCGTCGCATAGCTATTTTGTGCTCGGCGATCATCGTTCTATGTCGAAGGACAGCCGCGATTTCGGCCCCGTGAATCAGAGCTTTATCTATGGCAAGGCGGTTTTTGGCTACTGGCCGATGGATAAAGTCGGGCGGGTGCGCTAACGCCGTATCCTCATCGTGGCTTGTCACTGAGGCAGCAACTACCAACCTTTCGTGCTCTCATCTTGGGCTTTCATTCGTCTGAGTAATGCCGAGGGCGTTTATGACAAAGAGCTTCGTGATTTGTTTCGGAATTTTTCTGGCTGTGGGCTCGTCTTCCGAGAGTCGAGCTCAAACCGGGGTTACGGAAACCAGGCAGGACGGCATCGAGACAGCTGCGCCGGAAGGGGTCGGCATGACAGCAAAGCCGCTGCACGATATGGAAGCGGCGAACCGGGCAGGCGAGTTCAAGAAAATCGGCAGCGTGCTGGTCGCGCGGCATGGGAAGCTGGTCTACGAAGCCTACTTCGAAGGCGACAGCAAGACTTTGCGCGATACGCGCTCAGCGACCAAGAGCATCACCGACGTCCTGGTGGGAATCGCTATCGGAGAAAAGAAACTGACCGGCGTGGATGCCCGTGTGCTGGCTTTGCTGCCCGAACGCGCGCGCAAGTTGCAGAATCCTGATCCACGCAAGGACAAGATCACCATCGAGGACTTTCTGACCATGTCGTCGCCTCTCGAATGTGACGATTGGAACGACGCTTCGCGCGGCAACGAAGAGCGCATGTACGTGATCGAAGACTGGGCGCAGTTCATCCTCGACTTACCGGTTCGCGGCCACATGCACGTAGGCGAGCCGGTCGAGCCGCCCAAGTACGGCCGCTATTTCAGCTACTGCACCGGTGGAGTGTTCACGCTGAGTGAAGTACTGCAGAAGGCAACGGGCGAGCGCACGGACCGCTATGCGCAGGAGAAGCTCTTCGCGCCGCTCGGGATCACAGACGCCCAGTGGGTCTATTCGCCTCTCAATACTCCGCAGACGGGTGGCGGGTTGCGCCTGACTAGTCGCGATCTGCTGAAAGTCGCCGAACTTTACCGCGAGGGGGGCGTATGGCACGGAACCCGCATCGTTGACGAGGCATGGGTAAAGGCCTCGACTCAGCCGCATGCACAGATTGACGATGAGACCGAGTACGGCTACCTGTGGTGGCTGAAGACTTTCAAATCCGGCGGCAAGAGTTATCCGGCATTTTTCATGAGCGGCAATGGCGGGAACAAGGTCGCCGTGTTTCCGGCGCTCGACCTGACGGTCGTGATCACCAGCACGAACTACAACACCCGAGGCATGCACGAACAGACGGAGAAGCTGCTGACGGATTATATTCTGGCCGCGGTAGGTCCTTAGGCGGCTACGGCGCGGGGGCAAAGTGTCCTGCGATCCACAGATTTCTTTGCCGAGGGCATGTTCTGTCCTTGGCCGCTGCGGCAATCCCTGATAAACTTCTGAAAATCCACTCACCGGAGCGACAATGCAGGCAATCCTTGCGCTCGAAGACGGCAGAGTCTTCCGAGGCAAAGGCTACGGAGCCAAAGGCGAATGCTACGGCGAAGTCGTTTTTAATACTTCCATCACTGGCTATCAGGAAATCTTTACTGATCCTTCGTACTCAGGGCAGATTGTCGTCCTGACCAACCCCGAAATCGGAAATTACGGCACCAACCAGGAAGACAATGAAGCCACGCGCCCGTGGATTGAGGGCCTGATCGTGCGCGAATTCTCGCGCGTGAGCTCGAACTGGCGTTCGCAGCAAGTGGCCGAAGAGTATCTGGAGCAGTTCAAGGTACCGGTGCTGTCGGACATTGACACGAGGGCGTTGGTGCGCCACTTGCGCCAGCACGGCGTGATGCGTGGCGTGGTTTCGACGATTGAAAGCGACGCGGACAAGTTGATCGCGAAAGCGCGCTCGATTCCGAAGATGGATGGGATGGATCTGGCGAAAGTTGTATGCACGACGCGGCCTTACGTCTGGGAAGTCGGCGAGCGTTCGCACGAGCCAGTGGCTGTGGTCGGAGTGAAAGACGAGCCGCCGCGATTCCACGTCGTCGCCTACGATTTCGGCATCAAGCGGAACATTCTGCGCAAGCTGCGCGGCGAAGGTTGCAAGGTGACGGTGGTTCCGGCGCAGACTCCGGCGGAAGATGTGCTCGCATTGAAGCCGGACGGAGTCTTCTTGTCGAATGGCCCGGGCGATCCGGAGCCGTGCACGTATGCAGTGGATTCAATTCGAAGGTTGATGGGGCGGCAGCCGATTTTTGGTATCTGCCTTGGGCATCAACTGACGGGAATCGCGCTGGGCGGGAAAACGTTCAAGCTGAAATTTGGGCATCACGGCGGGAATCATCCGGTGAAGCAGTTGAAGACAGGAAAGATTGAGATCACTGCGCACAACCACAATTTTGCGGTCGACCCGGACTCTCTGGCGCAGAGCGAAGTCGAGTTCACGCACATCGACTTGAACGACCAGACGCTTGAAGGTTTGCGGCACCGGAACCTGCCACTGTTCAGCGTGCAGTATCACCCGGAAGCGGCTCCTGGGCCGCACGATTCGCATTATCTGTTTAAGGAATTTACGAACATGATGGAGGAGTGGAAGGGGTGAAGGCTGTTCTCTCGACTGCGGCTTTCGTTTGCAGTGCCACTTTGGCTTTTGGCTGCTGGCAGGCTGACTGGCCACGAGTAGTGCTCCGAACGCAATCGGTGAATTTGCGTGTGACTTATAACGATAAGGTCCAGCGCGGCAGAACGTTTCAGCTGCATAAAGCGTTCACACTAAGTCCGGGACCGGCGTCACCACAGGCCCGTTACGAAAGGAAGGTGCTGAAATCCGCAATCACTGACTCACTAGGATTGGCCTCATTCGGGGAAGTCGAGCCAGGGATTTACTGGATTACGGGCGGAGCTAACGATATTGCTGTCACCATTTTTTCGCCGACCCGCAACGCAGCAAAGCGCGTATGGGTGAGCGAGTTTGCGGACGGTTGTATTACTGCGGAAGTGGAGAGAGCGGACTAAGATCGTCTCCGCACTGCGGCGAGTGCTTTGAAAGGGCGCGCCTTCAAGGCGCGCCGTAAGAGGCAATCAAAGATTTGCGGCTTTAGCCGCTGAGGTACCGTTGTGAGACCCACAAGAGAACATGCGACCAATACGGGCCACACATACATGATTACCTCGTCCACTTGGGGACGTCGATCGCTGTTCTCAAGAGAGCCTTGGGCGCGGCTTTTGATCGAGACTCTTTGTCACTATCGCGCGACGGCGTATCTCTTGCATGAGTTCGTGGTCATGCCGGATCACATTCATATCCTGCTGACTCCGAAGACGAGCCTGGAGAAGTCGGTGCAGTTCATCAAGGGCGGATTTTCGTATCGGGCGAAGAAGGAACTCGGCTCGAATATGGAGATCTGGCAAAAGGGATTCTCGGATCATCGCATTCGCGATGCTGGAGACTATGCGCAGCATGTTCTGTACATCCGCCAGAATCCGGTCGGTAAACATTTGTGCGGGCGCGCGGAGATGTATCCATATTCGTCGGCAGCGCTCGGGATCGAGCTCGACCCAGTACCTCAGGGGCTAAAGCCCATCGCTTCGCCGGGGCGCGATGCGGCGCGCCTTGAAGGCGCGCCCTTTCAAAGCAACACTTTTCAATGGATGCCCGATCAGAACACGCCCGGCCACAGCGCGCCCGAGCCGAGCAGATTCGATCAGAGCAAGCCCTCGGCTAGAGTTGAGCCGGCACGCTCTGAAAACAAGTCCGGAAAGATTGCATCGTAAAATGCCAAAACGTACTGACATCAAGAAGATTCTGATCCTCGGCTCCGGGCCCATCATCATCGGGCAGTCGGCGGAGTTTGACTACTCGGGCACGCAAGCTTGCAAGGCGCTCAAGTCCGAGGGCTACGAGGTCATACTCGCGAACTCGAACCCGGCCACTATCATGACCGACCCGGAGTCGGCCGACCGCACTTACATTGAGCCGCTCACGTTGGAGTACCTGGAAGAGATCATCCGCATTGAGAGGGAAATGGCGCCGGGCGCTGGTTTTGCCGTGCTGCCAACCGTCGGCGGACAGACTGCGCTGAACTTGGCGATCGAACTCTCCGACGGCGGCGTGCTGGAAAAATATGACGTCAGCCTGATTGGCGCGAACGTTGCCGCTATCAAGAAGGCCGAAGACCGCCTTTTCTTCAAAGACGCGATGCAGAAGATCGGGCTCGACGTGCCCAAGTCGGCGTTGGTCAACAATACGAAAGACGGGCTCGAGTTCGCGGGCAAGATCGGATTTCCGGTCATCATCCGGCCTTCGTTCACGCTGGGTGGGTCCGGCGGGGGAATCGCTTACAACCGCGAAGAGATGGTGGACGTGTTATCCCGCGGCCTCGATTTTTCACCGGTGCATGAAGCGCTGATCGAAGAGTCGGTGCTGGGCTGGAAGGAGTTCGAGCTCGAGGTGATGCGCGACACCAAAGACAACGTCATCATCATCTGCTCGATCGAGAATTTCGACCCCATGGGTGTGCATACGGGCGACTCGATTACGGTAGCGCCGGCGCAGACGCTGACTGACCGCGAGTATCAGGCGATGCGCGACGCTTCGATCGCGGTGATTCGCGAAATCGGAGTAGATACGGGCGGATCAAACATTCAGTTCGGGGTGAATCCTGAGACCGGGCGAATGGTCGTAATCGAGATGAACCCGCGCGTCTCTCGTTCTTCAGCGCTGGCGTCGAAGGCCACCGGATTCCCAATCGCGAAGATTGCCGCGAAGCTTGCCGTGGGGTACACGCTTGACGAAATTCCGAACGACATTACGCGCAAGACGCCGGCATGCTTCGAGCCAACGCTCGATTATGTTGTCGTGAAGATTCCCAAGTGGCAGTTCGAGAAGTTTCCCGGCGCCGACGACACTCTGGGGCCGCAGATGAAATCAGTGGGCGAGGTGATGGCCATCGGCCGCACGTTTAAAGAAGCGCTGATGAAGGGCGTTCGATCGCTCGATACTGGCAAGAAAGTCGGAGCGGACAAGATTGAGCCAAAGATTCTGACCCAGCGGCTGGTCACGCCGCATCCAGAGCGCCTGGCTTATGTGCGATATGCCTTGCGCCAGGGCCACACTGTGAAGCAGCTCGCGAAGATGACTTCGATGGACCCGTGGTTTCTGTATCAGTTGAAAGAAATCAACGACCAGCAACTGGAATTAGAAAAGCATCCGATGGAGTCGATCCCTGCCGAAGTGCTTCGCGAATCGAAGCGCATGGGATTCTCCGATGGCCGGTTGGCCCAGGTCTGGCGGCTGGACGGGCAGGAGAAAGTCCGGCACCTGCGGAAGAAGTACGGCATTATGCCGGTCTACAAGCGGGTGGACACATGCGCGGCTGAGTTCGAAAGCTTCACGCCCTATCTTTATTCGACTTACGAAGATGAAGACGAAGCGGAGCCGACTGACAAGAAGAAAGTCATTATTCTCGGCAGCGGCCCGAACCGCATTGGGCAGGGGATCGAGTTCGACTACGCGTGTTGCCACGCCGCATTCGCGCTACGCGATGACGGTTACGAGACGATCATGATCAACTGCAATCCTGAGACCGTCTCCACCGACTATGACACCAGCGACCGCCTCTACTTCGAGCCGCTGACATTTGAAGATGTGTGGGCGATCTATCAGCACGAGACCTCCAAGGGCGCTGAGGTGGGCGTGATCGTGCAGTTCGGCGGACAGACCCCTCTCAATCTCGCGCTTCCGCTGAAGGAGGCGGGCGTGAAGATCATCGGTACGTCGCCCGAGTCGATTGACCTGGCCGAAGACCGCAAGCACTTCAACAAACTGCTCGAAGAGCTGCAGATTCCGCAAGCTCCCGGCGTCATGGCCACTTCGATCGAAGAAGCCGTCGAGGGCGCGAAACGCATCGGCTATCCCGTCCTGGTGCGGCCTTCGTATGTACTCGGCGGGCGCGCCATGGTCATCGCGTACGACGAAGAGTCAATCATCCGCTACATGAAAGAGGCGGTCGAGTACTCGCACGATCGCCCGGTGCTCATCGATCACTTCCTCGAAGACGCGATCGAAGTGGACGTGGACGCGCTTTCTGACGGAGAAGACGTGGTTATCGGCGGAATCATGCAGCACATTGAGGAAGCCGGCATTCACTCCGGAGATTCGTCGTGCGTGTTGCCGGCGGTCGATATTCCGCAACCGTTGCTGGAGCGCATGCGAGACTACACCTTCAAGCTGGCTCGCGCGCTGAAGGTGATCGGGCTGATGAACATTCAATTCGCCATTCCGCGGGGCAATGGCAACTCCGAAGGCGGGAAAGTTTACGTGCTGGAAGTAAATCCGCGCGCCTCGCGAACCGTGCCGTACGTTTCAAAAGCGACGGGCGTACCGATGGCGAAGATCGCGGCACGGCTGATGACCGGACGAAAGCTCCGCGAGTTTTTGCCGAAGTTCATTGAGCGCCGCGCCGATCTCGATACCGGCAGCTTCTACTACGTGAAGTCTCCGGTATTTCCGTGGAACAAGTTCCCGGGGATTGACACCGTTCTGGGACCGGAGATGAAATCAACCGGCGAGGTCATGGGAGTGGCCGACAATTTTGGTGAGGCGTTCGCCAAGGCGCAACTGGCTGCGGGGCAGAAGTTGCCGACCAAAGGCACGGTATTCCTCAGCGTTACCGACAACGACAAGCGCCACGTGATGCAGGTGGCTCGCAAGTTTGTGGACATGGGATTCAAGCTCGTCGCGACTGCGGGCACGGCCGACGTGATCGAAGCCGGCGGCATGAACGTGGAGCGCGTCTACAAAGTGAAAGAAGGCCGGCCCAACGTGGTGGACTTCATCAAGGGCCAGCGGATTCAGCTCATCATCAATACGCCCACGGGACTCGAGCCCTGGTTCGACGAGAAGGCGATCCGCCGCGCGGCGGTGACGGCACGTATTCCGACGATCACGACGCTGGCCGCGGCACGGGCCGCAGCCGAGGGCATTGCCGCCCTGCAAAGCGGCGAACTCACCGTTCGGGCGCTACAGCACATTCACGCCGAACACGGCGCCGCCACGAAGCGATAGAGAACCCGAAACAGATTCTCCTCAAAGCCCATCCGTGTTAGGATTTCGCGGACACAGGCCCGCATGGTCTTTCAGTGCGGGGGAGGAAGAACGATGGCGCACGCCGCAACGCCCGCTCCCGATGGCGTTTGGAACGGAAGTGGCATAGCAAGACTGGCCCTGAGGGTTTTAGCTTGGGCGGGCATCATCAGCCTAGCCGTCGGCTTCGTCATCAAATATGTCCTCTTCTACTACCGCCACTATGATGCGGCTTCGTTCGACACCCTTTGGCCGCGCCGAGCATGGTTGTTTCTGCATATCAACGGCGGTACTCTCGCCCTGTTGACTGGACCCTGGCAATTCTGGTCCGGTCTCCGCCAGCGGCACATGAGGATTCATCGCTGGACCGGTCGCCTGTTCCTGCTGGGAGTCGCCGCGGGAGTGGCCGGGGCAGTTGGTCTTGTAGTCAAGGAGGTCGGCTACTGGGCGTTTGGAGTGGGCCTCATGGGGCTGGCCGCATCGTGGCTCGTTACTACGGGGATGGCGTACTATTCCATCCGCAAAGGGCTCGTCGCCCTCCACAAGGAATGGATGATTCGGGCCTACGTAGTGACGTTCGCTTTCGTGTTCTTCCGCGTCATGAGCGATTACAGTCCCATGTCGCGACTCCGTCCGGAAGGCGACCGCGATATTACGATTGCCTGGGCGTGCTGGGTCGTTCCCCTGGCCGTGACCGAGATGATCTTTCAGTTGAGGCGCGTGCGATCTGCAGTCGCCGCGCGTCGATAACGCTCCGGCAACACCTGCCTCTGTAATTCGCACCGGGAAGCTGCTAATTTGGGAGCTGGTAGGTCGAGGCCTCATATGCTGCTTTCTGGAATCTTTCCGCCCATCACCACGCCGTTCTACCCCGACGGCAACGTCTATTTTAAAAAGCTCGAATCAAACGTCGAGCGCTACTCTCGCACGCCAGTGGCGGGGATTGTTGCGCTGGGCTCGACCGGCGAGGCGATCCTGCTCTCCGATCAGGAACGGCGTGATGTGTTCAAAGCCGTGCGCCAAGCGGCGGCTCCAACCAAAGTTCTGATCGCCGGCACTGGAATCGAATCGGCCATCGAGACACTGCGTCTGACAGAGTACGCAGCCGAACTTGGCTACGACGTGGCCATGGTCCGCACGCCGCACTATTACAAGAAGCAGATGCAGACTTCGAATATCCTGGCGTTCTACCGCACTGTCTGCGATCGCTCACCGCTACCGGTCATCATTTACAACTTTCCGCAGGCCACGGGATACGACATTCCCGCCGAAGTTGTGTGCGAACTGGCCGACCATCCCAACATGATTGGCATCAAGGAATCGAGCGGCGACGTGGAGAAAGTGCGGAAGATGGTCGAAGGTACTAAGCACATCAAGCGAAGCGCAACCGTGACCGAGACGTTCGAGGCAGTCACTCCGCGCATGCTGGCAGCCGCGAGTACCGGCCCCGGCAACGGCGGCGGGGAACTCGTCCAGGTAGGAGCGCTGGCGGGTTCCTCGGAAGTAAGGCCGTCGTCCTCGGCAGTCACCGTCGTGGGCAAGATGAAAACGCGCCAGAAGGAAGTTGGATTCCAGGTGCTTGTGGGTGCCGCGCAAAAGCTGCAACCTTCACTCGATGCCGGGGCCGCGGGCGCGATTCTGGCTTTCGCCTGCCCAGCCCCAACCGCGTGCTATGAGATTTACGCCGCATGGAAAGAAGGCGATGCGGAACTTGCTCGGCTGAAGCAGGAGCGCATTGTCAAGGCGGCTCAGCGAGTCGTCGGCGATCTTGGCGTCCCGGGCGTGAAGCATGGCATGGACTTCAACGGCTATTTCGGTGGCCCCTCGCGGCTGCCGTTTCTGCCGCTGACGGCGGATTTGAAGGCCGAGATCGAACAACTGTTGGCGGACATTCGGAACTAGGAACGATTCCGAGAAACGGATCCGCTTGTTGTGTCCGAGTGATCAATCCACCACTTGTGCATAAAGATCGCGTCGTTGTATACTGCATTCGAACGAACGTTCGAATAGGCTGCTTCGGGATTATGGGGAGTCCTTCGACAGCGACACGCGTTTCTGCGCGGCGGCATCGCGCCACACCCGCACCGGCCACACGCTATGACCGGCGACTGGCGGAGATCCTCACTCACGCTACCGAAGTTTTCTGCAAAAAAGGATACGAAGGGGCTTCCATGCGCGATTTATCGCGGGCCAGCGGCATGTCGCTGGCCGGGTTGTATTACTACTTCGAATCCAAAGAACGGTTGCTGTTCCTGATTCAGAAACACACGTTCACGACCATCGTCCAGCACCTCAAAGCAAGGCTGGAAGGCGTGGACGACGCGGAGGAGCGGATTCGCATCTTCATCCTCAACCACCTCGAATATTTTCTAGCGAACCAGGCTGCCATGAAGGTGCTCTCGCACGAGGCGGAGGCGCTGAAGAACGGGTTTGCATCGGAGGTCGCGGCGATCAAGCGGGAATACTATCGCATTTGCGTGGGGCTGCTCGACGAGTTGAAGCGCGATCGCAGCCTGGAGTTTTCGACGCGCATCGCGGTGTTGAGTCTTTTCGGCATGATGAACTGGATTTACACCTGGCACAATCCGCGGGTCGATGCCGATGCTTCGTCGATTGCGGGTGAGATGGGCGACGTTTTTCTGCGCGGCGTAATGGCGAGCGGGAAGACGCGCAAAGAGCGGTGATCAGGGCGGCGTAAGTTTGAGTTTTGATATTCAACTTTGAAGGAGTTATTCCATGGCGACTACCGTACAGCCGGCGACTGGAGAAACCAGCAAGCAGCTCGTGAACTACCGCACGGATGGCGGCGTAGCCGTCATTGAAATGTGCGATCCACCCGCCAATACCTACACCTACGAAATGAACCGGCAACTGGACGAAGCGATTCTCAAGGCGCGCATGGACAACAACGTCTATGTAATCGTCATGACCGGCGCGGGAGACAAGTTTTTCTCCGCGGGTGCCAATATCAAGATGCTCTCGAGCGTCGATCCTACGTTCAAGTATTACTTCTGCCTGCACGCCAATGAAATGCTGCTGCGGTTGGAGCACACACCCAAACTGGTGATTGCGGCCATCAACGGCCATTGCGTAGGCGGAGGCCTCGAGATTGCGATGGCGGCCGACATCCGCATCGCGCGCAAGGAAGCGGGCAAAATTGGATTGCCCGAGGTGAACCTCGGCGTGCTTCCGGGCACCGGCGGCACGCAACGCCTCTCGCGGATGGTAGGGAAGAGCAAGGCCATCGAACTGATGGTCACGGGCAACACGTTCTCGTTCGAAGAGGCGCAGGAACTCGGAATCGTCAACGATCTCTTCGAGCGCGAGGGTTTCATGGAGAACATTATGGAGTACGCCAAGCAGTTCTGCCCGCCGAACAAGGCATCGAAAGCTGTCGGCCGGATCAAGCGCGCGGTGCAGACGGGCTGGGAGATTCCCATGGAGTCGGCTTTGGCCGTTGAGCGTGAGAACCAGCAGTTGCTCTTCCAGAGCGAAGACGCAAAAGAAGGTTTGGCGGCGTATGTGGAGAAGAGGCCAGCGGTGTTCAAGGCGAAGTAGTTCGTGTAGGGGCGGACGCATTCGTCCGCCCGCCGAGCGAAGCGGGGCTTTTCTTCACCAGGAGCAGGAATACACATGCCGGGAAAAGTAGCAAAAATAGGAACGTTCAGCGACTGGATCGGACTGTTCAACGACTGGCGCAAGGAGATCGGCGTCAACACGGACGAGATCCAGGCGTTTCACTTCGACACGCTCTACGGCGCGATTGATACCGAAGAGATTGAATTCGGCTCGTACAAAGGCCGCCGCAAGTGGGAGAACCTCCGCCAGATTCCGACGCAACAAATGCGCGACGCGCTCATGAACATGATCGTCTACCAGGGCGACACGGAGTTTGCCAGCGTGGAGCAGCAGCGCAACCTGCTGGAGAATGCACCCACCGAATGGGATCGGCGCGCCATCACGCGCGTCATGATCGAGGAGATGCGCCACGGCTGGCAGATGTGCGCCTTGTTGGTCGACCACTTCGGGTACTCCGGCAAGGTTGAAGCGCAGAAAATGCTCGAACGGCGCGCGTTTGAAAACAAACGCTTGCTGGGAGCGTTCAACGTTGACGTGGACAACTGGATGGACTTCTTCACCTATACCGACTTCGTGGATCGCGACGGAAAGTTCCAACTGCAGATGCTGAAGTATTCCGCCTTCGCTCCGCTGGGTCGCTCCATGTCCTACATGTTGCGCGAAGAGGCGTTTCACATGGGCACAGGCAACGACGGGCTGCGCCGCATCGTTGAGGCAGGAGTGATTCCCGCGTGGCTGATTCAGAAATATCTGAATAAGTGGATCTCGAGTTCCTACGATCTGTTCGGCACCGATCATTCCTCGTCAGCGCACTGGGCGTACGTGTGGGGCGTGAAGGGCCGCTACGATGAACCCAAGAACGAGACGGCTCCGGACCTCGACGATCTCAACGACTACAACCGCAATCTTTATCGCGACGAAGTGGCCGGGCTGATTGAGAGGTTCAACAGCGCTCTGAAATCGGGTGAGCCAAAGCTATACGCGCCGCACATCAAGTTCAACCGCGCTATCGGGAAATGGGCGGGAAAGAAATTCCACGCGCAAACCGGCGAAGAACTCGACGATCGCGCTTACGACGAGCATATGAAGGACTACATGCCTTCGACCGGCGACAAGAAACTATTGCTCGACATCATCAGCAACGAGAAGAAGTGGATTGCGGAGAAGACCGGCGCGCGCGATCCGCTTTCGACCATTGGCGAAGTGCGGAAGTCGGCTATCAACCTGTAGCAGATGGCTCACCGCGCAGACGGGACCAATACGATGACCGAAGCCGTGGCGAGTCTAAGGTCGATCCAGTTCACGATCGCTGCTCCGGTCGCGCGGATATCCCCGCATCATCCGCCGCTCAACGTCATTGAGATCCCGATGATGGAGGAACTGGCGCGGGCTTTGGACGAGATCGAAACTCGACCGGACGTTTCGGCCATTGTTTTCGGCGGCGACGGAAAATGCTTCTCGGCGGGTGTAGATGTTGCTGCTCATACTCCTGACAAGGTCGAAGAGATGCTCGCGAAGTTCCACACCGTGATCCGCGCCCTGATTGCGACGAAAAAGGTTACGGTCGCCGCCGTTCATGGGTGCTGCCTGGGCGGCGGCGCGGAGTTGGCGATGGTTTGCGACCTGGTTTACACGTCAGTCACGGCACAGTGGGGATTTCCGGAGATCAAGTTGGGCTGCTACCCGCCGGTGGCCTGCACCGCACTGGCTTCCCTCGTGGGGCAGAAGCGCGCGGCTGAGCTGATTCTGACCGGGCGGACGATTAGCGGTACCGAGGCGGCAGAGATGGGTCTGGCCAATCGCGCAGTGCCTGATGAAGAGTTGGCGTCGGTCATAGACGAATGTATTGGGCGTTTACGCGAGAATAGTCCGGCGGCTCTGGCATTGGCCAAGAAGGCGTCCTACGCGTGGGATTCAATGCACTTCGACAAGGGTTTGGCGCGGGCGGAAAAGGTCTACTTCGAAGATCTGATGAAGACTGCAGATGCGCACGAAGGCGTCCAGGCATTCATGGAAAAGCGCTCGCCGAAATGGATTGGGAAATAGGGCGCGGGGTTGCCGGAGATGGATTACGAAATCACTCCCGAAGAGGTGAAGGGCAGATTCGACGCGGCGGAACGTTTTACCCTGCTCGATGTCCGCGAGCCGTGGGAATTTGAGAAGGCGCGCATCGCCGGCGCCATGTTGATTCCCCTGGGTGAAGTGCCCTCGCGAGCCCATCAGGAGCTTGATCCTGAAGAGCAGATCGTCGTGATCTGCCACCATGGCGTGCGGTCGATGAACGTGACTGTATGGCTCCGGCAGCAAGGGTTCGAAAAGGCGCAGTCCATGCGCGGCGGTATCGACGCCTGGTCGCGTCGAGTGGACGGAAGTGTGCCGGTGTATTGAGAAGCGCTCTTAGCTATCAGCTCTTGGCTTTTAGCCAAAAACAAAGGGCCAAAAGCTAAGAGCTAAGAGCCAAAAGCTACCTCGTGAAAAAAGAACTCATCTCGCTGCGCGTCAATGGCCGAACCCACGAGCTTGCCATCGAACCGAGCGCTCTGCTGCTCGACGTTCTGCGCCAGGAACTGGATCTCACGGGGTCGAAGCGCGGCTGTGACGATTCCTCGTGCGGAGCCTGCACTGTGCTTGTAGATGGAGTCGCCATGATGGCATGCACCTTGTTGGCTGCCAGTTGCGAGGGCCAGGAGATTACGACGATTGAAGGAGTGAGCGAGCACGGCAGCCTTGCCGCGATTCAGAAAGCTTACGGCGATTGGGGCGGAGCGCAATGCGGGTACTGCACCCCCGGCTTCATCATGACGGTGAAGTCGCTGCTGGCTGAGAATCCCGATCCGTCCGAAATGGATGTTCGTGCCGCGTTGAGCAGCAATCTGTGCCGCTGCACTGGGTATAGCCAGATGTATGAGGCCATCCGCAAGGCGATTGCCGAGGAGAAAAAGGGATTGGCAGCGGCCGAGTGACCGTGCTTCGTAGGCGAGAAGCATGTTCCTCGCTGGGTTCGGAGTGACAAGCGTAACTCAGATCGACAAACGTAAACTCAGATTGACCAACGCAGAATGAGCAACGACTTTTCGATTATCGGCAAGCCTACGGCCCTGGTCGATGCGGCGGAAAAGACTACCGGCGCCGGGAAGTATACGGACGACCTCGCCCTGCCCGGAATGCTCGTGGGAAAGATTCTTCACTCACCCTTTCCGCATGCGCGCATCAGGCGCATCTGCACCCGCCGCGCCGAAGATCTCGCAGGCGTCGTGGCCGTTGTCGTCGGCAAGGATGCTCCGAATCCTTACGGCATTCTCCCTGTCGGCCACGACGAGTACCCGTTGGCGCTAGACAAAGTCCGCTACGTTGGCGATAACGTCGCATGCGTAGTCGCCGTCTCCGAAGCGATTGCCGAGAAAGCTCTGGAGTTAATCGATGTCGAATACGAGGTTCTGCCTGCTTATTTCGATCCTGAGGAATCGATGAAAGCGCAGAGCGATCTGATCCACGACAACAAGCCGGGCAATGTGGAGAAGGACTATCACCACGTGTTCGGCGATCCCGACAAGGGGTTTGCCGAGGCGGACGCGGTGTCCGAGGCACGGTTCATCGCGAATGAAGTGACGCACGCCGCGATGGAGCCGCACTCCACACTGGCATCGTTCGAGATCGATCCGCACACCGGCAAGCCCGGTCGCCTGACCGTATGGTCTTCGACCCAGGTGCCGTATTACTTGCAGCACAAGCTGTCGCTCGTACTTGAAATGCCCATGCAGCAGATTCGCGTGATCAAACCGCTCGTGGGTGGAGGATTCGGCGGCAAGAGCGAAGTGATCCCAATCGAGATCATCGCAGCGATAGCGGCGCGTAAAGCGCAGGTTCCGGTGAAAATTACGTACACTCGTGAGGAAGTGTTCTGGGCGCATCGCGGACGGCCACGCACCATTATTGACTTGAAGACCGGTGTGAAGCGCGACGGGCGAATCACCGCGGTGAAAGCGCGCGTAGTACAGGATGGCGGAGCCTACTGCTCCTATGGCGTGGTCACGATTCTGTACTCGGGAGCCCTGCTGGGCGCGCTCTACGACATTCCGAACATTCAGTATGACGGATACCGCGTTCTGACGAACAAGCCCGCCTGTGGCGCGATGCGGGGCCATGGCACGGTGAACGTGCGTTTCGCATTCGAATCGCAACTCGACGAACTGGCCGCTAAGGTCGGGATGGATCCAGCCGAAATTCGCCGGCGCAATCTGCTGCAGCCCCCTTGCATCACTGTTAACGGCTTGCGGGTCCAGAGTTATGGGCTTCCGGAGTGCATCGAAAAAACGGTGGAACGTTCCGGCTGGAATCAGCGTAAAGGAAGACTTCCCAGAGGCCGGGGCCTCGGCCTAGCCTGCAGCCACTACGTGAGCGGAGCGGCGAATTCGATTATTCGCTCGGATATGCCGCATTCAACCGTCAACATCAAGATTGATCGCGATGGCGGAGTCGTGGTGTATACCGGCGCCTCGGAAATTGGCCAGGGTTCGGACACCATGACCGCGCAGATCGCGGCCGAGGTGTTGGGCTGCTCGCTGTCTCGGGTACGAGTGATTGCGGCAGACACCGACCTGACGCCGATTGATATTGGGTCGTACTCCAGTCGGGTGACGTTCATGGCGGGCAATGCCACTTTGCGTGCGGCCGGCGAAGTGAAGAAACTCATTGCCGCGGCGGCAGCGAAGAAGATGAACTGCGCGCCCGAGGACTTGGTCTTCCGAGGCGATCTAGTTCTTAGAAGGGACCGTGTGGGCGCAGGCGACTTGTCGCAAAGCGAGCCCGCGCCCACGCCGCATGGCCCCGGCGGGCAAGGGCGTCAATCCGCACACGAATCATCCGATGCACACAGGACAGAAACGCCGTCAGTCAGCGGGCACGTAGAAGGCCAGATTCTACGCGGGTCGCTGCAGCAAAAGCGCAAGGAAGAGGGCCCGAAGGACTGGATGACTTTCGAGGAAGCCGTGGTCACAGCGATTGATTTTCACGGAGCGCTCACCGGCACTGGTTCTTACGCTCCTCCGCCAGAAGCGCGCGGCGGCAGACATAAGGGTGCGGGCGTGGGGCCATCGCCGGCGTATTCGTATTCCGCACAAGTGGCTGAGGTCAGCGTGGACGAAGAAACCGGAGAGGTCACCGTGCACAGTGTCTGGGCTGCACACGATTGCGGGCGCGCACTGAATCCGGTTTCTGTGGAAGGGCAGATCATTGGCTCTGTCTGGATGGGTATGGGGCAGGCGCTTACCGAAGAAATGGTTTGGAAAGACGGCATGCTGATGAATCCCGGATTGCTCGAGTATCGCAGCCCATCGTCGGTGGAGTCGCCCGATGTGGAGCCCATCATCGTGGAAAGCATAGACCCCGAGGGGCCGTTCGGCGCGAAAGAATGCAGCGAGGGATCATTGGCGGCCACGATTCCGGCGATCGCAAATGCAATCTACGATGCGGTTGGCGTCCGTTTGCACGAGTCTCCGTTCACCCCGGAACGAGTGCTGGCGGCGTTGCGTACTAAGAAGAATGCCAAGGCATTGAACCTGACCGAGGGTGTTGACCCGACGTCGCCGGCGCGTTTTCGCGAGCACGGCGGATCGCTCTGCTTTAAGGGCAAGGGACCGGAACGCCATGCGCTCGATCCTTCGCGACGCGAGGTTTCGGCAGGCGGTGAGGAGTGAGCCTGCCACAATTCAGACTGCTGCGGCCGCGTACCGTTGAAGAAGCTGTCGGTTACTTGAGCCAACACTCAGCCGACATTCGGGTGCTGGCCGGCGGGACCGATTTGATTCCCTCGATGCGGCAAAAGCTATTCGAACCGCAGCACGTTCTCGATCTGCGCGGAGTTGCTGCGATGCGGGGCATCCGGCCGCTGCCCGATGGGGGCGTGGAAATCGGCGCCTCGACCACCCTGCGCTCGATCGAGCACTCCGATTTCCTGCGCCAGCATTATCCGGTATTGACGGAGGCGGCAGCCGCCGTTGCATCGCCGGTGCTGCGCAACATGGGCACGATCGGAGGCAACATCTGCCTTGACACGCGCTGCCTCTGGTACAACCAGTCGCTCACATGGCGCAAGGGATGCGGATTCTGCATCAAGAAGGACGGCGACCTTTGCCATGTGGCGCCGGGCGGGACGAAGTGTTGGGCCGCGTTTTCTGGGGATACCCCGCCAGCGCTGCTCTGCTTGAACGCGGAAATCGAAATCGCGAGCAGTGCCGGCGTGCGTCGCGTTTCGCTGCGGGAGTTTTACACTGGGCTGGGCGACAATTTTCGCAAGCTGGAAGCCAACGATCTGGTCACGCGCGTATTTTTGCCGGCTGCGGTGGCAGATTACCACGGAATTTACCGCAAACTCAGAGTTCGGGGGTCGATTGACTATCCGCTCGCCGGTGTGGCGGTCGTGATGAAGCGCTCGAACGGACACGTGTCCGACGCGCGCATCGCGATCACAGCCGTGAATCCAGCGCCCCTGTTGGTGAAGGGTGCAGCCGAATTGCTGGCCGGAAAAGCCATCAATGCAGCGCTCGCCGAGGCCGCCGGTGACCTAGCCGCGAAAGTCAGCAGGCCTTTGACAACCTCCGCTCTCACTCCCGAGTATCGTCGCGAGATGATTCGTGTATTCACCAAGCGGGCAGTGCTCGCCGCTGCGGGGATAGCGGATCAAGACTGAGCTCAAGCATGTTCGGAGGAGGAGATTTGCCGAATACAATGTTGCTCGGGTCAACTCGTAAGAGCCGCGACACCTGATAGAATTCCGCAGTCGATCGGATCGACGTGCGCCCCTGTGATCACAGACTGCCACATTCACATTCAGCCGATGGAGATGTTCAAGCCCCACGCGCTGGAGCTGATGAAGAAGAAGCGGCCGAACTTCGACCAGATCTGCGAATTCTGCCGTTCACCCAAAGCATTCCTCAAGTTTATGGATGCGAGCGGCATCGACCGTGCCATGCTCATCAATTATGTGGCGCCCGAAGTCATCGGATTTACGACTGGCGTGAACCAGTTCGTCGCCGATTACGTGAAGGAAAATCCCCAGCGCCTGCTTTCTTGCGGGAGCTTGCACCCTCGGCACACCGCCAACGTTCTGGCTGACGTCGAGCAGATTCTGCGCCTGGGTATCCAGATGATCAAGATTCATCCACCGCATCAGTTGCTATTTCCCAACGATTACCTGAGCGGCGCGAAAGAATTGGAGATCATCTACCGGGCGGCCGAGGCAAATGGTGTGCCTGTCATGTTCCACACGGGAACATCCATCTTTCCCGGCGCCCGCAACAAGTACGGCGACCCGATCTACGTGGATGATGTCGCGGTCGATTTCCCCGAGCTGAAGATACTGCTTGCCCATGGCGGAAGGCCTTTATGGATGCAGACGGCGTTCTTCCTTGTGCGGCGGCATCCGAATGTATATCTCGACATCAGCGGGATTCCGCCCAAGACGCTGCTGAAATATTTTCCACGCCTCGAGGAGATCGCCCACAAGACTTTATTCGGGACGGACTGGCCTGGGCCAGGCGTGCCTGATATCCGGAGGAATCTCGAGGAGTTCAGGGCGCTTCCGCTCAATGAGGCGGTCAAGCAGCAGATTCTCAGCAAGACCGCGCTGACGCTCTGGCCTGCTTGACTCTTTGTCAGCGACGCCCCGCTTCGACGCCAGGCATGCTGTGCGACTCCTCACGTGGGTGGCCCTCTTCTTGGATCGACAGATTGTGGACATCCAGAAAAAGGGAATGTACCTGCGCGGAAAGCTTGCCAAAACGTGTAATCGGCTGATTGCGAGAGTTACTTCCGGTTTGCCCGTCATCCGGCCAGAATCCCGAAGGTGTAGATCGGTGGCCGGGGGAACTCGGTCGCGAGACCCCAGACGAGTTCGCCATTCGTGAACCACAGCCGCACATCAGCAGACCGCAGCACACGAATGGCGAGTCGTTCTGGAACTGAGCGCTCAGTCGTCATCGTGCACGCGACGTAAGTTCTGCTTGTCAACGGCCTTGCCTATAGCCTTTCCCAGGCGCTCGCCCGCGACCTGGTCGGTCCGAAAATGGATCCCGCCGTAGACGCGCGCGTCAGAGATGTCGTCGGTAATCTGAGTGAACGAGCTGTATTGCAAGACGATGTTCGGTATCGCTGGATTCGTCAAGTTGATCGAATGCCCGCCTTCGCCGTAAAGACGTCTCATCACCGCGGCTGCACCGTTGGCCGCACTGCCGTGGTTTGAGGGGTAGCTCGGGAAACACGGCGTCGTGATGAATGGAGTCCAGGTGGGATCCCCAGTGGTTTTCCAGTTTCCGTCCGAGTCGCCTGCATGGATTGCGGTTTCAGGACGCCAGAAGTTGTAGTAGTACTTGTTAAAGAATGACGCCACTAGGCTGTCACTTATCGCCATGTTGATCAGGGCCAGATCCCGCGCATTTCGCGATAGCGAATGGCGATGCTCCACCGCGACCTGCTCCGCCGCCTGATTAAACACCTGGGTTGGCGAGGAAGCCGCGTAGAAAAGGGCGACATTGGCCCGGTCGGGTGGCCGCTGTGTGCTGTTCAAGCTGCCCACCGTCATGACCTCGTTGTAAGTCCTGGCATATCTGTCGCTCGTGAGGGATGGTGGCGGATCAAGGAGAAAGTCACTGGCGCTCGAAATGCCGAACGGAGTTACGTACTGCCATTGAAAGGCGATTCCGACCACGACCCCATCTACAACCGGGCAACTCGGTGTCGCCTGCCATGCCCCTGGAACAGGTGGACCGGGTGTGTAGAATTGCGGAGGTGACGAGCCGTCGTTAGCTCGTAGAGCGATCATGGCCGTGGCGGCGGCGTCCCCCGTTGCGATGCCATCGGTCTTGGCTGAGCCGTCCGATATGGACTGCATGGAGTTCGTCCAATCGGCATAAAGCGTCGGCTGGCTGGCGGGGAAGTAATCGATGAGCACTTGATACGCAGCCTCTATGGCTGCTGCGTCGGGTGAAGCATCCGGCGGTGCAGTGATGGTCCCAAGATATGGTTGGTATTTGTGTGTAATAGAGTTGACCGCCTCAAACACAGCCAGTTGCACGATCGCCGCGTAGCGCGCCTGGGCGAATGGGTTCTGCTTGTTCGCGACAGCCGTGTTGACCGCGATCGCGTTCCAGTCCAATACGACATCGGCTTTTGCCGCGGCAGACCCAAATAGAGTCGCGATCAACATGCATAGCCCGAGAGCCCGCTTCTTCGTGTCGCCATGTATCTTTTTCATTGTGCCTCCTCCTGATTCTTCACTGGCTTTCGGTCAGTGGTGATCGGCATATTCGCGGCAGCGGACGTTGTTGTCCATAGCGAAGCGCGTGTCGGGGGCGTTAATTTCTGTGTCGCGCTAAGTTGCAGAGTTGTTTGTACTTAGACTAGTGCCGCGAAGTGATGTAGAATTCATTCCACTTCCCTCCGAGCGTGCCCATGGTCCCACCGCCAGTCAAAGTGCAAGGACCGATCAGGTTCGGCGAGGATTTCGAGCTTGACCTCGCCGCCCGCAGATTAAGCCGCGGCAATCGCGTGCTGAAGGTCGAGCGTATCCCGCTGGAAATTATGGTTCTGCTTATTGAGCGCCGGGGTGAGACTGTCCGGCGCGACGAAATCGTCGCCAGAGTCTGGGGCAAAGGCGCTTTTCTCGATACGGACAACAGTATCCGGGGTGCGATTCGCAAAATTCGCCAGGTCCTAAAGGACGACCCCGAACGGCCGCATTTCATTCAGACGATCACGGGAGAGGGGTATCGATTCATCGCGCCACTTCTTGGCGTTCAGGACGAAAAAGGTTCGGCTGGTCCGCCCGGCAAGGAGGTACGTAGGGCGGAGGCGCCAATGCGTGTGGAGCTCGAGCACCGGGCAGCCATCCCGCTTGCGCGCCATGGGCTTGTGCTAGCTATGGCGGCAGGACTTGCGCTGATTGCCATTACATACGCTATATTTTGGCACCGCCAGGCTGATGCGACGGCACCCAAGATCAAGTCCATCGCAGTACTCCCCATGAAGAACCTCTCGGGCGACCCAGCCCAGGAATATCTTGCCGACGGCATGACTGAGGAGCTCGTAGGTCGCCTGTCTGCCATCCGCAACCTGAAAGTCATTTCCCGCACCTCGGTAATGCGCTTTAAAGACACCGAGCTCTCAGCGCCGGAAATTGCTAGGACGCTAGGAGTAGACACCATTGTTGAAGGATCTGTGATGCGAGAAGGCAACCGCATTCGCGTTCACGCCCAACTGATTCGCGCCGCGAGCGACGAGCATTTCTGGTCGGAGGAATATGACCGCGAGCTGGAGAACGTGCTTGCTTTGCAGAGTGAGGTGGCGCAAGCGATCGCCGAAAGAGTAGAGGTTACGATTACGGGACGGGAACGCTCTCTATTGGTAGCCGCGCGGCCGGTGGCGCCCGAAGTATATGAGAGGTACGTAAAGGGCCGCAATGATCCGGAATACACCAAGGCTCAGATTGAGCATCGCATTGCGGACTTCCAGGAAGCGATCCGAGTGGATCCGACGTTTGCTCCCGCTTACGTTGGCCTGGCAGGAAGCTATATCAGCTACCAAGACATTTTTGTCGGGGCTCCTCCATCTGAGATTCGTCCTAAAGCGATCAGTGCGGCCCGCAAGGCACTAGAACTCGACCCTGAGCTGGCTGAAGCCCATGCCGTTCTTGCGGAAATGTACCAGAAAGAGTGGAAGTGGGCGGAGTCCGAAGCGCAATACAAGCGAGCGCTTGAGTTGAAGCCCAACGACGCGTCAGCTCACCGTGGGTACGCTTATTGGCTGGCGTGCCAAGGCCGGACGGAGCAGGCGCTGGCCTGGGTCGAACGCGGGCGGGAGCTCGATCCGCTGGGCAGCACCGACACCGTCGGGTATCTCCTGATCATGGGCCGCCGTTACGACGACGCCATTCGCGAATATCGAAGCGTGTTGGCCGTGCACCCGGATTATACGAACGCTCGTTGGGGCCTCGGTTTCGCACTGATCGTGAACAACGAGACCGACCAGGCAATTCCCGAGCTGGAGAAAACGGTTGCCATGATGAATCGAAGTCCCGGCTCGCTTGCCATGCTAGCGACGGCCTATGCGCGCGCGGGCAATCGCGCGGAAGCACTACGCCTGATTGAAGAGTTAAAGCAACGCCGTCAAAAGGGCTACATTCCCTCGGGTGCTTTCATTACGCCTTACCTGGCACTGGGTGATTACGACGAGGCGTTCTACTGGTGCAAGGAAGCCTACAAAGAGCAATCAGCCATCCTGCAGTGGATCAAAGTCGTTCCCTTCTTCGATCCCGTGCGCGGCGACCCTCGATTTACCGACCTCGTCCGTCGGGTCGGGCTCGACTAAGTGAATCGTCCCGAGAGTTAACCCTTCCTTGGTTCTGTTGCTCCTCGGGGACCCATAATCGAGTCGCGGCGGCGGACATTGGGGGCGGTTAGTCGCTAGCCTTGTAGTCGCTAGGCTTGATCGGAAACGCCTCGGGGCAGACTGCAGGGGGGAAGCGGGATCTCGATCCGAGGCGTTTTCGATAAGGAGACTAGGAGGAAGCCGCTGGCGTTTGCGGCGGACGCGGTGCGCTATGGGATTTGAACGGCAGCGTGGATCTGAACAGGGCTTGGGGAAAGCAACAATTCGTGGTGGGAATGCCGTCAGCATTGTCGGAATGGTGTTGAAGATGAGCGAGAGCGTATGCGGAAAGTGGCCGGAGAGACGGTGGCGAGGCGGCGGGCACACGAGTGCGCGGGCGTGCGGGTGCACATCCCTGGGCCGCCAGTGGTGGACACGCTACGAAGAATCGAAGTAAGCGCATGTGGATAATTCCGCAGCGTTAAATCTCTGAACCACGATCATGGCCGCGCCGCAGCGTGGGCAATGCCAGACAGAAGAACTCTCCGCCGGAGCGTCGCAGGTTCCAGTCTGGCCGAGTGTGGAGGGAGGGCTGGATAGGAGTTGTCGGGATAGTGCCAAGCGGGAAGTGCGCCAGCGATTGGCCAGGAACCCGAAGTGACGGATGCGCACGAATCCTCTCGGTAGCACGTGCAGAAAGAAGCGTCGTAAGAACTCGCTGGCGCCAAGTGTCATCGTGCCTTGCTTGCCACCGTGAGCGTAGTCTTTCCAGCGGAAAGTGACGCGCTCTTGGTCGAAGTTCGACAAGCGATGATTGGAGATGGCCACGCGATGGGTGTAGCGGCCGAGATAGCGCAGCACCTGCATGGGTCCGCCGAAGGCGGGCTTGGCATAGACAACCCAGTCATGTCGGTGTAGGCGGCGCATGAGTTTGGCGAACTGCTGGGGATCAGCGAGAGCGGCTGCCGGACCGGCGCAGCAAAGTTGGTTGCGACGGTGAAAACGTTTCAGGCCGTCGAGGAACTTGCCGCGAAAGACGCGGCTGAGGACCTTCACGGGTAAGAAGACAAGGATAGCGTGGGCGGACCCATTGACGGTGATCGGGTGAGAGTCCGCCCGCGGGAATGGCGCAGTGAATGTGGGGATGCAGAAGCAAGTTCTGTCCCCAAGTGTGCAGGATGCTGATCACGCCGATCTCGGCGCCTAAGTGTTTGCCATCGATGGCAATCTCCAGCAAGGTATCAGCGCTGGCGGTGAACAGCAGGTCGTAGAACAAACGCGGGTTCTCCAAGGCCAGCACATTGAGTTCGTGAGGCACAGTGAACACGACATGGAAGTAGCTGGTGGTCAGGAGTTCTCGCTCGCGGGCCGCCAACCAGCGTTCGCGCGCCTGCGTCTGGCACTTGGGGCAGTGCCGGTTTCTGCACGAGTTGTATGAGATGGCCTGATGACCGCAGTTCGGACAGGCATCGCGATGACCGCCCAGCGCTGCGGTGCGGCAACGCAGAATGGCCCGAAACGCTTTGAGCTGCTGAAAGCCAAAGCTGGATCGATACCGATCCAGAAAGCGATCGCCGTGCATGCGAAGAATGTCGGCCACCTCGAAGGTGGGCCGAGTCATTTTTCTTTTTTTCGTTTAAAGCTGCGGCTGATGTTCTGGGTGCTGGATAGAGTGAGGCTGTCCAGCGGATTCGTAACTGCCTGCAAGTGCCGCTGCGACAGATGCAGGTACTGAGCGGTGGTTTCCAGGTCGCCATGCCCGAGCAGAACCTGGATGGTGCGCAGATCGGTGCCCGCCTCCAACAAGTGAGTCGCCCAACTGTGGCGCAGTGTATGCGGGGTAACGCGTTTGCGGATGCCGGCCCGGCGCGCGGCTTCGCTGCATGCGATCCAGACGGTCTTGTCCGAAATCGGCTGATCGAGCGTCCGGCCACGAGTGCGTGTGGGGAACATGTAGAGCTTCGGCTTCCGCCAGCGCCAATACTCGCGCAGCGTCTCCAACAGTGCCGGACTCAGAGGCAGGTCACGATCCTTGCCGCCCTTGCCTTCCACCACGCGGATGATCATCCGCTGGCTATCGACATCGCTGACTTTGAGATGGGCGAGTTCGGAGCGTCGCATGCCGGTGGCGTAGAGCGTCATCAGTAGCGTCCGTCGAAAAAGGTTTCCCGCCGCATCGATCAATCGCGCAACTTCCTCCAGGCTGAGCACGGTCGGCAGTTGGCGACGGTCTCGAGGGTAGGGCAAGAACTCGCGAAACTGATGGCGCTTGAGTGTCTTGACGAAAAAGAAGCGCAGCGCCGCTACCCGGTTGACCACCGTGCCGGGCGTCAGTTTGCACTCAGTCAGTAGATAGGCTTGATAAGTTCGCAGTTCGTTGGGGCCGAGTTTGTCGGGAGACTTGCCAAAATGCTGGGCGAAGTCGCTTACCACCCGCAGGTAATTGCGCGTGGTGATGGCAGAGTAGTTGCGACGCTGGAGTTCTTCCAGCATCATCTTGCGTAAACGGGTCACAGGAATCTCCTTTCCCTATGACCCACACTATGTCAGCAGCTCCAGAAATCTCCGGGCTCACCCACGCGGTAGCGTCCGCCGCACCAGCGGCTTAGTCCTGGTCGGCATGGGGGAAGTGTGAAAAGGATGTCTCGAAGCCGTTTCGGGCGACCTTGTAGCACGAGGGATAATCAGTTGGACGTACGAGCTTGATGGGGAGCGCTGGGTTGCAGACGTATGACGGGCAACCCTGAAGTAGTCCCAAGGTAAGGTTTGCCGATTAACTGGGGGTATCTCGCCACGTCCGCTGGTGAACCCTCGTACAGCAAATTGTTCTGGCTTCGAGATGCTCCTGCCAGAGTCATTCGTTGACTCACGAATGTCGCCTCCGTAAGATGAAGCGATCCCGGAAAGCCACAGATCCCTAAATGGTCGGCCAAACCATCTCGCACTACCGTATCGTTGAGAGACTCGGCGGCGGCGGGATGGGAGTGGTTTACAAAGCTGAGGATGTGAAACTCGACCGCTTCGTGGCCCTAAAGTTCCTTCCTGACGAGGTCTCCAAAGACCCGCAAGCGCTTAGTCGCTTCGAGCGTGAAGCCAAGGCCGCCTCGGCGCTGAATCATCCCAACATATGTACGATCTACGAAATTGACGACCAACACGGACAAACCTTTATCGCGATGGAGTTTCTGGATGGCATGACGCTGAAGCACCGTATCGGGGGCCGGTCGCTGGAGATGGAGACAGTGTTGTCGCTAGCCATCGAGATTTCCGACGCGCTGGACGCTGCGCACGAAGGAGGAATCGTCCATCGCGACATCAAGCCGGCCAACCTGTTCGTGACAAGGCGCGGTCATGCCAAGATTCTGGACTTCGGATTGGCGAAAGTGACGATGCCCGCCGGAAAGGTCGCTGAGGGAGCTACTGCGACGATACCCGCGAGTCTGCCCGCCGAAGAGCACCTGACCAGTCCGGGAGCGATGCTGGGCACAGTGGCCTACATGTCGCCGGAACAGGTACGCGGGCGGGAGTTGGATGCGCGCACAGACTTGTTCTCTTTTGGGGCGACCCTGTATGAGATGGTGACGGGAACGACTCCGTTCCGCGGTCAGGGTTCCGGCGACATGCTAGATGGAATTCTGCACAAGGCGCCGACGGATCCAGTACGGCTGAACCCAGAAGTTCCCTCGGAGTTGGAACGGATAATCTCCAAGGCGCTGGAGAAAGATCGAGATCTTCGCTACCAGCACGCTTCGGAGATGCGGGCCGATCTGAAGCGGCTGAGGCGTGAGACGGAGTCGGGGAGGGTCGCATCCGAAACTTCAGGCTTTGCCGGTTCCGTAACTGCGCAAACCTCTGCCTCCCAGCTTGACATTGCTGCGTCTGCTGCAACACCGTCGTCGTCCGGTGCTGGACTCATCGCAGAGGCGCGGCGGCATAGAGGCGCGCTGATCAGCGCGGTCGTGATGGTAGCGGCGCTCGTGGCTGCGGCCGGGTTCGGTGTCTACAAACTGCTGGGCCGTAGCGCACCTGCATTCGATTCGCGCAGCCTGACAGTCCGACCGCTGACCGACCACGGGGAAGTTACCAGCTTTGCCACCATTTCGCCAGACGGGAGATTAGTGGCCTACGGCCGGCGCGAAGGCGAACGGAGTCTGCGGGTAAAACAGGTCGCCACGGGCAGCGAGGTGACGGTGGTGCCGTCGCAGCCGGGCTTGTTCGGCTCGGGAGCGGCGTTTACGCCCGACGGAAATTATCTGTACTACCCGCACGGCGATCCCGCCAATCCGAACAACGTCAATCTATATGCCGTGCCGTCGCTGGGCGGGACGCCCCGGCAGGTCGTCAGTAACGTGGCTAGTGCGGCGGCATTCTCGCCGGACGGAAAGCGGATTGTGTACCGCCGAACCATTCAGGACAATGGGGATGACGAGATTTTGATCGCGAATGCCGACGGCAGCGGCGAGCAAGTCATAGTTCAGGGAAAGCGGGCTGAGGGGAAGGGATTTTTCACCGATCCGTCGTGGTCCAGGAGCGACCTCATCGCGCTGGGCGCTTTCGAATCAGCCAAGGGACAAATCACTTCCATCATGGTGTTGACGCCGCAAGGCCGAATGCTGAAGAAGTTTCCCTCCCCAATGTTGGTTACGTCAGTAGCTTGGCTGCCCGACGGGGCAGGGTTGCTGTTCGTGGCCGCCGAAAAAGGAACCGGCTTGCGGAACCAGATCTGGTTTCAGCCTTATCCCACAGGTGAGGCAATCCGGGTCAGCAACGACCTCAGTAGCTATCTGTCCCTGAGCGTAACGGGAGATGGACTGTCGTTTATTACGACCGAGCAACGCCAGGCCGCGACGATTTACATTGCGGACTCCCCGGCGGTGCTTAGCGACAGAGTCGATTGGAAACTGGCCCCAATTTCGACCCAGCAAGCAACTGGATACGATCTGTCGTGGACCGCGACCGGCAAACTTCTGCAAAGAGATGCGAGCTGGCACTTTTATGAGACAGCCTCCGACGGAAGCAACCGGGTTCGCTTGTTGGAAAACGACAGTGTGCTCTTCTATGCGAGGGCCTGCGGTCCGGGAAACTCGGTGGTAATTGGGAGAGTTCTCGACGACAACAAGCCGAACGTCTGGCGCCTGGATACCGTCAGCGGCGAGTTGAAGCAACTCACTTTCGGAATTGACATTGAGAAGGGTGTTTGCACCCCTGACGGCAAATGGCTGCTCTACAACGATGGGGGAACCAGTGATGGCGTCGGGCACATTTACAAAGTCTCAACCGATGGAGGAACTCCCTTAGAAGTGGTCGGCGCGACGACTTTTTCTCCAATCGTTTCCCCAGATGGCAAGCTGATCGCCTATGGAAAGACGGAGGGACACGGGACCAGCGCAAAGTCGAAGGTTGTGGTGCAAAGGTTGGACGACAGGTCCATCGCAAAAGAGGTTGAGATGCCTGCGGCGTTTGGCGACTGGCATGCGTTGGGCTGGACGCCGGATGGAAAGGGGCTCTGCTTTGTCCACAACACGACTGGTGCTACGCAGAATGTGTACATGCTGCTTCTGTCTGGGGGGGCACCCGTGAAGTTGACTCATTTCGAGCCAGAGGCTGTTTATGTACCTGCGTACGCCTGGTCCAGCGACGGCAAGAAGTTCGTAGTCACACGCGCTCGCTACAACGACACGGATGTTGTCTTGTTCAGCGGATTCCGTTAGACGCCTCCATAAGCGACTGAGTCGGATACGAAAGATCTAAAGACTCGGGATGTCGGGTTCTGGGTGGATGACGAGCAAACCGGAAGTTATTCCGGGCCAGAAGTCTTAGTGCTGTATCTGAAGCGCCCCCCAGCGAAGAACTGGGAGTTGAGATGCTGTGGAGGGGCGCTTCAGATACAGCGACTTGAAGGAAGCCGTCCCTGGGGACTATGGGATTTGTTTCTTGATAAGGCGGTCGCTGTCGTTTGCGGTGTGGGTCTTGCTGTCGGTGCGCTTCCGTTTCAGTTGCTGGTGGCAGAGAGAATGGTCGTAGGGCGGCACGTCGGAGAGTCTGGAGTGCGCCACCAAACTGCGTTCTGAGGAATGGGAGACAGAGAACCAGTGTGCGCGCCGAAGCACGAGCGAGATTCGAGGCTGGAGATGTGGATTCATGCGGCGCACCGGCTGAGAGGAGGCGGAGATCGGAGGAGGAGTTGCGCGGCGGAGAGGCGCTCGACAACTTGCATGGTCCCGCCGCAAAGCGGACATCGCCACAGCGAGTGAATGGGCAGTGCGGACGACGCGGCGCCTGCTGCTGGCGGATCGGATGGCTGGAGCAACCGGAAACAGAGTGGAAGAAACTCCGCTCGCCGTCGGTTAGCAAGAAATCCGAAGTTGCGGATGCGCATGAAGCCGCGCGGCAACAGGTGCAGCAGGAAGCGGCGCAAGAACTCTTCGACCGGCAGGATCATGAGCCGTTTCTTGTTGCCGTGAGCGGAGTCGCGCCAGCGAAAGGTTACGTTGCCCTCGGAGAGAGCAACCAACCTGCTGTTGGAGATGGCGACGCGATGAGTGTAAGCACCGAGATAGCGCAGCACATGTTCTGGCCCGCCGAAAGGCCGTTTGGCGTAGACGACCCAGTCGTGACGGAACAGAACCCGCAGCCACGAGGCGAAGGCGCGCGGTTCTGCAAGCGGTAAGAGATGTCCGTGGAACTGGAGTGCACCCGCATGATAGGCGGTCTTGAGTCCGGCGATAAACTTGCCGCGGAAGACACGACTGAGCACCTTTGCGGGAAGGAAGAAGGAGCAGCGCGAGGAGATCCAGCGGGAATGATCCGGAGCGAGACCGCCGGCGGCAACCACGCAGTGGACATGGGGATGATGTTGTAGTCGCTGGTCCCAGGTATGGAGCACGCTGAAGAAACCGATCTCGGCTCCCAGATGCCGGGGATCGCGAGCGATCTCCAGCAGGGTTGCAGCACTGGCGTGAAACAGCAGGTTGTAGATCAGCCGTTTATTCTGCAATGCGAGCGGAGCCAGTTCCCGCGGCAGCGTGAAGACGACGTGCACGTAGCTGGTGGGCAGCAACTCCCGTTCCCGCGCCTGGAGCCAGCGCAGACGGGAGTTGCCCTGACACTTAGGGCAGTGCCGGTTTCTGCACGAGTTGTAGGAGATGGCAGTATGTCCGCAGTCTGAGCACTGATCGCGATGCCCACCCAGCGCGGCGGTGCGGCAGCGTGTAATGGCCAGCAACACTTTTTCGTGTTGGCCGTTGATCCACCTGCGGCTGCGCTCAACGAAGGACTGTCCTGCACAGCGAACGATGTCGGCCACCTCCAGAGGAGGCGGGTTCATACGCTCTGCGTCGGTTCTCCTTCTCCTCGGATCGTGAGCGCATCCAGCGGACTGCCGGTAGCGCTGAGATGCCGCCGGGAGAGATGCAGATAGATCGTCGTTTCCTCCAAGTCGCGGTGCCCCAGCAGCATCTGGATGGTACGCAGGTCGGCACCGGCTTCGAGCAGATGCGTGGCAAAGCAGTGGCGCAGAGTGTGGGGATGGATGCGCCTGTGCTCAAGACCGGCGCGTTCGGCGGCCTGCTGACAGGCGTTCCAGAGAACCTTGGTGGAGACCGGATGACTCGCCGTATGCCATCGGTTACCGGGGAACAGCCAATCGGTGGGCTTGCGTTTCAGCCCGCGCCAGTAGACGCGCAATGCCTCGAGCAGCTTGGGACTGAGCATGACATCACGGTCCTTGCGTCCCTTGCCTCCCCGGATATGAATGACCATGCGTTGGCTGTCGATGTCGCTGATCTTCAGGTGCGTCACTTCTGCGCGACGTGCGCCCGTGGCATAGAGGGTCATCAGCAGAATGCGATGAAAGGGAAACTCTGCCGCGTCGATCAGACGCGCCACTTCGTCCTGGCTCAGCACCTGCGGCAAGTGCAGAACCTTCTTCGGATACGGTGTCTCGGCAACGCTCCAGCCACGCTTCAACACCTGTACATAGAAGAAGCGCAAAGCGGCCAAGCGCTGCGTTACGGTGTTGGGGGCCAGTTTCCAGCGCGTGAACAACGCGGCCTGATACTGGCGAATATGCTCGGGGCCAAGCTGATCGGGTGAGCGATGGAAGTGTCGACTGAAATGTTCAACCGTGTGAATGTAAGCGTCGATGGTGGACTCGGCGTAGTTCCGGCGATGTAGTTCCTCAAGCATGATCTGGCGTAGATGGGTCACAGAGAGTTCCTCCTCTGCGACAACAAACTAGCTCAGATCACCTCGACCGTCCGCTCTGCAACACGCGATCGCGTCCGCCGCAAAGCGGCTTAGTTCAAGTCGGCTTCGGGGAAGTCAGCCGCGGTCAGTCGTTAGGTCCTCCGCAAATTGCAAGAATTCCTGGAAGCAAATGTCATTGGGCGTAGCGGAGGTGCGGCACTTCAAAAGAAATCCCCGGATAGTGATAAGTGATTCGTGTGACCGACCAATAGGAAGGTTAGTGAAGATTATTGCTTAGCGGTGGTCGTGCTAGCTTGCGATAACTCTCTGGCGGCCCTAGATAGCTGGGCCTCACTCCGCCCGTATCAACCACGATCTTCTGCAGAACAACTCCCGGATCGACCGCCCATAACTTCAAAGTATGATAACCCGACTTCATCACAGTGTGTTTCGATTGAACCTTACGAACACTATCCTTCACCGCAGTTGCCCAATCTGAAGCAGAATTGTTCGCCAGAACGTCCACGATCTGCGGCTCTTCGTCGTCCAACGCGATGGCAAACCGCAGTCCGCGCCCGGGTACAAAATTCAAAGTCGGTGCGAGAATTGTTTCCACCTTCACCGGCCCCGCGTTGAACAGATACATACGATATTCTAGGCACGGGGAATCCTTCCCTACGGTCAGGCTCGGCGACGTTACCGGAAAAACCGTCATGGACGACAACGTTCGTCCATAATCGCGAATCTCCTCCCACCGTGCGGAAGGTGTGTCCACTTTTTCGGTGTAGTGTGCTGCTTCTATCGAAACTTCGCCATCAGCTTCGAGAAAACTCTTTAGGCTGGCTCTCGTAGGCTCAGCGGGATTCATCGCAATGACCTTCACAATAATTGGGTCTGCGTCCGCCCCACTTATTGTCACCGTGCCGCCGACGGTCCCTGTGGGAACCTTGCTCCAGTCGACCGTGACCCAAAGCCGTTTGTCTTTGTCGATTGTCCCGTGAGTCGCGCTCAGTTGGATCCAAGGTTGCACAGCCTGAGCGGTAAATTCAAACGGCATTCGCCCGCGATTGAACACGTCGATGTAACGGCGCTGCTGATTGTAGACATCAAATGCGGGCAGAGAAGCCTCGCCTCCCTGGCTTGCGGGCCACGCCGAAGCCGAGCCTTGCACGGCAACTCCGATCCCAGCGCGATCCGGAATCTCGGTCTCCACGACCTCGGGCATGACGTTCGCAGGCGGATCATGCCAGCCCGTGTACCCGATGTGCGCCTGGTCCATCATATGGACCCACTTACCATGCGCCAGTGAATGATTATATTCAGCAGATAAATCAGCATCCGCTTGAAAGAGTGCTCGTGCTTTTGCTGCCCATTCGTTGGCACTAGCTCGCCTCTGGTTAGCATAGAGATGATTCTTCCCGGCTGTTACGTAGAGTTCCGTAACCTGGGCCGACGCCTTGACGGGATAGAGTACAAGTTGAAAGAATGCGTCGCGCTGCTCGGCGGGCAAGAGCTTATTTATTAGTTCCGCTAGATCAGTGATCTTCTGCCATTCGTCCAGCACGCGGTCCGCTTCCTGATAATCGACCAGATTGAAAGTATCGGGCTCCAGCAGTTCCGGCTTACGTCGCCCGTTGTATTTGGTGTATTTGGAAATGATGTCGGCAATCTCGGCCGCATATTTCGGTCCGAACTCGCGTTGCGCCCACATTCTGGAATATTCCGAAACGAGCTCCTGCGGCCATTTGTCAGGGTTCCAGGCCAGAGTCAAATAAAACTCAATCGGGAATTCCATGAGCTTCAGGTCACCGACATTGACGATCCATATGCGATCGGCCCCATATCGGTACGCCAGGTTCATCTGTTCCCACACCTTGGTGATCGGGATGGTATTCAGCCACTTATAAGATCGCGGATCGCCAACGTAATCGAAGTGGTAGTAGATGCCCGCGCCGCCACTTCGCTTTCGCTCTTCCGCGGTGGGAAGTCGCCGGATGTTGCCCCAGTTATCGTCGCACCAGAGCAGAGTTACATCGTCCGGAACGCGCATACCTTTCTCGTAGTATTCCTGAACCTCCTTATATAGGGCCCAGTCCTGCGGCACCGCCACCAGATCAGCGTTTACGTGCCTTGCAATAATGCCCCGCTGATCGGCCACAATCTTCTCCAGCAAGGCAATGTTTGCGCCCTCGGTCATCGGCAAATCGCCATCTCCTCTCATGCCGAGCGCAATTATGCTTTCATAGTTCTTGTTGCGCTCAATGCCTTCCGTCCAGAATTGTTTCAGGACATCCGAATTGACCGAGTAATCCCATGGCCCGCTGCCATGCCTCTTCCATTCTTGCTGCGCTCGCAGCATGGGCTCGTGATGCGATGTTCCCATGACAATGCCATACATGTCGGCGATCTTCGGGTTTAACGGGTCATCCTCATTAAATGCGTTGTTCCACATAGCCGGCCACAGGTAATTGGCTTTCAGCCGAAGCAGAAGCTCGAACACTTTCTCGTAGAACTGATGGTTGTAATTTCCAAACTTCTCCTGCACCCAACCCGTCAGAGATGGAGCTTCGTCATTCAGGAAGATGCCCCGATACTTCACTGCGGGCGGCCCCTGCACATTCCGCCCGGGCCGCACGAAAAGAGCGTCCTTGTGCTGCACGGGAACATCGGCCCACCAGTACCACGGCGAAACACCGATTTGTTCCGAGAGATCGTAGATTCCGTAAATTGTTCCCCGCTTATCGCTGCCAGCAATGATGAGTCCACTGGCAATTCCTGGCAGCGGTCGCGGCACAACCTGAATCAGAAACGATTCCCACTTCCCTGCGATCGAGGAGACGTCAATCTTCTTTTCTCGGATCAGTCGATCAATGGCGGCGCTCTTCCCGATCGTACCGATGATGACTAGACTCGCCACACCCGCCGCTGAAATCTGGTGGGTGATTGCTGGAGTGTGGCCGGTCACGCGAGCAATGTCAGATTGCAGGTCGCCTGCCGCACGAACCACTCCCGGTTGATCCGAGGCGTCGACGTAGATGGTGGCCAACGACTGCTTTTCCGCGATCGCGAAACCACCGGCCTGGTGCGCAGTCTCAACATAGTGAGGCCCGCCCAGGGCCAACGCCGTTGTGTGCAGAGTCAAGAGGCATGTCGCCAACAACCTCAGTCTCTGGACACACCAATGATGACGGAATTGGAACCTGCGTCTGCGCGCGGTTTCAAAGGTGCCGAGCAAGCTCACGTTCTCATCTAACGATCAACTACAGTCAATTTGGTCTCGATCAAATCCACCGATTTGTAATCGTCGTTTGCAGCCGGGGATGCGTCTGCTACTATAACGCCGTTAACGTTTACGCTAAAGCTTTTCTGCGAATATTCCCAGGGTGCATTCCGTGGCATGCGCTTGGCAGCAGATCGAGTGAGCGAAAGGGGATTAAGAGAAATGGCGGCCTCGCGCAAATAACGCAAATGGAACAGCCTCGGTTCCGGTCCGCTTATCGAGCAAACCCCGCGAATCCTGTCGCAAGGGCGAAGTTTTCAAGCTCGACAACGCGCTTTTCTCCTTCTACATCCGGGAAGCGTGCGAAACTGAATGATTATGTATGTCTTAGGGATCGACGTGGGCACGGGTGGTACTCGCGCCGTAATCATGAACGAACTGGGCCGCGTCGTCTCCTCGGCCACGGAAGCGCATGAGCCCTTCGCCTGCCCAAAAATTGGCTGGGCCGAGCAACGTCCCGAGGACTGGTGGCGAGCCGCAGGCATTGCGGTTCGCAAGGCTTTGGCCGATGGGAACCTGCGTGGCGAGCAGATCTCTTGCGTCGGTTTTTCCGGACAGATGCACGGTGCCGTCATGCTCGATGCGGCGTCGAAGGTGGTTCGTCCGGCGCTGATCTGGTGCGACGTTCGCACCGAAAAGCAATGTCAGGAACTGAACCAACGCATCGGGGCGGCCCGGCTTATTCAGCTGACATGCAATCCCGCGCTCGCGAACTTTACCCTCACCAAGCTCTTATGGGTCCGGGAAAATGAACCGCAGAATTGGAACCGCGTTCGAGCCGTGATGCTTCCAAAGGACTACGTCCGCTTCTGCATGACCGGGGAGCGCGCTATCGACGTGGCCGATGCATCCGGCACGTTGATGCTCGACGTCGCGCGCCGCCAATGGTCAAGCGAAGTTCTAAAGGCAGTCGAAATCGATTTATCCATGCTGCCCACTCTGCACGAATCGCCCGACGTATGTGGACAAATTTCCCCCGCGGGTGCAGCGGCGACTGGTTTGGTCGAAGGAACTCCCGTCGTGGCGGGCGCTGGAGATCAGGCTGCGGGAGCGGTAGGTATGGGTATCGTTCGTCCCGGGTCCGTCAGCGCAACGATTGGAACTTCGGGTGTTGTCTTTGCGGCCACAGACCGTCCGGCGCTCGATCCGCAAGGGCGCCTGCATACTTTTTGTCATGCTGTTCCGGCGCGCTGGCACGTCATGGGCGTCACGCAGGCGGCGGGGCTTTCGCTGCGATGGTTTCGCGACCACTTCGCGTGCGTTCCAACGAAGAACGGTACGGATCCGTACGATCAACTCACCGCCGAAGCGGCCAAGGTCTCCCCCGGCTCTGACGGGCTGCTTTGGGCTCCCTACTTAATGGGGGAGCGTACTCCGCACCTCGATTCGAGCGCCCGCGCCGCGCTGGTAGGTTTGACGGCATCCCATACCCAAGCCCATGTGGTTCGCGCCATCCTCGAAGGTGTTGCGTTCAGTTTGCAGGACACGTTCACCATCTTCCGCGAGATGAAGGTCCCGGTGAAGAGCATCCGTCTCGGCGGCGGTGGAGCACGTTCCCAATTGTGGCGTCAGATTCAAGCTGATGTTTACGCTCATGAAGTGGAGCGGGTAGAGGCCGAAGAAGGCGCGGCTTACGGAGCAGCGATTCTTGCCGGAGTAGGCGCTGGCGTATGGTCCTCGGTTGACGATGCTTGCGACGCGGTCGTTCGAGTGCGCGACCGGGGCGCGCCAAGTCCAACAAGTGTTGCAACGATGGCGAAGAGCTATGTGTCTTATCGGCGCGTGTATCCAGCGCTCAAGTCAATTTATCAATGAGACTGCAAAGCAATTCTAAGGGGAGACTGAATGACGGAACCCGTCGATCATGATGTTGGCGGGCTTCAGATCGCGGGCACAACTTGGCGTGCATGCTCCGCCGCTAACCCAGCGCAGCCGCGCACAATATGGTCGCAAGCATCGACAACATGGCGGGCCTGTCGGCATTGAACTTGTCTCCCGGATCGGTCCTGCTTGGGCCTTATCGTATTCTCACCTTCTTGATCGAGGCTGGCGCGGTGCTTTCTTGAAATGATGATGAAGCCAGGAGTGCGGTCGGCGCCCAAGCCCATGCTGTTCAGTTCGATGTCTGTGTCGCTGACGAAGATGTTGTCGTGGTGGGCCACAACAGCAGCGAGCTTCTGTGCCTGGCGCGGCGTGATTTTGTGTTTCGCGCCTTCGCCAAACGTGCCGGCGAAGTGAAAGCCTTTCTCCGTGGCGCGACTCCGGAACTGGATGCCACTCTACGTGTTGGAAATCTTCCACACGGCATCTGGCCGTCGGCCGATGGTTCCAGAGTATGTGGCGCTGGGAAACGGGGAGCATGCGATGGCGATCGACACACTCACAAACAAGGTCATCGCCGAGATACCGATAGGGCAGACGACGGAAGCGCTCTGTTATTCCGGTACAGGCGATGGTGAAGGTCCCGTCAGAAGTAGCAGAGACTCATTTCGCGGGGGCCTCCTTCACCCGGAGTACCCGGTCACCCTCGACGTCTAGGAGTGTCTGCACGATGCCGGAGGGCCAGTGGATCTCAACTAGTTTGGCAGTGCGATCGGCACCGAGACCAAAATGCACCGGCCCGTAACTCGACGAGGCATAGCCAACGCTTGAGGTCATGTGGTTGTATTGCGCTCCAGTGGAAGTCACGACCTTAATGCGTGCTCCCATTCCGTCGCGATTGCTCCTCGTTCCTTCGAGGGCGATATCGAGCCAATGACCAGCATTTTCCGTACGGTTCATCCAGATTTCAGCGTTCCGGCCCAACGCTGTAACGACAATGTCCATTCGTCCATCGCCGTCGAAGTCAGCAAACGCACACCCGCGATGCCGCGCCGGCGGAGCTGCGTCAAAGCCTGCTTCCGAAGTCAGCGCCTGCCACTTCCCGGTCGCTCCGGGATTGCGAAACACCGTGTTGTTTTGTTCGATGGCGTAACTGGGCGCGGCGACGGACTCCACGTGGCCCTTGGAGACGAACAAATCTTTCCAGCCATCGTTGTCAAAGTCGAAAAAACCCGCTCCGTACCCGGACATCGAACGGGAGAGTTGACGCATCCCGGTCGCGAGGGTCACTTCCTCGAAACGCTTTCCCGCTTTGTTCATGAAGAAAGGGAACGTCTGATCATTAAGCGCGACAAAAACAATATCGGGATAGCTGTCATTGTTGTAGTCGCGAAAATCCAAGCCCATTCCGGAGACAAATCCGCCGTCTTCTACAAGCGCAACCCCCTGCTCAAACGCGACTTCTTCGAACTTCTGGCCTGTGTTGTGGAACAAGAAATTGTACGAAGTGTCGTTAGTCACGAAGAGATCCGACCGACCGCTCAGGTCGTAGTCCGCGACACCGACGCCCATTCCCTTGCCGACGTGTGCGCGCAAACCCCACTTTTCGGAAACATCTTCGAAGGTTCCATCGCCACGGTTAAGAAATAGTTGGTTGGGTTGGCCTTTATAGCGTTCCGGACTGCAGTAGTCGTAGGTTCCCGCAAAAGGGCAGAGCGTTTCGGTTTTGATGTCCCACTGCAAATAGTTGATGACCACGAGATCGAGAAGGCCGTCATTGTTGACGTCGACCCAAGCGGCAGCGGCGGTCCACAAGGGCCCGTACTGAGGATCGACGAAATGATTCAAGCCAGCCTTGGCGGTGACGTCCTTGAACGTCCCATCCCCGTTGTTGTGATACAGGGTGTTACCGTGAACTCCTCCCACAAAGAGATCCGGATACCCATCGTTGTCGTAGTCGCCAACGGCTACACAAATGTCGTATCCGGTGCCTGTTAGGCCGGCCTCCTTGGTCACATCCGTGAAGACGCCGTTGCCGTCGTTGCGATAAAGGCGATTGGAGAACTTGGACTCATCCTTCTTCAGTGTCCCAATATCGGCGCCGTTGGCGAAAAAGATGTCGGGCCGGCCGTCGTGGTTGTAATCAAACACTGCAACACCACCGGCCATTGTCGCCGGCGCATGAGGAAAAGCTGGGGTCTCGTCCGACTCCACACGAAAGGGAAGTACTTGCAAAGAAAACTTGATTTTCGCGCCGCCCGGAGGACTGGCTGGTCGGTCCCGCGACGCGATAAACGGCATTGGAACGACCATGATGCCCAGCAACAGCAATCTGCGGCCGAATTGCAGCGTGCCAATCATCACCGGATAGATATTAGTTGAACCAGATTCAGAAAGCTCTATTCGCGAGAGTTAGTTGGCGGACTTGTTGGCGAGTTTTGAAGCGATGGCCTGATCGTGCTTTTGTTTCAACTCGCGCACTTTCGCGAACTCCCGTTGCGCAGCAGCGTTATCCCCCAGGGCTTGATAGACGTGTCCCAAACGGAAGTGTGCATCCGTTTCTGTGGGATCCAATTTTATCGCTTGGTGAAAAGCGGAGAGCGCGTCCTTATATTGTTCCTGGTCAACGAGAATGCTGCCAATGTCCATGAAGGCCAAACGAACGTTGTCCTGCAAGGCTACTGCCCTGCGCAGCAAGGCCAGTGCCTTTTGATTGTCCCCCCGCTTCATGGTGATGTCCCCGAGATAGGCGATGGCCACAGCGTTCTTGGGTTCGATGAGCAGTTCCGCTTCGAACGCAGGAACGGCATCGTCGTATTTTTCCGCCTCCCAGTAAAGATGACCCAGCACCCAATTTAGATTGGGTTCTTTCGGGGTAAGTTTCAGTGCGATCTTGACTTCGTCGATGGCCTCGAGCGTTTTTCCTTCGCCATCCAACGCCTCTGCGGTTAACAGGTGAATCGCAGAGGAATCCGGATTCAGGCGCTCGAGTCTTGCAAACTCTTCCCGAGCACAGGAATAGTCCTTGGCCGAGAGGCAACTCTGCGCGAGCGTCTTGTGCAGTTCTTCGTTGTCAGGATCGGCAGCCGCGGCGAGTTTGAGGCATTGGACAGCATGCTCAAAATCCTTGGCACCGTAATAGCTGAGACCCAGAAGCGTCGTCGCCTGCAAGCTCCTTGGATCAGCGGCGAGGGCTGCTCGTAAGTGTTGGATTGCGGAGGCAACGTGACCCTGCTTGAGTTCTGCCAATCCCCAATTCAGTTGAATCCCTGGCAACTTCGGATTCAATGCGATTGCCTCTCGATAAGCCGCTGCAGCCTCCGGATACTTCTGCTCGCGCGAGAGGATCACGCCCAGGCTAGCGAACGCATCAGCGTCGCCGGGATTGTGACGAGTAATGGCAATCCAAGCTTGCTCAGCTTCCTGGATTCGGCCCTGTTGTTCCAGCGCAAGTGCATCGGCGGGGGAAGGACTGCTGCTCTGCGCCTGGACACACGCCTCGACGAGCAGAGCGATAAGCACAATCGCTTTGATCAGCGCGGCTCCAAAGTTCCTCATAGAACGCGGTTAACCCGCCCAAGCAATCAGGGCCAGCCATTTGTTTCAAGTGAGCGATGATCAGACTCATGGCGGCACCGAAGCAATCACATGATAACTCTCCACCGGCCTCAGATCACCAGGGTCTGACAGTCCGAGATCTGCCTACCTTACTCCCGCGAGGATGTCCACAGTCAGTTGGTCCAGTCGCTCGTATGGAAGCTGCTTTCGCAGGATTGCGTCCTTATCGAAGGATTGAGCCAGCAAAGCGGCCGCACCCTTCTTGGAGTACTTTTCGGTCGAAGGGATGTGCTTGCCATTGCGCGAAAGCCCGGCAAGTAAGGCTTTGACCTCCTTATCTGCATTCCAGCGTTCCGCTTTGTGCTTCAGGATTAGGTACGTCCTCATACACCCACGGGCAAAGTCCTTCACACCAGCACAGTCCTCCGTGCGGTAAGCATGCGCGTCGAAATGACGGGGCCCCTCATAGGCGACATCCTCAAGAAACTTTACGAGCCAGAATGTTGACTTGAGGTTTGCAGAGCCGAATCGGAGATCCTGATCAAAGCGCCCGGGCATCTGATCGTTGAGATCGATGTGAAACAGTTTGCCGGCTTCCCATGCCTGCGCGACGCCATGAACAAAGTTCAGCCCCGCCATTTGCTCGTGCGCCATTTCCGGATTTACTCCGACCATCTGCGGATGATCCAAGGTTGCGATGAAACCTAAGTAGTGGCCAGTTGTCGCCATGTACAGGTCGCCACGCGGTTCGTTCGGCTTGGCCTCCAGCGCGAACCGGAACCCGTAGTGCTGATCGAGATTGTATTCGCAGAGATAGTTGACCGCTTCACGCAGACGCTTGATGGCTTCGTCGGGACGGCGACAGGCATCCGTTTCGACGCCCTCTCGTCCACCCCATAACACAAAGATCTTCGCGCCCAGTTCCGCACCTAGATCCATAGCGCGCATCGTCTTTTGCAAGGCGTAGGCCCGGACCTCGGGGTCGTTGGCGGTGAAAGCTCCGTCTCGAAACACCGGATGAAAAAACAAAGAGACGGTGGTCATCGGAACCACGATGCCAGCCTGCTCACAAGCTCTCCGGAAAGTGCGCACGATGGCATCGCGTTCCGCAGGCGTCGCATCGATAGGAACTAAATCGTTGTCGTGTAGGTTAACGCCCCAAGCTCCAAGTTCGGCAAGAATGCTCACAACTTCTTCCGGCGACATCACAGGGCGAACAAAGTCGCCAAAAGGATCGCGGCCGCGATTCGCGAGAGTCCACAATCCAAATGAGAACTTGTGCTCCGGCTTCGGTTGATACAATCCTTCATTTCCTATCATTAGTTTTTCTCCGAGGAGGCGAGCGGCGTGGGAAGTGCCCGCCGATTAAGGTTAGTCGAGACTAGTCACGTGACTAGCCAAGCACCGTTCGGAACCACAGAGCGGTAACAGAATTTCTGGACCAGGCCAGCGCTCCACAGATTTGTTAGGGGATATGACCGACGCGGTCGGCGACAGGGAGGAAAAAAGCAGTTCTCGGCATAACCGACGAGCAACCTCGCACCAAACGGGTTCCGCGACAGGACTCTCGAGTACATGGTGCAGCCAAGACGTGTACGTTAACGTCAGCCTATCGTATCATGTGCTCCGTGAATTGCAATAATGCCAACGATGTATCCTTCCGAGGAATTCACGTCCACGACTCGCCGACACCTGCTTTGCGCTACACGGCTCGCGCAAGCTGGCATAAGATGGTTGCTGCACTAACGGATATTCAACATGCCAAAAGAGCGACATGGAGTTCATCTGATTGCCCAGATCGCGCACGTCTCCATCGGAACCGTTGACCGCGCTTTGCACGGGCGTCCCGGTATCAAGAAAGCGACGCGCCAACACATTCTGGAAATCGCGCGCCAGATCGGCTACACGCCAAACCTGGCGGCGCGCGCCCTGTCGGCGGCGAGGTCCGGGGCTCGAATCGGCGTATGTATGCCGCGCGAAATTCATTTTTTCTATGATCAGCTTTGGCGTGGCGTACTGGATGAGGCGAAGAGTGTCTCACAGCTAGGATTCGAATTTGTAAAACGGCCAGTGCAGAACCTCGGCGAGGGTGATACCGAAGCTGTGCAGGAACTCATGGCCGAGGACGTCGACGGAATCATTCTGACGGCAGGGAATCCGAAAGGGTTGAAGCCGTTAATTGACGAGGCTGAAAACAAGGGCATTCGCGTCGTTTGTGTATCAACAGACGCGCCTGAGAGTCGGCGTTCCTGTGTGGTTTGCGTGGACCCTTATCTGAACGGATGCCTCGCGGGCGAATTGATGGGCAAGTTTCTTCCACCCGCATCGAAGGTGGCCGTGCTGGCGGGTATGTTGATGACGGAAGACCATCGCAAGAAGGCCGATGGCTTCACAGAGACCTTTCCAGGGTATTGCCCGGGCGGGAGGATTGCAGCCGTCATCGAAGGTCACGAAGATGAGGACGAGAGCTTCCAAAAGACCTTCGATCTGCTGCGGCGGATTCCTGCCCTAGCGGGCATCTATGTGAACACCGTGAATTGCCTGCCGGTGTGCCGAGCGCTAGGGGCGAGAGGTCTGAGCGGCAAAGTGAAGCTCATTACCACCGATCTCTTTATCGAAATGTCTCCGTACTTCAAAAAGGGAACAATTGCCGCGTCGATCTACCAACAACCCCATCGGCAGGGTCAGATCGCCGTACGCATCATGACGGACCATCTCATCAGCAAAGCGAGTTTTCCGCCTCCCGTGTACTTGAGCCCCAGCGTAGTGATGTCATCCAACCTACAGCTCTTCCGGGAAATCCGATTGACGGAGAATATGAGTGAAGCCGTACTGCGTCGCAAAGGAGAGGCAGTTCCGAACCTGCTCAGCCCTGCAGTTCTTTCAAAATAAGACATTTAGCCCTCCTGTCGGCCCCAGGTCAACTCTGCGGAAATGCTGACTACTTACTGTTTGAATTGGGACCATCGAAAAAACTTCTTGACAAAGGATATAGAGCAAGCGCAAATTTCCGTTAACGTTAACGGTCACGTTGACGCTCGGCAAAGTCGCCGCACGCTCTGCGAGGAGGCAAAATGAACTCGCTTTCTGCCCGGTGTTTCTGCACCTTCCCGAAGTCATCTCGAAACCTTGTTGTTCACGTGCTTGGGTGGTGCGTTGTGCTCTTGGCTCTGTCGCTTCTCGCCGGTGCCCAGGAAGCTACCGTTGTTGGGACCGTTACCGATCAGTCGGGCGCCGCCATTCCCGGCGTCGCGATCATTATCACCAACAGCGATACGAATTTAGTAAGTCGCTTTAAGACGAACGACGGCGGTCAGTTTGTCGCGCCTGACCTGCGGATCGGCCACTACACCGTCCGGGCAGAAGCCAAAGGCTTCAAGACCGCCGAAGAGAACAACGTCGTGTTACAGATCGCCGACCGTAGGCGCGTTGACTTTCAACTCCTGGTCGGCGCTGCCACCGAGGTAATGACCGTAGAGGGTCAGGCGGCTCCCGTCGCCGTGCAGACCGATTCGAACGACATCAGCACGGTTATCACGGGGGCGCAGGTTACACAACTGGAAACCAACGGCCGAAGCCTCTACGAATTGGCGAACCTGGTGCCGGGAGCGAGCAGCGCCCAGGCTGACTTTCAGACGCCCACGCCCATGGGCGGTGACCAAACCATCAGCTTCAACGGTCAGCGCATTTCCCATTCTCTTTACCTGATTGATGGTGGCGAGGCTGCCGATCGCGGCGGTTCCGGAGCGATCGTGATGCCTTCGATCGATTCACTGTCGGAATTCCGCGTGATGACCTCGAACTACACGGCAGAGTATGGGCTGGTTTCGGGTGCGACCATCAGCACCGCAGTGAAGGCTGGTACCGACAAACTCCATGCCTCGGGATGGTATTTCGGGCGTAACGATGACTTTGATGCGCGCGGATTCTTCAATCCCGTAAGAGACCTAGGCGGGACGCCGCAGAAGGTTCAGGAGTTGCGCTTCGACCTCTGGGGCTTTAATGTCGGCGGCCCTGTGAAGTTCACTAAGGGTGGGACCCCGAAGACATTCTTCTTCTACAACATGGAATGGCGCCGCGAAGTGAACGGCGGAGGCCTCAACCAGGTTGTTCCGTTCGCGAGTACCTACGGGGGGGTTCTAACTGACGCGGTGAATTTCAATACTGCTGGTGGCAACAACCCCCTTTTCAATACCTACGCAGACCCGACGGGTGTTCAAAGCGGTACCGTCGTCGGTCCCTTCGCGCCGGCAGTCTGCACCGTCTCCCCAGCTATCCAGAGTGCATTCGCAACCGCTGGGCAGGCACTCAGTGGCTGCACTGTTGTTGGCGCGAATACCGTGCCGGACTTCTTCAACCAGGGCCAACGATTCGTTTTCGGCGGACAGCAGAACGTGATTAATCCGGCGCTAATCAATTCGAATGCTGCCGCACTAACAAAAGCTGGCATCTTTCCCGCTCCCACCAATGGCGCGGATGGATTCCATGGTGGCCAGAACGCTCCAACCAAAGTGCGCGAAGAGATCGTACGAATCGACCATACGTTCAATAACCACTGGTCGATCTTCGGACACTTTATCGACGAATCGGAGGTATTGCAGACCGATGTGCCGGCGCGCTGGGCTTGGGTCAACCTGCCGACTTCCAGCGACACGTTTGGCAACCCTTCGTACCAGGGCGTAGTCCACGTGGCGAATGTCATCAGTCCAACGCTGGTGAACGAGGCCAGCTTTAACTACGGTGGGAACCGCATCAACATCTCGCCAATGGGCGTTTTCGATGCGACGAAAGCCGGATTCCAACAGAACCGGCTGTTCTCCGGGCCCAATAATATCCTCCCGCAGATTTTTGTGATCGGCAAAACCGGGGATGTCTACAACCAGAACTGGAGCCCGTGGATCAATCGGGCCGATAGCTACCAAATCCGCGATGACATTTCGTGGAGCAAGGGATCCCATCAAATCAAGGCCGGTTTCGGCTGGCTCAACTTCCGAAAGGCGCAACCCCTGCAAGACAGCCCCCAGGGAGGATTCCAATTCGGCGGCAACTACACGGGCTACGATTTCGCTGACTTCCTGCTGGGCCTCTCGAGTAGTTACTCGGAAGCGGCGCTCAAAGACACGCGTCACTGGAACAGTGTCTCTTGGTCAACCTATGTCCAGGATGATTGGCGCGCTACCAGGCGCCTGACCCTGAACCTTGGCCTGCGCTGGGACGGCATCCCGCACACTGCAGAGATCAATGGCCAGCATTCTAACTTCTACCCCAATCTATGGGATGCAAATGGTGCGGCAGCGGCGTTTGCGCCTGGCAGCGGCGTGGGGTTTGCCAATGGCAATGGCACCCAAATCTGCTCCGGCATCGGGATACCTAACCCGGCTTGCACCGGACCTAATCCGTTCCTGGCGGCTGGCCCCAATCCGGCTCTGAACGGGTTGTTGTCCTATGACAACGGCCTTGGAGTCGCAGGAAAGAATGGGATTCCCAAGGGTTTGGTAGGAAACCACTGGGACACGTTTGGGCCGCGCATAGGCTTTGCCTACGACCTTTCGGGCAGAGGAAAGACTGTTGTGCGTGCTGGGTTCGGCATGTTCTACGAGCGCATCCAGGGCAACGACATGTACCAGTCCGGCGCCAACAACCTATTTGGTGGCAATCCGACCATCAACAACGTTTCTCTTTCCAATCCGCACACCGGCATCGACCCGAACGGAACCGTGATTAGCGCGGCTACGCTCCCGGTGACAGTGAACGGCTTGACCGCGCTCAATAACAAAGTCTACAAGCTCCCCACCAGCTATCAGTACAGCGCGGGACTGCAGCAACAACTCAGCGCGCGGACCGTGCTGTCGGTTGCCTACGTCGGCAACCAGGGACGTCACGAGAGCGAAGCCACAGAAATCAACATGCCGGCGTACAGCCTGCTCCCAACCTTCTTCGATGCCTCAGGCAACAACGCTGGAAACGAAAACCTGTTCCGCCCATACCTCGGTTACGGCAGTATCAAGATGGATCAGAACGACGCCAACTCGAGGTACGACTCGCTGCAGGTGTCGCTGCGCTCGCAGATTAAGGATCTCACGCTGCAAGCCGCGTACACCTATTCGCGTGCCTATGATGCTGCCAACAACGCGAGCAATGGTGGCGATGGTGGCGACTTGGACTACGTCACCAACCCCTACGTAGGATGGAAGGGCGACTGGGGTCCATCGGAATACAACCGTCAAAACGTCGCCTTTGTTAACTTCATCTATGACCTTCCGTTCCTGCGCAACAGTTCGCACCACGTCCTTCGAACTGTCGCCGGAGGGTGGCAGGTTTCTGGCGTAGTCACCATGGAGTCGGGCCTTCCGGCGACCCTTACGGTTGGCGGTGGCGTCGGGAGCATCTGTGGCGCCGTCGGCACTTGCGGCAACATACGGCCGGACCTGGTTGGGCCTATTAGCTATCCGAAGACCAGCGCGACCTTAACGACCAATCTCCACACCAAACAATGGCTTAGCCCCTCGGCATTTGCTCCGAATTTCCTGCCGGGGTCCACGAAAGTGGCGACTTGGGGCAACCTCAAATACGACGGCGTATGGGGCCCTGGCCGCGACAATTGGAACATCGCTCTGTTCAAGAACTTCAAGTTCACAGAGCGGCTGAACATGGAACTCCGCTTCGAAAGCTACAACACCTTTAACCACACACAGCTGAATGGCTTGGATCTTGGCGTCGGTGATACCGACTTCGGCAAAGTCAACTCGGCGTTCGATCCTCGCGTCTTCCAGTTGGGTGGCAAGATCATCTTCTAGCCCACGCTGTGATGGGCCGCAGAGTCCCTCAAGGGGCTCTGCGGCCCAAAGCAGAACCGCAAACCGCAAGTTGCTGCTCTGATCCAACTGTGGGGTTTGAGACGGGTAAAAAACTCAAAAACTGTCAAACTTCTGCTGCCTACCCGATCGCCGCTATACTTCCTCGATCGCAGCCCCAGTTTCAAAGCTCCCGTGCGGTTGCTGTTCTGAACGCGACACCATACATTCCTTTCCTGGAGAATCGTTCGTGACCCGAAACAAGAGCGTGAAAAGCACCACCGCCAAGTCGTCCGGTGTGAATGGCCGCGGAGTGAGCAAATCAGCCGTATTGCCGTATCGCAGCCGCGCGCTTTCTGCCGCGAAGAGGGTAAAGGACCTCCTCTCCAGAATGACTCTGGAAGAAAAAGCCGCGCAGATGCTCTGCATATGGCAGAAGAAGTCGCAGACGCTTGTGGACGCCGACGGCAACTTTGACTTGGCAAAAGCCAAGCAGTCGTTCGAAGATGGCCGCGGGCTCGGACAAGTCGGACGTCCCAGCGACGCCGGCAAGGGTCTGAACGCCCGCAGAATGGCGGAGACGACAAACGCCATCCAGAAGTTCTTTATAGAGAACTCGCGACTGGGCATTCCCGTGGTCTTCCACGAGGAGTGCCTGCACGGGCATGCAGCCGTGGATGGAACCAGTTATCCGCAGCCGATCGGGTTGGCCTCGACATTTAATCCCGAGCTTATTGAATCAATCTTCACGGCTACTGCTCTGGAAGCGCGGTCGCGGGGGGCTCACCAGGCGCTCACACCGGTTTTGGATGTGGCTCGGGATCCGCGTTGGGGACGCGTGGAAGAGACGTATGGTGAAGATCCATTTCTGGTTTCGCGAATGGGTATCGCTGCGGTTCGCGGCTTCCAGGGCGACGGCAGGTTCCGCGACAAGACCCGCATGATCGCAACTTTGAAGCACTGCGTCGGGCACGGCCAGCCTGAGTCGGGCATGAACTGCGCGCCGGCCAATGTTTCCTTGCGAGTGTTGCGTGAAACCTTCTTATTTCCCTTCAAGGAGGCGTTGCAGAAGAGTGGGGCAATCAGCGTGATGCCTTCGTACAACGAAGTGGACGGCGTGCCCTCGCACGCGAATAAGTGGCTGCTGCGCGATGTCCTTCAGAAAGAGTTCGGCTTCGACGGCTACTACGTCTCCGACTACTTCGCGATTTGGGAACTCGGATATCGCCCCGACACTCACGGGCACTTCGTCGCGGAAGATAAGAAGGAATCCACCAGACTGGCTGTCGAAGCAGGTGTGAATATCGAATTGCCCGATCCTGACTGTTACTTGCACCTGGTCGAGTTGGTCAAGAAGCGAGTGCTGAAAGAATCGCAGCTCGATGAACTTGTGGCGCCGATGTTGTTATGGAAATTCAAGCTGGGCCTGTTTGATGATCCCTATGTGGATCCGGACGTGGCCGATCGAGTTGTAGGAGCTGCGAACCACGTGAAACTGGCGCGTCAATCCGCTCGCGAAGTCATAACCCTGCTGAAGAACGAAGGTGGAATTGCTCCGCTTGATCTAAGCAGGTACCGGACGATTGCGGTCATCGGGCCGAATGCAAATCGCACTCTGCTCGGTGGCTACAGTGGCGTTCCGAAGCACGAAGTAACTGTGCTCGAGGGCATCGAAGCCCGCGTCGGTGATCGCGCGAAAGTAGTTTACAGCGAGGGCTGCAAAATCACGATCGGAGGTAACTGGAATAAGGACGAAGTCGTTCCCAGCAATCCCGAAGAAGACCGCAAACAGGTTGCCGATGCCGCTGAAGTTGCCAAGCAGGCCGATGTGATCCTCCTGGCCATCGGCGGCAACGAACAAACATCGCGCGAAGCCTGGGGTCTGAACCACATGGGCGACCGGGCCAGTCTTGACTTAGTCGGAAGACAGGAAGAACTGGTTAAAGCCATGCTGGCTACCGGTAAGCCGGTGATCGCTCTTCTTTATAACGGACGGCCGATCTCCATTAACTATCTTGTCCAGAACGTTCCCGTCATCTTTGAGTGTTGGTATCTCGGACAGGAGAATGGCCATGCCGTTGCCGACGTATTGTTCGGCGATGTGAACCCCAGCGGCAAGTTGCCGATCACAATTCCACGTTCGGCAGGGCATCTCCCCGTCTTCTACAACCACAAGCCATCAGCGCGGCGGGGATATCTCTTCGACGACGTCTCGCCACTCTATGCTTTCGGTTACGGCCTGAGCTACACGACCTTTGCGATCCAGAACGTTCGGCTTGAGGAGAAGACGATTCGTGCGTATGGTTCCACGCGCGTGATGGCCGAGGTCACCAATACCGGCAACCGCGAAGGCACCGAGGTTGTGCAGATGTATATCCGGGACGCAGTCAGTTCAGTCACCCGGCCGGTCAAGGAACTGAAAGGCTTCCAGAAAATTACACTGCGTCCCGGCGAGAAGAAGACGCTCTTTTTCGACATCACTCCTGACCTGCTCGCTTTTTACGATAGGAAGATGAAATATGTTGTCGAGCCCGGAGAGGTTTTCATTATGATCGGCAATTCGTCGCGAGACCAGGACCTGACGAAGATCACGCTTACCGTAACGAATTAGGTAGGGCTCCAGCTGTATCGAGACTCTTATGATTCAGAAACTCACCTTTGGTGAAAAATTCGGCTACGCGCTCGGCGACATGGCCGCCAACTTCGTATTTCAGGCGATGCTGGCCCTGCAACTGGACTTCTATACACACACCTTTGGCCTAACGGCGGCCCAGGCAGGAACGCTCTTCCTCGTCGTCGGGTTGGGCGTCGCGTGCTTCAATCCCGTGATGGGGATGATCGCGGACCGGACCACCAGTCGGTGGGGCAAGTTTCGTCCATGGTTGCTCTGGACCGCCGCACCATTTGGGATCATCAGTATCCTGACTTTCACTACTCCCCAGCTGAGCCCCGGCGCCGAGATCATCTATGCATGGACTACTTATATTCTTTTGCGCTTAATCTACACGGTCAACAACGTTCCGTACGCATCGCTGACGGCCGTGATGACCCAGGACCCTGACGAGCGCACCAGCATCTCGTCGTATCGGCAGATCGCGGCGAACAGCGCCGGGTTCATCGTGCAGAGCCTTGCCGTCCTCATGGTGGCATTTTTTGGGCGAGGGAATAGCGCACGCGGTTATCAGCGTACGATGGGGCTGCTGTCGGTGCTCAGCATCGTCTTTTTCATTATCGCGTTCTTCACGACCCGAGAACGTATCCAGCCGGATCCGCAACAGAAGTCCTCGCTTGCGCAGGATCTTTCGGATCTCTTCAGCAATCGGGCTTGGGTTGCTCTGTTCTTAGTCACCCTGTTTTACTTCAGTGCGATTGTGGTGCGGGGCAATGTAATGCTGCCCTACTTCCGGTACGTCGCAGGCAACGCGAACCTCTTTTCCTGGTTCAACGGCTTCGGTCTGGCTGCATTGCTTTTGGGCGTAGCCTGCTCGACTGCCGTTTCGGTTCGAGTCGGCAAACGTGAACTATTCATCGGCAGCATGATCCTGAGCGGAATTCTCAGCATGGCCCTATATGCCATCCCACCGAGCGCCACGTACGTCATCATCGCCGCGGAAGTCCTACGGCAGTTTGCATTTGGTTTATCGGGCCCGATTCTCTGGGCCATGATGGGCGACGTCGCGGACTATGGCGAATGGAAGACGAGGCGCCGCGCCACCGGCACCGTCACTGGCGGCATCGTCTTCGCGTTGTGGGCGGGACTGGCCCTAGGTGGCGCCATTGCCGGATGGCTGCTGTCATATTACGGACTGGTATCCAAAGCTGACGTACAGGCAGCACGGACGCAGGCCGGCATCGTTCTCACGGCGAGTATCTTTGCGGGACTGTTCTTCTTGGCCGCCGCTGCATGTTTGTTCTTCTATCCGCTGACTCGCGCCACGAACCAATCAATTGCGAACGATCTCGCGGAACGCCGCAGGGGAGCGGCTGCCGCTGCCGCCAAACCATAGGACCAAAGGCGATGCCAGTCAGCACCAAGTCGCGGAGAATAGGAAGAATCGATGGCCCTTACACCCGCTCATAGATCTCAATCCGACGTCTACTTCCCGAAGGTTCAAGTCGATATTCTCCCAGCGAGGAAGAGGATTCTCTAGCACAATCCTCTTTCATTCGTTTGTCGTTGCCTGAAGTTATTACTTCCACGTCAAAGGGTATCACTTCTTATGCGTTCACTTCTTGTCGTTCTCATTCTGATCGTTATGGCTATCACTGCTCCGATAGTGGCGGCGCAGACAGTCGAGTTGTCGATTGACGCATCCAAACCCGGCGCGAAGATCGACCGCAATCTTTTCGGGCAGTTCGCCGAGCATCTCGGACACGGCATTTACGACGGGATCTGGGTCGGCTCCGATTCCACTATTCCGAATACACGCGGCATTCGCAACGATGTGGTTGCCGCACTGAAAGCGATTCATGTGCCCAACGTACGCTGGCCCGGAGGCTGCTTCGCCGACGGATATCACTGGCGCGACGGGATCGGGCCGCAGCGAGTCGTGAGGCTGAATCCCGACTGGGGCGGCGTGATCGAGCCGAACACTTTTGGGACGCACGAATTCATGGACTTCATCGACCAGATCGGGAGCGAGGCTTACGTCTCGGTCAATCTGGGCTCGGGCTCTCCCCAGGAAGCGGCCGATTGGCTGGAGTACATGACCGCCGCGCAGGCGACGACGCTCGAGAAGGAGCGCGCCGCGAACGGGCATCCGGCGCCGTACAAAGTTGCATGGCTCGGGCTTGGCAATGAAAGCTGGGACTGCGGCGGCAACATGACGCCCGAGTACTATCTGGACCGGATGAAGAGTTTCAGCCACTTCGTTCGCAACTACAATCCGGCGCAGACGGAGAAGAGACCAAATGCTGAAGATCGCCGTCGGTCCGGGCGGGGGCGAACAGCGCTGGACCGACTGGACTGAAACCGTCATGAAGGCCTACCAGCAACACACGTGGAGCTGGGACATTAACGGCCTTTCCATGCACAACTACACGGTCGTGAAGTGGCCGCCAGCGTTCAAGTCGGTTGGATTCGGAGAAGACGAGTACGCGCAGATTCTCAAGACCACGCTAGAGATGGATGACCTGATCAAAAAGCATTCGGCCATCATGGACAAGTACGATCCGCAGAAGAAGGTCGCGCTAGTGGTGGATGAATGGGGCGGCTGGTATGCGCCGTTGCCCGGCAGCAATCCTGGTTTTCTCGTGCAGCAGAACAGCTTGCGCGACGCGATACTGGCTGCGCTGAATATCAACATCTTTGCCCGTCACGCCGACCGCGTACGCGGGGCCAACATCGCCCAGATGATCAATGTGCTGCAGGCAATGATACTGACCGATCACGAGAAGATGGTGCTGACACCGACCTACTACGTTTACAAAATGTACGTGCCATTCCAGGATTCCACATTCGTCCCCGTTACGTTTGATGCAGGCAGCTACAAGCACGGTGACTTCACCCTGCCACGCGTCGATGCCATGGCTGCAAGAAGCAAAGACGGCAAGCTGTGGTTGGAGATCACGAATGTCGATCCCCATCAAGCGGCGGAGGTCGAGTTGAACGTGACTGGGATTAATGCCAAGTCTGCCTCGGGAGAGACACTCACTGCGCCCAAGGTGGACAGCGTGAACACCTTCGAAGCCCCGAACACCGTCGTGCCCAAGCCGATTTCGGCGAGGGCACAAGGCGGCAAGTTGATTCTGCAACTCGAGCCGAAGTCCGTGACTGTGGTCTCGGTCGAGCAATAACAAACTCTCGGTAGCGCGGTCGGCGAATCATGAGGCCGCGTGGTCGAGATCGTAAACGTTTACGAGGAGAGTCCAATGAGGCAGTTTGCAATGAGTATCGTTTTACTGTCCTTACTTTCGAGTATTTCTTGGGGGCAAGAGTCCAACGATTTTCGTCCCGCCGAGACCAATGTCTGGGGAGCGGAATATCCCCGGGTCGATGGCGCTGGAAGAGTGCAGATTCGTGTGAAAGCGCCCGAGGCCACCAAGGTCAAATTGAATTTCTGGAGTGGACCCAAAGTGGATATGGAGAAGCAGCCGGATGGATTCTGGACTGTCACCACAACTCCTCTTGTTCCCGGCCTGCACTATTACACGTTAATCATCGATGGCGCGGAAGTGGCCGATACCAACAGCCATGCTTACTTTGGCGGAAGCAAGTACGCGAGTGCAGTGGAGGTTCCGGAGCCGGGTTCGACCTATTATTCGATTCAAGACGTGCCCCACGGGCAGGTGCGTGAGGTTTGGTACAACTCGAAGGTGACGGGAACCTGGCGGCACGCGCTCGTCTATCTTCCGCCCAAGTATGACGCCGAGACCAAGGTGCGCTATCCCGTGCTCTATCTCCAGCATGGTGGCGGAGAGGATGAGACCGGATGGATCCGGCAAGGTCGCGCGAACTTCATTCTCGACAATCTGATCGCGGCGGGAAGCTGCAAGCCCATGATTGTCGTCATGGCCTATGGGTATGCCCGGCGTGCTGGCCAAGCCCCGCCGGATCTGACTGGAAAGCCATTCGGTTCTCCCGAAATGTTGAAGGCAATGCAGGACATGGCTTCGGCGTTCGAAGATGACGTGACGCAGGCTCTGATTCCTTACATTGATTCGACCTTCCGAACAATTTCGGATCGAGATCATCGCGCGATGGCTGGCCTTTCGATGGGCGGCATGCAGACATTCCAGATCACGCTGAATCATCTCGATCTGTTTTCCTACATTGGCGGATTCAGTGGAGCGGGCGGGATGCTGGTGCTGGGAGACCGGAAACTCGATCCCAAGACCGATTACAACGGCGTGTTTGCCGATCCGGCCGCGTTTGCCAAGAAGGTGCACCTGCTCTGGCTTGGCGTCGGAACCGTAGAGCCCGAGAGGATGCGCGCCGGCATCAAGAGACTGCATGACTCACTCGACGAAGCGAAGATTCAGCATGTGTTCTACGAATCACCTGGGACCGATCACGAGTGGCAGACCTGGCGCCGCGATCTCAAGGACTTTGCACCGAGGCTCTTCTAACAACTTAAATGGCAAGGAGCGCGTTCCCATTCCGATCTTTTTGGCATACTCGAGTAAGCGTTTACTCATCATTTGCGACCGGAGGCTTCCGACTGTGCACTGGAAAGCTCGAAATCCAATCCTGATTCTTTTGGCATTGCTATTCACGACTCTGTCTTCGGCTCAAACTCAGCCAGTTCATGCGGCCATCGACGCGTCCAAAACCAGCGCGCCGATTTCGAAATACATCTACGGTCAGTTCCTCGAGCATATTGGCGGAATCGTGAACGACAACATTTGGGCCGAGATGTTGGACGACCGCAAGTTTTACTTTCCGATCAACTCGCACCCTCCCGCCGAACCATCTGGACCGACTTGGCGGCGCACGGCGCTGCGCCATTGGATTCCGATTGGCGCAGATGAATTCGTGACGATGGATAAAGACCATCCTTATGTCGGGCAGCACACGCCCCTCGTGAAACTGAGTTCCAGCGAGGACCACGGAATTCGGCAAGCAGGATTGGCAGTACGCAAAGGAAGGAGCTACGTCGGTCGCATAGTCTTGGCCGGAACTGCCGGCACAACAGTGAAGGTTTCCCTCGTGTGGGGAAATACTCCGGCCGAGCGCCAGACTGCCCTCGCACCAAGGTGGTCCCAACTACCGCAAGGTTCTCCTGAATTTCCAGGTCAAGGCTGACAGCGATGACGCGCGCCTGGAGATCG
>CAWFVB010000004.1:0-173863 GCA_963819145.1 uncultured Acidobacteriaceae bacterium
GGCAGCCCCCCAGGGCTGCCTCCTTCTGAATTCCTGCTGCGTTTCTTAGCGCTCGAGCTTGCCGATGCCCGGAATAAACACTTCCACCGCACCCGGCTCATCCTCGACGCCGACGCGGAACAGCGCGGCCTGCGCTTCGGCGTGCTCGCGCAGTTCCTGCATTTCGTCCACGACACCGCCTTCCGGCTTGTCCTGTTTGCGCTGCACTCTGCGCTCCGCCTTGTCCCGCTGTTTCTGTTGTCGTGTCTGTTCTTTCTGGCGCTTAGTATAAGTTGATCGTCCTCGTGGCATTCACAATTCCTCCGTGTTTTAGTGCGTACATTGCCAGACTGCAAATTCCGGCGTCCGGCTACTTGCTGAAATTAAAACTTACCAGCGCGGTTCGCGTGGCTGCCGCGCGTGCCCCTGATAATCGTCGCGTCCGCCGCCCCCACCACCGCCGCCAAACCGCTTCCCGCCACCAGCCTTAGGACGGTCCGTCTTTGGCTGCGCCTCATTGATCTTCAACGCGCGTCCTCCCAGTTGCGTTCCATTGAGGGCCGCAATCGCTTTATCGGCTTCGCCGGCGTTGGTCATTTCCACAAACCCGAATCCCCGGGAACGTCCCGTTTCCCGATCGGTGACGACGCTGACTTTCTCGACCGCACCGTGCGCCTCGAAAACGGTTCGCAACTCCGACTCGGTTGTGCTGTGGGGCAAATTTCCTACATAAAGATTCTTCATTGCATTTCCTCTCTCAACCAATCTTCGTTTAGGCCGACACTGGCTTGCTTTTCGCAGAGATCGCCGGTTTGCCCATCGTCATCTGTTGCGCCATTTCCCGGTTCCGCTTCCGCTTCGCGGCATTCTGCTTTCGCATGCGGTTAAATCTCGATTTGTCGCCGTTCACTCTGGACATAGTGCTCTCCTGTCATTGGGGCATGTGTCGAAACTTTTTCCGGAACGTTCTCCGTTGCAACCGTCCTCGGAACGACTTCTTCCCGAACTTGGGGAGTTCGTCCGAATGCACGGATTCCAAGCTGAACAGCCCCGCAAGTCCAGCGAACTGCCGCGGCAGGCCCTCCCGATCTCTCAATCGCGAAGGCGCAAATAGGGCGTTGTCTTCGAGGTTAAGTAACTCAAGTATACGCTGTTTAGCTTGATTTTGCCGCCGCATCTCGCGCTGGTAACTGTTCAGTTCTAATCCTGGAGCGCCCCACCGCCGGGCTGGGACTTCGTCCTGACTGAGCCGTTCTTTAGGAGCAGGGAATGCCCTCCCGACCGCGCAAACGCCCGGCTGAAATCTCGCCTTGCTAATCCCTCGCCGTCCGCGTACGATGTGTGTGTGCGTTAGACCGAGTCGGTCGTCAGCAGCAGCACTTGCCTCAACAGCCAGTATCCTGCCAGCAGTACCTCCGAATCTCTCCAGCGTAAATTGATTGACTAAAGGAACACCTAACACCATGGCAGAACAAGGAACAGTAAAGTGGTTCAATGACGCCAAAGGCTACGGCTTTATCAGCCGCCAGTCGGGCGAAGACGTTTTCGTGCATTTCTCTGCGATTCAAGCGGGCGGTTTCAAGAGCCTGCAAGAGGGCCAGACCGTGCAATTCGACGTGACCAAGGGCCCCAAGGGCTGGCAGGCTGAGAACGTTCAGCCGCTCTAACCCTACAGTTTCCCTTTTCGCAAAAAGGCGATCTCAAACCAGAGATCGCCTTTTTCACTATGTATTGAAATCGTGTAACGAAATCGTCTCTTAACTAACGAAAACGTCTCTTAACTGTGGAAGAGCGGGCCCTTTCAGCGGCCGCGTCCTGTGGAAGAGCGGGCCCCTCAGCGGCCGTGTCCTGTGGAAGAGCGGGCCCCTCAGCGGCCGTGTCCTGTGGAAGAGCGGGCCCCTCAGCGGCCGTGTCCTGTGGAAGAGCGGGCCCCTCAGCGGCCGTGTCCTGTGGAAGAGCGGCCCTTCAGGGCCGCGTAACGCGCAAGAACGGCCCGGGCTTTAGCCCCTGCGGTAGAATTTCACTGTACAAATCATTGGTGCCATCGAAGGGACTCGAACCCCCACACCCTTGCGAGTACATGGACCTGAACCATGCGCGTCTGCCAATTCCGCCACGATGGCAAGTGGACTTGCATTGCAGCGGCGACCGTAAGGGCCGCCGATCAGGAAGACCTACGCTTCTATTCTACAGACACGAAGCCACGTGTCAAACCAGTATCCCTGCGTGAACCTTGTGTCCTTGGTGGTTAAAGGTGTTGCCCTACTCCAGCTTCGCGTTCATCGTAATCTTTGCGTTCAACACCTTCGACACCGGACATCCCTTCTCCGCCGCCTCCGCATACTTCTGGAACGTCGCCGCATCCGCCCCCGGCACCTTCCCCACTACATCAATATGGCTCGCCGTAATCGTCCACCCTGAATCCAGCTTGTCCAAACTCAAAGTCACGGTCGTCGCAATGCTCTCCGGAGTCAACGGAGGATTCGCTCCGCCCAGCTGCGCCGACAGCGCCATCGAGAAACATCCCGCATGCGCCGCCGCAATCAATTCCTCGGGATTCGTCCCCGCGGCATTCTCAAACCGTGTCGCAAACGAATACTGCGTATTGTTCAGCGCTCCACCCGGCGCCGAAAGACTTCCCTTCCCATCCTTCAGTCCGCCCTTCCAAACCGCGCTAGCCCTGCGTTGCATGACGTTCTCCTCCGTATGATTTCACCGAATGCCCAACCATTGTAGACGGAACCTCCCAGACCTGTCAGGGAGTGAGCACGCCCGCACGCATTCACGCAATGAATGGAATTGCTGGCAAGGCTTTGCGCCCGGGGTCCGACCCGCGACGCCCGATCTTCAGTAGAAATCCGAGCAGCTCAAATAAAACCCGCACTGCGGACACTTCAACTTGCACCGGCTCTCGCGCAGTTTCATCGAGCAGTTCGGACAATACTGCCCCGGGTCAACCTGTGCTCGATCGACCTTCGCTGCCGCCCCAGGCCCTCGGTCGCTCGCTGCTGGCGCAGTTCCTTGTTCGCTCATGTGCCGCCGACGTTACCCTGCGTCCCTTGTCCGCGCAAGTACAGATTTCGATTCCGCGCAGCGCCGCTCTCAAGAATCCGCGTCATTCTCACTACCCGACCCTCAAGCCGCCCGATCGCTCGCCAACTGTGCCGTCCGGCTCCAGCAGTCCGCCATCAGCAGCCACGCTCCCAGCCGCCGCCACACCTTCACATACTTTCCGTGCTCCGGCGACATGGTTCCATCCGCCCGCCGTACCAACACCGTAAAGGTTCCCAGTTCCATCGCCATGTCGCCCGAATGGTCCACCCTCGTCGTTTCCAGGCGCAGGTCGCCGTATCCGGACTCGCCCATTTGGCGCAGCACTCGCTCCACATGCTTGGGCCCGTACGCAGCCTCGTCGTGCGCGACCATCAGCACGCCGTCAGCCGCGAACAGAGCCGCTGCCTGATCGTAATTCCCTGTGTTGAATGAGGTTGCGAAGTCCTGCGTTAGGTTGCGGAGTTGAGACTCCACGTCCCGCATCGTACGCAAGTCCGACGGAGGACTCGAATAGGGCCGGTACATCTACTACCTCCTGGGGGAAGGCACCCGGCCAATTCGACGCGCACGTAGCCACGTCAGCCGGTGAAGCTCGACCATTCTAGCGCAAGACCGGCGTGTGGAAAGTGAAAAGTTTTCCTTGGCGTGCGATTCGGATGATCGATTTGCGCCCTTCTATCGTTCAAATGGCGCCGAGCGGCTGGGCAGCCGCAATGAACCGGAGTCCTCGCTCATCGTCGCCGTCATGGGCCGTCTTGGCGAGTCCAGCGTCCAACCGGGGTCCTCGCGTTCCGCGATCTGCCGCTTCACGCGTTCCATCAGCACAATCAGTTTTTTCGATTCATGATCTCGTTCCGCCTGCTTGCACATCTTCTGGAAGTCCTGCGGAGCATAGCTCACTCGGTTCGTCATAGGGGAAATCATCCTCAGGGCACTGATGATGACAAAGAAGCGATAGTCTAACCTATCCGGGCGCTTCTGCCCAGTCCCCGACGCCCTTTTGATCGATTGCCTCAGAAGTAGTGCAATCCGCGACTGTCGCGGCCGAAAGCCGTCATCGCGGATCGCCCGCGAGAATGATCCCAGGACAGATTAAGATTTCCGCGAAACGCCAGGATTTTGGTTCTTCTCAGGCTCCTGCAGATTTACATCATGCCCACACCCAGTCCCGAACCGCGCCGCTCGCGGCAAGGCTGTGGCAGTTTGCGCCCATCGCCGCCCACAATGCCCGGCCCGACGCCTGCGTGTTGTCCATCTATCGCCATGGGCACGTAAATGTCCTCGAAAATCTGCCGTGGCGCGATTCTCACCACGCCGTCGGAAGATTCCACCAGATAATCGCCTTTGCGCCCGCAATGCTGGCGCCCGAGTGCATCCACGAAGCTGAGGCTCGAACTCAGTTGTTTGGCTTTGACCAAAAAGCGTGTGCGGTACGTCTTCCATTCCACTGGTTTCATGGCGCGCTGACCCGAGTGCTTTCTTACTAGCTTGTGTGAAGGCTCGTCGTCGCGGTCTCACGCCGGATCGCGAGCTCTTTTTTTGTGAGGGCGAATGCGAATGTACGAGCGAAACCCCGCGCGGTCAATTCAATATTTTTGGTGCAGTTGAGGAAAACCTCACCGGCGATCCTTGCCTGCCGCCGCCTCTCAACCTTCGCTTCAGCGTCTCTTCGTTCCCCCGCCATCCGCTGCAGTTCCCGGCCCCCCGCAGCATCTCCGCGGAAATCTGCTACAGTGGTCAGCCGTATTGTCCACAAGACGTACACAGGAAATGCAGAAACGCAACCGCTCGTCATCGCACGCGAGGAGGCTACCCTGATGCGCAAAGCGTCACGTGTCATGTTCGCAATATTCCTTGCCCTCTGTTCCGCCTCTCTCCCCGCGCAGACTGCCGCGCCAAAAGTCATCGCGCTGCGCTGCGGTTCTCTGTTCGACAGTCGCGGAGACGCACTTCGCAAGAATGCCGTTCTCATTATCGAAGGCGACAAGATCAAAGAGATCGCTGCCAGCGCTCCTGCCGGCGCCGATCTGATTGATCTCTCTCGCGAAACCTGTCTCCCCGGCCTCATCGACACTCACACCCACATCCTTCTCCAGGGCGACATCACCGCCGCCGACTACGATGCCCAACTGCTCAAGCAGTCGCCGGAGTACCGCACGATTCTCGCCACGGTCAATGCCCGCCGCGCCCTCGAATACGGCTTCACTTCGATTCGCGACCTCGAAACCGAAGGCGCCGGATATGCCGATGCCGACGTCAAGAAAGCCATCAACAACGGCGTCATCCCCGGCCCGCGCATGCAAGTCGCAACCCGCGCACTCGATGTCACCGGAGCCTATCCTCTCCAGGGATACGCGCCCAACGTCACCGTCCCTCACGGAGTCCAACTGGTCGATGGGCCCGACGCCGCCCGTCAGGCCGTCCGCGAACAAATCAGCCACGGCGCCGACTGGATCAAGGTTTACAGCGATCGCACCTACCGCGTTCGCGAAGACGGCGTCCTCGACGACATCCCGACCTTTACCCTCGACGAACTCCGCGCCATCGTCGACGAAGCTCACCGCGAGCGCCGCAAAGTTGCCTCGCACGCCATGGCCCTGAACGGCGTGCACAACTCCGTCGAGGCCGGAGTGGACACCATTGAGCACGGCAACTACATCGCCGACTCCGATCTCAAATCCATGGCCGCCCACGGAATTTTCTATGTCCCCACGATTTTCGTCGGCGAATACGTCGCGCAAGGCCGCGCCGCCGAAGGCGCTCCCGTCTGGGTCAAAATGATTCAGATCCACGACGACACCTTCCGCCGCGCAATGAAGGCGGGAGTCAAAATCGCGTTCGGCACCGATGCCGGCGGATTCGACTGGAAGATCAACCCCGCCAAAGAATTCAGCTCGATGGTGAAGTTCGGCATGACCCCAGCCCAGGCAATCCGCTCCGCCACAATTACCGCCGCTGAGTTGTTGGGCACGCAAGACTCGCTGGGAACGATCGAGGCCGGAAAACTCGCCGACATCGTAGCCGTCCCCGGCGACCCCCTGGCCGACGTGACCGCCATGGAAAAAGTAGATTTCGTCATGAAGGCCGGAGTGGTCTACCGCAAACCGTGATCCACGACAGGAGAACGACACCTTCACTCCGACAGACTCGATGCCGGGGTGCGGTTTTCTTAGCGACCTTAGCGGCCTTTCTTAGCGACCTTAGCGGTTAAGAGCTTTCTTTCGCCCCCATCGAAGTCTTCAAAAGTTTGCCAAGCCCCGCCCAAACCATCCCACCACCCGATCCTCAAACTCCCGCGGCGCCGTCGAAATCCCCCCGCAGTGGTCCGCCCCCGGCACTTCCCAGATCTCTGATTTCGGATTGACCGCATGCATTCGCCGCGAATGCCGCACCGGAATGTTGCTGTCCACCTGCCCGTGAATCAACAAAACGGGAACCTTCGTCCTCGCCACCGAATCCTCGGGCGAGATTCGCCACATCTTCAGCCCGTACTTCCATCGCGCCCTCAAGAACGCAATCTCGACGACCGGACGCAGCACCGTCCGCCCCACCCACGGCCCAAGATGAAACGGCTGTCCCATGCGGTCATAAGCGATCTCCCGAAAAGTCACGAACGACGACTCCGCCACCACTGCGCAAAACGGCGGTCCCGCATCCAGCGACTGCAAAAGTTCCGCCGCTCCCATGGACTCGCCCAACCCGAACACGCATCGCGCATGCTCGCGCGCCGCGATGAAGTCAACCCACTGATGAATGTCGTTGCGCTCAAGCAACCCGTATGTAGCGAGCGCTCCGCCGCTTAACCCGTGGGCGCGCGCATCCGGCATCAGCACCGTGAATCCATGCGCCAGCAGAAGCTGCGCATATCCCGTCATGCCGATGCGGTTGTCGCCCAGTCCGTGCAGAAGAAGCACTGCGTCGCCGTTCGCATGGTGTGGTCGCAGAGACCAGCCCCGCAACACGGCGCCGTCACCCGTCGTGATCGACACATCTTCCATCTCAGAATCGAGGGTCTTCGCCCACTGCAGCGCTGCCGCAACTTCGTCCTCCGTCAGCGCCCGCCGTGCCGGATGCAGTGTTCCGTCCGCTAGGTAAATCCCGGCAACAGTGCAGAAAACCAGATACAGGAATGCTCCGAAGAAGAGATAGCGAAGTCGGCCAGTGGCGCGCATGAAGGTCCAGTGAATGGTACGGCAGTCGACGCCCAACGGTTCAAAAGTCGCGATGTTCAGGGGAAGGACAGGCCTGGGCCGCGCTTTTCTTGGCGGCCTTAGCGGCCTTTCTTAGCGACCTTTGCGTTTAAATGCTTTCCCGTCCAAAAGCAAAGCCCCCACGCATATCACGCAGGGGCTTGAGCTTTCCGATGTTCCGCTTCTACCGGTGCGCCATTTCCGCCTCTCGCACGCCTTTGCCCGATTTGAACGCCTCATACCGGTGGTTGATCTCGTCCCAGTTGACCACGTTCCACCACGCCGCCAGATATTCCGGGCGCCGGTTGTTGTACTTCAGATAGTAGGCATGCTCCCACACATCGTTGCCGAAAATGGGAAACAGCCCCTGCGACAGCGGACTGTCCTGATTCGGCGTGCTGATGATCTGCACTTCACCGCCCGACTTTCCCCGCCAGCCACACCCATCCGCTGCCGAATTGCTTCGCGCCCGCGTCGTTGAACTTGGCCTGAAAATCCTTGAAGTTCCCGAAACGTTTTCTTGATCGCCTCGGCGACCGGTCCCGTCGCGTCGCCTCCGCCCTTGGGCTTCATGATCTTCCAGAACATGGTGTGGTTCACGTGACCGCCGCCATTGTTGCGGACGGCGCCCCGAATATCTTCCGGCACAGCATTGAGGTTCGTGATGAGTTCTTCCGCCGACTTTCCGGCCAGTTCAGGATGTTTCTCCAGCGCGGCGTTCAGGTTTTTCACGTAGGCGCCGTGATGCATATCGTGATGCAACGTCATCGTCTGTTTATCAATGACGGGTTCCAGTGCGTCGTATCCATAGGGCAAAGAAGGTAATTCGTGAGCCATGATTGATCCTCCAAAGAGTAGAGATGACGGCAAGTGACGTTTCGATGCTGGGACAATGAATTATATCGCCGAACGACCTGATCTTACCGGATACCCAGTTTCTACAGGTCTACACGGTTTTCTCGACTTCAGAGATTCTCTTCCCCTCAAGGCGAAAAGGGGGTGACGTCGCGCCGCCGCCCTACTTCCGCCCCAGCAGCCGTATCCGCGACGTGAAGGCCCGACCCTGGCACGCGCTGAACGTCGCCGCCGGATGGTTCATCGGGATCAATCACATTGTCCACCACAACGGATTGCAGCGTCCGGTTAGGTTGTCGAACCCCCGCGCAACGCTCAGGTAATATCCCAGGAAATGAAAGCGCTTCTCCAGTTGCAGGTTAAGCGAAAAATATTCCGGGAACCGCTGCGCTGCCGGCGCTCCAATCAGTTGCTGCTGGTTCGTCAGCAGATTGAACGGAAATCCTGTCCGCCCCTCCATCGAGTACGCCACTTCCAGTTGATGCACCACCGGCAACTTGAACAACGGCAGGTACCCCCAGGAAAGAAATCGGTTCGGAGTGTCCCACGGATACACTCCCGGCTGCTGCGCGCTCAGAATGGGGTTGTCCACATTAAAGTCGAGCACCTGATTCGATCGCGCCCTCGATCTCGTGTAAGCCCCCATCACCGAATAGTTCTCCCGGAAGTTGTGCCGCAGCGTAATCTGTAAGCGCGTCATAGCGGTCGGCCCGTGTATTCTGCAACACGAAATCGGTGCTCGCGGCGCTCGCCGTGTTGTAAACAAATCCCCGCGACCCGCGCCTTTCCAGAAATTCCGCTTTCAGGTAGATCGCCTCCGGCAAGCTTCTTCTCGAGCCCCACGCTCCAATTCAAAAAGCGCGGCGCCTGCAGCGCATGCGTGTCGGCCGTGAACGTAGTTGTCAAGTACGCCGCCGGAGAGCTCGCGCCGCAGTTCGCATTCATCGAACCCGTCGCGCTGTAAAAACAATCCTGCCGTGTCCCCGCAAACGGCCTCGCAATCAGGTAGATCGGCGTCGCGTCATACACCAGCCCGATCCCGGCGGAAACTTTTGTGTTCCCGGTGTTGTCCAGTACATATGTTCCTGCCAGTCGCGGAGAAACCGCCGCTTGCCGCACAATCTCATCCCAGTCCAGCCGCACGCCCGGTTCAAGCAGCAAGCGGTCCGTGATGCTCCACCGGTCCTCCGCATAGGCGCTGACTTCCGCATTGACTTGTTCATGCAGCGGCGCCGCACCGAACACCGAATATCGCGTGCAGGGAAAGCCTGTGCCCGCCGCGGCATTCAGGCACGTCACGCCCGTTCCGGCAAGGCAGTCTGCGCCGCCGTGAGATAAGAAATTGGCTGCCGCGCGAACGTCGCGTCGTACGAAATCAGGTCCAGGTCTACTCCCGTCTTGAAATCGTGACGCCCGTGCCACGCGTGCGATGGAAGATACAGGTTCCCCAACGCTTGCCACCGCCGCGCCCGCGTCTCCTGCTGAAGGTAATAACTCCCGCTCGCAATATTCGGATTCACTGCATATGGCAGCGTCCCATACGGCGACAGCTTCACTCGGTACTCATCAAATCCAAAGCCGGTCTCCAGCAACTCCCCGCCCAGGAACGAATGTTGATCCTTCAAGCTCGTCGCATACGCGTTTTCCACGTCTTTCGGATTCGACAATTGCGGGCTGAACGGTGACAAAAAGGCATACTGATCATGCAGATCGTTCACCAGAAAACTTCCGGTCAGCAATATCGCGGCTCGTCAGGTTCGCCTGCACCTTCCCCAGGTTTCCCAGCCGCAACGCCTGATCGTTATCCGCGTCGATTGGCAATGCCGTGTAGATCGTGTTGGTATATTCCCCATCGAACGCGTCGTAGAACCACGCTTTCCCCTTCCGCAGCGGCCCTGAAAACGTGATGCGCGGCAGAAACTGATCGAACCTCCATCCATGCTTGTGCTGCGCCGACGGAATGAAGTCCGTCGCAAAAAATCGAAAGTGGTCGTCGCCAATTCCGGTATTCAGTTGCAGCACGCCGCCCGATCCTTTTCCGTACTCGGCCGGCTCGCGTGACGGCTCCACCTCGATCGATCGAAATGCGTCCGTGCTTACTCGAAGTACCAGTTGCCCATTCGCCGGCTGCGTCACATTGAACCCGTCGAGCAGCGTCACCGTCTGGTAGGTTTCCGCCCCGGCAACATGCGGCTGCCCGCTCTGGTCCGGCACTACTCCCGGAATAAAATTGAGCGCATTGCGGTAGTCGTTCGTTGCCGGATAAACAATATTCATCACATCGAGCCCGCTGATCGTTTCTTGCGCTGTGACCTGCGCCGGATCAATCGCCGGCGGCGACTCCTTCACGTTCACCGTCTCCCGAACTTCCTGCTGATGAGTGATCGTGACCTCAATCGTCGAGCCCGCCGCGATCTGCACGCCCGATTCTTCCGCCGCATAGTAACCTTCTTTCTCCACGCGCAGCTCGTAAGCCCCCGCAGGCAGCGCTTCCAACCTGCATCGTCCCGCAAAATCCGTCTGGCAGCGCACGGCGGCAAGCGAAGGAACTTGCAACAGCACGCGCGCCGCAGCCACCGCCACTCCGTTCTCGTCGGTGACCGTTACTGTCGCCGCCGCGGGCGCAATCTGCGCCGCCGCGCTGCCCAGCAGTGCGAACATGATCAGGAGAGCACGCATCACAGGATGACCCCTATTCTACGTTGGGATGCGCGCCACAAAGATTAAGAGCTCAGGTGCCAGAGGTCAAAGGTCCGAAGTCCAAGGTCCGAAGTCCAAGGTCCGAAGTCCAAGGTCCGAAGTCCAAGGTCCGAAGTCCAAGGTCCGAAGTCCGAGGTCCGAAGTCCGAAGTCCGAGGTCCGAAGTCCAAGGTCCGAAGTCCGAAGTCCGAGGTCCGAAGCGAAACGCTCACGGCTCCCTACGCCTTCGTCGCCAGATACTGGCAGACCCGCTTCACCGTGTCCCGCTGGTTGTCGTTCAGTGTGAGAAATTCGAAACCGTAGCGCAGTCCCTGCCGGTATCGCACAATTGCCCGCACTTTAATCGGATAAGGCGTCAGCGGCAGTGGAATTTCCAGCGTCACAATTTCGCCTGTCTCTAGACTTCCGGTCAGTGTAGCCCCAATGCCATCCTGCCCGATTTCAACAGAGCGTCCCCAGCAACTGCAGAACTCTCCCTTTTGAAACATCTTCACTTGCAGGCGCACGTCAAATGCGTACCGGGGATACCGTCGTGCAAAGGTGAACTTACCTCCCGGCGCGCTGCCGGACGCGTTTGCTGCGCTGCCGCTGCGTCCACCCAGGCCCGCGTCCGCCGCTGGCGCAGCCGGAACACTTGGGTCGCCCGCCGCAGCAGCCTGTGCCTTCTTCTCTTCTTTCATACGGAATCGCGGTCTCGCTTTGTAATTCCCGGGTCCTAATTTCCGTGGAGCAAGTATCCCGGCTCCAGCGGCAGCTTGCCCGCCACCTTGATCACAGCAACGCTGCTATTAATTGCGTACACGTCCACCACGCCCACCGCACCCGGAATCGATGCCACCTTGTTCACTAGGTCCTCATCCGAGTCCACCACCAGAATCGCCGGATGATTGGCGCGTCCATGATTCGCCGTGTTGATCAGGTCTTTTACCTGTCCCTCGGGCATCTCGTACACCTTCTCGAGGACCAACTTCATTTCCGGAGTCGACGGAGCCCTCATGATGAACGTCACTGGCTTGCCGTCGGGCCAGCGACTCGTCTGCGCCTTGCAGACCTTGATCAGGTCGGGCACAGTCATGGTGCTGACGCCGTTGGCCTTGTTCGAAACCAGTGCCAGATCGCGCGCCGCCGCCAGCGATACACTGGCCGCTAGGAACAGACAAACGCTTATCACTCGACGCTGAAGCACACTCTCTCCCGCGGGGCGGAATCACCCTTCCCCAGATTTTCATGCAAATCTCTTTGCGACTCAACGTTCACGAAGTCCATGTACCTCTGGAGCCAACCACGATCGGAAGCCGCCGCCGGGGTCCTCAGGTCTCTGGCCTCTCACGATCCGCCGGAGCCACCGTGGAAAAGCGGCCTTTCAGGGGACGCGAAAGCGCCTGGAATGACGTGCTCCTCAGCCCCCGGGGTCCTCTTGCGCTCGCCCACCGCCCTTTTTTCCGGAACTTACCCCCAATCCCTGCGTATCCTTACCTGTAGACCTAGGAGGCCCCATGTTCTGCACCCGCTGCGGAACCCAAACCCAACCTGACGTCGTGACCTGCCCGAACTGTGGCCGAAAGATCGGCGACCCGGTCAGCGCCGTCGCCCAATCGCGCCTGGAGCGCCATCTCCACACCCTGGCCATTCTCTGGATGGCCGTTGGCGGCCTCTTCATTATCCCCGCCGCCCTGCTGATGGTCTTCGGTCGCAGCGCCCGCTTCATCCTCCACGGCCAGGAGCCGTTCGCCCCCCTGTTCCCTGTCCTTGTTTATGTAGCCGGCAGCACCATGCTGTTGTTGGCCGCCGGAGGCGTCTGCGTCGGCCTCGGCCTCTTGCAGCGCCAACCCTGGGCTCGCACCGCTGCCATCATCCTCGGTATCCTCGCACTCTTCCATCCCCCACTCGGTACCGCCCTCGGCATCTACACTCTCTGGGTCCTGCTGGCCGACGAGCACGGCGACACCTACCGTTACCTCGCCAGCCACCCCTAAGGAATCGCCATTGTTTGTGTAGGGGCGGACGCATTCGTCCGCCCCGCGAGCAAAGCGAGCGTGCAATGCCCGGCCCCTGCAACGCACTGGGCCCACCGGGTAGAATGTCTTGAAGGGGCCGCGGCTTTAGCCGCCGCGCCCCCATCTTTGAGGAACCATGGCCGCACTGATCGACGCCATCAACGTAAAGCGCAAGATGTTCTTCGAATTCGAAAACACTCCCTTCCACTGCCTGGATGTCGAGGTATCCACTCCCACCGCCCGCGGCGGCCAGACCCTGGTCCGCCTCAAGATGCGCAACCTGCTCACCCGCGCCGTCTTCGACAAGACCTTCAAGGCCAGCGACAAGTTCAAGGAGCCCGACCTGCGAAATGGTCCAGGCCTCCTACCTGTACAGCGACGCAGACGGCTCCTACTTCATGGACCAGGAGAGCTTCGAGACCCTGACCCTCTCCCAGCGAGATGGTCGGCGACGCCCTGCGACTTCCTCGTCGAAGGAGCCATCATCCAGATCCAGAAGTACAACGGCAATCCCATCGGCTTGCAGCTGCCCACCCACGTGGAACTGGCCGTTACCTACACCGAACCGGGCGCCCGTGGCGACACGGCCAGCGGCAACGTCACCAAGCCCGCCCAACTGGAGACCGGCATCGAAATTCGCGTTCCCCTTTTCATCAAGGAGGGTGAAAAGGTCAAGGTGTCCACCGAAACCCGCGAGTTCGCCGGTCGCGCCTGATGACGGTCTGTGTCGGGGATTTTGAGCGCAGGTCCTCCTCTGAAGCAGGTATGATTCGTGGTTGAGTGTGTGAGTCTCAGAAGCGGAGACAATCATGGTCCATCACCAGGATGAGTTGCTTGCGTCCTTCAGAGCCTTCATCAAGGCGGCGGAAGAAGGTGCTGCCATACCACCTGTCTCCGTTCACAATCTCAAGTCCCTTCACGACCTGTGTATTGAAAGGGCGAAGCGTTATGTCGGCAAAGACGGCGCGGTGAGCATCGAGTTGATCGCCCGGGTTTGCGACTCCGGCGCGAATCTGCCCGCCGTTTGGCTGCGTCACTCTCAACTCAGATTATTGTTTCGCGAGGGCCTTCTCGCTGAGTGGCAACACGGCACCGTCCTTGACGACGCGGTGTTCCACCTGGCCGCAACCATCCCAATCAATGGTGATCGTTTGGACCAGGACGCTTTCCTTCGACAGCTTCGTAACCAGACCCCGGCTAAGCGGCATCGCTGATCACGGCACCGACTCGAAAGCAGAACTGCACCCTAACCGCCCCTACGGATCCTACCCTCCGCACTTCCCACAGCGATGCACAAGATTTTCCCTTTTGCCACAGCCAATCAACAGCCCAGGATCCATTTCCCATTGCGCGCCACCCCTTCCTCCCCCACACTCGTTGTCACTCACCCATGCGCGATCTCCCCATTCTCGGTGCTGGAATAGTCCACCTTTGTCCCTCTGGCCAGCTTCATTTCGCACTCAAATTTGCCACCCCGGGCCGCCGCCGTGCGCCCGGCATGTGGAAAACCTGGACCTAACCCCGCACCTAGCCCGTCATTGCTAGGGATACAACATATGGTGTTTCCCTCTTGACAGGTACAATGTACGGGAGTAACTTTGCAATCCCATGCAGTAAATTTCGCCTCACGGGAATGGGGCGAAAGGTTCGAAGAAGCAACGCGGTAGCTGTTCGTAAACGCTGCGGTCGTCCCAAGCCAGAGGTGACTTGGCACCGCCGCAGGAAAATGGGGCGCTCGGGCCTTTGCAATCGGTAAGCCCGGCGCCTGAACCCTAACTTGCTGTGGAAAAAGGCCGTACGGCCTTCCGGTAGCCCGGTAGCGCTAGCCGGAAGCCGAATTGAGTGCGGTGACCGTTCCCCGTCCTCCCCCGGGGCACGACTTTACTAGCAAGCCAGCAACACCATAAGTAAGCTGTCCCCCGGCAGCGAGGAGAGTTGTTCCCGGGCGAGCCGTGCGAAGGACCAGCAATCGCGCACACGGCTTGCTTCCTTTCTCCGGACGGGCAGCAGGAACCAGGAGCCCGGAAATGGAAGGATTGACTCGACTCGTTACTGAATCTTTGGCCCGCCATGGCTTCGATCGTCCTCTCGACTATCGCCGCCTTCACTGGTCCCGCTGGTTCCGCTGCGAATCCCCTCACAGCCTCCTCCTCGTTCCCAGCAAGCCCGGCGTGTTCGCCTTAGCCGAAGAAATCATGGACTTCGGCCCGGCTCCCCAGCCGACAGCCGCCTCCTCCTCGACTCATGTGGGGACAGCGACTCATGTGGGGACAGCCGCCTCGGCTGTCCAGCCAGCGCGAAGCGCGGCTGTGTCTATGTGGGATCGCGTTTCCGGCTCGGTCAGCGAAGCTCGCCTTGATATCACCACTGCCCCTTCTCCCCGCCGCATGCTCGCCGTCAGCCAGTTCTACGAAGACGACGACATGGCCTTTGTCCTCGACCGCATGCTCTCGCGCCACAACCCCATGCGCCTCCGCCTCGCTTCCGGACGCTACTTCGTCCGTTTTGTCGTCATCGAAGACCAGTCCCAGCGCCGCTCCATCTGCAGCGCCCTCAACCAGTGGATCGCCTCCTCCACCGAGAAAGTCAGCGGCATCGGCGCTCATTTCGCCAGTTCCCTCGAGCTGACTCCGGCCACCGAATACACCCCCCAATCGAACGAAGGACAGGGAAACCTGTTTGAAGAAGCCACCGCTGGCAGTAAAGAAGCTCGTGTAGGGGCGGAGCCATTGCTCCGCCCAGCGACCCCGAGTGAAACGAAGGGGAGCGCCCCGGGCAAAATCCCAAGCTTTTCTGCCTCGCCTTCCGCCACGGCCCCGCAGCCAGATTCCGGAGCCGCTACAAACATTCACGGCCCTTCCCCATTCCCCTCCGGTTTTTGAACCGGAAGAATGTCGTGCCCTCTAAGTAGCAGCCGCGAAGCGGCGCAAGAGTGCAGCCCATAGCCTGCCCTGAGCTTGTCGAAGGGGCGCAAGCCGTGGGTAGCTCCGAAGAAGATGGACCAGCCCCGAAGGGGCGAGAGAATCGATCTTTAAACACACGCGATCCACCCCGATTCCCCGTCGCTGGCCGGACGCCCGAATCGGATGCAACACGCATAGAATCTAATTAATGGAGAGCCCAGAAATGGCAGAAGTCAAAACTGTTACCGCCGCCACCCCGAATCTGACCGTCATGAAGACGAAGAAAGCCCCCGGCCTGTCCTTCGACCGTTTCTTCACCAAGCCCGGCGTCTCACCCTACGACGAAGTCGAATGGGACCTCCGCCTCGCTCAGATCACCGATGCTCAGGGCAACGTGATCTTCGAGCAGAAGGACGTCGAAGTCCCCAAAGACTGGTCCATGACCGCCACCAACATCGTGGCCAGCAAATATTTGCACGGCAAGATCGGCGCCCCCGAGCGCGAAACCGGGGTCCGCCAGCTCGTTGCGCGCGTCGCCGAAACCATCCGCGACTGGGGCCTTGCCCAGGGCTACTTCAAGAGTCCCGAAGACGGCGCCACGTTCCACGACGAGCTTGTCCACATCCTCGTCCGCCAGTACGCCGCCTTCAACAGCCCCGTCTGGTTCAACGTCGGATGCGACCGCATCGAGCCCAACTCCGACGGCCGCAACTGGCATTGGAACCCGCAGACCCAGCAAGTCGAATTCGGCGTCACTGGATACTCCAAGCCCCAGTGCTCCGCCTGCTTCATCAACTCGGTGAAGGATTCTCTCGACTCCATCCTCACCCTGGCCAAGACCGAAGGCATGCTCTTCAAGTGGGGCAGCGGCACCGGCACCAATCTCTCGCCCCTGCGCGGCTCCGCCGAAACTCTCTCTGGCGGCGGCACGGCCAGCGGCCCACTCAGCTTCATGAAAGGATTCGACGCTTTTGCCGGCGTCATCAAGTCCGGCGGCAAAACCCGCCGCGCCGCCAAGATGGTCATCCTCAACGTCGAGCATCCCGACATCATCGATTTCGTCGAGTGCAAGATGAAAGAGGAAGCCAAGGCCCACGCCCTCGTCGCCATGGGATACGACGGCTCGCATCCCGACTCCGACGCCTACTCGTCCATCTTCTTCCAGAACGCCAACAACAGCGTCCGCGTCACCGACGACTTCATGTACGCCGTTCTTCGTGACACCGATTTCTCCACCCGCGCCGTGCAGGACGGAGCGGTCATCAAGACCTACAAAGCCAAAGACCTGCTCAAGAAAATTTCCGAGGCCACCTGGCACTGCGGCGATCCCGGCATGCAATACGACACCACGGTCAACCGCTGGCACACCTCCAAGCACACCGCAAGAATCAATGCCAGCAATCCGTGCAGCGAATACATGTTCCTCGACGACTCGGCCTGCAACCTCGCCAGCTTGAACCTGTTGAAGTTCGCGCCTAACGGCACCTTCGACGTAGCCGCCTACCGGCACGCGGTCGATGTCCTCATCACCGCGCAGGAAATTCTCGTTGACAACGCCGGCTATCCCACCGAACAGATCATGCGCAACAGCCATGACTACCGCCCGCTCGGACTCGGCTACGCAAATCTCGGCGCCCTCTTAATGGCCGCCGGCTTGCCCTATGACTCCGACGCTGGACGCGACTACGCCAGCTGCGTAACCGCCATCATGTGCGGCGAAGCCTATCTGCAAAGCTCAAGAATCGCCGAACAGTGCCCCGCACTAACCCCGGCAACGGAAGAAACAAGAAAGAACTTGTCAGAAACAAATCTTGGAACTCGTGTAGGAGCGGAGCCATTGCTCCGCCCCGCGAGCGAAGCGAGCGCCGGAGCGCAAACCATGCCCGGCGGCGCCTGCCCCGGCTGGTACATCAACCGCGAACCCTTCCTCGACGTAATCCGCATGCATCGAGCGTCCGTGAATGGAATCAACAAGAATAACGTCCCAACGTCCATCTACGAAGCCAGCAAGCAATGCTGGGACGAAGCCCTCGCCCACGGCGAAAAACACGGCTACAGAAATTCCCAGGTAACCGTGTTAGCCCCCACCGGAACCATCGGCTTCATGATGGACTGCGATACTACAGGTATCGAGCCTGACCTCGCGCTGATCAAGTACAAGAAGTTGGTCGGCGGAGGCATGATCAAAATCGTCAACAACACCGTTCCCACCGCACTGTTCAAGCTCGGCTACAACCACGATCAGGCCGACGCCATCGTCAGCTACATTGACGCCACCGGAACCATCGAAGGCGCGCCGCACATTAAAGACGAGCATCTTGCCGTGTTCGATTGCTCGTTCAAGCCCGCCAAAGGCACGCGCTCCATCGCTTACATGGGGCATCTCCGCATGATGGCTGCCGCGCAGCCCTTCATCTCCGGAGCGATCTCCAAAACTGTGAATCTCCCCGAGAATGCGACCGTGGAAGACATCATGGAAGCCTACCTCCAGGCCTGGAAGCTCGGCCTGAAGGCAGTCGCCGTCTATCGCGACGGATGCAAGAAGAGCCAACCGCTGAGCGCCGCCGGCACCAAGACCGCCAACTCCACCAAGGACGACGCCCGCATCGCCGCCGCGCAGCATGTTGAGGAGGAAGACATGAACGCTCCTCCCCGCGCCGTGCGCCACAAACTGCAGGAAGAGCGCGCCTCCATCACCCACAAGTTCAAAGTTGGAGACCACGAGGGTTACATCACCGTTGGCCTGTATCCCAACGGCCAGCCCGGCGAACTCTTCATCACCATGGCCAAAGAAGGATCCACCGTCAGCGGCCTGATGGACAGCTTCGCGCTCGCCGTCTCCATCGCGCTGCAACACGGAGTGGAGCTGAAACTGTTCTGCGAGAAGTTCGCCCACACCCGCTTCGAACCCAGCGGATGGTCCGGCAACCCCGACATCGGCTACGCCAAGAGCATCATGGACTACATCTTCCGCTGGCTCCAGTTGCGTTTCCTGACCGGCCAGCAGCAGTTGCTGTTCGACAACTTCAGACCGCGGACTGCGGCCCTCGGACCTCAGCCCGAAGGCGTCGGAGATGTGAATGGCACCGCAGGATCGTCAGGTCCGAAGTCCGAGGTTCGAGGTCCGGGTTCCGTCCACGCCGCCGATGCCCTTTCCAGCCTGATCGACCTCGGTGACGCCCCCAGCTGCAGCTTCTGCGGCAGCATCATGACCCGAAACGGCAGCTGCTACCGCTGCGGCAGTTGCGGCAGCACCAGCGGCTGCAGCTAAAAGGTTCGTGTAGGGGCGGACGCATTCGTCCGCCCTTGGTTTGTTCGTGTGGTTTTTGTCCGTGTGGGGACAGCCGCCCTCGGCTGTCCAGCGGAGCAAAGCTCCGCAGCAATTTTGAGGAAGGCTGAGGTTTCGGGAAGGGCACGGCTTCAGCCGTACCGTAAACGAGCACAACCCTCACCGGCTTTAGCCGCTGAGGCCAACAAGCCGTAACAAATTTTGAAGACGTACTGTGAAGGGGGGTCACGGCGCGCCGTGGCCCTTTGCTGTTTGCTAGGAAGTGGATGCTCGGAGGACCAATGGCCGGTCGCAACTATTGGCTTGATCTGTTCACGGCTGTGACATGGCAAGAGTTTCTCGACGCCGGTGGCAAGGTCTCAGGTTTTCGCGAGGCCAGATGGAGCACTCTCCAAAAAGTTAAGCCGGGAGACTATTTCCTCTGCTACGTCACGGGCATTTCAAGGTGGATTGGCGTGCTGGAGGTCACCTCCGAGGCGTTTCGCGATACTGCAACGGTCTGGAAAGATGAGAGCTTTCCCTGCCGTGTCAAGGTCAAGGCGGTGGCGAAGCTGACTCCCGAGACCGGAGTTCCAGTCAAGGATATGAAGGAACAACTGTCAGTGTTCCAAACGACTGGCGGCGCTCTGGCTTGGACCGGACACTTTCGCGGTTCACCGACGAAGTGGAAGACGGCCGATGGCGAGGCTGTGGTCAAAGCGGTTCTCCAAGCTGTGGAATCTCCGGTGGTGCGTCCGATTGATCCGGGCAAACTGAAGTACCGGCCCAAAGCCCTCAAGGCAAAAATCGGGTTGGTTACAGTTCCCGAATCTGAAGGTACGGAGCAGCCTGAGCAGGAAGTGGTGAAAGAGCCTGCCGCTCACACTGAGATTCAGTGGATGTTACTTAAGCTTGGTTCCGACATGGGGTTCAGCGTTTGGGTAGCGCGTAACGACCGCGGCCGTTCGTTCGATGGTCACCGCTTCTCGGAGCTGCCGGCAATGAAATCGAGCCTTCCACTCCAATTCGACGACGCGACCAACCGAACCATTGAGCTAATTGATGTGCTCTGGCTCGACAGAAACGCGTACGTTGCGGCGTTCGAGATCGAGAGTACAACGTCAATCTATTCGGGTCTCTTGCGGATGGCTGACTTGGTTGCAATGCAGCCGAACCTAAACATCCCGCTTTTCCTAGTCGCTCCGGAAGAGCGCAGGGAAAAGGTGTTTGCTGAGGTTAATCGACCGACATTCTCGCGGTTGGATCCCAAGCTTGCGGAAATCTGCCGTTACATCTCGTTCGACGCGCTGAGGGAACGGTTAGGGCGCGTAAAGGATTTTGTTCGGTATCTGAAGCCGGATTTCTTAGAAGAATTGTCGGAGGCTTGCGATCTAGAGCAGGAGTGAAGGATGGTCACCGTTGCATGAAGCCTGACATCGTTGACAAACTTCGCCTTGAACTCCGCGAGCATGTAGATTCCGAGAGGCAGGTCGTCTACATCCTTGCAGAGCTTCGGAAGTTGCTGGAACTCGAGTCGATCGCGAGGATCGAGGCGGGAGCACCGGCTGACAATGCCTATTTTGCACTGAAGTTTTATTGTGACTGGGCAGTACATGTTCGCCTCGACCGATCCGGCGCACAACGAATCGTGCAGCGGTTTAATCAGTATCAGAAGTACATGGAAGCGCTGATGTCGCATGGTAACGGCGGCGTTGCAGTCGATCCAAGCTTCCTCCAGGAACTCGATCAAAGTCTTCAGCTCACCAAGTTCAGGGAACAACTTGGAGCTTACCTCGATTCCCATGACCTCGACGGTGCGGTAGCGACGGATGGGGAACGATGGATTGACTTCCTAACCAGCTATTCCCGTGTGATTGAGGATGCGCCCCTGATCTCTGAGGCCAAGGGGTTGGAATGGGTCGACACCGTAACGGTCAAGGTCTTCGCGGAAGGACCCATCGGAGCCGCGGATTACAAGCTCGCGCTAAAGTGGACCTGGTTATCGAAGAAGGATAGGATGCGGAACAATATCGTCCGTTATTTCTAGAGCTGTTCCTACGGGCGAGTAGCGATACTGCCGATGCATTCTGTTTCGATTCGCGCGGCGGTTCTGCCGTCCCTACGAGACTCGGTTCCATTTTGTCTGGGCCTCTGACGCGGCGCTGAAGCGCCGCTCTTCCACGTCACTGCATGCAGCGGGGTGGCCCCGCCTTCGGCCTTGGTTTCCTCTCCAATACCACGAGCGGGGGGCCCCGTCCTTGCGTTCTTTGCACGGGCTGGCGTGCGATGCTGCCGATGCATTCTGTTTCGAGCTCAAGCGGCGGTTCTGCCGTCCCTGCGGGACTCGGTTCCATTTTGTCTGGCCCTCTGACGCGGCGCTGAAGCGCCGCTCTTCCACGTCACCGCATGCGGTGCCGAAAACGCCTCTCTTCCACGTCAACGCATGTGGCGCTGAAGCACTCCTTCGACTGATCGATCCCGTTCGACCGACCAATCCCGGCAATGCATTCGCTGCGAGCCGTGCTACCGGCAATGCCGTGGAAGAGCGGCCCTTCAAGGGCCGCGTTGCGTGCACCCTACTCCGACCGGCCTTCAGGCCCCGTGTACCGTTTTGGAATTCTCCACAACAATTTGTGACATCTCTCACAGACAGCTCTCTCCCCTCGCGGCGACCATCTCGAAATGGAACCCGACCGCGTCTTCTTCGTCACTACCGTCACCGCGCAACGCCGCCCAATCTTCCGGCGGAAGACAACTGCGCAACTCCTGATCGAAACTCTCGCGCACTATGGCGATGAACGAAAATTCCTTCTCCACGAATTCGTCATCATGCCCGACCACATTCACGCCCTGCTCACGCCGGCAGAAGAGATTTCCCTGGAGCGGGCCATGCAGTTCATCAAAGGAGTATCCTCGTATCGTCTGAAATCCCGTCCGCCCGTTTGGCAGGCGAGTTTCACGAATCATCGCGTGCGTGACTTGGAAGATTACAAGCATCATTGCGACTACATCCGGATGAATCCGGTGCGGGCGCGGCTAGCGGAGCGGGCGGAGGGGTATCCCTATTCGTCTGCGGCGGGCGTGATGCGAATGGACCCGATCCCACAGGGGCTAAAGCCCTGTTCCCCTGAGGAGGCCCTGTCGCGGCCCTAGAAGGGCCGCTCTTTCCACGGCACTTGCTGAACGGCGGGTCGGGGCTAGGCCGGTTCGCGGCTCGCATTCCCGCCAATATTACTCATGAGTTAACCCATCAAATTTTACTAACTTGCACAAAACACGCCACTTCGCGCAAATCGTAAATACAATTCCGTACATAAGAATGTTCCTTCAGGAACACTGCGGAAAACCCCCGTCCGCCCCGCCTAACTCCATCCACAACAACCACTTAACCCCTACGCCGCTTGTGCGACATGTTTTTGGCCCCCTTGGCCTGCGGTTTCGTCCCAAACACGCGGGCGAAGATCTTGTCCACGTTTTTCAGCTGGCGCTGCAGGTCGAAGGCGTGCTCGATCTGGGCACGCGGAACCTTGCTGGTGATTTCCTTGTCGGCAAGGATCAACTGGTGGAAGTCGAGGCCCTCTTTCCAGGCGCGCATGGCGTGGGATTGCACGGTGCGGTAGGCGTCCTCGCGGCTGACGCCGTGCTCGACCAGGTCGAGGAGAAGCTGTCCGCTGAAGATCAGGCCACGCGTGCTTTCAAGGTTGGCGCGCATGCGTTCGGGATACACGAACATGGTGTCGATGACGTTGGCGGTCTTGGTCAGAAGATAGTCGGTCAGCGTGGTGGAGTCGGGCAGGATGACGCGCTCGACCGAGGAGTGCGAGATGTCGCGCTCGTGCCAGAGTGCGACGTTTTCGAGTCCGGCTTGCGAGTTGCTGCGGACGATGCGGGCTAGACCGCTGATCTGCTCAAGGGTTACGGGATTGCGCTTGTGCGGCATGGCCGAGGATCCCTTTTGCTTTTCGCTGAAGAACTCCTCGGCCTCGCGCACTTCGGTGCGCTGCAGGTGGCGGATTTCGGTGGCGATCTTGTCGAGCGTGGAGGCGATGACCGCCAGCGTGCCCAGATAGTGCGCGTGACGATCGCGCTGGATGACCTGCGAGGAGACGGCGGCGGCTTTCAGCCCGAGGCGCGCGCAGATCTTTTCTTCGAGCTCAGGAGTGAGGTGGGCGAAGATTCCGACCGCGCCGGAAAACTTGCCCACGCGCATGTCTTCCGCAGCAGCCATGAAACGCGCGATGTTGCGCTGGGTTTCGGAATACCAGTTGGCAAGTTTGAATCCGAACGTGATGGGCTCGGCGTGGATGCCGTGGGTGCGTCCGACCATGGGAGTGTCTTTGAACTCCCAGGCGCGGCGCTCGAGGACTTCGGAGAGGCGCTCGAGATCTTGCGCGATGACTTGCGATGACTGGCGGATGAGGAGAGCCTGCGCGGTGTCGACGACGTCGTTCGAGGTGAGCCCGTAGTGGAACCATCGAGCGTGCGGGCCAACGATTTCGGCGACGGCGGTGGTGAAGGCGATGACGTCGTGGCGAACTTCGGCTTCGATCTCGTGGATGCGCTCGACGCGAAAGTCGGCGCGCTCTTTGATCGCCTCGGCTGCGTCTTTGGGAACGAGGCCGGCTTCGGCGAGGGTTTCGGTGGCGGCGACTTCAACGGCGAGCCAGGTGCGGAAGCGGTTTTCGTCGCTCCAGATGCGGGCCATCTCGGGGCGAGTGTAGCGCGGGATCACGTGGGCTCCTTGGCGGACTAAGGATTCTAAATGGGCACGGGTGAATTGGGCTAGGGCCGGGGGCGGTTGGCTTGCGCGGGGACGGAATTGGGGGAGGTCCTTCGCTTCACCTGAAGAGCGGCTCCGCTTGATTGCATAACGACGTTGGATGACGGCCGCCCCGCATTGCGCTTTGCGCAACCCCGGAGCAGTGGCTCCGGGGCTACACGTTTCTCGGCGGTGCCGCGTCTTTGATACGACCAATCGGGAGAAGATTGAGGGCTTTCTTATTATATCGTTTTACGATATACTTAAAGCTTGGAGCATCGCGGCACGATACAATCGGCGGGATGAGGAAGCTTACGCTGTCGGACTATCAGGCACTGGCCGAGTTTCGGTTTCAGATTCGGAAATTTCTGCACTTCAGCGAGGACGCGGTCCACGAGGCAGGGCTGGAGCGAGGACAGTACCAGCTCATGCTGGCGATCAAGGGGATCCCGGAGGGAGTGCGTCCGCGGATTCGCGAGCTGGCCAACCGGATGCAGATTCAGCATCACAGCGCGGTGGAGTTAATCAACCGGCTGGAGTCTGGCGGGTACGTGCGGAGGGAGCGGGCGCAGGACGACCGGCGCGAGGTGTTGCTGGCGCTCACGCCGAAGGGCGAGCGGGTGCTGGCGGAGCTGGCACTGCATCATCATGAGGAATTGCGGAGCGCGGCCCCCGGCCTGGTGACGGCATTGCGGCGTCTGATGCAGGGAGAGAAAGACGCGGCGCGGAAACATGCTGCCGACGATTTTTCGTGAGGGGAGCAGTTTCCGGGTTATCCGGATTGCTATGTTCGCCAAATCACACCAAAACCAAAAGCTCTTACGTTTAAGGGAACGCTAAGGACGCCAGGAAAAACGAAGGCAAGACACAGGGCGTTCGATCATGACTAAAGGCATGCGGGAAGCGGCATCGAACAATGGCGGTCGGGCGGGCTCGTCACTGGGCGGTACCACGACATCGCACCCGGCGCAGTTTCGCATTGTGCTGGTATCGTTTCTGGCGGCCGGCATTGGGCTGATAGCCGGGCTCGTGGCCTACGTGCTGTACAAGCTGATCGGGCTGTTCACGAATCTGTTCTTCTTCCACCGCTGGTCCACAACGTTTACGAGCGTGAGGTTTCACCATCTTGGACCGTGGGTGATTCTGGTTCCGGTGATTGGCGGACTCGTCGTGGGCGTGATGGCGAAGTACGGAACCCCGAAAATCAAAGGGCACGGGATACCGGAAGCGATGGAGGCGGTGTTAACCAACCGCAGCCGGATTGCGCCGCGGGTGGCGCTGCTGAAACCGATTTCCGCTGCCATCGCGATCGGGACCGGCGGCCCGTTCGGGGCGGAAGGACCGATCATACAGACCGGGGGGGCGATCGGATCGCTGGTCGGGCAGGTGTTGCACACGACGGCGGTCGAGCGGAAGGTGCTGCTGGCATGCGGCGCGGCGGCAGGAATGTCGGCGACCTTCAACACTCCGATTGCGGGAGTGATTCTTGCCATCGAGTTGCTGCTGTTTGAATTCAAGTCGAGGTCGTTCATCCCGCTGGTTGTCGCGAGCACGCTGGCGACGGCAGTGCACATGCAGCTGTTGGGTGCGGGGCCGATGTTCCAGGTAGCGGCGATGGACTTTGGGATTCCGCACGCGCTGCCGTTTTACCTGGCGCTCGGACCGATCTGCGGGCTGGCGGCGGTGGGGTTGAGCAAGGCGCTGTATTGGGTGGAGGACGCATTCGAGAAATTGCCGGTGGACGAATTATGGTGGCCGGCGATAGGGGCGCTGGGCCTGGGGCTGATCGGATTTTTCGTGCCGCGGGTGTTTGGCGTGGGGTATGACACGATCGGCGACATTCTGAACGGGCAGCTGGCGTGGAAGATTCTGCTGATCGTGATGGCGGCGAAATTTGTGGCGCTGGTGGTCTCGCTGGGATCGGGAACCTCGGGCGGGCTACTGGCTCCGACGTTTCTGTGGAGCGCGGCAATGGGCGGCCTGTTTGCGATGGTGGGCAATCACGTATTTCCGTCGGCGCATCTTTCTCCCGGAGCATTTGCGCTGGTGGCGATGGGAGCGGTGTTCGGGGCGGCATCGCGGGCGACGTTTTCTTTCATTATTTTCGCATTTGAAATAACGCGGGATTACAACTCCGTGCTGCCGCTGATGCTGGTGGCGGTGATTGCCGACGGCATCGCGATGCTATTCATGCCGAACAGTTCGATCATGACGGAGAAACTGGCGCGACGTGGTTTGCGCGTGCACCAGGACTACGAGGCGGATGCGCTGACCCAGGCTACCGTGGGCGAGACGATGGAGCAGGAGGCGCCCGTAATTGCGGCGGATACGAAAGTGGGAGCGCTGGCGGAACGGATTGCCCGGCACGATCCGGCCGTGGCGCGCCACGAGGCGTTGCTGATTCTGGAGGGCGCGGGCAGGCTGGCGGGAATCATCACGCGAGGCGACATTTTGCGCGCTCTCGATAAAGACCCCTCCGGCGGAATCACGGTGCAGGAGGCGGGCAAGACACACCTGGTGGTGACCTATCCGGATGAACTGGTGTCGGAGGCGGCGGCCAAGTTGCTGCGCTTCGACATTGGGCGATTGCCAGTTGTGGAACGCGGCGATGAGAGGAAAGTGGTTGGATATCTGGGACGCGCCGCGATTCTGGCCGCACGCCTGAGACGGTTTAACGATGAGCATGTGCTGGAACCGGGATGGATTAAAGGCGTCTCGCGAGCAGCGATCGAATGATGCGGAGACCTCGACGGCTAAAGCCGGGGGTTGCAGCACGGCTGAAGCCGGGCCCTTTCAAGGCTGACCTAACTGTCCTTGACCCAGGTGGCGTTCCGACCACGGCCCCTTGCGCGTAAGCATTGGAACGCCGGAACAGAATCAGTTCTTCTTAAGAGCCATACGGAAGATTACCTCGGGGGCTAAAGCCCACAATCATGATGAGAACTGAAATCGCAGCGCTGAAGCGCCGCGCCACCCAAAGGCCGCTGGCTTGCCGATCGACGGCCCCAGTCCCTTCAAAAAATACTTCTGCCTCGGCGAGTGGAAATCCGGGCGCCCGGGTTGGTGCATCTTAGCTAGCTAGTAGCTAGGTTGCGCTGCTTCGCGGAGGAGCCCTGCTTATGCGACGAACCGCTTCCCTGTGCCTGTGTGTCTTGCTGCTTTGCGCCAGCGCTGTGCTGTTGAGCCTGAATGGGTGCAGCGGAGGAACGGCATCGAAACCGATCCCTCCGGGAAAACTTGAGCACATCGTGATCATCTTCCAGGAGAACCGGACTCCCAACAATCTATTTCACGATCCGGTGCTGATGGCGAACGGGGCAGACATTGCCAGCAGCGGGCTTAATTCCTCGGGAACGACGGTGCCGCTGACGGCGACCCCGCTCGGCATCGAATACGACCTGAGCCATGCGCACTTCGCGTTTGTGCAGATGTACGATGGGGGCAAGATGGACGGCGCGGACAAGATTGCGATCGACTGCAAAGGCAATCTCAACTGCCCGCCTCCGAATCCGCAGTTTATGTATGTACAAGCGTCGGATGTGGGGCCGTATTTCCAGTTGGCCGAGCAATATACTTTTGGCGACCGGATGTTTCAGACCAACGAGGGGCCGAGTTTCCCGGCTCATCAATTTATTATTTCGGGCACATCAGCGCCTACGGCGACCAGCAACCTGTTTGCGTCTGAGAATATTGGCGGCAAAACAGCAGGGTGTATCGGCGCGCCGGGAACAACGGTCACCCTGATCGATCCGCTGGGAAACGAGTCTTCGAAAATGTATCCGTGCTTCGAGCACCCGACGCTCACAGATATGCTGGACGCCAAGGGGATCAGCTGGCACTACTACGCTCCTTCGGCGGGGTCGATCTGGACGGCGCCAGATGCGATCCAGCACATGTGCGTGCCGCAGACGCAGAACGGGCAACTGGTGTGCACGGGCAGCGCATGGAGCAATGTGATCATCCCGCCGAAACAGGTCTTGACCGACGTTGCCAACAACCAACTCCCAGCCGTCAGTTGGGTCATCCCTGGGGGCGGGAATTCGGACCATGCGGGATGCGTGACTGACACGGGCGGCCCATCGTGGGTCGCTTCCATTGTGAATGCGATCGGCGGCAGTTCTTACTGGGCGAATACCGCCATCATCATCACGTGGGACGATTGGGGCGGATGGTACGATCACGTTCCGCCACCCCAGGTCATCGATGACGGAACCAGCTGGGGATCAGGATATGTGTACGGATTCCGGGTTCCGCTGATCGTGGTATCGCCCTATGCCAAGGCCAAGTATATTTCGCACGCGACGCATGACTTTGGAAGCATCCTGAACCTGATTGAGCAGACATTTGGGGTGGGATCGCTGGGATACGCCGACGCGCGGGCTGACAACATGGGGGATTGCTTCGACTTCAGCCAGACTCCGCTGCCGTATCATGCGATCGCTGCAAGTTTGAGCGCGGAACATTTTCTGAAAGACAATTCACCGCCGCTCGACCCGGACGACGATTGAGGCGGGCATGAAGGCCACGTCAAAAGCTTGAAACGCGAAGGACGCTAAGAAAGGCCGCTAAGGACGCTAAGAAAATCTCGGTGGCTAAGAGAAGCTTACTTTTGGGCTTCCTGGAGGAGCGGGCGCAGGGAGTCGACGGAGACGCCGAGGGTGCCGCCGGAGAATCCGTCCATGTAGGCGGAGTTGACGCCGATGACTTCCCCTTTGGAGTTGAAGACTGGTCCTCCGCTGCCGCCATGGGCGGTGGGGGCGTCATAGATGAGCTTGTCGCCGACGATATCCCCGAGATGTCCGCAAGTGGTGGAGGGACGAATCAGCGACAATGCAGCCAACTCGCTGGCAGCGCTAATGTCGTTATGGCGGTAAGCCAGGCGCTCGTAGATGCCGCTGGGAGACTTCGCGACCATACCGGCAATGCCCATGGGATAGCCAATCACGATAACGAGTTGTCCCGGGGAACCGAGCGACTTGGCAAGCGGCAGGGCGGCGAGCCCGCGGACGACGTCGGAATCCTCCGCGCGCAGGACTGCCAGATCCGTAGTCTTGGAAACCGACGCGGGAGATAGCTTCACCGGAGTCGGCGAGCCAGGGAAGAACACCACCAGATTTTCGAGCATGGCGGTGGCTCCCTGATCCATCATTTTCTGGGCTTCGGAATCCCCGTACCAGGGCTCGGCGACGTGGCGATTGGTGGCGACCAGGCGGTCACCAACTAGAAATCCTGTGCCGGAGACTCGCGCGCGAATGGCTGGACGCTGGTTGGGAAACCCTACCTGGTACACACCATAGATGTAGCCAATGGAATTACGGTAGCGGTTCAGGACTGTGGCTGGCATGGCCTGATCCTGTTTGAGTTGCTCGACTTGTGCCGTGAGTTCGTGGACCTGCTTTTGCAGATCGTCGGGCGGAACTCCCTGAGCGGCCGAGGGCGCGTAATAGTGGACCATCGCCAGAGCGCCGACCAGAAGCATGACTCCGAGCACCGCCTGCATCATCTGCTGCCAGTAGTCGCAAACAGGGGATTCCGGGTTTTGGGCGTGGGGGTCGCTGGAATCCGGGTCGTGGAAGTTGGAATCGGCCATTGGGCGGAAGTCGCGTCCTCGAAAATCGGCTCCAAGTCGTTCGGTTTCAGCATCTTGAGCGCTACTACGCTGGTGGAGGCTGAGAACTTGGAATGGTTATCTTCGCCCGTCTGGCACGGGTTTTCCACGGTACTGAAGATGATGTACAAGCGGGTGGGAGTCGATTTCTAGTCGCCTTGGCGCAGTTCTTTTAGAACTGGGGGATCGGGGGGTTCGACCTTGTCTTTGTGACCGCATTGTTCGTAGCCGGAATCTTTCAGGCACCAGGTTGTGGAAGACCACGGTCCGGGATTGCCTTTGTCGTCCATGTTGTCCTCATCGTACTGCACGACCTGGGACCAATCGGGCGAGACGGTAAAGTCCTGAGAAGCGCCGCCGCCGTTGTCAAGGATGCCGCCTAGACTCAGAACTTCCTGCAGTTTCATGTCCGAGCCGAGACGGAGAATACTCAGCTGCGTGCGAGGGCAAGCGCCGCATTGTCCTGAGCCGAAAGTAGAACCGTAGACGCGCGGCCCAACCTTGATGAGGAGATCGCCTCCGGGGAGGCGATGCGCGTCGAAGCCGTCCTCAGCGACGGCGGCGTCGAAGGTCTGCGTTTTATCTCCCTTGCGATAGCTGAGATGCGGTCCGCAGATCCATTCGCTTTCTGCGATGGGGTGCCAGAAATAATGCAGGGGATGCGCGACGGGTGAGAGCGCTTCGGGTTCGTATTGATAGCCAGACCCGTCGTTCACAACTATGAAAGCGTTCGACTCGAAATCGAAAGCCTGAATGGCCTTGGGGACGAACCATGCCGGGCGTGTGTCCCCGTAATTGTCCGTTCCCTCAAGCGGCAAATTGCACGGCGTGAGTTGAAATTGCTGCGGAGGATCGAGGCGCACGGCGTTGAAAGTTTCGGGCTTGGCGTAAATTCTCGAGGCAGAGGAAGTGGAATAGGATCCGACTTTCTTCCCGGGAGGCGGAGGATTGAAGACGTCGACCATCAGGCGGAGATCGCGGAGATCAAGCGTGGAGAGCGGCGGGAAGGCGACGTAGGGGATAAGAATTTCAAAGGTGTAGCCTGGACGCTTACCGCTTTGAGAGAACCACGCCTGCAGCTTATCGAGTGGTTGAAGCTGCGCGGGAATTTCGATGTTGTTGGCGGGCTGGTCGGTGGCAAATCTTGCAGTGATCTGGTTGAAGGCAGAGGTGGCGAAGGTTTCGACCGCGTAGTTGTTCGTCACCAGCCATTGCCGCAGAAAGAGACGCTTGAAATAAGGACGATAGTGAGCTTGGGTGTCGGCCCACTCGCGGCATTTTTTCTCGGAGGCGGGCTCATCCGGATATCCGCGATCGAGGGGCTTCAGCCAGTCGGCGCAGGAGTCCGCGCCTTTGGGCAGCGTGTTCTGGTCGAACTGATTTCCCCATCCCACGGGAGGGAGTTCGGGATCTTTGGCGTCGGCCAGCCAGATTTCAACGTGGTCTTTTTCAAGGATCAGGTTCTTGTTGCGCGGGTAGTCGGGACGCTGCCCATCCACTTCGCCAACGATAAGCAGGCCGTAGCCGATGGTCTGCAGCCAGATGTGTCCGTGGCGCGCATCGGGTCCGTGCGGCACCAGCGTCATGTCGGCAGGACGGTCTTTGTAGGGCTCGATGCTGTAAGCCAAGCCGCGGCCGAGCACCTGGGGGACTCTGATCGGGGCGGAGGTCGGAATGGCGACGGGAGCAGGCTGATCCTGGGCGAAGACCGCGACCACGGAAGACAGGAGAAGTGCGATCGAAAGCAGAGTCTTCACAGCAAAACAGCTATTCTTTGATCTAGTCCTTGATCTGACCTTGGATCTATTCTTTGATCCCCAGGCGCTTCGACATTTCATGGTAGAGAAAACCCTCGCCCACACGGTAGGGCTGGACCCATTCGCCGTCAATGACGAACTGAGGAATCGCGCGCTTGCCGGTGCGCTTGACGATTTCGTCGGCGGCTCCAGGTGTGGTCTCGACGTCGATCTCTTTATAGGGGATATTGTGTTTGACGAGAAAGCGTTTCGCCTCGCGGCAATCGGGGCACCAGGCGGAGGAATACACAGTGAGTTCCATGAGTCGAAGGCTCTCTTAATAGTGTAATGCTTCCCGCAGTCCGCAGGTTCGCGATTCTCGGCAGATGCCCGGCCTTTCTGGCACAACTTCGAACAGTGGGGGCCCGTCCTTCCCGCATTCTGCGAAGGGCGGGTACCGGGACTGCCAACAGTGGATGGTCTTGCTCGAAGGACTCGAACGAGCCGGTTAGAATCTATGCTGTCGGCAGCATCGTACCCGCCCTTGCACAAAACGCAAGGACGGGGCACCCACAGTTTTGAAACGGGAAGGAAAAACGACGCGTGAAGGACGGGCCACCCGCCGGTTCGTCGTAACGGTACCCTCCTTTACCACCTTCATCGTTTGGGATCACCCGGCCACGGAATCGTACCCCGCGGACCTGAGCGCAACTCACCGGGCCTAGAGCTTCGCCCGTACAGAATTTCGCTAAACGAATCGCGGGCGGGATCGTACAGGTAAGCGTGGAAGTCCTGGTACTGCATCTTGCCAGTTGCCATAACGCGAAAGTCCTCAATGTCCTGTATCTTCACAGAGCTTGTGACAAAAAGCCGAAGGCAGGACCGTGGCGAAGACTTTTCTTGTTCTCGAAGGTAGTCTATATTCACAAAATTGCCAGGCACCTTTTTCCCATCCACGTAATCGACCTCGCCGGATTTTTTCACAACCATATCAACGATTCTGCATTCCCCATTGCTGTCCTGATCCGGTGTTTGTGCCAGAGCAGTGAACGATGCGCTACCCACGATAATCGTGGCAAACAGCATCAAGAGTATTTTCTTCATATTCAGTCCCCGTATATCTTCGATAGACCACACCCTCGTAGCCGTGAATGAAGTTGGAGTTGTATTCCACACCGTGGTCTCCAGCCTGAATGGCTGACAGTCCGTTTCCACGACGGGCGGCCCGGCCCTTGACTCGCTGGCGCAACTTCAGGGGCACCCTCAGTTTTGAAATCGCTCTCTACACACGCTCCAGGTTGGCAACGGTGCGTTCGTTCACCACGTTGCCGGTGTTGAGCGTGGAGGCGGGTTCGAACAGCAGGAACCAGCATTCCTCATCGGCTACGGGCTTGTGTTCGACGCCGCGCGGAACGACGACGAATTCGCCTTCTTCGATCCATTCGTGGTGGTCGCGGTATTCCATACGAAAGCGGCCTTTGACGACGAGGAACATTTCGTCCTCATGCTCGTGATGATGGAAGATGAATTCGCCTTTGATCTTGTCGAGTTTAACGTGCTGGCCGTTGAGTTCGGCGGCGATGTAGGGCTTCCAGTATTCCGTGACCTTGGAGAATTTTTCGGCGATATTGACCTTGGACATGAGTGAGAGATTCACGGCGGACCGCGGAGGTCGCAAAGAAATGCAGGGAGATTAAAGCTTATCCCGGCAACGGTTTGCCGAACTGACCGCGAACCGGATGGGTGGCGGGTCCGGCGTAGGCCCTCGTGAACCGCACGCGAATCAGCCAGAAAATCATCAGGAATAGCGGCAAGACGCCGAGGAACATGAGGATGTGAGTTGTGCTGAGCCATGCGGGGAATAAATGGGGCCGCGCAATGAAGATGGACCCAGTGGCAAAAAACAGGCCAAAGCACATGCGCCAAAGATGCCGTGCAATCCGCTGCGTGCGGGAAAGGCCGCGCAGGATCATGCGGAGATCTCCGGCGGCAGCGAGAAGGACCACCGTACCCATGAAGAAATTCATGCCGGCGGGGACGCCATCGGTAGACGCGGCCGGGTTGCTCAGTTTCTGAATTCCGAGGGCCAGGCTACTGATCCCCACGCCGAGCGGGATGAGAATGGCGGCCCAATCGAAGATGCCGGTTTCTCCGTCTTGCCTCCGGGCGGTCAACCACGCAGTCGTCACCAGATAAATCGTCAGAATGCCGCCAATAAAATTCCCGACTTCGCGCTTCATGATTGCCAGGACCATCGCGCTCGCGCCCAGGCTGAGCATGGAGATGACGAATGCTCTTCCAGCGATCGCGTGACGGCCTGACCCTTTGCGGAACGACACAGCCAGGGCGCCGGACAGCAATCCTATAGTCCCGGCACAGATATGAAGAGCCAAGATTGGCGTGTACATCATTGAGTCCTCCCGCCTTTGGGCCCTTTCGTGAGGACATAAAAGAGAAGCGTCACTGCGACATAGAAGGCGGTCGCGATGACATCCACGACGAACCCCAACTTAGCGCCAAGGAAGAAGACGGTTGCCGCCGCCAGTATCGTCAGCAAATAAAAGGCGACCGCGATTTTGGCCTTGAAACTCGGGGACGCTTGTGCAATGCGTCGAGTGATTTCGGCTGTGCTCATACGGTACCTCTAAGTCACGAATCGAATGGAAGCTGCACACGAATCAGATCGGGGCCTGCGAGCGGCGCAGGCGCACCGCGGCAAAAAGAAATGCCGCGAAAATCGCCAGGCCGATCCACAGGTCGTGGCCGATCAGGAATCTGCCTACATTGAGCAGGCTCAGTTGATGCATCATGCTACTTCCGGCTGGGTAGTCGATCTTTTCCGGGCCTCCTCTAAATTGGGCCTCCACTATGCGGGCGAAATACGAAGTGTTGAAAGCAATTTTTTCGACGATGCCGATGGCGAGCGGAGGCAAGAGAGCCCATAGAAGCGGTGCGCGACGGGCCCATCCGGAGACCAGCAGCATCCAGCCATAGAAGGGCGCCCAGTAGAGCCCATGCATGCCCACCAGATGGTAGAGCAGCATCAGCGACATGGAGAACAGCGGAACATTCGACCATAGCGCCGAGACGCTCTGGCCACTCGCCGCAAGGACCATCGAGGCGATGAGCAGCATCAGGAATTGAGTCACGACGGTGATCGCCCAGATGAGGGCCGGAAGAAGCAGGACGGGGATGAAGGCCTTCGAGAGCACGACCGTGAGATCGGAAACCGGCAGCGACTTCCAGAACAGGATGCTGCGATCGCGACGTTCGCCGTAGAGCGCGTCGAGGCAGTAGAAGGTGGCGACGATCAAATACGTAGCCATGAGCAGAATCGCGGCGAAGTCGTACGGCTGCTCGATGGCTTTCTGCATGTACACGTGACTATCGAGAGCCAGAGCGGCGCGCATCTTGCCCGGGAGATGAACCGTGCCAATCAGGAACCCAACCAGGATGAGGGCGGCGACGGCCAGCGGCGCGAGGTAAAGGGAACGGTATTCCCACAGTTCGCGGCGAACCGACCAAAGAAAGAGACGAGGCTCGGAGATTGCCGCCGGGGCCTGCGCGCTCACCGCTTCGGGCATGGTATTCGATTGAGTATTCATCGAGCTGCTCCTGGCACGGCGCTTTGGTTGTTTCCCATCACGGCGACGAACAGGTCGGCGATGCTGGGCGTGTGGACATCGCCGAGCGGAGCGAGTTGCTTGCGTTCGACGCCACTGGATTTGAGATCGAAGACCAGGACGCTGCGTCCGATCGCCAGGCGCTCGTGGATTGGTTTGAGCGCGCGTCCGGCCGAAACCTGATCAGGATTCACCACCACCTCGACATAACGCGACTCGATTTCTTCCATCGTGCAAGCCAGCACGATGCGTCCGCGGTCGATGAACATGAGGTCAGTGAGCACGTGCTGGATCTCTTCGACCTGGTGCGTGGTCACGAGGATGGTGCGGTTGCGGTCGAAGTAGTCGTTCAGCAGTGAGTCGTAGAACTGCTTGCGATAGAGAATATCGAGCCCCAGAGTCGGCTCGTCGAGCACCAGCAATCGGGCGTCTATGGCCATGACCAGGGCGAGGTGCAACTGGGTGACCATGCCCTTCGACAATTCCCTGACTTTGCGGTTGCTCTGGATCGTGGTCTTCGCCAGAAACTCTTCGGCCTTGGCGCGGTCGAATCGTGGATGCACGCCAGCGACGAAGTCGAGCGCCTGGGAAACCCGCATCCAGCGCGGCAGGACGGCGACATCGGAGATGAAGCAGACGTCGCGCATGAGCAAATCGCGCTCGGCCCAGGGATCGCGTCCCAGAACTTTTAGTTCTCCTTCGTGAGAAGTGAGACCGAGGATTGCGTTGAGAGCGGTAGTCTTGCCGGCGCCATTGGGGCCAATCAGTCCGACGATGTGGCCGTCGTCGACCTGCATATTGACGCCGTCGAGCGCGAGGGTCGGGCCGAAGGCTTTGCGAAGACCGCGTGCTTCAATCACGTTCATGGCTTTGACTTCTCCTCATCCCGGTTCGAACCCGGGTTCTTCGACCTGGGAGATTCCGGCGACGGAGGATCGGAAGAGGCACTGTGGGCCGGGCCCCCGTTCAGCAGTTCCTCCACTTTCAGGCCAAGGCGCTGAATCGTCGCGTAAACCCGGGGCCATTCTTCACCAAGAAATTTTTGCTTCTCGCCCTGCAGCAATAGATTGCGCGCGCCGGCGTTGATGAACATGCCAAGACCTCGCTTGCTTTCAACCAGCCCTTCGTCGACCAGTTGCTGGTAGCCCTTCAGGACGGTGAGCGGATTGACCCGATATTCGGCCGCGACGCTGCGTACAGAAGGAAGTGGATCCCCTTCCTTCAGCACGCCGTCGAGAATCATCGCGACCACGCGGTCACGAAGCTGGCGGTAGATCGGTTGACTATCGTTCCACTCACGGTCCATCGGGTTTTCCTGGTGAATCCTTTTAGGGTGCGCTCGTCCGGTGCTCGATCGTGCGTTGCTGGCTCATGCAACGCGGCAGGACATCTCAGTTGGCCCGATGCATATCGAAGTGCGCGTGGATCGGCTTGTCGCCCGGCATCATGAAAGTCCAATCTTCGGAGTGATGGTTGGCGTCGATGGTGGTGAACACGGCGTGGTGCATGTGGCCGGGTTCCGCGCTGCCCGAGATGTCGACCAACGTGAACTCCACCGTCTTGCCGTCGGGGGATAGTTTGCCGACCATGTGCGGCCGATTGCCCGCATCACAGTAGTGAATCAAGTTGAGCTGGCCGCCATCGACATAGAGCATTGTGACCGGATGGTCGTATTTGGTCGCGTCCAATAGCGTATTTGCCTCCTGAAGTTCGTGCACGATTGCGTTTCCCCTGGAGGTCACGCGCAGCGAAACGTGCAGCTTGCCGCCCGACATCGCAGGCATTTCCGGGACGGTCACGGGGCCTTCCCACTCTCCTGCAAACGTCTTCATCGTGGCGAATGATGTTTGCGCTTCGGACGGCGCTGGTTTGTCGGAGGACTTGTGGTCCATGTCAGACTGAGCAGAGGCCAAGGCCGAGAAAGACAACAGCACGAGGGACAGCAAGAATCGGTGTTTCATATTCATTCTCCTCAAGACTCACTGGTGAAGCGATTCAGGTTGAAAGACGATCTAGCGTCTATAGTGTTATAGTTAACTATAACACTATGCATCATGTCAAGAGTTTTCTTGCAGGACATGCATCTATTTCAAAACAAATGGATTGCTTCGTTGTGGGTCTAAAGGGGGAAGCAAATAAAAAGGCCGCCAGTCTGAGCTGGCGGCCGTTGCGTCCTATGAATGGACTTGAACTAAGCCGCTTTGCGGCGGACGCGATCGCGTGTTGCAGAGCGGACGGTCGAGGTGATCTGAGCTAGTTTGTTGTCGCAGAGGAGGAACTCTCTGTGACCCATCTACGCCAGATCATGCTTGAGGAACTACATCGCCGGAACTACGCCGAGTCCACCATCGACGCTTACATTCACACGGTTGAACATTTCAGTCGACACTTCCATCGCTCACCCGATCAGCTTGGCCCCGAGCATATTCGCCAGTATCAGGCCGCGTTGTTCACGCGCTGGAAACTGGCCCCCAACACCGTAACGCAGCGCTTGGCCGCTTTGCGCTTCTTCTATGTACAGGTGTTGAAGCGTGGCTGGAGCGTTGCCGAGACACCGTATCCGAAGAAGGTTCTGCACTTGCCGCAGGTGCTGAGCCAGGACGAAGTGGCGCGTCTGATCGACGCGGCAGAGTTTCCCTTTCATCGCATTCTGCTGATGACCCTCTATGCCACGGGCGCACGTCGCGCAGAAGTGACGCACCTGAAGATCAGCGACATCGACAGCCAACGCATGGTCATTCATATCCGGGGAGGCAAGGGACGCAAGGACCGTGATGTCATGCTCAGTCCCAAGCTGCTCGAGGCATTGCGCGTCTACTGGCGCGGGCTGAAACGCAAGCCCACCGATTGGCTGTTCCCCGGTAACCGATGGCATACGGCGAGTCATCCGGTCTCCACCAAGGTTCTCTGGAACGCCTGTCAGCAGGCCGCCGAACGCGCCGGTCTTGAGCACAGGCGCATCCATCCCCACACTCTGCGCCACTGCTTTGCCACGCATCTGCTCGAAGCCGGTGCCGACCTGCGTACCATCCAGATGCTGCTGGGGCACCGCGACTTGGAGGAAACGACGATCTATCTGCATCTCTCCCGGCGGCATCTCAGCGCTACCGGCAGTCCGCTGGATGCGCTCACGATCCGAGGAGAAGGAGAACCGACGCAGAGCGTATGAACCCGCCTCCTCTGGAGGTGGCCGACATCGTTCGCTGTGCAGGACAGTCCTTCGTTGAGCGCAGCCGCAGGTGGATCAACGGCCAACACGAAAAAGTGTTGCTGGCCATTACACGCTGCCGCACCGCCGCGCTGGGTGGGCATCGCGATCAGTGCTCAGACTGCGGACATACTGCCATCTCCTACAACTCGTGCAGAAACCGGCACTGCCCTAAGTGTCAGGGCAACTCCCGTCTGCGCTGGCTCCAGGCGCGGGAACGGGAGTTGCTGCCCACCAGCTACGTGCACGTCGTCTTCACGCTGCCGCGGGAACTGGCTCCGCTCGCATTGCAGAATAAACGGCTGATCTACAACCTGCTGTTTCACGCCAGTGCTGCAACCCTGCTGGAGATCGCTCGCGATCCCCGGCATCTGGGAGCCGAGATCGGTTTCTTCAGCGTGCTCCATACCTGGGACCAGCGACTACAACATCATCCCCATGTCCACTGCGTGGTTGCCGCCGGCGGTCTCGCTCCGGATCATTCCCGCTGGATCTCCTCGCGCTGCTCCTTCTTCCTTCCCGCAAAGGTGCTCAGTCGTGTCTTCCGCGGCAAGTTTATCGCCGGACTCAAGACCGCCTATCATGCGGGTGCACTCCAGTTCCACGGACATCTCTTACCGCTTGCAGAACCGCGCGCCTTCGCCTCGTGGCTGCGGGTTCTGTTCCGTCACGACTGGGTCGTCTACGCCAAACGGCCTTTCGGCGGGCCAGAACATGTGCTGCGCTATCTCGGTGCTTACACTCATCGCGTCGCCATCTCCAACAGCAGGTTGGTTGCTCTCTCCGAGGGCAACGTAACCTTTCGCTGGCGCGACTCCGCTCACGGCAACAAGAAACGGCTCATGATCCTGCCGGTCGAAGAGTTCTTGCGCCGCTTCCTGCTGCACCTGTTGCCGCGCGGCTTCATGCGCATCCGCAACTTCGGATTTCTTGCTAACCGACGGCGAGCGGAGTTTCTTCCACTCTGTTTCCGGTTGCTCCAGCCATCCGATCCGCCAGCAGCAGGCGCCGCGTCGTCCGCACTGCCCATTCACTCGCTGTGGCGATGTCCGCTTTGCGGCGGGACCATGCAAGTTGTCGAGCGCCTCTCCGCCGCGCAACTCCTCCTCCGATCTCCGCCTCCTCTCAGCCGGTGCGCCGCATGAATCCACATCTCCAGCCTCGAATCTCGCTCGTGCTTCGGCGCGCACACTGGTTCTCTGTCTCCCATTCCTCAGAACGCAGTTTGGTGGCGCACTCCAGACTCTCCGACGTGCCGCCCTACGACCATTCTCTCTGCCACCAGCAACTGAAACGGAAGCGCACCGACAGCAAGACCCACACCGCAAACGACAGCGACCGCCTTATCAAGAAACAAATCCCATAGTCCCCAGGGACGGCTTCCTTCAAGTCGCTGTATCTGAAGCGCCCCTCCACAGCATCTCAACTCCCAGTTCTTCGCTGGGGGGCGCTTCAGATACAGCACTAAGACTTCAGAAGCCCTGCGATGGGACCGTGTTTCCGTGTCCATTATGCAGGGTAAGCCGCACGCCGCGCTGGTTGTTAATGCGGGTGGTAGTGTAGCCTCGGACGCATCCGTCCGGGGGCGCTCGCTACACTTCGCGGGGCGGACCCTTCGACTACGCTCTGGGCAAGCTGCGTCTGCCCCTGCATGACTACCGCGATTAAACCTGACCCATCCCGCCATCGACGTTGAGGTCCACTCCGGTGATGTAGGAAGCCTCAGGACTGGCCAGAAAAAGAACAGCGTGGCCGACTTCCTCGGGAGTGCCGAATCGTTTCATGGGAACGCTGGTTTTGACGTGACTGATAAACTCGTCCACGGCAGCCTTGGGCAGGCCCGTCCGTCCGAAGATCGGCGTGGTAATTGGCCCTGGGCTGACCACGTTGACGCGAATGCCGCGGTCCACCAACTCGGAGGCAAAAGTGCGGGCAATGGAACGCACCGCCGCCTTGGTCGCCGCATAAACGCTCGTGGTGGCGCTTCCCTTTGAATTGACTACCGAAGAATTCAACACGATGCCGGCGTTGTCGTTGAGGTGCGAGAGGGATTTCTGGAGAGTGAAATACAGGCCCTTTACGTTCGTGTCGAAGGTTTCGTCGAAGAGTTGCTCGTTGCTGTCGCCCACCGGAGCAAACTTGGCGATACCGGCATTGGCGAAAAGAGCATCGATCTTGCCGAACTTTGCGGCGACCTGGGTAAAGAACTTGTCAATTTCGTCCAGCTTCGAGACGTCGGCTTTCACCGCCAGCGTGTCTCCGCCGATGGCCTTGGCGGCCTCGTCCAGCGTCTTCTGGTCGCGGCCGCTGATGGCAACCTTCGCGCCTTCTGCATGGAATAGCTTGGCGGTCGCCAGCCCAATTCCGCTGTTGCCGCCGGTGATTGCTACTGTCTTGCCTTCAAATCTTTTCGCCATGGGATTTCTCCTTTACAACTAAGAACGGCGGCGATTGAGTCCGCCTATTTCTACATTTTGATGACTATCAAATCATTAGGATTCATTTCTCCATGACCCCTTCGATTACACTGAGAAAAGCGTATGGATCAGAACAAGATAGCTAAAATTGCGAAGGCGCTGAGCGATCCCACCCGGCTGAACATCTACGAGACCATTGCCGGCTGCAAGGAAGCATTCTGTGGGCAATTAGTGGAAAAATACGAACTGACGCCGGGCACCGTTTCCCATCACCTGAAGGTACTGGCCGATGCCGACCTGATTGAGTGGCGCCGCGAGGGCCAATTCATTTACAACCGGGCGCGGCCAGAGACGATTCGCGAATACAGTGCGGCATTGGGGAAGATTGCCGGACTCGGCGCGAAGCGCTGACCAAACTGCCGGCAAAAGCAAAAGCCGCCAGCCTTTGGGCTGACGGCTTACAACTTGCGCTCGCTACGCTTCGCGGGGCGGACGAATGCGTCCGCCCCTACGTGAGTTATTTCTCGTACAACAGTACGCCTTCTGCTTTTTCGGCATCCACTGGGCGGTAGAACAGCTTGTTGTCTTCGAGGAAGACCTCGATGAAGGCGGGGCGCGTGGTGATGGTGCCCTGGATCAGCGCCTCCGACAGCGGGTCTTCGATGTACTTCTGCAACGCGCGACGCAGCGGGCGGGCGCCGTAGCTGCGGTCGGTGAGCGTCTGGTTGAGGATCCATTTCTTGGCGTCGTCGGCGACCGTGACGGTGATCGCCTTCTGCGCCAGGTTCTGGTTGAGCTGGTTGACCATAAGCTCGAGAATCTGGATCAGGTCCGACTCGCCCAGAGCCATGAAGATGATGACTTCATCCAGGCGGTTCAGGAACTCAGGATTGAAGGTGCGCTTGACCTCGTTCTTAACCAGCTCTTCGACCTTGTCGGCGATCGTCGTTTTCCTTCGTCGACGCGAAGCCCAGGCCCTCGCGCTTCTGCAGGTGCCGGGCGCCGATGTTCGACGTCATGATGATGATCGTGTTCTTGAAGTCGACCGTGTTGCCCAGACCGTCGGTCAACTGGCCGTCTTCAAAAACTTGCAGCAGGATGTTGAAAACATCGGGATGCGCCTTCTCGATTTCGTCGAGCAGGACGACCGAGTACGGGGCACGCTTGACGCGCTCGGTGAGCTGGCCGCCCTCTTCGTAGCCGACGTATCCCGGAGGCGAGCCGATCAGCTTCGAGACCGAGTGCTTCTCCATGAACTCGGACATGTCGAAGCGGACCAGGGCCTTTTCGGTGCCGAACATGAACTGCGCCAGGGTGCGGGCGACTTCGGTTTTGCCGACGCCGGTCGGTCCCAGGAACAGGAACGAGCCGATCGGCCGGTTCGGGTTCTTCAGGCCGGCCCGCGAGCGGCGGATGGCGCGAGCCAGCGCGCTGATCGATTTATCCTGCGAGATGATTCGCTTGTGCAGCTCTTCCTCGATGCGCAGCAGCTTCTGCGTTTCTTCTTCTTTGATCGAGGTGATGGGAACGCCGGTCCAGCGGGAGACGACGTCTTCGATGTCCTCGCGATTGACGACGCCGGTGGAGGATTCATCGAGATGATATTTCTCCCGAAGGGCGCGCAGGTTCTCGCGCTCCTTGCGTTCTTCGTCGGAGTAGAAACGCGCCTTCTCGAACTCGTGATTCGCGATGGCGTTTTCCATGCGATGGACGATGAACTTGATGCGCTTCTGAACCTCGGTCAGTTCTTCGGGCAGCGAAGTCTGGCGCAGCTTGACGCGGGCTCCGGCTTCGTCGACCAGGTCGATGGCCTTGTCCGGCAGGAAGCGGTCCGGGATGTAGCGGTTCGAATGCGAGACCGCGAAGTTGATGGCGTCGTCGGTGTAGGTGACGGCGTGGAACTTCTCGTATCGGTCTTTGATGCCGAACAGAATCTTGATGGCGTCGGATTCGTTTGGAGGCGGAACTTTGACGGCCTGGAAGCGGCGCTCGAGCGAACGGTCTTTCTCGATCGACTTGCGGTATTCGCCGGGCGTGGTGGCGCCGATGCACTGAATTTCGCCGCGAGAAAGCGCGGGCTTCAGAATGTTGGCGGCGTCGAGCGAACCTTCGGCGGAGCCGGCTCCGACCAGCGTGTGCAACTCGTCGATGAAGATGATGGAGTTCTGATTCTCCATCAGTTCTTTCATGATGGTCTTCAGCCGCTCTTCGAACTGGCCGCGATACTTGGTTCCGGCGACGATAAGCGAGAGGTCGAGAGCCAGGATGCGTTTGTCGGCGAGGAACGACGGGACTTCGCCGTCGGCGATGCGCTGCGCCAGGCCTTCCACGATGGCCGTCTTGCCGACGCCAGGCTCGCCGATCAGCACCGGGTTGTTCTTGGTGCGGCGGCAGAGAATCTGGATCACGCGGTCGACTTCGCCTTCGCGGCCGACCAGCGGATCAAGCTGGCTGTCCATGGCGGCCTGGGTCAGATCGCGGGAAAACTCGGCGAGCAAGGATGACTCACGCTGCCGCTGCGGCTGCGCTTTTTCCTGCGTGCTGCGGGCCAGTTCTTCGCGAATGGTCGAGAGGCGCAAGCCGCGCTCGTGCAGAATTTCGGCAGCGAAGCACTTCTCTTCCCGCAGCAGACCCAACAGCAAATGTTCGGTGCCGATGTGCCGGTGCGACAGGCGCTCCGCTTCTTCGGCGGCGTAGGCGAGCACGCGCTTGCACTCGTTGCTCAGCGGAAGGTCGACCGAGGTCGAAACTTTCTCGCGGATCGTGGTGTGTCCCTCGATCTGCTTGCGGATGGATTCGACCGAGGCATGGGAGCGTAGGAAACGATTGGTCAGGGCTTTATCTTCGCGCAGGAGTCCGAGAAGCAGGTGCTCAGTCTCGATATAAGGAGACCCGAACTGGCTGGCTTCGTAACGCGCGAAAAAGATGACGCGCCTGGCTTTCTCCGTATAGCGTTCAAACATAATGCCCTTCCCCCTGACCTCTCTGGTCGAGAAGAACTTTGCCTGCCCGACCTACCGAACCATCCCTGGAACTGCCAACCTTATTCTTACACCATTACCGCTAAAAACATCCCTCCATTATGCAATCAAAGGGCCCGAAAACCCAAGTACGGAAACGGGACTGCAACTCTTTGATCACGTTACCGAAGGAACTACTGTACCCTTGCATCCTGTGGACAACTCCTCGGCCAGTTTCTTGCACTTTGTCTTACTAATGTTGCGTACAGCAAGACCTGTGCCGTCCCTACGGGACTCGCCAATTTTTTCCACTCCTACCCGGCACTAACGTGCCGGGCTATTTCATGGCGCCGCTTCGCGGCTGGAGACTGATGGCTGCTACCTTATCGCTCACCGCACCTTCCTTGCTCACCGCACCTTCCTTGCTCACCGCACCTTTTGCCGCTCACCGCACCTTTTGCCGCTTACCGCAACCTTCCTCGCCCCTACCCCAACATCTCGGACTTCAACTCCTCAGGCCGGCAAACTTTCCGGCGGAATTTCCTCCATGCAGCCGCGCTGCAGCTTCAAAACACGATGGCAGCGGCGGGCGAACGACAAATTATGAGTGGCGATGAGGGAGGTGAGTTGGTGCTCGCGATGCAGTCGCGCAATTAATGCAAAAACCGCTTCGGCCGTCTGTCCCGTCGAGATCGCCCGTAGGCTCATCGGCAAGCAACAGCTTCGGACCGGTAATGAGCGCGCGTGCCAGCGCCACTCGCTGCTGCTCGCCGCCCGACAAGCTCTCCTGAGCGATGATGCGCGCGCTGCTCCAATCCGACCTCACGCAGCCAGCGCGACGCTTCCGGCTCGGCCTGCTGCCACGACTGCCCGCGAAGCAGCAGCGGCATGGCGGCGTTTTCCGCGGCCGTAAACTCCGGCAGCAGATAGTGGAACTGCCACACGAAGCCGGTTTCCCGGTTGCGAAAGTCGGCGGCTTCGTCGTGCGATAACGAATTCAATCGCAAGTTGGCGCAGTATACGTCACCTGCGGAAGCCCGTTCAAGAGCGCTCAGGATGTGCAACAAGGTGCTCTTCCCGGCTCCGGATTCGCCTACGATGGCGAGCATTTCGCCCCGCTTCACTTCAAACGATAGATTTTCAAAGAGCACCAAGTCCGATTCGCCGGACCGGAAAACCTTCTTCAAGCCTTCCACCCGCAGCATCGAGGCTTGCTCGATTAGATGCACATTGCGCCCCTTTCGTTCCAAGTGGCCGGCAGGGTGCTGCGGTTTTGCGCGAGTCAAAGCCGGCGCTGATAGCGCTCGCTCCCTGCCAAAAACGTTTCGTATCTGCATCCCAGACTCCTGTCACTGTGACTCCGCGATCACGGCTGTGTTGTGACCCCATTCGGCGGCTCGGCATTTCACCGCCAGGTGACCGCGAAGTTGCACGAAGCGAAAACCCTTATTCATAGCGCAGGGCCTCGGCCGGAAGGATGCGCGATGCCGACCACGACGGGTACAGCGTGGCCACGAACGAAATACCGATCGCGACCAGCGCGACCAGGATGCCGTCCAGAGCGCGCGGCGCAAACGGAACGTAGTCGATGGAGTAGACCTCGGGCGAGAGCGAAATCAGGTGGTAATGGCCTCCGGCGTAGGAGATGGCGTAGCCAAGCACCAGCCCGATGGCAGTGCCGATGACGCCGATGAGCACGCCCTGCGCGATGAACAGGTTGCGCACCTGCGCCCGGCGCGTGCCCATCGACATGAGCACGGCAATGTCTTTGGTCTTCTCCATGACCATCATGATGAGAGAGATCAGGATGTTGAGGGCGGCGACGAAGACGATGAGGCCGATGGTGATGAAGGTGACCAGGCGTTCCAGGCGCAGAGCGTGGAACAGGGCCTTGTTCTGCTCCATCCAGTTGGTGGCCATGAAGCCTTTGCCGGCGGCGTCTTCGAGTTCGCTGCGCAATCTGGTCGGCCTGGTAGATGTCGTCGACTTTGAACTCGATCACCGAAATCAGGTCGCCCAGACCGAACAACTGTTGCGCGTCCGAGAGCCGGGCGAAGGCCCAACTGGAGTCGTAGTCGAAGAAGCCGGAATTGAAAATTCCCACCACGCGGAAGCGGTTGTATTTCGGCACCATGCCGAAGGGAGTCAGTTCGCCCTGCGGGCTGACGACGAGCACGACGGAGCCGACTGTGGCGCCGAGGTTGTCGGCCATGTCCTTGCCAAGAACGATGGGCGGCATGGCGGCGACGCGCTGCTGGACGCCGGCGAGCGAGTCGGGAGACTGTGAGCCGCCGACGCCTCGTCCGCCGGACCCTGAGTTGGGTATGGCTGCGCTTCGCCTCTGAGTCCGGCGGAGCGCGGGGTGCGTGTCTGTCCAGCGCATCCGCCGAAGCCTTCCTTCACTGAGTTCAGCAGATCGCCGACTTGCCGCTCGTAGCGCGGAATCATGCCTTTGAGCACTGCGCCCCGCGCCCGCGGTCCGCGCGAGATCAGGACCTGTTCGAAGATCGCGGGAGCGGCGGCCACCACATGCGGCTGTTTCGAAAGCCGGTCCAGAGCGCAGGCCAATCCTTGATGCCGTCGTCGGCGATGCGCTGCAAGCTGATGTGCGAAGTCGAGCCCAGCAGGCGCTGCTGCAGATCCTGGCGAAAGCCATTGTTGATGGCGAGCGCGACGACGAGCGAGGCGACTCCTGCGGCGACTCCGGCCACGGAGATGCCGGTGATGATGCCGATAAACGCCTGGCGGCGCTTGGCGCGGAGGTAGCGGCGAGCGATGAAGAGTTCGAAGCGCATGCGGAAGCGTCAGGCGTCAGCTTTCAGCCAAATCGGATTATAGCGGGAGTGTTGTGCGACCTCCTGTCCTATTCTCATCTCCCATCCGTCACTTACCACGAAAGGATTACACTCCTAAGCGTTCTGCGAAGGATGATACTCGGTCGAGACTGGATGGGCGGAGAACACCCATGACTATCAGCCACTTTTCTGTTGTACCGGCAGCGATGCTGTTTGCAGGCGGTCCGGCCCTCGCGTGTGAACCCGTCATTCCATTTATGCAGGTCATGGCGCCAGCCCTTGCGTTGTCCGGATCGGTGCTTGTGCTTGCGGCAGCAGTTTTGCTCAAGTCGGTGCTTTTTGCCGTTTTCGAGCGAAGGATTTCGCGTGGTCAGGCTGCCTGGAGGATGTTCCTTGGCAACGTTCTCACAAGCCTGGTTGGCGCCCTTGTCGGTGCCATGATCGCCAGCGGGCCAGGAGTATGGCTGGTCGGTGTGCCGGTGGTTTTCCTTTTGTGCTGGTTCACATCGCGGAGGTTTGTCGATGCGGCACCTATGGAATGGCTGGCACGAACGCCTCCCGTCGTCCTGGCCACGGTGATGACCATTCTTTTGCTGGCAAGTTGCGTACTATTCGGGTTGAGTCAGGAGGCAATCCGAACTCGGCAACTGGCGCTCTATTGGATCATAAAATTCGCGGCCATCGCCTTCGCCCTTCTAGCCAGCGTCACGCTCACTACCGTGTGGGAGGAGTGGATTATCTGGCGACTGAGTTCGCGTCCTAAGGGCAAAGGGTTCTTCCCGACCGTCCTGCGCGCGAACCTTTATGCACTGGTGCTGGTCATGGCAATTCCGGCGGCGCTGATTTTGCCGAAGAGGCTGAAGTCCCCTGATTTCCTGGCAAAACGCCACAGGATTGCTATCGCACAGTCGCCGACTCGCTAGTGCGGGTTCAGCGTTTGGCAAGCCGCGGGAAGACGGCTGGTACGTTTGAGCGATATGCCTGAAACTCACCTCCGAAGCGCAGCTCCAACTCCGCATCCTCCATCCGAATCATCACCGCCCCGGTGACGATTGCGAACGCGGTCAGCAACCAGCAAACGATCAGGCCCGTGCCTATGCTCCAGGCGAGCAATTCGCACAAGTGCCCTAGATACACAGGGTGGCGGACTCTGGCGCGAATACCGATGGTCACGAGACGTTGGTCGTGATCGGCGGGCCGGACTTCGGGCAGGCCGCCTAACTGGGCCCAGCTGAAGTGGGCTCCCGAGCGGGAATAAAGATAGATGCCCACCGCGAACAGGAGCCCCGCCGGTATCCAACTCCACGGCGTCCTGTATATCGCCACGTGGCGCCACGGCCCGGTTAACACCGCGACGCCTATCCACATCAAAATCCACGCAGGCACCAGCACGCGGAATGGTGAGCGCTCTTTTTCTCGCCATCGGTGGGCGCGCGGATGGACCATCAGCCAGAACGAAGGGATGGTCGAGTAGACCACGCAGGCGAGCCATCCCAGAGTGTCGAGCACTTGCATAAGTCGATTCTAGCTTTGTGTAGGGGCGGACGCATTCGTCCGCCCCGCGGCGCGAGCGAAGCGAGGGCCGCGTACGACGGCTCCGGCGACCCGAAACGCCAGTAGCTTCCTGGCACCCGCATCGCGCTTTGCGCAACCCCGGAGCAATGGCTCCGGGGCTACACGTTTCACCGGGCCGCCATGTGCATGGCAGCAACGGGTTGATCCTGTCTTTGCCACGCCCATCTGTACTCATGCCAGTCTGTGACTAATCCTCTGCGTATGGGATTTTGCACGACGTATTCCACCTTCGCATCCAGCCCTTCCGACGCGCAGCACGTGATCGAACGATTCTTCCTGCCAGACTGCTCCCGTGCGTATCAGCTTCTGATTAATGGCGCGTGCGGATGCGCTTTTGATTGTCTGCGTGATCCTGGTGAGGGAAAAGATTTCTCCGCGTTCAGTATCGATCAGGGGCGTAAGGATCATGTGCGCGTGATCGGGCATCACAACAACCGCATAAAGTTCATATCTACGTCGATGATCGTGGAGACACGACGCAAGCACGACGTCTCGGGCAGCAGGAGGCAAGATCCATCGGAACTTTGTAACGAAGGTGATGAAGTGAGGGGTGAAGTCTTTCTGCAGATGCGGAAGGTTGCGACGATAGAACTGCATTCTCGAATGCTGCCATATCCGCAGTTGGTTTCGATGATCAAGGCGAAGGAATAATCCTCCCGCCGTTCCGAAATGGGATCGTGTAGGGGCGGACGCATTCGTCCGCCCCGCGGCGCGAGCGAAGCGAGGGCCGCGTACGACGGATTCGGAGTCCCGGTCGCTTCCTGGCGCCCCCATTGCGCTTTGCGCAACCCCGGAGCAATGGCTCCGGAGCTACACGTTACACGTTTCACGTTTCACGTCTCACCGGGCTGCTATGTGCATGGCAGCAACGGGTTGATCCTGTCTTTGCCACGCCCATCTGTACTCATGCCAGTCTGTGACGAGTCCCTTGCGTATGGGATTTTGCAACACGTATTCCACCTTCGCATCCAGCCCTTCCGACGAGCGCAGTACGTGATCGAACGATTCTTCCTGCCAGACTGCTCCCGTGCGTATCAGCTTCTGATTAATGGCGCGTGCGGATGCGCTTTTGATTGCCTGCGTGATCCTGGTCAGGGAAAAGACTTCTCCGCGTTCAGTGTCGAGCAGGGGCGTAAGGATCGTGTGCACGTGATCGGGCATAACAACAACCACATAGAGTTCATGTCTACGTCGATGATCGTGGAGACACGACGCAAGCACGACGTCTCGGGCAACAGGAGGTAAGATCCATCGGAACTTTGTCACGAAGGTGATGAAGTGAGGGGTGAAGTCTTTCTGCAGATGCGGAAGGTTGCGACGATAGAACTGCATTCTCGAATGCTGCCATATCCGCAGTTGGTTTCGATGAACATGCCTGAGGAATAATCCTCCCGCCGTTCCAAAACGGGATCATGTAGGGGCGGACGCATTCGTCCGCCCCGAGTCGCGTAGCGACGAGTGCGCGCGGCGTGGGTCATCCCTGCGTTTGCCTCTCTGCACAACATTGCATTGCGCGCGCAACCCCGGAGCAATGGCTCCGGGGCTACACACTGTGCAAGAGTAACTACCTTGTCCGCACCCCCTGCGCGATAATGACAAGATGGCGCGTGCTTTCCTGGATGATCGTTGGCTTCCGAAGTCGGTGCTGTGTCTTCGCGACTATAACCGTCACAAATTCCTGCTTGATCTGATCGCCGGCGTCACGGTGGGGCTGGTGGCGCTGCCACTGGCTATGGCGTTTGCCATTGCATCCGGACTGACGCCGCAAGCGGGAATCTACTGCGCCATCGTCACCGGGTTTCTGATCTCGGCGCTCGGCGGATCGAAAATGCAGATTGGCGGGCCGACGGGCGCTTTTGTCGTCGTGGTGGCAGGGATTGTCGCGGTGCACGGCGTCGACGGCCTGTTCATGTGCACGGTAATGGCCGGAGTGCTGCTGGTAGTCATGGGCGTCACCGGCCTGGGCACGGCGGTGAAATATATTCCGCGTCCGGTGGTGATCGGATTCACCAACGGCATTGCCGTGCTGATCGCCAGCACACAAGTCAAAGATTTCTTCGGATTGCATCTCGACAAAGTGCCGGGCGTGTTCTGGCAGCGTGTCGAGGCGCTGGCACGTGATTTTCACACGCTGTCGTGGGAAACAACGGCGCTGGCCGTGTTCACGCTTCTGGTGCTCATCATTTGCCGCGGGCTGTCGGCGCGGATTCCCGGGCCCATCGTCGCTCTCCTGCTCTCGACCTGCGCCGTCTATTTTTTCCATCTGCCCGTGGAAACGATCGGCACCAAATTCGGGGGAATTCCGGGCGGGCTCCCGCACATGCACATTCCGCACTTCCGCAGCGATCTGATTCACGGACTGCTCGGACCGGCTTTTACGGTGGCGATGCTGGGCGCGATCGAATCGCTCATGTCGGCGGTGGTTTCGGACCGCATGAGCAATGACCGGCACAACCCCAACGTGGAACTCATCGGGCAAGGCGTGGCCAACATTTTCTCGCCGATGTTCGGCGGATTGCCCGCAACCGGAGCCATCGCGCGTACCGCGACGAACATCCGCTCGGGGGCGCAGTCGCCGGTCGCGGGGATCATCCATGCACTGACGCTGCTGTGCATTTTGCTGTTCGCGGCGCCGCTGGTCAGCTACATCCCCATGGCTGCGCTTGCCGGGATCTTGATGGTCGTCGCTTACAACATGGGCGAGTGGCGCGAGATTCCACAACTGCTGAAACTGACGAAGACCGACATCAGCATCTGGCTGGTGACCTTTGCCTTGACCGTGTTCGCCGACCTCACCGTTGCCGTCGAGGCCGGGATGATTCTGGCGGCTCTGCTGTTCATCAGCCGCGTGGCTTCCACCACGACCGTGTCGCAGGTTACCGACGACTACGTGGAAGACGGGCGAGTGCACATTCTGCAAGACAAGGACATTCCCTATTACGCCACGATCTTCCGTATTCACGGGCCGTTCCTGTTCGGAGCGACCGACAAGATCCAGGCAGTGACAGAGAATATTCACGAGCTTCCGCCGGTCGTCATTTTGCGTCTTCGAAATATGACTGCGCTCGACGCCACAGGGTTGTTCGCCATCGAGGAAGTTGCCAGGCAGTTGCACGCGAGCAAGCGGACGTTGATTCTGTGCGGAGCGCGCGAGCAACCTGCGCAACTGATTCATCAGGCAGAGTTCGCCGAGGTGATCGGGGAGGAAAACATCTGTGACAATGTGCAGCACGCGTTGCGCCGGGCCGAGGAAGTCTATGAGGGCCTGGAGCAGAAGTTCGTCGGCAGTAAGGCGTAGTCCGTTCTTGAACGCTTATCGAGCTTCGCCCGTCTTGACCGCCAAAGGCATCGTTCTCTACGTAAGTCTTAAAACCGGTACAGGTAGGACGCTTTCACGAAGAACTGACGGCTGTCGTTGATGTAGCCGCGCGGGGTAGTGAGGATGAAGCCGGTCACCGGGTCAACAGCCAGGCCGCGGTTCAAGTTCGCGAGGTCGCTGTTGTACCCGACGTAAATTGCCGTGCCGGGATGCACCAGGTAAGTAACCAGAAAATCGGCGTTGAAGTTCTTAGTGGGCGATAGCGCACTGATCAACGGATTGGAAAGTACGGACGTGTATTGCAAAATGACGCGCGCAGAAAGTTCGCGGGTGAACTGGTAGTTCCACTTGCTCCGGAAGATGTGGTTGGTGACCGCGGTCAGGTTCGTGTCGCGCTCGCGGACATGCTCGAGCAAGTAGGTGTTGTCAATGCGCAAGCGTCCCGCGGCGTGGAAGGTCAGAGTAAAGTTTCCGGTGTCCTCGTGGCCGATTTCGGGGATTCGTCCCGCCGCCGGATTGTAGTTCACGCCCCCGCCTCCGTAGAAAGTCGCCGCGAAATCGAACAGCTTGAACCAGCTGGTGCCGGCCTCGATTCCCCAAAACTTCTGCGGATATGCGGCCACCCTCGTGAGCGTGCTGTAGTCCACGGGGCGAAGGTGGACGTCATCGTAAGCAAAGGGATGTACGTTGACGTAGGTGCTGCGCGCCCAATCCACACGGAAGCCGGGTAGGGCGAAGTAATCGACTCCGATGCCGTGATGATCCCAGATGTTGAACTGGCTGAAACGTTGGGCCGTAAGAGAGGAGGTATTTGCCCTCCGGGCGAAAGTAGTAGCTGGTATTGATGGCCTGTTCGCGGACGTCAACCCGATTGACGAAGCCGGTTTGGGTTACGAAGCCCGGGCTGTAATCCACGTAAAGAGACTGCAGGTTGAACTGGCGTCCGGCGCGTTCGAGGTCGAGCTTGTAGCCAGGGCCGCCGGAGCGGACGCCAGCGACGACATCCACGGTGGAACTGGTGATCGCCTGGCCCTGCAGTCGCCAGTTGGGATCAAGCTTGAAGTTGGCATCGAGGCCGCCGACGCGGTTGTATCCGCCGCCGAATTCCCGGTCGGTATAAGTCGCGCCGATGGTCGACTGCTGGAAAATGTCGCGGCTGACGCGCGCAATGGTGAAAGTCGCGCGGTCTCCGGCGTGAGGATCGGTGGGCGGCAGGGCTTCGCCGGGGGCGCGGTCGTCACTGGCAAGAACACCCACGGCCCACGGGCCCGCTTTTCCGGTGAGCCGCAGCCCGAATTCCGGATGGCCGATATTGCGCGTAAAAACAAGATTGATGGGAGTAGTGAAGTAGTTGCTGTTCTCCAGAAAGAACGGGCGCTTCTCCGGGAAGAAAACCGCATAGCGTTGGTTGACGGTGATCTGTGGGTCATCCGACTCGACCTGGCTGAAGTCGGGATTGATGGTGGCGTCGAGCACGAAGCTGTCGTGCAGGATGAACTTGGCGTCAAGGCCGACCTCGGGTTGAAAGGCACTGCCCTCGAAGAAAGGATTGTTCGGGTCGCGCTGGTCAATGTCGCGAAAACTGCGGAACAGGCCATAGGGAATGAGTTGAATATTGCGGGCGGGCGAAATGTGTTCGATTCCGGTGGCGGTGGCGGCCTGGTTGAAGCGTCCCTGAATGCGGTTCGTGATGCGAGGCCAGAAAATGTTTTCGTTGGTGCGCGGGATGGAACGGTTCAGGATGATGCGCCACTGTTGAATATCGGTCCTGGGAAAACGCAGGCTCTTGAAGGGGATGGCCATCAGCACAATGTAACCGCGCGAGGTCAGGCTAGCATCCGAGCGCCAGACTGTGTCGAACGACGGGTCGAAACCGCTGTAGTCGGCCGGGAGCCCGTTGCCGATCGTGCCCTCGGTCCAAAGAGCGTCCCACTGAATTCCGAGCGGGTTGGAGGCGAAGGTGTAAGCCCGGCGCGCGTCGTTGAAGGTGTCGATCATAATCTCGGCAGAGTCGTCGGAGAAAATGTCTTCGCGACGAGTCATCCGCGCCCGGATCTTGTCGGGCTCTTTGTCCCAGCAGATGAACACGGCGTAGAGATTTTTGTCGTCGTAGGCCAGATATACGTCGGTGTCCTGGGTGGGCTCGGCTCCGTCGGCCGGTTCGCGCGCGATGAAGCCACTCACCTTCAGCATACGGGCCGCAACTTGAGGGTCTGGCTGCATACTTTCGAATTCGTCGAGGCTCGGAGGAGAGGCGATGCGCGGAATATGAATCTCGGGGGGCGCCGCGAAAAGGAACGGCGTAAGCACCAGCAGCATCGCTGCCATCCAAACGCAGTTCAGGCGAGATGTTCTTTGGATCTCGAACGCAGGCATCGTAGGAATTTCAGCAGTGCAAAGGAGAGTTGACCCGACCCCGCCCCTTATGCAAACTTACCTGCCAGTTGGACGGATGACAAGCAGAAGGGATAGTTGGGGCGGTTCCTCGGAAGCTACGCCGGCGTAACGTGGCAAGAGTCGCAGCAATTGCAAGGAGGACGCGAGATGAAGCGGAACGTCGCGGTGGCCTGGAGAATGGGCTGGTCGATGGCATTGATGGCTGGCCTGGCTGTGGCGCAAACGCCACGGCCCGCGCTATTGGTGCTCGACAAAGATGACAGCAAGCTCGCTATCGTCGATCCGGTGAGCCTGAAGGTTGTGGGGCGCGTGTCCGCAGGGGATGATCCCCATGAGGTCGTAGTTTCTGACGATGGGACGCTCGCCTTCGTAAGCAACTACGGCGCTTTTGGTAATCCGCTGCACACGATTTCGGTGATTGACCTTGTGCACCAGCAGGCATTGCACGCCATCGATCTAGGGCCGCTGCTTGCGCCGCATGGGCTGGATGCCGCCAACGGCAAGATCTACTTCACCGCGGAAATGAGCAAGGTAATCGGACGGATCGATCCCACGACCCGGCAGGTAGACTGGGTTCTGGGTCTCGGCCAGAATCGCACACACATGGTCAAAGTCAGCGGAGATGCGATCTATACGTCGAACGTCATCTCGGATTCGATCAGCGTGATTGAGAAGGACGCAAACGCGCAGGGCTGGCGCGAGACGGTTGTCCCGGTTGGCAAGGGGCCGGAGGGATTCGATGTGTCGCCCGATGGCAAGGAACTGTGGGCGGCGAACTCCCACGACGGAACGGTTTCGGTGGTGGATGTGACCAGTAAGCAGGTCGCTCAGGTGCTGAAAGTGCCGACGCAGTTCGCCAACCGGCTGAAGTTCACGCCCGATGGCCGGATGGTCTTGATTTCCGATCTGGGCACCGGCGATCTCGTATTTGTGGATGTGAAGGCGCGGAAAGAGATGAAGCGAATCAGCGTCGGCAAGGGCTGCGCGGGCATTCTAATCGTGCCGGATGGATCGCGAGCATTCGTCGCGGTAAGCCGCGACAACAAGATCGCGGTCGTTGATCTGAAGTCGCTGACCGTGACCGCGGTGTTCTCAACTGGCAAGGGGCCCGACGGGATGGCCTGGCGAGCAGCCCAGTAAACGTGCCGCCCCCCAAAAAAGCATCGTCATCTGAGCGGAGCGCTTCAGCGCAGCGAAGGACCTCCCTCCCATCCGCCCCCGCGCGCAAGCCACCGCACCATTCGCTCGCGCTCCGCCGCAATATCCCTTATCCTCTAGGCGAGTCTCAAGGCCGCTGACCCGATGATTGTCAACTTCGCAGAGCGCGCGCACAACCACAACTGGGAACTCGACCCGGTCATCCGCTCGCTGCTCGACACCGACTTCTATAAACTGCTGATGCTGCAGTTCATTTGGAAGCATTTCCCCAGGACACGCGTGCAATTCTCGCTGTTCAACCGCCACGCTTCCGTGCGAATCGCCGACGTCATTCACATAGAAGAACTCAAGGTGCAACTGCAGCACGTGCGCGGGCGGCGCTTTCGAAAATCGGAACTGGTATGGCTGGCCGGCAACACCTTCTACGGGCGCCGCGGAATTTTCGAGCCGGCATTTCTGGAGTGGCTGGAGCATGACTTCCGATTGTCGGACTACCAGCTTCGTGTGAGTGACGGGCAGATTCATTTGACCTTCGAAGGTCCCTGGACCGAGACCACCATGTGGGAGCTCTACGCGCTGGCTATTCTTGACGAACTGAAGACGCGGGCACACCTTAAGACGCTCAGCGAGTTCGGTCTCGACATCCTGTATGCGCGAGCAAAGACCAAGCTGTGGAGCAAGATCGAGCGGCTGCGCGGCGTTCCCGGGCTGAGTGTCGCCGACTTCGGAACGCGGCGGAGGCACAGTTTTCTTTGGCAGGAGTATGTCGTCGTGGCCATGGCGGCGAATCTCGGCAGCAGCTTTATCGGCACGTCGAATGCGTTTCTCGCTCACAAGCACGACCTGGAAGCAATCGGAACGAATGCGCACGAGATTCCCATGGTGATGGCCGCTCTCGCCCCCGACGATGTGGCGCTGAAGGCGTCGCAATACCGCGTGCTCGAACTCTGGCAGCAGACCTACGAAGGCGCGTTGCGCGTCATGTTGCCCGACACGTTTGGCACCACTCAGTTTCTGGCCGGCGCTCCCGACTGGGTGGCCGATTGGACCGGGCAGCGCATGGACAGCAAGGATCCCTATATTGCCGGAGATGAATATATCGAGTGGCTGAACGCCCGCGGGCGCGATCCCCGCGAGAAGTTGCTGATTGCCTCCGACATGCTCGATGTAGACCGGATCCTGGGGCTGCACGCCTATTTTGGCGGCAAGCTGGCGAAGGGCGCCACGGTCGATGATTTCCGCAGCGCCGAAGATTTCAATGATGCGAGCAAGTGGACTCCCCACAGCCGTATCCGGGTCAGCGCCGGGTGGGGAACGCTGCTCACCAACGATTTCCGCGGCTGTAATCCCAACGATGGCACGGGGTTTGATCCCATCAGCCTGATCTGCAAAGTATCCGACGTCGAAGGACGCCCCGCCGTTAAGCTATCCGATAACTATTCCAAAGCGCTCGGGCCACCGGAAGAAGTCGCACGCTATCGGCGCGTGTTTGGGACGGCGGGGATTGCGAACGCTCCGCTGGTCACCTAGCCAGCACGGATACTGCCTTCGCGCCAGCCTCTGCACATCCACTGCGTTCTGTGGCACATTAGAAGTTCATGCTCTCGCCCGCCGACGCCCGAGCCGGACGCGCCGCTTTCACCCATCCTGGGTTCGTGCTGTTCCAGATCGCGCGCTTCTTGATCGTGGCAGCCGTCGAAATGCAGGCGGTCGCCGTAGGCTGGCAAGTCTACGAAATCACCAAGAGGCCGCTCGATCTAGGGCTGGTCGGGCTGGCGCAATTTCTGCCGGGAATTTTACTGTTCCCGATCTCTGGCCACGCCTCGGACCACTTCCAGCGGCGCAACGTGCTGTCGGCGTGCTATGCCGGATATGCCTTCTGCTTTGCTTTGCTGCTCGCTCTTGCGCAGCGCGGTATGCACTCGGTGCACTCCATCTACGTGGTGTTGGTTTTGATCGGCGTAGTGCGCTCGTTTAATGGGACGGCCAGCCGCTCGATTCTGCCGCAACTGGTTCCGGAAGAGCATTTTCCGAACGCGGTCGCGTGGAATGCCAGCATCTTTCAGGCGGCAACGATTCTTGGACCCTCGTTCGGCGGACTTCTCTATGCGGCGTCGCGTGGGCCGTCCCTGGTTTATGCCATTGCCATGGTGACCGCCGTCGGAGCAACCATCTCATCGTTCCGCATCCGGCCGGAAGTCAAGGCGCGCCCCAGGGAACCGATGACGTTCCGCACTGTCTTCGCCGGACTCCGTTTCATCTGGAGCAAGAAGCTTATCCTGGGCGCGATTTCGCTCGATCTGTTCGCCGTGTTGCTGGGAGGAGCGGTCGCTTTGCTGCCCGTCTACGCACGCGAAATCCTGCACACCGGGCCGTGGGGATTGGGGCTGCTGCGCACCGCGCCCGGTGTCGGCGCCACTTTGATGGCGGTTGCCCTCGCCCACCGGCCGTTGCGCGGAAAATCCGGGCTGACGCTGCTGTGGGCGGTTGCCGGATTCGGAGTCTTCACCATTCTCTTCGGCTTGTCGCATAGCCTCATATTGTCGTTAATCGCACTGCTCTTGCTGGGCGCAAGCGACATGATCAGCGTGATCATCCGTGCGACGCTCACCCAGCTTGCCACTCCAGATGAAATGCGCGGGCGCGTCACAGCCGTCGACATGATCTTCATCGGCACTTCGAACGAGTTCGGGCAGTTCGAGTCGGGCGTAACCGCGCAGTGGTTTGGGACGGTTCCTGCCGTCGTGCTGGGAGGGATCGGAACGCTAGTCGTGATTGCCCTCTGGGCGTGGTTCTTCCCGGAACTGCGGCACGCCGGCGAATTGACCAGCATCAGCAGCAACACGGAAGTCAAACCGGCGTCATCTTGAGCGGAGCGCATTTCAGCGGAGCGAAGGACCTCCCTCTCATCCGGCCGAGCACGCATGCCAAACTGCACCATACCCATCCAGGAAAATCCTGCCGGGTTCGGCGCCTCATGCCGTAGAATGTCGGATTCCTTTTCATCTGCCCAAAGGATCGGCATTGCTCGAACGCTATTTTCGCCTCACCGAAAATCAGACCACCGTGCGGCGCGAGTTTCTCGGCGGCCTGACCACGTTCATCACCATGGCTTACATCGTCGTGGTGAACCCGCAAATCCTGTCGCAGGCCGGAATGCCGGTCGAGGGAGTCGTGTTCGCGACCTGCCTCTCTGCCGCCGCGGCCACGCTGGTCATGGGGCTGTACGCGAATTATCCCATTGCGCTGGCGCCCGGCATGTCGCTCAACGCCTACTTCACCTACCAGGTTTGCCTGGGGATGCACGTGCCGTGGCGCACGGCGCTTGGCGTTATTTTCTTTTCCGGCGTTTTCTTTCTGATTCTCACGGTGACGCGAGTGCGCGAGCAGATCGTCAACGGCATTCCCGAACTGCCTGAAGCACTCCACCGCCGGCGGCATCGGAATGTTCATCGCGTTCGTCGGCCTGCGCAATGCAAAGGCTGGTCGTCGCGAATCCGGCGACCTTCGTTGGCCTGGGCAGTTTTTCGAATCACGAAGCGCAGCTGGCGTGCGTGGGCCTGGCAATCATGCTGGTTCTGATGGCACGCAAAATCAGCGGCGCGATTCTGATAGGGATTGTGGCGACAACCGTGCTCGGGATTTTGCGCGGCATGGCCAGTTGGCCGGCTGCGATCTTTTCGTGGCCGCATCCTTCTTCGACCTGGCTGCAACTCGATCTGCGCGGGGCCATGCATCTCGGGCTGCTCGAGATCATTTTCGTTTTTCTCTTCGTGGATCTGTTCGACAACGTCGGCACGCTGGTGGGAGTCTGCGAGCAGGGCGGATTTGTGAAGGACGGCAAGATTCCGCGCGTGGGCCGCGCCCTGGTGTCCGACGCCGTGGGTACGATTTTCGGATCGCTGACCGGAACGTCGACCGTGACCAGCTACATCGAGAGCGCGGCCGGAGTGGCGGCTGGAGCGCGGACCGGACTGAGCAACATGTTCGTCGCCGGAATGTTTCTGCTGGCGACTTTTTGTTCGCCGCTGGCGACGGCGATTCCCGCCTACGCGACTGCGCCGGCGCTGATTCTGGTGGGCGCGCTGATGACGGAATCAATAGGGCGCGTCGAGTGGACTGAGTTTACCGAGGCGATTCCCGCGTTCGTGACGCTGCTGGCAACGCCTCTGACGTTCAGCATCGCGACCGGGCTGAGCCTGGGGCTGATCTCGTACACGCTGGTAAAGGTGGCCGCGGGAAAGTTCCGCGAGGTCAGCGCCGTGATCTGGATTCTGACGGCTCTGTTTATTCTTCGCTACGTTTATCTGGCAGCGGGCTGATTACGGCACATTCACCGTGACCGTGGCTGTGGTGCGGCCAAACTGATTGGTCGCGTAGAGCGTGTAGGTCGTGGTTGCCGTAGGATTCACGGTCACGCTGCTTCCGCGCACCGCACCCGGGCCCGGCGAGACAATCACATAGTCGGCGTTACCCGTGGTCCACGAGAGCGTCACGCTGCCTCCGGAAGCAACATGCGCAGCCGACGCGGTAAAGCTGCTGATCGTGGGCGCGGCTCCTGTCGGATAGCTGGCATTCGTATACACCGGATTCATCTGCACGACTTCAAAGGCCGACGCGGGCACAGTTTTCAGCGAATCCAGATCCGATCCCCAGCGGCTGTCGGACACTCCTGTCACATAAAGCGCGCTGCCATTGTCGGCGAGGATCAGGCCATACGTCTTCATCGCGGTCAGAATGACCTGCATCTGCGCGGAAAAAGTCGAAATGTTGTAGCTCGGATTTCAGGCGCATCCGCATGCCCATCGGCGGCGCAGTAGGATCGCTCGAGTTTGCCGCCCAATGCGACGCCGGAGGAGTGAACGCAGCGCTCGTCTTGGGCAGCGTGAAGCGGAACGCATGCTGAATCTTGCCGGCAGCCACTTCGTCATAGCGCACCAGGCCAGGAAAAATCGGCAGTCCGGCCGCGTCGGCGGAGGTCCAGGTGTAGGGCCGTTGCTCGTTGCCCAGCAAATCCCACACCGCGGTCGAATCGGCATTCCAGCTCCCGTCGGAATTCACCGACGAGTTGTAGAGTTCGTAGAGAAAACAATTGCCGTTGTCGAGCACGAGCACGTGGCGATCGCCGGTACTGGACGAACCGCCTTCGACCGGAGCACTTTGCGGAACCGGCATGGGTCCGGGATCGCTCTCGCCCCCGTACGCGCCGAGATTCACATTCACCAGCGACTGGCTGCCATTGACCACGACGTAGGGAATGCCGTAGGTCGGATCGTTGCCCCAGTCGGGATGAACGTTCACCGAGCCGACCCAGTTGCTGATAATCGTGTCGGAATTCGGGTCGACGGGCGCGGAAGAGATATCGGTGTTCCAAAAACTGTTGCTGGTGAAGGGAACAAAGCCGTTCAGACTGGCGGTTTGGCCCATCGACATCCCACTGCAGGCGAGATTGCTGCCACCCGTACCGCCGCCGGTCCCGCCACCGGTCCCGCCCCGCCGTGCCACCGGGATTTGACACGCCGGAACAGGCCACGAGGCCGAGCGACAGCGGAGATCAGTGCGGAGAGGAACAGGCAGAGTTTCGCTGAACAGGGACAGCGCATACTGCCATTTTCAGCGAGCGGGTTGAGGTCCGAAAGAGGCCTTTCGGACATGTCCGGATTCCAGGGACGCAGCGGGCGCAAGAATAGCGCGCGACTCCTCGACGTCATTCCCCGACGTCACTTCCCTTTCAGACGTTTTCGCGGCTCCCATGTTGTCGTACTTGTCGTAGACACGCACGACGATCACATGCTCGGACGCCGCGTCTTTCCCGGCTTCCGGCGCGACCTTGAAGTCGTAGTCTTCGGTCTTCGGAGTCCGACAGTTGGCCGACCGGCTCGACGTATTTCCAGTCGCCCGCATCCACGGAAAATTCGGCGCGCTTGATGGTCGAGAATCCATCTATCCGCGCGAAAGCGCACATGAATCTGCGCGCCTTCCACCGCCGCAGTCAGATTCTCGATGCGCGGAGGCGTGGTATCCACTTCGAAGCGGCGGCTTTCCTTCGCCGCGGTCAGGGCCTCGCCCGGCGAGTGCGAAGGCGCATCGGAAGCGACGACTTTCACGGTGTAGCCTCCGTCCGGCAGCAGGCTGGCGTCGAAGGAATAGGCTTTGTCGGTCAGATTGTCTTTCAGCAGCAGCCAGCGGGTTTCGCCGTCGCCGCGATAGTAAACCGAATAAACCAGCTGATCGTCATTCTCGTCGTGCGCACTCCATTTCACGCCGATGGCATCGCGATCGTGCGAGCTCGGCACCGGCGATTCAAAATGACTGCCCGAGGAGCCACTCACATCGGTGCCCAGGCTGAGGCCCGGCGACTTCGTCAGCGGCTGGTAGCGCGACGCCCATCTGCACCGACAACGTCGTCAATTTCCGGCGCCACGTTTTTCGGCAGATAATTCAGCGTGACGCTGTCCACCGCGGGCTTCGTGGTTCCCGGCGTGCAGCACGGCTTTCCACTGGGCATAGCGCGCGGCAGGAACGCCCATCTCCGCGTCCTTGGCCAGATCTACTTTCTTCCATGCGCTCCAGTTGCGGTCGGGATTGTCCACGTTGCCGCTGCGTGCCAGCAACTCGACGTTGCCGGCGCCGCGAAATTCGGCGCGTCCCCAGCGCGAAAAAACCTTCGCGTCGAATACATCGCTCTCGTAGGTGCCTTCGCTTTCCGGGTCCGGCCCAAGCACAAAAACTTTCCCAGATTGCTGCTGGCCGCGTAAAGGCCGCCGCCGGGAGCCTTGGCAAAACCGGTAACCTGCGATGCCGGCGCCTTCAGCAGATCGGAAAATTCATCCTGTCCCTCGATGGCAAACACGTGTCCGCGGTTTCCCGTGCCGGCCAGCAGGTGATCATGCGAATCGAATGCCAGCGCATAAACGATGTCTTCGTGCGAAGTCCAAATCTTCGACGGAGATCCGTCCGGCGCAATGCGGTAAACATCAGATCCGCCGCTCGCGCCGCCACCCGGAAATGGGAATGGGCCCGTCTGCACCGCGGTGGGCGTGGACGGGATGGTGATCCCGGGAGTTTGCGGTGCTGCGCTCGCCGGCGCGTTCCCTCCCATCGTGATGATGGGGGAAGCCCCGCCTATCGATGGCGTCCCGCTCGAGCGCTTCTCGCCGACTGCCGCGGCGTAAATGTTCCCGTCGTGGTCGAGCGCGAGCGCTGTGATTTCTTTTTTCGGAGCGCTGTAGAGCACGAACCCTTCTCCCGCCGCCGAAATCCGGTACACCAGCCCGCTGCCGTCCGTTCCGGCAATGACGTTGCCTTGCCCATCGAGCGCCAGCACGCGTATGTGGGTCTCGTCGCTCTTGAAGAAAAGCGAGTGCTCGCCCTTGGGTGTGACTTTAAAAATCTCCCCGTGATCGCCGGTGGCGACGTACAGGTTGCCGGCCTTGTCGAGCAGCAAGTCCCAGATGTATTTCGTGCCCGGAGCAAAATAAACGGAGGAACTCCACGACGGATCGAGCGCGGGTTTGGCCGCGTCGGGCGTGGAATCTTTTTCGGCGCTCTTGCTGTCGGCCTTGGCAGCCGGTTTCTCGCCCGCCTTGTGCTCGATTTTATAAACCTTGCCGTCCGGGGCAGTGGCCGCGTAGATCACGCCGCCAGGTGCGACTTCCAGTGTTTGCACTTGCAACTCCTGCGGCTCGAAAATGATGGACGCTTTGCCGTCAGGCGTAATGCGGTAGACCCGGGCCGGAGCGCCGGTGGCAGCGTACACATTTCCCGCGTCGTCCGAACCCACCGCCCAGATGTAGGTCGAGGGCGTTGCGTAGAGCAGTTTGAACGACGGCGCCAGTTCGAGACCACCGGCGCTGCGAATGGCCACCCCGGTCGGGGTGCCTTTGGTGAGTTCCTCGAACTTCGATTGCTCCCAGGTGTGGGTTCCGTCGGCGAAGGCGGTCGTGACACAAATAGTCAGGGCAGCGAGCAGGAAACCGGGAAAAAAGAAAGAAAAAGACTTTCGCAGACTCGGCAATTTCGTACCTCGAAGCGTGAAGGTAGGCAGTACGTTCAGGGTACCACGCCAGGCAGCCGGGCTTCGCTCGACCGGACAGCCCAGGCCGCTGCCGCCGCATGGTTTTCAACGGCCTGCGCGGCGAGATGCGATCCGCGAAGTCGTGCTATCGTAGGAATTCCATGCCCTCCCCGCGTCAAGCCCTGTTGCGCCTGCTCGCCCACAAGTCCTTCCGGTTGGGCGACTTTACGCTTTCTTCCGGCGCGAAGAGCGATTACTACATTGACTGCCGCACGACCACTCTCGATGCCAAAGGCTCGCGGCTGACCGGGGAAGTGTTTCTTGAAGAAATCCGCGATCGTGGATGGAAGCCGCAAGCCATTGGCGGGTTAACCATGGGAGCCGATCCCATCGTAGTGGCGGCTTCGGTGGTCAGTGGCGAACTGAACGGCTTTCTGGTGCGCAAGGCCGAAAAGCAGCACGGCACCGGACAACGCATTGAGGGCTTCCACGACAAAGGCGCGCGCGTCGTGATTGTGGACGATGTCTGCACCACCGGCGGATCGACGATTCAGGCGATAGAAGCGGCCCGCGAATTCGGATTCGAAGTCATTGGCGCCATGTGCCTGGTGGAACGCGAAGAGCATCAAGGACGTCCAAATGTGGAGAAGGCGGCAGCCCCGGCGCCCTTCGTTTCGATTTTCACCGCGAACGACGTGCGCAAAGAACACATCCTGCTGACCGATGACACCGAGCCGAATGTTTTTGCCGCGCACGCGGTCTGTGAGGTGTGCGGGCGCCCGGCAGTGACAAACACTCCCGGGAAGCGCTGCGAGGCGCACAAACATTGAGTAATTATGTAGTTGAGCAATTGAAGAAATCACCCAATTACTCATTTACAAATTACCCGATTACAAATTACTCAATTACTCAATCCTTATGATTCAAACTCTCGAATGGACCGACACCGGCGTACGCTTCCTCGACCAAACGAAGCTGCCGACTGAAGAAACCTATGTCACCTGCAAAACGCATGAGCAGGTTGCCGACGTCATCCGCAACATGGTGGTGCGCGGAGCGCCGGCGATTGGCGTGGCCGCGGCCATGGGCATCGCGCTCGGCGTCAGTAATTCCAAAGCCGAAACCAATGCTGACCTCAAGCGCGACTTCGACGGAATTTGCGATCTCATCGGAAAAACTCGGCCCACCGCCGTGAATCTGTTCTGGGCGATCCGCCGCATGCAGGAGAAGTTCGAGCGCATCCGCGTCCGCCCCATCCAGCACATCAAGCGCGACCTGATCGAAGAAGCGCAGCGCATGCACGCCGAGGACATCGCCGCCAACCAGGCCATGGGGCGCCACGGGGCCACGCTTATGCCGAGCGAAGGCGGAGTGCTCACGCACTGCAACGCAGGCGCGCTCGCCACCGCCGGATACGGCACCGCTCTGGGCGTGATCCGCGCCGCCGTTGAAGAGGGCAAAAAAATTCATGTCTACGCCGACGAAACCCGCCCGTTTCTGCAGGGTTCGCGCCTTACCGCGTGGGAACTGATGAAAGACGGCATCCCCACCACGGTGATCTCCGACAACATGGCGGGCGCGATGATGAGCCAGCACAAGATTGACGCGATCGTCGTCGGAGCCGACCGCATCGCCGCCAACGGCGACGTGGCCAACAAGATTGGCACCTACACCGTGGCAATTCTGGCCAAGGAGCACAACATTCCGTTCTATGTGGCCGCGCCGATTTCCACCGTGGACCTGGCCTGCCCCAGCGGCCTTGAGATTCCTATCGAGCAGCGCAATGCCAAAGAAATCACCCACATCGCCGGAAAGCAAATGGTGCCCGACGGCGTTGCGGTGGAAAATCCCGCGTTCGACGTGACCCCGGCGCGGTACGTGAGCGCCATCATTACCGAGCGAGGAATCGCCCGCACGCCCTACGAGAAGTCTTTGCGCAGACTTGCCGGCCATGAGGCAGACGTGCATCCCTAGGCAGGACCGGAGCCCACGGCAGCGGTTTTTTGGTAACTCGCCGTTCCTTTCGTAAAGAGATGTAAAGCCCTCAAAATCTTTGCCTCCAGGCGCTACTTATTCCTCAGGTTCGGGTTGAATCTAGCGGCAACTTACTCGTGCTAATCTGAGCGCGGAACGCCCAACACTGCGTCAAATCCGTCAGGGGGAATTTATGTCGTTGCACAATCGCCTGGTTCTGCCCATTATCCTTTCCGCCATCGCGGTGTTAGCGGGCTGCGGGAGCAGTTCCACTCCAGTCCTGCCGCCTCCAACCGGCAGCTTCAGCAACTCCAACTTGAACGGCACGTACGTATTCGCTGTGTCGGGCACCGACCAGGCGGGCGCCCCTTTCTCGATGGCTGGCACCTTTACGGCCAATGGCAGCGGCGGGAACGGCAACGGAGGAATTACGGGTGGCACCATCGACGTCAATGACTTGAACACGGCCATTTTTACTACTGGGCCAATTCCCAACTCGCCGATTAGCAATGGCACCTACACCGTCAGCGTTGACGGACGAGGACGGGGAACCTTCGGCACATCCACGCCGTTCGGCGCGGTCGAGCTTGATTTTGTCCTGCAAGACAGTTCTCACGGGCTGATCACCGAATTCGACGGCAGTGCCAGCGGTAGCGGCACGCTTGACTTGCAATCCGCCGGAGCTTCGCCTGCCGGCTCCTATGCCTTCAGCCTTTCAGGATCCGACGGCAACGCAAACCCGCTTGTCACGATCGGAGATTTCACCCTTGGCGCTGCCGGAGCCATCTCCTCCGGTCTGCAAGACTTCAACGACGACGGGTTTGCCTTTACCGACCAGGGGCTCACGGGCACCGTCGTTGTCGGACCGTCCTCAAATCCAGCAACGGTTCTGACCACGCCGCAATTCGGGGCGATCACCTACGATGTGTTTGCCATTGATGCCAATCATTTGAAGTTCATTGAGATGGACGGGCTCAATGCGCTCGCCGGCGATGCATTTTCTCGGTCCAGCACCGCCTTACCCACCGGAGTGTTGGCCTTCACGCTTGAGGGATTCACTTCGAGCGGCCCCACCGCGGCTGGCGGCTTCATGGTCACCGACGGTGCCGGCAACCCCACCAACGCCTCCACCGAAGATGTAAACGCGAACCTGTCGGTATCTCCGTCGCCCCTGCTTTTCTCCGCCCAATACGCCGCCGCCGGTACTGGGCGCTACACTCTTGGCAGTTTCTCCGGCTTCTTCGGAGGGACAGCGTATGCCGCCTATCCGTACGATGGAGGCGTGTTCCTCCTCGAAATCGGTAACGATGGCACCATTATGGCCGGCACCACCTATCCACCACAGGCGGCGGGCGCTACCTTCAACGCCGGCCAAGGCTACGGGTTGAACTTTACCGGCATCAACACGACTGCGCTCGGTACCGGTGAGGAGGTCGACGACATCGCCGAATTCTCTGCCCTCAGTAGCGGAACCACGGTGACCGGTTACGCGGACGAAAACTTTGCTCCGTCGGGCGGTCCGACCTTCAAAATTCCTCTCAACGGAACTTACACCGCCCCGGACGGCAATGGCCGCGGCTCCATCTCAGCCACTACGAGCAATAGCTCGGGCTCGCTAAGCACTCTGAACGGAGGGTTCCTCATCAGCTACTACACCGTGGATGGAACAACTTTCCCATTCATCGAAGTAGACAACGGCCAGGTCGCGGCAGGAGTGTTCGTGGAGCAGAACTCTACTGTGTCTGCCGCCGCTGCGGCGGCAAAGGCGCACATGTTCGTCATGCCGCACCTGGCAAAGCCGCACTCCGCCGCCCAGAAGAAGGTCAAGAAGTAGGCTCACCATCGAACAAGACGAAGGGCGTGACTGACTGTCACGCCCTTTCTCACTTCTATACCGCTAAAATTACCGAGCTTGCCTCAGCTCTCGGTGACTCCAACTTTCGCGCTCGCCCCAACCGCCGAGCCCGGCTTCGCCCTCGAACTCATCCACACTCCCAGCCGATACAGCATCAGCACTCCCAGCACCGACGCGTATTCCAGCGGCTTCTTCAGATCGGCCTTGACCAGCCAGATGTAATGGATCACTCCCGCAGAGGCGCTGAAATAGATCAGATAATGAAGCGTCTGCCAGCGCTTCCCGCCCAACTTGCGGATCGACCACTTCGTAGACGTCAGCGCCAGCGGGATCATCAGGGCAAACGCCGTCATTCCCGCGGTGATGAACCGGCGCTTGACGACGTCGGCCCACATTTCGTGCAGATCGAAAAATTTGTCGAGCACGATCCATGTCGACAGGTGCAGCGTGCCATAGAAAAACGCAAACAGGCCCAGCATCCGCCGGTAATTGATCAGCCAGTACTGCCGCGTCAGTTTCCGCAGTGGCGTCACCGCAAGCGTCAGCAGCAGAAAAGTCAGCGTCCAGTCGCCGGTGCTGTGCGTGATCGCTTCGATCGGATTCGCGCCCAGTTGAGCGTGCAAGCCGCGCCACACCAGCCTTCCCACCGGGAGAAGGCAGGCTAGAAAAACTACGGGTTTGAGAAAGCGCGGCATACGGAAAAACGGCGTCGGGCGTCAGGCGTCGGGCGTCGGACCTCAGACCGGACCCCAGACCGAACCTGGCCATTCTCTCTCGCTTCTGAAGTCCGAGGTCTGAGGTCTGAGGTCCGAATGTCCGAGGTCTGAGGTCCGAAGTCTGAGGTCTGCGGTCCAACGCCAGCCTTAAAAATTCTTCTTCAGATCCATTCCGCTGTACAGGCTCGCCACCTGGTCGTACCCGTTAAACATCAGCGTCGGGCGTTTGAGGAATTCGCCCAGGCGGCGTTCCTTGGCCTGGCTCCACCGGGGATGGTCCACGTGCGGATTCACGTTCGAATAGAACCCGTATTCTTGCGGCGCGGACAACTGCCAGGTGTTCATCGGCTGCTTCTCCGTGAAACGGATCCGCACAATGGCTTTCGCGCTCTTGAAGCCGTACTTCCACGGCACAACAATGCGGAGCGGTGCGCCGTCCTGGTTGGGCAGGTCTTCTCCGTACATCCCAAAACACAGCAGCGTCAACGGATGCATGGCCTCGTCCATCCGAAGGCCCTCAACGTACGGCCATTGCAGCACCTGCCGCTGCTGGCCCGGCATCTGCCCCGGGTCGTAAATAGTGGTGAACTCCACAAAATTTGCCTTGCTGGTCGGATTGGAGCGCTTGATCAGCTCGCTCAGCGAGAAGCCGATCCACGGCACGACGATCGACCAGCCTTCCACGCACCGATGGCGATAGATGCGCTCCTCGGGGGGCGCCATTTTGAGGATGCTGTCCACGTCGAGTTCCTGTTTCTTATCCACCGCTCCCTCAATCTTCACCTTCCACGGGCGCGTGCGGAATTTTGTTGCCAGCTGCGCCGGCCCATCCTTGTCGGTGGAGAACTCGTAATAGTTGTTGTAGGTGGAAACATCCTTGAATGGAGTAATCGCCTCATTCGTGCTCAGCGCGCTTTTTTGGATGCCGTTGATCTTGTTCCCGGCCAAGGCGGTCGTCGTCGGAGAGATCAATTCGCGCAGCCCAACGCCCGTCGCTGCCGCGGCTCCCGCGGTCGCCACCCCCGCCAGAAACTTACGGCGATTCATGTACAAGCTCTTCGGAGTGACTTCCGACCAGCGAATCCCGTCTGCTTTCTTAATCAGCATGAAAACCCCACTTATGATTACGCAAATCCGCGGTGAGCGGATTCATCCCCATCTCTATCTTCACAATTATAGGACGCAGATGTGGGAAAAAAGTTGCAAGACAGAGAAGTAGCCTCAGAACTGCGGGCCTGAGGCAGGTCCGGGCGCTATCCCAGCACTTCCCGAACTTTGCGCGACAAGGCCTGCAGGGTGAAGGGTTTTTGCAGAAAAGCAGTGCCCTTTTCGATGGTGCCTTCGCTGACAACCGCGTCCTCGGTGTATCCGGAGAGATAGAGCACTTTGGTCTCAGGGCGCGTCAGTGCCAACTGCTTCACCAGTTCGCGGCCGCCGATGCCCGGCATGACCACGTCGGTGATCACCATGTCGATCTTTCCTTTATGTCCGGCAGCCGCGGCCAGGCCGGCCTCTCCGTTTTCCGCTTCCACCACTTTGTAGCCTTTCGCGGCCAGCGTGTCGCGCACCAGCTCTCGCACCGACTCTTCGTCTTCCACCAGCAACACCGTTTCTGTGCCTCCGGCGGCGGCGCGCGCTACCGGAACAGCGTGCTTCTCCGCCGGCTCCTCCACCCGGGGCAGGTAGATGTGAAATGTCGTGCCGCACCCTTCCTCGCTTTGCACGATCACATATCCGCCCGTCTGCTTCACAATGCCGTAGACGGTCGAGAGTCCCAACCCGGTGCCCTTGCCTTTTTCCTTCGTGGTAAAGAACGGTTCGAACACGCGCGACTGGGTTTCCTTGTCCATACCCGTACCGTTGTCGCTCACCGACAGCAGCAGGTAATTGCCGGGCCGGATGAATGTCTGCCCGCGACGGTGGTCTTCATCGAGTGTCACATTCTGCGTCAGGACCGTGAGCTTGCCGCCATTGGGCATCGCGTCCTTGGCATTGACCACCAGGTTCATCAGAACCTGCTCCAGTTGTCCTGCGTCCGCCCGCGTGTGCCCGGCATCCGGCGCCAGATGCGTGGTCAATTCCACGTTCTCCCCGATCAGCGGCTGCAGCAGGCGCTCCATGTCGGTCACGATCGCGTTTACATCCACGACCTTCAGTTCCAGTAACTGTTTGCGGCTGAAGGCCAACAGCTGGCGCGTCAAGGTGGTCGCCCGATCCGAAGCCTGCTGAATCGAACGAGCCTTCTCGTGCAGCGGACTCTCCAGGTCGAGACTCGCCAGCATCACTTCCGCGTAGCCGCTGATCACCATCAGCAAGTTATTGAAATCGTGCGCCACTCCACCCGCCAGGCGGCCTACCGCTTCCATCTTTTGGGCCTGCCGGAACTGATCTTCCAGCACCCGCCGGTCGGTCACATCCTCGGCGATGGCCTCCAGCACATCCGCCGGCTCGTCGGCGCTGCTGACGGCGCGCCCGCTGATCCGCACCGTGATCGGCCTGCCGTCCTTGCGCTTCCATTTCACTTCGATTCCGTCGAGCCGTCCGGTGCGGCGGAATTCCTCGATCAGCCGCGTGTGCTCTGCGCTATGCACGAACACATCTTTCTCCGGATCCAGCAGCAACACTTGCTCCGCTGATCCATATCCCAGCATCGTGATCAGCGCCGGATTCACATCCAGAAACCTTCCTTCCAGGCTCGATCGATAGATTCCGTACACCGAACTCTGCACCAGCGAGCGGTAGCGAGCCTCCGACCGCCGCAGCGCCTGCTCATTCCGCTTGATCTCTACCGCGCTCGCCAGTTGCCGCGCCACGAACGTCAGAATCTCTTTGTCGCGCTCCCCGTAGCGGATGTTCTTCGAGTAGGTCTGGACGACGAGCGCGCCGAACGTATGGTTGTTCACTTTGAGCGGAACGCCCATCCAGTCCAGCGAACGCGATCCGTTGCGCGCCACTTCGCCACGGTCCTCCATGGCCTCGAGCACTTCGGGCGTGGCCAGCAACGGCTCTCCCGAGCGGAGCAGATAATCCGTAAGGCCGCGCCCCAGCTTCTTGGGGCTGGGCGCGCTATCGCGCTCATCCACAAAATAGGGGAAAGTCAGCAACTCGCTCGCGGGATCGTACAGCGCAATATAGAAATTGCGCGCATACATCAACTCATCCACAATGCCGTGCACTGCGGCGAAGAACTGGTGCAGGTCATGGGCGCTGCTGCTCTTCTCGGCCACGCGGTAGAGTGCCGAACTCAGCGCTTCCACCCGCTTGCGGTCCGAAATATCGTGATATCCGGCGTAGAACCCTTCCACCTTCCCATCCAGAATCAAAGGCGCGCACGAAACCGAGACGTCGAGCAGGGTCCCATCCTTTTTTCTTCGCTGCGTTTCCAGCGTGATGCGCTGGCCCTTAGAGACCGATTCCGTCACCCATCGCGATTCCGCCAGACGGTCCGGAGGCACAACCAGGTTCTCCAGCGGTTGCCCCGAGACTTCTGCCGCCTCGTATCCGAACATGCGCGAAAACGTTTCATTCGCCCACAGCACTCGATGCTCGCCGTCGGCGATGCTCAGCCCGTCAGGCGAAGCTTGAAACATCTGCTCCAGAAATTGCAGCCGCGTCTCGCCCCGCTCTCGAGGTTTCCATCCAGCTTCGGCGAATCCAGGTTGGGAAGTGGTCGGTTCAGCGGTAGCAGGCTCCGGGAGCGAAGGCACTGGACAGGAATCGCCCGAGCACGCGGCTCGCGCCGCGCCGGAACCGTTCTCCGGCGCAACGAATGCAGGCGGACCACCGCTCTCCAACGCCTTTTTCAGGCGCCGCGCGCGGGCCAGTTCTCCTTCTCCGGTTTGGGAGACACGATCCCCCATCCGCGATTGCCCCCTCTGGAAATACGCAGTGCACAGGAATGGTAGAACCGCTGAGTACTCGCTCGAAAGTTACGACAGTAATCCGAAAATGGTGCGTCTCGAGCCGGTCTCGCACCCCTCGGCCCTTCGTAACTTGGAACTCCACCCTCCCTCTCTTTACGCTCTATGCTGGAAGATCGCACCCCGAGCGGGAGGCGTCTCTTTCCCGAACTCATGTCTCCACTCATTCAACGATCGAGGCCTGATGCCCGCCCCGACCCCATGGACCAACCTTGGTTCATGCTGCTGTTTGAAAGCCTCGGCGCCGGCATTATGGCGGTTACATTCGGTCTAGTCACCGTCATGGTAGTCGTCGGAGTTTACGTAATCGTCGTATGGCCCCTCACCTTCTGGGACCTGGCCAACCTCGGCCTGGAACGCTATGCGGCGTGGACCAATACCGTACTGTGGTCGGTCTTCGCCTGCGGAACCGTGCTGGGATACTGGCTCTTCAGCGGTGCGGCATTCAAAAAAACCCAAAAAAGAAGCGCGACACCTCCCACCCGATCCCGCCGCTAGGCTCAGCCACCGGCGTCCCCGGTTACCATGGTGAGTCGTTGGGCGTCCTCGCAACACCTTGCCGTGGCACAATGGGCCCAATCAATCTCACGCACGTAATGTAGAGGCCTCGGCAAGCGTGGCTTGGTGCGCGGGACAAATCTGGCGAGGAGTTGCGGATGAAGCATCACGGGGCGGGAATTTTCGGTTTCTTTGCGCGTCTTACCCGGGCGCATCTCAGTCTGTCATTCTCTTTCCTTCTTACCATCGCGATCTCTTCCGCTTTGGCGCAAACGCCGGGTGTCACCAACAACAGCATTCTGGTTGGATCGTGCTCACCCCTCGATGGTCCGGTTCGCGTTCTGGGCAACGACACGGTCATGGGCGCGACCACCTATCTGCATTCCATCAACGACGATGGGGGAATCTATGGCCGCAAAGTTCAACTGCTGGCCTACGATGACGGCTACGATCCCGACAAGGCTCCCGCATGCTTCAAGCGCATGACCAGGGAAGGCGTGTTCGCGCTCGGGTTCTTCGTGGGAACACCCACCGCCAAGGTGTACTTACCCTTGGCGCAAGACGAAAAGATTCCCGTCGTCGGCCTTTTCACCGGCGCTCAAATGCTTTATGAGCCGCTGAAGCACTACATCATCAACGTCCGTGCTTCTTATTACGATGAAACCCGCGAGCAGGTGGACAAGTTATGGGAAGTGAACATCCACAAGATCGGAGTGCTCTATCAGGACGACGCGTTTGGCAAGACTGTGCTCGATGGCGTGAAGCTGGCTCTGCAGAAACACAACGCCGCTCCTGCCGCGCTGGGCACGTTCGCGCGGAATTCGGTGGACGTGACTGACGGGCTCAAGGCCGTGATGGCTGCGCGTCCGCAGGCGGTCATCGTGGTGGGTCCGTATCCCCCGGTCGCAGCAATTGTGAAAAAGGCGCACGCCCTGGGCTGGCGGCCGCAGTTTCTGACCGTGTCGTTTGTCGGTACCGAAGAGTTCATCAAGGAAGCCGGGCCCGACGCTGAAGGCACGATCATCACGCAGGTGGTTCCTCCCTACGATCGCACTGACTACACAACCGTCGAACTCTATCGCAAGTGCCTGGCGAAGTACTATCCCGACACCAAGCCGAGCTTTGTGAGTTTTGAGGGCTTCGTGGATGCGATGGTGCTGGTCGAGGGCCTGAAGCGAGCCGGAAGAGACTTGACGCGAGAAAACTTTATCACCGCGATTGAGTCGATTCACTCCATGAACATCGGCATGGGATCGAAGCTGCTTCTGGATTACGGCCCGACCGACCACAAAGGATTCGACAGCGTGTATCCCACGATCGTGAGAAATGGCCAGCCAGTCTTGATTACCGACTGGTCCACGCTGAACAAATAACCGCGCCGTCATCCCGAACTCACCAATCGCGCGGCGTCATCCTGAGCGCAGCCGCGTCGCCCTCGCCAACCGCGCGGCGTCATCCTGAGTGGAGCCGTCTTTCAGGCGAAGCGAAGGATCTCCCGCTCATCCGCCCTCTCGCGCAAGCCAGTCCGAAGCCCTGGACGCCAAGATGCGCCGTCATCTAAACGCTCGGCGTCATCCTGAGCGTAGCCGCCTTTCAGGCGAAGCGAAGGATCTCCCGCTCATCCACCCTCTCGCGCAAGCCACAAGACACACTCCCGCCCGCTCCCTAATACAAACCCGCGCCCCGAAAAAAGTTGCGCCCGCCGCTCAGGCAGCGACGGCCAACGTGCATCTTCGCCCGCCCCTTCCGCATCGAAAGAATTAACCAGGTAGTTAATTCGTAAAGTTCCGTCAATGGTCGGAGGTGACCTTTATGACAAGCAAGAGTTTAGGAAAACTGGCGGGGGCGATTCTGGCGGTCGTGCTTTTGAGTGCCGCGCTCATAGCGCAGACTCCGGCGGCCCGCTACGACAATCAAATTCAAACCGCGGTGACCCACAAGCTGGCGGCCAGGAACCAGTTCGCCGACGTCAAATCGACCGTCGAAGATGGCATCGTGACTCTCACCGGCACCGTGGACCTTTACCAGCGCAAGCTGGACGCTGCCAAACTCGCGCGCAAAACCGCGAATGCCGCAGGCGTGCGCAACCTGATCACGGTTGCCGGGCCGGCGGTAACCGACGCTCAACTCGAAGAAAAGCTGGCCAGGAAGCTGACCTACGTGCGCGAGGGCTATGACAGCGCGTTCGACTACTTCGCGCTCGGCGTGAAAGACGGCGTGGTCACGGTCGAAGGTCAGGATCGCACCGGCATTGGGCGCGATGAAGCTCTCGCGGATATCGCCTACATGCCCGGAGTTAAGGACGTCGTCAACAACATCTCGATCGCGCCAACCTCATTCTTCGATGACGGCCTGCGCCGCCGCGCCCTGCGTGCCATCTACGGTGATTCCGTGCTGAGCCGCTATGCCATGGATCCGGCACGGCCCATCCGCATCATCGTCGCCAACGGACACCTGACCTTGTACGGTGCCGTCGACAGCGCCATGGACAAGCAACTCGCCGGCATGCGCGCTGGCCAGATCCCCGGTGCCTTCACCGTCGACAACAAACTGCAGGTCGAAGGAAAGTCGGGCCAACAGGGAATGTAACGAAGTTGATGTAGCGGTGACGAACGGGGCGCGGTGCGAGCCGCGCCCTTTTTTATTTCGGCGGTGTGTGTTCAAACGGCAGTTTGGTGTACCGCGCTTTCTCCACTTCAATCATCAGCGCCACTCTTCCTTCCGGCTTGCGCATCGGAAAGGGCTTGCCTGTGTATTTGTGCGAAATCGCGTCCATCATTTTCAACTCAGGATCGGGGCGCCGCTCTACCACCCGGCCGCGAATCTGCACTTCCTCATAGGGATTGCTGAAGTTCACAATCGACAGCGCCACCCGCGGATCGCGGCGCGTATTCTTGGCCTTCAGCGAGCCCTCGCCGGTGCAGATAACGAGATTGTCGCCCTCGCTCCCAATCCACACGGGCACAGACTGCGGTGAACCGTCCGGCATCAGCGTTGCCAGGTGCGCGAAGTTAGGACGCTCGGTCAGTTGGCGAATTTCTGGCGATAGATTGATGGCCATGGATATCCTCCTTTAAACCTCAGGGAAGCCGGTTGATCAGCGAAGCAACGTAGCCGGCCCCGAACCCATTATCAATGTTCACCACGCTCACGTTCGAGGCGCAGGAGTTCAGCATGCCGAGCAGCGCGGCCAACCCCTTGAACGACGCGCCGTAGCCTACGCTGGTGGGCACGGCGATTACCGGAACGCCGACCAGTCCTCCCACCACGCTGGGCAGCGCGCCTTCCATGCCCGCACACACGATGACCACCCGAGCCTTGGTGAGCGCTTCCCGGTTGGCCAGAAGGCGGTGAATGCCTGCCACGCCCACGTCGTAGAAATGCTCGACCTCGTTGCCCATGATTTCAGCGGTGACCACCGCTTCCTCCGCGACAGGAATGTCGCTGGTTCCTGCCGATACCACCGCAATCATCCCCTTGCCATACCTGGTGGCATCGCGTTGCAGGACGATCGCGCGGCCGAGTTCACGGTATTCGACAGCGCGAACTTTTTTCTTTACTGCCGCAAATTGCCTCTCGTCCGAGCGTGTCGCCAGTATGTTCCCGCCCTGCCTGGCAAGGCGTGCGAAAATTCCCGCCACCTGCGCCGCAGTCTTCCCCTCGCCTAAAATCACTTCGGGCATCCCGGCGCGCAGCGCGCGGTGATGATCCACTTTCGCGAAGCCGATGTCTTCGAACGGCATGTGCCGCAGGCGCGCGACCGCATCGTCGGGCGTGACTTTGCCCTTGCGTACTTCCTCGAACACCTTGCGAATGGATTCGGCGTTCACGGGAAAGCGCCTGTCAGCTCTCAGTTCCTGGCCTTCACCAAAGTGAACTCTAGATTAGCATTTGCGCCGGCCAGCGGTGGCAGCCGCGAGATTGCCCCGAAGTTGCGGGTCTACGCTTCGAGGATTGTGCACCTCGCGCGTCTGTTACAAATAGTCGGTTACGATGGAGAACTCGAAGGCAACGCTGAGAATCAACAGGAGCAGCGCCAGAGGGATGCCGAACATGGCCGGGATTGCCTTGCCGCTGGCCCGCGCCGCTTTCACGAAGCGTGGCAAAGCGGCAACCTCCAGGCCGATGAACAGGAGCATTGCCACCACGATCACCAGCGGGTGGCTGAAGCTGCACGGACCCATGCCTGCCAGCAGGAACGCCGGGATGAACAGGCACACCGGAGCCAGGGCCAAACTCCAGGCGACCGCAAATCTCGAGTTCACCGGCATGTTGTTCACCTCATGGCGCGGTCTGCGCCTTGCGCGCTGCACTTCGCAACTTGGCAATGACGGTGGCGCAAACCTTGCGCGCCAGTCCCGGCTCGTCGAGGTGAGCCAGGAACAGCCGACGCAGTCCGCTGGGCGCTACTTTGCCCGCGAGATAGGCATCGTAAATCTGGCTGCCAATACGGTAACCCCACTCCTGAGCGGAAGTTTCGAACTTGTTTTCATCGCCGCGGACGGCGGCCTGCGCCGCTTTCTCACAAGCAGCGCGAGACAGTTGCGGCGCATCGTCCACGCTCGGAGCCGGACGCGAGGGATGAAGCACGCGCGATCCGAAGTAGGCGATCGCATGCTCGACCACGCGGGTGTAGAACTGGTCGATCCCGCTCTTGCGGGGCGCCGCCTCGGCGGCGTTGCCTTCGCCGGCCAGCGCGTGGCCATTGAGCCGGTGCGGCAGCCCCTGGCAGGCTTGGTGCAGGAAGCGCGTCGCATCTTCGGCGGCGTGCATCAGTTGAAATTCGCGAACATAAAACGCGTTCACCTGCGGCAGGTAGGCGCTGCCGCGTTCTTCCACGCTGGTCAGCATCGCCTCGCGATTCTGCTCGCTAACCCCCTTGCGCGACAGCAGTCGCCGCAGCATGGCGTCCGATGTTCCGTTAGAAGACCCGCCGTACACTTCGGGCAGCATGTCTACCAGAAATTTCGGCTGCGTGCCGTTGTGCGGCGAATAGCGGTTGATCTCGAGGAAGCTCGCCAGGCTGTCGATCAGGTTGTAGATGGTTGGCGCGAAGTCCGGCCCATCGTCGCAGCGGCTCCACTGGTCGAGAAACAGCCGGTAGCTCTCGTATTTTTCCAGCGGCGTGGCGTTGAACACGCACAGCACCTCGTCGTTCACCCGAACCCCTTCCACTTTGTCGGCGCGTTCTCCCGCGGCGCGCCAGTAGAGGGCATCAATGTTCTGCAGTACGGTCAGGATTTTCGCGCCGGGCAACTGTTGGCTTACCGCGCGGGGCAAGTGTCCGGGAGCAAGATGCGACTCGCCAAACAAAACGAAGATGACGGCGTTGGGATGCCGCTCGCGGATCTCCGCGATCTTGGCGGCGGCATGACGATCGCGGGCGCCGATTTTGCGCAGGTCCTCGCGCGGCATGCAATCCAGGCCATACAGAGCTTCGGAATGATCCCGCGCCGTGACCAGCAATTCGTAAAACGGCGTCCAGTCGTATCCCCAATCGATGTCAAAGCGAATGCGCTGGCGCAGTTCATTCTCGTCAATCTCGCGCCGCCACCATTCGTCGAGAATGTGCTGGTCGCGGGCGAAAATGGTTTCCACGCCAAGCACCACCGGGCGGTCGCCCGCCAGTGCGCGCTGCTCGATTAGCCCCGCGGCATGGCGCTGCGCCGCCGGCAGCGCGTGGTAGTCGCCCACCAGCACCAGGTCGGCCGAGCGCAACGCATTTTGAATCTGCTCGCTGTCCAGCAAGGAGTCGTAGCTGCGGAAGGCCTGGTTGAACTCGCGAAGGTATTTTCGGCGGCCATGCGAATCCTGGGAGCGGATCTCGCGCTCCACTCCCGCCAGCGCGTGCAGTTGCCCGGCGCTGCGTCGCGATCGAAGATTCGCAGTCGATGCCATAAGTCAGCCTCTAACTCTCAGTGCCTCGTCCTATGCAACCGGTCGGATCGCGTCGCGTTATCACGCGCCGTCGTCATCCTGAGCGGAGCGTTTTTCAGCGAAGCGAAGGATCTCTCTCTCATCCGCTCCCCGCGCGTAAGCCAAGCCGCCTTGACTTCCACTTCACCCACTCCCTATGCTCCAGACCACTGGAGGCTTCTTGTCCAATCCGCCGAAGAATCTGACCATCGCGACCACAGGGGCCAGCGGGGCCATCTTCCTGCGGCATTTGCTGCTTGCGGTCGAGCGCGATAAGCGCGTCGAGACCGTGAACTTCATCGCTTCAGATTCTGCCTTGCGCGTCATGGCCGAAGAGTTGGGTATCAAAGGCCGAGCCAACCTCCTTGCCCGAATTCTCGGCAGCCGTCCCTCGCGCAAAATCAAAGAACAATCCAACGCCGACATCGGAGCCAACGTGGCCAGCGGTTCCTATCCCGCCGAAGCCATGGTCGTCATTCCCTGCAGCGTGGGCACTCTGGCCCGCATTGCCAACGGCGTCGCCTCGCAACTGATCGAACGCTCCGCCGACGTCTCGCTCAAAGAGAAGCGCCCGCTTGTGCTATGCGTTCGCGAGACGCCGCTCAACAAAATTCATATCCGCAACATGTACCGCGCAGCCGACGCCGGAGCCACTGTCTTCCCACTCATCCCGGCGTTTTATTACCGCCCTGCATCATTAGATGAGATGGCCCGCGAATTTGCTCATCGCGTGCTGGCCCACCTAGGCCTTCCCCAGCCCCAGGCTTTCCGCTGGAAAGGCTGACGGATCAATAACTTGCCCCGCCTCTGGAAAATCCCTTCCAACTTAGGGATATCGGCGGCAGCAAGACAGGATTTCAGTGTAGAGAGCCAAAGGTGCTGGGGGCAGATATCCCCCGGACATGTCCAGGCGGGGACGGGAGCTCCATGTCGCGCCTATCTTCGGCCTTCTTCGCCCACAGTAAAGTTTTCCAAAGGTGCAATCTCCATTGGGTGGCGTAGAATCCCCAAATTCCGGGAAGGTGGATTCATGTTCAGACAGTTGGTCGGAAGATGTCTGGCAGGACTCGTCGCAAGCGCGTTTCTGGCAGCCGCCGCGTCCGCGGGCGACGATCGCAATCCCTTGGCAGGCGACCCCACGGCGGCGAAGAAGGGCGAGTATAACTTCCGCATCAACTGCGCGATGTGCCACGGCCTGGGTGCGCGCGGCGGCGGACGCGGTCCCGATCTGACTCGCGCCGTGAAGAAGCACACCCACTCCGACGCGGAGATGTTTCAGGTCATCAGTAATGGAATCCCGGGGACCGCGATGCCTGCGAACGGAACCAACGGCCAGGGTGTCGGAATGACCGACGCCGAGATCTGGCAGATCATCGCCTACATTCGCAGCCAGGAAGTGAAAGCGCCGGCCAAGCCTCTCGGCAACGCCGCGCATGGCAAGGACCTGTTTTTCGGCGATGCCAACTGCTCGCTGTGTCACACCGTGGAGGGCAGGGGCGGGCGACTCGGGCCTGAGCTGACCGGAGTGGGCGGATCGCGCACCCGCCAAGCCATCATCGACTCGGTACGCAATCCGAGCCGCCGGCTGGCTTGGGGACTGACGGAAGCGACCAAAGAATTCCCTCAGGAGTACGAGAGCGCCACAGTGGTGACCGCGGATGGAAAAGAAATCAAAGGCGTGACGCTGAACGAGGACAGCTTCAGCGTTCAGATCATGGATTCTGGCGAGACGATTCACCTGTTCGAGAAAGACAAATTGCGATCGTTCCAAAAGAGCCGCGAGTCCGCCATGCCGAAATATGATGCCGACGTTTTGAGCGGCAAAGACCTGGAGGACATCGTGGCATTCCTGGTAAGCGTTGGTGCGAAATGAGGATACGCAGCTTGCGTGAGACTGCGATGGAAAGTCGCTCCGGAACGTCCCAACTGCCCGAGCAACCGTGGAAGAGCGGCGCTTCAGCGCCGCGCCGAGTCGCCCCCACAGGTGCGGGCTTTAGCCCCGGCGCCCCGCAGAGCCTAAAGGCCTCTTTCTCGCGACTCTTAAACGCGGCCCTTGAAGGGCCGCTCTTCCACGGTCGTGTCAGGACCCTCGTGGCGCTGCTGACCTGGTTGATCGCGAGCCTTCTCGCTAGTCACGCTGGCGCCCAGGTGACCTCCGAACGCCTCCTGAATTCCGCCAAGGAACCGCAGAACTGGATGACATACTCCGGCGATTACACCGGCAAGCGCCACAGCGGGCTCGACCAGATCAATCTGTCGAACGCGCCCACGATGGTCGTCAAGTGGGTCTATCAGACTGCGGCGACCGGCAAGTTTGAGACGACGCCGCTGGTCGTAGACGGAATTCTCTACGGGACGGCGCCCGATAACCGCGCCTTTGCCCTCGATGCGCGCACGGGGCGGCCCATCTGGCTGTACCAACGCCAACTGCCGGCCGACATTCGCCCGTGCTGCGGGCGGGTGAATCGCGGACTGGCCATTCTGGGCGACAAGGTTTTTATGGGAACGCTCGACGCGCACGTGATCGCGCTCGATGCGAAGACTGGCAGCGTGGCTTGGGACGTGGCGGCCGCAGACTATCGCGCCGGGAACAGTTTCACCGTCGCGCCGCTGGTGGTGAAGAATCTGGTAGTGATTGGCATTTCGGGCGGCGAATACGGGATCCGCGGCTTCATTGACGCCTACGACGCCGACACCGGCGCGCGCAAATGGCGCTTCTACACCGTGCCCGGCCCGGGCGAACCGGGGCACGAATCTTGGGAAGGCGATTCGTGGAAAGTGGGCGGCGCTCCCGCGTGGAACACGGGAACCTACGACGCGGCAACGAACCAGATTTTCTGGCCGACCGGGAATCCTTCGCCGTCGAATCGCGGCGAGGGACGCGCGGGCGACAACTTGTACAGCAATTCCCTGCTGGCCCTGAACGCCGATACGGGCAAGATGAAATGGTACTTCCAGTTCACCAAGCACGACGAGCACGACTGGGACGCGACGCAAGTCCCCGTCATGATTGATGCCGGCAACAAGCATCTGATCGCGCAGGCCAACCGCAACGGATTTTTCTACGTGCTCGATCGCGCCAACGGCAAACTCATCTCGGCCACGGAATACGGTAAGACCACGTGGAGTGATTCGAAGGACGCCGAGGGCCGTCCCGCGGCCAACAAGAACGCTTCGCCCACGCTTACCGGCAACATGGTGTGTCCCGGGGCGGCGGGGACCACGAACTTCATGGCGCCCACTTACGACGCGCAGACTGGGCTCTTCTATGTATCGGCACGCGATCAGTGCGACGTTTTCAGCACCGCGCCGCAGCCGTATGAAGCCGGGCACGCCTATTACGGCAGCGCCTACTTTCCTTCAGAAGATGCCGAGCCCTACCGCGGATTTCTGAAGGCGATCGATCCGGCGACCGGTCAGGTGAAGTGGAAGTTTGAGCACGCGTCGCCGTCGTGGTCGGGGGTGCTCTCGACCGCAGGCGGGCTGGTGTTTAGCGGCGACGCCGAAGGAAACTTCATCGCCTTCGACGCGGCATCGGGCAAGCCGCTGTGGCACTTCCAGATGGGCGGCGCAGTCTACGCCGCGCCTATGGCGTTCGCGGTCGACGGGAAAGAGTACGTCGCGATTGCCGCGGGCAGCGCGGTGTATGCGTTTGGGCTGCCGTGATCCTCGTCGCTGCGCGACTCGGGGCGGACGAATGCGTGCGCCCCTACACAATCACAAAAGTGTTCCGCACGGAACATAGTGTCATGACGATGAGGGGCGGGCAATTACGTCATGACAGGCAAGCCTAAGAAAGCAAAGCGGAAATCGGGAGCCAGAGGTGGCATAATCTCGGCGTCTACCAAACCTGGGCGGTGACGCCACGCCCCCCCCGGCTCCTGTTGTCTGAAGCGGTTCCCTGATTGACGCACAGGGCATTTTCGTACTAATGTGCGATTACACCGGAAAGGAGGTGGTCGGATGACAAGTTCCGAAGGAAGTAGTTGGGGTTATCAAAGACCAGGTGAGGTGGCTGAGACTTAGAGCGGTTGCTCTAAGCGGGGTTTCAGGCGCGTGAACCACCGGCGCGCCCGGAGCTACAGCCCGCACACTACCGGTGCAGTAAGGATTGATTCCGCCTGACGCAGGTCGGTCAGGAGCGCTGGCAAGGGGTATCCTCTGTCAGCCAAGCCGGAGTTGCCGTAGAGGCCACGTTAGAGTGACCACCTCTTGGTCAATCCCAAACAGTCCACCGGGCGGCCCACAGGCTTCGTGCTTGTGGGCCGTTCTATTTTCTGGCCTCAGCGGCTAAAGCCGCAGACAAGCCGCCCGGCTACCGGCACGGCTGAAGTCGTGCCCTTCCCAGTCGTGCCTTTCCCACTGGAGTATGATTCCCTGCCATGGCGATGATTGATCCGGAGCAGGAGCGGCGTCGGCTGGCGGAAGTGTATTCGCAGCAGACAGACGGGGAATTGGAACAAGCCGCGAGCCAGGGCGGGGACTTGACCGACACTGCGCTGCAGGCGCTGCGAGCGGAAATGGCAAAGCGAGGGCTAACGCACGATCTGCTTGAGTCAGCGCCTGATGCGGGGCGAACCGAAACCGAATTTCGGGACTTGAAGGTGGTTCGCAGTTATTGGAACTTGCTCGAAGCCGAACTGGCCAAGGGCCTTCTCGATGCTTCTGGAATCGAAAGCTTCCTTTTCGATGACAATATGATCCGGATGGATTGGTTCAATGCGAATGCCATCGGCGGCGTTAAGTTGCGAGTGGACCCACACAATGTTGAAGCCGCCAATCGCATTCTGGACGAGTGTGCCGCAAACACTCCAGCCACTGACGAGCCTGCATCAGAGCCCTAGCTTTTCAAATCCCTTGCGGATCACATCCTGCGTATCTTCCGCCAGCCTGGCTGCGGGCAAATCTTCGCGCGGGAACCAGCGCACCTCGGCAGCATCGTCGGCTGCATGGAGAACTCCTCCTACGGGGCGGCAGAGGAAATCGATCAATACGTAGTGGTATTGCACGCCCTCGTTGGCGCGCAGCACGCGGTCATAAACACCGAGCAGGTCGCCGGGCTCGACAATGAGTCCGGTTTCTTCGCGAGCCTCGCGGACGGCGGCCTCGCGGACGAGCTCTCCGATTTCGAGCACGCCTCCGGGAATAGACCACTGCGCCTGCAGCGGCGGGTGGGCGCGCTTGACCAGCAGCACGCGAGGGCCGTCGATGATGATGGCGCCCACACCGACCAGGGGGAGTTCGGGGAATTCACGTTTCATCATTGGCGGAGAGGTCGCGAGGATTCTATCGCATGCATAGGGTCTCACGTCAGCAAGAGGTTTTCTCGCGGTGGATCAACTTGACCTCCAGTTCGAGGTCGTCCCAGCAGAGCCGCTTTCAGGCGGAGCGAAGAGCTTGAGCGGAGCGTGAAGGGATATCCCGCGGGCCGTATCGATGGGAGATCCCTCACGCGGCTGAAGTACGCCGCGTTTCGGGATGACGCCCTCCTGTACTGGTTTTCTCTGTGACTCTGTGACTCTCTGACTCTGCGACTGTGTGTCTCTGTGGTTAAATAAAAGCGCCCATGGCGCTCGAAGAATACAAACGCAAGCGACGATTTGAGGAAACGCCGGAGCCTCCTCCGAAGGTGGAGACCAAGGCGGGAAACCGCTTCGTGGTGCAGAAACACGATGCCACGCGGCTGCACTACGACTTTCGGCTGGAGATGGAAGGCGTGCTGAAGTCGTGGGCGGTGCCGCATGGGCCGTCGCTCGATCCGGCGGACAAGCGTCTGGCGGTGCAGGTGGAGGATCATCCGGTTTCGTATTTCGATTTCGAGGGCAACATTCCCGAGGGCAATTACGGCGCGGGAACGGTGCTGGTGTGGGACGTGGGCACGTGGCAGCCGCTCTCGCCGGTGGCGGTGAATGGAAAATATGTTCCGGGGACGGAGGCGGAAGCGGCCGCGATGATCGCCAAAGGCGATCTGAAATTTCGCTTGAACGGGAAACGCCTGAAGGGAGATTTCGCGCTGATCAAGATGCGCGGACGGCGTCCGGGGAGCAAGGGCAACGAGTGGTTGCTGATCAAGAAGCACGACGATCACGTGGTCGAGGGGTACGAGATTGACGGCTTCGACACGTCGGTGCTGAGCGGGAAGACTTTAGAGGAGATTGCGGGAGACGCGGGATCGGCCGAGTGGAAAAGCCGTCCCGCGGGTCGCGGGAAATTGAAGGCGGCATGGCTGGCGGACGCTGTGGCGCGAGTGGAAAAAAAGAAGAAGCAGGCAAACGCTGATGGTGCAGAGGACGCGGGGAAAAAAGGAAAGGGCAAAAAAACACAGACGGGGCGCGAGGCTGGTCCTCCGGCTTCCAAGCCACTCCCCGCAAAAGAAACCAAAGCGTCCTCTGCGTTGTCTGCGCTGACTACGTCTGCTCCCTTGAAGCGGGCCATGCCGACAAGGATCCATCCCATGCTGGCGGAATCGGTGAACGATCCGTTCGACGGGGACGAATGGCTGTTTGAGATCAAATGGGATGGCTATCGCGCAGTCGCGTTCATTGAGAACGGCAAAGTGCGGCTGGTGTCGCGCAATCAGAACGATCTGACGCCGCGCTATCCGGAGTTGCATGATCTGGCGAAGTTCATTAAGGCGAAGAACGCGATTCTGGATGGCGAAGTCGTGGCGCTCGATGACGAGGGCCGGGCATCGTTCAGCCTGATGCAGCAGCGCACGGGATTTCGTCCGGGCGGCCGCCGGGGCGCGGCCAACGCCGATGTGCCGGTGCTCTACTACGCTTTCGACCTGCTCTACCTCGACGGCTACGATTGGCGGCGGGTTGCGCTCGAGGAGCGCAAGCGCAAACTGAAGTCGGTGCTGACGACGGGCAGTATTGCGGGAGGGGTGGTGCGCTTCTCCGATCACTACGCGGCCCACGGCAAGGCGCTATTTGAGATCGCGCAAAAGAAGAAGCTGGAGGGAATCCTGGCGAAGAAGCGCGCCAGCTTTTATGAAGAGCGCCGCAGCCGCGAGTGGCTCAAGATCAAGATCCGGCATCGACTGGAAGCCGTGATCGGGGGCTACACTGAGCCCGAGGGCAGCCGCGCGCATTTTGGCTCGGTGGTGCTGGGGCTGTACGACAAGAAAGGCCGGCTGATTCATGTGGGGCAGGCCGGCAGCGGGTTCGACCAGAAGTCTCTCGACGAGATTTGGAAAGTGCTGCAGAAGCTGGAGACGAAGAAGAATCCGTTCTTCGGCGAAGTCGAGGCCCTGCGCAAAGTGCGTTGGGTAAAGCCGGAGTTGGTGGCCGAGATTGAATACGCCGAGTGGACGGATGGGACCAGCGAGGGCAGCGGGCCCAAGCTGCGCGCGCCGGTGTTTCTGGGACTGCGCGATGACAAAGATCCGAAGGAGTGCGTGCTGGAAGAAACGCGGGAATAGGAATCTGTTGCCAGCGTAACGCGGCCCTCGCTTTGCTCGTGCCGCGGGGCGGGACGAATGCGTCCGCCCCTACACAAGAATCGAACGCTACTTTATTTCCTTCATCGCAAGCAGGGTGCCGTAGTCGCGGCCGCCGGGATCTACCGCGCGCGCGACCACGGCGGCGAACGCATCCTTTACCTCAGGATACTTCGCCACCAGCGCCTTGATGACGGCTACGTTGTTCTGGTAGGCCTGGTTGGTGTTTGAGATGTCGGCGGCCTGATATTTCACAATCAAGTCCAGATCATTGCCAACCGCGGCGGGAAACAGATCGGTGAGCTTGTACGTCGCGGTTCCGGCGACGAGGTCTGCCGTCTTGCCATTGCCGGGCACGTCGGCCAGCTGCATGCCCTGGAACTCTTCGTAGAGCCGGTCGGTGGCCTGGGTGCTCATGAAGGAGAGCGGAGCAATCAGGCTGCGGGCCTCGAGATAAAAGAGCCAAGCATTGTGCGACTGGCCCTTTGTTTTGTACTCGCGGGCGCGAGCCAGGAACCATTCACCATCATGTCCGGCGACCTGCGCCGGCGTGACATAGAGGCCAGCCAGTTTCCAGTCGGCACCCGCCTGCTGCAGAATGAGCGAGAAGTTGGTTCGTGCGCTTGCCGAAGTTGCATCGAGCAACACGACCGCATACTTTCCCGGCGCGAGATTGTCGAAATAAAAAGCCGCGCTGCCAGACGTCTGCCCATTCTTGCCGAACACTCCGCACAAAAACTCCGCGTGCGGCTGTGGGTCCTTGCCCTCGGATTCGAGCAGGAACTCGGACTTCACGGTTGCGCTGGCGCCGGCGAGGCTGGCCTGCCGATCTTTGACCGTGTTCTCAATCCCGGAGAAGTCTGCCGCCAGGCTCGCAATCGAGTTCTGGCGCATCGAAGCCAAGTCGGCTTTGGCGGCCATATCAAAATAGCGCTGCCCGGCGGCGGAGATGGCCGATCGCGTGGCATCGTCGAGTTCGCCGGACGTTTGACAGCTCTGCGCGCGGGCGCTCGCGCTCGAACACACGACGATCGAACAGAAGAGTAGAAACGAAGCTCCCCGGAGGGCCCATCCTCTGCGCCGTAGCGAATTCACTTTTGCTTTCATAGAGTTCAATGGCCGGGCCCAGTTTACGCCTGTCTCCCCGGTCCGCAGTTAAGATTCTCAGCGTTTCGAAGTGGTTGACTGCAATCGAGTTGCAGTTCTGTCGCCGATTTGTGCCATGGCATCTAAAGGGTGCAAGCGGCTAGTGTTAAAACGTTCCATTGTGTGGGACTCACGCCCGCCAGTTCTTTCCGACTGGAGCGGTGCTAGAATTCGGGTAAAGGTGGCCTCGCGGCGTCCCCGAGACGGGTTTCCGGTTCTAAAAGGAGTAGTGATGAGCACAGGATTGACGTCGAAGAAGCTTGCCGGGATGGTGCTGTGCGCCGGCGTCCTGTGCGCAGTCGTTGGCCTGGGCACCTTGAGCCGCGCGGAGGCCGGCCCGACGCACAGCCAAAAGAAGCCGAAAAAGAGTCAGCCGCAGCTGCCTCCGTTGCCCTCAGGACCAACGGGCCCGGTACCGGCGATGCCATTGGATTCGATTGCGCCCGTGGCGCCCCAAGTGAGTTATCAGAACGGGCAGTTGACGATTGTTGCGCCCAACTCAACTCTGGGCGACATCCTGCGTGCCGTGCGCAAACAGACCGGGGCAGAAATTGAGATTCCCGAGGCGAGGGAGCGTGTCGTAACCCATCTGGGGCCTGGACCGGCGCGAGATGTGGTCGCGGAACTGCTCAACGGATCGCGGTTCAACTACGTGCTGCTTGGTTCTCCGGCGGATGCAAGCCTGCTGACGCGGGTAGTACTGGTTGCGAAATCGACCCCTGACACTGCGAATCAGAACAATCCTGGCAACGGGCAGCCGCAACAGGCAACGATGCAGCCCGGCAACATCGTCCCCGCGCCTGACATGTCGGCCGACACGAATGACGCGGACGCAGCAGAAGAGAATGGCGACGACAACACAGACCAGAACGCCGCCGCCGAGGCGGAACAGCAGCAGACCCAGCCGCAGGACCAGCCGGGCGTGAAGACTCCGCAGCAAATGCTGCAGGAAATGCAGCAACGGCAACTGCAATTGCAGCAGCAGCAACCGACGGGACAACCACCCGTCCCGGGACCGGGCATGCCACAGCGGCCGCCGCAACCACAGTAATTGCACATTCACCAAGGGCCGCGCGCTTGCGCGGCCTTTTCAATTTCAACCGAGACTGGTAGTGGTGCGGTTGGACTTGCCGCGCTCTTTGCGGGGAAGGACCTAACCGATTCTTGAGGGACGGCCTCGACTACTGGCGGCCTGGGTGGAGGGTTTCGGAACGCTGCGCGGAACGGGCAGTCAGGCGGGCATCGCTCTCGCCGGTTAGCGCTAGAGAGTTTTGCTGAAGAGAAGTCTGTGGCGCAGAGGTCTGCGGGAGCGTGGCCAACTGCAGAAGTTTCCAGTCTCGATCCAGCTCCGTTTCTGAAACCTGCACGGGCGATTTGCGGCGCAATTCCGATAGCAGGCGGGCTTCGAGAAGCTGGCGCACCAACTGCGGAGGCGCGTTGCCACTCAGGACATTGTCGGCCGAGGCGCCGATCTGAATTTCATTGTCGCCGACTTGCAACCGCAGGACCGGCCTGCCTTCGGCGTCGAAATCGGTTGTGGCTTTGGACTGCAGCCGCTCCCACGCTTTGCCCGCGTTTTGGTTCGAGCCTTCGGGAAACGCTCCGGCCAGGAAATGCTTAAGTTGTTCCTGGAAAGCCCGGCGATCTTCGCGACCCAGTGGAGGCTCGGGCTCGCTTCCCACGACAAACACTCGGGCGTCGCGCGCGGGCTCGAAATGACCGGCGCCAGTGCCGACGTAGATGGCAGCCACACATCCGGCGAAGACAGGGCTAAGTACCGCGCTGGGGACAATGTATTTTCCCGATTTAAGGAATGACTCCACGACGCCGTGCACCGTGGAACTGCGCGGCATGCTTCCGGGAACCTGCGCAATAATCAACCGCGATGACTGGAGTTCAGGATGGCGCGAGCTGAACTTCGCGAGCATCTTCGCGATCTGCTTCGGGGTCGTCATGCCGACGTCGGCAACCACGCTGCGATGCAGCGTTTTCGGATAATAGAAATTGAGAATGCCTTTGGCGAAATCCGCGCAGTTCCTTGATGCCAGATGAAAGTGAGACTGATTGGGCGAGGAATTCAGCTTGCGGATGAGCGCATCATCCTGCTCTCTGGTGGTCGCAATCTCGAATCCGTAAATGGTGCGATCGTAGGATGAGCCCACAAGTTGGTACCAGTTTCCGCCGGGCGTTTCTCCATTTTTCCCGTCGGGCGCGACGCTCTCAAGATAATTGCGGCGGTAACGGTCGCGCAGGGAAAGCGCCATCTTCGCATCCGCGAACAGCGGCACATCTTCGGCGCGATTGACTGCGTACAGGTAGGGAATGAGAGGTACGGCGACCCAGTCGTATCCACCGACGCCATCGTAGCGGCTGAGGACCACGCCGGTTTCACCGGGAGCGCAATGGCGAAGGACCAGCGGGGTATCGGCGCACACGCCGGAGAGGTACACCGCGGCGTGACCGGTCGCGGTAAACCACCCCATGTGGCCGTACGGTTCTTCGAGGAGCAGAGTGGCCGAGGCGCCTGCAAGAGAACTGCAGGCAACGAGGACCGCCAGAGCCGAGATAGCGCGCCGCAGGGTTTTAATGTGGCGTGAAAGCATGCTCCTCCCAGACAAACCTTCAAAGTGTAACTGCCTTAGTAAGAACCCCTTAGCGAAAGATTAGTTGCCGAAAATGTGGGAAACCAGTTACGGAAGTGTCGGAGAATCGGGGCGGCAATGGAGGTGCGCTGCAGCGAACAAGTAGCGAACGAAATGTGGGGCGCTGGGCCTGAAGTGCGGAAATTAGAGCGGCTATCCGGGGTGTGAGAATAATCAAATAGCGGGCGCCGCACCGGCGCTAAACGGGCGTGGCTTTCCTGCCGGCACGAATACCGTCTTTCCCGGGCCGATCGTTTCTGTCCGGTCAGCGATGAGAGGGTGGAGATTTATGGCCAACCGAGATGCGGGGATTGCGGTGGGAATGTCGTGCGCCTAGAATTGTCCGCAACCAGCCGAGGTATCCCATGAAAAGAAGCGGGTCTCACCGCGTTTCCGTCTCCCTTTGGATCTTAAGCTCATGGTCGTTATCGGTTCTCGCGTTGATCCTGGTAGCCTGCGGGGGTGGTGGTGGAGGCGGGGCAACTTTGCACACAGGGATGCCCGGCGTCATTGTATTTTCGTCCTACCGGGCCCTCGACGGTTCTGACGGGATCAACAGCGGCCAGCCCGACGGTACGCTGCCGGTATCGAACCTATGGACAATAAACTCCGACGGCTCGGGCCTGAATGCGGTAACCCAGCTGCCCGGAACCGCAGTCGGAGCGGACAGCCGGGAGCCACAATGGTCCCCGGACGGGACGAAAATCGTATACGATTCCGGGCGCGCATTGGACGGCAGCCTAAACGCATCTGTGGGGGCCGCCATCAACATTTGGGTGAGCAACGCCGATGGCTCGGGCTCCACGCCGCTGACCCAGATGACGGTCTATGCGCCCTGCTGGGGTCCAGCCTGGTCGCCCGATGGCACAAAGATCGCCTACTTCTCCTGGCGTGGACTGGATGGCAGCAATAGCAGCTCAACTCCGAATGGCACGCGCAATATCTGGGTCATGAACGCCGACGGATCCAACAACCACCCCGTGACTCAACTGACAGCGGTTGGCACGGACAGCTACTATGCCCGCTGGTCGCCGGATAGCACTCGGGTGGCGTATTACTCAGGCCGCGCACTCGATGGTAGCGACAGCGGCAACGGACAAAACTTCGCTCAGAATATCTGGATTGTGAATGCCGACGGCTCCGGCTCGATTGCCGTTACCCAGAATAGTCCATCCGCGGGAAACCAAGACGCGTGGTGGTCGAAGGATGGCTCCGTCCTTGTTTTCTTTGGAGGCGGCAACATCTACAGCGTCCACACCGACGGAACCGCGCTCACCCAACTCACCACCGGAAACGCGCTCAACATCCCCTACAACTGGTCACCCGACGGTTCCGAAATACTCTTCGCATCCACTCTTCCCCTGAATGGCGGCAATGGACAAGGGAGCACGAACATTTGGACCATGAAAGCCGACGGCACCGGCCAGACGCCGCTCACGAAGTTGACTGTCGCTGGAGCGGAGGAGGGAGCCTGGTCCCCCGATGGCACGAGGGTCGCCTACATGTCGGACCGAGCATTCAACGGCAGTGACAAACCGGACTCGAACCCTTCCGTGGACAACCTCTGGCTCGTCCAAGCCGATGGCTCGGGCTCAGTGGCTCTTACGAAACTGACGAAGGCCAACAGCTACTCGCCGGGGTGGAAGCCCTGATCGTTGGGACGATTGAGGAATCTATAGTCATGCGATGAGGAGTGCCCCCCGATCGGGAAATGGCGCACACGGACATCGGGGCAAGGGTGGGCCGCCCGCCTTTTCATTGACTTGCTCCACTTCGAGTCCCTAACATCTGAGCTCAAATGATCGGACAGACGATCTCGCACTACCGCATTGTCGAGAAAGTTGGCGGCGGGGGAATGGGTGTGGTCTACAAGGCAGAAGACATGAGGCTGCACCGCTTCGTCGCCTTAAAGTTCCTGCCCGAAGATATGGCTGGAGATGCGACTGCCCTGGCGCGCTTTCAAAGAGAGGCGCAGGCCGCTTCAGCGCTGAATCATCCCAACATATGCACGATTTATGATGTCGGACAGGTGGAGGGCAAGGCTTTCATCGTGATGGAGTTTCTGGAGGGCGCGACCCTGAAACACATCATCGGCGGGCGCGCTCTGGAACTGGGAGCGCTGCTATCGCTGGGAACCGAAATCGCAGACGCGCTGGATGCCGCACACAGCAAGGGGATTCTGCATCGCGACATCAAGCCCGCGAATATTTTTGTTACCAGCCGGGGCACAGCAAAGATTTTGGACTTCGGACTGGCAAAACTCGCCGACAAGCCGGAGACAGAGGAAACGTTGGCGACGCTTCACGCCAAAGAGCACTTGACCAGTCCGGGATCGGCTCTGGGAACGGTGGCATACATGTCTCCGGAACAGGCGCTCGGCAAGGATCTGGATGCGCGCACCGATATTTTTTCTTTTGGTGCGGTCCTGTACGAGATGGCCAGCGGACGAATCCCGTTCGACGGAGAGACTTCGGCGGCCATCTTTGACGCGATCCTTCACGAGGCGCCTGTATCCCCGGCGACATTGAATCCCGAGCTGCCAGGGCGACTGGAAGAAGTCATCCAGAAGGCTCTGGAGAAAGACCGCAAACTGCGGTATCAGCAGGCGTCGGATATTCGGGCTGACTTGCAGCGGTTGAAGCGCGATATGGGTTCCACCAGCTCGGGCGAGCCTATCGGCACTACTTCACGACAGAGCGGCTTGGCGCAACGCGATACTGCATCTGGCAAAGCCGGAGCCGGATCGGGCTCGTCGAGCGTCGCTGCAATCGCACGCGAACATCAGGTCAGCCTGGCGGCGCTCAGTTTGGTCATCTTGCTGCTCGCCGCGGGGGCGGCGTATGGGGTATACGCGTACCTCCGCAGCCAGTCGCATGTTCCGTTTCAGAATTTCACAATCTCGCAGGAGACCAACAATGGGATGACGGTGGGAACCGGGATTTCTCCCGACGGAAAGTTCCTGCTGAACATTCAACGAGAAAACGGGCAACACAGCCTTCGCCTGAGCAATATTTTGACAGGAAGTGATACCGCGGTGATCTCGGCAACGGGCCGCGACTTCGCGAGCCCCGGATTTTCTCGAGACGGCAATTACATCTATTTCAGGGAGTCCCAAAGTGCCTCGTCCACAGTGTTCGATCTCTACCGGGCCCCGGTGCTGGGCGGCGCGCCGGAACTGATCGTCAGAGATATAGACAGCAATCCCACGTTCTCGCCGGATGGAACTCACGTTGCGTTTGTTCGGATGAATGATCCCGAAGTTGGAAAGTGGCGCTTGCAGGAAGCACTCGCAGAAGGCGGCGATGAAAAGACGCTGCTGATATCGCCCTTGGCAGATGCCCCCATTTATGTGGCGTGGTCGCCGGATGGCTCGCGAATCGCAATTTCGACATTCGGACAGACAGGCGACACCTTCTCCGCGATTGATATGTTCAACGTGAAGACGGGCCGGGTCGAGCCATTTGGGCGTTCCAACGACAAATTGCCATTTGATATTGCGTGGTCACCGGACGGCAGAACGATCTTTGCGGTTTACATTCAGTTAGGGAAGGGGCAAATCGCCGCATATCAGATTGGGGCGTTCTCTTATCCGGATGGAAAGTTCCGCGCCATCACCAAAGATGCCAGCCAGCATCCGGGGGTCAAGGTTTCCGATGATGGCTTGACGCTCGCGACGGTGCAGTGGGAGGCGAAAGATCAGATCGACGTACTACCCGGAAACGGCGCAGGCGAGGCGGCCACGGTACCCGGGATCTCCCCCCAGGAAACGATCTCAGGGATGGATTGGCTCCCGGACGGACGCCTTCTTGTGGCTGAGGCATCGCGCTTGTTGCTAATGCGTCCCGATGGAAGTGGCGCGCAAAGCATCGTGAATGAGGAGGAATCCTATTTCAAGGATGTTACCTCTTGCGATGCGGGCAGCTCGATCGTGATGACTGCCGCCAAGTTTACGGCGAAAACCAGAGGTCCATTCAAACTGTGGCGGGTCAAGACCGACGGCACTGGAGGCTCGGCCATGTCGCCCGGAAGCAACGGAACGATTTTCTGGTTCTGCGCGCCGGACGGGGCATTGCTTTACACCGACTACGCGAAGAGCGGTGGACTCCTCAGCGCTCCTGCATCTGGTGGTGATCCTCGGGTCGTTTCAGGGACAGAACTCGCCAACGCCGCCCTCAAGGGAGCTGCGCTCTCTCCCGACGGTAAAACGCTGGCGATGTTCTGGTATGTGATCTCGCCCGAGACCAAAGCATACACGAACCGCATTCAGGTGCTGGATTTTGCTGTTTCCGGAGCCACAACCTCGCGATGGCTAAATCTTGATCCGCAATTTACGGCGGTTTTCTATTCGCCCGGACCCACCAGCCGCGGAAACTTCGGCTTCACTCCGGACGGCAAAGCTCTGGCGTTTGTGCGGCAGCAGCAGGGCGTCAACAATATATGGACGCTTCCCCTCGATGGTTCCGCCGCCAAGCAGGTGACCAACTTCAAATCGAAGACCATTCTCGATTTTCGATGGTCGAAGGACGGCAAGCAGCTCGCGGTCCTGCGTCATGAGGCCACAAGCGATGTGATTTTGCTGCACGATACGGGTAGTGCTGCACCCTGACGATTTTGTGCCCTCCAAGTCAGGGCGATACTGTCTTTATAGAACCGGGTTCGATTGCGGTTAATGGGTTGTCGACAAGCGGTGCTTTGCCCAGAGCGCGCTCTCGGCGACGGAATCGTCTTCGTCGGATGCCATTTCTTCAAGCAGCGGCAGGAATTCGGGATTTTGGCTGTTGCCCATAGCGATGGCGGCATTGCGCCGGATGCCGGAGCGCTTGGTGCGGCGGATGGGCGAAGCCCGAAAAGTTTCGCGAAACTCCTCTGTAGACATCTCTGCCAGCCAGGCGAGGGCTGGATTCACCAGGCCGGGGCGCGGCTCGAACTCGGGCGCGGAGGATGCCGGGGCTTTGCGGTTCCAGGGGCAGACATCCTGACAGATGTCGCAGCCAAAAATGTGGCGGCCCATGCCTTCGCGCAGGTCTTCGGGGATCGAACCTCGCTTCTCGATCGTGAGATATGAAATGCATTTGTTGGAATCGAGCTGGTAGGGCGCAAGAATCGCGTCGGTCGGGCAAGCCTGGATGCAGCGTGTGCAAGTACCGCAGCGGTCGGGCGCGGGCAGGTCGGGCTCGAGTTCGAGCGACGTGAGAATCACGCCCAGAAAAAGCCACGAGCCTTTCTTCTGGTTGATGATGCAGGTGTTCTTGCCGATCCATCCAACACCTGCGTATTTTGCGAAGACGCGCTCGACGATGGGTCCGGTATCAACGTAGCTGCGAGTGGTCAGGCCAGGCTGCAGATCGGCAGGCACAGCCTGCTGCAGCGCAGCTTCCACCTGCTTCACCCGGCGCAGGACGGCATCATGATAGTCCTCGCGGCTCCAGGCATAGCGAGAGATCCATCCGCAGCTCCGGTCGCTCAGTTGGGTCGAGTAGGGATGCGGCGTGTTGTAGTTAATCGCGCAGACGACCACGCTTCGTGCCCAGGGTGCAACTCGAGCGAGCGAGCCGCGCTTGAGTTCGCCCCGATCGTCGCGAGCCTCCATGTACTTCATCTCACCAGCGTGGCCGTCGGCAATCCACGCCGGGAAGTGTTCGAGTTCGCGCGAATCGGCAGCCGGAGCAATGCCGGACAGGTCGAAGCCAGCCGCCTCAGCGGCACGCTTGACCACGTCCTTGATTTCGCTGATCTTGATTTCGCCGATCCGGTTCGCCATGAGCGTGCGGCGCGAATTCGCGCAACCACAATTCTAAGCTCACATTTGGGTTGGGCAGCTCGGTTCGCCGTAAATGCGCGCTGGTTTTCTTAGCGAACTTAGGGTTCCCCTTAGCGTTAAAAGCTTTTACCGCGAAGTCCGCGAAGAAGAAACTGCAAGAACGCTAAGAAGTACAACCCCCTGTTTCGAGAGACAAGATTTGAGAACGAACGCCTTCCCGCGCTATGCTTCCGCCATGCGCGCAACAAAAAGGCAGCCGGTTTGGGCTGCCCTGCAAGCGAAACTCTTAACCCGCCGCGCTTCAGACGCCGAGTTTTTTCACTTCCTCGTTGTAGTACTTGCGGTAGAGGATGTCCCACTCCTGCGAGCCTTCGAGGATCGTACGTTTCTGGCTCTCGATTTTGTGGCGAGCAGCGACGTCGATTTTTTCTTCCTGATTGAGCAGGTCTTCGAGAATCTTGCGGGTTTCCTGGCGGATGGTGTTGGGGTCTTCGATGAACTCGACTTCGTCCATCTGCTTGAGCACCTCGGAGACGGCGCGGGCCAGCACGTTGACTTTGTCGCGGCTGAGTCTCACAGCACCGCCTTGTACTTACGGACCAGTTCGGTCTTCACCTTGCGGAACATTTCCTGGTAGTTGGCGCCGCTTTTGCGCATTTCCTCGGAGTAGGCTTCAAGAATCACGCGGACTTCGTCGTTGATGCGGTCTTCGAGCGAGAGCTCGTCGACCAGCGCAGCGTTCACTCGCTCGGTCACTGCGGGAACGGTCGAGGTCTCGATGAACTTTCCGGCAATCAGTTTCTTGGTGACTTCGCGGGCCAGATAGCCCACATATTCTTTGGACAAAAGCATGTGTGGATCGGGTGTCCTGGGTGTAAATGCGTTTCAGTTTGAATCAGAAAGTGTAACACAGCAGGGTGAGAGGGAGCGGGTGAGCGGTGCAGTTTCGGCTTGCGCGCGCGGCCGGATCAGCGAGGCGGCGACGCGGGCTGATCGCGCAATGTATACACAAATTGGCGAATCTCATGCCGCTCGCGTTCGATTCGTTGGGCAGATTCCTTCGCCATCTGATCGTAGATCTGAAACTCCGTCTTCGCCTTGTCTGCCTCACCCATCTGCCGGTAAGCCTGGGCCAGACGGTAATGCGCCTCTTCCATCTGCGGAGCCGTCTGAACAGCTTGCCGATAGTTCGAAATCGCTGCTGGAAAGTCCCGCCTCTCGGAATCGAGAATCCCCAACTGCAGGTAAGCCTCACCGAACTTGGGATCGAGTTGAATCGCTTTCTTCAGCAGCGCCTCAACCTGGGCGGCGCTGGCGGCGTCTTGCGGACCCGGGCGCCGCTTCCACAGGCCGACCGCGTAGTAGTAGTTGGCGTCAGCGCTCTGAGGTTGCAGGGTGGCAAACCGATGCAGTCTCTCGACTAGTTCGGCCGGGGGCGACGCGACGTTTTGGATTTTTCCCAGGAAGAGATACGGCGCCGCATCATCGGGATTCAGGTCCGATGCCTCGCAGATTCGCGCCACCGCCTGGTCGGGTTCGCCAGCCGCGAACCACGATGCGCCGAGTCCGACCAGCATGCGAACCGAATGCGGGAACAAGCGATTCCCTCTGCGGAAGACTTCCCGCGCAGGCTCCGGAGCGTGGTGCAGCAGGAGTTCCGATCCCCAATCGAAGACATAGGGCTCGGCGGGATCGAGTTCCGCAGCACGCTGGTACTCGCGAACAGCCTCGAGAGAATGACCCAGTCCCTCCTCGAAGTCGCCGAGCGAGTGATGCAACGCGGCGTTGTTGGGCTGGCGCTCAAGTTTTTCCTGGAGTGATTTTTCTGTTTCGATCGGAGCCGCGGGGGGCGGCCCTGTCGGCGTCTTGCCCAACGTCGCAGTTTCCCTGGCAATCGTTTCCCGAGTCCGCACCACGGTGTCGGAACCATGCCCGCCGAGATTCGTCGTGTCCGTGACTCCGGCGACGGTGAATTGCGGCTGGTCGAAAAATGCGGCCGCTTGCGCAGATTGGGGAGGTGCAGTGTGTGACGGCAGCAGGGTAAAGTCAACGGTCTTGGTTTCGTTCGCGCCGACGAACAGCGAAGCAATCCCGGCGGCGCCGAGTCCGTGCATTTCCGCGCGCACTTCGTAAACACCCTGGTGCATGCCCGCGAAACTGTAGTTCCCTTGGGAATCGGTGTGAGCCGTTTGAGCCGGCGCGGCACCCTTCGACCGCAGTTCCACCATCGCAGCCGCAACCGGCTTGCCTTGCGAGTCGCGAACTGTGCCTCGGACGGTGGAGGCATCCCGGGGCTGCTGCGACCGCGTTGATAGGTGGAGGACCGCGATAAGGACAAGCATGGCTGCGGCGCGAGCGAACAGCGCTTTCCGCGGACGTACGCCAAGGCGGGCCATGAAGACAGGGGTAGTCTAACCGGCGCTTTTGGCAGTCGCAACCGATGCGGGGATGGTGCAGTTTTGGCTTGCGCGCGGGGCCGGAGGAGAGGGAGATATTTTACAAAGAGCTCGTTGATCGGCTGACCGCGCCCACGCCAAAGACGGTTCAGTCAACGGTTTTCCAGCTTACGGTTGCAGTTGTTCGAGCAGCTGTTTCGCCTGCGGATGATCGGGATGCTGCTGGAGCAGATCGAGTACTACGCTGCGAGCCTTATTGCGCGCACCTTCCAGGGCATAGACCCGCGCCAGATTCAGATATGCCTGATCAAACGCGGGAGCGACGCGGATGCATTGCTCAAAGCTGGCGACCGCCTCGTCGCGCCGTCGCGTGACCAGATAGAGCACTCCCAAATTGTTCAGCGCCTCGGGATAAACCGGGCGCGCCTTCAAAGCACGCTGCAAGTATTCGTAAGCCTTATCGTTCTCGCCCGCTTGCGCGAAAACCATCCCCAGGCTGTAGTTGGCTTCCGGGATCTTCGGGCGCAACCTCGAGAGCACGCTGGAGCACTTGCCGTGCCTCATCCCAACGTTTAAGCAAGCGGTAAGCGTTGCCCAGATTGTCGAGAGACAGCAAATGATGCGGGTTCAGGTTGAGAGCCTGCTGAAAATACTGCACAGAGTCCGCGGCGCGGCCTTCGCGGGTCGCGATGACCCCGAGGTTATTCCACGCGTCGGGCAGAGTCTCGGGATAATTCGCGGGAAGCTTCACGGCGCGCTCAAAGGCCTCACGCGCCGCGGCATTCTTGTTCTGATTCAGGCAGACGCTTCCAATCCCGTACAGTGCTTCGGCACTTTGCGGATCGTCGCGGAGTGCCTGCTGGAACGAGGCTTCCGCCTGATCCAGATACCCTCGCTGAAAAAACAGTGCTCCGTACGAGAGATAGTTGCGACCGAAGTCGAGCGTGTACTTCGCGCTGGGAAACGGCAGCGCCCGCGCCAATCGCTCGGCATCGGTTCGGGGAATATGCTGAAAGTCGTGCTCCACGTGCTCCGTGATGATTGGTCCCTGATACACCTTGACGATCTCGCCCTGCGCGATTGATCAGGAAACAAGTGGGCAAGACTGAGGTCGCGATGACGGTCGAACAGTTGGCGATAGAGAATGTTGTAGATCGCCGCAACGTCGTCCGATGCCGCGCAGACATCGGAAAGGTAAGACGGGCGGTCGCCGACAACTGGCGAACGCGTTCTTCACCGCCGGACTTCGTCAAGGTTCACACGCAATCGGTCTGCAAGCCTTGCGCTGCCCAACGGAGGGTGAGACTTCGCACGCCTCAAGGATCTGCCGGCGATCCGGCGACTTCGATGGTCCAGAAGTGCCAGGAGCACAGGTCTTTCCCCGCAAGCGCGGACAAGCGTCTGCACCTTGCCTGAAAGATCGGGCAGCGAGAGATCCGGCGCCATAACCGGCGCCAGAAGCCAGGTTTCGACTGTTCCGGAAGCTTCTCGGTTTCGCTTTTGAGTCTCCGGCGCACCGCATCGCGCCCGGCGAGGCCTTGAACGGCTCCATGCGCGAAGGCGCGGAGCCTTCTTCGACCCAGATCCTGTGATTGATCGGCAGGTTGCGAAGTTCCTGCACGAGCCCGCTCGGCCAGCGGATCGAAGCCCGCACCGGGCCCGTTCGCGTCGCCGAGGCCGAAGAACACATCCTTGCTGTGTTGCGAAAGAAATCCGGATCCGCACTGCAGCGTGCGCGTCTGCGCGCCCAGCACTGGATTCGATGGTGACCGCGGCGCCGATCGCATCGCGGTTGCTGTTCGTGCCTTGCAGGCGGAAGCAGATCGACGGCGGCAAGTCCTGCATCGACATTCTTCAGCACGCCGCAATTGCGGCGCATTGCGGTTCTTCAGGAACACTTCGAGCCGGCCGTCATGATCGAAATCAGCCAGGGCGAACGACCTGCCATCCTCAATGAAATCCAGGCCGACCACCGCCGAAACATCGGAGAACGTTCCATCGCGGTTGTTCGCGTAGAAAACATTGCGCTCGTACCCGCTCCATGTGCCGTCGGCGCGGATGAGTTCGTTGATGGCATTCCATCCCTGCTCATACTCGTGAGAGGCGCGAGCGTCATCGGGCGAAGTACGCCACTACTTGCCGCCAGAAGAAACTGTTCAGGTCTTCATTCGTGAAGCCGGACGGGAGGTCCGGAAACCATGCCGTTCACGATGTAGAGATCGGAAAAGCCGTCGTGATCGAAATCGAACGCGTCGCTCGACCACGACCAGCGCCCCATTCCGACTCCCGCAGTCTTCGTCGTGTCGTCGAATACCTTGCGCTTCGATTGTGCAGAAGCGAATTTCCCATCGCATGTTTCTGATAGAGGGCTCGGACGTTTGCCGGCGAATTCTTCTTGAACACATCCTGCGTCGAGACGCGCTCTCCGGCCGCCGTCCACATGTTCGCGACATAGAGGTCGTCGGCGCCGTCGTTGTCGTAGTCGAGCCAGCCGACGCTCATGCCCGCGCCAATGTCTTCCGCTCCCGCCTGCGGCTGCGACATCGGTGAAAGTTCCGTTGCCGTTATTGCGGTAGAGATTCTTCCGCCCAAAATCGTTTACCACATAAAGATCCGGCCAGCCGTCGCGGTTGTAATCGCCCCATCCACAGCAAAAACTGTAGCGGGTGTTGTTCTGGTTCAGGCCCGACTCGGCGGTCACATCGCGAAACGTGCCGTCGCGCTGGTTGCGCATCATGAAATTCGGCGGCCCGTTCTCCGCATCATGATACGGCGAAGGATATCTGTACTGCCCCGTGCCCTGATAAAAGGCGTAGAGACAGAAATAAATATCCAGCCAGCCGTCGCGATCGTAATCGGCGACGGCAGCGCCGGTGAACGTTCCCTGCGGAGGATTCGCGAACTGAAACGCGTCGGGCTTCTGGCGAAATTTTCTGCCACCCTCATTCAGAAACAGCAGCGGTCCGTTCGCCCGGACCACGATGACGTCCTGGCGTCCGTCGTTGTTGAAGTCGGCAAACAGCGCGCACGCCGTATTTTCCAGAATGCCCAGGCCGGACGATTCCGTAATATCTTCGAACGTTCCATCGCCGCGATTGCGATAGAGGCGATTGGGCAGTCCTGCCGGCTGGCACACGTAGAGATCGTCGAAGCCGTCATTGTCAATGTCGGCGACGGAAACTCCGTTGTGGCCGTAGATATCAATTCCGCAGGCGCCGTCGAGCACCGTCCGCCAGTAATCGGTGCCATGCAGCATTTGAGCCGCGTAGGAAGAATTACCTCCGAGCGTCGCGGCAGTAGTGTCGGCGATACACGGGCGAATTCGACTGGGCCTCAGTTTCCTCGAGCGCACGCCAGTTGCGCAGACGAAATTCCCCAGACGACGACGGTTCCCACACCATCTCCCAATTACCCACACGCTGTTTCCGATAGAAACCCGCGCCTGTACCTGCAATTTCATAGAGGACGCGCGTCTGCATGCGACTGGGAGAAGACGCTGCACCCGCCACTTCGATCGCGGTGATCTGGAATTCCGCGGTGACGATCGTGGAGAACAAGCTCAGCGCCGATTCCCACTCGCGAAGAAAAGCATCGCGGTCAAGGGAGCCCTGGCCGGCAAACTTGTTCTGCCGCGCGTGAAGGGTCGAACTCGCGCGCGCCACGCGCGATTCGACCGGCTGCAGCGATGCTCCCAAAAACTCAGGAGCGAGAGACTTCGCGATTGCCTGCGTTTGCCGAGGAGACTGCAGCAGGCTCGCGCTCCATCCGGCAAATATTTCCGCAATCTGGTCGGCGTATTTTTCTGCGACGAAGGCGTCGAGGCCTGCCTGCACCTTCAGCAGCGTTGCGTCGAGCGGCCGCTGAGTCCGGTAATGAGGATGCAGATGAAATTCCGCGCCGGCAGGCTGGAGATCGGGGGACGCAAACAATTTGGGCCTGGGAAATCCCCACAGGCTCGCGGGAATCAGGGTTGCGCCAGCCCCCTGGCAGAAGCGGATCAGAAAGTTTCGCCGTCGTAGATCAACCGATTGTTTATCTACGGGCAGGAGATGAACGGATTGACGCGGCTTCCCTACCCGGCTCAGAGTAATGTCCCCCGCGGAGTCACAGTGCACCCGAAACTAACATTCGTGTTTGGGCCGGTCAAGGTGGCCGGTCAAGGCGCGCGACGAGCCCGCAGCTATAATCATTTCCAACCCCATGGGGCGCGCAAAATCCGCCATGAGAACTACCCACATCGTGCGACGGGTGGCGTTGTCGCTGATCATCCTTGCAATCTCAAGCAAGCTGGGGCCGTGGGCGTTCAGCCAGAATGCATCAGCTCCGCCGGCACAGGCCGCAGTGCCCGATACCGCCGAAGGCCGTCTCGGCAAGGGCTACGACGCGCTCAAGCAGGAACTGTACGAGGATGCGGCGGAACAGTTTCGCGCCGCTCTTGCACTCGACCCCTCACTGGGCCAGCGAGCCCGCTTCCCGATGGCCGTTGCGCTGTTCCAGCAGCACAAATCGGCCGAAGCGCGCCGCGAACTGGAGGCCATTCGCCGCCAGACGGGCGATCAGCCCAACGTTTGGTACTACCTTGGAAGACTGGATATTGAAGACCGGGACTTCGCCGGCGCGATCAAGAACCTGAGCCAGGCCATCGCCCAGCCGCCTTTCCCCGATACGGCGTACTACCTGGGATTCGCGTGCTTCAAACAGGGCGATCTTCCGAACGCCGAGAAATGGTTGAAGGAAGCAGAACGGCTCACGCCCAGAGATTCGCGGGTGCCCTACCAACTGGCGTTCGTATACCGCCAGCAAGGTCGAGCGGAGGAAGCACAGAAATCGCTGGCGCTTTCGCAGGATCTGCACCGCGAGGAGGCCAGCGGAGTGCAACTGCGGGCGGAATGCGGAGAGAAGCTGGACAAGGGTCCGCGGGACGAAGCGCGCGCGTTCTGCGACAAGCTGTATGAGCCCGACGACGCCGAGCGACTGACCTCTCTCGGCATGATCTACGGCCAGCATGGTGATCTGCAGGACGCACTCAAGCCGTTTCTGCGCGCCGCCGAACTCTCGCCGCAATCGCCGCAGGTCCAGTACAACCTGGCACTCACCTATTTCCAGTTGAACCGCTTCGAGGATGCGCGCAAGCCGCTGGAACAGGCCACCAAACGCTGGCCCGATCTGTATCCCTTAAATGCGCTGCTTGGCGCCGTTCTGGCCAAGCTGGGGGAAGACATCCGCGCCTACGAAGTCCTGCGCCACGCGCTGCAACTGAATTCCCAGGACCCCTCCACCGCAGACTTGCTTTATGCCACCACCGTGAAGCTTGCAGAGAAAGACCGGAAGGCGCGAAATTATGCGGACGCGCTGCGATATTACGATGAGGCCGCAAAACTCCGGCCGCAAGATCCCGAACCTCACCGCAGCATGGCTGAGATCTATGCGGAGACCGGAAGGCCGGCTCAGGCGGCAGAAGAAAAACAGCAAGCCGAGCGCTTGACGAACCGTTGAACCAGCGTTACTTCAGTTCTTCATTCAGCACGCGGGCCAGACGCGCGCCCGCCAACGCAACTCGCTGCAAAGCCAACTTGTACGCCTCAGTGTCATACTCCGAGCCGGGGACGATGGTCGAGAGTTCCTCTCCCGCGCCGATCGGAGCGCGATACACTTTCGTTCGCGCGAGATCGAAACTCTCGCGGATCCACGCGGCTGTATCCGTGTTGCGCGCATCTTTCAGGGGAGCGGGTGGAAGGCTCTTGCCCAGTACGATGGCGCGATTCGCGCACGGCAGCTTGTCGTTGCAAAACTTGCATTCGAACCCGGGCAGATCGTCCCAATAGCCGTGCAGGTTGGACGCGGCATTTCCGAAGAGCTTGACCCGGTTGCCCCCGGCGTCCCCTTTGGGCGCGGTCTTCGTGATGCGATTCACGGCATGGAGAGGCTGGTGAATGTCGCCCACCAGATGCAGCAGCCAAACCAGGTCGTATGACTTGAGATCGTCGGGCTGCGCCGAGGCCAGCACCGCGCGAAAAGCCACGATCTGAGTCTGCGCATTGGGCGCGGGAATGGCGGGCAGCGCCGTCTGGTCAGGAGAAAAGGGCGTGTCGATGAAGTGCCAGTACTTGTGGCGAAGCAAGTCGGAGTATCCAATGTTCTGCGCAGACGCCGCGCTACCCGGGGTGTTCCCGCCATCGCTACCGTCATCGGAATACTGTGGCTCTCCCTTGATGTCGTCCGGCCAGACCGATGCAATCATAAAGATGATCCGGTCATGGTCGTCCGCGGAAGTGCCAGCAGGAATCTGTTTCTCCCAGTTTGCATAGTCGGGATTGATCTTGAGCAGATCGCGCACGCGCGCTTTCGCCGCGGGCGTGAGCTTCTCGTACGCGACGTAAGCCACGGTCATGTGGCCAATCCCTCCCCACGCGAACAGAGATGCAGGAACGGCCAACAGAACTGCAAAAACACAGGCACGCACGAACGTCATGGCAAAGGTCTCCAATGGCTGAGCTTAAGACGGTAATCCATTTTGCCATGGCCGGACCAGGAAGCGGCAGGAACTCAATACCGGAGAACTTCACGGGCACAGCGCGCCAAGGCTGCGATTCATTGGGCGGTTGCTCGGCGCCGTCGAGCTGAAGCGCGACAAGGCGGGATCGTTCGATCTGACGTTGTCGTGTAACATCGATTTGCAATGCTCGTTCTGATTGTCTTGCTCGTGGCGTGGGGGATTCTTCGCGGCATTGGGGCTGCCGGAGTTCCCGCTCTCGCCTCCTGGCACGATTCCGCCCGTTGCGCGCTGGCTTTAATGTTCGTCTTCACCGCATCGGCACATTTCAACAAGATGAAGCATGACTTGGCGCGAATGATTCCAGCATATTTTCCGCAACCGTTGCTCATCGTGTACGTCACGGGCGTATTGGAGCTGCTCGGAGCGGCAGGACTGGTGCTCCCGCAATCTCGGCGGCTCGCGGGAATCTGCCTCATTGCGCTCCTCCTCGGGCTCTTCATCGCCAACGTCAGCGCGGCAGTGAGGGGCGTCGGACTGCGAGGGAAGCCGCCAACGCCGCTTTGGTTGCGGGCCCCAATGCAGATTTTATTTGTTGTGCTTCTCTGGTGGTCAGCTCGCGGTTGAGAGGCACGCAACCGGGCACAGCATTTTTGCCACCTCAGCAACTTCAGAGCCTCTTCGCGGTTTTCGAGTATCTCGATGAGTCTCACTGGGATTTATGCCCACGACGGCAAAGTGCCTGAGCCCAATGTAAACCCTCCACCCCCGGCAAAAATGTAAGTGCTTGATTAGAATTGGTCGGGGATGAGGATTTGAACCTCCGACCCCCTGGTCCGGAAATTGTGGGAATCGGCCAAGTCCATCTTTGATTAACGAACATAGAAGGCGCTCCAATCGCATGAGCCCTTCTCATTTCTTGCTGGTCGCTTTCATTCTTGGATGAATTGGAGCCCCAAGTGGAGTCCCCGAGAGTCCGCTGCTCGTTCCGACCTGGCGACCAAGCGCGCAGCGCTGCTGCGCCGCAGCACTACTCAGAACTCCAGGCGAGCCTGAAACGCGACCATGCGGGGGCTGCTGTCGCCGCCCAATCCGACGCCGAGCAGGCCAGTCGGCGGAGAAGTTGTGTATGTAAGTGCTCCAAAGCCAGCCTGCGAGGAAGGATTTCCTGGAATGCCGGCCTGCACCACGCTGGGAAGGCCGAAGTTCGGATGGTTGAAGATATTAAAAAACTGACCCTCAAACCGCAGCTTCACGCGTTCCGTCAAGGAAAACCATTTTGTCAGGTAGAAGTCACTCCAAAAGAAATTGGGGCCACGTAGCGCGTTGCGTCCAAGGTTTCCGAATTGGCAATGCTGTGGGCTGTCGCCGCCGGAGCATTGTCCGGTGCTGGGATCAACGGTCGAGGCGAAAGCATCCGGATTGAGCCACTGAATCGTACCTGGTTGTGTAGCGGGAAGGTTGCAATGGCGGCAATAAGGGTCTACTCCGGGCACCAGGCTTGCGAACTGCGGTCCACTGCCCTGCACAATGCCGTTCCCGTTCGCTGAATAGGGTGTGCTCAACACCGAGAACGGAACCCCGCTGTGCCAGAATGCGCTGCCCGAAACCTGCCACCCATTCAGCGCATAACCGAGCACATGGTTTGATACTCGAATCGGCAAATCGTAAACGTACTGCCCGGTGAGGTTGTGACGAATGTCGTAATCGCAGGGGCCATAATCGCGGACCAGGTCTCCCGGCAGAGGGGAAAGAATCCCGCCGGCGGAGAATGGAAGGAACCCTCCGTTCGAAACTGTATCCATGCAACGGCTCCAAGTGTAGTTGACCTGTCCTTGCAGACCGTGGCCGAGCCGCTTCATCGCGGTAAGTTGAAGTCCGTTGTAATGACTATTCTCCCCGGTGGAGAACTGTGTGACTGCACCGAATCGTGGATCGGTCGGCTGCTTGTAAGGAAATGGGGCGAAACAGCCCTGGCACACCGTTTGGTAACCGTTCACCTGCGTTAGGTAAGGCTGGTTCACGGCTCGCGTGCCGACATATTGTGCCTGCACACTCCCGGTGTTTCCAAACTGATGTTCGATCCCGAGGCTCCACTCCATGAAATACGGGGCATGCAGTTTGCCACTGGGCACTGCTGTCATGGCGACTGGTGGAAGACAGGTTGCGGGATTCGAGAGTGGGGATGCACACGAAAGCTGTCCCTGAGGGAATCCAGAACTAAAGCGCTGATTGGCAGCCACGGTTGCATCGACTGCGCTGTTTGGGACTCCCGGGGCAATAGCCGTGCAGCCGAATACAGGGTCGCAGCCCGCCGATCCGGCTTCGCCTACGGTGCCAAGCAGACCTCCTTGAAACGTGCTTACGTAAGGTGGATTCGTGCCGATCAAGTCGGCAACCGTGCCCGGCAAAATATCACTGAAAATTCCAAACCCCGTTCGAAGCACAGATTTCGGCTCAAACTGCCACGCGAACGCTGTTCTCGGTTGCACAATGGCCAGCGGCGTGGACGAAAACAGACTGCCGAGATGAGTTTGAATGGCCGCGTTCAGCGGCTCATTGACATCGTGCGAGATGGAGCTGAAGGAGCCGCGAAGACGCGCGACTTGGTCATGTGGATTGAGGGGATTGGAGTTGAATGTGTAGCGCAGGCCGAGTGTCCAGGTGAGCTTGCGGGTGACTCTCCAAGTATCTTGCGCATAGAGATCAAGATTGAGAAAGTTGAACGGCTCATTCGCGCTCGAAGGAAACGTCTTCGATGCCGTGTTTGCCGCTCCGTAGATAAACTGCTGCAAGTTCGCGTAGGTCACCGTTGGGACTGTGCCCTGCCCAAAGTCATAGTCATTAAGGCGGAAGATTCGAGTGTTCGTGCCGAACCGCAGTTCGTGTACCCCACGGGTCCAGGCCAGATTGTCGTTTATGAAAAACCGCGAGGCGCGTCTGCCCTGAACCCAGGTGTTATCAAGTCCCCCAATCGGCCGGAAGGGATTCGCACCGCTGCCCTGCAACACGATCGGGAATGTCGAAAGTGTCTTGTAAAAGTTGCTTGGCCCAAACAAGCTTTCGTACCAGGAGAACGCAGGGTTGAAGTAGTTCACAAGATTTTGTGAAAAGACATGGGTGTAGCCCGCCGCAAGCGAGTAAAGCGGTTGAGGAGACACCGCATCAAACAGTGAGTTGATGGGATCTGTGTAGGCAGCTTGCACGCCGTTGTCGAGCTGAAAACGAAACCAGGTCGTGTCTTTCTCGTTGATGTTGTAGTCGAAGCGGACGGTCTGCACCTGCTCGTGGTCGTTGCTGGAGTGCGAAACGCTCTGGCGATTGGCGCAACCATCTCCGGCGTTGCCAAGCGGACAACCAAGCAGTTGGATGGGCGTACCGTTAGTATTTTCATAGAGCGAGAACATCTTTTGATAAAACGGTACCAACCTCGGTGCCGCGGGCAGATCATTCTTGGGGTTGGCTGGGTCGATGTAGCCCAGGGGAAGGTGCTGCAAGACGTAATGTTGGAATGCCGCACTCGGAACGATGGTCGGCGTTACGATGGGCAGCGCGATCCGAACCCACTCGCTGTCGAAAAAAAAGAAGAGTCTGTCCTGCACAATCGGCCCGCCAACACTGCCACCAAAATGATTTACGGTCGATCCAGGCTTGTGATTTCCCGACGTGGCATTGGTAAAGTAGTCCGCCGCATTGAGTAGCGCCCCATTCCAAAGCTCGTAGAGATTCCCATGAAACTGATTCGTACCGGACTTGGTCACATAGTTGATTTGGGATGCCCCATACCGTCCTTGATCTACGGAGTAAGAAAGAGTGTTGACTGTCACTTCTGAAATCGAATTCAGCCCCAGCACCAGGTTGGTCGAGAGGCCGCTGTTGAGGTTCGTAAGCGGGTCGTTCGTTTCCAGTCCGTCAACAATGTAGCCGTTGGAGAGGGCAGGCAGGCCGTTGAACTCCACATTGCCAAATCCGTTGGTGCCGCCGACGAAGTCATTGCCGCTTCCCGCCGTATTAATGAGGGCTCCCGGTGCAAACTGGAGAGGGTAGGTAAGATCATCGCCCGGATTTGGCAGATCCTCCAGCGCCGGCGCACTCAGGGTCGTAGATGTGTTCGCGTTCTCCGGGTTGATGATCGGAGCCTCGCTATCTACTTCCACCGTCTCACTTGATCGGGCCACCTTCAGAGTGAAGTCCACAGTCTGCCTCTGTCCCAGGCCCGCAATGACGTTGGTATTTTGTCGCTCGAATCCCACCACCTCGACGCTGACCGAGTAGCTGCCGGGCTTTAGCTGCGGGAAGTCAAACCGCCCTGCCTCATTGGTCTTAGCCGTACGTTTTGCACTTGTCTCGTGATTTGTGATCGTCACGCTGGCGCCGGGGACGACTGCGTCAGTCGCATCTCTTACTTCGCCGACGATGGCACTGGTAGTTTCACCTTGTCCCAGCCCTTCCGCCGAAAGAAGACATGCCACACTGAACACAATCAGAGCAAAGCGACCTGCGCACACCATGGATTCCCCGCTCACTGGTCTGAAGCGAAATGTGTCCCTGCGCCGATCTATTAATCAGGGATTAGTATTGGTAGTTAACCATAGTTAATCATAATAAACAAGCGCAGAAGAGAGAGTGGCGACGTTTGATGTTTGTGGGCGGCGCGAGCGAACTTCGTTCTGACGGGCCGACCCAGAAGTGGCGATCCTCAAATATGGAATGAGACAACTCGGAAAATCACTGTCGGAATGGCGTAATTGGAGTCCCACTGCTGTAAGACGCAGAAATTCAAGGGGTTGGCCTGTTGACCCCTGGTCTCGCAAGCTACACATAAAATGAGATTTAAGTGTTTGAAAAAGATTGGTCGGGGAGAGAGGATTTGAACCTCCGACCCCCTGGTCCCGAACCAGGTGCTCTACCAGGCTGAGCCACTCCCCGACTTTTGCAGGGGCGCGAGAGGAAATGCCGGGCGCCCGGAGCAGGAATTGCTGAAGTACTTGAAAAGTATAACATCCTGATCCCCGTCAAATATCCTGTTCTGCGGCATCGCGGCGATTTGTCGTGGCGCCCGGCCTAGGAAGCCGGAAGCCGCGGCGCTGGTTCCCGGGTTGCGCACGGCTTCGATATGTGCCGCTGAGGCGACCCAGGCTGAGGCGGTAGCCCCCGAGGGCCGCCATGTTGTCTGAAAGATGGCTTGCGACTACGATAGGTCTTCGCCAGGCGATTCCTCATGAAAACCGTTTTCACCGCAAGCCGACTCTACACTCCAGTCGAGGAAATCCGGCGCCCACTGCTGGTCGTGGAAGACGGGCGCATCAGCGAAGTCTCCTCGGGCCTTGAGACACCAGCCGCGGCCAATGCATCGCTGGTTGATTTTGGCGACGCGGTAATCGCGCCGGGATTTTTTGATATCCACATCCACGGAGGGGCGGGGCTCGACGTCATGTTGGCCGCGCCGTCCGAACTGCCGCGCCTAGGCAAGTTCCTTGCGACCCACGGGGTAACGGGATATTTCCCGACAACGGTTGCGGCGCCACTCGACTCAACTTATGCGGCGCTGGAGCGGCTGGCGGACGCGATCGAAGCAACAATTGCCAATGGCTCGGTGCAGGCTCGGCCCATCGGCATTCATCTCGAGGGACCGTTTCTGAGCCACAAACGCCGCGGCGTGCATCCGCCGGAGAATCTGGTCGAGCCTACAGTCGCCATCTTTGATCGCCTGTGGCAGGCGGCGCGCGGGCACGTGCGAGTGCTGACGATTGCTCCTGAGATCCCCGGCGCGCTGGAAGTGATCGCGGAAGCAGCGCGGCGGAACGTTTGCGTGAGTATCGGCCACTCCGACGCGGAAATGCCGGTCGCGCAAGAGGCGGTACGGGCTGGGGCTCGCCACGCCACGCACACCTTCAACGCCATGCGCCCGCTCGACCACCGCAATCCGGGAATCATCGCCGAAGTTCTGACTGACGATCGCTTGACCGCCGACATGATTGTGGACGGGATTCACGTGGCTCCCGCGGTCGTGCAGATTTTTCTGGAAACAAAAGGCTACGAGCGCGCCGTGCTCATTACCGACGCGATTTCCGCGACTGGCATGCCCGACGGCCGCTACAAGCTCGGACCCATCGAGGTTGACGTGAAAGAGGGCAAATGCACGTCCGGCGGCAGCCTGGCTGGAAGCGTGTTGACCATGGACCGCGCGGTGCGCAACGTCACGAAGTTTTCCCGCTGGAGCCTGCGCGACGCGGTGCGCGCGGCCACGCTGAATCCGGCGCGGGCCGTTGGTTTGGCCAGCCATCATGGAGTGCTGGCTGCGGGAGCAAATGCAGATTTCACGGTGCTGAATCCGGCGGGCGAAGTGGTGAAGACGTTTGTTGGCGGCCGCGGGTAGAAATCAGTGCGCGCCCCTCGCTTCGCTCGCGGCGCGGAGCGGACGAATGCGTCCGCCCCTACATGATCAATCTAGTTGGGCTTGCGGCGCTTGGCTTGGGCCATGTGGTGGAGCAGCATGACCTCATCGGCACGAGAGAGCTGGTCGAGGAAAGAATTCTCTAACTTTGGTGTCTCATCGCTCTCGGCTTTCGCCGGGGCGGACTGCCGCAACTTGTCGCCCAGTTCTGGCTCGCTGTTCATGACCTGCGAGTAGAACCAGAGGAAGTGGCGCATCTGGTCGAGGGCTGAGCGCAGGGTTTCGATGGGCTCGGTTTCGGACAACGAATTGAGCGCTTCCATGAGTTCCGGATCGCTCGGAGCCTGCATGGCGGCGCAGTTGAGTTCCTGCTGAATGGTCCGCAGGTCCTCAGTTACTCGGGCGATTCGGAGATGAAGGTCGTCCATATCTTCTCTGGCCATTCTGTTCGTCGTTACAACATCTCATCGGCAACGCTCAGCGAATAGATGTCCCACGGGCATGCGCTTTCGTAATTCCACCCATTACTTTGGTCCGTAAAATAGTCACTGCAATGAAATGGCTTGATTGGCGCGGGTTGTGAGCCCAGGTTATGGATCCCTGCCCCCTCGCCCCCTGACTTGTGATACAAACTCGCCGTGACCGAAACCGGCCAGTCCGATACAACAAACGGATCCAGCGAAGGACTGGTCCGCGCCATCGGACGCTGGAGCCTGGCGGCACTTGTCGTGAACTGCATTATCGGAAGCGGCGTCTTTGGATTGCCTTCCGTTCTGGCGGGGCTTGTCGGTCGGGCAAGTTTGCCGGCCGTCATTGTGGCCGCCGCCGCGGTGGGGGTCATCATGGCGTGCTTTGCCGAGGTATCATCCCGCTTCGCCCAGACCGGGGGCCCCTATCTTTACGCTCGCGAAGCATTTGGGCGATTCATGGGCATTCAGGTGGGATGGCTGCTTTGGTTTGTGCGCTTGACCGCGAGCGCCGCGAATGCAAATTTGTTTGTGACGTATCTGGGAGAGTTCTGGCCGGGTGCAACGCAACCCATTGCGAAACTCGGGATTCTCACGCTGTTGCTGGGCATTTTGGCGGCAATCAATGTTCGCGGCGTCCGCGCCGGCACGGGCCTGAGCAACGTGTTCACAGGCGCGAAGGTTGGGGCGCTTGGGTTGGTCGCGGTCGCCGGAGGAATTTATTTGATCGCCGCGCACAAAGTGATTCCCGAGGCCAGCGCGTCGCCGGGCGCCAGCAAGTGGGCACGCGCGATTGTGCTTCTCATTTTTGCCTATGGCGGTTTCGAGGCAGCGCTGGTTTCGGCGGGTGAAGCCAAAGACCCGCGACGCGACATGCCCTTTGGTTTGTTTGCCGGCCTGATCACGTGCGCCGCCCTCTATGGACTGATTCAGTGGGTCGTGTTGGGAGTGCTGCCGGATCCCGGCCTCAGCGAGCGCCCGCTGGCCGACGTCGCCCGGATCGTCATGGGACGAGGCGGGGCCGCGCTGATTGCGGCAGGGGCGTTATTTTCGGTCTATGGCTACCTGAGCGGAAACACGCTGGCCACACCGCGCATCACCTTTGCCCTTGCCGAGCGAGGCGACTTCCCTTCGTGGTTTGGAGCGGTGCACCCAAGATTTTGCACACCGTATTTTTCCATCTTCATGTTCGCCTTGCTGGTGTGGCTGCTCGCATTGTTTGGCAGTTTTGCGGGGAATGCAACGCTCTCGGCGGGATCGCGGTTGTTTTATTACGGCGTGGTTTGCGCCGCGCTTCCGGTGCTACGCAGGAAACAGCAGACGGCAGCCGCTTTCCAGCTACCGGCTGGGACCGCGATGGCGGTCCTGGGCGTGCTGATCTGCGCGGGCCTCTTAACGCGGATTGAGTACGACAAGTCTCTCATTCTTGTCGCGGCGGTGGCCGTGGCATTTCTCAACTGGCTGGCGGTGCGGAAAAATCAAACGTAGAGACGTTGCTTGCGGTGTCTCTGCTACCAGCGACGAACTGGTTCGCCTCCGCGAAACGACGATCTCAGAGAGCGGTTGTCTGTGCTTGCTCCATCGCCAGCAGCGCCTTCTTCCGTTCAATGCCCCAACGGTATCCGCCGAGGCTGCCATCTTCGCGGACCACGCGATGGCACGGAATCGCAACGGCGACCGGGTTCGTAGCACAGGCGCGGGCGACGGCGCGGACCGCGGTCGGCCGGCGAATGGCTTTGGCCACCTGGCTGTAGGATCGGGTCGCGCCGAAGGGAATTTTCTGCAGGTACGCCCACACCCGGCGCTGAAAAGCCGTGGCACGAATATCCAGAGGCAGCGACCAGTCCTGGGCATTACCTTGGCCTGCGCCGCGCATGTGCTGGAGCAGCGCCTCGGCCCAGGATTGCAAGCCTCCCTCATCCGACTTGCGGCCGGCGAACGGGAACTCGCGCTTCAGGCCTTCGATCAACTCATCATCGGTGCGGGCAAACTGGATCGAGCAGATGCCGCGCTCGGTGGCCGCAATCAGCATGCGGCCCAGCGGCGAATCGGCGCAGGTGTAACGAATGGTGGCGGCGATCGCGCCGCGGCGGTACTTGTCGGGCGTCATGCCCAGCTGCGAAGCCGTCTTCTCGTAGAGACGGCTGCTGGAGCCGTAGCCCGCGTCGTACATGGCACGAGTCACCGAGTCGCCGGACTGGAGGTTGCGTTTGAGCAGGCGCAGGCGGCAAGCATCGGCATACTCGCGCGGCGTAACGCCGAGCACTGCCTTGAACCGGCGCTGCAAGTGGAACGGGCTCTGGTGAAACTCCTCTCCCATGCGGCCCAGGGTGAGGGGCTCGTCGAGGTGCTGCTCGATGAAACGGCAAATCGCTTTCACACTGTCCGATTGCGAATTGCCGCTGATCGATTTGGGCTTGCAGCGCAGGCAGGCGCGATATCCCGCTTGTTCGGCCTGCTTGAAAGTATCGAAGAACTGCACGTTCTCGCGGCGCGGGCGGCGAGCAGGGCACGATGGCCGGCAATAGACCCCGGTACTCGAGACGGCGAAGAGGAATTCGCCATCGCGCGCGGCGTCGCGGGCAATAACCGCATCCCAGCGCTGCCCGTCACTGGCGCTGACCGCTGCGCCGCTGTGTGACCGGGCCGGATTGGGTTGCGGGATTGGCACGGGCTGCATTCGTTCCGTTGCGAGTATGGCATTGGTTGTCATAGCAAGGGAAGCGTACCCCGAACCGATTGCGGCGGACTATCCGATTCTTGCGGGCAAAGCGAAATCATTGGCTGGGGACTGCTTTGCAATTGCGCCTGCCCTGCGAAACGACTACAGTTTCCGTGAGCATTTTTCAACTTCAAGACACGAGGAACTCATATGAAGACAAATCGTCTGGCCCTTCTTGGCGTTCTTATGCTCGCCATGGCGGGGCCGGTGTTGGCGCAGGCAACGAAACATGTGCTCGGAGCCGATGAACTGAAGAAGGCGGTTCCGGCGGAATTCTTTTTCCGCGGGCAGAAGGCGACGGTGCAACTGCGCAATGCCGTTGGATTTCAACTGGCGGACGGCAAAATGGCGCTGGCCGCGCTGGTCGACGCGTCGGGATATTCGACGGGGATCAAGGAAAAATACCAGGGAATGCTGATCACGGAAGTGAAGCTCAACGTCGGCGGATCTTCCCTGCCGCCGGGCCAGTACGGGTTCGGGTTCATCGCCGACAATAAGTTGGTCGTGATGGACGTAGCCAACAATGATGTGCTGAGCGTGGCCTATCAAACCGATGCGGCGTTGCAACATGCTGTCCCGCTGAAGCTGGTGGAAGATGGCGACGGATACAAACTGTACGCGGGGAAGAAGTGGGTCGCGATTAAGGTGCAGTAGTCGGCCACGTCAAAAGATTTTAACCGCGAAGATCGCAAAGAAAGTCCGCTAAGGACGCTAAGCAGAACAATCTTAGTGCTGTAGCGGATGGAACGGGCCTAGCTGCGAGTTCATTCCCGAGCGTTTGCGCAGTTCCGAGAGCAGGGCGTTGGCGGCATTCTGATAGGTCTTGTTGGGGTCGGAAGGATCGGCCCAGACGGCATCGTAGATGATCTGGGCAGCCTCTTTCAGGTCAATGTGCATGGCGGCTTCGCACACATCCAGGCGCTCCTGCAGGCGCTCGTAGCAGGCCTTGCAGATTTCCGCACTGGCGGGGTCGCCGCTGTGGTGCTCGCCCGAGCAGAACGATTCTGGAGCGTTGGCCACGCCGGCATGCGCCTCCATGAGCTGCGACTTGAACTGGCGCAGGAATTCCTCGCGCTCCTGCTCCACCGCAATCGTATCCGGAACAGGATCGGGAGTGGTGTGCGCGACGCGCGGCGGCACCTTGGGCGCGACCGGAGAGACCCGCTCGTGATGCTTGCAGGTCGGGCAGATATCCAAATCGGCAGGGTAGTACAGGCGGCACTTCGAACACGGCAAGCCGTATCCTGAGGCCTTGTGTTCCGATGGAATCCCGGTCGAGGCAGAGGGATCGAGACGGCGGGCGCCGGCGTCCGGGGTCAAGTTTGCGCGGGCGGCTGTATTGCCGGATGCAACCTGCTGCGATCGTGTCGCGTTCGTCGCCATTTGAAATCCTACAGTGTCTAGCGCTGGCTGTGTCTAGTGTAAGTACGTGCCGCGGCTTCGCCTAATCACCGTAGTACACGGGCGGGTACTGGCCCAGCGGATGGCTTTCGGTTTCCGCGTCAGGGGGTCGGCCCTCGCTATCGGCTTCCGTTCACTTCCGCTCGGCTTCGCCTTTGCGGGACGGACGAATGCGTCCGTCGCTACACGATTCTCTTGCTCAGCGAAAGGCCAAGAGCCTGTTATCTCTCGTTCGGTTCTTTCATCAGCTTCAAGAGTTCTTCGCGGCGGGCGCGGTAGAGCGTGCGCTCGGGGTCGAGGCGGGCGGCCGTCTCCAGTTCCGACAGCGCTTCATCATAGCGGTCCAGGCTCATGAGGCAAGCCGCCAGCGAATAGTGATTGTCGGCCGTGGCGTTCAAGCGAAGCGCTTCGCGGAATTCTTTTTCGGCGGCGTGCAGTTGCTGTTGCTGAAACAACGCTGTACCGAGGAAGTGGTGCGCAACGTCGGAATCCGGGTTCAGAGAAACCGCAAGGCGAAGCTCGCGCAGAGCTTCTTCCGGACGGTTGTCGAGCAGCAGCACCTGGCCCAGAATGCGATGTTCGGCGGAGCCGGTCGGATTCTGGCGCAGGGCCAGTTTCAGCTCGTCCACGGCGGCGCCGTAGTTCTTCTTCGACATGTAGGCGCTGGCCAGGCAGCCGTGTCCTTGCTGCCACTCGGGATGCTGGCGGTAGAGTTCGTGCATCTCCTTGATGGCGGCGTCGAACCGGCCTTGGTCGCAATAGGTGTTGCCCAAATTGTTGCGGACCGAGGCCTCGTCAGGAGCAATTTTCTTGGCCTCGCGATATTCCGCAATGGCTTTGTCGAGGTTGCCTTGTTCGTGCAGGATCAATCCCAGGTTCGAGTGAGCCTCCCAGAATGCGGGCCGCAGGCGGATGGCGTGCTCGTAGGCGGCGATGGAGGCGGCGTGGCTGCCGTCCGCATGCAGCGCGATGCCCATGTCGTAGTAGGTATCGGCGTTATCGGGATCACGGGCCAGCGACTCGGCGTAAGCGTGAGCCGCTGCGCCATACTGGCCGTTCGAATAGAGACCAAGCCCGAGGAACTGGTACGCCTCGCCGTTTTTCGGGTCAATGCTCAGCGCGGTGCGAGCCTCTGCGATGGCGTTCGGCCCGTCGTCCATACGATAGAAAAGATAGGCCAGGGCGCCGTGATTCTCGGCGAGATCGGGCATCAGGCGCGTGGCTTCAGCGAGTTCGTCGTAGGCCTCGTCCCACTGCTCCTGCTGGCGCAGCGTGACTCCGAGAGCGAAATGGAGCGCGGAATTCTGCGGGTCCAAGGCCACTAGGCCGCGCAACTCGGCCTCCGCCTCATGGTAGTGCAGCTGGCGAGCCTGGGCGGCGGCGCGGAGCAACGCTTCGGGAATACGATCGCCGACGCGGGCGGACAGGGCATTTCCTGAACTCAGGACGCGGATCAGATCCTTATCGGCTCCGGCGGATTCGATCTGGTGGAGCTCGCTCCGGGTGGGAAGAGTGGCGAGTCCACGCTCCTGGACCAGGCGAGCGAGTCGGGTGCTGGTAACTCCTCCGGCCAGCCATGCGGCGACCTGTGTGGTGTCTACAGGCTGGGTATCGGTGGAATATGCGGCGGTTGCCGCCAAGCTGAACAACAAGAGGGATAGTAAAGCCTTAACTCTCACCGGACTCCCCGAGCGCACGAATTGGTTGCTGCTGGTGGCCTCTGCCGGGGCAAAGGCCGGGCGGAACCGCCTTCAGAAACATAGCCCGTGGGCCATCCCGGCGGTAAGGTCACCGAGGTAACTTGCGCGAATGACTATGTTGGCGAAATGCCGCGCCAGACAAGGAGTTTGGCCGATGGCGTGATTCAAATCACACGCAACCGTGGCGCGGTTCACCGAAGGTTCTGCTGCCGGCAGGTAGAACAGTGGAAAGGCTCTGGAAAGCTTGGCGTTAAGGTCGCTTGACCTTTCCTACGGGCATCCAATAGCGTATGATTTCAACTTGGTAGTAGTGTCTCTTGGAGGCTGCAATGTTTGAAGGTCTTTTACAACCGACGCACCTGCTGGTGATTTTCTTTATTGCCCTGTTGGTGTTCGGTCCGAGGAAATTGCCTGAACTAGGAAAAGGTCTGGGCGAGGGGATTCGTGCCCTGAAAGAAGGCATGAAGGATGGAGCGGCCGCTCCGACCGCTACCGACCAGAGCAAGAAGACCGAAACCAAGGGCTGAACAGATCTGGCTTGATTCGCCTGAGCGTTTGGCCTGAGCAAGTTCCGGTCCTGGACTGACGCAGGCAGTGGTCTTCTGGTTTCACTCTCCGCCGTTTCGTCGCCATTTTGCGTTTCCGTTCCCAATGTAGTTCTGGGGTAATTCCGGGTTCCCAATCGATTGTGCACTCACAATACTCTTGAAATCTGGAGGCAGGTCTTGTTGCGTAAGTTGGAATTGTTCATCCTGATCACGGTTCTTTCGCTGTCAGCGGCTTCTTTCGCGGACCAAATCACCTTGAAGAATGGCGACCGCCTTACGGGCACGGTCGTGAAGTCAGACGGCAAGACGATCGTCCTGCACACCGAAGCCGCCGGAGACGTCACCATTCAGCTTGCGGCGGTCACCGAAATCAAAACCGACCAGGAGCTGCACGTCAGCCTGAAAGGCGGCAAGACGGCGGTTGGTCCGGTCACGACGACCGATGGCAAAATTGAGATTGCCACCAAGACCGCCGGCACCGTGGAAGCGGCCACGGGCGACGTGACGTTGATTCGCAACGACGCGGAGCAGGCCGCCTACGAAAAGTCGCTCCATCCCGGGCTGACGCACGGATGGAATGGGGGGGCCAATGTGGGCTTCTCGCTGGCGCGGGGCAACAGCCAGTCAGAGAACCTGGCGCTGGCGTTCAACGCGGCGCATCCCACGTTGCAATGACAAGATCACGCTCTACGCCAGTTCGATCTACACCAAGAACAATCTGCCGCCTCCGGGCAGCGTGGCGGCGAACCTGGTGCAGGGCGGACTGCGCTACGACCGCAATGTGAACCCGCGGCTGTTCGCCTTTGGCGCGGCGGATTTCATGAGCAACGCGCTGCAGGAACTGGATCTGCGCGCGGCGTATAGCGGCGGCTTCGGCTTCCACGCCATCGCGTCCGACAAAACGACGCTCAACATCCTCGGAGGCATCAACTACACGCACGAAACGTATTCGAACGGGGCTGAGGTTCTGCCGGTCACGGTTCCTCCGGTATTCGTTTCCTACGGGGTGACCCACAAGTTCGCGGCTCTGACGCTGGGCGAGGAACTGAATCAGAAGCTCGGCAAGAGCACGGTAGTCACGCAGAACTTCTATTTCTATCCCAATCTGCAGCAGACAGGACAGTACCGGGGAACGTTTAACCTGGGCACGGTGACGAAGATCAGCAAGTGGCTGGGCTGGCAGAATCAGTTCGGCGACATTTATGTTTCGAACCCGCCAACCGGATCGAAGAAGAACGACATCATTTTCACGACAGGGCTGAATTTTTCGTTCACGCACTAGTGTAGTGTCCCATAAATAACTAGCATAAGTAACAGGCTTGGGATAAGCTTCGTGCATGATCACGGGACGCCCCAAGCCTGCCCTCACTCTTGCCCCGGACGAACAAACGCAACTGCGCAACCTGGCGGCTTCCCGCACTCTGCCCCACGCTCTGGTGGCGCGTGCCAAACTGGTGCTCTGGTCGGCTCGAGGACATAGCAACACTCACATCGCCCGTCGTCTGCACTGGCGCAATGCGACCGTGGGCAAGTGGCGACAGCGGTTTGTCGAGCACCGCTTGGCCGGACTCTATGACGAGTTGCGTCCGGGTCGGCCGCGCAGCATTGAGGACGAGCAGATCGCCGCTTTGCTCAAGCGCACGCTCTCCCGCAAACCCGCGGCCGGCACGCACTGGAGCATTCGACAAGCCGCCCAGGTCAGCGGGATTTCCCGCTCCACCGTGCACCGTTTGTTTCAGGCGTTCGCCTTGCAGCCCCATCGCAGCCGCAGTTTTAAGCTCTCTACCGATCCCTTTTTTATCGAGAAAGTACGGGACATCGTAGGCCTGTATTTGAATCCACCCGACCACGCCCTGGTGCTGTGCGTCGATGAAAAAAGCCAGATTCAGGCCTTGAACCGTACTCAACCCGTGCTCCCCATGGGTCTGGGCTATGTCGAGGGCATCACCCATGATTACGTCCGCCACGGCACCACCACTCTGTTTGCTGCCTTCGACATCGCCACCGGCGCCGTGTTCACGGAGTGCAAACCTCGCCACCGCCACCAAGAGTTCCTCTCCTTCTTACGTCATCTGGACGAGTCCATGCCACCGGAACTCGATCTGCACCTGATCGTCGATAACTATGCCACCCACAAACACCCCAAGGTGCGGACTTGGTTAGCACAGCGGCCTCGCTATCACATGCACTACACACCCACCTATTCCTCTTGGCTCAACCAGGTGGAACGCTGGTTCGGGCTGATCACCCAACGTGCCATTCGCCGGGGCTCGTTCACCAGTGTCCACGACCTGGTCCAGAAAATCGACGCCTTCGTAGAGCGCTACAATCGTTCCAGTCGCCCCTTCGTCTGGACGGCTACGGCCGATTCGATCCTCCAGAAAATCGCCCGACTTTGTTCGCGTATTTTCCGGGACACCACACTAGCAGGGTGCGGAAACCTCAGCGGCTAAAGCCGCCAGTGATTTTGCGGCATTTACGGCGCGGCTATAAGCCGCGCCCCTTCAAAACACGAGCGAAATCAGAGTTTTCTTCAGCCTGCTAGAGGGCTGCGGGCGGCAATCAGATGTCAGATGCGGCACGGCTTCGGCCGTGCCGTTTTCGCTGGGCGCAAAAAGCGGACCTCAGGCGCTGAAGCGGGGGCGAACCGAAACGACTTAACGCCACGACTGAGGTCAGGCCCTTCCCCAAAACCTGCTTGAAACATCTCTCCGCAGCCTGCTAGTCGATGCCGTGAATTCTCATACTGACCAACTGATCGATGCTGAGGTCGTGGATGCCGCGGGCTTTCATGTCGCTGATGTATTCCGGCGTGACGTTGTGGATGCGCATGGCGATGAGTTCGTCGGGATCGGGATGGGCGTAGCCGAGGCCTGCAGTTTCTGGATGAACTCCGGGGAGACGCCGTGGATGCGGAAGGCGATCAGCTTTTCGAGGTCCACGTGATCGTAGCCGCGCTGCTTGAGTTCCTCCATCCATTCCGGGGTGGCCCCGTGGATTCTCATCGCGACCAGCGTATCTTCGTCGGGCTTATAGCCCGCCTGGTGCAGGCTGCGGACCATCTGCGGCGTCACGCCGTGGATGCGGAAGGCAACCAGTTTGTCGCTGTCGGAGATCTTCAAGCCTTCCGCGCGCAGACGCCTCAATGAAGTCTGCGTCCACACGGAAGATGCGGAAGGCGATCAGCTTGTCGGCATCGAGATCGGCTGAGATGCTCGTTCTTCATCTGCCTGGCGAATTCGAGGCTTACGTCCTGAACCGCCATGCCGTATTGCTTCTCGTCGTCCATCGGCGAAACCCAGCGCCTGCATCTCGCGCGGATAGTTCGGGTCGGGCTGGAAGTGGAAGAGGCCGGCGCCCTCGCCGTTATTCAGGAAGCCTTCGCAATCGATCTTGCCGGCGTCGCGTGCGATGGTGAAATGCACGTCCTGGCGGCCGGGTTTGGTGAAGTCCACGCCCTGAAACGAACTGGCGGGCCAGTCGGACTGGTGGCTGGATTGTCCGCCGTTGATGGCGTTCGATCAGCGAGAACTCGACTTTGCCGGGCTGGTCGGACTTGCTCAGGGTCCAGTCGCCGGTGCGGGTTTCGGCGGCACGCATTCGGTAGTGTGATTCTTGACTGCGAAGACCAACACGCAGGATGCGAATACTAAGTAGGCCAGGGTTCGGCGGATTCTCATAACGTGATCTCCTTCGCGAAACTTTCATCACAGGTCGTGCTAAAGGTCGGCCTTTGAATCCAGAATTCCGAACTGCCTTAGCTGGATCAGCTTTTGCAGGGTCAGGTCTTTGAAGCCGTGCTTCAGGGCCCGATTGATGAAGTCGGGCGTCACGTCCTGTATTTTGGCGCTGATGATTTCTTCGACGCTGAATTTGAACCCGGCCGACTGCAGGGCCTTGATGTAGTCGGGGGTCACGTCCTGGATGCGCATGGCAATCAGCTCATGAACCGCCGGCTTGAGGCCAAGTGCCTGAACCTCGCGCACATATTCTGGAGTTACGTCCTGGATGCGCATGGCGATGGCATCATCCGCGTTGGCATCGATGCCTTGCGCATGCAAGGCCTTCAGATAATCCGGAGTCACGTCCTGAATCTTCAGCGCGACGACCTGGTCTGGGGTCAGGGCGAGCCCCGCGGCGTGGAGTTCGCGAACGTATTCCGGAGTAACCCCCTGGATTTTCAGGGCGATCAGGTGATTGACGTCGGGCTGAATGCCGGCTTCTTTCATCGCACGGTAATATTCAGCGTCCGCGCCTTGAATTTTGAGTGCGATCAGTTCGTTCTCGTCGGGGTTCAAGCCGGACTCGCGCAGGTTGTGAACATATTCTGGTGTTATGCCCTGTATCTTCATCGCGATCAGCTTTTCGGCATCGGGGTGCAGGCCCTGGCTTTGCAGTTCGCGGACGTAGGCGGGGGTGACGTCCTGGATTTTCAGGGCGACGAGCTGGTCCACAGACAGATCGGTGAAGCCGACAGACTTCATGCCTTCGATGTAGGAGGATGCGTTCTCCACCGCGCGCTCACTGCTTTGCGGATGAACGGAGGAAGGCTTTGGGGTTGGAGCGCTGGTTGCGGCTTGCGGCTGTGCGGGTGAAGGCTTAGGGGTCGCTTGCCACAGGGCCGCCGCGCGCGCCAACGGCGGATGCGCGATGCCCAGCAGGGCATTTCCCGCAATGAGAGCCGCGGCAAGACATAGGACGCTGGCGGTTAATCCGATGCCGCGCATTCCGGCACCGAGCGTCTTCAGGCCCAGAACCGGACGATTCGTTCGGTGAGCGGGCCGCGATTGGCGGCCATCGCGAAAACCGGAGCGTCTCGCCACTCTTCCATCAGGGTCAGCGCGCGCGCGTATTCGACGGCGTTACCGCAGAGCTCAACCGCCATTTCGTCGCAGCAATGCTCGCGTTCGGAGCGAATCTGCTTATTCAGCCACCAGACGGCGGGATGGTAGAAGAGCACGGTCTCGACGCAAACCTGGAACACATTGACGAAGGGATCAAGCCGCTGGATGTGCGCGAGTTCGTGCGCAATCACCGATTCGAGCTGATGTTCGGAGAGGCCGGTGAGGGCGGTGACGGGCAGGAACACGACCGGGCGAAACCATCCGATCACGGCAGGCGCCTGCAGCCACTTGCATTCGCAGTAATCGATGGCACGGGTGATCCCGAAGCGATCCTGCAGCGTCGAAGCAAATTCGAGCACACGCGCACTGACGGCGGTCGACTGCCTGCGCCGTTCGCGCTCGAGCAGGAAAAATCCTCCGGCGGAACGAAGGCTGAACAAGGCTACGCCGAGCAACCACGCTTCAACCAGCCAGGGGAGAGCATCGGACCCGCGCATGGGTTGGGCGACCCGGAGAAGCGTCGCTGCGCTCGCCGCGGCTCTGCTCCTCGCTATAGGCCAGGCTTCCGCGACGAGCGGCGACGACTTCACGGCGTCTGCCACACCGGAATGCTGCTGCAAATAAAAGAAGAACGTTGCCAGCGGAGCCAGCAGCATCAGCACGAGTGCGCCGACTGCGAGCAAGTAACGTACTGAGGCGCGGCGGCACACAGCCATTGCGGCGGCGGCCAGGGCCGCGAGCGCGGTTCCTTGCCACAGGAAGTGGAGCAGAGCCCATCCCAAAGACTGCATTATGTTCGGGGAAAGCAGGTTCGCCAGACTGGCGGTCGTTGTCAGGGCGGGCGTTGTCAGGGCAGTCTTTATCAGGGCGGGCGTTATCGTGGCAATCATCGGCGGTTCCTTTCGTACTCATCCAGCATGCGGCGCAGCTCAGTAATCTCTTCGGGCGACGATTTGCGTCCCGCCAGCGCGTGCATCATCAGTTGGCTCGCCGAGCCTTCGAAGACCCGCTGGAGCATGTCCCCGGCGAGCTGGCGCTTGGTTTGCTCGGCGGGCAGGCATGATTCATAGACGTGCGCGCGCTGGGTTTCGTTTCGGCGAACGGTGCCTTTTGTGGTCATGATCTGGAGCAGCTTCAGCACGGTGGTGTAGCCGAGTTCTTTTTTCTCGCTCAGGGCCTCGTGCACTTCGCGCACCGTGGACGGCCCGCGGGTCCATAGAACATGGAGGATTTCGAGCTCGGAAGCGGTGGGTTTCTGCGGCGGCTGTCTCATGGAGAAGGAACATACTACGAAGATATTCGTAGTGTCAACGAAAATCTTCGTAGGTTGCTTATTCTCACAGGAGGGCGTCATCCCGAAACGCGGCGCTCTTCAGCCGCGGGAGGGTTCTCCCATGGGTGCGGTCAGTAGGAGATCCTTCGCTCCGCCTGAAAAACGGCTGCGCTCAGGATGACCCCGAACCACGGGGCCGAAAAATTCAAGTTGGGGACCTCCGATTCCGCGCGCGATTGATTCCCGGCCACGGGTGCGAGTAGAGTGGGTTGTCCCAACAAAGCAGTGGAGCAAAATCAGGAGATTTTCCAATGCTGAAACGTTTTACTGTCTGCATTTTTCTGCTTTTCGGCGTGGCAGCGTTTTCGTTCGCGGGCGATGAGAGTCAGAACGTGTGCAAGGGTGATCCCGACAAATGGCAGCAGCTTTTTAACGGCAAAGATTTGACCGGGTGGCACCATGTTGGCCCGGGCGGCGACACGGTGGAAGACGGATTGATCCGCACGCATGGCGGGATGGGCCTGCTGGTGTGGACGGGTGGCAAGATCGGCGACTGCCAGATTCACGTCGTATACAAGATGCGCGACGAGAACGACAATTCCGGCGTGTTCATCCGCATTCCGCTGGAGCCGCGGGAAGAGTGGATGCCGGTGCACTACGGCTTCGAAGTGCAGATTGATAATCATCCCGAAAGATCGGACCCTTCGGAGGATGAGTATCACGAGACGGGAATGCTGTACTCCCTGACCAAGCCGCTGGTGAAACATGCGTGGAAACCTGGCCCGGAGTGGAACACCATGGACATTACGCTGGATGGTCCGCGCACAATTGTCGTGCTCAACGGCGTGAAGGTGACGGACTACAAAGATGGGGACCCGGTGCCGGCCATGAAGTTCAGCTTCGAGCCGCAGCGTGGGCCCCGGCCTAACTATGGCTACATGGGCCTGCAGAATCACAGCGACAATGACATCGTGTTCTTCAAGGAAGTGGCGATCAAGCCGCTGAAGAAATAGCCGGATTTGCGCAGTCGCAGTCAAATCATTTTCGGAGGGATTGGCATGAAACGTAATCTTTCGCGAAGGGCGTTCTTGCAAGTAGGCGGGGCGGCCGCGGGTGGGCTGCTGGTGGCGAAGACGGTACGGCTGGAAGCTCAACCATTTCCCTTGGCGGTTGCGCCGAGCGATCGCGTTCGCTTTGGCATGATCGGAATTGGAATGCAGGGCTCGGGGTTGCTGGGAGGGGCGATCACGATTCCTGGAGTAGAGTGCGTCGGCGCCGCGGACTTGTACGATGGGCGACACACGCTTGCCAAAGAGATCACCGGCAACACGAGCCTGCCCACAACGCGCCACTACAAGGAATTGCTCGACCGCAAAGACATTGACTGCATTGTCGCGGCAGTGCCGGACCACTGGCACCGGCGCGTGGTGGTAGACGCTTGCAACGCAGGCAAGGACATCTATTGCGAGAAGCCGATGTCGCACAACGTGGCCGACGGCTTGGCCATGGTGGAAGCGGCGCAGAAGAACAACCGCATCGTGCAGATCGGCTCGCAGCGGGTGAGTTCTGTGCTTTGCGCCAAGGCGCGCGAACTCTATGCGGGCGGGGCGATTGGCGATATTGAGATGGTGGAACTCACGCTGGGGCGAAACGATCCGACAGGCGCGTGGGAGTATCCGCCGCCGCTCGATCTTTCTCCGGAAAATCTCGATTGGGATACGTGGCTGAACGACGCTCCCAAGATTCCGTTCAACAAGCTGCATTTCGCGCGCTGGCGCTGCTGGAGAGCCTACGGCACAGGCGTGGCAGGCGACCTGATGGTGCACCTGATCAGCGGCATGCTGGTCACTTTGGGATGGAATGAAATTCCGCGCTCGGCGACGGCCGTGGGCAGCATTGTCCGCTTTCCTGATGGCCGCGACATGCCCGACTTCCACACGGTGCTATTCGACTATCACGGCGTCCCGGTGTATGTGCGGCTGGACCTGGGATGCGAGACGCCGGAACTGGCGCGATTCATGGGACCGAAAGGACTGCTCGATGCAGGTGAGTTCGAGTTGCGGCACTCGCCGCAACCGGGCGTGGATCTGGATCCGAGCTACTACGCCTTCAGTTTCCCGGCGAAAATGCGGGAAGAATATTTCAAGCAGTGGCACGCGGAACACGATCCCGTGCTGGGCAAAGAACCGGTGCGCGAAGACACGGTTTACAAGGGCCACGACTGGGACGACATGCGTCCGCACCTGAACGTGTTCTTCCAGTCGGTGAAGTCGCGCAAGCCGGTGACGGAAGACGCGGTGTTCGGCAACAATGCCGCCGTCGCGTGTCACATGGCGAACGAATCCTATTTCCGCCAGAAGCCGGTAACGTGGGATAAGGATTCGAAAACGATCAAGTCGTAGGGGACGGCGACCGCAACTTCAGCCGGGAAAAACCGGGCAACACTCCGGTGCTTCCCGGCTTTTTGATTTTGAACGGCTCTGCAATAACCCTGAGATACCGGGGCGTCACTTCTGATCGGAATCGGCTGCGATCTTCTCGATGACCAAAGCTCTGGAGCCGCCGCGCTCAAACACTTTTCCGCTGGCCGTGACTCGCCGCCCTGCAAAAGGCATCAGCTTTTCGTTCTGCCCCGCGGAAGGCGTCGTATCGGCAATGGGCCAATAGATGGTGCCGTTGTCGGTCAGGATGACGAGTGGCGAGCCCGCTTTCGCGCAGGCCGTGGCACACTGAGTGCTGATCGGCTTTTTCAGGTCCTTGGTGAAAGCGCAAGCCGAATCGAGGACGAATCCTTTCACCGTGACGGGCTTGCCTTCATCGGCGAGTGCCGCTAATGCCACAGCAACCAGCAGACATGGAAACACGCGCCGCACCGCTTTTCGAAAATTCATTCTGACCTCCGCGAGGAATTGCGCGACGCTACTCGACCGCGTGGCGCGCCACAATCGTACAAACATATTAGCTTCCAGCAGCGACGCGCTGTGCATTGCCGCAATTCATAATGTTTTCCAGTTATTGAACTTCTCATTGGCCTCCCTATAATCGGCGCACTTCTGTTGGGTTCGTTTTGCGTCGCATATCCTAAATCTATTTTTGCGCCTAGCGTGCTGCTCAGCTGTTGAACTGCGCTCAGCTAAGGCGTTATCGGGGAATTATGCTCAAGCTCAGAAGCTCAGCCGTCCTGCTGGCGATGCTCTTCGTAACCCTCGCCGTATCCGCCCAACAGATTACCGGCAATATTCGAGGAACAGTTTCGGATCCGAGTGGCGCGGTGGTGCAGGGCGCCAGCGTGATCGCACTGCAGATGGAAACCGGGCTGACCCGCGCGGCGACCACCGACAAGGGCGGGAGCTACCTGCTGCTGGAGCTTCCGGTCGGGCATTACCGGATGGAAGTAACGGCCAAGAGCTTTCAGAAGTATGTGCAGGAAGGCATTTCGCTGAACCTGAACGAGACGGCGTCGATTCCGGTGCGGCTCGCGGTGGGGTCGGAGCAGGCACAAGTGCAGGTGCAGGCGGATGCAGAAATCATTCAGCCAACAGTGACCAGCCTGGGAAAGGCGGTTCAGGAGCGCGAACTGCTCGATCTTCCACTCGACGGGCGCGATTTCTCTCAGCTGGGACTGCTGCAGGCAGGAGTGGTTCCGCTGACGCCCGGGCTGATCGAGGCCGGAGGCGGGACCCGTCAGCAACAGGGCTATGCGGTGGATGGTCAGCGGCCCGAGTCGAACAATTTTCTGATTGACGGCGCCGATAACGTCAACGCCGTGGATGCCGGCTTTGTGCTGAAACCTCCGATTGACGCGATCCTGGAGTTTCGCATTCTGACGCACAACGCAGACGCGGAGTTTGGCCGCAATACGGGATCGACGACCAACATTGTTACGCGTACGGGCACGAACGCATTGCACGGCGCGGTATGGGAGTTTTTCCGGAACGATGCCATGGACGCGTCAGACTTCTCTGCGCACACGGTGCAATCGCTCAAGCAGAACCAATTCGGCGGCACGTTCGGCGGTCCGATCGTGAAAGACAAGACATTTTTCTTCGGATACTACGAAGGATTCCGCAACCGGCAAGGCGAGACCGTGAGCGCGACGGTGCCGACACAGGCTGAACGAGGGGGAGATTTCTCGGCGCGCTGCCCCGAGGGATTTGATCCCGTTACCGACCTCTGCAACAATCCCGACCCATCACACCAGCTCTACAATTTCCTGACGGGACCGGTGCCAGGCAACCAACTCACGTCGCTCAACCAGATCGCCTTGAACGTCTTGCCGTTCTTTCCGCTGCCGAGCCCGGGCGCGAGTTCCCCCAATACTTTCACGACCACGAAGTCGCTGAGCGTGAACAATAATCAGGCGGGGTTGCGGTTCGATCATTACCTGAACCCGACCAACACCTTGAATTTCCGCTACATGTACAGCAGCGGCCCGACGACCGATCCGCTGTCGCCGGCGGGAGCGAACGTTCCGGGGTTTCCCGTCGGACTCTACGACCGCGCGCAGAACTTTGTCGCGCAGGAGACGCACACATTTTCTCCTACAGTCATTGGCGTGGCGCGACTGTCGTTTCTGCGAAACCAGTTCCTTCTGGATCAGCATTTGAACAGCGAACTGCCTTCTGCGCTTGGGTTTCAATACCAACCGACGCTGGCGCAAGCCGCCGGGCCGCCGTTCGTTCAAGTGGCCGGTTATGCCTCGGTGGGCGATCCGATTACCGGGCCGCGAAACACTTACCAGAACACCTTCGATGTCTCGGGTTCTCTGAGTTGGATTCGCAGGCGGCATGAAATGAAATTCGGCGGCGGCTTCCGGCGCGACCAGATCAATGCGCTGTTCGGCATCGCCTCCAACGGATTCTTCGTTTTCTCGACGTTCCCTTACAGCGACGGCTTTGCCAGCTTTCTCTCCGGCGAACCAGTTTTCTTTTTGCAGGGCGGCGGTAATCCCGATCGCCACATTCGGGGAAACGCCCTCAACTTCTACGGACAGGACACGTACAAGATCAGTTCCCGGTTGACGGCGAACTTCGGATTGCGCTACGAGTTGCCGCTTCCCAACACGGAACTGCACAACCTGCAAAACCTGTGGGTGCCGGGCGCGCAATCAAAGGTGTTCCCGACGGCCCCGGCGGGGCTGCTGTATCCCGGCGATCCGGGGGTTCCTGCGGGATTGATTCCGGCGCAGAAGACGGGTTTCGCTCCGCGGGTCGGGCTGGCCTATGACCTGACTGGAAACGGCAAGTGGCTGGTCAGTGCGGCGTATGGCATTTTCTACGAGCCTTACTACACGGGCGAGGGCGGCCCGCTGCAGGATCCGGTGAGCGCACCGCCATACCTGCAAACTCCGCAGGCAACTTTTCCCGTCAATTTCGCGAATCCATTTAACGGCGTAAATGAGTTTGGTCCCACCTTCGCTGAGCCGATGACATTGCTGGTGCTTTCGAACAAACTGCGGCTGCCCTATGCACAAGACTGGAACCTGAACGTACAGCACTCGTTCGGCGCAGACTGGCTGCTGGAACTCGGTTATGTGGGCACTGCGGGCGTAAAGCTTCCGCGCTTCATTGAAGGCAACCCGGCGGTCTACACTCCCGGCGTTTCGACTGAGGCGAACGTAAACCAGCGACGGCTTTACTCAGGATGCACCATTGCGCAACCGAACAATTGCATCTACAGTTCGGTCGGCGAGATTGCCGGGATCGCGAACTCCAGCTACAACGCGCTGGAAGCCAGCCTGCGCAAGCGTTTCAGTCACGGACTGTCGTTCCTGGCGTCCTATACGTATTCGCATTCCATTGACGACGTTTCTTCCTTCAACATCACGGGGTCGGCGTCGCAGCCCGATGCCGGAGAGAATGATCTGGCGCAGAATCCGTTCGACCTGGCGGCCGAGCGCGGCCGGTCCATGTTCGATGCCCGCCAGCGACTGGTGCTGAGCTATCAGTGGAGTGTGCCCTACTGGAGGCGGGCGAACACCTGGTACCAGCATGCGCTCGGGAACTGGCAGTTCAATGGCATATTTTCCGCAATGAGCGGCACGCCGTTCACCGTGCTCGACTCCAACGACGTGTCGCTGCAAGGAAGCGCCCCGGAGATTTCCGGGTTCTCGAGCAACCGTCCGAATGTGATCAGCGATCCGTTCAGGGCAGGTCCGGTGGCGGCCAGTCAGAACCTCCAATGCCAGTATTCGGCCGGGCAAGCAATCCCTGGCACCCAACTGGTTGGCATTGCGCCTGCCAAGGTACGAACACCATCAGCCTGGTTTAACCCGTGTGCGTTTGCCGAACAAGCAACCGGCACGTTCGGGGACGAGGGCCGGAACGCGATTCAGGGCCCGGGGTATTTCAACTGGGACTTCTCGATGGTCAAGAATATTCAGATCAATGAAGGTAAGCAGTTGCAGTTCCGGGCGGAGCTATTCAATTTGCTGAATCATACGAACCTGCGGCTGCCGGAGTCGGACATCCAATCCCCGAACATCGGGCAGATTCAGCAGGACATTCAGCCACGGGTGATCCAGTTGGCGCTGAAATTCCTGTTCTAAGCCGGGATTTAGTCAGCGCTGGACTCGCGTCGAAACAGGTCGAGCTGCGCCCGGCCGGACAGCCGAGGGCGGCTGTCCCCAATGTCACTTCCCCGCGGCGGCGGGGCGGATTTTCTCGGGAGGAACAATGCCTTCGCCTTCGAGAACCGAGTAGAACTTGTCGGCATCGAGATTCTTCAGAGTGTCGATTTTGCCGGAGGGCCAGCGAATCTCAACACTCTCAATTTTGGTTGCGCTGTTCAGGCCGAAGTGGGCCCGCAAGTCGCTCTGCGAAATGTAACTGCCGCCACTTTGAATCTCTTGAGTCTGAGTCATGCCCCCGGCCACCATCTTCAATTTGGCGCCGATGGCCAGGCGGTTGCTCTTTGTCCCCTGTAGCTCAAAGCTAACCCAATGACGCCCCTTGACTCCATTGTTCTTTAAGATCATGGGCTCGCCAGCCAGGTCTTCCACGACGATATCCACATTGCCGTCGTTGAAAAGATCGCCGGCGGCGACGCCCCGGGATACTCGCGGGATCAACAAGTCGGGACCTGCCTGATCACTGGCGTCGCAGAACGTTGCATCTTTCTGGTTCATGTAGAGCACTTTGGGTTCCCTATAGCGCGCGCCGGAAGGCAGCGCATCAACCTGCGGATACACATGCCCGGTCACCAGAATCAGGTCAAGCCAGCCATCATTGTCGGCGTCAAAAAAGACCGTCCCCCATTTCACATACGGAAGCGATGGCAGGGCCACTCCCGACTTGTAGGACACATCGGAAAAGTTCCAGTCACCGTCATTGCGGTAGAGATCGGTGTATTCGTCGGAGAAATTGGTGACGAAAAGCGACGGAAGCCCGTTATGCAGATAATCCCCGACCGCAATACCCATCGAAGCCTGCTCCGAGCCGTCTTCGCTGACCGCAGTTCCGGATTCCAGACCGATCTCCTGAAATTTACCGTTGCCCAAATTCTTGTACAGGAACTTCGGCGTGGAATCATTCATGACGTAGATGTCAGGCCGTCCAGTGTTGTTTAAATCGGAAAAGACCACCGACAAGCCGTAGTATCCATTGGGATCATCCACGCCGGCGGCCTTCGCAACGTCGGTGAAGGTGCCATCTCCGTTGTTGTGAAAGAGGGCATCGCCAGCGCCTTTCAGGCCGCGAGGTCCGCATTGCACGTCGATGCCGCGGTATTTGCAGTTGGGAGCGGCGCCAAATCCCGGCAGATCGTCCAAGTGAAAATCCACGTAGTTTGAGACCATTAAATCGAGATTGCCGTCACCGTCATAGTCGCCAAATGCAGCGCCGGTGGACCATCGGCCGTCCGCCACGCCAGCCTGCTTGGTAACATCCGTAAACGTGCCATTGCCATTGTTGCGGAAGAGTTTGTTGCCGCCGAGGCAGGTCAGATACAGGTCGGGCCAGCCGTCGTTGTTATAGTCGCCAATGGCGCCTCCCATGGCGAAACATGGAGTGGCCAGGCCGGCTTTGTCGGTTACGTCGGTGAAAGTTCCGTCGTGATTGTTGTGATAGAGCGCGCTGCGCGCCGTCTGGCGCTTGATCGCCATATCCACAGTGGGCGCATTCGTGAAATAGATGTCCGGGTAACCGTCGCGGTCGTAGTCGATCAGAATCACGCCACCGCTCATCGACTCGACGACGTACCGGCTATCCACCGAGGAAATATGGCTGAAATGGATGCCGGTTTTTGCGGTGATGTCGGTGAGTTGCGGAACGTCTCGGTTGATACACTTGATGGTCTTGACACCAGCGGGGGGAGGCGCCGGCTTGGGATGCGCTTCTTGCGCCATGGCCATGGTCGCCGAAAGAACGAAAGGGATCAAAACGCGAAAAAGTCTCGTCACCTCGGACGGAATCAAGGGTTCACCACAGCCGAACGGTTGTTGTCGGAAGAAGAAGGCATTGCATCCACGACACAAATCACACGACTCTTGAAGTATACCAAGCTCCCTTTAGCGGCGCGTGAAACATCCTGCCGTGCGAGCAGAAGTTCGATCGTAACTCTGTGCTAATCTGTTACGGGGCGTCTCAGCGAGGCAGACAAGTGCCAACTGCGATGGAATTCCGCACGCCCAGAAACCTCCTTCGGGAGAGAATCCTCCGCCCCTCACCTCTGTGCTTAGCGATCGCTTCTTTTCTGCTCTGTAGCGCGCTGATGGCGCCCCTAGCCGCGCAAACGACCACTCCGCCCGAAGCCCCGTTTCCCCGAAATGACGCAGGACTGGCGGCGTTGCCTGCGCGGAAAAGCGCGCAACTCGATTCCGCACGCCAGTTCAAAGTGTTTTACCAGTTCCACTTCACGGATCAGCTCACGCAGAGCGGGATCACGTTTCGCAATCATGCTGTGGCTTACGCAACGAACCTATATATGCCGGTGCATTACGACCACGGAACGGGCATCGCGGTCGCCGACGTGGACGGGGACGGGCTCTACGACATCTATTTTTTGAGTCAGTTGGGCGGCAACGAACTTTGGCGAAATCTGGGCAACGGAAAATTTGAGAATGTTACTGAGCAAGCCGGCGTCGGATTGAAGGATAGAGTCAGCGTGAGCGCGGCCTTTGGCGATGTGGACAACACCGGACATCAGGACCTTTACGTCACGACGGTCAACGAGGGCAATGTTCTGTTCCAGAATGACGGACATGGTCATTTCAAAGACATTACGCATGAAGCTGGACTCGACCTGACGGCGCATTCCTCGGGCGCCTTCTTCGTGGATTACGATAACGACGGACTGGTCGATCTGCTGGTGTGTAACGTCGGCGTCTATACCACCGATGAGAAAGATCCCCAAGGAGCTTACGTGGGGATGAAGGACGCGTTTTCTGGACATCTCCATCCCGAGCGCTTCGAGCATCCAGTGCTCTACAAGAACCTGGGGCATTACCGGTTCAAGGATGTGACGAAGGAGGTTGGTCTCAATCCCCAAGGCTGGTGCGGGGATGCAACTTTTGCGGACCTGAAAGGGGATGGATTTCCCGGAATCTACTTTCTGAACATGCAGGGGTCGGGACACTATTTCGAAAATGCAGGCGGTAAGAAGTTTGTCGAGAAAACGCAAGACTACTTTCCGCGGACTCCCTGGGGAAGCATGGGCCTGAAGTTTTTTGACTACGACAATGACGGTCGCATGGATCTTCTGCTCACGGACATGCATTCGGACATGATGGAAGAACAGAACCCCGGCCAGGAGAAGGAGAAAATAAAGTCGCACCCGCCTGACGAACTATTGGGAGGGGCGTCTGATAAATTCATCTTCGGCAATGCGCTGTACCACAATCTCGGCGGGGGAAAGTTCGAAGAGGTTTCGGACAAGATGGGTGTGGAACAACTCTGGCCCTGGGGTTTCAGTGTGGGAGACCTGAACGCTGATGGCTATGAGGATGTGTTTATCACGGCGGGCATGAATTTTCCGTTTCGCTACGGGATCAATTCGTTGCTGCTGAATAATCGCGGCGAGAAGTTTCTGGACTCGGAATTTTTGCTGGGCGTGGAGCCGCGGCGACAGCCTTACACTCCGTGGTTCGTGATGGATTGCACTCATCATGATGTCCTGGCGCCTCTGGGGCAGGCGGTTTGCGGGGATCGCGCGGAAAAAGTGACGGTTACGGTGCCGAAGGCGAGCCGTTCTTCGGTCATATTCGACCTGGATAATGATGGTGATCTGGACATTGTCACCAACGACTTCAACTCAGAACCGATGGTGCTGGTCAGCGACCTGGCGCAGCAGAAAAAAATTCACTGGCTCAAGGTCCAGCTCGTCGGCACCAAATCCAATCGCAACGGCCTGGGCGCCACGGTTCGTTTGTATAGCAATGGGCAAACCTACACACGATATAACGACGGCAAGTCCGGTTACTTGTCACAAAGCGTTTTACCGCTGTACTTCGGGCTGGGAGAAAGTTCGAAGATCGATCGCATCGAGGTGAACTGGTCATCGGGCCGGAAGCAGGTGATCAGCGCAGGGCTGATGGAAAACCAGACCCTGAAAATTACCGAGCCAGCCAGGTAATTGGTCGTCGAAGATTGGGGCCGCGCCGAAATGTGCTTCGGCTACGGGCCTCCCATGGGACGCGGTATGGTGGTTTCGCGATGTTTCGCCTTCAATTCTTTGTAGATCTGGAGTTCGCGATCAGCGTCCGCGGTACGCGACTGTTTGCGATACGCCGCTTGCAACTGGTAATGCACATAATCACTCTGGGGCATGGCATTCGCCGCAGCCTCAAGGTATGACACGGATTCCTTGATTTTCCCTCCGTCGAGCAGCAGCTTGCCCAACTGGTAATTCGCGTTTCCGTTGTCCGGATGAGTGGCGATGACGGAGCGAAAGAGGTCGATGGCTTCAGCTTGCTTGCCTTGCTGCATGAAGACGTAACCGATGCCAATCTTAGCGTCCGGATCGTCTGGAGCCAGCTTCAGGGCAGAATTAAATTCCTCAATCGCCTCGGGGATGTGCTCCCAGTGGAGCTGTGCCAGACCGGCAAAATAGTGAGCCCGGGCGAGAGAGGGATCGCGGTCGAGGGCGCGATGGAAAGCTTGAACCGCCCGGGAAAAGTCCCCCATGTCGCTCCACAACTGACCAACCAGAACGATGGCATCGACGGAGAGATCGGTTTTCTCGTATTCGACAAGAACTTCCGTGGCCTTTGTAAGATCGCCGAGGCGCGAGAGGGACGCGGCCCATGCATAGCCTAGGGTAACGTCGTGTGCAGCACGATCACCCAGAGGAGCGATGTCTTTGGCGGCTTCGCGGAATTTATCGAGCGCAAAATAGGCGGAGCCGAGGGTCCCGCGAGCCACATCGTCCGCCGGATTACTGGATAGGACCAGCGATAACGATCGGACGCACTCCTGGTAATTCTGGGCACGGAAGGCGGCCATGCCCAGGTTGCGGAGCAAGGCCGGGACAGTCGGATCCCAACGCTCCGCATCCTGGAAATGTCCGACTGCGCCGTCGTAGTTGTGCCGAATCGCCTCGGAGACGGCCAGATCACTGAAACTGGTCGCGATGATGAGCCGCAATTGACTCTCCTGCCCGGCGGCGGCTTTCTTTTTTTCTTCGGAAAATCCCGATCGGTCGAGAGACGCGGCATCCACGGGCAGAGTAGGATCGACGGGCTCGGACGATGAGGCGGCCGGTTGATCTTCCTGACTCTTGAGAAGGGCGACCACGGCGGCGGTAGAAGCGGAGCCTTCATCGGACGCCTTGGCGGCCACAGTTTGCTGCGCTTCGGCAAGCGCGTGCTGTTGGTCCTGGCGCGCGCGCTCCAGGTACGGCGCGGCTTCTTTAACGCGCCCGGAGGCGGACAAAATGCGCCCCAGCGTGATGGCGGCCCTTCGAACCTGATAGTTGCCGCGCGCTTCGTCTTTGCCGGTCAGCTCAATGCACTTGCGCAAGTACTTCTCTGAGGCGGCCACGTCGCCCTGGGCGTAGGTGTTCAACCCGAGGAACAACCACGGCTCGGGCCATGAAGGATCGATTTCGGAGGCGATTTTGAGGTGGACATTGGCATCGTCATACCGGCGGTCGTTCGAGTCCAAATAGCCGAGAAAATAGTTGGCCAGGAAGTCGTGGGGGAAATTTTGCACCTCAGTCACGAATTCCTGGCGGATTTCCGGCGTATCCGTCCACTCATTTTTCCAGAGCAGGGAAAGACCCAGAAAGTAGTGCGCGTGGGGTGTGTGCGAATCGAGTGCTACGGCGCGCCGAAGCTCACGAATGGAATCGTCCTGCATTTCGGCGTCGCGATAGGCGCGGCCAAAGAGCACGCGCAGTGAACCAGAATCGCCGACTGAGGCGACAATAGTGTCAAACACCTTGGCAGCTTGCTGTTTGCTTGCGGGATCATTCAGCGACAGTAGTGACACGCCCAAGGCATAGGCAGACTCGAACTCGGGATGAAGGTCCACAGAACGCTGAAGGGAGTCGGCAGCCTTGCGAAAGTCGCGCTTCTTCATCCACGCCTTGCCTTGAATATTGAAGGCGCGAGAGCTATTGGGATCGAGTTGCAGGGCCTTGCCTGCTTCCGCCAAAGAATCGTCGGGCCGGTTTGCATATAGGTTACAGATGGCCAGCCCGATATGCGTTTCTGCGGCATCCTCCCACGAGAGGGACTGGCGGTACAGCTCCGCGGCCTGCGGGAAAGAGGTTTCTGCGACGCGGAGGTTCGCTAGTTGCCGCAGCGCGAGCGCCAGGACACGCGCATTCGCGCGCGCAACCTCCTCAGGATTATGAGAGTCGCGCGAGGAAGAGGCGGCCTTGAGGCGGGTTGGGAGTTCGTCGACGGAGGGTGCCCTGCTGGCCGATTGGGCTCCGCCAGCTGCAGGAACCGATCCCGCAAACAGCAGCAACCCAATGCAGAGTATGTAAGGAGCCCAGCAAACGCGCGTCACGGGATAAGGAGTGCGAGCTAATGCCATGAAGGTAAGGTCACTATTGAGATTCTAACAACACATACGAGGACTTTCGGGGCGATTCCTTCGGCTCTGAGAACCGGCGACGAGGTCGCGAGAGAGCTGTCACTTGTTATCGACACTTCCATGATGCCCAAAAAAGTGGCGGGATCCGATGGTTCAGATCCCGCCCTGTAAATTGACGAGCACTTGAAGACTGCGCTCGTTAGAAGGTTATCTTCAATCCGTATTGCAATATGCGAGCGTCCTTGATTGCGTTCGCCTGCCCAAAGACTCCATTGGCGCCGCCGTTGGTGTTGCTACCGTAGGCGCTGATGACGTTATTGGTTGGACTGCAGGGTTGATACAGGCCGCTGGCGTTGGCAGTGCCGCAGTATACGCCGCCGCCGTTGTAGAAGAAGCCCGACTGGTTGCCAATACCCTGGATGCCGTTGGCATCGAAGTTGGTGTGGTTAAAGGCATTGAAGAAGTCCATGCTGAACCGGATATTCAAATTCTCCTTGACGTGCCAGTTCTTGTATAGACCGAGGTCCGCATTGACGTAGTGTGGCCCTTCGCAAACTCCGCGGGAAGAGTTGCCAATGGTTCCGATGGCAAATCCAATCAGCGTAAAGGCGGCCGGATTGTCGCGTTGTATGCCGTGCTGGTTAGAATTGCAGCTCACACCCGGGACGCGGTTGGGGCGCTGGTTATTGTTGTACCCCGTGCCGCTCAAGGATCCGAGCACGCAGGGGAACGAGGTTGCATTATAGGTGCAGTCGTTTACGGGAGCGGTCGGATCCAGCAGCGCAGTAGCTGCCGCTAAACCGCTTTGGTAAACGGTCTGGGAGTTGCCGTTTTCGGCGGTGAAGATGGTATTGAACTCCCATCCTCCAGCAACTTGGCGAAGGATTGAATTCTGGTGTTGCAACTTGGGAAGGAAGAACACCTCGTTCATAACGAACATGTTGGGGCGGTTGATGGTGGCATTGCCCCGGTCGAGGTTAATGTTCTGTATGTCGGTGAAGCTGCCCTGGCTGGCGCCACCATTGGCCGCATCTTCTTCGATGTTGGCAATGGTGTGGGACCAGGTGTAGGCCGCCTGAATAGTTGAGAAGTTCCTCAGCTTGGAACGGAACATGACCTGCAACGCGTTGTAGCTGGCGTGGCCGTCGCGGCTGAAGTAGTTGATTGCTCCGAAGTTGCCTGCAGGCCGCAGCACGTTAACGCTGGGCGCGCCGTTGGTCGGAGAACCGGGCAAGAAGGCACCGAGCCCGAAACTGCTCTCGGGCACCTGGTTAATATCATAGGTGCTGGTCTGGTGAATGCCCGCGTTGCCCACATACCCGACCTGGACTGTTGTGTTCCGAGCGAGTTCCTGCTCCACGGCCACGTTCCATTGCCACGTGTCTGGAGCGACGGCGCGAGGCGATCGTCCGCCGGAGGGCGAGGTAGATGCGCCAGAGAGCGGAGGAGCCGTGCCCAAAGGCCGGTTGATGCCGCCTGCGGTGATGGAGAACGGTGCGGTATTGGAGAGGCCCACCTGCGGACTTACGCGTTCACGCTGGAAGAACTGGCCCACACCAAAGCGCAGGGCAGTTTTTCCAGTTCCGAACAGGTCCCAGGCCACGCCAATGCGCGGACCGATGTTGTGGTAGTTCTGGAGGACCAACGCGCGGTTGGGACCGGGAGTTCCGGCGCTAAGGGGGAGGCCCACCGCGGTTGCCGCTTGTGTGCAGAAGTTCGTGCCGGGCACGAGGATGACGCCGTTACAAGCATCGGCCGGATTGCCAGTCGATTTGTAGTCGGCGAGGCTGAACGAGGCCATCTGGTTGTTGGCATCGTAGGGCTCGCGCAAGAACGACCAGCGGAAGCCGTAAGTCAAAGTGATACGTCGGCTGGCCTTCCAGGTATCTCCAGCATAGAATTCAATGTCGTGCCAGCGGCCCTGGTCAACAGGGTTTACGTTGGTCTCACTGACGCCTCGAATCTGCTGTGGACACCCAACTGCAGTGCTCGCATTATTCGCGTTACAGGTTGGGTCCGTATACGCCAAGGGCGTGCCCGTGCTGGGGAGCAGCACATCGGCAAGGACATTGCCCGTGTTGATGGTTTCGCCCCATCCCGGATCCCCGAGACTCATGGTGGCGCGATCCGCGCCACCAAACTGGTTTTCTTGCTTGACGTTGTGGCTAACTAACGCGCCAAATTTCCAGACATGGTTCCCTTTGATCAAGGCGACGTTGTCTTGCCAGGTAAACAGATCCATGTGGTTGCCATATCCGACAATCGCCCAAATCGAGGCGAAGTTGCCGTAATTTGCCAAGCCACCCCACACCGTAGGGATGCCGCCGGAAGTCTTTCCGGAGGCTGGCCAGACAGGAGGTAACGCCGCGTCGATCTGACTGCTTAAAGTAGGATCGGTGCCGCCCGGGGTTACGATGATCGCGTTGTGGGCGTAGCCGAATTCGAAGTCGTTCACAATGTTGTTGCTAATCTGCGTGCTCAGTTTCCCCATGATGCTCTTGGAAGGCTGATTCCAACTGCCCTGGTAGGTGGCGAAGTTGTCGTCGCCCCAACCAAAGGCGTTATTGGGGGCCGGGAACTTCCACGAGTCCTGGGTGTAGCGGAACGTAATCCGGTTGCGGCTGGTTACGTCATAGTCAATGCGCGCATTTTCCTCACGCCACGGAACCTGCCCAGCTGCGCTCGAGGCAAAGTTGAAGTTCGAACCGGGTATGTTAGTCGCCAGATTGGGCGCCGGGTAGTAGGCGGCCAGCAACTTGCCGACCGCATCGGGATTCGCAACGGCAAAGGGATTCGTGGGCGACTGGAACCCGACGGGAATCGTCGAGGTCGCCGTGTAAGGTGCAGTCGTACTGTACGTCGCCGGCGTTGGCGCGTTGCATGTTGTATTCGGAAACCCGCTCGGAATCCCAGTAGCCCCAACGGTTACAGCGCCGCTGGTCAACGACGCCTGCTCAGCAATCACATCTGCGCTGAAATCGCCACCAGCCTCAGCCGCCGTGGGCACGCACTGCGTAACGATCTGGCCGCGATGCTCGCGATTCCATTCCTCATTCCAGAAGAAGAAGAGCTTGTCCTTCTTGATCGGGCCACCGACAAAGTATCCCCAATCATTCCGGCGCAACGATGGTTTCTTGATGTTGTCGAGATCGGCGATGTAACCCGCAGCATCGAGTGCATCATTTCTACCTTCGTAGAAAAGACCGCCATGCCACTGGTTTGAGCCAGAGCGAGTGGTGATGCTGATGATCGCGCCCGAAGCCTGACCGTATTCCGGCCCGTAGGAGTTCGTCAGCATCTTGAATTCGGCAATGGCATCGACGGAGGGATAAATCAGAATGGTGCGGTTGGAACCGACGTCGTTGTTGTTCACGCCGTCAATCAAGAACAGGTTGTTGGTGCTTGGATTGCCGTTGACCGAGAAATCCGAACCGCCCAGCAAACCTTTGTCTTTCGAGTCGAATTGATTGTTGGCTGAGACGCCAGGCTGCAACTGCGTCAACGACATGAAATTGCGGCCGTTCAAAGGCAGTTCGCGAACCTGCGTGCCTTCGATGACGGCGCCGACTTCAGCGGTCGTGGTCTGCACCTGAACATCGCTGGACTCAACAGTCACTGTTTCAGAAGCAGCGCCGAGTTGCAACTTGGCGGCTACCTCTGTCGCCGTGGAGACGTGGACCTCAACGTTCTTGACGACGAATTCTTTGAATCCGGTCGCCTTGACCGTAATCTCATACGTACCGACGTTCACGACTGGGAAGGAGAACGCTCCCAGTTCGGTCGTCGTTGTGTGCGCTGTTTCGTTGGTTGCAAGGTTTCGCAGGCTGACAGCAGCGCCGGGAACTGATGCACCCGAGGGGTCGGTTGCCGTACCGTGAACCGATCCCGCGTAGTTCTGCGCGAAGGCCGCGACAGAGAGCAGCAACAAAAATGGGACAAGCATTCGGAGAACGCTAAACACACCATTCGCGCCATTTCCTCTGCTAGTTTGACTCTTCATGTATTATCCCTTTCGCCTCTTAAAAAGCTTGTTTCACCCGGCCTTCAGGTTGAACTCCGAGTGCCTTTAAGGAACACCGCGTTCAAGAAATCGTACAAAAATTGCAAAACCGATTTGGGACTGCAAAATAACGTTTTTCTACTAGCGCCCTCATTTAGCGGCAAAGGTAGAGTCGTTGTCAAGACAAAAACTTAGAAAAATGTTTTTCTACTGGCTTTTTCGAGGTTTTCCCCAAAAACGAACCGGGAGGCAGTGGGGGTGAACCTCTCGTGACACTAGGGCTGGGAGGGGATTCTTCACGGACGGAACCTCGCTGGTCGGGGGCTTTTTGATATTTCCGGCTTGTTTGTCTGCTTTTGCTTTAACCTGCTGATACAGCTCCATTTGCGCCCTTGACTTGTCGGGCGCACCGGAGCGGGCGTAGGCCAGCGCCAACTGATAATGATCCTGGGGCTCATCCGGCTCTAAGAGTACAGCCTGCTCAAGCGCCCGAATCGCCTGAGGTACGTCCCCGCTTTGGAGACTGAGTGCGCCCAACGCACCTTGGGCGTGCGCGTTCTTGGGATTCCCTGCCACGCTTTTGGAGAGGCTCTGGATTGCCCCGGTTACGTCGCCCTCTAGTTTTTGGACCATGCCGAGATAGTAGAGGGCGCCTGGATCACTCGGATTCTGCTTCAGACAAATGTCGGCATGTCTGCGAGCCTCGGGCAGATCGTGGTCACCGTTAAGAGCCACATCGGCGAGGACAAGGTGCATCTCTCGGTCGTCGGGATGCGCGGCCAACACTTGTTGGGCGTAACGTTTTGCCTCTTCCGATTGCTTGGCGCCAAACAGAGCCAGAGCGAGCAGGTAGGTGGAACGCAAATCGTCCGGGACCAGCGAGTGCAGCTTGCGAGCATTCTCCAAAGCACCGGCACCCTGGTAGTCGTGCACCTGAGCTGACACGAGCCCGTATAAGATGTCGGGCCGATCAGGAGCCAGGCTTGCGGCACGCGAAAACGCTTCCTCAGAGGCCCCCCAGTTCGATTGCTGGCTGGCCACTTGTCCTGCGGCGACGAGCGCTTCCACAGAGTCTGGCGTGCGCTCAAGAACGGCCTCCAGCGTGGTTTGCGCCTGGTCAAGCTGTCCCGAACCTGCCTGGGTGAGGGCCAAGTCTACCTGGGAACGGACAGTAGGCGGTTGCTTGTGCGCGGCGATGAACAACTGTTGTGCGCTCTTGAAATCGCGATGCGACAGAAAAACTTCCGCCAACTCCGGCACGAGGTCCGGCTGCTTGTCGGCGATTTCGAGCATGGCTTGGATTTCGACGCCCGCTTTTTCCGGCTGGTTGAGGCCAAGATAATCCGCAGCCATGGTTGGCAGAATTTCGCTGGTACGTTTCGCGACAGGAATTTTTCCGGCAGCATCGATGGATTTCGTGAACTCTCCTTTACTCAGATACAACTTTGCGAGCGCAATGTGGACACGAAAATCCGCCGGCGCGATTTTGGCAGCGTCCTGATAAGCCGCAAGGGCAGAGTCGACGTTTCCGGCCGCCAGATACGCGTCTCCGAGCTTGACTCGAGGCGACAGTAGAGTTGGGGCGGCAGTGATTGCTTTCAGAAGAACCTCTTCCGCTTGCTCGAAATGTCCCTGCCGGAGATACACGGATGCGAGAAGATCGTTTGCCCGGGCCGATAGCGGACGTTTCTGAAGATACGTATGCAGCCGTTGTTCGGCTTCCTGCAGTTTTCCGTGGTCAATGAGAGCGGGAATGCCATCGAGCCCGGCACTTTGAGCTCGCGCGATGCCGGGCAGACCGAAAATCACCGCAACGATGCAAACGAGGGGAAGAACTATCTTCCACACAGTCCCTTGCGAGTGGTGCACGGCCGACGAACTCTCTGAAAAATGCAAGAAAATCACCCGGCGAAAATTCTAGACGACGCAGGCGAAACAAGCTAGAAGCGAACACCCTTTCTCCACACGCCGCTTTCCCATAGAATCTTGAGATTCATTCGAATTTCGTTTTTATGCGCTTCTCCGCCACCTTGCTCACATTGGTTCTGGTGCCATGGGTCGCCTTTGGGCAGGCACCAGCCGTTCATTTCCGCGAGATCGGTAAGGAGGCAGGCCTCACCAAAGAGCCGTTCAGTTCCAAGAATGAGCACTACGTCGTCGAAACGATCTCCGGGGGTGTGGCGCTTTTCGACTGCGATAACGATGGCAAACTCGACATCCTGGTGGTGAACGACGCGACCATTGAACAGGCCAAGAATGGCGGCGTGCCCATGGTCACGCTTTACCATCAGGGGGAGAATCTAAAATTCACCGACATCACCAAAGAAGCTGGCCTTACACATAAAGGATGGGGCATGGGAATTGCCGTGGCCGACTATGACAACGATGGACTGCCCGACATTTACGTTACGGGGTACAACGGCAACGTGCTCTATCACAACCTGGGTCACTGCAAGTTCGAGGATGTCACCGAGAAAGCGGGCCTTGCAGGCGGAGGGTTCTGCTCAGGGGCGGCCTGGGCGGACTACGATCGCGATGGCCACCTGGATTTATTTGTCTCGCGGTATGTACATACGGACTTGAACCATCTACCGACTGCGGATAATCCATCGAAAAACTTTTTCCACAAAGGACTCCCGGTCGAAAATCCCTGGACCATGGACGGTGAAACCGATTTGTTGTTTCACAATCGAGGTGACAACACTTTTGAAGAGGTGTCCAAGAAAGCTGGGGTTGAAGAATCGCCGGCGCGATTCGGCCTGGGCGCCGTCTGGGGCGACTATGACAATCAAGGGTGGCCGAGCCTATTGGTCGCCAACGATACTGGTCCAAACCTTCTCTACCACAACAAGCACGACGGAACCTTCGAAGAAGTCGGCATGCTGGCAGGCGTCGCGCTCAGTCCTGAAGGCAACGAGGTAGGAAACATGGGGGTGGACATGGGCGATTTTGACCGGGATGGCCGGCTCGACTTCGCCATTACCGACTATGCCGACCAGCCTAAAGGGCTTTATCTCAATCGAGGCGAGTTGGGATTCACCGACATTACTTACTCCGCAAAAATCGCGCAGATTTCGCTGCCCTATGTGTGTTGGGGCACCAGTTTCATTGACTTTGAGAATGGGGGCCTGCCCGATCTTCTGATGGCGTGCGGCCACGTCTATCCCGGTGTGGACACGGTTAAAAGCGCCAAGTACGACCAGCCCATTCTCCTTTACCGCAATAAGGGCGATCGGACCTTCGATGAGATCTCGGGTCCTGCTGGGCTCGACGAGGGCCCCATGCAGTCGCGGCGTGGCGTGGCTTTCGGCGACATCAATAACGACGGCAACATTGATATGGTCGTCTTCAATGTCGGGGCGCCGCCATCTCTGTTCTTGAATGACACGAAGAACTCCAACCATCGCGTGCTGTTCAAACTTGTTGGGACGAAAAGCAATCGTGGAGCGGTCGGGGCGCGCGTCACGGTCAGTTCTCCTTCACGGACACAGATGGAAGAAATCAAAGCAGGATCAAGCTACCTTTCGACAAGCGATCCGCGGGTGCATTTCGGATTGGCAGGCGATTCCGTGATGGACAAGGTGGAGATCCGCTGGCCCGACGGCACAGTCGAGAATCTGAAGAATGTTGCCGCCGATGTCATCTATACCATTGTCGAGGGCCAAGGCATCACAGCCACGGTCAAACTGCCGCCAGTAGCTTCCCATTAAATCGTCGGTCGGGACCCATCTGTCCTGACGGCATCCTTACTATTTCTTGGCTCGATCCTTGATCTGCTTGGCGAGCTTTTCGATGTCTTGGGCGCGTTTCACCAGCGTCATGTTCAGGACCATGTTGGAATTGGTGCGATCCACTTCGTTTTTGAGATCCACAACCATGGCGTACAAGCGCTCCACGTTGGCACGAATTTCCTGTTGGTTCTGCGCATCGATCATTGGCCGGTTTGCATCAGGCGAGAACTGCGGTCCGTCCAAGCCCTGCGGGACGTTCTGATTGGTGGGCGCGTTTGGGGATTGCTGTGGTTGTGGCATCGGCGGAGGCGACATCGAACGCTGCGCTGCGGCGATCGCAGCAGAACCAAAAACCAGTGCTCCGGTCATGGTGATCGCGAAAAGGAGATATTTCCAGCGCAGTTTGTTCATCGGACCCTCCGTGTCAAAAATATGGACTTACAAGGGTGAGGTCGGACTATTGCAGGAAAGCCTAGTTCCGGGCCTTTGCCTTGTCAACAGAATGTTGGCGGAGGGGCGCCCGGTGGGAACAGGCCGAATACGGAATTTCACCGATTGTTCAATCCTGCGAAGCGTGCTGAAATCCGCCCGGGAATCAGGTGGCCACTGTCGGGGCTAGTTGCTCCTGATCCTGATCCCCCTCGACCTTTAGCTTCTCTTCTCCCGGGTCGAGGACTCGCTGCATCAGCAGGGCTGCTATGAGCATGAAGCAACCACCGGCCACGACGGCGGTCAGGCGGTTGTTCCCGAGCAGGTGGTTCATCACCCAGCCGAAGAATAGAGACGCGATGATTTCCGGCGTGACAATAAAAAAGTTGAAGATGCCCATGTAGACGCCGGTCTTTTCTTTGGGGAGCGATCCGGCCAGGACGCAATAGGGCATGGACAGCGTGCTGGCCCACGCGATGCCGACGCCCACCATCGTCAGCAACAGAACATACTTATTGTGGATGAAGGCCACCGAGATGAGTCCAATTCCACCGGCGATGAGGCAGAGGCTGTGGGTGTGCTTGCGTCCAACGGTGCGGGCGATCGGCGGAAGGAAGAAAGCGAAGACGAAACAGACAGCCGAGTAAAGACCGAAGCAGAGGCCGCCCCATTCGACCCCTGCAGAATAAAGAGGCGAAGTGGTGTCGGGCGCGCCGAAAACGTTGCGTGCGACCGCGACCGGGAAATACAGCCACATGCAAAACAGCCCCAGCCAGGTGAGGACTTGCACGGGAGCCAGCTGGCGCATCGTCTTCGGCATTCTGGCGACGGAGTCGAGAATCTCGGCGGCGTTTGTGGCCAGGCTGCGCTTCTCGGCCTTCATGCGGCGGAAGGCTTCCATGTCTTCGGGCGGATATTCCTTGGTCGTGACGATCGTCCACAGAACGGCGCTCAGGAAAACCGCTGCCCCGACGTAGAACGAGAGGCGAACGGTGAACGGGATGGCATGCCCGGCAGCGCCTGCTCCGAGATGGAACCAATTGGTGAGCATCCACGGCAGCGCGGAGGCGACCACGGCGCCGAGTCCAATGAAACAGGCTTTGCATGGCGAATCCGCGCGTGCGCTGCTGTTCCGGAAGCAGGTCGGCGACGAAGGCGCGAAACGGTTCCATGCTGATGTTGATCGAAGCGTCCAGGATCCAGAGAAGTCCGGCCGCCATCCAAAGCACGGCCGAACGCGGCATCATGATGAGAGCGAAGGAACTGAGGAGCGCGCCCGTGAGGAAGTAAGGACGGCGGCGGCCGAGGCGTCCCCAGGTGTGGTCGCTGGCATGGCCGATGATCGGTTGCACGATGAGTCCGGTAAGCGGGGCGGCAAGCCAGAGGATCGGAATCTGGTCGGCGCGGGCGCCGAGATATTCGTAGATGGCGCTCATGTTGGCCATCTGGAGCCCCAGCCGAACTGAATGCCGAAGAACCCGAAACTCATGTTCCAGATTTGCCAGAACGACTTGTTAGGCTTTTCCATGTGTGGCCTCTATGCTCCTGACCATGCATCTCGTCTCCCCGAGCCGAGGGGTCGCGCTATCGATCGAACAGCGTAACCAATTTTTTTAGCCGGGCCGCGATCTCATCTGGTCGCGGCGCCCGGCCTTCATGCGCCATTTCCAGTTGCCGCTCGGTGCGCCGGGAAGGTTCATCCGCGCTTCGCTGCCCAGGCCGAGGATGTCCTGCATGGGCGCAATGGCCGTGTTGCGCGACGGACGACATGACTCCGCGGATAATAACCCAGTGGATGGGCTCGTCTTTGAATCCCAGATAGGCGCGCGCGCAGTGCGTGCTCCTTGGCGACGTCTTCGGGCGTGCGCGTGCTGTCGCCGGGGCCGCTGATTCCACCATCCGACGACGGTGTCGTTGTCGTGCGTGCCGGTGTAGGCAACGAGATCGCGAACGTAGTTGTGCGGTTTAAATGTGGGCGCCTGCGGATCGTTGCCGAAAGCGAACTGCAGGATAGCCATACCGGGGAATCCGAACTCGTGGCGAATAGCTTCGACCTCAGGGGTGATGACGCCAAGATTTTCAGCAATGATCGGAAGATCGCCGAGTTCCTTGCGCAACACAGAGAATAGTTCCGCGCCCGGGTCCCTTCACCCAGCGACCGTTGACGTGCGGTGGTCTCGCTGCCGGGAACTTCCCAATAGGCTTCGAATCCGCGGAAGTGGTCGATGCGGACAAAATCATAGAGGCGAAGCGCGGAACGCAGGCGCTCGACCCACCATTGGTATCCGGTCTGCTTGAGCAGACGGCCAGTTGTAGATGGGATTGCCCCAGCAGCTGTCCGGTGGCGCTGAAGTAGTCGGGAGGGACGCCGGCGATCTTGAGGGGGTTGCCGCGCTCGTCGAGCAGAAAGAACCGGCGATTGGACCAGACGTCGGCGCTGTCGTGCGCGACGTAGATGGGAACGTCGCCGATGATGCGGATGTTGCGCTCGCGTCCGTAGGCGCGGAGTTCCTGCCATTGCCGGAAAGAATTCATACTGGAAGAATTTCTGGGCCTCGATCGGCGGATGCCAGCTTTGCCGACCAGCGCTGCATGGCTTCGGGCTGGCGGGCGGCGATGTCGGCAGGGCCAGCTTGGTCCACGCGACCAGATTGTGGGCTTCCTTCAACGGCCATGAACAGCGCGAAATCGTCGAGCCAGGCAGCGTTGGCCTGGCAGAATTCTTCAAACTCGTCGGCGAACTTCGGTCGGAGGCGCCGGCAAGAAAGTTGGTCGCGGCCCGTTGCAGCAGCGGCAGTCTTGAAGCGAATGACGGCGCCGAAGTCGACGGTTTCGACCGGGAACGTCGGGACATTGCGCAGGTCGTTCCGGCTCAGGAGGTCCTGGTCGACGAGGCGATCGAGGCTGATCAGCAGCGGGTTTCCGGCGCTGGCGGAGAAGCACTGGAAGGGCGAGTCCGCATAGCCCGTTGGATTCAGCGGCAGCACCTGCCAGAGCTTTTGTCCGGCGGAGTGCAGGAAGTCGACAAAGCGATAGGCCTCGGGCCCGAAATCGCCAACACCGTGGGGTCCGGGCAGAGACGTCGGGTGAAGCAAAACCCCACTGGAGCGGGGAAAATTCATGTGAAAACCATAAACAGTTGTCGCGTGTGGCGCAAGGCCGGACTGCAGGAGCGCGGGAGTCTATACTTTTTCAGGTCGAAACCGGAGCTAGCTATGAGCAAACCTTCTTCACAGATGAACCGTCGTGCATTTCTGGGACAGTCGGCAGTGGTGATCGGCGGCGTGATGCTGCCGCGCACGGCGTTGTCGTACGAAAACATCGTCGGGGCGAACGACCGGATTTCGCTCGGGCATGTCGGCATCGGAAGCCGCGGCGAAGATCTCGATTTGATCGCGTCGAAGCTCAAGACCAGCCACCACGTGGAAATGACCGCCGTTTGCGATCTGTGGAACGTGAATCGCGAGAAGGCCGCTGCCACCAATGCGAACTACTACGGGCGGGCGCCGCGCGCGGTCCAGCACGTGGAAGAACTGCTCTCGATGAAGGATATAGATGGCGTGCTGATCTCAACTCCCGAACATTCGCATTCGCCCATCTTGAAAATGGTGACCGACAGCGGCAAGGACGCTTACGTCGAGAAACCCATGGGCAATGTGCTGGCGGAAACCAAAGCGGCACGCGACACGGTGTTGCAGTCGAAGACAATTGTGCAAGTGGGAACGCAGCATCGCAGTGAGCCGTACCAGCTGGCGGCGCAACAAGTGGCGCGGAGCGGGGCACTGGGAGATATCAGCAAAGTTGAGGTCGAGTGGAACTATCACGGTCCTCGCTGGCGTGGACGTCCGCAGGTGAAGCAAATCCGCGAGCAGGATACGGATTGGAACAAGTGGCTGCTGACGAAGCCGGCGCGGCCATTCGATCCGCAACTGTATTTCGAGTTTCGGCTGTTCAAGGAATTCTCCAGCGGGATTCCCGATCAGTGGATGAGCCATGCCATTGATGTAGTGCATTGGTTCATGGACGACAATTTCCCCAAGTCGGTGATGGCGCATGGCGGAGTTTTCGCATGGCACGACGGGCGCGAAAACGCCGACACGTTCCAGGCGTTGCTGGAGTATCCCAAAGGATTCCTGGTCAGCTACTCGACTAGCTTTGGCAACGACGCTCCCAGCTTCACGCGCTACATGGGCAAGAAGGCGACACTATTCAACATTGGCGGAGAAGGCAGCCCGCGGTATCAGGTGATCGAAGAGAAAGGCACTCATGAAGACGACGCCGACATTGACGAGAAGAGGGCGTCGAAGATTTGTGACGCTCCCGGGAGAGAACAAGCTTCCCCCGATGGGCATTGACGATCTGTCTCTGGAGCATATGGCGAACTGGTTCGAGTGCATGCGTTCGCGCCAGCAGCCGCATGCCAGCGTGCATGAAGGATTCGCGCATTCCGTGGCGTGCATGATGACTGCCGAGTCTTATTGGTCGGGCAAGAAGGTGTATTGGGATGCGGCGAACGAGAGGATTGTGGAGCACGCGCCGGTGAATTCGTAGGCTCGCAGAGCGCTGATGCTGAACCTCGTAAGCGCTAGCTTGGGGGCTATTGCTTCCGGATTGTGCGCGTCATCCATTCCCTACCCATATCACGCACGGTACAATCGATGACTCTTATGGCTTTGCCTATCGGAACCCGGCTGGGTCCGTACGAAATCACCGCGCCGCTGGGCGCTGGCGGCATGGGAGAAGTCTACAAGGCTCGTGACACGCGGCTGAATCGCATCGTCGCGATCAAGGTTTCCAGAGAGCAGTTCTCCGAGCGCTTTGAGCGCGAAGCGCACGCGGTCGCCGCCCTGAACCATTCCAACATCTGTACATTGCATGATGTCGGGCCGAACTACCTGGTGATGGAATACATCGAGGGCACGCCTCTCAGAGGGCCTTTGCCTGTGCATCAGGCGCTGAAGTATGCCGCGCAGATTTGTGATGCGCTCGATGCGGCGCACCGGAAGGGCATCACTCATCGCGATCTGAAGCCGGGGAATATTCTGGTCACGAAAACGCGGAATCAAGCTGCTGGACTTTGGTCTGGCCAAGATCGGACCAGACTCCAATCCCCGAGCGACGCCACACTCAGCCATGGCGCTCACCGGCAAGAACGAGATCGTGGGTACGCTCTACTACATGTCGCCCGAGCAATTGCAGTCGCAAGCGACCGGCCAGGAGATCGATGCGCGCAGCGACATTTTCTCGTTCGGCTTGGTGCTGTATGAAATGCTCACCGGCAAGCGCGCGTTTGATGGTTCTTCTCCAGCCACTGTGATTGCGGCCATCATGGAGCGCCCGGCGCCGTCGATTAGCGCGGTCGCACCACCAGCGTTAGATCGAGTACTGAAGCGGTGTCTGGAGAAGGATCCCGAAAACCGCTGGCAGAGCGCACGCGATCTCAAAGCCGAACTGGAGTGGATCGCGCAAGGACCCAGCGAGGTAAGCATCGCACCGAGTTCCACCGGACGACGCGAAAGAGTTGCCCTGGATTGCGGTGGCAGTGCTGGCTCTGGTCGCGGCAGGTGCATCGTGGATTGCATATCGCTCCACGCGGCCCGCGGAATTGAAGCCGCTGGTGCGATTGGAGGTGGACCTTGGTCGCGACGTCTACTTAAACGCGCTGGGCGGGTCTGACATCATTCTTTCGTCCGACGGCACGCGGATTGCCTATCTTTCCCGGAACCACCTTTTCACGCGCAAGCTCGACCAAACGACTGCCACCGAACTACCGATCACAGCCGGCGCGACCAGCCCGTTCTTTTCCCCCGATGGCCAGTGGATTGGTTTCGTCGCGGGGGGAAAGCTGAGAAAAATCTCCGTGGATGGCGGCGCCGAGGTCGTGCTGTGTGATGCTTCCTCTTCTTACACCGGCGCCGATTGGGGCGAGGATGGCAGTATCGTGGCGAGTCTGCGCATCTCTGGGGGACTGTCACGAGTTTCCTCCGCCGGCGGCGCTCCTGCCCCGGTCACCGAGCTTCAAGGAGAAGAACGGACGCACCGCTGGCCGCAGATCCTGCCCGGGGGCAAAGCGATCCTCTTCACCGTCGAAAATTTCACGGTCGGCTTTGACGACGCCCGCATTGAAGTCGTGTCGCTGACGGACCACCGCAGGAAAATCCTGCAGCGCGGAGGAACTTATGGGCGTTATCTGGCTTCTCCGGCGGCAAAGGTTACCTCACTTATGTGAATCGGGGAACACTGTTCGCGGTTTCTTTCGACGCGGAGAAGCTGGAGACCTCCGGTTCGCCCATACCTGTCTTGCAGCAGGTCTCTTATTCTGCGATGTTTGGCTCTGCCAAAATGGGCTTTTCGCATACCGGGACTCTGATATACCAGAGCCATGAACTCGACGCCTCGCGTGTGGTGATCCAATGGTTGGATTCGCAAGGCAAGTCGCAACCGCTGCTGGACAAGCCGGGCCTCTTCGTGAATCCCCACTTCTCCCCCGACGGCAAGCGGTTGGCGGTGGCGAACGACGATGTGCATTCCGGGATTTGGATCTACGACATCCGACGCGACACATTGTCGCCGTTGACCGGCGAACGGAATGGAACTCATCCGGTGTGGACTCCCGACGGCCGATACATTGTGTATCAGGCATCCGATGGGATCTCCTTCGCGCGCGCCGACGGCGGCGACAGGCCCCAGCCTCTGACCCAGAGCAGGGAGTTTCAGTACCCCTCTGCCTTTTCCCGCGATGCCAAACAGCTCGCGTTCTATCAAGGGGGACCAAAAGGGTTCGACCTCTGGACTGTGCCCGTGGAGCGCGAAGGCGAGAAATTAAAGGCCGGGACGCCAGAACTGTTCCAGCACACGTCTTTTGGCGAGCGGGGTGCCAGCTTCTCCCCCGACGGACGCTGGCTGGCATATAGCTCCAACGAGTCGGGAAGCTCGCAGGTTTATGTTCGTGCCTTCCCCGATAAAGGCGGCCACTGGCAAGTTTCCAGCGATGGAGGAACCTCGCCCATCTTTTCTCCAATTGGCAAGGAACTGTTTTTCTTTGATGTTTCAGACGATCGGATCATGGTCGCCAGCTATTCGGTAAGCCGCGACTCGTTCGTGGTGGAAAAGCCGCGCGTGTGGACCGGGCAGAGTGTAGCTCTGACGATGGGCGGTGTCGTCGGAGCCCAGTACGACGTTGCTCCCGATGGAAAGCGCATCGCAGTGGGCACCTACGCCGGAGGCTCAGCTCAACAAAACGCGGGCCACGTCATCTTCCTTCAGAACTTTGTCGACGAACTGCAACGCAGGCTACCGCCAAGTGGCGGCCGGTAGTCCCGATCCGACCGAGCAAATTGCGGCGGAATCGTATTGGTCCGGCAAGAAGTGATTGGGATGCGGCAAACGAGAGGATTGTGGAGCACGCGCCGGTAAACTCGTAGGCTCTCGAGGGTTGATGAGGCGAAGCCCATAAGCGCTAACTCAAGCAGAATTGCTTCTGAGTTGCGGACAACCAAAGCATTTCTCGCCAAATGGTTTCTCCCATGGAAAGCTGTTGCGGTGTCTAAATGGCCGAGGCCTGGTTCTCCGGGAGATCGTGATGCCGAGATGCAGGAAAACGCTGTGGCTTGCCCTTGTTTTTGCACTCCTTGCAAACACTAGCTTTGTGACCGCGCAGGCGACATCGTCAAGCGGTTCGCATATTCGTCCATGCACTGCCAACGAAAATGCGGTCGCATCATCCCCGGAAGTAATCCGCTTATTTACGGATGAACGACCTACATTTAGCTGGTGCGAGGCTTTGGACGTGCCCTGGCTTCCGGATGCTGAGATCCTCCGCTTCCACACGGCAATTCATGTCGACTATTCGCTGGTCTGCACCATCGTAAAGGCTAGAAGCGAATCTCCCATATGGTTGATCCGGGCCACTGGAGAAGGACTGGTTGTAACGCCGTCCCCGAGTCTCCCCAACAGTGTCGAAGCCATGAATGACCTGCTGAGATCGGCACGACCCAGACTCAATGACTCTCAGCTCGGATCAGCGAGCATTCTCTACCTCTTCCTCATCCATCGAGAGATTCGCCAGAGTTTTTTCAGCAAGCCCGCGATCAAATACGCTTTAAGCGAAGCCGAATACCGGGTACGTTGTCAGAAAGATGGGAAGAGTCGTTTTGTCTCGCTGACCACAAAGACGAACGGCTGGAAACTCACCTACTCCTCGCACAAAGACGTCCTGCACCTGGATTCCATCGTGCAGAAAGACGGCGATTGAACATGGCGCATACTTCTCCGTCTTGTAGGGCTCAACACGAGCCCGAACGAGGAAGGTCGCACCTCGTCGCGGTGCCCGAGCATTGCCCAAAAAAGAACTCCAGGGAAACTTACCCGTAAGCGATGGGATTTTTTTCGAACCAGCGCTCATCCCGTACTGGGCCGGTCTTCTTGATGGCGCCGCGCGCTGCGCCGGCGGTGAGGTGACGTGTGTTCCAGATGAATCCCGCGCCGAATCCAATCGCGCCGCCGAGAATGCCCAAGGCGAGCACTCGGGCTGCGGGTTTGTGCGTGTGGTCGAGATATGCGCTGGCCAATCCGAGGCATACGCCGGCGGTGGCGGGCATCAGCGCCTGCTTTACGGAGTCCGTTAGGAACGGCGTCAACCGTTCGCCGTCGAGAAACTCTTCCCTGCCCTGATTCGCGCCTTCCCAACCGGAGTTGGCGAGTTTGCGAGCGTAGGTTGCGTTCGATCCGATCCATCCGCGGAGACTCATCGGTGGGCGCTCCCTCCGCGCCTTGAATGCCATTCTCCATGTAGTTGGCAGGGTGCACTGTGACCGTGGTCACGGATCAAGACGATCACAAATACGGGTGATCCTGATCACAGAAGGTTGGGTCATTTCTCACAGACAATGTGCCTATCTTCTTCTAGCGCACACGACCCAGCGTGGCAGCGCCCGTTTCTGCTAGACCGGTTCCCGACGCGAGAAGATCATCGCAGCCTGATCTGAAGTCTCTAGGTACACCGACGAGGTCACCACCATGGCTGTCAATCCCGTTTTCAGCAGTGAATTGAAGCAACTCCGACCTCCGATGGCCAAACAACCTGTCCCGGTTCCAGCCTCAGACGTTAAACGGGTTCTTGAAAAGAAGTCCACTCAGGAAAATGTGATCGACGAGAAGATCGTCGCGCTTCGCAGGAAACGCTCCGAGATCGAACTTGGCGGTGGGCCGGAACGAATCGCGAAACAGCACGCCGCGGGTAAGCTGACGGCGCGCGAACGCGTGGCCAGACTTGTAGATCACGGAAGTTTTCAGGAAATCGGTTTGTTCGCCAGGCACCGAGCCACCTACTTCGGCATGTCGGAAAAGGAAATACCCGCGGATGGCGTGATCACCGGATGCGCAACCATTGATGGCCGGCTCGTCCATTTAGCGAGCCAGGACTTCACCGTGTGCGGCGGGACGGCTGGGGAACTGCACTGCGAGAAGATCGTCGAGATGATGCAGCTCTCGCTGAAGACCGGAAGCCCTTTCGTCTTTCTGAATGATTCTGGCGGCGCTCGCGTGCAGGAAGGAATCGACAGCCTGGCTGGGTACGGCAGCGTGTTCTACAACAACGTGATGTTGTCGGGGTCCGTGCCACAGATCGCCATTATTTGCGGTCCGTGTGCCGGTGGCGCCTCCTATAGCCCGGCGTTGACTGACTTCATCATTCAGACGAAGCGGGCGCAGATGTTCATCACCGGGCCTCAGGTGATCAAGCAAGTGACCGGGGAAACGGTTACGGCGGAAGCGCTGGGCGGTCCCGCCGCGCAGATGAACCGGTCGGGAGTGGTGCATCTTATCGCCGAGGATGACGAGGGCGCTCTCGCACTGTGTCGACGCCTGTTGGGCTTCCTACCGTCGAATAATCTGGAAGAGACTCCGCGGTTACCGTATAGCGTAAGCCTGGAAGACGATCCTGAATTGAATCGTGCGGTGCCAGCGCAAGCGAAGGTCGCGTACGACGTGCGCACAGTCGTGAGGCGACTTTTGGATCATCACGATCTGTTCGAGATTCAGCCGGGGTTTGCCGCCAACGTTGTGATCGGATTTGGGCGAATCCAGGGACGCACCGTGGGCGTGGTCGCGAATCAACCGTGCGTCCTGGCCGGCGTGCTCGATATTGACGCGTCCGACAAAGTGGCCCGGTTCGTGCGCTTCTGCAACGCGTTCAATATTCCACTGCTTACCTTCGTGGATACGCCCGGATTCCTGCCCGGCATCGAACAGGAATATGGCGGCATCATCCGGCACGGGGCGAAGATATTGTTCGCCTATTCGGCCGCAACCGTTCCCAAGATCACCATTGTTTTGCGCAAGGCATACGGCGGCGCCTACATCGCGATGTGCTGCAAAGATCTGGGCGCGGATCGCGTGGTGGAATGGCCGACGGCAGAAATTGCGGTGATGGGCGCAGAGAGCGCGGCGGAGATCGTATTCCGCCACGAAATTGACGCGGCCGAAGACAAGGACCTGCGGCGCAGCGAGCTGATCGACCGCTATCGCAGCACCTTCGCCAATCCATACATCCCGGCGGGAAGGCGGCTAGTGGACGACATCATCGAACCGGCGCAGACACGCAGATATCTGGCGCAAGCTCTACAGGCGCTGCACTCGAAGCGCGAGTTGCGCCCGCCGAAAAAACACGGATTGATTCCGCTCTAGTTCGAGACCCTGGTTCAACAAGAGGTGCACCATGTTCACAGTCGCTCTCGTAATCGGCGGGTGGGCGATCATCTTCGTCATTTTCTGGCGGATGCTGGCGGCGAGTTCCGCCCGAATTCGAAACCACGCGCAGAAACAGATTGAGGGCCTGTCGGCACGGGTCGCCGATCTGGAACAGACGATCGCCATCGCGCATGCTCTGCGGCCACCCGAGGCCACGCGGAAAAATGCCGCCGCGGCCGCAGCCGCTGCTCTGCTGAACGAGGGGGTCCTGGTTCGCTCCGCGAAGACGCCGTTGACGATGCATCCGCTCGGCGATCCCTGGGCCCAGCAAGGTCGCGCCGGGGTTCAATCCTCGCACGACATCGCACTGCGCGGACACTAAGCAGAACTGAGCAGTTCAAAGGAGTGGCCCTTGAGGCTGCAAGTCGTAATTGGCGGTGAAGTGTTTGACGTGGAAGTCGGGGACGCTGAGGATGACACGACGCCACGGATGACCTCATCCCCGGCGGCGACGATTCAATCCGCGGTGTTGGCCACGGTGCCGATGCCGGGCTCGGACGCGGAACAGGACGGCGGCAAGATCTACCGCAGTCCAGTTGCGGGGCTGGTGACACAGGTCAAGGTGGAACCGGGCCAGCAAGTACAAGTTGACGACGTGATCCTGGTATTGGAAGCAATGAAGATGGAAACCTACATTGTGGCCACGAGGGCGGGCAAAGTGAAATCGGTCAGGGTTGCGGCCGGAACCGCCGTCAAGGTCAATGAAGTCTTGGTCGAATTCGAGTAGCCGCCAAGTGCGGGGCGGAAAGTGGTAACAGTATGTTGCTCAAACCGTTCGTCCTGAATCGTTTCGGCAAGCTGGTTTTCCCGTGCAATTTTTTTCCTGAGCTGGATTTCTCTGTCTTCGAAGATCTCGGCCGATTCATGGCGGTGATCCGGCGGGATTTCGGGGACAAGGCGCCAACGGAAACCGACATCGTCAGCCGCGTGCAGGGGGGCGGATATCACAACCGTTACGACCTCTGCCGTGATCTCGCTCTGAACCTGTTCTGGGTGAATCGTTTTGTACTCACTATGTACGAGAAGCGTCCGATGCGCTTTGGCGATGTCCCCCGCCACCGTGACGATGTTTTCCTCCCGCTGTATAAGCCCCACGATTCGGGCGTGCTGGCTACGGCCATCGAGAAGGGCTACCACGAGCTGCCGGCGCGCTGGGACGAAGCGACGGAAGACAAGAGCTTTCGCACTCTGCTGGACGTATTCCGCAACAAGCAGAGCGCCGGCGGAGAAACACGTCCCATAAAACCGACCGTGGAAGAGGCGCTGGCCGATCCGGGCAATCTAACGTGTCGTCTGCTCACCTACGACCCCGACTACCTGGGATACGACTACGAAAGCATCATCGACTGCGAGCATGCCGTTCCGGAACTGGAGGCCCTGATGCGGCAGGCCATGATTCTGCATAATCAGTACCGCTGGCCTCCCTCCGAGTGCGCGTTGACCGAAGTTGGAAAACTGCGGGATGACGACTACGTAATCGCCTTCCATCCCCGCAACAGCGATGTGCTTCAGTTTATTCGTCGCACCAAGCACAACGGATCAAAGACAAACCACGAGCATCCTGTTCGCCCGGCCACCCTCGCATTGAGCGAGCCTGAGAAGCCGTGCCCGCCAGTCATCGTGCGGGATCACTTTGTGGTTCTGCCGCGGATCGAGGCCATCGCAGTCTATAAGGGCGAGATTCCCTGCACGAATGACGACCTCATCCGCAACCATGCCTATTGCTGGTCGCACATGACGGCAGCCGACATCCTGGAGAAAACGGGGATCGAGGAGCGCTGCTACAGCGCACTGGGTCTGGAGGACATGGCGCTGCTGGCGGCGCGAGAGGCGCTAAAGAAGGCGCATCGCAAGCCCGCGGAAATCGGCGCGGTGCTGTTTTGCAGTTGCACCAGCACACGCCTGATTCCTTCAGTTGCTACGTGGCTGTCAGGCGAGTTGGGAATATCGCAGACGCACACGTCGTGTGACATCGTCGCAGCTTGCGCCGGCATGTCCTATGGATTGAGTGAAGCGGTGCGCCTGTTGCAAGAGATCAAGGAGCCCATCCTGGTTGTGTGCGCGGAGAAATTTTCGGACAAGATCGGGACGGTTCGCACTTCGCGAATGATTTTCGGAGACGGCGCGGCCGCCGTCATCGTGGCTCCGGCGCCCGCCAGCGTGGCACCTGACATCGAGGTTTTCCAGACTTTTGCCAGTGGCCCTGGCAAGAGGTCAATTCCATCATCTGGCCGAATCCTGAATACGACAACAGCATTACGGTGTTCGGGCCCGAGGTGAAGACACTGGCGCGGCGCTACCTCATCCAGATGACCGCCGAACTGCGCGCGCTTCCCCATCCCGATGGCGGGCCCGGCTCGATGATGGACGCGATCGATCTGGTCGTTCCCCACCAGGCGAACAAGAGCATGGTGGTGGCGCTCGGCGAAGCCGCGGGCGTGAGTCCCGATCGAATGTACTTCAACATTGAGCGCGTGGGGAACACATCGGCCGCCAGTATTTTGCTGGCCATTCATGATGCGGTGGAAGACGGAAGAATCAACCGGCCGATGCGCGTGTTCGCACCGGGATTTGGCGCCGGCGCAGTAGGTGGTTACGTGGTGATGCGAGTCGACCCGGCAGTCGTGAGTTGCAACTCTCAGGAGGAGGTGGTGGTTATGGAGAACATTGGAAGCAGCGGACACACCGGGAATGGAAATGGAAACGGAGTCCGGTCGCTAAAAGGAAAGGTCGCGCTGGTGACCGGCGCGTCGCGCGGGATTGGCCGGGCCATCGCCATTGAATTCGCGCGCCTGGGCGCGAATGTCGCGCTTGATTACCGGTCTGACAGCGTGCATGCCGAATCGGCGGCGGCCGAGATTCGCGGACTGGGCGTGGAGTGCCTCGTGATTCAGGGCGACATCGCGAAGAAGGAAGACGCTCGGCGCATCATCAAAGAAGTGCTCGACAAGTGGCAGAGGCTCGACATCCTGGTGAACAATGCAGGCATCACGCGCGACCACAGCATGCGCAAGATGACCGACGAGGATTGGGCCGAAGTCATCAACACCAACTTGAATGGGACTTTCTATACGACTCATGCCGCGCTGCCCGCGATGATCAACCAGCGTTTCGGGCGAATCATTAATATCAGCTCGGTCGTGGGACAGATGGGCGCGTTCGGTCAGGCCAACTATTCGGCAAGTAAGGGCGGCATTATTGCCTTCACGAAAACCCTCGCGCTGGAGATGGCAAAATTCAACATCACTGCCAATTCAATTGCGCCGGGATTCACTTCTACCGAGATGGTGGACGCCATCCCGGAGGAGATCGCCGCGCAGATCAAGACCAAGATTCCGTTGGGGCGGTTCGCGGCGCCGGAAGAGATCGCGAAAGCCGCCGGGTTCCTTGCGGCAGACGGCGACTACATCACCGGGCAGGAATTGAACGTCAACGGCGGGTACCACATGTAAGCTCAGGCGACGAGAGCGTCATCCGGCACCGTCGCGGGTATCGCGATCGGCGACCTCTTATAATGCACTAGCAGCAGCGCCAGGGCACACGACCCGAGTCGTGTCAGTGCACTATCGGTGCGGCGGGTCAGGATGACCGGCACCCTCGCGCCCACAACCAGGCCTGCAATCTGCGCGTCCGCCAGTTGCTCCAATTGCCCGGCCAACATGTTTCCGGCTTCCAGATCGGGCACGAGGAAAATATCCGCTGCCCCGGCGACCACAGAAACCACTCCCTTGGCTTTGGCGGCTTCGGCCGACACCGCTACGTCGAACCCGAGCGGCCCATCGAGGACGCCTCCCGTGATCTGGCCGCGATCCGCCATCTTGCACAGCACGGCCGCATCGAGGGTAGACGGTAGCTTCGCCGAGACCCTCTCCTGCGCGGACAGCAATGCAACTTTCGGGACGGTGATGCCGAGGGCGTGAGCCAGATCGATCGCGTTCTGCACGATGTCGCGTTTTTCCTCGAGCGTGGGATAGATGTTCACCGTCGCATCGGTGATGAAAAGCGGACGAGGGAAACTCGGAACATCCACTGCCGAGATGTGGCTGATGCGGCGCGCCGTGCGCAGTCCCTGCGGGCTATCGACGAAATGCAGGAGTTCATCGGCATGGAGGCTGCCTTGCAGCAGAGCATCCACTCTGAGTTCGCGCGCTAATGTCACCCCCAGTTCAGCCGCCGCGTGGCTGTGTTCCGTGTTCAGGATCTCGTAAGGCGAAAGATCAAGTTCGGCCCGCTGCGCGGCAGCGCGGATTTTGGACTCCGGCCCAACCAGCACAGGAACGATCAGCCGGGCTCTGGCTGCCTCGACTGCTGCGAGCAGCGAGAACGTATCGACGGGGTGAACCACCGCCGTACGGATCGGCGTTCGTCCCCGAGTAGCCTCGATGAGACGGCGGTAATGGCGGCCTTTTTCCAGTAGCTTCACCTCCGGCAGCGTCACTCGCTCGCGAGATATCTTTTCGGTTGGGGCAATCACCTCAGCCGTCCCGCTGATGACGACTTCGCCTTTCTGGTTGGCGGCCTGGCAGTCGAGTACGACGCGGTTCTTCTCCGCGTTCTTCTCGGCAACCTTGACTGTGACCGTTACCGTGTCTCCCAGGCAAACCGGTCGACGAAAGCGCAATGACTGCCCGAGGTAGATCGCCCCCGGCCCGGGCAACTGCGTGCCGAGCACGGTCGAGATGAGGGCCCCTCCCCACATGCCATGCGCAATAATCCTGTGGAACATGTCGCTGCGTGCGAATTCCTCGTCCACGTGCGCCGGGTTGACGTCGCCCGACATGATGGCAAACAGCTCAACGTCTTTGTAAGTGAGGGTGCGGACAATGCTCGCCGAATCTCCTAACTGCAATTCGGCAAAAGTGCGGTTCTCAATACGGTCCATGGTTTTTACTCCTTGCAGTTACGGCCGGGGCGGACTTCGGTCTTGGCTTTGTCCTTGAAAGGAAACTTATGTTTTAATGCACCGCAGCAGTATAATTGCTGCAGTGCACAATCGCGACGAGACTCCCGCGGCGGCCGGAGCGAGTCGCGACGGAAAGCCGGGTGACGGTCATGTCTTTTACTCTCGATGGCAAAACAGCTCTGGTAACGGGTTCCGGGCGCGGCATCGGGCGGGCAATCGCGGAAAAGCTCTCCGAATGCGGAGCCGCAGTCATGGTGAACGATCTCGATGAGCAGGCTTTGAAGGAAACCAAAGTGCTGCTGGGATCGGTCGGGCACAAAATTGAACATTTCGCCGGCGATCTCACCAAACCGGACTTCCCCGACAAACTGGTCAAAGCCACGGTCGACGCTTTTGGGTCGGTCGACATCATTGTGAACAACGCCGGCTACAGCTGGGACAATGTGATCCAGAAAACGACTGACGAGCAGTTTCAGGCCATGCTGGAAATCCATCTGGTTACGCCATTCCGCGTGCTGCGGGCGGCGTCGGCGTTCCTTCGGGACGCTGCCAAGCGCGAGGCTGCGGCGGGCAAACGAGTTATGCGCAAGGTAGTCAACATCACTTCGATCGCCGGCACCGATGGAAATCCCGGGCAATCGGGCTATTCCTCGGGCAAGGCTGGAGTGCTGGGACTCACCCGCACGCTCAGCAAGGAATGGGGCCGGTACAACGTTAATGTGAATGCGGTGGGCTTTGGCCTGATTGAGACTCGCCTTACGCAGGCCCTGACCAGCGGAGAGTCCAGCATTGAAATGCGCGGGCAGCACATCAAGATCGGCGTGCAGCAGGCCATGCTCGAATCGGTCAAGGTCGCGTGTCCACTCGGACGTCTGGGCACGCCTGCGGAGGCCGCGGGCGCGGTCCTCTTCTTCTGCTCTCCGCTCTCCGACTACGTGACCGGAGAGGTGCTTATCTGCGGTGGAGGCTTTCACTTCTAGCGCCTCGCGCCAAGGCTGAAGCGACCGCTACGACGCTTTGGCGAGTGTTGCCGGCGTCTCTTCCGATGCCTCATAGGCATCCTCTACCAGGCTCTTCAAGTCCACATAGTGGTCGAAGCTGTGCTCGTATCCCGAATCGTACGAAGCGACGGGCTTGCGGCCAACAGTCTGCTGAGGGGTATTTTTGGTAATTTCGCTGGCCATGGGAGATTCCCTTCTGTTTCGAACTGCAAAAAGTTCAGCCCACCTGCGTATGACGATAGCGGTGCCACGCCAGGTGGGTGCTTCGGTATTGATGAAAGCCTATTTCAGAAGGGACGGTTTCTCTTGTGACAGACGTCACCGACTAACGTGACCGCACTCACGCATTTTTGAAGATCCCGGATCTCGCCAGCTGATCTTAGTGGGGAGTACCCCTGAAGTCCGTCATCGTTTGCGGCGAGGCCTAGCTCTCTTCTTTTTTGCTTTCTTCGCACTACGCTTCGACAGGAGCGCCTCCAGTTCCGCGACTCGCCGTTCCAATTCGCCGGCTTCCCGGCCGCCTGCTTTCCGGCCTGCTGGAGTCGGGCCCGATTCTGCCGGACCCGGTCGTCCCGAAGTTCCAGCCATGAAATCGAACGGATTCATGGGCGGTGCCATGGTGCGGTAGGCGTTCTGGTACATGTCCATGACGGTCTTCATGTATTTCAGCGTGCTCTCCTGCGTGGCGCGGCTCGATGCCATCACCATCTGGCGCAGGATATCCAGAGGAAAAGCCGAACCGGGCGTCTTGGCCTGCTCTACGATGATCTGCGTCAGCACCAGGCGGGTGAGGTCTTCCCCAGTCGCGGCATCGACGATCTGAACGTCGTATCCATCGCGCAGCATCTGGGCGACTTCGTCCTGGTTGATGTAGCGGCTGTTGGCCGTGTCGTAGAGGCGGCGATTCTCGTACTTCTTGATGACGATCGGAGTGCGGTCCATGGGCGCTTTCATTTTTGCTCTTGACATTCCCGGTGCGGGGTCTAAGATTGAGTTGTGCTGCAGTGCAGCAATATTCGCAGCACAAGTCCTAGTCCCTGAGAGGAGCAGATCATGAGCACAACCCCCAAGTCAACCCGCACCGCCCGCGCGGCCGAGACCGCCGAGGCCGTCGGCAACATCATCCCTCTGTACACCAGGAACATCGAGCGCCTCGCGGAGCTCCAGAAGAAGACGCTGGATGTTGCCGCCGAGCAGAACACGGAACTGCTGGACGCATGGAAAAAGGTGGTTCCGGGACTCGCCTGGTTCGACATGTTCAGCCAGACCTTCGACCGCTGCGTCGAGACCCAGAAGGAAGCCATTGACCTGGCCGTCGAACAGACTCAGGCCGTTGCGGAACTGGCGAAAGACCGCGGCGCTTATGTAGCCAAGGCGACCGATGGCGTAACTTCTCTGTTCCAGCAGACTGTCGAGCACTCTGTTGCAGCGCAAAAGAAAGGCCTGGAATTTTGTGCGGAGCAGCAGAAGTCTGTTTTTGAAACCGCGAAGAAGCAATACCGGGTCTCGAATCCATTTATGGACGCCTTTCAGAGCGGCATGGATGCGTTGCTGGAGACCCAGAAAACGGTTCTGGATATTGCCTCCAAGCCGATCAAGCGCGCGACCGCGGCATAACGGCGTTATACTTCCGTCGTAGGCAGCCCGGCGACTCCCGCTTCGTTCTCCAAGGGGATCGCAAAGGGCTGTCTCCGGCCGCGTGAACCATCCGGAGGGAACCCACCCATGAGTGAAAAACAAGCGGCGAACGGCAACGCCAATCCTACCGACCCATACCGCGAGATGCGCGACTCCTACATGGACGCCTGGGCCAAGACCATGGTCGACGCCGTCAACAGCGAGGCCTACGCCAAGGTCAGTGGGATGATGCTCAACACCTACCTCTCCAACGCATCTCCTTTTCGAGAAGCGGTCGAGAAGGTCATGTTGCAGGCACTGCAGCAATTCAGCATGCCCTCGCGTGCCGATTTCGTGAGCCTCGCGGACCGCACCGTGAACATTGAAATGCGGCTCGACGACATGGATGCCAAGCTGGACCGGATTGAGAAACTGCTGGGCGGATCGGCAATCCACCCACGAGGAAGCCGAAAAACGGCGCCGGCCAGGCAGAACAGAAAGAAAGGGGCGAAGTAGCTATGTCACAAGCTACTGTTGTCACCGAACAGATCCTGGGAATGGGAGAAAAATTTAACAACTTCAACACGGCGGTGACCAAGCGAGCGGCCATCGCGCAGACCCCCAAAGAATTAGTGTGGGCGCTGAACAAGGCAAAGCTCTATCGCTACATCCCGGTAGTGCCGAAAGAGAAGCGCCATCCGGTTCCCCTGCTGTTGGTCTTCGCGCTGATGAACCGGCCATACATTCTGGACCTGCGTCCCGGGCACAGCTTCGTCGAGTTCATGGTCAAGAGCGGATACGACCTGTATCTGCTCGATTGGGGCGCTCCCGGCCCCGAGGACAAAAACCTTAAATTCGACGACTACACGCTTGACTACCTGCCCAGAGCGATTCGCAAGATGAAAGCGATCGCGGAGACCGAAGAATTCAGCATGCTCGGCTGGTGCATTGGCGCCATCCTGACCACGGTCTATGCCGCTCTGCGCCCCAACGACGGCCTGCGCAACCTGATCCTGCTCACCGCCCCGCTCGATTATTCGGACAAGGATGGAATCACCTTTGCCCGTTGGGTGGACGAACGCTTCTTTGACGTGGACAAAGTGCTGGCCGCCTTCGGCAACATGCCGGGAGAAATGATTGACTACGGCGCGAAGGCCCTGAAGCCGGTCGAGAACTACGTGGGCAATTACCTGAAGCTCTGGGACAACCTGGACAATCCGGCGGTAGTCGAAGCCTGGCAAGCCATGAACACCTGGGTCACCGACAACGTCGCCCTGGCGGGAGGGGCATTCCGGCAGCTCGTGGTCGATCTTTACCGTAACGATCGCCTGATGCGTAACGAGTGGGTTGTTCGCGGCGAACGCGTGAACCTAAGCCAGATCACGGCGAATCTTCTCACCGTCATCGCCGAAGGCGACCACATTACTCCTCCCTGCCAGTCGGCCGGTATCCTGTCGAAAGTGAGCAGCAAGGACAAGGAATTGTTCCGCACGCCGGGGGGTCACATCGGAATCATGGCCGGAAGCGGCGCCGACAAGCGCACCTGGCCCCACATTGAAGGATGGCTCTCCCCACGCTCTCGCTAGCGTCGGGGTCGGCTGCGCCTTTCGCCTTGGTTCGCGCTGTTCAGAATACTCACTGCCAGCCGCAGTTTGGAATCGGTTTCTGCAATACTCCACCGGCGGCAACCGACGTCAGCGTGGCCTGTCCCCAGCTAATGCCACCGTCGAATGAGCACCCTAGTTGATAAGCCGTTGCAGCCTCGTCGTTGGCAGCGCTACGACACGATTCTGCGAGAAAAGCGGGGGGCACGTTTACACCATCTCGCCAATGGCCTGGCTCCATCGCATAACATATCTTGCTGGGATTGGTCACAGCTTTTGTAGAGTCCATCTTGTTAGCCTTACAAATGCGGTCCTTGCAGGCCGCGCTCACGCCTTTTTTTTCTAGCGACTGCGCATACAGCAGCGAAGCGACTAACAGACCCGCACAGAGCGACACGAGTGTCTTCATAGTTACCAATTCTCCTTTTGAAGTTCACGGCACAGCTTCGCGGAAAGAACCCCTATACTCGGGGCGGCACGATCATTGGAAATTTTCGATGGTTTGTTACGAAATCCGAACGACGAACTGTGAGTGCCTGACCGGATCCGGAGGATAAATGGTAGGCACGAGCAGACTCGAACTCCTGACCTCTACCGTGTCAAGGTCCTGTTCAACGGTAACTGATTGACATTCAACGGCACTGGCAGCCACCTTTGGCGTTGCAAGGAACTCTCAGGAACTCCTATTGGACCTTAAATTGGACCCAGATTAATGCCCAGGTACGGTGAGTGAAATAGAGATGTTACGACAGTTGATCGTACGGTTTCCCGGCTGTTGGCGATCATCCCACATCGGGTGTGATCTGCATCACTGACAAGTCATATTGATCCGCGCAGCATTAATATAGAGTCTGGAACTAATCTTGCCTCTCCGTTCCCGCCAGTTGAGACCCGCACTCCATGAGGCAAATGACACCGAATCCGCCAAGGTGGGTCGTGAGTTTGAGAGGTCGAATCTGCTACCTGTTGGCCCTGCTGAGAATCCACCGCCCAGACTGTAAGCGCTGTATGGCTCGCCTGACGTGCGGGGATGAATTGCAAAAACGGCTGGAAGAATTGAACGTGCGGACGCAGCCGTGTTCAATCAAGAATGGGAGACATGGAGAGGTCGTGGAGGACCGCGATTCGAAACTGCCGAAGCTATAAGGCGCCTCAGCGCTGATGGCGGGAATACCATGGACGAAGAGGTCGCAAAGCGGAGAGCTATTGTTAGATCAAATCCGAATCTAAGCGCTAAAGAGCTATGCGAACTGTTAGACCATCGCCGAGTTTCCGTACCAAGGCAGTGGAAAGATGCAGGAATTGAGTGGTGGACGAAGGCATATCAGAGTCGCTTCAGAGGCCGTGCCCATGCATTAATCTCAAAAGATCGCGCAAGGTAGCTGTGGCCGTGACTATACTCCATCCTCAGCGTTTAGGCAGCAGCAGGCCCGAGCGCTGAAAACCCCTCAATTAGCGTTAAGGCAATTTTACGCGAACTGACGATGGCGATGATTCCCCAACACTCGCAATCTGGTTAGTCAGGAGACGAAATGGAACTTGCGACTACTCACGCTGATTCAGTCCCCGGGGCTATATTTTGATTCACACGGAAAAAATTGGTGGGATCGTATTTCTTTTTGATTGCAGCCAGGCGTGGCAGGTTCGTACCGAATGCTGTCTTAACGACGTCTTCTGCCTCGACGTCGAGCGCAGAAAGCAAGTGTGCGTTCTCCGAGAAAGGCCGCAGTATTTCCTCGCCAGATCGGGCCCAGTCGCGGTGCATGCTCGTCTGCGCCGGATCGGTCCACTGCGCAAGAAACAAGATATCCCACGGTAGATGGCGATGCGGGAATGCCGTGGCTTCGCTCGAAACCCGGCCTGCGGCGCCGCCATAATATTCGAAAACAACAAAGGAAAGAGGGGAACTCAGCCGGTTGGCGTGCTCGACAATCGCAGAGATCGCATCGTCTGACAATTCCCGTTGCAGCGTGGACTTCCAATAATTGTGATTCCCGTCCGGGAACGATGGGCCAAGCAGCGACTGCATCACGGGAAAGGGCATGGCCTGGATACCATCAACAATGGGGCTACCGAACTTGCGCAGAGATTGCAGGACGCGCTCCCCGTCGGCAACATTGCCGCAATAGCAAGGGATCACTCCAACCAGCGCAGAACCATCCGGACCGTGAAGGAGAGCGGCGTATGCCGTGAGTTCGTCCGGAGCAGACGCCATGTAATCACGGAAGTGGCGGATCACGTCAACGGCCTTCTCCCGAGGATAGAGGAGAAGGCCGCCCAGGACCGTCGCAACCGGATGGGCCTGGAACTCGAAAGAAGTGACAACGCCGAAATTTCCACCTCCGCCGCGGAGCGCCCAGAAGAGATCGTCGTTTTCAGAAGCGCTGGCAGTGAGCACTTTGCCGTCGGCTGTGACTACCTGCGCAGACAACAAATTGTCGATAGACATCCCGTATTTACGAATCAGCCAGCCAACACCACCTCCGAGAGTCAGGCCACCAATACCAGTCTTGGACACGATGCCACAGGGGACAGCAAGCCCGAAGACATGCGTTTCTCTATCAATATCCCCAAGAGTCGCTCCACCTTGTACTCGAACTCTGCGGGTCGCATTATCCACGAAAACGGATCTCATTCGGGACAGGTCGATCACCAAACCGTCGTCGCAGAGCGCACGGCCGCCAACGTTGTGCCCGCCGCCACGAATAGCCGTCAGCAGATCGTTCGCGCGTCCGAAATTGATCGCGGCAATCACGTCAGCAACGCCGGAGCACCGAGCGATCACCCCAGGATGTTTGCTGACGCTTGCATTCCAGATCTGACGGGCCTCGTCGTAGCCGACATCCGCTGGCTCGAAAATCTGACCGTGAAATACAGACCGGAAGGATTTGATATCGACGTCGGACATGATGGGACAGAATTGTACTCCACGTCAGGAAATGTGTCGCTCTGGTTCATCCATGCAGTAGGTGCGGTGCGGGTCAGTTGTTGGAATCAGGTTGTTGAAACTAGGCCATTGCACTCAAAACCCACGGCCAAAGGTCAATGAGTGAAATCGGGGATGTTACGACAGTTGCGAAGGCTTCGAGGCTAGAATTGGCAACGCGCCGCCTACCGTTCGAAGAGGCGCGACCAAACTGGAGAACAACTGATGGCTGCTCTGAGCGAAGCAACGTGGGAAAAAATCCGTGCGCTCTTCCCTCTGACACAACATGATGAAGTTGCAGCCATACTCCAAAACCAATGCGGTGCCAACCTACCGTTCCTCGGCAAGGAAACTCCTGAGGGATTGGAGCGCTTTCACTTTGCTGCGCTCAAGTTGAGCCCGGGAAAAACGGACAAACTCCTAGAAGCGGTGAGGCTCGCCAACACGGACTGGCGCGATCTGCTTGTGGCCGCTGGCTTCGCTGATTCGGCGGACGCACACAAGGATTGGAAACCCGTTTGATTCGCCACTTGAGTGAAATGGCCATGTTTCGCCAACCATCCACGTTGAGTGATCCACCTCACACTTAGCCAGTATCGCGCTATCGTTCCTCGCGTCACAGAATTCGGCCTCGCTCTGGCGTTATAATTCGCCGGATTTGATCAAGCGTACTTCCCGGTCAAAGGAGGATAGAATGCCGAAACATCATTCGGAAGCGGTTAGCATCCTTCTGGCTGTAGTCTTCGTTGCCTTTCTCGCGAGTCCCTTGGCGTTTCCTAAAGACAAAAAGGAATGGCCCGAACCTTTGGTGATCTTCATGGATCCGGACTTTAAGTTCAGTCAGGTTGACAGCATCTGTCTTGCGCCGGTACTTGATCTCAGATCAGACAAGAGCGCTGCATTATCCCTGACGGAGAGAGGGCCTAGTACAGGTTTTTTCCCGAATGAACGTATTCCCACCGCCAATCAAATCGTGGCGGGGGGATTCAAGGGGAGCGGCTATCCCACCTCCGAGTGCGACCCAGTCAATGCTACCCTCGACGACCTCAGGTCACCCTCGGATACTTGGCTGCGGAACCTCAACTTCGGAAGGTCGAACTGGCTTTTTGTAGTTGCCGTCGAAGGTGTCCATAGCTCAGCCAATTGGGTCGGTGGAGAGGACGGCTATGCGATTGTTTCCGGGTTTCTGTTCCAGCAAAAGTCCGGTTCACCCAGACTTGTATGGCGAGATCGATCTCTCGGTGTGGTCGAGGGGGGATATATGGGACGCAAGAAAACGGTCGAACGCGGGGAGAATTACATCGCCGTGAACAATGGAATCGGCCGCCTCATCTTGAAGTTTGAGCGGCGCTCCCGCGGGCGTCTGGTAGCCTATTTTGTGGAGAACGAGAATTTCGACGCATCTTGTGACCGGGTATGGACCGCGCTTAAAGATACACTCGGCCAGGATCCCAAGAAATACAGGGCAGCCTTCCTCGACGCGACGGACAAGATGGCACTCTACACAATGAGCCGCAAAACATTCGTCGTTGAACATGAGGACCATGTCGTCCTCAGGCCTCACGAAAATGGTTGCGTGATGGAACTGACTCAGGGGCATTCCACCTATGACGACCATTTGACGCACGATTGGGACGAGTTGGCGAAGCAAATGCACACATCACTTGCCAAGTGACTAACTCCTACCAAGTCGCGGGCGGTTTCGAGACTCAGTCTTTCGCCTGAAAGGATAAGGTCTATCGCGACGAGCATCACACGAGCGAGCATGATCTCTCTGGCCTACGTTCTTCCGGCTCGGGCAATGGCATAATGGCGAGCACTTTCCGACTTCACAATTGTTGAAAAACAGATGGAAGGCCATTTCACTGAAATTTCGACTGCTTTCGGTTCGGGTCTGATCCGGTCCATCCGTCAGAAATCGAAAGATGAGTGAAATCGAGATGTTACGTCAGTTGAGCAACCGTCAAGGGCCGTTTAGCATCCTTGCGACCAGCAGAAGGAGGCTCAAATGTCGCATTTGGCAGGATTCGCTATGCCAGTGCCACAATAATTCCGGAAACTGAAGTCGATAATTCTTCGCACCACATTGATCAGACAGTTCGGGTTTTCGGATGCGGCACGCACACCTTATCACTCGCCGGGAGGATCGTATGGGTCGACGACTGGCACTTGCAGTCCTGTTTTGCATTGCGCCCGTCATCTGTGTTGCGCAGCAGAAGTCACACAAACTCTCTGACTATGCTGGCGCGTGGCAGGCGAAATTCCAGGGCACGACGTTCATGACTATCAATCTGGTAGAAAAAAAAGGCCACCTCACTGGATCGGCGAGCTTCGGCGACATTCAAGCCGATCCGAACGGCGCAATCAAAGAGGTCGATGCCCCATCGGACGAATCCGAATGGACGATCGTTAGCAGCCGTCTGCTTCCGTCACATGACTTGGAGGTCACGTCACACGGAGAGAATGAAACGATCATCGTAGTATTGAGGCTTATCGATGCGAAAACTGGTTCTGTCCGATTCGGCATTCCCCCAGGTGGCGCCTTTCTCGTGCTCAAACCGATCATCATGCAGAAATTAGAGCAGGATATGCACCAGTGAGAACCGTGGAATGAACAATGGTGTCGGCCCTACCGCGGATGCTGCCAGTGCTCATCCTGTCGGAGCCGGAGAGCTGGGAACCCTCCGCACCGAGGTCACTGATCGCCCGATTGATTGCATTCGCAGATCGATTCCGCTTCCCTATTGCTCTGTAACTTTCTTACAATTCGTGAATCTCATCTATGCCGAAAGGCGGTTGTGTCGAAGAGAGATGCCATGACCTTACGAACCGATGGCCGAAATTTCAAGCGCATCACCCGCCGTGAGTTACTCAAGCTCACGCCGGTAATAGCTTTGGGCGCGTTTGCCATCCCGAAGTTTCAGATGCCGCTCCTTAAGGCCGGTCTTGGTTTTAGTGACTGGGCTTCCAAAGAACTCTTCCGTTCCGGCCATTTGGCACGAACCTTTGCGGACTCGGAACTGACTCCATTCAGCAAATTCCCGATCAACGACTACGATGTGGATGACCCGGGAGTTGATTTGGAAAAATGGACTCTCAGTGTTGATGGGGCAGTGCAGAAGCCAGGAAATTACACTCTGGCACAGATTCAGGCGTTCCCCAAGATCATCCAGAACACCCGGCACGTGTGCGTGGAGGGGTGGGACGTGATTGGCCGCTTTGGCGGCGCACGTCTCTCTGATTTTCTCAAGACCATCGGTGCTGACCCCAATGCCCGTTTTGTGAGCGTCGAATGTGCTGATGACTATTACGAAACGCTGGATATGCCCACGGCGATGCATCCGCAGACCTTGCTCTGTTATGAGATGTATGACCTGCCGCTGAGTCGCGAGCACGGGGCGCCGCTGCGTCTGCAGGTTCCCACCAAAGTTGGCTACAAACAAGCGAAATACCTGACCGGCCTCAAAGTGAGCCACGTAATAAGCCGAATCGGCTATTGGGAGGACCAGGGCTACTCAGAATTCTACGGCCTGTAGCTACGAGGAAGGTGCTAATGGCAACTCGCACAATCACGATCGAAGAGGCAAAAACTGGCGAGGTAACGGAGGCCGTGTACGAGCACCCGTTTGTTGTGCGGCTTTGTCACTGGATGAATGCGATTTCGCTGTTCGTAATGGTGGGCAGCGGACTGCAAATTTTTCGGGCCTTCCCCAGCTTCGGGGCAAAGATACCGCAAAAGGACTTGCTCAACTGGCCTAAGGCTTTCGCCTTGGGCGGATGGCTCGGTGGCGCACTGCAGTGGCACCTTACTTTCATGTGGATCTACATCGCCACGGGCCTCGTGTACGTCGGCTACCAGATCTTCAGCGGCAACTATAAGCAGGTTCTTTTTGTCCAGCGTGATCTTCCCGGCGTGTGGCCAATGGCGCGCCATTACTTCTTCTTCGGCCCCAAGCCGGCGCTAAAAGAAGCCTACAACCCGCTACAGAAGCATGCATACACAATGGCAATCGGCCTGGGCGTGCTGTCGGTGCTGACGGGCCTTGCCGTCTGGAAGCCAGTGCAGTTGTCTTGGCTTGCCTGGTTGATGGGCGGATTTCACTGGGCGCGGCTGTGGCATTTCCTGGTCATGTGGGCGCTGCTGGCCTTTGTGTTTGGCCATCTAGTGATGGTGCTCCTGCATGGCTGGAATAACTTTGTCTCTATGTTAACGGGATGGAAGAAGGATCCGGGCTACCCGTTGGAGTAATCACTAGCGGCCCTGCCCTGAGTTCAGTGTTGCCGTGAGGAACGATGCCGGAAGAGCTGACTTCGCTGGAAAATCCAGCAGAACAACCGAACGAAGGCATGCTCATTCGGCGCGTCTGCGAGGGCGAACGTGATCTTTTTTGCGAACTCATTCGGCCCTATGAGAGGCGGGTGTTCGCGGCGGCGTTCGCTATTTTGCGGAATGAGGCGGATGCGGAAGATGTGGCTCAGGAGGCGATGCTGAAAGCCTTTAAGCACATTCGCCAGTTTCGCGGGGAATCGCGGTTCAGCACATGGCTGATCCAGATCACCGTTAACGAGGCGCGTATGCGCAGGAGAAAGGAACACGCCGAAATTATGGAGCCGATCGGGGATCGCGAGGACCAGGAGGGCAACTATACTCCGCGCGATTTTGCTGATTGGCGCGAGATTCCTCTGGAAACGCTGGAACGCAAAGAGGTTCGGCAGAAGCTGGCAGAAGCACTTGCCTCGCTGGGAGAAAAGTATCGCGAAGTGTTTGTACTGCGCGACATGCAGCACTTAAGCATTGAGGAGACGGCAAAGGCTCTCGGGATTTCGACTGCATCCGTCAAGACACGCTTGCTGAGGGCGCGCCTCATGCTGCGCGACCTGCTGGCACCGGGCTTCGGCGGTAGTTGGAGCAGCAGGTTGTCTTTCGCAAAAGGGGTGAAGCCATGGTAGTCAACTGCGAACAAGTTTGGCGAGAGATTTCCAACTACATTGAAGGGGATGTAGACCCAGGTCTACGGGCCGCCATGGACGAGCATTTTCAGGGTTGCAAACGCTGCGTAGCAGTGCTCGATGGTATGCGCAATGTCATTCAGCTGTACGGCGATGAGCGGATGGTCGAAGTCCCGCTGGGATTCAGCCACCGGCTGCACCGGAGGCTGGAAGAGAATATCGCTCCAGCCAGGAGAACCTTCCTGGGCTGGATGGTCGCAACGGCGGCAGCAGTCCTGGTCGCCGGCAGCTTCGAACTGGCGCGGTCTTCTGTTCGGCCATCCCGAACTACGCTCTGAACATGCTCGACCTGGCACCGGCGTTCCTCCTGACCTGATGGTGGTAGTTGCCGCGGACGGAAAGACATTTCATGTGGCCGGGTGCCCATTCATCCACGACAAGACGAGATTGCGGACGATTGCGGCGCGGGAGGCAATGCGAGAGGGTTACGCGCCTTGCGTGCGCTGCATGAAGAAGTACCTGCGTGCCTGATCTCTGCTGATAACCCGCCACGACCAAGGAAACGGCTTCGTCTTTCTTAAACAATTGGACAGGTCCCAGCGACTGCCGAGTCGCCGGGACACTCCTAAAGGGCTGCTCAGAAATCAGTGTTGCATTTCATCCTTCTTCATCGTGTCTTTCATCTCGCCTTTTGCCATCTTGACCGAGGTGATGTCAATCTGGTTCTTGGCAACATCGATCTTTGCCTTGATGGTGACATGATGCCCTTCGTGCCCCTTCAAGGCTTCCGGGTTGCTGACCGTCCACATCTTGTTGTCCTTATCGCTCGTGAACATTTTCCCGTCAGCGCTGACCTTGCCGGAGACGCTGACAGCCTTCGCCATATTGTCATTCATGTTGTCCTGTTTCATCGGTCCTGTTTCATCGTGTCACCAGACTGCGCTACTGCGGAGAGCGATACTGCCAGAAAACACATACCGATTAGGCTGTACATCATTTCCCTCATGGAATCCTCCACTCTTTGTTGTCGGAATTTGCGCCCAGAATGCGGGCGTCGAACATGGGATGCGCCAGCACTTGGAAAGTTCCGGCTGGACAATTTCGCTACTGTGTAGATAGCCACCTTCACCAATTTCGAAAAACTAAAATGCCGGCGAGCGAGGCCCGCCGGCTAAGGTGGAAAACAAAGGACGACTCTACTGACTGATCGCGACTCCATTAAAGTTAGCAACACCGATCGGGCTTGAAGTCGCGGCGAGAGACAGGTCGCCGTAATCGTCGATCGCAAAAACAGCGATGCGTCCTCCGCTACCGTCCGCGGCGGTGTAAATAACAGCGAGCCATCTAGCGTCACGAGAAACCGTTATGTCAGTCGCTACGCCCGGCAGGGGCACGGATTTGTAGAACATCCCGCCTTGCCCATCGCTGAAAAATATTGAGATAGCCTGGCCAGGGCTATTGCCCGTGTACCACACATTTCCCCGGCCCTTCGCTACCCAGCAGGGAGCATTGCTCGGATACGACGGCGTCGGCCCAACGATCGGGAAGACATCCCGCTTCGCGTCGACAATCGCGAAGCTATCAGGACTGTGCGCGGGGGTAAATCCCAGAATATTCCCCCAAAACGCGGCTCCAAGTGGAGTATTATTTGCCCCGCTCGGAAGCGTTACGCTCAGGCTGGTTCCATTGAGCGCCCCATCTTCAGTAAGCGGTAGTTGCAGAAGCGATCCTGATTTCAGAGTGACAGCTCCCCAGGTGTTGCCGATCGCAATTTGCCCCGCCGAAGAATCGCTCAACGGGACGACCTTGCCGTCGAGGTTCCCCCAGGGCCAATTGTGACTCTCAGCACAGTTGGCTCCAACCACGAAAAGATGTTCGTGGGTCAAGGCGACGGAATCGGGGTTAGTGCAGCCCGTCGCCAGCTTGATGGTTTGTCCGATGCTAATGAAGTCGTCATTTCGCACCAATTGAGTCACGGTGTTCGAACCAAAGTTCGCCACGGCGCCGAAGTCATCCCGGAATTGAAGGATTCCAGCGTTTCCGCTGGCCCCGCCATTGCCGCCCGTAGGCAATGCGTTCACAAACGATAGCGAGGGTGTCCCCGCTCGATTCAGCTTGAACACGATGACTTCATTGCCAGACGGATTGTTCGTGCTAGTTAGCACGAGCAGATCGTGCTCGTGGTCGGCGGCCGTCGCCGACACGACCGCCAGAAACAAGACTGCCAGCATTCCACTGGCCCGACACAAATTTGTTTTCATGCTTCGCTCCCTTTGCTGGATTTCTCCGCCCAGACTTGGGCAGTGCGCATAAGATGTGCGGCCAGCTAGGAAGTTACACGCACCGGAG
>CAWFVB010000005.1:0-19069 GCA_963819145.1 uncultured Acidobacteriaceae bacterium
GAAGCCGACAATCTCCACTTCCTCGCCCACTTTGATCTTCCCGCGCTCGATCCGGCCCGTCACCACCGTGCCCCGGCCTTGAATCGAAAAAATATCTTCGATCGGCATCAGGAACGGCTTGTCCAACTCGCGCGCCGGCTGCGGCACGCTCTTGTCCACCGCCTCCATCAGCGCGTCGATCTGCTTCTCCCACTTCTCTTCGCCGTTCAACGCCAGCAGCGCCGACAACCGAATCACCGGCACATCGTCGCCCGGAAACTGATAGCTCTTCAACAACTCGCGCACTTCCAGCTCGACCAAGTCCAGTAACTCGGGATCGTCCACCGCATCGCACTTGTTCAGCGCCACCACAATGTAGGGCACGCCCACCTGCCGCGCCAGCAGCACGTGCTCGCGCGTCTGCGGCATCGGACCGTCGGTCGCCGCCACCACCAGAATCGCGCCATCCATCTGCGCCGCGCCCGTGATCATGTTCTTGATGTAATCGGCGTGACCCGGGACAATCGACGTGCGCGTAGTGCCGGTTCGGCGTCTCATACTCGACGTGCGCCGTGGCAATGGTGATGCCGCGCGCCTTCTCTTCCGGAGCGTTGTCGATCGAATCGAACGACCGGAACACAATCTTCGGGTTGTGCTTCTGCAACACCTTGGTGATGGCCGCCGTCAACGTCGTCTTGCCATGGTCGATGTGACCAATCGTCCCTACGTTGCAGTGCGGCTTATTCCGCTCAAATTTTTCCTTCGCCATTTGCTCTTTTCCTCTGTAGCGCCGGCGTCTCGCCGGCTGGTTCGCGAATCAATCGTCGTCCTGAGATCCACTCAGTAGTACTGATACAGCTTGTGAAACTTCGCCCGCAGCGCCGGATCGACTTCTTCGACCTTCGAGAGATAAAACTCCCGCACCTGGGCCTGATCCGAAACCGGCAGCGACTGTACAAAGACCGCGCCGTTCCAGCCTTCTCGCCCGCCGCCCGGTCGATCGCATCCGCCGCGAAAGCCGCATCCAGGTCGCGGACTCGAATGCTTGCGGCTGCCGAGCTCTTTCAAATACTTCGTGACCCGGTCCGCCGCGAACGCTTTCTCGATCGCAGCTTTCAGGTCGCCGAACTCGCGCTCTTTCTCGACCTTGATCACGCCTTGCTCGAACTTCACCGTTCCCATCCAAACCACCGAATTCCAAACGCAACGCTCAAACTCTGGAGCGGGAGACGGGGATCGAACCCGCGACCAACAGCTTGGAAGGCTGTGACTCTACCACTGAGTTACTCCCGCTCAGCCTCGAACCTGCTAGATCCCTCGCCAGAAACTCTCGGGACTTCGCTGCGGGCTCCCGCTTCGCTCACGCCCGCAAAACGCCTCAAGTTACTCCCGCTCAGCCTCAGCGGCTCAAGCCGTGCCCTTCCACAAACCTCAACCCAATCTCCGCAACACCTTGTCGCAATCTTAAATGGAGCCGATGATCAGGATTGAACTGATGACCTCTCCCTTACCAAGGGAGTGCTCTACCAACTGAGCTACATCGGCTCACGCGTACCGCCATGCCAAAATCAAATCCGCCGAATCAATCTTCAATCTGTCCGGCTTCGCGCTCTCCCGCTCTTCCTCGATCCGGGTGCGCCAAAAATACAGCGCCGCGCGAAACGCGAACAATCCCAGGATCAGCAACGTCCCGGTTCGCAGTCTCAGTTCGCGTTGAAGACTCGAATCGGCTCATCCGACAGCGTGGTCCAGGCTAAAACGCCCAGCACCGCATACGCGATCAGAGCCAGCACGAACTTCTTCTTGATCGTCAACTTCTTGCTACCGTTTGTTACCGCCTCAGGCGTCGTCCAGCAACTGAAGCATCGCCAGCATCGCCTGCTTCTTTACGTCACTCTGGTGCACAGGGGAGGATTCGAACCTCCGTACCTCCTGAGAGGGACAGATTTACAGTCTGTTGGCTTTAACCACTCACCCACCTGTGCAAATCCGAAAACACCGCGCCGCGCGAAAAACAACACCGACACTGCTCAGCAACTCTCAGCTCGGGAAACGAAATGCGAGAACTCCCGCCTGACACCTACACTCGCCGGAAAATAATCTGAAGGAGTGCTTTAGAGCTGTGCTGCTAGCGCGCGTTGCCGCGCAAACCTCTTCTGTTTCCGGAATCTTGTTTTTCTGGAGCTGGCGAAGGGAATCGAACCCCCGACCCTCTGATTACAAATCAGATGCTCTACCGACTGAGCTACGCCAGCAGGTGGAAGCAAGTCCAACCGGGCACAATACTTCCCTGATCCCTTCCTGAAGTCCGGGACAATTATTTAAGTTATCACAAGGGTAATTCACGTGCAACCGGAGGCCGCGCTCAGGCCCAGCGAATCCCTTGTGCCGCGGCAGGCTGCAAACCCAACCGCCGCCGACCTCCGGGTGCTATCATTATGCAGTCTCACCCTCTGTTCACAGCGGATGAGCCAAGTACCCGCCGAAATCGATGCGCATTCGACGCCGCCTCCCCATCCCCCTGGCCGTTTTGCTGATTGTGGCCGCCGTAGCGCTGATCGTGACCCTGCGCAAGCAGGCTCCGCCGGAAGCGGCCCGCTTGCTCCCGGGCGCGGACGGTTTCTTCTACATCAATCTAAAGTGGATTCGGACATTCAACGCCACCGGCCAACTGCCGCCGGTTTCCCGCGAGCCCGAATACCAGAAGTTTGTCGAGGAGACGGGCTTTCAGTTCGAGCGCGATCTCGACCAGGCCGCTTTCGCCATCCACTATCCGCAAAGTTGGGGAGACGGAACGGCTGGATCGGCTTCAGAGCCGCGCTTCTCGGAGGTCTTCGTCGGCAAGATCGACTCCGGCCGGCTGACCGCGTACCTCAAGAAGATCTCGTCTTCTATTGACGATTACCGCGGCTTTGACATCTACAACATCCCCATCGAAGGCCGCACGGTTCGCGTTGTCATTCTTTCGTATGACAGCGTCGCGGTTTCGAACCATCCCGACCCGGACGTGATTCGCGGCATGCTCGACCGCTCCCGCAAACTGGCTTCGCCGTTTGGCGGACCCAGGTTGCTGCGAAGGTTCTACCGACAGGTTCCTCTGGCGAGTCTGTGTTTTGCGATTCTGCGCGTGCGGCCCGCGAAATGAACTCCCTCGGCGGACTGGGCAGTTGGAGCCTCCTGTTTCCGAAGCCCGCGGTCGCCGTGATTTCCGCCCGCTATCTCCGCGCTCTTCACCTGCGGGCGGAAGCGTTCACCGACAGCGACGCTGACGCGCAGGCCATCACCGAAAAGACCGCCGCCTTTCTCAGCCTCTTTCATGCCGCCGAAGGCAGCGTCGGCGCACACGGTACCGATGCGGATGTAAAGACGTTCTTCGACAGTCTCAAGGTCGAACAGTCCGGAGATCGCGCGATTCTCACCGCAACCGTGCCGCCCGGATTCATCCGAAGGTCTTGACCGAAGCTCCGCCCGACACCGTGGCGCCAGCCGCGCCGGCAGCGCCACCAAGGAATCGCCCGCCCCGAAGCGGGTCCACAGAAGCCCGGGTCGCGATAACGACGAGTACCGATGACCTCGTCTAATGTATGAAACCAGCGAAGGGAAATGCTGTAACAATTCCGCCTTTCGCCGCATCTTGTATTTAGGACGATTGGTGCAAACTTCTGTCTTCGTCGCGACGGGTCGCTACAATAGACAGATATGACGAGTTTGCCATTACCGCTCGCCGCCTTCGTCGCAGGACTGATCTCGTTCTTGTCGCCGTGCGTGCTTCCGCTCGTGCCCGGATACGTTTCCCTGATCTCCGGCGTAGGCGTCGAGCAGCTGAAGATGAAGGAAGGCCAGCTCTTCCGCAAGGTGATGCTCAATTCCGCCGCGTTCATCATCGGCTTCAGCATCGTCTTCATCACGCTGGGCGCGATCTCGACCGAAGTCGGCCAAGTCCTCGCACAGTACAAATCGCTGCTCGCCCGCATCGCCGGAGCGGTCATCATTCTCTTCGGTCTGCACTTGACCGGCCTCTTGCAGATCAAGGCACTGCTGGCCGACACGCGGCTGCATAGCCTCAAAGGCAGTTCTTCCGCCTGGGGCGCGTTTGTCATTGGATTTGCTTTCGCCTTTGGATGGACGCCGTGCGTCGGTCCGATCCTGGCAGTCGTGCTCGGATTCGCCGCCGCTCAGGACACCGTCTGGAAAGGCATCTTTCTTCTGGCGATCTACTCGGCCGGACTGGCCGTGCCTTTCCTGCTGACTTCGCTCGGCATCGAGCGCTTTCTAAAGTTCTACAACCGCTTCAAATTCCACATGCACGCCGTGGAAGTAGCGAGCGGAGGCTTGCTGATCGCGTTGGGCATCCTGCTGGTGATGGGCCGCTTCGCGCTCATCTCCGGCTATTTTTCGTTCTTGAATCGCTTTGCGCTGTAGGAGGCTGCGAACTGTTGATAGTGGCGCTTTGGCGCAGCCGTTAAGCGCATGGCCTTTAGCCGCCGAGGTTATCAGTGAGAGGTTACCAGTGAAAAGAAATCCTCTGATTCTGTTCTTCATCGCCGCCATCGTCGCGGCCATGTTATTCGCCGGCATTCGCATGGCCCGCAACAATCGCGCGCAACGGTCCCGCCAAGGGACAACTCATGGGCAATTTGGCGCCTGACTTCGAACTGCCCGCGCTCGATGGCAAGAACCTCAAGCTCTCCGACCTTCGCGGCAAAGCCGTTCTGCTCAATTTCTGGGCGACGTATTGCGGTCCCTGCAAGATCGAGATGCCGTGGTTTGTCGAACTGCAAAAAGAATACGGCCCGCAAGGATTCCAGATCGTCGGCGTAGCCATGGACGACGCCAGCACCGAAGACATCGCTAAATTCACGAAGGAAATGGGCGTCAACTACCCCATCCTGCTCGGCAAAGAGTCCGTTGGCGAGAGCTACGGCGGCGTCGGCGTGCTGCCCACAACGTTTTTCTTCGACCGCGACGGCAAGCTCATCGCCCGCGAATTCGGCCTGCAGAGCCGCAGCGTCTTCGTCGACCACATCAAAAAGGCCCTGAGCCAGGGCCAGGCGGTACAGGCTCGGAAGTAACTACGAACCGTCACTGCGCTGGGGTACTCTGGAGGTGGGTTCGTATCCGGGCATCGCTTTAGCGAATCCGTAAGCTTGAGAATCAACGCCCCTTTAGGGGCTGGACGGTCGGTATCTGACTTTAAGAGCTGGGGCAGCCAATGAAAATACTTCTCGCGAGCGCGCTTCTCCTGTTCTCCGCATGGGCTTGGGCGCAGGACGACCTCGGCCCGCAAGGTCCTGCCGTCAAGATGGCGCCCGTTCCGGTCGTGACCGTCGTGCAAGGCAAATCGACTACCGTCCCGCTCTTGTTCCGCGTCTTCGAGCGGTTACCACATCAATTCCAACCAGCCCAAGTCGGAGTTCCTGATCCCGACCGTGCTCAAAGTGGAACCCGCCACCGACATCGTCATCGGCAAAACCACCTACCCCGAGGGCCAGGATATGAGTTTCGCCTTCGCTCCCGACGAAAAACTCAATGTCTACACCGGAGATTTCAAAGTGGATGTGCTGGTGCGTCCCCTGCATTCCGCGCAAACCGGCAAGTATGTCGTCCGCGGAACTCTGAAATACCAGGCCTGCGATAACGCGGCCTGCTACCCGCCCAAGCAGTTGCCCGTCAGCTTTGATGTGAAGATCGCCAAGGCTCCGCCGGCGCCAAGCAAAAACCCCGCCCAAAGTCCGCACGCGCACCACGTGACGCCGACTTTCCGATCAACAAGTTCTACAGCACACCGACCGCACCTGATCCAGTTGATGCGTCAGCGTGTCGATCCGCGCCTGGAGCAGGTTGCGAATCGAAAGCATCCCCAGCAACTGCCCGTTATCGTCGACGATCGGCAAGTGCCGGTAGTGGCGCTCCACCATGGTGGCCAGCGCTTCGCCCGCAGTGGTGGCCCGGGTCGCCATCTCGACGGGCGCCGTCATGACTTCGCGGACAGGGATCTTTCGCGGGTCGTGTTCGCCCAGCGACAACCGGTGCAGCACATCTCGTTCCGTGAAAATCCCAGCGACGCGACGGTTCTCATCAATGACGGCAACCGCTCCCACCTGCCGATCCAGCATCGTCCGGATCGCCTGCTCCGCGGTCGCTTCCAGCGGAACCGAAGCCGCTTCCCAATCGCACATTTCCAGGATGTTCATTCGCCTCACCTCTTCGGCCCCGCCGTTCTTCAATCCTTCATTCTTAGACAAGATCGTTCTTGAATACCTTGCCGTCCTTCATCACGAAACCGACATTCTCAAGAATTTTGACATTCGCCAAAGGATCGCCCGAAACCGCGACCACATCCGCGTAGGCGCCCGGCGCGATCACGCCGAGTCGTCCTTTCATCTCCAGCAGTTCCGCGGCCCGCGAAGTCGCGCTCTGGATCGCCTGCATTGGCGTCATGCCGAATTCGACCATGCGCGGAAACTCCTGCGCGATCGGCTCGGTCCACGGCATGCCCCCCATGTCAGTTCCGAAAGCGATCTTGACTCCCGCCTTCAGCGCCTTGCGAAACGACTACTTCGTGCTCGGAGGCGCGCTTGCGGTCGCGCTGGCCTGCCGGAGTATCGGCCGGCGCCCAGTCCTCGTAATAAATATTCAGCGTCGCGCAGAGCCATGTGCCCTGCCGGACCATCTGTGCGATCTGCGCGTCGGTCAGCACCAAGCCGTGCTCGATCGAGTCGCAGCCGCCATCGAGCGCGCGCTGCAGGCCTTCTCCGCCGTAAGCGTGGCAAGCCACTTTTTTCCCCCAGCCGTGAGTCTCGTCCACAATCGCGCGCAGTTCCTCCACCGTCAGCGTCGGCTGCGATACCAGTTCGCCGTTCTTGCCGACCCACGACCGATGCGTCATGTACACCTTGATCCAGTCGGCGCCGTGGTCGAGCTGCTCGCGCGCCGCCTTGCGCGCCTCGACCGGCCCGTCAATGATCTGCACTCCCTTCGGCACTTCGATCTCCGGCGCGTAACCCTCCAGCGGATATCCGCCGGTCGTCGAGATCGCGCGCGTCGAAACAAACAAGCGCGGCCCGGGAATGTATCCGCCTTCAATCGCCATGTTTGATGCCCACGTCACCGTAGCCCGCGCCTTCGGTTTCCATGTCGCGCAACGTGGTGAAGCCCTGTTCCAGCGCGCGCCGCACCGAAACCGTCGCGCGCGCCGCGCGGAACGCCAGCGGATACTTGAGCAGCTGAATGTCGTATCCGCCCTCGGCGGGATCTTCGCCCTGCAGAAAGATGTGAGTGTGAGCGTCAATCAGCCCGGGAAGGACCGTGGCCTGCGAGAGATCGATGAAGGCAGCGCCCGCGGGAAGGTTCGACAGAACACCCGCCGGTCCCGCGTCGGCGACATCGGTAATCGTATTTCCGCGAATGGTGATGATCTGGTCGCGACGAGCAGAACCCGACACGCCGTCAATCAGCACTCCCGCCCGAATCACCGTCACCGGCGCGGGCACGGGCGCATTTTGCTGAGCCCAGCTCGCGGAAATCAGCCACAACAGACTCAGCAGAACAGTCGGCAGAATAGTCCAGCGCTTCACCGCAACCTCCGGAAAGGCTGGATTGTACTCCTGTGCGGAAGAACGCACTTATATCAGGCGACTTCAATTCGTATCAGGACAACACAGGTTCGTATCAGGGCATCGCTTTGGCTTGCCGTAGGAACTGCGTTATCAGATGCCCTTCAGGGGCTGGGCAGCGGCTGGAACGTCACGCAGGAGCGCCAACCCGGCGCGGAATGCGAAGAACGAATCCAGTAGGATCGACCCGTAGGACCGCCGTCGCCGAACACCAGCGATGCTCCGGCGGTTTCAAGCACGCGGCTGGCGATCGCGAGCCTCACCCTGCGCAAACTGGATCGCGTCCGATGTTGCGCTCTGTCCATGCGTGAACACGGCTCGCGAACATTCGGCCCACGAAAAGCGCGTTCGCCTTCCACCCGCAGCACCGCTCCCGCCGGGCCCTCCCCCAGCAGCAGCATAACTTTACCGCCCGCCGGTTGCGCTTCCATCATCGTCGCAATTAAGTATTGCAAAGCCAGCCGCAGCCGCGCTCCGGCACCGGCACGCGCGCCGGGCATGTGCCCACCAGGCGCAACTGTATGCCGCGCACCGCCGCGATCGAAGAGAGTTCTTCGATCACACTCCGCAGTACCGGCGCCAGCGCGGTCGAATAAGCTTCCGGCCGGGTTGCTCGGCGTCCAGATACTCCCGCATCAACTGGATCATGCCGATAACTTTTTCCGTCTGTTGCAGAGCTGCCGCAACACTCTCCTGCTGCTGCTCCGCGACTTCCTTGATCGAAAGTTCGCGTGAAAGTTCGAGCGGAAGATCGAGTGAAAGTTCGAGCGAACAGCGCAAACTCGTCAGCGGCTGGCTTAACGAGTGCAGCAATTCGCCGAGCACGTCCGGACCGCGCGGCAGCTTCGAAAAAGAATGCGGGCTCGTGCTCATACTTATGCCGATGCCCCTTCCGGACTCATCTGATACCCCACCCCGCGAACCGTGTGAATCAAAGATGGCGAGAAGCCGTCGTCCACCTTGCGCCGCAGATAGTTGATGTACACATCCACCACGTTCGTCGTGGAATCGAAGGTCAGGTTCCAGACGTGTTCGATGATCATCGCCCGAGTCAGCCGGCGCCCGGCATTGCGCATCAGGTATTCGAGCAACGCGAATTCCTTGGTCGTCAATTCAATGTGGCGCCCGGCGCGCTCCACTTTGCGTTCCACGCGATCCAAACAAAGATCGCGGACGGTGAGCACCGATTCCGATGGCAGGTGGCTGCGCCGCAACAATGCCCGCGCCCGCGCCGACAATTCAAGATACGAAAACGGCTTTACCAGATAGTCGTCCGCGCCCGAATCCAGACACTGCACGCGGTCTTCGACCCGGCTGCGCGCGGTGAGAATCATCACCGGCAAGTTCGCCTTCCGCTGCCGCAAACTCTTCAGAACCGACAACCCGTCAACCCCCGGCAGGTTCAGATCAAGCACCACCAGATCGTAGTCAACTCCATCGCCATCGCACGGCCCTGGTTCCCCTCGTCGGCCACATCCACCACATGATGTTCCGCTTCCAGCCCTTTCCGGATAAAGCTGGAAAGCGCCGTATCGTCTTCCACAATAAGAATTCTCATGAGCTTCGTCTAAGTCGGTTGACTCTGAACCGATTCTCATTCTCGACTTAGTCGACGCTGGCGCACAAGATAACCAGCCCGTACGAAGGGACGTACTTCCGGAAGTGAAAAGGAAAGTTGCAAAACGGGAAATCAGACAATTTATTATGCGCCCAGCGCCGACCGAATCGCCTCGACAATCGCTCCGCGAGCCGATCCATCTGTTCCTTCGACTCCGCTTCAATCATCACCCGCGCCAGAGCTTCGGTGCCCGAGTAACGTACGACCACTCGGCCATTGCCGTCGAGTTCCCGCTCAGCCGCCGCGATCGCCGATTGCACCGCCGGAATCTCCGCGAAGGGCGTTTTATTCCGCACCCGTACATTCCGGATCGTCTGCGGAAATACCTTCAGATCGCCCACCAGGTCAGCCAGCGGCTTGCCCGTGCGAACCATGATCTCCATCACCCGCAGCGCGGTCAGCAGTCCGTCGCCGGTGGTCGCCTCCCCATCTCGAAACAGGATGTGGCCCGACTGTTCGCCGCCGAGCGTCGCCCCCACGCGCTGCATTTCTTCGAGCACGTACTTATCGCCGACATTGGCTCGCAGCATCCGAATCCCAGATCGTTTGAGCGCCAACTCCAATCCCATATTCGACATGGTCGTCGCCACCACGGTGGCATTGGCGAGCGTGCCGCGCGAATGCATCTCACGCGCCGCAACGAGCAGAACCGCATCCCCGTTTACCACTCGTCCCTGGGCATCGCAAAAAAGCGCGCGGTCCGCGTCGCCATCAAAAGTGACGCCTACATCGAAGCGTCCCCTGCTTTCCGGCGACAAACCCCGCCACCATTTCCGGATGCAGTGCGCCGCAATTCTCGTTGATGTTCTGTCCATCCGGCGCGGAAGTCAGAAACGTCGTGTTGATCTTGAGCGCCCCGAACAACTCCGGAGCTTCCGCAGTCGCCGCGCCATTGGCGCAATCGACCGCTACTCGCAGCCGGCTCAAGTCGGCGGAAATGCCACCCGCGAGCCAGTCGAACGTAGGCTTGTCGCAGTTTTTCCTCACCGGGAACACTCGCAATCTCTGGAGTGGAATCCGGCGCCGGAACCGCCTCGGCCTGCAGCAGTGCGAAAATCTCTTTCTCAATCGCCAATTCGCGCGCATCCGGCAGTTTGTAGCCATCGCCGGAAAAAATCTTGATCCCGTTATCGGTCCACGGATTGTGCGAAGCCGAAATCACGACGCCGGCATCGAACCCCTGCGAACGCGCGAGAAAGGCGACGCCCGGCGTGGTAATCACGCCCGCGCTGCGCGTTTCCACCCCCACCGACGCCAGTCCTTGCAGAAATCGGTCGGCTATCCAGCGACTGGAGACGCGCGTGTCCTGCCCAATCACCACCCGCGCCTGGGCATTCACGTGCACCAGATCGTGCCCGAGTGCCCGCCCAATCCAATAAACACTGTCGCGCGTCAGCGGAAATTCCCCCGCCACGCCACGAATCCCATCTGTACCGAAGAGTTGTCTGGTTTGCGTCATGCAAGGTTCCCAGGAAGAAAAGCGCTCGGCAACCTTATTGTTTCTTGTCTCCCGAACCTTCCATAATAACCGTCACGCGAATCGAAGTGGGGTGTGCAACTTGGATCAGGGGATCGGTGACGTAGGCGTGGGTCACGAAGGTAGCCCGTGTCATGACTCCGGTAGCGTCTACTGGATCCGTGATGGCGGCTTCCTCCGCTTCGACGCGGCGGCGGGGGCCGGTGATCATCACATTCGGCGGATCGGCAATTACCTGCGCCACTCGCATACCACTCGCAAAAGTTCCGGTTACACGCGGTCTAACCTCGATCCTCCGAGTCGCGCGATCGTCAAAGGAGAGGTGAAACTGAGCGGGGATAATCTGTACGACTTCCAAGTCTTGCGGCACATGGATTTGTCGAGCTGCTCAAGTCGAAAGTCCTTTCCCCCGGCCGAACCGTGGCCAGATCAATCTCCGCGTGCACATCCGCCGCCTGCAAGCGATGGATCACGCGCTCCGGCCCGCGTACACGGATCTGCGCCTCGGTGTAATTGGCGGAATCGATCTCCAGCTTATCCGGAAGATTCTGGAACTCGATCGGAACCTTCACTTCGACTTCAGCAATGGGACTGCGCGCCACGAGTCAACCACAAGCCGATGGCAAGCAACAGGGAAACCAGCTTGAGCCAGAAATCGTGAACGAAAATGCGTTGGAAAAAGCTGCGCTGCGCAAAGCCCGGCATCGTCAGTCGTCCCTTCCGGGGCGCAGACTGGTGTCCTGCCGGCGCGAGAGCTGCGAACTCGGCGGCTCCTCTTCGATAAAACTTTCTTCCACCGGACTCGGCAGCGTGGGCGTGGGAGCGTAGCGCCGCAGCAGAGCGCTCAACCGCTCTCGCAAACGCTCCACCGTCAACTCGCGCTCAATGCTCCCCGCCACCGCCATGCTGATGGTGCCCGTCTCTTCCGAAATGATGACGGCGACCGCGTCGGTTTCTTCGGTGATCCCGATGCCCGCGCGATGCCGCGTTCCCAGTTGGATCGAGAGCACAGGGTTCATCGACAGCGGCAGGAAACAGGCGGCGGCTGCGATTCGGTCCCGCTGCACAATCACAGCGCCGTCATGCAAGGGAGCGCTTGGACGAAACACCGTGGCCAGCAGGTCGTACGACAGACGGGCGTCGAGCGCCACCCCGCTCTCGATGTAGGTGCGCAGCCCAATCTCGCGCTCGATCACGATCAGTGCGCCCGTCTGATTCTGCGAAAAAAGATTGGCTGCCAAAACAATGTCGTCGTAAACGTCGGCCACCGAACGCGATGACCGCATCAGCGAAATGCGGCTCCCGAGGTTGGCCAGCGCGTGACGGATCTCCGACTGGAAAACGACGATCAGCGCGAAAACAACATACGGCAGCAGCGTGCTGAGCAGCCAGTTCAGGGTCCGCAATTCCCCCAGCCGCGCGAAATAAAAAGCCAGCCCCAGCGTGGCCACTCCGACCAGCATCGGCGCCGCCCGCGTGCCCCGCACCAGCGAGAGAAACTGGTAGATCAGGATCGCGACCAGCACGATATCCAAGATCGAAATGACCGAGATCCCCGAGATGTGCGACCAGACCTGCGACAGCGTCACGCCACCCTCACGTAGAAAATTGAATTAGCCTTCATTTTAATGCAGCCTCGCCGGATTATGGATCGCTGCGCTCAGTCGCAGTCACGCGGGCACGAACTTGTCCCCGAGCCAGTCGCGCCGACAGCTCATCCCCAGCTTTGAGTCGCGCCGCATCCTTTACCAGTCGACCTTTCGCATCGAACACCAGCGCGTATCCGCGATTCAGAATCGCCACCGGCGAAAGCGCCTCCAGGCTCGCGGTCTGGCGATCCAGCGCCCCGCGGCACTCCAGCAACCGCCTGTGCATGGCCGCGGCCAGGTTCGCAACCTGAGCCGCTAACTGCTGCCGGATACCAGCCAGCCGCCGTCGCGCGTCATAGTGCCGGACGGCTGCCGCAACATTTTCGCAGCGCCGATGGCATCGCTCCAGAAGTTGACGTTCCGCTTTTTCCAGGCGGAAGCGCTGTTCATCCAATTTCTGCTGCCGCCGGTGGATGCCGTCCATCATGCGTGCAAACGCTCCGTGCTGTGCCCGCTCAGTCAGTTCCTGACGCGCCATCAGCAGGCGATACCGCATGGCGCGCTCCAGCCGCCGGTACAAATCCTCCGCCTGCGCTTCGATCTCCTGTCGCGACCGGATCACCAGCTCCGCCGCCGCCGAAGGCGTCGGCGCCCGCAGGTCGGCGACAAAATCCACAATCGTGAAATCCGTCTCGTGCCCAATCGCCGAAATCACCGGAATCTTCGACTCCGCAACCGCCCGCGCCAGCCCTTCATGATTGAAACATGCCAGGTCTTCGGCCGAGCCTCCGCCGCGAGCAATAATGATGACTTCGACCGCACTGCTGCGATGCAAGTCCTGATGAAAGTATCGAAGCCCGGCGATCACCTCGCCCGGCGCCGCGTCTCCCTGCACCTGCGCCGGATAGATCAGCACATTCGCCGAGTGATGCCGCCGCGCCAGAATGTTCAGGATGTCCCGCAGCGCCGCGCCCTGCGGTGAAGTGATGATGCCAATTCGTTGCGGCAAAGGCGGGATCGCCTTTTTTCGCGAAGCCTCAAACAATCCCTCCGCCTGCAATCGCGCCTTCAATTGTTCGAACGCCAACTGCAGGGCGCCCGCGCCCTTCGGCTCCATGAATTCAGCGGAGATCTGCAGCTCCCCGCGATCTTCATACACGGTAATGCGCCCGCGAACCGTAACGTGCAATCCGTTCTCCGGCCGAAACCGCAGCAGCTTTGCCGACGAGCGAAACATCACCACGCGAATCTGCGCGCTCTCTTCCTTAAGCGTGAAATACAAATGTCCGGAATCGGGAATGCGGAGATTAGAAATCTCGCCCTTCCACCCAGCAGTCCGAATACTCGCGCTCGATGTGCGATCGAACTGCGGAGACCAGCGCCCGCACCGTCCAGATGCGCCGCTCCGGAGGACGAAACTGGAACCCGAGTTGGTCGGCCATCTCCATAAAGCTTCTGCTGAGAAATTTCAGTTTACCCGAGACCCAACGTAGGGACGGACGCATTCGTCCGTCCCGCTGAGCTCGGCAGCGCCTGCTGAAGAAAGTGGGGCTTCGTATCAGGGCATTGCTTCAGCGATGCCGAAAGCTTCTGAATTCGGATGCCCCTTTAGGGGTCGGAATCGGAGACTGACTCTCGCACCCGATTACCGCTTTAGCCGTCCGATCAGAAAGAGAACAATAGAAAGCACGACACTAATCAGGATGGAACTCGCCAGCGGAAAATAGAAGGTAGTGTTCTTGCCCCGATACAGAACGTCCCCCGGCAGCCGTCCAAGCGGCAACCCCGTCCGCCCCAGCAGCATGACGACGCCCCCAATCACCACCAGGGCCACGCCAAGCATAACCAGCATCCGTCCCATTTCCGCCATGCTTCGAGTGTAACCCCGCCGATTGCTGGACCACATTCGGGATGGTTGGTGTAAATGCCTCTCATACTAGCCCCACAAGTGTGGCATCGAGTCGTTAGTGCCTGTTTTTCAGTCACTTCAGAAATGGGGCGTCCGTCGTCGCGTGGTCCGGTGGAGGTGTGGGCCGCTAACGAGGGCCACGCCCCAAAGCTCATAACCACCCGGACTGGCACTTTCGTAATCTTCTGTTAGTAACCACTTCCGCCACATACTGGGCCTAATATGAACAGCTCTCCCCAATCCCGCCCGCCGTGGCGTTTCCCGCGCGCTCATCTCGAGGGCCAAAATCCGGCCGTGCTTCGGTTTGCAAATGGCCAGACCACCGGGGCCAAGCTCCAGGTGATTTCTGTCACCGGTGGTCTGCTTTCGCTCTCTCAGCCCGTCGTCCAGGGATCGCAAGTCAAATTGATATTCCTGACTGGAGCCGGCGCAGTGCTCGGAGGCGCAGAGATGCTGCCCCCCGTCACCAATGGGCTGCAGCCCTTCCGCTTCGTCTCGCTGCCGGCCGACGATCACCGCCGTCTCGGGGCCCTCATCGGGCAGCAGTCAAGTCAGAGCGAATACGAGCAAGCTTGGATTGAGAAACTGCGCGCTGCGTCGGCGCAGCACAGCGAGCCGCGGCGCTGGCGGCTCAAAGTAGCGGAAGTGGTTGGTATGCTCATGATCGGTCTGGCCACTGCCGCATACCTGCTGCACTTCGGCTTGTTCAAGTAGATGGTGTTTGACGTTACTACCTCGAAATGGACTTGGCCAACACTCGCCGCTACCCCCGATATCGTATGCACACACCTGTCTTCGTTCCTGTCCCCGGCGCCGCAAACACAGTTGTGCCCGGATTGGTTTCTAAGTTAAGCCGCGCGGGTATGGAGCTCTACGCTGGGGTCAACCTGCAGCCCGGCGAGCTGATGGAAGTCGAATTTCGAGCGCCGGGCAGGACGATCCGTGTTGCTGGCACCGTATGCAATCGCTCCGGTTTTTGTTTTGGACTTGCATTCTGCGCTTTGCGGATCGAACTGGACAGGGCACCACAATCTGAGGAGTTCCTGACCCCACTGACATCCTGCAAAGCCCTGCCGTAGCTGTATTACACCCGGTTGCACAGAGAGCGCGGAAGCGATGGCAGCCACGAGCCGATTCCAGTTGTTCCTTGGTTCCCCGCATCGGCTCCCTTGCAAACTCAGTCTTGGTTTAATTTCCTCTCTTGCGGAGAGCTTGCCATCTGCGAGCATGGACCGCCGCCAGGGGCCACGCATGAGCAGCCGGAACCACTGTTATAGCGACACTGATCCCCCGGATGGCCATATTGGTCACAAACTGGATTGCCACATCCGGGGTACTTGGGGATCTTCATGCATGCAGAGTTTTGGGTAAATTTGTGTGATTGTTCCCACAAACCGATTTCCGGAGCTTCGAATCGCAATTCTTCATGACTCAGCACATGAAGCTCGACCCCTTGGGGGCCGTTCACCTCCTTCACGCCTCCGTTCACATCTAAGGAATACGGGCCTGAAATCGTAATGCGCGTGTCGCCTGATTTCGCTTTGCCTGGAACGAAGTTGATCGACACTGCGGTCTTGCCGTCCACCGCTCTGGTAACCGAGATATCACCGGCTGTGACGATAGTTACAGTTGCGCTACTGTCCTGTTTTGGCGTTGCCTGAGCTGGCGCGATGTTGACCATGAGCAGTGTGCATGCGGTGATTGTGAAACTCCATCTCAGCCGTGTTTTCATTAGATTCCTTGGTAGTATCCCAATTTGAAATCCTTATCGTTGAAGTGTGGCATGAATCGTGCTCCGAATCGATTCTGATAGCGTCAACAACAAGAATCGAAGATGAAGATTCTCGAAACCTCCCGTCTCCTGCTGCGCGAGTTCACTCTGCAAGACGCCGACGCTCTCGCGTTAGCTCTCTCCGACCGCAAACCATGCGTTATTACCCCGCACCGTATGATCGCGCTGGTGTCGAGCAATGGATAGAACGCAACCGTCAACGCTACCAGGACGACCGCGTTGGCCTCGGGCGATGGAGTTGAAGGAGACACAAGATGCCGAGGTCCAGAACTTCAGGGTCCAGAAAACTATCGGCGATTGTGGAATTATCCTGCAGCAAGTCGAGGGCGAGCGCCTCTACGAAATCGGATACCACCTGCGCCGCGACTTCTGGGGACAGGGTCTCGCGACCGAAGCCGCCAGCGCCTGCCGCAACTGGGCGTTCGCGCACCTAAAAACCGAGCGCCTGATTTCCCTGATTCGCCCCGAGAACTTGCCCTCACGCCGCGTCGCCGAGCGCGTCGGCATGACCCTTTGGAGAGAAGTGACGTGGCGAGGCCTGTCTCACTGTGTTTATTCCATAGAGAAGCCGTCCGGCATCCATCGCGACTAAAACGAACTTGGCCACCGAGCAATCGCCTGCTAACCTCGCATCCCAGGATGCTCGCACGCATTAAGAACCCTCCATGCCCCCAAAAGCTGCCGCGCCTTTTGTTCTGGTCCGAAGCTCTACTCTCGGCCTTCGACACCAACGACCGCATCAACCAGTACCTCTCGTAATTTACCCACCGATGCCTGGGCGCCGAGCCTCCAGGAAAAAAGGGGCGGGACGTTGCCGGCGTGGTTGCCCACATGCATAACGTCCGAGTCATGTGGTTAAAGGCCACAAAAGGCACGGCCAGGATCCCGGCCCAACTTGACCGATTCACAGTCACGCCTGCCTCAAGCAAAAAAGGCGCTGGAGTCGAGCCGCGCTGGGCTGCGGAAAGTCTCCAGTCGTCCCTCGAAGGGCGATGGCCGCATTAAGGGCTTTCGCCCTGACGTGGCCGGCTTCTCCGGTTACCTGATCGCACACGACGCGCACCATCGCGGACAGATCGCCATGCTGGCCCGCCAGGCCGGACAGGCGATTCCACAGAAGGCCATGTTCGGCATGTGGGAGTGGGGCGTGCGCTAAACTCAAAAGCAGAGCTAGCTGACGCATGCACAAAGCCACCATTCTGTTTAATCTCAATTCTGGCCGCCGGGGAAAAAGCGGGACGCGGGAACTGAACCATGCCATTGGCATCATCCAATCGGCCGGGCTCCCGCACCGAACTTACGGTTTGCCGCTCCAGCCAGGAAGCGACCGACAACGCCCGCTGCGCGGTGGCGGCCGGCAGCGACTCCGTCTTTGCCTGCGGAGGCGATGGCACGATCCACGATGTCATTCAGGGATTAGCCGGCACGCCCGTCGCGCTCGCCATTCTCCCATTCGGCACCGCCAATGCTCTCGCCCACGACATCGGACTCCCGCTCCGCCCCAGCGCCGCGGCGCAAGCCGCCGTTGACGGGAAGGTTCGTCGCATTCATCTCGGCCGAATTGAGTATGAGGATTTCAACGGCAAGCCGCAGCGCGCTACTTCACTGTCGCCGCCGGAATTGGCGTCGACGCGCACCTGTTCTACAAGCTGACGGCTGCCCTCAAGAATCGCTCGGGCATGACCGCCTACTACCTCAAAGCCTGGCAGTTGTGGGCGACGCATCGCATGCGACGTTTTCGAGGTCGAGTATTCCAACGGAAGCGGTCTGCGCCAACGCGCCTTGCTGACTCAACTTTTGGCGGTAAGAATCCGCTTCTTCGGAAACATCCTGCGCGAGTTGGTTCCTGGAGCTTCGCTCGACTGCGACCAATCTCCGCGCGGTGATGTGCCGGACAACCAGCCGCAACGCTTATCTGCAGTACGTAGCCGGAGCCTTGCTCGGCCGCCAATGGAATATCGACGGCATCGATGTGGTCAGCTGCTCGGAGGTTGTCTGTCAGTTGCCCGAGAGAAGCGACGGGAACAAAACCAATGTAATAAAGACGTACATAAAGACGTACATAGGCAGATGGGGAACTCAAAAAGAAAGCCTCCCCGCCGCCTGACGAAGTTCCCGACTGGCGAACTGTCTCTGGTGGTACCCGCATGACCGCATGACGGTACGGTTGCCGACGCGCTGCCCGTCTGGTCGTACCCGCACGACATTGTCGACCCAGGAAAGTCTTTGGAAGTCCGTGACACTTCGGTAAGCTTCCAGCCGCGAAGCGCTATGTTATAAATCGCACATGCCGAGCGCTCGCCAAGGGTCGATTCGGCTGTTCCGGTTCGCAGGGATCGATGTGTTCCTGCATTGGTCGTGGTTTCTGGTGGCGGCGTATGAAATCCAGAGCCGGAAGGAAGTATTCCTCCGTCACCTGGAACGTGCTGGAGTATCTGGCGCTGTTTCTGATTGTGATGCTGCATGAGTTCGGCCACGCGCTGGCTTGCCGGCAAGTGGGAGGAACGGCGAACCAGATCGTGCTTTGGCCTCTCGGCGGGGTGGCGTACGTGGATCCGCCGCCGCGGCCGGGCGCTACGCTCTGGAGCATCGCCGCGGGGCCACTGGTGAACGTGGCGCTGCTGCCGGTCTTGTTCGGTGCTCGGCATTTGAGCCGGATCACTGGGATGGGCGCGACGCGATGCCCGATGTCTATCAGTTGCTGCAGGCGGTCTTGATCATCAACGTCGGGCTTGCTGATTTTCAACATGCTGCCCATCTATCCGCTGGATGGCGGCCAGATTCTTCGCTCTCTGCTCTGGTTTGTGCTGGGACGCGCCCGCAGCTTGATGGTGGCCACGATGTCGGCTTGATCGGCGTGGCTGGGTTCATCGGCCTCGCCTTGTGGATGCATTCCCTCTGGTTTGGCGTGATCGCCGTCTTCATCCTGATGAATTGCTGGAGCGGACTGCAGCATGCGCAGGCGCTGTTGCGTCTGGCAAAGTTGCCGCGCCGCGAAGGATTTGCCTGTCCGTCGTGCAAAACCGCGCCACCGGTGGGAGCCTTTTGGAAGTGCGGACGCTGCGGGCAGCCCTTCGACACTTTCCGGA
>CAWFVB010000006.1:0-30464 GCA_963819145.1 uncultured Acidobacteriaceae bacterium
CCTGACTACGTCAGTTAGCCCTCTTCGGAGGACGACGGGCTAGTGCCTAAGCCATTCGGCCAATCTCGCCATCGAAATCTGGAGCTGGCCGAGTGAATCGAACACTCGTCGGAGAGGTACAAGCTCACGGACTAGGAAGTCACGACTTCAAAGCGCCTCACTATGGCCAGGATCTCCGGCTCCTGCAGAATCCGGTTCGATTCTTTAGCAGCTAGCAAAACGGCCTGTATGAGTTCATGACCCGCCACGATTCCCCGATGTGACAGATAGAAGATCACGTTCGAACTGCCCGACATGGGCCCGATCTCAATTTCCTGGTTTCGTCCGATCAGGCTTGCCGGTACTCCCGAGTAGACGTGGTCGGTCAGCCAGCGATCACCCTTCTTCTGAGCTTTGATGATGGCCGCCGCGTGGACGCCGGTGGCGGTACGGAACGCGTCACGTCCGATCACCGGAGTGTTCGCTGCAACTGGAACCGAGGTCGCGGCCGAAACGGAGTCCACATACCCCTGCAGAGAACTGAGGTCATCGTGTCTCATGCCGAGCAGGTTGAGATTCACCAGCAACTGTTCCATCGGAGTGTTTCCCACTCGCTCGCCGATTCCGAGTGCGGTGCCGTGCACGCGTGATGCCCCTGCCTCAATGGCGGCCAGCGTGTTCGCCAAATCGAGGCCGCGATCGCGGTGACCGTGCCAGTCGATGCCAAGGTTGGCCCCAGTCTCAGTCAAGAACTTCTTGACCCAGGACACCAGGTTCCAGACCGCCTCTGGAGTTGCAGCGCCACAGGTGTCGCAAAGACATAGCCGTTTGGCCCCAGCCTCGATCGCTTCGGCAAACAAGATACCCAGGTGCAGTGGCGAAGATCGTATGGTGTCCTCAGTCACGTACATCACATCGAGGCCTTCCTTCACGGCGAAGCGGATCGCTTCCCGGGTGTGGCGCCGGATTTGATCCAGGGTCCACTCTTCCGCGTACTGCCGGATGGGGCTGCTCCCGATAAATAGACAAGCCTCGATCGGCATGCCGGTCAGTTGCGATACCTCTGCGATGGGTCGAATATCCACCATCATGGTGCGGGCGGCGCAGTTGGGGCGGATGCGCATTTGCTGGTCGGAGATTTCACGGCAGAGTGCGAGTACAGCTTCGCGCTGACGCGCACCCGCTCCGGGCAAGCCGACGTCAACAGTTTCAATTCCGAGATTCTCCATGAGATGGAGAATCTCGACTTTTGCCGCCACGGGCGGATCGGTAACAGAGGGGCTTTGCAGACCGTCGCGCAGCGTTTCATCGTCGAGCATGACGTGCGCTGGCCAGGAAGTTGTCCGCGGGCCCGCGACTGCCCAGTCGAAGATGAGACCGTTTCCTACCGAGATTCCCATGCCGCACTCTCTCGTTTACCTGCGGGTTTCGGATACCGTCGGCTGCAACTTGCCAAACTCACCCGCTCGCCTCAAGAGTTGTTCTGCTCCGGCATTGTCACCCTGTGCACGGCGGATCAGCGCAAGGTGGAACAGACTGCTGAGTTCGTGAACCCCTTCTTCCAGGCTCCGTTCGAATTCCCGGCGAGCGATTTCGGTCGCGCCTTCACGCTCGTGAATCACGCCTAGGTGATAGTGGGCCATCACGTATTCCGGTGTCAGGGTTGCCGAAAGTTCAAAGTGCTCTCGGGCGTTGGCGAGCTGTCCCTGGTGAAACAAGGCCAGGGCAAGCCGGTAGTGAGCAGCATTGTAGTTGGGATTAATGTCGAGACAACGGCGGAAGGCGGCCGCCGCATCAGGCATGTTTCCTCGGTGGTAGTACGCGACCCCGAGATCGTAAAAGGCCAACACAAATGTCGACGAAGCTGTCACCGCCCGGCGATAGTGGTCGATGGCCTGGTCCAACAGGCCTTCGTGAAACAGAAGGTTTCCAAGCTGGTGATTGCCAAGGACGTTGTCGGGTTCGGCGTCGAGCAAATGCTGGAGCTCCTGCCGCGCCTCGCGCCCACGTCCGTCGCGTTCATGTACCAGGGCCAGAAGGAGCCGCTGGTCGATGGAAGCGTCGCGGAGAAACCGTCCGCACTCGGCGCAGAACTTGTCCGCCGCGGCACTCAGCTTACCGCAGCGGGGACAACGTACAGAGCCATGAGTCGTTTCTGACATACGATCCTCCTTACGCATTGCGTCACTCAAAGCGTGTGGGGTCGAGTGCGCAATCCAGGCATATTCGGGGCGCCGGGGCGAATCCTTCTTTCCTGAAGAAAGCGAGAAGATCGAAATTATCCCACGATACTTCAGTGCGCAGCGTGGTGACTCGGAGTGCCGATAGATTCAGTCGCAACTGGCGTAGTAAAGCTTGGCCTACATGTTGGCCGCGGTTCGCCTTATCCACGCCAATGGCATCCAGAGAAGCCGTGGGCTCGCTGACTCCGTACTCGCCATAGTAAAGCGATGCGATGACGAATCCGACGACGTGCCCATCCACTTCGGCAGCCAGCGAGACTTGCAGCGCTGCTTGTTTCACCGCTCGTGCCAACATCAGTTCGAAATACCGCGGACGCCGTCGGCCGCTAGCCGCTGCGTCAATCGCAACCACCGCCTCCAGGTCACGGTCGTTCATCAGCCGCACAGGGACACCGTCCGTTTCCAGGATTCCCGGTTCCTCCAAAGGTTTGGTACTCATATGGTTCCTCACTCAAAAACTGTCAAGAACAACAATGATGGCCGACCCGATTGCGCCGCATCCACCGGTCACCATGGCAACCTTGTTTTCAAAAGCGCGCTTCACGCTACCATCGCAGCGCCTCGCGCCAGTACACGGTGGCGGTACGCACCCCAAAGCGCGGCCCCGATCGCTCCAGCGTAGATCGAGTCTGAGTGAGTAAGCACACGCATCGAGAGCTTTTCCTCGGCGATCTTCTCTTCCAAGGCACGGCACAGCCCAATATCAGCGGCCAGTCCGCCAGTGATCGCCACGTCACCGCACGCACCGATGGAACGCAGAAGCTTCGTGTAACGCCCCGCCATCGACAGGTGAATTCCTTTCAGAATATCGCCGCGCGAAATGCCGCGGCTCACCATGTTGATCACGTCCGTCTCTGCCAGCACCGCGCAGATGCTGCTGACCTGTTCTGGATTCTTGGCTTCGCACGACAGAGGTCCAACGTCCTCCAGCATGATGCCAAGGTAGCGGGCAACGTTCTCGAGAAACTGTCCTGACCCCGACGCGCACTGGCTGGTCATGCGGTACACCAGGACGCGGCTGCGCTCGTCAACCCGCATAGCACGCGCGTGCAAAGCCCCGATGTCGATCACGGCGCCGGTACTGGGCATAAGGAATACCGCTCCTCGCGCGTGCGTCGTCATTCCGTAGAAGTGACCACGGCGAAAATCCACCAGCTCGCCTTCCCCGGTGCTCGCGGTGTAAGCGATCTCGGTCTGCCGCACTCCAGCCGCTGCCAGAAAAACGTCATAGCCTTCCCGAATCACCTTCCGAAGTTCGCGCCGGCGGATGCGCTCGTTGTGCAGAGCTAGCACGCTCACGGCCCCGTCTCCAGCGGTCCGTGCAAGCGCAAACTTGACGGCGCTCGAGCCCACGTCGATGCCCGCAGCGAGGATGCTCTCACCAGCCTTCATGCCGCATTCCTTCCGTCGGCCGCGCGCTGCGCGAACAACGCCGCTCCCAGGGCCCCGGTATAGATGGACTCCGGTGAGATATTCAGTGTTCGCACTCCGTAGTTTTGTCGCACCAGGCCTTGCAGGGCGGAAACCGCCGCGGGGTTACGGGCCACTCCGCCGGTAAATGTGAACTCGTCGGAAATTCCGCCGGAACGAGCCAGTAGCGACATCGCCCGCAACATGATCGCTCGGTGCAGACCCGCGAGGATGTCCGGCCGCTTCTGCCCCAGGGACAGGCGATCACGCAGCTCGGCTCCGGCAAAAACCGTGCAGGTGCTGTTGATCTTTACGCTGCAAGTGCTCTCCTGTGCCAGTCTCCCAAGTTCATGCAGGCCGAGGTTCATTTCGTCGGCGATATACCCTAAGTAGCGGCCACATCCCGCCGCACACCGGTCATTCATCTGGAAGCTAGTGACGATGCCGGTGTGATCAACCTGAATCGCCTTGGTGTCCTGGCCGCCAATGTCGAGCACCGTACGCGTTCCGGCGAACATGGCATGGGCACCCAGGCCATGGCAAAGGATCTCGCTGCGGATCTGTTCTTTCGGGAAGGGAAGCCGTTGCCGGCCGTAGCCCGTACCGACCATTCCCGTTACGCGGAACTCGAGCGATCTCACCGACTCAACGGCAGAACGCAGTCGGGCTTCCCTTTGACGAACGTCCGCTGGCGCAGTGCCCAGCGTATGCTCAAGTGCCGGGCCGGCGTGCCGTTCAAATGCCCCGTCACCAGCCGCATTCTCGACCTCCAGGATGGCGGCGTCGAACAGGCCACACAAGACGTCGAAGGAAGCGTGCTTCGAATCATTCAACTGTTCCGCGAACTGCATGTAGTCGGCCGCAGCCAGGTCGCGGAAGAAATCACTCTTGCGCACTGCCAATTCGCTGAAAAGGCCGGGAACGTGCAGCCGCATCGCCTGGCAGATTCGGTTGAGCAGTTCCTTGACTGCCTCACGGTTGGGCACATACCGGGGAGCATCAGCACAACGATGCAGCGCCGATTCCAGGAACTCCAACTGTTCCAGATGTTGCCGTTGGCGGAAATTGCGTACCAGAGATCCAATAAACCTGTTTTCGATTCCTGAGAGTTCCGGATCGACTGCCATGGCATGCCGCACCAGTTCAAATCGTGATTGCACAAGCGCTTCCTCGCGAACAATCTGGGAAGCGACTTCGTAGTTGCTGCGGGTGTTGGTGATGCCGCGGCCGAGGACCCGGCCCGTTCGATCAAGCGCAATGGCCTTGGTCGTGGTTGAGCCCAGGTCAATGCCGAGCAAAACCTCCACGCTCATGCCGTCACCCCAGCGACCCGCCTTTGTGCCAGCATCTGCACGTAGCTCTCGATGCGGTTCTTGATGTTTGCCGGCGAAAAATAGCGCGGATCCACGAGATCGCTCTCGATAAATCCGCCGGGCACACCCGTCCGCTCCTCGAGTTCCCGCAGCATCAGCAACTGGCCGACACTGAATGAGTTGCAGCTCTTCACGCTGTTGATCATGAAGCCGTCAGCGCGGTATTCGCGGATGTAGCGCTCGAGCAGATCGACGCGCGCAGGCAGCCCGAGGTTGGTGTAGCAGCCCAGGCAGTATTCCGCCAGGCTTTCGAGCGGGCGATTGGGATCGTGGCGGAAACCGCGATCATAAAGTCCGCCCACTTTGGTGTAGCTGCTGGCAACTACGACAGCGCCTTCGTCGTAGAACATCTTCCAGAACTCGCGGAAGCTCGTCCAGTTGGGCGGGCCTTCCACCACCAGGCGATAGCGCTGGCTCGCCATTGTGCCCTCGGGTGTGACCGGACCAAGCCCAAGCCTGATTCGGTCCGAAATCTCTTCGCGCAGCACGCGGTAGTACTCAACTCCCTCGCTCGTGCCTCGGAAGGCGGTGAATATCGGGCCGATGTAGTACACACCGCCGAAGTACGCATCGATCGGTGAGGGCTCGTTCTTCGCGCTTTCCAGCACCCACACGAAATCGTCCTCTGCCTTAGCAGAGAGAGCCAGCATTTTGGAAAGTCGCGCCTCGTCGTAGCGCCGGCCGCTGACTTGCTCCAGTTTCGGAATCACCTCGGTGCGCAACTGCTGCACGACGTAGTCGACGTGGTGTGGTTCAATGCGTCCGCTGGCCAGGTACGGCACGTGCAGCATGGCCACGGGGCATTGATACTCCTGGCGCAGGAGTTCGAACCACTTGAGAAAGGTGAAGCATCCCGTGTAGGAGAGCAGCAGCAGGTCGGGATTGGGAAGCTTTATGCCGGTAGGACCCACGTTGCCTGACTTCAGCATGCCGATATCGCATTTCACATAGGTGCAGACATCCTCGCTGTGGCCTTGCTTCTCCGCTTCCGCAATGTAGTTGGCGGAAAGCTTGCGCATGCCGGACTGCAGCGCGTTGATCTCCGGCAGGATTGGCAGAAGATCGAACGACCGCAGCAGTTCGGTCAAATTCCCGGGAACAAATGTGGAGACAACGCGCTTTCCTTCTTCCCGTGCCCGTCCCAGAGACTCGTAGTAGTCGCCGATGAGTTGTTTCTGCAGGACCATGCTGCGCTCTTTTTGCACGGTCGATTCCTGCGCGGTGTCTTTGGTCATGCCTCGCTCCAAAGCCGGATGGAATCCGAAAACGTGCCAGCCTGTTCGCGGATGACGGCGAATTGTCCCGTATCCTCGGAGTACTTGAACTGGGTGTGGGGAATGTGCTCGCGCTCCAGGGCAGCGACCAGCATGGGTTGCTCAAGCAACGCGGGATCGCAAAAACTCGGAGCGGAAAAAATGACGCCATCAGCGTGATTCTGCCGCACCGCATCGACCAGCCACCGGCCGCGTTTCCCATCGGGCGCATAGCAGGAGGCCGTCGCCACGCTTTGCGTCAGGTAAGCCTGCGCCAGGTGTTCGATCGCGTCACCATCCTCTGGTACCTCCCCTGTGAACCAGCGCAAACCCAGCAGCAGGTCGTCGTTCACGATCCAACAGCCCGCGCGTTCCAGGGTGACGAGCAATGCCAACGGAGGCTGTTCACAGAACATGCCCGTGAGCACGACTCGGCTGCGATCCTCAGGAAGGGCCGATCCCTGCGAGGCCAACTTGAGATAGCTGTGCACCATCGTAGTGTGCTCTTCCGGCGGGAGCGCGCTCCCCGCTCGCAGTACTGCGTAGACCTGCGAGATGGGATAGAGCCACGGCGATTCACTGCGTGCCTGGTAGAGCTCCCTGATTGCACACCGGTTCTGGTTGTAGATCCGGATGCTGTTTCGGAGATTCTGATCGGAGATCTTCCCGCCAGCCAACCGCGCCATATCCTCGCGGATGGCCGTCAATTCCCGCCGCCAGAATTCGCCTCCAACGCTGGCGTCGTAGTTCTGGGGAAGATCGACATAACGCACATAACGTCCGGGGAAGAGCATCGTCCACATGCCGCTCAGGTTGCGGATGACATCACAGATCGAGGGAAACAGCATGCCGTCCAGCGCATCCAGCCGTCCCGATAATGCCAGCTCGACCGTGCTGCGAGGAATGTGGCAGATGTAGCTCTGGAAGTAGGCGTCGCCGCGGATGATTTCCAGGCGATCGCCTCCGCCGAATATGCCAACAGGCAGCATCCCGGCGGCATGAATCAGTTCTCGCGGGACATAGATTGGCAGATATCCGATCGCTCTGCGCCCGGGCGCGTCGGATTTCCATTCCGCGACTGCCTTGTAGTCAACATCTTCGTACAAGCTCTGGGCGCGGCTGAGGATCTGCTCGAGTTCTGAGTTCACTGGAGCACTCCTCTCTTTTCCCAACGCGGCTCCCGTTTTTCTATGAAGGCACGGAGTCCTTCCACGGCGTCGGACTCCGCCATGAGTTCGTCAAGGTACATGCGCTCCAATTGCGGCAGGTCCTCCTGCAGTGCCCGCCGCAGCGGGAGGCGGGCAGCGCTTACGCCGTACCGTAAGGCCGCCGGTGAACGAGCCAGGAAATGCTCGCGGATCCACGTTTCAACCGACGCTTCCAGTTGCCCTTGCGGCGCAGTTTGCACGATCAACCCTGCTGCAGCAGCTTCGGCAGTGCTCCATGCAGCTCCGGTCAAGACAAGTTTAGCTGCTCGACTTACCCCAATCCGGGCCGGTAATAGCACAGCCGCTGCGGGTGCGAAAACTCCCAGCTTGATTTCGGGACAAGCGAACTGGGTGCCTTCCTCGGCGACGATGAAGTCAGAAGCTAGGGCCAGCTCAAACCCTCCGCCCAGGCACTGCCCGCGCACAGCCGCGAGGGTGACGCCCGGCACTTCCAGCATCTGCTGAAGCAGTCTGGTGAACCGCGGCAACATTGTCCTGACATGCTCAGGCAGGTGCTCCTGGACGCTGGCGCCAAAACTGAAATGCGGGCCCTCTGCCGTAAGAATCATCACCTTGAGCTGTGGGCGATTCTGCAGCTCGTCGAATGCTGCAGCCAAAGCTGCCATCATGGCCTGATCGACGATGTTTGCCTTGGGTGCAGCCAATGCGACCCGGGCAATTTGGCCATCGTGTTCGAAGGAGAGTTTCAGGCTCATCGTCCTGCCTTTGTAGTTTCCCGAACTGCCCAGGGTGCAATCTCCGCGATTAACTCTTCGCTCCAGCGTGCGCCTTCCGCCAAGCGCTGACGTAACCGGACGAAGTCCACCTCGCGCTGCTGCTTGGTGCCGTGGTGAAAAGCGCGAAAACCGGCATTAGCCTCCGTCATCATGTTGAGCGCCAGCCAGGCGCGGTTGGTTTCCCGATTGCGGTCCCAATGTTCCAGCTTGTGTTTCCTCACACTCTCGACCGTTTTCGTCAGGCAATCCGGCATGGTGTGCAGTAACTTCGTGCAGAGTCCCTCAACCGCTTCATCCAGTAATGACAGATCAACAGTCCCTCTGGACATCAAGGCTTTTCCCGCCTCTCGGGCCTCGCCGGTCTTCCAGTCGCCGAAAATCAGGCGGCCAAATTCGTCGTATTCCCGATCGGTCACGACCAGCGGGTTGGACACGTACTTGTCGTCAACCTTGAGAGCCGGAACGATCTGCGTCAGTCCACCCAGACGATAGAAGCGGTGGGCGCTCCAGGGCTCGCATAGCGTGGCACTGTGCATGGCGTGCTCTATGCCGACGAACAGCGGCAGGAAGTCGGTGCTGCCGCCATCGGGCGCGGAACCGTGCCTCGGTCCGGCCTGGCCGAATATGGCAAGGTCGCTGGCAACGGAAAAATCGCAGGCCATTCCGATCTCTTGCCCGCCGCCAACCCGCATGCCATTTACGCGGCAGATCACCGGTTTATCGCAACTCAAGACGGTGCTGACCATGTCATTGAACAGGCGCATGTATTGGCGGTACTCGCCGGGGGCGCCGGCATAAATCTCTGCATACTCTCGGGTGTTACCGCCAGTGCAGAAGGCCTGCGTGCCCGCACCTGTCAGTACAACAGCCACCGCGGCACGATCATTGCTGGCTTCGCGCAACGCGAGAATAATTTCCTTGATCGAGGTGGTGGTATAGCTGTTCATCTCGCGTGGATTCTTCAGAGTGATCCAAACGTTGTGCAGACCGCTCACGCTCGCGCCATCGCGATCGCGTGCTGGCCTGCGCTCCACCAGGATTTCCCTAGGCGAAAGCGGTTCGACCAAGTTGTGATCCTTCATGCTTTGTTCCTTAGTTCTATGCCCTTCTACTGCGGTACCAGCACGGCTCGTCTACGGAGTTGGTGATGGTGGACCGCCTCGAGAACCTGCTGAGCGTCCTCGAGTGGGTGCATCTCGACAAAAGGCTGAATGTGAATTTTTCCTTCGAGCACCATGGACAGTGCGTTCGGGTACTGATCGGGCGGGCATCCCCAATTTCCTCGAGCGGTGGCATCAAAGGCCATCAAGTTGGACAGGCGCACTTCAATTTGTTGCGCCGTATATCCAACGATCGCCAGGTGAGCACCGGGGCCGAGCAGGCTGAACGCAGTCTGCTGGCCGGCTGCCGTGCCGCTGGTTTCAAAGATCTTGAGGCCGATCCCGTGTCGGCCACTCTGCCGGACGAAAGCCCGCACAGCTGACTTCACATCTGTGCAGTCGCGGGCGTTCAGTGCCAGTGCAGCACCATGCGCCGCAGCAAGCTCGAGACGGTCCGCGTCAACATCGATTGCCACGACGGCTGCGCCAAGCGCTGCGGCAATTTGCACTCCGAAACCGCCGATCCCACCGGCTCCGACAAATACCGCGACGTCCTCGACGCTAAGAGCGGAGCGGCGAATCGCCTCATACGGAGTCGTAACTGCGTCCGCGACGACCGACAGCATTGCCAGGGTGAGTCCTTTGGGAAGTTCGTCAGGTACCGGGCACAGGCCACGTGCCGGCACACGTACGTAGGTCGCAAATCCTCCATCGGCGTCATTGCCCGGCATAAACTGTTTGCGGCAGATGGTCGGACGCCCGCTGCGGCAGGCATCGCAATCGCCGCACGGAATCACGGCAGGCACAATGACCGAGTGCCGGATCCATTTTCCGACCTGCTCCCCGGCCACCACGATACGGCCGGCGATTTCATGCCCCAAGATCAAGGGCAGCGAGTGGCGGGTGGGAACACCCTCGTAAGCGAATCCAATGTCGGTGTGGCAAACGCCGCAGCCTGCTACCTCAATGATCACCTCGTCAGATGAGAGTTCGCGCAGGGACGTTTCCGCCCAGGCGAACTGGCCTTTGGCAACCAACCTCAGCCCCTTGCTCGTAGTGGAGGTGGAACATGCGCTTTGCGCGGGCAGGGTTGTCGTCACGGAGGCCTCCTCACCCGAAATTCGAACGAGCGTTCGAAAAAAGCAATGAACAGAGGCTACCTTGGTTTGTTGATCGACGAAGTGATTGAGATCACACCCACCTGTGATTTGATAGCGGAAGTGCTCCTGAAGAGGCTATCCGCGAAAGCGCCTTCGCCCCTGATTTGCATCCCAGTGGATACGGTGATGTGATTTCAGGAACACTCGCCTTTCGTCTATTTGCCAAGCGTGGACGCCAAAATATGAGGCTTGATCTTCAGGGCAGTCAAAGTGGCTGAGGGCCCAGAAGGATGTGTTTTCTCAGCGCACATCGCCGAGCCTGGCGGCGGTAGTACCACGCGGGTGTCTAGATGGGAAGCACCGGAATCACCGTCCGGGATGCTTTGGAGTGATTGAATACTATCGGCGTGAGGCACTGAGGATCCAGCTTGGGCTGCATCCGGACTATCGATTCGAGCAATGCGAGGAAGACGAAGAAATGATCGCTGTTCAGAACGCCACGGGCCACAGGATTCGCTGGACGGGCCACTGGTGGGTCGACTATCAGACAGGAGAACCATGGTGAACAATCGTAAACCTCCATTTGCGAAGGGCAACACTACATCGACACCTCAGCCCCGCTGCCCGGATTGCGGAGCCACATGCGTCGTCAAGATTGGGGCAGAGTGGATCTGCAACAATTGCGCGAAGCAATGGTCCCCTGTACACCGCGTTCAGCAGGGGCCAACCAGAATCGACATTCTCAACGGGACCGCTCATTACAGGCCTGCAAGAATCATTTTTTGGGGGTTTAGGTAATAGGATTCAAGTGACAGCGATTCCTTGAGGCACGTCGTCTCGCGGAGGTTTTTTTCCGAAATCCTGTTAGGATTTCTCCCAGTCTGGACGTCTCCGGGTACGGTCCTACAGCGCCAATGTTTCTGGGAGGCCCTGAAGAACGCAAAATACTCCGCGAGCTGGTTGCGACAGAAAAGAACCCGGAGAAGAAATGGGTAATGGCGGGCGGTCATGGGCTAGCGTCAGGTTGCACATGACATTCGGACCCACAAGACCGCCCTCTCTCCTGAGAAACCCCCACTCGCGGCGGTTTCGTTTTAATTCTCTTCTCTTGGTTCGGACCGAGGCCTCTATCGCGTGGTGAAGGAAGCGTGTACTTCCGGCGGGAAATTGAGGCGGCAGTTGTCTGACTCGTTTCGAGACGAGTCTCCACTACATGCTCGGACCAGCGAATGGAGTCCCATCCTGCTACGAAGCCAGTGGGCAAGAATCTTGTTCCTCGTCACAAGCGAAGTGAGTTGTTCGGGTGCTAGCCGCTGCCATGTGTCGGGTGCGGGATTCTGGGCTCTCAGAGTCCGAGTCTTTACACTGCCGTCCTCGATTCTGTACTCGGTTACGGGAGAACCGTCGCCCGGATCAACGCGAAGAGTGTCGCAAACCAGCATTCTGCGAATTGTCGAGCTTCGATTGTCAACGGTCGATACCAGACGTTCTGTATCACAGGGCACCAAAAGACCGTAGCTGAGTCTCGGGCCATCGCGATTTCGAGGCCATGATACGCAGGGGGCGCTGCCTTTTTCCGCTCTTATGCCGAGCGCTTCCGCTTTTCGTCGTTGGCACGGGTCTGGGAGGATTTCTTCGCGGATCGAGCAGGAAATAAAGAGCAGGCGAGAAGAGTGGACGGTAGTGACGGCGCATGCATCCGTGGCATCTGACAAGCTGGAGCAGCAAAAGCACGCACGCCCAATCAAACCACGTGTCCGGTCGCGAACGGTACACTTCAAGACTGCCGCAATAAGGACAGCAGTTCAGCCCAATTCTGCGCATGACGATACACCCTTGCTGCTCCGCGACAATGCTAACGCCAAGTCCAGCTTGGAGGAGCAACGACAGGGGCCGATTCGAACGCCGGGGTTATGCAACGCCGCTGAAGATTGCCTCGACCGGTAGTGCCCACGCCTCCAATGGCCACTCGGGAACGTAGCACCGATTCCGGTTGCGTTCACACCAGCGCCTTAGCTGTGCTGAAGTGACTTACTGAGCCTTAGTGAGTCCTACCGTTGGACCTGCATTTCGAACTCCGTCAGAACAACAGGAAGAGGTAGGGGAGGCTTACCCCAATTCGGATTTCGACGCCCACGCATGGCTGAGATCATACTCTTCCCCACTCGGTAAGCGAGGTGAAATGTCTGTCCCGATCAGCTTGCGCAGCATATGCGGTCGCGGGCCAGACTCGTCGAAAAACGGGTAGTGTCCTAACAGTGGGTTGCTAATGTGCGCCCGATCTTCACCCAGAGGCGAAAGGCTCATCAGACTGGGTGGAGCACATACGCCAAAGTCAGGCAGCAGTCTTGTCTAAAAGTTCCCGAGCCTTTCCTATGAGCAACGCCACGGTGTCCGATTTGGAGATGACAGCGGATGCACCCGCAGCGAGAGCTTCCTTTTCAACAAACGGGTCGCTGTGAGCCGTGTAGATAATCACTGGCAAGCTGGGCATCAGTTTCTTGAGAATTCGTGTCTCCTCGATACCATTCATATGTGGCATCGAAAGGTCCGTCACAATCAGAGCGGGGTGGAGCCATCGCGCCTTGTCGATCGCCTCCTGCCCATTTTCGGCCTCGCCGCAGACTTCAAACTCTCCACCGCATGTCAGGAATTCGCAAACCGCTTTCCGCATTGCTGAATTGTCATCGACGACTAGCACTGACCGTGCATGCATGCAGCTGCCCCAACGCTCTGGCCAGAGCCTGACTGTGAGATGCCGGACGCCCGACGGGGGGTTGACTCGGTATCGAAGGCACCGGAATATGCGCCAGCTTAGCAAACCATTGAGCGCAGGAGGAATACAGCAAACGCTTGAGACCGATTTCTACAGTATGTACGGTATCGAACCTTCGGGGATTCGCCTCGATGCCGTCAGCACACGGTCTGCGAAGAGCCGGAGGAAGAGTTCGCCTCAGCTTCGAAGGTGATATCCAATCGTGCGCCGTTCTTCAACGCTATGAGCTGTCCACCCAAGCCCGCCACATTGTTGTTTCCTTCGTAATGACAGGTGAAATCTGGCTCATGCTGATTTGCAACGCGGGGTCACGGGGCGTGAGCTTTGGCCCCCAGAACGTATAGACGAGGTGGATGACTCCGAGCGTAAAGATAATGCTCGCACTAAGAACCATGAGAATTTTGGCGGCCAAGATGCTCTCCCTATTCGTGACGCTCCATATTCTATGCTGCATCGTTCTTTGAACGAAATAAAAGCCCGGCACGCGCCCTGTGGCTCTGCGTTCACCCTTTTTGACGGATAGTTGGCGGAAGATCGCCATTTCACGCAATATAAAAAGGCGCCCACTTGTGCGGTAGGTTGAGATTGTTCGGACCACAACCTAGCGAAGAGGAGCGCCTTTATGAGTCAGGAAAAGTATATCGGCATGGACGTGCACCAAGCCACCATCTCGGTCGCCGTGATGGATGCTGGTGGCAAGCTGATCATGGAATGCTTGCTGGAGACCAAGGCGGCCACGATTGTCGAGTTCATCCGAGGATTGCACGGAACACTGTCGCTGACCTTCGAGGAAGGCACGTCTGCTGCCTGGTTACACGATCTTCTGAAACCTCATGTGAGCCGGCTGGTGGTTTGCGATCCGCGAAGGAACGCTCTTCTGAAGGATGGCAACAAAAGCGACCGGATCGACGCGCGCAAACTGGCGGAGTTGTTACGCGGCAACCAACTCCATCCCGTGTATCACGGAGAGCACGGGGTGCGCACCTTGAAAGAACTGGGGCGCAGTTATCTGACCATCACCCAGGATGTCACTCGCGTCATGAATCGCATCAAAGCTCTGTACCGCAGTTGGGCGATTCCCTGCGCCGGCACAACTGTCTACTCTCCCCGTCATCGCGCCGAGTGGCTGGCTAAGATCGCTGAACCAGGAGTTCGGGTTCGCGCGGAACGGCTCTATCAGCAGCTCGATCTGTTGCAACCGGTGCGTCTGGAAGCACGACGCGAGTTACTGGCAGAAAGCCACAAGCATTCGGCCGTGAAATTACTGCGCCAGATTCCGTCCATCGGTCCGATTCGCTCGGCCTTGCTGGTGGCCTTGCTGCAAACCCCGCATCGTTTCCGTAGCAAGCGCCAACTGTGGGCCTACAGTGGTTTCGCCGTCGAGACCCACGACAGCGGGGAGTACCGTTCTGTGCGCGGCAAACTGCAACGCAACCGCGAGCGCATGACGGTTCGCGGTCTGAATGACAACCACAATCGAGATCTGAAGAATCTCTTCAAAAGTGCTGCCATCTCTGCCAGCACACGTCCTGGCCCCCTGCGCGACTTTTATGTGGCTCGAGTGGAGGGAGGGATGCGGCCGACCATGGCCCGTCTCACCCTGGCTCGGAAGATGGCCGCGATCAGTTTAACCATCTGGAAGAAAGGAGCGGAGTTCGACGCCCGACAATTGCAGCGACAAACAGCTTGAGCATCTCCGAGGAACAGGCTTTCCATCTCTGCGGTTTTCTCCGCTGGAGTGCGGTCGGGTTCTGCAGATGCTCGGTTCGAGGGTGAGTATCAGTCAATGAGATCGGCCCTGTGTGCTTCGGCACCGAGTCACCCATTACACGCTATGCCCCCTCGGATAACCAGAGATAGCGATAGGCCACGAGCCTCGGATAGAACCATGGTTAACGTCGTCCTGCTTGCCGCGTCTTGCACACTCGAGCTTTGCCGCCAGCACACGAGAAAAGCTTACGAGAATGGAGCACAAGCGGAACATCTCCAGAGGTAACGAAACAGAGTGGGCTGGATCTCGAGAAAGAACCTCGATCCTCCGGTCGGGGTCAAGGCGGAGCTTTTTTCTTGACATCCCTTTTTATAGAACTCATTGACTCGGATCGTCCTCTCGATGAGTGCTTGGCTTGTTTGCGTAAACCATCTTGAAATCACCGAGTCGAGCGATGTAGGGTTGCTGTCAATCAACGAAGCATAGGCGGGTGGCACATGACCTCAACGCTATTTGCTCGTGAATCCCGACGGAGCACTCGGGTTCGTTTGAAAGTACGGATTGAGGCTCTTGGTATGAGCGAACCTCTGACGTGCGAAGGTGAGACACTCGTTGTCAACCTTCATGGTGCCTTGATTCTGAGCGCCGTCGCATTGCGCGTAGGCATGAAAATCTGGATTCATGTCCTTCAAACAGAGAAACGCGCCGCAGCCGGGGTCGTGTATGTCGATCCAGACCAGCCACGGCACTGCGGAATCAAGCTGGAGAGACCGGAGAACATTTGGGGAGTGCCGTTGCCGCCGGATGATTGGCATGAGGCACCACCGTGAGCCTAACGAAACGCGGGTTCCCGTGGGAGAGAAACCGGATGTTCGCTGTCAAAAGTCTACCTGGGTTAGGTGCCTCGCAAGTTGATTCCGGTGAACCTTCGATGGACTGACGGCTCACGATGCTGCGGCACTCATTCGTCGCGTTGAATTCGTTGAAGTATTGACGCATCGGCAGGAGATTGGACGGGTAATGTTAGATGGTGTCAGTTGCTCTGCACGAAAGCCTCGGTCAACTCGAAGACAGTTCCGTCGTGGTCTTCAGCATCTTCTAGAATCAACTACCGTGTCAGACCTTCGACACGTTGCTTTGCGAGGGTATGAGTTCGAGCCTCTTCTGAAAACGACTTTGGTTCAAGTCGATTTAAAAACGCGGTGCGTTGACCCGGGGTGAAGATAAAGTGCGTCGTTGCCCGCTGTGTTCGTCAGGAATGCAGCAAGCTCGCCGTACTCGGATTTCATCAGATCAATCTGATGCTTCTCCTCCAAGTACGGGAGCAAAGTGGCCAACACATCACCCGACCACCGATATTCAGCGACTTCGCGCCCATTGGTGCTCAGATAATTGCGGTCTGTACCACCAGTTGACGCCTTGCGCAAACCTTCGAGAGCAGATTTCGGTAATTTAATGAACGAGGCGATTGCGGACATTATCGTCGGGCAAATACTACCACGCTGCATGGTTGGCGTTAAATCGCCATCTCTAACAATGTCGGCGGCGTCAAGCTTTTTTTGAGCACACCAGGGCATGCACTCATAAAAGAGCGCCATTTCGCTCTCGTAGAAGGTTTGCGCATTTCCAACCTTGGGCTCGCTTCTAATCGTTCGGGGTCGGGAACTCAGTCCGACCCAGCCATCTCTTCGATCCCTAACTGCGATCATGATTACTTGTTCGAACTCCCCTGGTTTTGGGAGCGGGATGCCCAATCATTACGTCGGTGAGTTACTGCGCACCATGGCGATTTCCGGGCGCTCCCGCGTGCGAACCGAGCTTGTTCCTCTGGCCGTAGTCCAACCCCTGACGCCACATCCAGTACAGATGCACCGCCAGCTTGCGAGCCATCGCTACCTTCGCGATCTTCCGTCCTCTTCGCAGGGCCAGGTGGAAGAACGTGCTGCGCCACTGCGGTTGACTGCGCACCGTGACCTGGGCCGCTTCCACTAGTAAGAACCGCAACAGCGTGTTGCCTTGTTTGCTGATGTGTCCCAGTCGGCGGCGATCTCCGCTGGATTCTTCTGATGGAACCAGACCCACATAACTGGCGACCTGCTTGCCGCAGTGAAAACGTTCCGGAGTTCCAATCACCAACTCGTAGGCCAGCGCCGTCAGCGGACCGACTCCAGGATGCGTCATCAGCCGCCGCGTCACCGGTCGCCTCTCCACTTCCTGTTCCAGTTGGCGCGTCAGATCCTGTATCTTCGGTGTCAGTTGATCCAGTAAGTCGAGCAAGTCTTGGCGTCGTCGACTGGCCCAGGGAGCCAGCTTCAACGACTCCAGTTCGTTGCGCCCTGCCGGCCGCCACAGCGCCTTCTTACGCCGCAGACCCTCGTTGAGCGCCACCACATGCAACTGATTCATCACCCGCGTGCGCATCTGCACCAGTCGATGTCGATGCCACAGCAACTGCCGCAGATCCCGGTTGGCTGCGTCGGGAACCCAGATTCGGGGAAAGCGGTCTTCCATCATCAGCCGTAACAACAACTGCGCATCCTGCCGATCCGTCTTCTGCTTGCGTACCCGCTTGGTGCGAATCTCAGCCGCGTCTCCGATCCACAATTCGAACTGCAACTCCCGCAGCAAACGCTCAAACCAGCGGGCGTGTCCACTGGCTTCCATCCCCACACGCACGCTTGCATTTCGCTGCTTGAGCTCTTGGTAGAACTGCTCAGCTTCTTCCCGGTGAGTCAGCCGCCGTTCGACGACCTCACCGGTTTCTGTGTCCACACATGCAATTTGCTGGAAGCCCGGATGATAATCACACCCTATAATCAGCATGTTCGGCTCCTTTCCTCCGAGCCCTTTGGTTGGTTTGCGCCTCCAAAGTCTACTCGGGCCTGGGAGCCGACATTGTTATGGAATCATTGCACTCATTAACCTTGTCGGGACCGCGAAGGCAGCATAGACTTTTGTCCACAGTGCCAAAGATAGGAGGTCGCAGTGCTCAGGATCGGGCGCGAGGAATGCCCGTACTGCTATCGGTCATCCGAGATTTACATTTCAGAACCGAAGAGCATTTGGGAGGAGTTGGCAATCTTGCTCCTGCTTCGCCCCGTCAGATGCCACGATTGCATGTGCCGCTTCCTACGCCCCGTGTTCATCGAAACTCTGATTGCGCCTAGGTCAGTGACCGGTAGAAAATCAGCACAGCCCGCTAAGAAAGACGAGAAGAGGTCAGCCTAGACGTAAGCAGCGATTCCCGCACCTGCCAGTGGTTGAGAGGGGCAAGCCATCCTGATGGTTGGTTGTTGATCCTTCGGGAAAATTTGCGTTCGCGGCAAACTTCGGCGGTACGATCTCTCAGTTCACCATTGACAGCAATGGAAGACTCAGTGCAAACGGTGCCGTTCCACCCGGAACGTACAACAACCCACGCTCTATCGCTCTTGTCCAGCGTTAGATGAGCAGCGCTTCGCTGTTTCAACTCGCTGTTGACAAATCCCCATAGCACTCATCGACCCGCTGCGTGCGATCTCGACCAGAGTTAAAATAGAGCGTTGTGCGCAAGCGCCCAATCACGCCGCTTCCGCCGGGTGCCGCGGCTCGCGATGAAGGTGGGCTGGACCTCGACCGCGCCGCCGTGGTCGAGGTCACATCGGAAGAGAAGGAATACCCTGTCGAGTCTGCGTTGGTCTTGGGAGAGACGAGAGGTTGGCGTGCCGCCGATTGTGGCACCCAAACCATCCGGCTAATCTTCGATCAGCCACCAGAACTTGCGCATATCGCGCTCCTCTTCGAAGAAGCCGAGATACCACGCACCCAAGAGTTTGTCTTGCGATGGTCTCCGGATGGCGGTCGCTCGTTTCGGGAAATTGTGCGCCAGCAGTGGAATTTCAGTCCCCCCAACTCAATACGCGAGCGCGAAGAGTATCAGGTTCACCTCTCCGGGGTCACTGTTCTTGAGTTAGTCATTGTGCCCGACATCAGTGGAGGATTGGCTCGCGCATCGCTCAAGAGTTTGCGCCTGTCTTGACTCACGTGACCGCAGCGAAACAAGACCTTCCGGAGGACAGTCTGGCTTGTGCGGCTGACTGACTAGGGCTTAGTGCTTCTCAGTAGCCTCTTCGACGATCCGCACAGCGGCTTGGTTGAAGTCCTCGCGTGGTTTTTTCCCCTGATTCTATGGTGGACGGTGGGACGACTTCCTGTCGAGTAGATCTGCTTCTCGCTGCGCTTTATCGGCTTTTGTCCGTTTCTCTGACATACACACACATTATGCGCTAGCGAATCGGAATTTGCGCAGAGGAGTCGTATTGGAGGGCTGGTTGGCGGTTGACGTAACAATCGCCATAGCACTCATTGACCCTCGGCCAGCCATCCTCAATGAGTTCTATAAAAAGGGATGTCAAGAAAAAAGCTCCGCCTCGACCGGAGGATCGAGGTTCTTTCTCGAGATCCAGCCCACTGTGTTTCGTTACCTCTGAAGATGTTCCGCTTGTGCTCCATTCTCGTAAGCTTTTCTCGTGTGCTGGCGGCAAAGCTCGAGTGTGCAAGACGCGGCAAGCAGGACGACGTTAACCATGGTTCTATCCGAGGCTCGTGGCCTATCGCTATCTCTGGTTATCCGAGGGGGCATAGCGTGTAATGGGTGACTCGGTGCCGAAGCACACAGGGCCGATCTCATTGACTGATACTCACCCTCGAACCGAGCATCTGCAGAACCCGACCGCACTCCAGCGGAGAAAACCGCAGAGATGGAAAGCCTGTTCCTCGGAGATGCTCAAGCTGTTTGTCGCTGCAATTGTCGGGCGTCGAACTCCGCTCCTTTCTTCCAGATGGTTAAACTGATCGCGGCCATCTTCCGAGCCAGGGTGAGACGGGCCATGGTCGGCCGCATCCCTCCCTCCACTCGAGCCACATAAAAGTCGCGCAGGGGGCCAGGACGTGTGCTGGCAGAGATGGCAGCACTTTTGAAGAGATTCTTCAGATCTCGATTGTGGTTGTCATTCAGACCGCGAACCGTCATGCGCTCGCGGTTGCGTTGCAGTTTGCCGCGCACAGAACGGTACTCCCCGCTGTCGTGGGTCTCGACGGCGAAACCACTGTAGGCCCACAGTTGGCGCTTGCTACGGAAACGATGCGGGGTTTGCAGCAAGGCCACCAGCAAGGCCGAGCGAATCGGACCGATGGACGGAATCTGGCGCAGTAATTTCACGGCCGAATGCTTGTGGCTTTCTGCCAGTAACTCGCGTCGTGCTTCCAGACGCACCGGTTGCAACAGATCGAGCTGCTGATAGAGCCGTTCCGCGCGAACCCGAACTCCTGGTTCAGCGATCTTAGCCAGCCACTCGGCGCGATGACGGGGAGAGTAGACAGTTGTGCCGGCGCAGGGAATCGCCCAACTGCGGTACAGAGCTTTGATGCGATTCATGACCCGGGTGACATCTTGGGTGATGGTCAGATAACTGCGCCCCAGTTCTTTCAAGGTGCGAACCCCATGCTCTCCGTGGTACACGGGATGGAGTTGGTTGCCGCGTAACAACTCGGCCAGTTTGCGCGCGTCGATCCGGTCGCTCTTGTTGCCATCCTTCAGAAGAGCGTTCCTTCGCGGATCGCAAACCACCAGCCGGCTCACATGAGGTTTCAGAAGATCGTGTAACCAGGCAGCAGACGTGCCTTCCTCGAAGGTCAGCGACAGTGTTCCGTGCAATCCTCGGATGAACTCGACAATCGTGGCCGCTTTGGTCTCCAGCAAGCATTCCATGATCAGCTTGCCACCAGCATCCATCACGGCGACCGAGATGGTGGCTTGGTGCACGTCCATGCCGATATACTTTTCCTGACTCATAAAGGCGCTCCTTTTCGCTAGGTTGTGGTCCGAACAATCTCAACCTACCGCAAAAGTGGACGCCCTTTTTATATTGCGTGTAAACGCCTTCCATGAGAAGGCCGGTCGGAGTCAAGGCGATTCTTGTGGTTTTTCGTTGAACAAGAGTTTTTCTCTCTGCCGAGTGGCCACTGACGCCATCCTTCCATCCGCACTCTCAGGGAGCGAACTGTTTCGCTCGGTGCAAGTTGGGCGTTCTCGTTTCAGCCGGTGCTGCCATCTGTTTGTCGACCTGTTCTTCTCGACCTCGAGAAGTTGGCCCAGGCGATTAACGCAGTCACCGGAACTCGGCTTGGGGCTTTCTTTCTTTTCAGAATCTTCTTAAGCTGCCATCGGTAATGGGACTCGGCTGCTGTTGTGCAACGGTTCGTACGCCTCTCCGCTCACCCACAAGCGATGCAACAACACCGCCAGCTTTCTCGCCGTCGCGATGATCGCTCGTTTCTTCCCGCTCTTTCCGCCGCGTTCGGCCAGCTTCAGGCCCCAGCGCCGCAGGTCACTGTCCATACCGAACGGGCCTAGAATGTGGTGCGCTCCCTGCACCAGCAGAGTGCGCAGATACGGATCACCTTCCTTGCTGATGTGCATCTGCGGCTCGCTCTGTCCCGAGTTCCTGCGCCCGGGCTGCAGTCCCAGATAACATCCCACCTCGCGGCTCTTGCGAAAGCGATGTGGATCTTCCAAGGTCAACAGGAACGTCAGCGCAATCAGCGTGCCCACTCCCTTCACCTGTTTCAGCAGTGCCACCTGGGGGTAGCTCTGCTGGGCCAGAGTTTCGATGCGCTCGTTGTACTCCCGAATCTGTTCGCTGACCGATGCAATGCACGCCAGTAATGGCCCGAGTGCAGTTTGCAGTTCTGGGCTCAGTCCTTCGGCTTTCTCCGGGTTCATGTTGCGCACATTGCAGCCGCGCAACCGCTCGCCGTAAGACTTTGCCAGCCCGCGGGCCGTGTTGACCAGCGCCGTCCGCGCTCGCACCAGGCTGGCTCGCGCCCGGATCACCGTCAGATCGGCTTGCGCTTTCGCACTGCGATGTCTCACCGGACACAACAACTGCGGGTCGATGCGCGCCAGCCGAGCTAACGTCTGCGCGTCCCGCCGATCATCTTTCTTGCGGCTTTCCCCAATCAATCGAACATGGCGCGCATGCGCCACGATCACTTCGTGTCCCAACTCGGTGAGCAACCGGCTCACCCAGGGAGAATGCATCCCGGTCTCCAGCGCGATTCGGCTGCGCGGCATTCCCCCGAACACTTCTCGCATGGTTTTCGGAGTCGTGCTCAGTTTCTGTTCCAAGACAATCGAGCCCGCTTCCTCCAATACGCAGTACCAGCTGGAGCGATCGCCCAGATCGAGTCCCACGGTTAACTTCTGCTGTGAGATTTTTGTGCTTCGCTTTGCTGCTATGGTGCTACCCTTCTTCATTGCCGGTCTCCTTTTTATCTGTGCCTTGAGCACGTCGATAACTTGGGAGCGTACACCGCATCCCGTACGGAGACCGGCCTTCTCATCCCATCTGTTCTCAACAGTTATCCTTCAAGGAATTGATTTCTGCAAATCCAGCGGGGAGATTTTGGGGTCGAATCACGGCTGGGGCTGACAGACGCCAAAGTCCTTGGTCACATCTTTTGCTTCCCAGACAAGCGTCTTGTCGGGCCCCTTCGGCTTTACCTTCCTGCCCTGCAACTTCATTCGATCGCCCGGCTTAATACCTGTCGTGTTGCCAGAAAGGGCATAAATCTGCTTGTCTTTTTCGTCGGTGACAGTCATCCCGTTCGCCCCGGAGTTGACGCATCCCGTAATCGTTCGTTTTTTCGAATAGTGGATGGCCACGATAGCGATGACTGCCACTCCCGCGACCACTCCCACGGTTACGCCGGCGATGGTCCCGGTGCCGACACCGCCTATCGTGCCGGATGAACTCTGCGCCTCCTCGGGCATGCAGAGAAGGAAACTGAGCACGATAATCAGAACTGCCGAGAGATACTTTGGGGTCATGCTGTCCTCCGAACCTAAGTGGCGTGATTGATTGCTGGACTGCCGCTGACCCGATACGGCTTAGAGAGAAGAAGAGCCTTAGGAAGAAGGGAAAGTGGCTATTATGAAGAGGCTCCTGGCAACGTGCATGCAACAGTGAGCCTCCAAAGAGTCTTTGTCAAGGCCAATCGTTTCCTCCCACGGCCTGCGTTTTCCCCAGTCGGCCCGAAGTCGGATATGCACCTGATCGCGTGACGGTAGATTTGTTCTTCAGCAAGCGGACGCTAACGGTGGCTCTACATCAGTTGAGACGGTGATCGTTGCAAAATCGCCATCTCTAACAATGTCGGCGGCGTCAAGCTTTTTTTGAGCACACCAGGGCATGCACTCATAAAAGAGCGCCATTTCGCTCTCGTAGAAGGTTTGCGCATTTCCAACCTTGGGCTCGCTTCTAATCGTTCGGGGTCGGGAACTCAGTCCGACCCAGCCATCTCTTCGATCCCTAACTGCGATCATGATTACTTGTTCGAACTCCCCTGGTTTTGGGAGCGGGATGCCCAATCATTACGTCGGTGAGTTACTGCGCACCATGGCGATTTCCGGGCGCTCCCGCGTGCGAACCGAGCTTGTTCCTCTGGCCGTAGTCCAACCCCTGACGCCACATCCAGTACAGATGCACCGCCAGCTTGCGAGCCATCGCTACCTTCGCGATCTTCCGTCCTCGTCGCAGGGCCAGGTGGAAGAACGTGCTGCGCCACTGCGGTTGACTGCGCACCGTGACCTGGGCCGCTTCCACTAGTAAGAACCGCAACAGCGTGTTGCCTTGTTTGCTGATGTGTCCCAGTCGGCGGCGATCTCCGCTGGATTCTTCTGATGGAACCAGACCCACATAACTGGCGACCTGCTTGCCGCAGTGAAAACGTTCCGGAGTTCCAATCACCAACTCGTAGGCCAGCGCCGTCAGCGGACCGACTCCAGGATGCGTCATCAGCCGCCGCGTCACCGGCCGCCTCTCCACTTCCTGTTCCAGCTGGCGCGTCAGATCCTGTATCTTCGGTGTCAGTTGATCCAGTAAGTCGAGCAAGTCTTGGGACCGCTACGAATACGACTGAACAAGGCTCTGCTCGAAGACTCTTACCTGGATACCAAACAGAGACAACTGTTCGCTGGAACTGGGTGAACCGGTGCTACGAGTACGACTTGGTCGAGGAGGAGCGGTTCCGCGAGCAAACCTCGCGTGACCGCATCCAGATGCGACGGCGCCAGATTGCGTAGTGCTGGCGCTCCAGGCGTCGCCACCCATCAGAACAATGTCCGGGTGAGTGCCGGCATCGTCTGGAGGTTCGGTAGTCTACGCGAGAGCGAAGCGCCACCCGTCCCAACAGCGAGCGCACCCAATAGAACCGCAGCCAGACCGAAGGCGCAAAGAGGGATTGCATTCGCTAATCTCGGTGTCGTAGTTGTGCCTACAGAGGAGAGCCGGGGTGCGCGGGTCGTCGATGTCGCATCAGGCAGCGCCGCTGCTCTCGCGGGTATTCACATTGACGACATCATCAACTCGATCAATGGGACGAACGTGAGGACACCAGACGATCTTGCGGGCGCGCTGTCGGGGGCCGGAGTGGGTAGCCAACTGAAAGTCGGCTTCATGGTCCGCGGCGAGTGGCAGGCAGAGGTGACCGCCACGCTCCAGGCGCACTAAAGAACTATCCGGCGAGGGCGTGGGCAGTCACGCGGGACTTTTCCCGCGTAGACTGACGAAAGCTACGCCCAGTGCAGCGAGTTCGGCCAGGGCGTTGACCAAGTGCTTCAGGGACCTCCCAAAACGGTCGATCTTCCAGACTAAGATCGCGTCAAACCGTCGGCGGCAAGCGTCGGACATCAGCCGGTTCAGTACCGGTCGAGATTCCTTGGAGCCTGACACTCCTTCATCCATGAATTCCTCGACGATCTGCCACCCGCGGCGCCCTGCGTATTCCCGCAGTTCGGCGAGTTGCATCTCTGGATCTTGATTGTTAGGTGTGCTGACTCGGGCGTAGAGCGCGACCTGAGTGATGGGTCGAGTGGATTCTTGAGCGAAACTGGTGCTACGTTGCTGTCTAGCCATGGTTGCCTCCTTCGTAGGCGACGGTGGTTAGCGCCGCGTCGGTGTTACCAGCACTGGCGTGGCGCGATTCTTAATCTAAATTCAGTCAAAAACCAGATCGTATGATTCGTATAGTGTCGAGTCAGTGAATTTTCCGATGTTTCTTCCTCCATTCCGGACCCCTTTCTTCCCACCACTTTTTTTTCGATTGCCTCTGAGCCCAAGCCGCGCACAGATCAGAACAATATCTGCCCCGGAGATGCCTTGCGATAAAGTAAGGCGCTTCGCAACTCGGTGCCAGACACTTTCGCAGCCTACGTCGATCGCAGGTTGCCAACTCGATTTCAAGAAAGGTGGCTAATTGACTAACTCGGAATTCAAAACTTCGGCTTTCGTAGCTGAGAACGGCGTTGTCGATGACCGATCTAAAAGCGAAATGGTGCGGTTGGTTCATCAAAATCTCCCACATCCCTCTAAAATGGGTCTGCCAATTTGACCAAATTGGCCGCCTGACCCAAAACTTTCCCTCGCGAGTCCAGCTTTGATACAACGGCCCGTATTTACGAATGAACTTGAGCACTTGCTGATCTTCGGACGACCAGTTCAGGAAATCCTCCAAAAGCAGTCGCTTGCGAGAAAGCCCGTAAAACCTCGTCGGCGTTGACTTCCATTTCCCAACGAAAGTATCGCCCTGTATCTCCGCCTCCGTTCCGACTAGAGCACAAAAGCGAACCCCACGGAGCGAGTTCATAGGAGTATATATTTCAGTGTTCACTCCTGCCATACTACTAGTGGTGGGACGGGAAGACAACGGGAGACTTCGGTGAGTGCAAACGAAACGCTAACACCCAGGGCTGCTGCCCTCTTGTTAGGTGTTCGGCTCGATTCGATTTATACGCTTATTTGGGCCGGAAAACTGGAAGCTGACAAGAAAGACGGGCGGTGGGAGATTCCTCGCTTGGCGGTAGAAGCCCGAGCTTCCTTGAGGCATACGAGAGGCTTAGAACGGACGCCGGATATAGAGATCGAAAGAGGAATCTCATCAGCAATACAAGTTCAAGCACGTGGTCGCAAGAACGATGCGCAATAGACTGCGCTCCCAGCGAGAACGCCTCTCTGCCCGGTGGAATACCCGGCCAGAAACTAGGAGGAATAGAAATGAAACCTGTGTGCAGTCAGGCAGTGCTGCCCGGGAGAGAGTCTGTGTCCTACGTTTTGTGGTTAGCCCCTATTCCCTGGCAGATCTTCGGCACACTTACCTTCGCTTGGCAGGTTTCTGACGCCCAAGCATTGAAGGTATTCCATGAATTCGTGGACCGCCTTGAGAGATTCCTGCAGGGGCCGGTAGCTTACGTGCGCAGCGACGAAAAACGCTTTTCAGGGTGCGGAATGCCTGCTGCGCCCCGTCACTATCACGTCGTTTTAACGGCTCATCGACGAATCGACCCTCAATTCGTTCGAAATCTTTGGATGAGCCTCGCAGGTCACCGCGAGAATGGGGCAGGTGCCGATGCCCGAATCTACGACCCATCGCTACCCGGCCTAGCATACCTTTTGAAGTTCATCAATGAGCCGGATGGGGAGTGGGACTTCCGGAATCTCGATCTTTTCTTACCTGCGAAGGAGCTTTCAAGTCTCAGAAGTAGGCAACGCCGTCGGTTGGTACGCCACCAGCGACGATCAGATCGAGCCGCGCTCCTCGATGAGGGGCAGAACTAGCGTGATTATGAGCGATCGAGCTTAGTTGCGCAGGTACGGGAAACACAGAAGGAGTTTTAGGAAAACACATGGTTTCGCAAAAGCCAAACTCGATCAGATGTGAACCACTTGTAGACGCCAGACGGGCGGCCGAACTACTCCAGGTGCACCCGAAAACCGTTAAGCGGTTGGCGCAAGAGGGTGTACTTCCCGGTCTGAAAATCGGTCGAGTCTGGCGGTTTCGAGAATCATCCCTCGACGCATGGATGTCGGAACGATTAAAGTGTTGCGGCCACCCGAGTCCGAAAGGGGAAGCATTCCAATGAGGACTCGGTATCAACACGGAAGCTTGCAACTCGACAAACGCAGCAACGGTCCTGATGTTTCGGTTTATCGCTGGCGCGAATACCTGCAAGAAGGCAAGATGCAGCGGCGGGGAGAGATAATCGGAACCATCGAGGAGTACCCAACCAAAGCAGACGCACAGAAGGCCAGCGAACACCTGCACCTAACAGCAAATAGCGACAACCCGGGAGCCCGAGACCTTACCTTCGGGGCGCTCCTGGATCGCTACAGAAGGGAGGAAATGCCCGAACGTCACTCTACCAATTTGGCCTATCGCTGGTATATCGAGACACATATACGGCCACGGTGGGGGGACACGCCACTGCGCAAAGTAGTGGCGATGGGCGCTACGTTCGCGGTCGAGCAATGGTTGAAAGCGCTCGACCTGGCTCCCAAAACAAAGGGCAAACATCCGCAACGTGATGGCCGTAGTGCTGAACTGCGCCATGCGGTGGGGACTGATCGAACACGGCATCAATCCGCTCTCCCTGGTCAGAGGTCAAGGCATCAGTCGCAGGCAGACTGAGCCCCGGATTCTGACTGCAAACGAAATTCCGCCCCGATCTCCGCTCTGCCGGTGGAGCCATACCACACGATGGTGATTGTGGCGCTCAGCACTGGCTTGAGATGCAGCGAATTGTTCGCGCTGAAATGGCTCGACATTGATTGGGAGAGGCTCACTCTCCTCGTCCGGCGTGCGATCGTGGACGGCGTGGTCGGAGATGTGAAGACGAAGTATTCGCAATCCGGCCTACCGCTAGATCCTGTTCTCGCTGAGATCCTGTTCACGTGGAAGCGCGCATCACAATTCGGCCACGAAACGGATTGGGTATTTGCCAGCCCGTTGAAGGCCGGCGAACTTCCACTGCGATCAACTGCGGTACTGGCGAACCACATCAAGCCGGCCGCAATAGCCGCTGGTATCGGCAGCACTGTAGGGTGGCACACTTTTCGGCACACCTATAGCTCCATGCTGCGAGAACTTGGTGTGGATTTGAAAGTGCAGCAGGAACTGCTGAGGCACGCCGACGTGCGAACCACGATGAACGTCTACACTCAGGCGGTCAGCGAACAAAAAAGAGCCGCCCATTCCAGTGTTGTGAGAATGGTCCTAGCGTAGAAGGGAACGAGCAGAAATGAGCCAACTGGACATTTGTGGACATGGACGACGGGGTAAAGCCTGCAAAGTCAGTTGGTTAATGGTGGGCGCTATAGGATTCGAACCTATGACTTCCACCGTGTGAAGATGGCACTCTACCGCTGAGTTAAGCGCCCAACTTTTTACATTCAAGCAGTTGCAGCCACTTCCGTCAACCCCGGCGGGCATCTGGGGCCAATACGGAAAGAGTCAGACACGTCGAAATCGGATTACAGAACTGCCCGGCGTTTTCCTGGTTGTCCCCGTGACTAGAACCGATATCGAAACGCGAACTGAAATGTCCGTGGACCGTTCAATTGATGCCCACGGTCAGGGATGAAAAGCTGTAGAATCCCGCGCCGTTGGTTCTCGCGGTCAGCGTTACTCCCGCCACGACGTTCTTGGCTGTTACGGTCGCGTCGCGGACCACCGCGCGAGATTGATCTGTCAATCGCAATCAAATACTTTCCTTACAAAAGAGTTCTCCAGATTATAGTACCGTTCTTTTATGGATATTCGACCTTCCGAGATTCCCTACCGCGACTTCTACAGCATATTGATCACTTCAGTTGGGCCCCGGCCCATTGCCTGGGTTTCGACGGTCAACGCATCCGGGCAACCGAACGTGGCCCCATTCTCGTTCTTCAACGCGGTATGCGCGAAACCGCCCCTGCTGGCGTTCGCGCCGGGCGCTCGGCTGCGAACCACGGAGCAGAGCACACACAGCGAAGCCAAAGACACCCTGCGAAACGTGCGCGAGACCGGAGAATTCGTCGTCAATATCGTGACCCATGATGTGGCCGAGGCCATGAACCTCACCAGCGGCGAGTACGAGGCGGCCATAAACGAGTTTGAAGTGGCAAAGCTCATGCCGCGCCCGTCGCAGAGAGTGAAACCGCCACAGGTTGCTGAATCTGCCGTCAGCTTCGAATGCAAGGTGTACCAGATTCTTGATTTTGCGCCGCCAGAACCTTCTTCGCCCGGCGGCGGCAGCCTGGTGATTGGCGAAATCGTCTCGATGCACATCGAAGAAAAGGTTTGGAAGGATGGACGCGTTGATCCCGCCTCGCTGGATCTGATTGGCCGCATGGGCGGCAACCAATATACGCGCACCACCCAGCGCTTCGAGATGGTCAGGCCCAAGGTCCGATAACCGCACGGATACGGCCAAGGCGGCAGCACAGATCGCAAGAAGCGTTCGCAACGCTCCCACGCCCGAGAAGCAGGTCAAAATGGCGCTCAAAACGCTCATGCGATCTGGCGGACCGGCTTCTGAAGGGCCGCGACGACTGCAATCAATAGCAGGACGGCTCCCGCGAGCATGAACATCCACTCGAGACTCCACGCCACCAGCAGGCCGGCGACAGCCAGCGAGAACGGCATAAGGCCGAACGCGGCCACCATCAGAACGCTCAGGACCCGGCCGCGGACAGCAGGCTCGATGCGTTGCTGAATCCACGACGCGATGTGAACGTTGGTCAGGCCCGCGCTCGCTCCCATCAACAGCAACGTCGCCGCCACCGCCCACAGGTGTGCCAGCAACCCCAGCGCACCCAGGCACACACCGATCACGACAGGGACGGAGACCATCAGCAGTCCGCGGCGGCGTACGCGCCAGGCTCCGGCCAGCAATGAGCCGAGGAGTCCGCCCGCTGCCGCCGCGGAGACGATGAGGCCGTACGCCGTTGGAGAATCGAATCTGGTTTTCGCCAAATACGCGAGCCCCACTCCGATGGGCCCGGCGGTGCAGAAGTTGATCACTGAGGCCAGCAGCATAAGGGCGCGCAACGGAACGTCTTTACGGACGTATTCCAGGCCTTCCAGAATCGAGGACAGAACGGCTCGCCGAGGCGCTGCGGCCGGAACCGGAGCGGGGTCAGGCAGGCGCCACAAGGCGGCAATGATGAACAGGAAGCTGATGGCATCGAGGAAGAACGCCCACGCGACCCCGAGGGCTTTAATCAACATACCGGCGGGGGCGGGGCCGGCGATGGTGGTCAATTGGGATGTGCTCTGCAGGACCGAATTGGCCGCCACCAGTTGCTCGCGCTCGACCAGCGAGGGCAAGTAAGCCTGTCGGGCAGGAAAAGAGAAGGCGTCAGCGACGCCGAAGGCGAAGCTCAGAGCGTACAACTCCCAGATTCGAAGAATGTGCAGCCACACCAGCAGAGCGATGGCCGCAACGAACAGGGTCCGCGCCGTGGCCGTCATCATCATGATCTTGCGCGGGGAAATGCAGTCGCTCACGGCGCCGCCCATGAGCATCAGGACGGCGCGCGGGATCGCGGCCGCCATCAGGATGGTGCCCATGGCTACCGCGGACCCGGTCATCTGCAGGACCAGCCAGGGCAGGGCGACCAGGTAGCACTGGTCGCCCAGCAGCGAGATGGTTCCGCCAGTCAGCAGCAGGCGGAAGTTGCGGTCGCGCAGGGGGTGGGCCGGCTTGGTGGCCGGAGAC
>CAWFVB010000007.1:0-295952 GCA_963819145.1 uncultured Acidobacteriaceae bacterium
CAAACTCCATACCGCTGCCAAATACGAAAACCATGGGCTATGTGAGAGCATTTCATCGTGCCTGCGATTGGCAGCACACAGACCCGGCTCTTTCTTCGTCTCGGCATTTACCTTTGCTCATTTAGAATTGTGTCGTCCATTGCAGGAGAATTGGTATGGTCTTTCAGGATTTAATGAACGACGACGCCACACTTCGGAAGAAGACAGGCCAGACCTATAATTTCAAAGCGTCAGTACAAACGACCAAGATTTTCACCGATGACGCTCGGCTGCCAGTCGAGGAAGGCGATCTGGATTGAAAAGAAAGCTGCCTAATGGAATGACTGAAACCTACACTGTTTTGGAACGCGGATTTAGGGCGGGACTGGACGGCATTCCAGATCACTATCAGATGAACGTGAGTAAAAAGGGGACTGTCGGAAAATCAATAGACTCAAGAGCGCCTGAAAGCATATCTACGACGCATCAGGGTCTTTTGGTTTTCATATCTCACAGCAGCAAAGACGCGGAGCTTGCGCTCGCTCTTGTTGAACTGCTGAAGGCGGGTCTCGGACTTTTTGCCAATCAGATTCGATGCAGCAGTGTGGACGGGTACAGGCTTCCAGTCGGTGTCAATACTGAAAGTCAACTTCGCGAGGAAGTGAACGATGTGAAGGTTGCCATCGGACTCGTCACGCCCAACAGCCTGTCGTCTTCCTTCGTTATGTTTGAACTGGGCGCACGATGGGGTGCCAACCTGTTCTTGGCTCCTCTGCTAGCTGGGATAAAGCCGGGCGAACTTAGTGGCCCGTTGAGTCTCTTGAATGCACTTTCTGCGCACAATGAGGCGCAACTGCACCAACTCGCAGATGATCTATCCCAGCGATTGGGATCGACTCTACAGAACACCGCTTCCTACGTGCGCCACGTTTCTGCCGTGAAGGGCATTGGCGGATCAGATTCGAATTGGCGTCACGACGCGACCTGAAATTGCTGCCCCGCCTAAAACCGATCTGAAGATGTCGATTAGCTGCGAAGGCACCCCGCCATCACAAGTAGTGAAAGATCGTCGCAAATCAGTCGATCACGGTATCGCGTTTAGAGTACCTACTGAGCAATGACGCCTGCATCGTTGGTGAGGATGTTTCACTGCAAGGCGAAACCCTCGAAGTGTCCTTGAATCATGATTCGCTGACGAGGTTGTGGAACTCATCACGTCCCGACAAAAATCAATACGACCACTCTGGCCCTGCGAAAATTGGAGTCACAGTTTCTTGTGAAGGCAAGACGAAGCAATACATTTTTTCAGAAAGCATGGAAGAACTTCATTCTAAACAACATCATGTTCCGAAAGATCGTTGGCTGGAATACTTTCTACGGCTGAGACATCGCTTGTATGCGGTGGCGAGAGTGGAATGCTTCGATTTGGGGGTCAACGTGTAAATCTTAGTCTTGGGCAAACGCGCCCTCTTCAGTCTGGCAACTCGCTCGGCTTTTGCAGCAGGTCATTCAGGAAAAGGAAATAGCGGTAACGTTTGTAAAAATTAAGACCGGGGCTTTGATCGACATCTCCTCTAACCCAACTGCTTTGAGGATTTTACCCGCGTATGGAATATCGCAAAGCCGCAGCGTCCTCGTTTCATGTGTGACTCCCTCGTCAGCGTCGATAGACCATCTGTTGCAGGCTGTCATAAACTCTCCCATCATCTTGCGATATTCAATACGGGCAGGCAGTCCACCGTCTTCTCCTAATTCGAAGAGATTGGCACACCAGCGGCGAAAAGTTGCCGCGTGTTCTGAATTTCGCACCTCAATCGTTGATTGGTTAAGAGAGATTCTGCGAGATTTCGCCACGCGAAGGACAAATTCAGGAACCGGAGGGATATTCACTCAAACAATGTGCTGGCTCAGCCTGAAATGGAGAAGCGACGTTCTCCGTTAGTGAGTATTCCGCCCTTCGGGCGGGGATTTTCAAGGCATGGGGGTCTTTCGATCCGATGGAGGTTGGGCGGCGCAAGAACGAGTCCTCACGCCCCCGTTCATCGTCTCGATGAGCCCACCGGGGTATCCCTCGGCATGGTTGCGTCCCCGCAGTGCCCGCTTCCGTTTCGCCCGGCAAGATCATTGTAGCTCCGCAACGACCTGCCGTTTCTCAACATCCGGTTGGCCCGTGAGTTTGCATCAAAACATCCACGTGTAATACTGTGGGCTGGACACCGAGGCCCGAAACGGATGAATGGTTTCGAAGGCATATTGTTCACAGCTATATTGTTCGGACGTTTTTGCAGGTGTCATTAAGCGCTTATTTACAAGGGCTAGCCGCCCTCCGCAACCTGTTCCAAAACAGCCAACCCCACCCAGAAGAGCTGCTGTCGGGCCATCCCTACATCCCTGTTGTAGGCACTGCCATTCTGTACGCAACGTTTAGGGGCCTTGAACTGTACTTGCGGGACCACCTCACAGTGCCAGGCTGCCGAAGCGATCCTCATCATTGTAATGGGCGTCGTGCTCCTTATGGCATGTGGGTATCAACTCCGCTTATCGGGCTGCTCGGGCGAGCGAGTCGCGAACAATTGAGATTGGCAATATGGCTCAATGGAGGTATTGTCTTCCTGCATGCAGACAGCAGTACCCATACTAGCTCGAGGTTGACGCAACGTCGCATAGCACTCACAACCACGGAATGCGGCTGGGGCACGGCAAACCTCGGAAACTCTCCACTTCAGCGGCTGTCCGACATCGCGGTGTCTGGGTCGCTTGCTCTTCACGCGGCTTGCTGGCGGCGACTCTGGCGTTGCTGTCTGGCGGCTTCCAGCTTGCGGTCGCGTTCCGCGTGGATCTCCTGCTGACGCCCCGCCAGCACGTCCTTCGGCGTGACGTAGCCGATGGCACTGTTCAGGCGGACATTGTTGTAATGCTCCACGTAGCTCTCGACCAGACGCCGCGCATCTTCCAGCGACAGCGGCGTCCCCGGTCGGATGCACTCGCTTTTCAGCGACTTGTGCCAGCGCTCGATCTTGCCGTTCGACTGTGGATAGTAAGGGGAGGTTCGGACGTGCGTCATGCCCGAGATGCGAATGAACTCCTTGAAGTCGCGAGCAATGAACTGCGGGCCATTGTCGGAGATGATTCGCGGCTTCGCTTCCGGGTACTTCTCCTTGGCTCGCTGCAGAATTACTTCGACATCAGCTTCTCGCATGGACTCGCGCAGATCCCAATGCACGAGGAAACGACTGAACCCGTCCAGAACGCTGCACAAGTAATAGAAGGTGCCGCACAGGTTGATGTAGGAAATGTCGATATGCCAGTGCTGATGCGGCTGCAGCGGCTGCTCGAAACCGGTTCCCTTGCGCGAAGGTTTGCTCTTCCACCGGGATAATAATCCAGCTTGCTTCAACACTCGCCAAACGCTCGCCGGACTGACCGCCACAACGTCAGCGTCGAGCATCATGAACGTCAGCCGCCGATAACCTTCCAGCGGGTTCTGCAGATGGAACTCGATGATCGCTTCTTTCTCCCACGGCTCCAGCCAGAAATCACGGGGAACCCAACCGTTGTGCTCGTTGACGCACCCGTACCGCTGCCGCCAGTCATAGAACTTGCTGGCGGTCACGCCCAGCCAATGGATGAACCGTCCGACGCCGATCTCGGTCTTCTCCGACCAGCGCCGGACGAAATCCACGACTAGGTCCCGCACATCATGCGGCACCCAGATGCCGGTTAGAGTTCCCCAAGACTTTTTTTTAGCGCGATGTGCTCAGCCATCAGCTCAGCCAGGACCTCGTCCTTGGTCTGCACCTTCTTCTCCAAGAACTCGATCCGTTTCTGCTTCTCCTCCACTTGGCGGTGGGGACGCTCCTGAGCCTGAAAAGCGGCGGCTCCGTTCTCGAACAGTTCCTTCTGCCAGCGGTAGAACACCGTTGGCCGCAGGCCCAGTTCTTCACACAGCTCCGAGACTGGCACTTTGTCCACAAGATGCCGCCTCAGGATGGCTACTTTTTCTTCTGGGGTGAAATGCTTCCGTTCCTTCCTCATACGTTCGCTCCGTTATCTTAACGGACGAACGCTTTCTCCATTTCCAACTGAGGCAGGACAACAAGACTATGTCTTCCTCTGTTGTCCTCATTCTCGCTGCAAAACGGTCAACTACTTTTTCTGGGACGTTGCGTGCAAAGGCCGCTTCATTTGCGACGACAAGGGATTTCAAGTAGGTGGCTCGAACTGGGTCGATGTTCAGCGGAAGGACAAGTTCACGGGCTAGCTCAAGATAAAAGTGGGCTCTGGCAACCGTCATCATGGATTTTCGACAGCACCGGAAAATCCGGCCCACATGGGCCTTTCCCTTTCAAGCTTTCGAATCAACTCCGAATCACCTACGTATTCGGGTGGTATGAGACACGGAGATTTTCGTGAATCTGTCCAGTAGCGGCTTTTCAGACAATCAAGCTGCATCCACCGATGCCACGTTCCCACAGGAAGGTCCATCGGGCGATCCAGTGCTCGTGGCACCGCTGCATTGATTCGTTGTTCGACACGATCACGTGCAGAATCAAGAATAGACACTCCTCTCACCGCGTCTGGAAATAACTTGTACGCTCGACATACGGCAGGCGCGACCTCGAACAAAACAGAATCAACCAACACAGTGTCGTAAAGGACGAATGTCTGAATTATATGAGCCGACCATGCGCCCCCCGGATTGGCGACAAAATCGCGAGGCTCAGCGTGAGAGCGACCTCCAAATCCTCGAAATCTGAACTGAGCATGGTGAGCGAATGATTATCAATGAGAACTGATCGAGCGTGATCCACGCGCTGATTCCTACGAATCGGTCATCCGGTTTCAATCTGGACATACGATGCTCTCCACTTGGGCCATAATAATTCTCATCTTGCTCGGCTACGAACTGTACGACGCCAACCGCAAACTCGGCAAGATTCAGGAGACCTTGGCGAAGGTACTAGAGCGTTCGAGGGGGCGCTGATAAGCACTTACGGACGCGGCTTTTTAAATGTGGAACGTGCGTGCTCCGGCGTACTGTGAAATACCTCTCAACGTTACCCCACGAACGCACCTTGACACCTCGGAGAGAATTGGCTCAGTGTCCGACGCAGAAGGTATACCGGGCGGACTAGCAAACTCGAAAATTGTGCATCAATAGAATCACTCGCTTGCGGCTGCTGCGGCGAAAGCCTTTCTGACCAGGTTGATTCGCTTGGACTTAGCCGAGGTGAGGCTGGTTCGGGCATTCCCACGCTTCCTCCCCGCTCGTTGACTTCCCCTTCCCCTCATCCCTACCATTGCAGCCTGAGTCTCCGCACTCATGATCGGTCAGACCATCTCGCACTACCGCATCGTCGAGAAACTCGGCGGGGGCGGGATGGGTGTTGTCTACAAGGCTGAGGACGTGAAGCTGCATCGGTTTGTGGCGTTGAAGTTTCTGCCTGACGACGTAGCCAAGGATACCCAAGCTCTAGCCCGATTCCAGCGAGAGGCACAGGCGGCTTCTGCGCTTAATCATCCAAACATTTGCACCATACACGAGATCGGGGAGCAAAACGGTCAACCCTTCATCGTCATGGAGTTCTTGGATGGCGTGACCCTGAAGCACCGCATTGCGGGGCGTCCGCTGGAGACTGAACTGATTCTATCGCTCGCCATCGAGATTGCCGACGCTCTGGATGCGGCTCACTCGGAGGGCATCGTACATCGTGACATTAAGCCCGCGAACATCTTCATCACCAAGCGCGGTCACGCCAAGATTCTCGACTTTGGATTGGCGAAGGTCAATCCGGCAGGCAGTTCTTCGAGCAACATTGCTTCTCTTAACACTGCGACGGGTTCGGTGGACGCGGATCATTTGACGAGTCCCGGTTCTACGCTCGGAACCGTCGCCTACATGTCCCCGGAGCAGGCGCGGGCGAAGGAACTGGATGCTCGGAGCGATGTGTTCTCGTTTGGGGCGGTGCTCTACGAGATGGCAACGGGGATATTGCCGTTCCGTGGCGAGAGTTCTGCGGTCATCTTCCGGGAGATTCTGGATCGTGACCCGGTTCCCGCGGTGCGGCTGAATCCTGATGTGCCGCCTGATCTGGAACGCATCATTAACACGGCACTGGAGAAAGACCGCAATCTCCGCTACCAGCACGCATCGGAGATGCGAACCGATCTGCAACGACTGAAGCGCGATACCGAGACTGGGCGAGCCAAAGCTGCCAGTTCCGGCACGGTGGCGGTCGCACAGGAAAGCGGCTCTCAGGTCACCCAAGCGTCGTCGCCAGTATCCGGCTCCTCTGCCGTGGCTCCAACTCCGTCAGCGAGCGCCGTGAAGGTCGCTGAAGTTCCAGTCGCGGGCAGGAAACTCTGGAAGATTCTGGTTCCAGCCGCCGTGGTGCTCGTCGCAGCAATCGCGGGAGCGTTCTACCTCCGCTCGCGTCAGACCGAGCACCGCCTAACCGACAAGGACACTATCGTCCTTTCAGACTTCGACAATAAAACGGGCGACACGGTATTCGACGACGCTCTGAAGCAAGGACTTTCAGTACAGCTTGGACAATCGCCGTTTCTCGTTCTGCTTTCCGACCGAAGGGTAAATGAGACATTGAAACTGATGGGCCGTACCCCCAGCGACCGTTTGACACCAGAGATAACTCGCGAGGTGTGCGAGCGCACGGGTAGCAAGGCGATGCTCACGGGTACCATTGCGGGGCTGGGCAACCAGTACGTGATTGGATTGAAGGCTATCAACTGCGACACGGGAGATATGCTGGCCGAGACGCAGGAACAGGCGGCGGGTAAAGAATCGGTGCTCGGAGCTTTGGACAATGCGGCAATTAGCTTACGCACCAAACTCGGCGAGTCCCTTCGTTCGGTGCAGAAGTATGCCACGCCACTGTCGCGGGAGACCACGTCGTCGCTAGAGGCGTTGAGAGCCTTCAGCATTGGAGCAAAGATGTCGGATACGAAGGGTGCCCAAGCCGCTCTGCCTTTCTACAAGCGGGCCGTAGAACTCGACCCGGATTTTGCCGTGGCCCACAGCAGCCTGTCGGCCATCTACTTCAACTTCAACGAGAAAGAACGAGCAGAGGAGTATGGACGCAAGGCTTATGCGTTGCGGGAGAAGGTGAGCGAGAGGGAGCGGCTCTACATCGAAGAACGCTACTACCTTTATGTAACGGGAGAACTGGAGAAGGCAGAACAGGCCTCCGAACTGAGGCAGCAGACCTATCGCGGGAACGCCATCGGTGACCCAAACGTCGGTGTAATTCTCGGAAACCTTGGAGAACTGGAAAAGGGCTTAGAGAATGACCTTGCGGTAATGCGCCTGCACCCGGACTCAGCCACAAGCTACTCCAATCTTAGCTACTCATACATGGCCCTCAACCGGTTGGATGAAGCGGAAGCTGTGTTCAAGCAGGCGGAGGAGCGAAAGCTGGAGAACGAGAGCATGCTTCAGAACCACTACTTGTTGGCGTTTCTGAAAGCCGATGCAGCGAAGATGACAGCGTTGGCCTTAGCGACCGTGGGAAAGCCGGGCACCGAAGACCAGTTGCTGGCCTCTCAAGCGGATACGGAAGGTTGGTACGGGAAGCTTAAGAACGCGCACGAACTGACGCGCCGGGCGATGAATTCCGCCGAGCACAACGACGCCAAGGAAAGTGCGGCATCGTATCAAGCAGCGGCGTCCCTGCGTGAGGTCGAATCGGGAAACCGAGAGCAGGCACGGGCGGACGCGAATGGAGCGTTGAAACTGGCCCCTAACCGCGATGTGCGGGTAGTGACAGCACTGGCATTGGCGAGGGCAAGCGATACGGCATGGTCAGAGAAGCTGGCTGCCGAACTTGACAAGACTTACCCGCTGGACACGCTAGTTCAGAGAAATTGGTTGCCCACAATCCGGGCAGCCGTCGCCTTGGAACGCAAAGACCCGAATCGGGCTATCGAGCTATTGAAGGATGCGAGCAAAATCGAACTCGGTCAACCTACAAGCTCCCTCACGATATTTCTATGCCCGGTTTATGTCCGTGGAGAGGCCTATCTGATGCTGCACGACGGCAACGCTGCCGCAGCAGAATTCCAGAAATTCATTGACCACCGAGGCTTGGTGGGAAACTTTCCTTGGGGCGCAATAGCCCGGTTAGGACTCGCCCGTTCTTACGCCATGCAAGGTGACACCGCCAAAGCAAAGGGTGCATATCAGGATTTCCTCACGCTCTGGAAAGACGCCGACCCCGACATCCCGATCCTGAAGCAAGCCAAAGCCGAGTACGCGAAGCTGCAATAGCGCCCTCTTGTTTTGGGTCGAGTTCTTGGGTGTAAACTCCCACCACTTGTGCGGGCGAGGCTGGAGGTGCATGGGTATGACTAAGAGAAAACACGTCTCTCCAGAAGCTCTGGATGCGAGCTTGCTGCCCAAGCAGCGCAAGCCTATTCCACACGCATTCGTGCTTGATGCGATTTCCACACTATCGCCGTATACGCGTCCGATGTTTGGCTGCCTTGCAATCTATGTAAAGGACAAAATCGTGTTGATCCTACGGGACAAGCCTAAAAGCACTGCGGATAATGGAGTATGGCTCGCCACTACCCAAGAACACCACCAGAGTTTGCGGCGTGAGTTCCCGAACATGCGATCCATTCAAGTATTGGGCAAACGGGTAACGGGTTGGCAGGTCTTACCAGTCGATGCCCCTGACTTTGAATCAGCGGCACTGCGGGCATGCGAGCTTGTGCTGGCTGGAGACCCTCGGATCGGCAAAATTCCGGGCGCACGAACGTCGAAGTCCCGATCAAAAGCGGCTGGAAGATCGTCGAAGCAGATCAAAACCTCGAAGAAACACGGGAGCACAATCAACTTCGACACCGTGCGGAAGATCGGCTTGGCGCTGCCGGGCGTGAAAGAGAGCACGGCATACGGCGTCACCCGCGCTCAAGGTTAGCGGAAAACTCTTGGCCTGCGTGCCTACTCATCGTTCGGCTGAGCCGGGTTCGCTTGTGGTTCGCGTTGGCTTCGACGACCGCGCCGAACTGCTCGCAGCCGCTCCCGATCTTTACTACGTGACCGATCACTATGTCGGGTACACCGCCGTGCTGGTTCGCTTGTCCCGCGTCACACCTGATGTCCTGCGGGACTTGCTCGGCATGGCTCACAAGTTTGTGACCGATGACGCGGCACGCCGTTCGCCATCGCGGAACCGCCGCAAGCACATTTGATTGCGGGTGGTGCGGGTGGTAGCCTTCGGAAATCTCGAACACGTGAACATTGGAGCCATCATAATCATCGCCATCGCCGCTTCAGGCGTTCTCATGATGCGCTTTCGCAAGCATGGCTGGCGAAGTGGGCACTTTCGATCTGCGCTATCGCAAACCTGAACGCCGAACCCTGACCTTTCGCAGGGCGTCATCGAAGGTGCCCTTGAAAATCAGAACCTCAACCTCTGTCACAGCTTTTTGCCCCATAGCCACAGAGGTCTCCGGGTCAACATGCTGGCAGGTGAGATCGGGATTGCTCCAAACGTTGCCAGTCGTCCGGGTGAAGCTCGCCACAACCCATTGGTGATCTTCAGAAAGCGTGGCGATCATTGGCTCGTCCACAGGGCGTGACTTGTTGTAGTAGGTGATGCCATCACTCCGGTGTTCGATCAGCTTCGAGGGTACAGGCCATGTGTACGAAGCCAGATAGCGCGACGGCAGCCAGTCGCTGAGGGGCATGGTCAGCCGGGCGGGAGTCTCAGAAGCCAGCAGGTCAAATCCGTCCTTGTGGTGGACGTAGGTGCGCTCCAAGCGGACATCGTGGAAGATGCCTGTGAGACGAGGATCGGTAACGGCGTAGATCATGTCATAGTCGGAATTCGAGAGGTTTAGAAACTCATAGTGAAAGAGCACGCCATCTTCTTCTAAGGTAGCTCTCGCCAAAAAGTGGATTCCACCAGTGAGGTCGCATTCGTACTCAACTGAATTCCCCGTTTGTCGCCAGACTGCTTTTAGTGCCTGCTGTCTTCCATTCGACAGGTATAGATGCTCCGGTTCGCTGCTGCCGTGTCTCTTGGCAGTCACGTGCTCAGGGAAGATGACCTCGATGCTGCGATCCGAATCGGAATAGCCGGGGAGGACAATTGCGAGCGCCGGGCTCTCGCGGTTGGCAATGAGTAGCCGGACTTCGGTTGCATTTCGCACTGACTGAATCTGACCGTGAACGGGCACCGCGCATATCGCAACGGAGAGGATGCAGGTTGACGAGCGATGGAGGAGAAAAAAAACCAAAACTCTGTTCATACGTTTCCTCATGTTTCCCGCGCAAGAAATTCAGGTAAGACCTCCCCTGCTTTCCCCAAGTGGCATTCCGTGAATGCTGATACGTTTGCAGGCTCCTCCGGCCCCACGTAGATCGTCCGTGCACGACCGTTGACGTGAGCGACAAAGCTCGCGGCTGGCTCGACCACGCCCGACGTGCCTACAGCCATGAAGATCGTGCATTCGCCCAGAACGCGGAAGATGTGATCCAACTCGAACGGCACTTCGCCGAACCAGCAGATGTGCGGGCGAATCCGTCCTCCGCATTCGCAGCGGGGAATTTCTGCCGGAGGATCGTAGGTGTTCGTGTCATGAAAAGGCGGTCGGTTGCACCTGTCGCAGCCGCTCTTAAAAAGTTCGCCGTGCATGTGGACGACGCGCTTAGACCCTGCCTGCTCGTGAAGGTCGTCCACGTTTTGTGTGCAGAGGAACAGACGATCTTCCAACGTCTGCTCCAGCTTCGCGAGCGCGAAGTGCGCGGGATTGGGCTTCGCTCCCATAGCTACTCGCCGCCGCATGGAGTAGAACTCCCATACAAGCCGGGGATCACGAGCCCAAGCATGGGGAGAGGCGACTTCTTCAATTCGGTAGTTGCGCCACAGCCCGCCCACGCCACGGAAGGTCGGGATTCCACTCTCCGCGCTCACACCTGCTCCAGTGAAGACGAACACGCGGTCAGTGGGAGAAATGGCGAGCATTGCAAGCACAAATGGCTGCTGCGAGCGATTTGCAACGGAGTAAACTGAAGCTCAGCGATGAGTGCCCGTAGATATCAGTTTTGCGCTTGGCTCGCTTTCTTGGTCTGCGTCATCCCTCTTCTGCAAGCCGTCGTCCCTAAGCATCGAATCGCAGCCGCCGACCTTGATCGCTTGGTTCAGGATAAACGCTACCCGGAACTGCAAGCACAACTGCCAGTCGCAAAGTTAACTCCTGCTGAGCACACCTACTTCAGCGGGATTTTAGCTGATCGCAGCAATCATACAGCCGATGCGATCACCGCTCTGGAGCAAGTTCTGCCGGAACTAAGGAAAACCAGCCGTAAACGCACGGCCATCGCCCTCCGCACTCTGGCAAGCGACTACTTCAGAACCGGGGAGTACGGGAAATCCAGCGACACATATTCAGAGTTGTTGAAGGATTTTGCGGCTGAGTTCACTCAGGTCGAGAGACAAACGATTACCGACAACCGGAATACGTTTGAACTGCTTCGCGGTGCCTTGCCGCAGACGGTTTCCGGAGAACGCGAGTTTAGAGTACCTATCCGGCATGATGCGCTTAGCGACATGACCGTTCCCGTCCAGATCGGCAGCGCAACCGAGTGGTGGATATTTGATACTGGCGCGAACGAATCCACAATCAGCCTGAGCACCGCCAAACGCCTTGGCTTGAACATATCGAGAGGGCAGGCGAGCACCCAGAGCGGATCGACTGGCAAGGAAGTGCCTTTGTGGGTGGCTGTTATCCCTGAAATGACATTCGGCAAGGCGGTGGTGCGCAACGTGGCGGTGATTGTGTCAGAGGACAGTGCCCTCAACGTCAATCTTGGCGAGAACGGGCATTATCAAATTCAGGGGGTGCTTGGCTATCCGGTGCTTGCGGCATTGGGGAGCCTGACGATTGCAGCCGACGAGTTGGAGGTCAGTCCAGAGAGTAAGCCGTCGTCCCGCTCGACGCGGCTTTGGGTCGAGGAACTGACGCCTCTGCTGGAAGCGAAGGTTGATGGCCGCGACTTGCTATTCGGGCTCGATACTGGCTCCGACGCCGGGACGCTTTCGAGGCTGTACTTGCGGGCGTTTCCCCAGCAGTTTGCTTCCTTGAAGCCGCGAAAATGGGGAACTGGGGGTGTTGGGGGAATACGCCGGATGAGTGCCTACGACCTGCCTCGCCTCGATTTGCACTTGGGCTCTGCTACAGCCACGCTAAAGAACGTTCCGGTAATGACCATTGATCTTGGGGTTGATCCGCTCGATTGGGTTTACGGGAATCTTGGTCAATCCCTGTTGAAGCAATTTCGCAGTTACACCATTGACTTCAGCCGAATGCGATTCATTGGCGGGGAAAACGCGGACTAGTCCACTCCACATCTTCTTCTCGGTCGGCTCAGTACGTCTCGATAATCCCATTCGATTCCAGCAATGCGATGCATTCCCTCGTCCTCACTTGCCGCCATCCTTTGTTTGGTAGGAATCGGCGCTCAATGGGCGGAATCGTGACGTCCCGCACTTCAAGGACGAATCGCGTGAGCGCGGGATCGGCAAGTCCCTCGTTGTCGTCAATCGCGAACTCGCCGAGTGTCTCGTGGCAGGCGACAAGTTCCCAATGATCCGTGATGCCGTCGATGACGACCGGACGCACCTTGATGTGCGTGATGATGACGCCGTTCAGCCTGAACTGGAAGTTCGTCACCACAGGCGTTCCCTCCTTCAAACCGTGCGTCGAGAAATTCAATTCGCAGTAGAAACTGGCGGGTGGCAAGGAAACTTGGAATGCTCAAATGACTCCTGCCGCGAAAAGACTTGCTCGCAGATCAGGCATTTTCTCGACACCGCTCCCTCTCCGCAAACCATGAACACCTTCGAATAGCCTTCATCTGCGAAGGCTCTGATTGGTGTGCCTTGTGTTCCGGACATCATTGTCCGGCTCCAGCTTGCTGCGCCATTTCAACAGCAGGAATGAGAACAGCGGGAATGGCGTTTTCGTTCGCCTCTTTCATCAAACGGCAAACGCTTGCCCGCGAGATGTTGTGCTTCTTCGCTACCTGCGTCAGGCTCAACCCAGAACGGCGGTCGAGGACGACCTGCTCGCGATCTACATCCAGCCGAGCACGACCGATCTGACGCCCTTGGAGTGCCGCGAGCCGCATTCCACTTTTGACCCGCTCCACCACAAGTGACCTTTCCAATTCCGCAATCGCGGAGATGATCGTCACGAAGAGACGCCCCATGCGGCCCGCTTGTATCACGTTTTCTCGCCGAGAGATGAATTCGATTCCCATGCTGTCCAACTCATCGATGATTTGGAGGAAATTGCGAGTGCTCCTCGCAATTCGGTCGAAAGCCGCTACCAGCACGACTGAGAACTTCTTCCGCCGCGCATCAGCCATGAGGAGATCAAGACCGGGACGACGTGCCTTCTTGCCACAGACCCCCCGATCTTCGTATTCGTGCACTACTTCGAATCCTCGCTGTGCCGCCAACTCTCGAAGATCGTACAACTGAGATTCAACGTGCTGGTCGGGAGTCGAAACACGGACATAGATCGCGGCTTTCTTCATCAACTGAGTTCCTCCAAGTCTTAGTGCTGTATCTGAAGCGCCCCCCAGCGAAGAACTGGGAGTTGAGATGCTGTGGAGGGGCGCTTCAGATACAGCGACTTGAAGGAAGCCGTCCCTGGGGACTATGGGATTTGTTTCTTGATAAGGCGGTCGTTGTCGTTTGCGGTGTGGGTCTTGCTGTCGGTGCGCTTCCGTTTCAGTTGCTGGTGGCAGAGAGAATGGTCGTAGGGCGGCACGTCGGAGAGTCTGGAGTGCGCCACCAAACTGCGTTCTGAGGAATGGGAGACAGAGAACCAGTGTGCGCGCCGAAGCACGAGCGAGATTCGAGGCTGGAGATGTGGATTCATGCGGCGCACCGGCTGAGAGGAGGCGGAGATCGGAGGAGGAGTTGCGCGGCGGAGAGGCGCTCGACAACTTGCATGGTTCCGCCGCAAAGCGGACATCGCCACAGCGAGTGAATGGGCAGTGCGGACGACGCGGCGCCTGCTGCTGGCGGATCGGATGGCTGGAGCAACCGGAAACAGAGTGGAAGAAACTCCGCTCGCCGTCGGTTAGCAAGAAATCCGAAGTTGCGGATGCGCATGAAGCCGCGCGGCAACAGGTGCAGCAGGAAGCGGCGCAAGAACTCTTCGACCGGCAGAGTCATGAGCCGTTTCTTGTTGCCGTGAGCGGAGTCGCGCCAGCGAAAGGTTACGTTGCCCTCGGAGAGAGCAACCAACCTGCTGTTGGAGATGGCGACGCGATGAGTGTAAGCGCCGAGATAGCGCAGCACATGTTCTGGCCCGCCGAAAGGCCGTTTGGCGTAGACGACCCAGTCGTGACGGAACAGTACCCGCAGCCACGAGGCGAAGGCGCGCGGTTCTGCAAGCGGTAAGAGATGTCCGTGGAACTGGAGTGCACCCGCATGATAGGCGGTCTTGAGTCCGGCGATAAACTTGCCGCGGAAGACACGACTGAGCACTTTGACGGGAAGGAAGAAGGAGCAGCGCGAGGAGATCCAGCGGGAATGATCCGGAGCGAGACCGCCGGCGGCAACCACGCAGTGGACATGGGGATGATGTTGTAGTCGCTGGTCCCAGGTATGGAGCACGCTGAAGAAACCGATCTCGGCTCCCAGATGCCGGGGATCGCGAGCGATCTCCAGCAGGGTTGCAGCACTGGCGTGAAACAGCAGGTTGTAGATCAGCCGTTTATTCTGCAATGCGAGCGGAGCCAGTTCCCGCGGCAGCGTGAAGACGACGTGCACGTAGCTGGTGGGCAGCAACTCCCGTTCCCGCGCCTGGAGCCAGCGCAGGCGGGAGTTGCCCTGACACTTAGGGCAGTGCCGGTTTCTGCACGAGTTGTAGGAGATGGCAGTATGTCCGCAGTCTGAGCACTGATCGCGATGCCCACCCAGCGCGGCGGTGCGGCAGCGTGTAATGGCCAGCAACACTTTTTCGTGTTGGCCGTTGATCCACTTGCGGCTGCGCTCAACGAAGGACTGTCCTGCACAGCGAACGATGTCGGCCACCTCCAGAGGAGGCGGGTTCATACGCTCTGCGTCGGTTCTCCTTCTCCTCGGATCGTGAGCGCATCCAGCGGACTGCCGGTAGCGCTGAGATGCCGCCGGGAGAGATGCAGATAGATCGTCGTTTCCTCCAAGTCGCGATGCCCCAGCAGCATCTGGATGGTACGCAGGTCGGCACCGGCTTCGAGCAGATGCGTGGCAAAGCAGTGGCGCAGAGTGTGGGGATGGATGCGCTTGTGCTCAAGACCGGCGCGTTCGGCGGCCTGCTGACAGGCGTTCCAGAGAACCTTGGTGGAGACCGGATGACTCGCCGTATGCCATCGGTTACCGGGGAACAGCCAATCGGTGGGCTTGCGTTTCAGCCCGCGCCAGTAGACGCGCAATGCCTCGAGCAGCTTGGGACTGAGCATGACATCACGGTCCTTGCGTCCCTTGCCTCCCCGGATATGAATGACCATGCGTTGGCTGTCGATGTCGCTGATCTTCAGGTGCGCCACTTCTGCGCGACGTGCGCCCGTGGCATAGAGCGTCATCAGCAGAATGCGATGAAAGGGAAACTCTGCCGCGTCGATCAGACGCGCCACTTCGTCCTGGCTCAGCACCTGCGGCAAGTGCAGAACCTTCTTCGGATACGGTGTCTCGGCAACGCTCCAGCCACGCTTCAACACCTGTACATAGAAGAAGCGCAAAGCGGCCAAGCGCTGCGTTACGGTGTTCGGGGCCAGTTTCCAGCGCGTGAACAACGCGGCCTGATACTGGCGAATATGCTCGGGGCCAAGCTGATCGGGTGAGCGATGGAAGTGTCGACTGAAATGTTCAACCGTGTGAATGTAAGCGTCGATGGTGGACTCGGCGTAGTTCCGGCGATGTAGTTCCTCAAGCATGATCTGGCGTAGATGGGTCACAGAGAGTTCCTCCTCTGCGACAACAAACTAGCTCAGATCACCTCGACCGTCCGCTCCGCAACACGCGAATGCGTCCGCCGCAAAGCGGCTTAGTTCAAGTTGGCTTTACTGAAACGGGGAAGGGGCAATGGTTGGATGAAGTCTGACGATCCGTTTGAACGCAGCTTCGATGTTGCGGTAGCTGTACCTATATTCTACCCAGCAGGTCTCGCAAAAAGGTATTCCACGAACCCCACTTTCGTGTAGTTACCCCTGCTACCTTTCTGACCACTTGTGCTCGGTAGAATATGAGGGGAGGAGTCGATGCTGAAGAAGGAATTTATCCGCGACGGAAATCGCCGGATCATTGGATCAGTCACAACGGGATTCACGGGGGCGTTCGACACCGTTGTGCGGGACGAATCGGGTCACCTGCTTGGGCGCACAAGCGAGCATTTCGGTACGACCCGCGACGACCACGGCAAGCTTGGTCTCAATCGATACCGCCGACCCCGGCCTGCTAATGCAAGCGCAAATAGCAGTCTGAAGCATCTCGCCCCATCGTCTCCCCCATTTCTTTCCTCTTAAATCGAACATTCGGGAGGCTACGTGAACCAATTGACTGAGACCGTCGAGTGCCCGCTTTGTCTGGGAGAAGGCAAGCTCAAGCGAACGGAGGTTTTGGATCGCCTCGGAGTCGAAGACTTCGCTAGGGTCGCCCAACTCTCCGCAGAGGAAGCATTCCGGCTTGTTTCAGCAGAAGCACGGCAATGACAGCCAGCAGATTTGGGCTCGGTTCGAGTCAGAACTGACGAGGCGAACTGCCGAGATTGAACTGCGGCATCGGAGCGAACTCCAAGCCCTCACAGTGCAGAACACAACCTGACCCGCCGAGTCGAAGACCACTTGCGGGAAGTTGCCCAGCTTCGAGAGCGGAATCAGGAGTTAGAAGCCGAGATGTCGAAGGTGCTCGCGATTGGTGCGCGTGAGGAGGCGGATTTTGCTGAGGAGGCTCGGACATGGGCTGGAATCTGTGTCAGCGAAAAGCTTGCACGAAACGGCGACTTCATCTTGGCTTACCGCGATTCGAGCGGTGCGCCCGTCGAGCCCCGAATGCTGGTCGATAACAAGGACAAGGCCATCGTCGGCGAAAATGACATCGACAAGCTGGTTCGGGATGCGCGTGAACGATCCATCCCTGTCGCTGTGCTGGTCGCTCGCAGCGAAGATCAGCTTCGGCAAGTTGATCGGGAAACCAGATGGAGCCGCAAGGACGGAGTCTGGATATTGCGAACAACCCGGCAATGGCTGCCTCGCGATCTCGATGTTCTCAAGCCGCTGTTCGAGCGGATGCGGCTTCAAGGTGCTGACTTCTTGGAGAAGAATGCAGCCATTGCCGACGAAGTCCGGCGCACATTCGCCGATCTTGATCGGATCGAGAGTGAATTAAAGAAGGCGACCAAGGCGATCTCCTCGGCGTCTGGGCTGGTTGCCAAGTACCGGGGCAGATTGCAGGAACTCTGCGAGACTGCTGTCGGAAGGAAAATGCCGACTGGATGCGAACTGTCCACAGCGAGGATCGGCTAGTGAGGATCGAGATTGAGCACGGAGCGATCATCGCCGACGACGGAGGGACGCTTGTGGCGTGTGCTGGAAGTTACCGATGACGGACTGTTCCTGCTGATGCTCCCAGAGCGCCGAAGATATAGTCCACACCCGAACCCTAAAGTGGCGGGATTTTGTGGAGTGTGGGTACGACCTAAAATTCCCGTGATGTGCTTCTTTTTCCCAGCCTGCGAGCATGAGACTTCAGCGTAGACCGGAGGAATGTTAGATGGCAAAACCCGCAAAGCGCACTCGGAAGGAAGCGAAGCCAGCAGCCGAGCCTCGACTTGGCATTTTCTGGCTCGTTGATGGCAAGCTGCTGATCGACAGTGCCCCGCTAAGCGAGTGCGAAAAATATGGCGATCATCTGAACTATCCGGGAAGCCATATCGCCGTGTGGGAACAGTGGCAGACAGGTCGGCAAGGCTCCAGCGGAATCGGAGTACGAAGAATACCCTCGCGGCAGGGTGATGTGCGACACGAAGGCCAAGCGGTTCACCCTTCTCGCCGACAGGTGCATCCTGAAGCGGAAAGACCTGATCGCAGACGATCAAAGAAGAATTGCGCCTGCCCAAGCAAACCTCGCTGGGGACAGACTCTCACTATCGATGTTTCCACTGCTTGCACGGTCGTGAGAGCGAGGAGGCGTGAGCAGCGTACCGCCATGAGCAGAACGTGCTGGGTCACTTCGTGGAAGACGAGCTTGTCGAGAATGACAAGCTCAAAGCAAAGTGCGGTCAGATGTACGAGCATTACAAAAGCTGGGCTGACAAGAACGGCGAATACCAGATGACGGCGACCGAGTTCAAGGAGCGCATGGAGCAGCGTTACGGCGAGGCTGGTCGCAGTGCCGAAGGCAAGTTTTGGAAGGGCGTGGGTATCAAACTTCTGCTATCCGAAGAGGACAAGTGGATGTTGAAGGGGCAGACCGTCGAAGAGATGGAATCTGCCATTCAGTAGGACAAAACTGGGACTTTACGGAAAATGAGTCATTCAGGCACCCTCGGTCACCATCGCAATGAAGAGCGAGCATCGGCTCGCGCCCTTCGGCTGCGTCGAACAGGGGCTCTCCTCTCGAAATAGGCCGATTCCAGTGCCTTTCAGTGCCGCTTGAAGGCAGTGCGGAGGCATTTTCACGGTGAGTTCCGGGATCGTTGGTGAACAATTCCCGGACTTTGAGACCCTATATCAGAGGCGGCAATCGGCGGGCTTCGGAATAATCGATCATCTGGAAATGCCAGTAGCACTGCGAAAATTCAGGCTTGCTTTCCTGAAGAACTCGATTGGCAAGGCCCAGTCGCTGGCTCCACAAAGCAATTACGCATAGAGAAATCCCATGAACGCTAGAAAAGTAGTTCGTGACACCCTTATCCGCAAGAAAATCATTCGTTGGAGGAACATCGCTCAGAACGCGGACCCCTACAAGAACGTCTGCCCACCGTCACAGGCACGGAAGAATTATTGGCGCTTGTGCGCTAGATACCCTGAAATCATGCTGAAGCTGGGTTGGGACGAGGGCAGCGTGTATTAGAAATCTGGGCGAATGACCCGCCGACAGGATTCCGCCATCTTAGGGTCCATAATCTTCTCGCACGCTGAGGCAGCAACCTTCATGAGCCTGCCGCTTCCGCCATTCTCGTCCTCCTCTGGAGCCAGCATCTCTTTGCCTCCGATGTAGCGAACGATGTCTCCGTCAACGAATCCGTGCTCGAACGTATGCGGCTCCGGGAGCAGTACCATGCCATACGGGAATGGGACTGGGACCCGCAGAGTAAGCAGCAAGAGAAAATCGCCGTTCGGGTCCTGATCTGTGCGTGGTTCTTCTTCCTGATAATCGTTGTTCGTCATATAGCTTAGCGCCTCCTGCATTTGCCAATAAAGCTCGACCACTCTCCCGATGCTTAGATAGAGGGTGGGAAGGGACGGACCCCGCCCTCTCGAAGCTCCCCATGCGCTATGGAGGGTTTTCTTGCTTGATTGTTAATACGAATTGCTAAGCGACTTCTGCCGAACTTTCTGTAGCCGCGCTCAGATTTCGAAGGCCGCACGCGATGGTGCAGGATTCGGCCTGAGCCGGACACTCGTGGAGCCCGCATCACCCCGGTTGATCGTCGAGTGATATATCTAAAGCCGCGAGCACATAATGATAGCCGTGCTTCTCAATCGCAGATTTAAGTGCTCCCGCCATTTCGAAGTCGCGTTCTTCAACGAATTCTTCGAACAGGCATTCGTACTCGGTTGAGATTTCCTGAAGGTCAGAGATGATTTCCTCGCGCTCTTCATCAGTCAGGTTGTTGAACAGCCATGCGCGGCGTTCCTGCTGCTGCTCGGCTGCCATCTTGCGCAGGCGGCGGGTCTCAAGCGCATTCCCTGCGTCTGTCTGTTTCTGAGATTCGGTTAATGCTTCTTTCTCGTCGGCCATGTGGCCCTCCAAGCTACTCGTCTTCATGACTGATTCACTGGTCATCATCAGGCACCGCATCACGGTGCGACGGGCATCCCTCCCAACACCCGTTTCGACCTACTGGACTAATACCGCAGTTTGCTGCACCTGCGTGTTACTAGCGCCGATCAAAATTCCAAGTGACTCGGCATCAGGCGCACGCTTGGTATTGAGGCGGTCGCGCTCGGCTTCGCACACCTGTTTCGTGCCGATGGTCAGCGCGTTGCTGGCGGTATGATCGTCGCACCAATCCGGGAAGACGCCGAATTCGTGGGTGTCTCCGATGCGGGCGACCAAGGCCTTTTTCGTCTTCGCGCTTTTGCTGGTGGTTGCTGCTGGCTTCTTCGCTTCGGATTCGGCTTCACCGGGTTCCTTCTCCGCCAGCTTGTCGAGGTCGCGCCGAGCGGCCTCCGCCTTGCAAACCTGCTGACGTTTCACTTCTTTGCCGAACGCTTGCACGATTTCATCGGTGTCCGTGGGTTCGAACATCTCGACCACTATTGCGGCGAGTTCAGACGCGAAGGTCTGCTTCTCAGCCTTCAACTGTTCGAAGTAGGCGTAAGGGTCCCCCTTATCGAGCTTGGACACAGGCTGTGCGATTGCCGGGGCTTGCACCTGTTCCCGCAGCGCGGCCTCCTGCCCGGCTGCGAAGCCGAGCTTGTAATTCTTGGACTTCGTGGGCTCGGGAGGATTTGGAGCCTCGTTGATACCGAGCAAACGGTTGACATGGCGGTCGCTCACACCAAAGGCGAGCGAGACGAAGTCTGACCAGTACATCGCTTCGAGCGTGTCATTGGGCCGAGGTACGTACAGCATCTTGCCCTTGGTTCCCTGTTTCACGCCGAACTCGTTGCGAAGCGTCAGGACCTCCAGCTTGTGTTGCTCAAAGTAGTCCGTGACAGTTTTGCGTTTTGACTGCCATTCCTTGCCGACCGCAAGCACGGCACTGATGAGGGTCTTCGCTTCCGGAGTTGGGTCAGCTTCCTCATTAAATTCATGGTGAGACCGGGGCGGACTGCTGCTCATGCTGGCGCTGGCTGTTTTAGCCGAGTCGCCGATTTTGGGTTTCAGGATTGACATTTTGCCCTCAAGCTTGCCCACATCGCTGAGGGAGACGCACGTGGCTGGAGGAGCTTGTGGCAATGTCGGTATAGCTGTAGTAGCCATTTTTGCCTCGCGTGACCTGTCCGTGCAGCCCGGAGGCCGTCATCAGGCACGGCCGGTCAACCCCGTGCGACCTCGGACATAATGTCCGAGGTTTCGACTAGAGCCAGACCGTCTATTGGCCGTGAGGTCCGCCCCTGTCTACTAATACGGGCGTTTTCGGGATTTTCTTGGACTGGAGGGCTATTTTGAAAAAAATCTTGGATTTGGGCGCTGGAGACCGTGCCTTGGTGGTGCTACTGGCTGTGCTCTGAGGGAGCAATGGGTAGTGTCAGACTGCTGGACGAGACGGGCTGGGACCAAAATATGGCTCACGGGGGCTGCCGATGTCCAATTGCCAGCCTCCTCGCTTCAGGCGACCTGCTCAGCTAAACTCGTAGCCCTTCCTTCGGGCTTTCAGCAGATCTTCTTGCTGAGCCTGAAGTCCAGCCGAAGGAATTTCGAAAAAACTGCGTATTGTACTAATGTAGGGTTCTTTGTGACCCCACGGCCACGTGGCGATCACAAGATACCGACACCAAACCAGAATGAGTCTCCGTCGTCTCGATTCCACAAGGGCGATGGGTTGGCTCAGACCAGATTTCCGAGCGCGGACGATCACCAATTGCGTCCGCCAGATTGAGAAAAACGGACGGTGACCGGGCGCGGGTTGCAACGACTCCCGCCAAGGTTATCAGCCGCCCACCGGAGGGGGCAGAAAGCGCCCTTGGAAGCGTTGCGAGGCCGTATGCTTGAATTCTTCGCAGTCAACTAGTGTGGTGTCCCGGAAATACGCGAACAAAGTCGGGCGATTTTCTGGAGGATCGAATCGGCCGTAGCCGTCCAGACGAAGGGGCGACTGGAACGATTGTAGCGCTCTACGAAGGCGTCGATTTTCTGGACCAGGTCGTGGACACTGGTGAACGAGCCCCGGCGAATGGCACGTTGGGTGATCAGCCCGAACCAGCGTTCCACCTGGTTGAGCCAAGAGGAATAGGTGGGTGTGTAGTGCATGTGATAGCGAGGCCGCTGTGCTAACCAAGTCCGCACCTTGGGGTGTTTGTGGGTGGCATAGTTATCGACGATCAGGTGCAGATCGAGTTCCGGTGGCATGGACTCGTCCAGATGACGTAAGAAGGAGAGGAACTCTTGGTGGCGGTGGCGAGGTTTGCACTCCGTGAACACGGCGCCGGTGGCGATGTCGAAGGCAGCAAACAGAGTGGTGGTGCCGTGGCGGACGTAATCATGGGTGATGCCCTCGACATAGCCCAGACCCATGGGGAGCACGGGTTGAGTACGGTTCAAGGCCTGAATCTGGCTTTTTTCATCGACGCACAGCACCAGGGCGTGGTCGGGTGGATTCAAATACAGGCCTACGATGTCCCGTACTTTCTCGATAAAAAAGGGATCGGTAGAGAGCTTAAAACTGCGGCTGCGATGGGGCTGCAAGGCGAACGCCTGAAACAAACGGTGCACGGTGGAGCGGGAAATCCCGCTGACCTGGGCGGCTTGTCGAATGCTCCAGTGCGTGCCGGCCGCGGGTTTGCGGGAGAGCGTGCGCTTGAGCAAAGCGGCGATCTGCTCGTCCTCAATGCTGCGCGGCCGACCCGGACGCAACTCGTCATAGAGTCCGGCCAAGCGGTGCTCGACAAACCGCTGTCGCCACTTGCCCACGGTCGCATTGCGCCAGTGCAGACGACGGGCGATGTGAGTGTTGCTATGTCCTCGAGCCGACCAGAGCACCAGTTTGGCACGCGCCACCAGAGCGTGGGGCAGAGTGCGGGAAGCCGCCAGGTTGCGCAGTTGCGTTTGTTCGTCCGGGGCAAGAGTGAGGGCAGGCTTGGGGCGTCCCGTGATCATGCACGAAGCTTATCCCAAGCCTGTTACTTATGCTAGTTATTTATGGGACACTACACTAGCAGTGAAATCAATTTCCTTCAGGAATGCCTTGGAACTGAGATTTCCCGCACGCCATTCGAACCTTTTGTAGACGCGGACAAGGCGGCACAGTTCCTTTCACTATCACGCAAGCATGTTCTGAAGCTGGCAGTTCGTGGATTGATCCCGGCGCACCCGCTTGGTTTAGGAGAGCGCAAGACGTGGCGCTTCCTTCTGAGCGAGCTTCGCGACTGGATGCTCAGCAACGGCAGCAGTCGTAGCGCAAAAGCTGGCAGTAGCCGTACAATCAGCGGCGGCGGCTCCCGCAAAGGAGGCCAGTAATGGCATACCAAAACGGGAGTCTAAAGAAAGTGTGGCGCATTAAAGAGGGCAAGAAGTACCGGATGTGGTTATTGCGGTTCCGCATCCAGAAAGACGGTCAGCGGGTCGAGAATGGCACGATCATTGGCTCGCTGACAGAGTTTCCGACTAAGGAGGATGCTCGGAACGAAGCGGATCGGCTGGGCGTGCGAGCATTCATCAACAAGGACGCTGGGTCGGAGATCACGGTCACGAAGGTCTTGGCTGACTATATGGACAAGGTGCACGGTCTTGAGTACGACCTTTCCGTCCGAAGCTGGAACTCGGTGAAGGGTTCACATCGGGCGAAAACTACGACGGATAGCACAAAGTCCTATGTCAAAAATCACATCATGCCTCAATGGGCTAGCCACATCGCGGACAAAATCTCAAAACGCGACCTCCGCGATTGGCTGTACGTGCTGCGGGATGATGGGGAACTTGCCGGGCCTACGGTTTCGAAGATCAAGACGATGATCGGAACGATCTACAACTGGGCTCAGTTCGAGGGTCTGGTCACCACGAATCCCGCTGCTGGATGGAGGCTGGAGGATGTGGGATCAGACTACGTTCCTGTGATCGTAGAGCCAGAGCAAGTGAAGCAGATCATCGCTCTGTTGTCGAACCCGATGCATCAGATGTTGGTGCTGATCTGTGCTTCGACTGCGATCCGTGCCTCTGAAGCCTGCGGCCTCAAATGGCGTGACATCGTCTGGAATAAAAACCAGATCAAGATCGAGCGCCGTTGGACAGCCGCGTGCATCGACAAGCCGAAGACGAAAGCCTCGAAAGCTCCGGTTGCATTGTCACCGCAGTTGGCGTGGTTCCTCCGTCAATGGCATTCGATTACGCCCTATGCACAGGACGAGGATTGGATATTTCCATCGTTCAAGATGCACGGGAAAATACCAATGTGCGCGGGAATCTTCGTAACCGATCATCTGCGTCCGGCTGCTCTGGCAGCCGGAATCGAGATTCCTGAAGGTCAGCGTTTCGGCTTGCACTCGCTGCGCTCCAGCATGGCGACTTGGATGGTGTCCATCGATAAGACCGACGTGAAGACTGCCCAAGGCAACATGCGGCACGCAGGCCCGGAGATCATGCTACGCAGTTATGCGCAGGTCGTGACCCCGGAAATGCAAGGCGTTCAAGTGCGGTGGTTCGACAGTTGTGGGTTGGGTGTGGGTCAGAATCTCTTGGCAAAAAACGCCGGGAGCGATGCAACCCAATGAACGGAAAAGAGTTTTTGGTGAGCGCGGCAGGACTCGAACCTGCGACCCATGCCTTAAAAGGGCATTGCTCTGCCAACTGAGCTACGCGCCCCCACTCCTTCAAATTTATCACATCGCGAACAGCGGGGCGCCTCACTCTTCATCGCGCTCTGTGCGACAGAGCGTGCCTTGAGCGAGGCCGAAGGATTGGGGACTTTGACCTTCTTGATTTCGAACTTCCCTCCAATCTCCGAAAGACACAAAGGCCGCCCTCGCAGGCGGCCTTCGCGGTCACCTCCGTGCTCCGGTCATTGCAACGTGATCACGCCAAACGTCCCCGCCAGATTATTGTTCGGCCCCGCAGTGAAGAACAGCTGATTCTTCGCGCCGTTCTTTCCCGCTCCGTCGCCAAACCCGATCCCCCAAAGCTGGTCGATCATGATCGCTCTGCCAGTCGTGTCCTTCACCGTGCCCACGAACTGTCCTTCCGAATTGAAGGCATTGATCGTTCCCGAGTTTGTGTTGTTCGCGACCAGCAGAGTATTGCTCAGCGGCCCAAAGTTCTTCGGCGCCACCGTTAATCCCCAAGGCTGGTTCAGGGGTGCCCCCTGAATCAGCGGCTTCCCTTGATTCACAGGCGTGCCGTCCTCTTCAAACACCACTATGTAACCGCCATTCCCACCCGAAACGCTCGCGTAGGTCACATAGACCAGTCCATGGATGTCCTGGATGCCGAACGGCGCAAATCCCGCCGGTACCGCCGCAGCAGTGAGCTGCATGACCAGGTTGAAGCTCTTGTCGTAGACATCGACGGTGTTGTTCGCCATGTCGGCGGCATACAGGTGGTTCCCCGAGGCATTGTTGCTGATCGCCAATCCGGTATAAGCCGCACCCGTGGGCGCATGCACCAAGGGTGCTACGAGCGCCTGGTTAAAGTTCGCTTGCGGCGCCCACCCGCTGATGGATCCATCGAGTGCCGCAAACAGGAACACCGTGTGGTTTCCCCGGAGCTCAAAATCCGCCGACGCATTGAACACAATTCCAGTCGGCGATCCTGGTCCGTTTTCCCCTGCCGTCGGGATCAACACCTTGAGCGTCTGGTTCAGATTCCCCGCCCCATCGTACAAGGTCGACCATCCTGAATTATTATCACTGACCCACCAGGGCGTGCCCGGCCCATGCACGAGCCCCCACGCATTCACCAGCAACGGATCGTCGTGACGCGCCTGCTTTACTTGGTTGGAAGATAGATTTGTGAGTTGATACTGTGCCAGGGCCGCCCTCGAAACCATCATGAGCGCGAATCCCAGCGCAAGAGTACGGAACATCGTGTGACGCTGCATGCAAAATCTCCTTTAGATAACCGGGTCAGGCAGGGGGAGTGTCGATGCGCCATTCCTCGCACACAGATCACAATTCTCTGACCAGCCATCCGATGCTAGGCTGCGCGGTGCCCACTCGTTGTCAGCAAACTGTCACAACTCTGTACAATTCCTGTCGCGCGGACGAGGTGGGGCCGACACTCGCCAGATTCCTTGTCAGCCCGACCACCCGAGAGCGACTGCCACGATCTCCGCCGCACTTGTCCCCCTGCGGTAGAATCATCCGTTCCCTGCGAGGTTTCGCATGCGCGCTTTCCTGCTCCCCCTCGTTCTCGCAATCTTGTTGTCCGCCTCCGCCGCTGCCCAACTCGATGACGTTCTCAAGAAAGCGGACGCGGCCCTTGAGCACCGCGACACTTCCTCTCTAAGCGACGACAAAATCATCGCGGGCCTGAAGCAGGCTCTCCAGGTCAGCACCGGCAAAGCCGTCTCCACCCTCGGTAAACCTGACGGCTTCCTCAAAAATGAAGCCATCAAAATCGTTTTGCCTCCCAAACTCGAAACCGTTGGCCGCGGGCTGCGCATGCTCGGCATGGGCGAAAAAGTGGACGAACTCGAAGTCGGCATGAACCGCGCCGCTGAGCAAGCCACACCTCAGGCCAAACAAATCTTCCTCGCCGCTCTTCAGAAGATGACATTCAACGACGCCCGTCACATCCTCACCGGCAACGACACCGCCGCCACGGAATACTTCAAACGCTCGAGTTCCGCCGACCTCACCACCGCCTTCTCTCCCATCGTCCATCAATCCATGGAGCACGTCGGTGTAGTCCAGCAGTACGATCGCGTCCTCAAGAGCGCGCCCGGCGGCAGCGCCCTGGCCGGCGAGTTCGACCTCGATAAGTACGTCGTCGGCAAAACCCTCGACGGCCTCTTCTACGAACTGGGGGAGGAAGAAAAGAAAATCCGCAAGAACCCCGCCGCCCAAACCACGGCGTTGCTAAAAGAAGTGTTCGGCAGAAAATAAGAGCGGCAAAAAACTCAGGCCGCCCAAAGGCGGCCCGTGTTCAAAGCGAAGAGCTGACAGCTGGAAGCCAAGAGCGGTGTTCAGTCCCCCGCCACCGGCTCCGCGATCTCCGGCTTCGCAGCCTGCTCGGTGTTCCCATTCCCGTTCGGCTTGGTCAGCGCTCCGAGCGGAATGAATCCGTTCTCAGCCACAACCGGCTTCTCTTTCAGCACGACCTCGCGATACAGCGACGCCATGCGCGCGTTGTAAGCCTCGTCATTCTTCTCCGGCCCTCGCGCTTCGGCACTCTGTTTCTGTTTCGCATCTCGCGCCCGCGTCTTCTCCTCGCGCGCGTTCTTGGCGATGCCCAGCTTGTCGAGATCGTGCTGCAATTCGTTGGTGACGATTTCCTCTCGCAGCCTCAGGTACTCGGTGGCGGTGGCGGGCTCCTCCATCTTCACTTTCTTCCCACCCGCAAATATCTCATGCCGGCCATGCTCCTCGTACCACTTCGTCAGCGTGGCCGTCATGTGCATCTTCTCGATGATGTTTCGCCATCCCACGCCGGTGTTGTAGGCGCAGAACGAAATCTCGCCTTCCTGCGTCGCGTACGGAATAATGCATTGCTCCGTCCGCCGGAAATCGTAGTTGAACAGATCCTGGAACCACATCCCCGCGATGAACAGGAAATTCCAGCGGTCAGTCGTGCGCCGCTTCATGACGTCGTCAATCGTTCGATCCGATCCGACTTTGCCGTAGTTCCTCCCGCTGATGTGATAGTTCTTGTCGAATTTCTTCAGCAGATCGACCAGCTTGAAATGCGTTGGCGACTGGAATGGATCGTAGTTCTTCATCAGGCACAGAGCCATCCCGAAACCAGTCCAGAACTTTCCGCGCGCCGCATCGTTCACCTTGGCGATATCCTTCGCCAGTTGATCCCCGTGCAGAAACGCCGTGACCGGCACCGCTTCTTTCGTTTCCTTATCAATCATCACGGCCATCCCCGTCCCGCAGTTTGGGTGACAACCGCAACTGAGTTGGCCCCAGTCGTTTTTGGGGTCGTTTACGTGCATTAAGTCGGCCCAGTCGCTGAATGTTCCCATGAACGAAATCGGGAACCAATCGCGCGACGGCTCGCCGAGGCCGGTTTGATTCTTTACGTCGTGGGCCAGATGACTCAGCGTGTAGCGTTGGGCGTTGCGGCGATCATCGGTCACGGCTTCGTCGCGGCCGGTGAAACTGACCGGCTGGAAGCTCAAAAAGCTGATCGTCTTTGGGTTGTCGAGGGCGAACTTGATGATACGTCCGACCTGCTCGTTGTTGATGCCGTTGACGATGGTGACGACCGGAACGATTTCGCATCCCGCCTTGTGCAGGTTCTCAATCGCTTTCAACTTCACGTCAAACAAGTTGCCAACCATGCGGTGCGCGTTGGCAGCGTTGCCGATGCCGTCGAACTGCAGGTAGGCGTAACGCATGCCGGCGTCGACGGCCTGCTGCGCGAATTCAAAGCTCTTTGCAAACTCGATGCCGTTGGTCGCAGCCTGGACCGAGTTGTATCCAACCTTGCGCGCATAGCGCACTGCATCCAGGAAGTACGGCGACAATGTGGGCTCGCCGCCCGAGAACTGCACGCTCATCTGACGACGCGGCTTGATGGTGATGGCGTTGTCGAGCATTGTCTTGATTTCCTCCCAGGTCAGTTCGTGCACGAAGCCGACTTGGTTGGCGTCCATGAAGCATGGATCGCACATCATGTTGCACCGGTTGGTCAGATCGATTGTGAGCACCGATCCCCGTCCGTACTTCACGGTTGACGATCCGTGGTGATGCAGTTTCTCGTCATTATGCGCCAGAATGTCGCGACCCGGGAACACGTCCTCAAGATGCTTCGAGAACTCGGTGTCAATCGACATCACGTCTTCGAAGTGACCGTGGGTGGGGCAGTCTTTCACCATCAGGATCCGGCCGTCGCGCTCCACAATTTGCGCCTTGATCTCGCCGACCTTTTCATTCATCAGCACTTCGTGCGGCAAGTGCCCGTCCAGAATCTGCTGGCGGATTTCCGGAACACACTTCGGGCAGAGCGAGTCGGTCGTGCGCGGCCAACCGAGCGGCGGCTTCGACTTTTCGTAGGACTTGAGCAGCGGCTTTTCGGACCACTTCGGTGTCGGCGACGGATTCGGCTTGATACGATTCAAGCGGTCGAATACCACCCATGTTCCTTTGGCGGCGGCGACGGCTGCTTTTTCCACGTACTTGATCGGCTTGCGCATGTTTGCTCTTAGCTCCTGACTTAAAGTGGATAGTTGCTGGCTAGTCCTATCCCTCTTTCTTCCTGACTCTCACTTACAACCTCTGGCTCTCCCCGGGATTGGCCGTCTTCGACGAATACTGGCTCGAATGGACCTGGATTCGTACACGTTTCCCTGGGTTTTAATCTCCGCCTATCCTATTGGAGGGCTTGGGAATGGCGCACCCATATCCCAATGAATGGTGCAAAATTGAGGTTCAGTGGTCTTATCGGGGATTATACGGGGTTAAGTTGTTGAAAGCAAAGGGGCGGCCATCAGGAAGTCAGGGCGTCCGCCCTGCACGAGCAGATCAACATCAAGCTAGAGACTCCCGGCACGATCAGAATATGAAGCCGACGCCTCCGGTTACGAGGTCGGTGCGCCAGTTGTAAAGGAAGCTGGGATTGCCGACGTTCTCGGTGAACTTGAAGTAGCGGGTTTCGTAGGTGCCCTTGGCGTACCACTTGCCGAAGTTGTAGCCGACACTGCCTCGGTAGTAATAGCCGTGCTCGAAGTTGGGATTCGGAATCTGCGCCGTCGCCGGAGCTTTGAGGTGCGGAGAAAACTCCATCGCTCCTTCTGCCCGGACGAACGCGTGCTTCGTCGGACCGAACTTGTACTCGATCACACCCGGAATTTCGAGGACCCGCATACGGGCGCGGTTGAAAGTCTCGCCTGCTATGATGCTCGGCGGTGTATCAATCTGGTGGACCTGAACGTGGAAACCGGCGGAGAGACTCTTGGTAAACCGGAATGAGATTCCACCATAGAAGGCGTACTCGTTGGCATGATCGGTGGTGTTGACGGGAAGACGGACTTCGCCGCCGGCCACGATATCGGCGCCATGGTCGCGGTCCGGGCTTTGCAGCGCGATGAATTCTCCCTCGAGGATGGCCTCGGCGCTGGAAGTGCGCGCCAGGCCGCCAAATTTGTCGGACGTCTGCCCGAAATCAACCCCGAGAGTCCCTCTCTGACAATAGGCCGGGACCGTGGCCAGGAAAAACAAACACACAGCTGCAATCGGCGTCTGCCAACGCTTCATCAGTACGTTTCCTCCATGATGGGCAAAGACTATCCAGTATATCTATCCTTCTCGGGATGCGCTTTCGCTGCTCGACGGGGCCGAGCCGCTTTCCGTTTGCGGTAACCAGCACCAGTGGATGGCGAGTTGGCTGCCCCGCCATTAGAAGGTCATAAGCCCCAATTGGTTTGCCGGGACTTCATCAGTCGCACGCAGAACGCCCGCGTGCTTCTTGATTTTGGAGCGCGGAGCTCGCGTTTGTGACCGCCGTTGTTGTTCGACAACCGGAATTCCTTGGGAGCGTTCCGCGTTTTCTACTGCATATGCCAGAATTTCTTGTCGAAATTAAAGTCGACGAGACCGTCGCGGTAATCGATTTTGATATCGAGAAAGCGCAGCATGACGAAACCGAGGAATCCGGAAACTTCTGTGCCGTCGCCATCGCTGATCGAGGTGGTGTCGAATGCGGTGAGGTCCTGATTTTCCTGCTTCAACCGTCCGAACTGGAGCACAGCCTTGTTTGCAGTGAAAACCTTGTCCACGCGGCCGCTGATGCCTTCAACCCTCATGTCGTCATCCCCGTGGACCTTGGTCACCTCGCGGGCGGCGGCCGGAGAGATGACGTTTGTAATCGCACCGCTATCCATCAAGAAGAGCTTTTGCGGCACTTTTCCGATGGTGGTGGGCACCAATAGGTGGTGACCGAAACGGAAGACGCGCGTGTAAGACTGCATCTCCGGAGCAATGTAGCGGTCGAACAGGCCCGAGAGTTTCGGTGGCGGTGCTGAGGTTGAGGCTGGGTTGGAATCAGGGCCGGATTCGTCGTCGTCATCGTCGCCCTCGGCTTGGAGAGCGAGCTTGGGTTCGGCTTCGCCGGGGCGTTTGGGGAGTTCGCTAAGCTTGAGTTTCTCGTTGGGAAAATCGAGGTCAACGAGGAACTTTTCGAAGACGTCAGCTCCGACCAGTCCGTCCTCACCCACAACAGAGCGGCTTTCCATTACTTCGACAGGACAATTCTCAAACTCGAGGTCGCCCACCTTGATCGAATCGGCGATGCCCACGTAGGCGTCGCGGCGTCCTTTGCTCCCGATACCTCCAATCTTGGTCTCGCTAATCTTCGAAATGCCTGCGCGTTCGGCGATGGAGCGTTTCACCAGAATTCCGCTCGCTCCGGTGTCGAGCAGGAGCGAACTCTTGTGTCCATTGAGAACCACCGACAAGCCATAGCCTCGGAGGTGCTCGGGATCGATCATCAGGCGCACCATGGGCGTGACGGTGGAGGAAGCTTTGCTGACCAGGCGGCAGGGACTGCTCTTCCCCTGTTTCGCGCGCTGCTCCAGGTACAGGAGGTAACTGGCGGCCTCGGCGCGGTGGGCGGGATCCCAGTTGTTGTCGCCGTTGAGTGCACCCTCCAGATACTTGATGCGCTCTGGGCGCGACAGCGTGCTTACCCATGCTTCCTCGATATCCGGATCGTTGGGATCGAGTTGGTGGGCCTTGTCGAGCATTTGCTTCGCACTCTTGTACATGGCGATCGCATCCCGTACGCGGGCCAGGCCAAGGTAAGCGCGAGCCTCGGGATATCCCGAATTGATGGCTTTTGCCCACTCGGCTTCAGCATCGCCGATTCTTCCCTGGCGAAACCAGACTTCGCCGCGCGCAACATGCACGCGGGGAGAATCGGTTTGGGTCAGGGCGCGCTCGACGGCCTGGGCTGCCAGGTCCACTTTTTTCTGCTTGAGATAAACCCGCACCAGGCCTGCATGTGCGTCGGGCGATTGAGGATGCTGCTGGAGGACTCCCTCGTAGGCGGCGATAGCCCCTGCGAAATCGCCCTTGCGATAGAGGGTGAGTGCGAGGCCCAGCGGATTGGGCGCCAGCGCGTTGGTAGAAGAAGAGGACGACGCATCGGCGGAAATGTTCGCGGGAGATGGGGCGGGCTGCGGGGCGCTCGAAGTAGGAGCCGTGGCTTGAGTCGCGGTTTGGGCGAAACAAAACTGCGGAAAAGCATGCAGGGAAACCAGCCCGAAGATCAAGCTGAAGCGCAGGACCCGAGACATGAGCGAGCCTCTGACCGGCCGAGAGACTAGGGGAAGTCCGGCGCGGAAAATGATTCTCACATGGAGCGGAGTTTGGGCGCAACGGGAAAAGGGCGTGGAAAACAAGCAGGTTCCTTGCGCGTGAAGCCGCGCTCGCGACGAAGGTCTAAATGGATTTTAATCCCGTACTTGAATGCTGCAAGCGGCGCCCAGGCTGTGCGGCGGAATGACAACTGAATTGGAGGCGGCTTACAATCGATCGAGGAGTCCCCTCCTAGGAGCTTGCCGCTACCCCCTCCCCGGTCTGCGTGAGGACAATGCGCGTGTGCGACAGGTACCCGATGAAAACAGTGATCGAGATGCGAGATGGCATTGTGCGCGGGATCGGGCTGGGCTTGGCGCTCCCGGTGCTGGCGGGGAGTCTAATCATCAGCGCTTTACTCCCGTGCCTTGCCGCTGGCGCGCCGCGCGCCGACATCAAGGCGCTGGCGGCGGCCGTTGATGAGCACTATAACCACCTGCGCTCGCTCCAGGCGGAGTTCACGGAGGAGTATCGCGGATCAGGGATGGACCGGACCGAGACGGGGACGCTGTGGCTGAAAAAACCCGGCAAGATGCGGTGGGAATACCGTTCTCCAAGAGAGAAGCTGTTTGTCAGCGATGGGAAAGATGCGTGGTTTTACGTCCCTGCGGACCGGCAGGCACGCAAGACGGCAGCGAAGAAACTGGAGGATGTGCGATCTCCGCTGGCGTTCCTGTTAGGTAAGACGAAGCTGGAGAAAGAGTTAGAGGGACTGTCGCAGGCTCCGGATGTGCCGCCTTTGGCGGCCGGCGATGTGGTCGTGCGCGGGGTTCCGCAGGCGATGGCGGACCGGGTGAACGAGATCGTCCTGGAAATCACGCCGGACCACCAGATCGCGCGGATTGTCATCCAGGAAGTTGATGGATCGTCGACGGAGTACCGGTTTGGAGAGATGAAGGAAGATGTGGCGATCGCGGACGCGAAGTTTGCGTTCAAGCCCCCGGCGGGGACGGAGACGGTGGAGGGGGGACTGGGACCGTAAGAGTTGGCCGGAAAAGCAGGTTCCTCCCTTCGCTTCGCCAGGTCGGAATGACAAGATTCTCGCTGGGAGGATGACCCGACCCTGTGGGCTTCCATGTTACTTGCGATACCTGCGGGGGACTATTTGGGGGGAATGGGCGGCATAGAATGGTAAATAGGAATGTTAGACTGAGTCGGTAGGGCATACCTCCGGGAAAGTGGTAGAAAAACCGGCAAATGGCGGAATTTGTAGTAAAAATCGCGGACGAGCGTGGGCGGACGCATCAGCAGGTCGAGCACGGCTACTCGGAAGCCGAAGTGCGCGACCGATTCTCCCAGCAGGGGTATCTCGTCCACTGGGTAAAGCCGCAAGGAGTGCTGACCGGAGGAGTTTCGCGCCGGCGGAGAAAGCTGAAGCAGAGCACTTTTCTAGTGTTCAACCAGCAGTTTCTGACTCTGATCCGGGCAGGCATGCCGATCCTGCAAGCGCTCGAACTGCTTATCAAGCGGCAGAAAGATGCGCAGCTGAAGCAGCTTCTGGAGAACGTGCGCGACCGGGTGAAGGGCGGAGAATTTCTTTCGGACGCGTTCGCGGCGCAAGGGATGATCCCCAAGATTTACACCACGACGCTGATGGCGGGCGAGAAGAGCGGCAACATGGATGAAGTGCTGACGCGCTACATCAACTTCCAGCGGCTGGCGATGACGTTCCGCAAAAAGCTGTTCGTGTCGCTGATTTATCCGACGCTGCTGGTGAGCGTGGTGCTGATCATGGTGACGTTCCTGTTCACCTACGTGGTGCCGAAGTTCGCGGAGCTGTTCAACAGCCTGGATGCGAAGCTTCCGGCGATCACGGTGTTCATGCTGGCGCTGGGTGAGGCGGCGCAGAAGTATGCTCCCTTTGCCTTCGTTGGCCTGATCGTAGGAGCGTTTGTGCTCTGGCGGTGGAAAGAGACGGATCGCGGAGCGGACCGGATTGATCGGGCGATCCTTGGGCTGCCGCTGCTGGGCGATATCCGGCTGAAACACCAGGTGGCGAGTTTTTCGCGGATGCTCTCAACCCTGCTGCAAGGCGGGCTGCCTCTGGTGCCGTCGATGGAGACGGCGGGCGGTTCGATGAGCAGCCGGCGCATCTTGAAAGGCGTGATGCGCGCCGGCATCCGGGTGCGCGAGGGGCAGGGACTGGCGAGCAGCCTGGAAGAGCAGAAGATTTTCCCGGAGCTGGCCGTGGAAATGATCGAGGTGGGCGAATCGACCGGCAAGCTGCCGGAGATGCTGAACTCGGTGGCAGAGTTTTATGAGGAAGACGTGCAGACGGCCCTAGGCGCGGCGATGGCGCTGATCGAACCGGTCGTGCTGATGATCATGGCGATTTTCGTGGGCGGAGTGTTGATCTCGCTGTATCTGCCGATTTTCACTCTGGGAGTGCATTCGTAAATGGCGACGGCAGACAAAAAATCGCTTTTCGTGAATGGCGGGAACGGCGGGCCGATCAGCCCCACCGGCAATCCGCTGACCGACCTGGAGCGCGCCCAGGACGTGGCGCGGCGCTACCGCTGCGAATTCATAGACCTTTCGGGCTTCGAGCTGCATCACGAGCTGTTCAAGAAAATTCCCGTCGAGCTGATGTTCCGTTACAACTTCGTGCCGCTGGAAGAGACAGCGGACGGCAGGCTGGCCATCGCAATCGCCGATCCCAGCCAGTTGATGATGATTGACGAGATCAGCCTGCTGTTGAAGCAGCGCATCGTCACCAAAGTTTCGACGCTGAAGCAGATCTCCGACATTCTCAAGAAGACCGAGCAGTCCCAACGCGTACTTGAGGAAGCCAGCGAAGGCTTCCAGATTATCCGCGAAGACGAGAATACCGGCGCCGAAGAGACGCTGAGCATTGACAAGCTGACGGCGACGGGCGATACCAGCCCGATCATCCGGCTGGTGGACACCACGATCTTCACTGCGCTGCAGCGGCGTGCATCCGATATCCACATTGAGACTCGCGACGACTCGGTCGTGATCAAGTTCCGCATTGACGGTGTGCTGACACAGGCCATGCCGCCCATCGGAAAAGAGCACCATTCGACCGTAATTTCGCGCATTAAAGTCATGAGCGAGCTCGATATTTCCGAGCGCCGCGTGCCGCAGGACGGGCGCTTCCGCGTGAAATACAACGGCCGCGCCATCGATTTTCGCGTCTCGATCATGCCTTCGATTCATGGCGAAGACGCTGTGCTCCGCGTGCTCGACAAAGAATCGATGAGCGAGAAGTTCCGCACATTGACTCTCGATGTCGTTGGCTTCGACGAAGAAGACCTGCGCAAGTTCCGGCGCTACATCAAGGAACCCTACGGCATGGTGCTGGTCACGGGGCCGACCGGAAGCGGCAAGACGACCACTCTTTACGCCGCCGTCAACGAGATCAAGACCGACGAAGACAAGATCATCACCATTGAAGATCCGGTCGAGTACCAATTGCGCGGCATCACGCAGATTCCGGTGAACGAGAAAAAGGGTTTGACGTTCGCCCGCGGGCTGCGGTCAATTTTGCGTCACGACCCCGACAAGATCATGGTCGGCGAAATCCGCGACACCGAAACCGCGCAGATCGCCATCCAGTCCGCGCTGACCGGGCACCTGGTGTTTACCACGGTTCACGCGAACAACGTGGTGGACGTGATCGGGCGCTTCCTGAACATGGGCGTTGAGCCTTACAACTTTGTTTCGGCATTGAACTGCATCCTGGCGCAGCGGCTCGTCCGCTTGATCTGCGAGTCGTGCCGCACCGAGGTGCACTACGCGCCCGATGTTCTCGAAGCCAGCGGCCTTGATCCAGTGCAGTGGGGAAAGGTTCCGCTTTATGAAGGCCCGGGATGCATTGAGTGCGCGGGCACCGGGATTCCGCGGGCGAACCGCCATTCACGAGTTGTTGGATTTGAGCGACCGCATCCGCGAAATGATTCTGGCCAAAAAGCCCACGTCAGAGATCCGGCGCGCCGCCCGGGAAGAGGGGATGCGATTCCTGCGCGAGTCGGCACTGGATAAGGTTCGGCTGGGCATGACCACGCTGAAAGAGATCAATAAAGTCACGTTCATTGAGGCAATGCGCTGAGGCAGCGGTATAGCGGCCATGATCGGTGGTTTCGTACAGGTTGCTGACCACTAGCTGCTGACCACTAGCTGCTGCGTTTGTGCCCTTTCAGCTATTGCAATTCCTGGCGATACGAGTTCTGATTTATAGAGGGGAAGTTTCGAAAAGGCGTTCTCGGGAATGAATTCAAACTCAAACACACCCAAGCCTAAATTAGCCTGCGAAATCGCGGCGGACCGCGTGCTGGCCGGACGGCTGACCGACCACGGGGAGGGCCTGGAAGCCTGCGCAGCGCGCGAGCTGGCGCCGGGCAGCGTGGTTCCCGACCTGGTGGAAAACAATCTCCGGCAGCGCGACGCGGTGCGCTCCGGGATTGAATCGGCGCTAGGGGGCGTGGCCGGACGATCGAAAGATGTAATCGCGATCGTGCCCGACGCCGCGGTACGCGTCATGCTGGTGGAGTTCGATACCTTGCCCTCGGACGACGACGAGGCTCTGAGCGTAGTGCGGTTCCGGCTGAAGAAGTCGCTGCCCTTCGATTTGGAGAAAGCAACGGTTTCCTATCACGCGCAGAAAGTGAAGGACGAGGTTCGGGTGGTGGCGGCGGTCGCGCTGGCCAGCGTGGTGGAAGACTACGAGGGCGTGTTTCGTGACGCTGGATTCAATCCGGGCGTGGTGCTGCCCTCGATGCTGGCGGCGCTGGGAGCGGCGGAAGCGCGAGCGGCCAACACTGGTCATCAAGGTGGACGCGCACACAACCAGTATCGCCATTCTGAATGAAGACCAGTTGCAACTGTTCCGCACGTTAGAAAATCCGCGCGGGGTGACGATTACGGGCGAACAACTGGCCGAGGAAGTCTACCCGTCGGTTGTGTTTTTTCAGGACACGTATCACCTGAATATCGAGCAGATTTATATTGCCGGGCTGCCGGAGTCGGGCGGTGCCGCTCCCGCGCTGCGCGCGCAGACTGGGGCCGAAGTACAGGAACTCGTTGCGTCGTCGCAACTGGGAGCGAACGCCAGCGGCCCGGTACCGCGCTGGCGAATGGCGGGAGTAGTGGGGGCTTTGATTTCTTAACGGCAGTGGTAAATCACCAGCCACTGGTTTCTTATGCGTCTTGACATCAATCTCGCGAGCCAGCCGTATGAAGATGCGCGGCAGTTCTGGATGCGCTGGGGCACGGCTGTCGGCGCGGCCGGGTTGCTGACGTTGATATTGCTGGCGCTGACCGTGACGGGCTGGGTGAACGCGCGGCGCGACCGCCTGGCCATGGCGGAGAAGCGTGAGCTGATCGCAGACCGCGACCGGCGACGCGCCAACGCCGAGGAATTCTTAAATCGCCAGGAGAACCGCAACACACGCGACATGTCGCAACTGTTGAACGAAATGATCGAGCGCAAAGCATTCTCGTGGACACGCGTGCTGGAAAATCTGGAAAAGGTGATGCCGCCGCGAGTGCATCTGGTTTCGATCAGTCCCGGGCTCGACGAGGATAATCAACTGGCTCTAAAGATGACCGTGGCGGGCGATTCGCGGGACCGGGCGATCGAGCTGGTACGCCGCATGGAAGATTCGAGGCGCTTCGCGCAAACCTACATTACGCACGAAGACCACAACCAGACGGCGAATGGCGACACCGAACAATTCGATATCGCGGCGATCTATATTCCCGAGTCGATCGAAACGGCAACGCCGGCTCCCAAGCCAGAATCGAAACCCCTGACCGCGCCGAAACCCGGGAAAGACGCGCCGAAAGCGAGCCGGCCCTGATGCCTGATCTGAGGCAAACCCGGAAGAGTTTGAAGACCGCGCTGGCGGTGATGCTGGCGATCGACCTGCTGCTGGCGATCGTCTATTTCTCGCCGCTGGTGGGCTCGCCGGAAACGCGTCGGATGGAGTTAAACCGGCTGCAAAGCGATCTGATGTTCAAGACGCGGCAGGTTGCGCCGCTACAGAATATGCCGGAGAAAGTCCTGCTGGCCAACGCCCAGATTTCAGATTTTTACAAAAAGAGATTCGCATCCCAGGATTCGCAGATCGCGACTGAATTCGGCAAACTCGCGGCATCCGATGGAGTCACGATTGTGCAGGGGAAATACACCGTGAAGGAAGCGGGGCCGGGCGCATTGCACCCCGTGGAAGTGGACGCGGACCTTTCGGGCAACTACACGGCGCTGGCGAAATTCATCAATGCGCTGGAGCGGGACGAGATGTTTTTCATTATCAACAGCGTGACCCTGGGCGGCGAGCCCTCGGGTCCGGTGAAGTTGAACGTCAAACTTGAGGCTTATTTGAAGGCGGCATCGTAGTGCAACTGGGACTGGAAAATAAGAAGCAGGCGACGTGGGCGGCGGTGCTCGGCGTACTGGCAATCCTCGCTGTATCGTATGAGTTCATTCCGATGTTCACGACGTCGTCGGAACCGGCTTCGAGCGCTCAGGCTGCCGGCCCTCCTGCGATGCGGATTACGCCCCGGCCGGGAGTGAAGCCGGGAAAGAAGCCGCGGGTAGAGAATCTGGATCCGACGCTGCGGCTGGATTTGTTGGCGTCCAGCGAGCAGACGGTCTACGAAGGAAATGGAAGAAACATTTTCGTCTCGCATGCCGAAGACGTTGTGATTCAAAAACCGCTGGCCTCGGGATCGACCGACGCGCAGTCAAACCCGGCTCAGTACGTACCGCCTCCGGCGCCGGCACCTACGCCGATTCCGCTGAAGTTTTACGGGTTCGCCAACAAACCGGGAGAACCGAGGAAAGTATTTCTGTCGCAAGGCGAGGAACTCTGGGTGGCGGGAGAAGGCGAGATTGTGAACCGGCGGTACAAGGTGATCCACATCAACGCGACCTCGGTTGAGATGCAGGATGTGGTGAACAGCGGTCCGCCGCAGACTATTTCCCTGACGCAAGGGTAAGGAAAACAAGTTTCGAGGTTGCAAAGTTTCAAGGTTTCAGAGATTCAAGAATCGGGTGGACAACCTTGAACTCTTCGAAACTTTGAAACCAGCTTTCATGACTTCTCAATTTCATTCGCGACGCAGAACTCCCCAGACGGGCGAGGGTGGCTACATCCTGCTCACGCTGATTCTGATCATGGCGTTGATTGCCATTTTTGCGGCAACCCTCGTGTCTTCCATTACTTTCGAAATCAAGCGCGATCGCGAAGAAGAAATGGTTCACCGCGGGACGCAGTATTCGCGGGCCATCCGCGCCTACTTCAGGAAGTATCAACGCTATCCGTCAAAAATTGAGGACCTGGAAAACACCGGCAATCTGCGGTTCCTACGCAAGCGCTACAAAGATCCGTTGAACTGCAGGCCGCAGTGCCAGGATTTCAAGTTGCTGCATTACGGCGAGGTCCAGATGGCGATGAGCGGCGGAATCGGCGGCGGAATGATTCCGGGCGCGAATCCTATCGGCGCGCAGGGTGGATTGAACGGCTCCTCGGGGTTCGGGCAAACTGGCGGGTTCGGCGGGGGCAGAAGCGGCTTTGGCAACAATCCCAATTCGCCCGGTCAGAATACGCAGACGCCGAATACCGCGACAGGAACCGATCCGTCGCAGTCGGGATCCGCTTCGTCGCAACCGGGATCTCAGCCAGGCGAGGCCGGCGATTCGACCAACGGCGGCGGCGCTTCCGGCAACTCAACCCCAGGCGCGGCGTTCGGCGGGAACCTGCCGATTGTGGGAGTAGCGAGCACAAAAAAAGATGCCACCATTCGCGAGTTTAACCGCAAGAGAAAATATAACGAGTGGTATTTCATTTATGATCCAGGGACGGATCGCGGCTCGTTGATCACGACTCCCTACCAGCCACAACTACAAACGTTTGGACAGCAGGGCGGCCAGAACCTCAACGGACAGCCCGCCAACGGACAAAACATCAACGGGCAACCCAGCAGCGGCTTTGGCAACGGGATGGGTGTCCAGGGGACGCCGAACAATCCGAATCAGCCGCCACCCAATACGGTCGGCGTGCCGAATCAGCAGTAAGCGGCAACAGCAATGAAGCATCAAAATGCGCCGCGGAAATGAAAACGGCCTCATCCTGAGATGGGGCCGTTTCAGTTTCCACAAATTTCGCTGCGAACGCTTACACGCTGAACGACGATCCGCAACCGCAGGTGCTCTTCACGTTCGGATTTTCGAATTTGAAGCCGGCGCCTTCGAGGGTCTCGACGTAATCCACGATGCAGCCGTTCAGATACATGACCGAGGTGGCGTCAACGAACACCTTCAGTCCTTCCATGTCGAAGGTCTTGTCCATCATGCCAGCGCCATTTTCAAACTGCATGGAATAAGAGAAACCGGAGCATCCGCCGCCCACGACACCGATGCGCAAGCCGGCGGGGACGGGATTCTGCTGGCCCATGATCTCCTTGACCTTGGTAACGGCATTGGCGGTAAGGGTTACGGGTGGGACCTTCTTGGCTTCTTCCTTGGTGACTCCGGGGACGGTTGTGGTGGCCATTCGTATCTCCTTGGCTTTAAAGCTGTTCGATTATAGCAGAACTTGTTTTCAGCAAGGGACTGGTTCGGCCCCCTGCTGGGTAACTCTCCATTCAGTTGGATGCGGCCGGGGTGGCGGGGGTCGCATTGTTCCCAGTCCTGTAACGGGTTCCGAACAAAGGGACTAATTCGGCACAGGGGCTTGCCAAATGGGGCTATAATCGTTTCGATTAAGGCCTTCCCCGGGACTAGATGCGGGGTTCAGCAATCCTCGCATCCGGAAGCGGGAAGCCGCTGCACAGGGTAGGAATCCGCCGAGGTGGCTTATGCTGACTGTCGTGATGGTGGTGTTCGGAATTTTCGCCATTGGTTTGATCCTCCTGCTGATCTATAAGAGCACGCTCACGATGCACGAGGACGACCAGCTGTTTCTGGATGAAGCGAATTCGCACATGCAGGAAGAGCAGACGGAGTTGTTGGTCAAAGTCAACCGGTTGACGATTCCTGTACGCGTATTCAGCATCGGTTCCGGAGTATTTCTCCTTGTGCTTGTGGCGATGCTGATCTATCAGAAGCTGAACGAAGTCCAGTAGCGGCGGTCGCGGGGAGCTAGCTGTCGGGCCAGCTTCGCGCGCCAATCTTGCAGGGCGGACGCGACGCCACGTCGCGGGCATTTTCTTGCGCGCCCAGAAGCGCACGCGGGAGATGCCGATTCGAGGCCGCGCTTAGCGATCTCCCCTTTTTCACACCAAGATGTTATTGGCAACCGAGCCTGAGTCTTTCCTCCCTGCAATCAAACGAAGTAAACTATATCCTCGCGGTCATTGCGAAAGTGGCGGAATTGGCAGACGCACCAGACTTAGGATCTGGCGGGTAAAACCGTGGGGGTTCGAGTCCCCCCTTTCGCACCAATGATTCAGCTCATGATGAAAGGTCTTTTTCTACGGTGCCTGGGTTCTTGCCCACCATTGGTTCTGTACTTAGCAATTAGATCAGTTTCTGATTGCTAGAGCCATTATGGACATCCTTCCGCGTAATCGTGCTCTACCATCTACGATGTCTCGTCTTCTGTGCTGCCTTTCCTTTTGTGTGTTGGTCGCGGCCGTGGGGCTTACTCAAACATCTGCGACAAAACCCACCACGCCGATTTTTAAGACGACAACGCACTTGGTGGTGCTCAACGTCGTCGTGACCGATTCAACTGGAAAACTGGTCACGAATCTCACGAAAGACAGCTTCACGGTTCTGGAAAACGACCAACGGCAGAGCATCGATTCGTTTGAAGCGCCTGTGGCGCCCTTCACAACCGGCCAGCAAGCGTACGCGCGAGCCGATTCTGAGAAACCAGAAACAGATCGGGCTCGCACCATCCTGGTGCTCGACGAACTCAACAGCGTTTCTGAAGACGTTGCGTTTGCCGCGAATCGGATGCAGAAATTTCTTCTCGCCCAGCCGGCAGTGCTCGTGCAACCCACTTCGATTTACCTGCTAACCAAGCGGCGCCTGGAGGTCTTTGCAGAGCCAACACGCGACCGCGAAGCGCTGGTCGCGAGACTGAAAACAAGATTTATCGAACTCCCGCCGCACGATCAGACATCGGGAGGAGCGCAAGGCGGGGCCGACCGATTGGTGGCTTCCCTGCTGGCCTTGGATGAAATCGCGCTATCGAATGCCGACAAGACGGGCCGCAAGAATGTGATCTGGGTGGGTAATGGCATTCCGGTTCTCTCCAACTCATACATAGCCAGCGATGACAGTAGGAAATTCAGGAATTGGGTCCACTACACGGCAAACTGGCTGGAGGAGACGCAGACAACGGTGTACACGATCGATCCTCGTGGAGTCGAGGTATCTCCTGGGACGGTTACCACGGGTGGATACCTGCTCGCCGGAGGAATACCGAGCGCGATTGCAGGACCGGACTTGACATCGGGTGAACTGGTGTTCGAATCCGTCGCCACAGAGAGCGGCGGAGCCATCTTGCGTCACCGTAATGACATCGACGTGGCAATCGCCAACGCAGTAACCGATGGGAGCAGCTACTATACGCTCAGTTACTATCCATCGGATCACAACTGGGATGGGAAATTCCGGCGGATCCAGGTCAAACTCGCTTCGCTGGGCCTGGTAGCGCGAACACAACGGGGTTACTATGCGTTTCCTAACTTCTTCGAAGGTAACTCTGAGCAGATCGATTTTTCGCTTTCGCGGGCTGTGACCAGCCCTGTTCCTCTTCGAAGCATTTCGTTTACTGCGACCGGGGAGTTTTTGGGCGCGCGTTCTCGAAAGTCTGCGCAACCTGAATTGCCATCCGCTCGCCTGATCCTGAAAATCCAGCGTGACGGACTTTCCTGGACGCCGCAACCGGACGGCAACCAACGCGCCGAGGTAACGCTGGTGACTTCCGAGATTTCTTCTTCCGGGCGGGTGCTGGGCTACAAGGTGCGTGAAGTGGAGTTGGTGCTGGAGAAGTCGCAACTGCAGGAAGAGTTTGCAAACAATCCGGTAGAGCTTGCCGTGCGCCTGGATCTGCCGGCGAGAACGGACCACATACGGCTGGTAGTGCGGGATTCAGTGTCTGGACATCTCGGAACGTTCGATTTGCGGGCGAAACCCCGCGCGACGGAACGAGGCCACATCAGTCTGCTGAAATAGAGGTTCACGTCGCGATTGTTTTACCTACCGCCCGCCACAGAGTTTGCGCGCCGGTAGACTCGCACGCAATCCACCAGCATGGTTTGCGGAAAGACCGTCGAGGCATCGGGACTTCCCGGCCAGTCGCCGCCGACGGCCACGTTCAACAGAATAAAGAACGGATGGTCGTAAACCCATTTCGCTCCGGCGGGCAGGTCGGCGGGAGTACGAGTTGCGTACAGATGTTCGTCTATATAAAAACGGATTACATTCGGCTCCCACTCGACTGCAAAGAGATGGAAGTCGTCGGCAATCGGTTTTCCGGGTTTCGGCGAACCGGATGCACTCGCAGGAGCACTGATGCCATGTTCGCCGGAATAGCCCGGGCCGTGAATCGTGCCGTGAATGAGGCCGGGTTCCTTGCCGATGTTCTCCATGACGTCAATCTCGCCGCCAGTGGGCCAGCCGATCTTTTCGATGTCGTCGCCCATCATCCAGAATGCGGGCCAGATTCCCTGCCCGCGCGGAATCTTGATGCGCGCCTCGAACCGCCCGTAGGCTTGCGCGAACTTGCCCAGGGTTTTCAAACGGGCGGACGTATAGTCTCTGGCGATGCCGTCGGAGGCAGTGAATTTTTCCCGCAACACTTCGATGACCAGGTTGCCATCCTTCTGGTAGGCATTCTGCGAACGGTTGGTATAAGACTCGAGCTCGTTGTTACCCCATCCTCCTCCGCCTGTTTCAGTGACCCATTTGGAAGCATCCACCGGGGAACCGTTGGGGCCATTGAATTCGTCGCTCCAGCTCAATGTCCACTGCGGAGAAGCCGACTGAGGGCCAACAGCCTGCGCTGCAACACCGACACAGAGCGCGACCACACTAACAAAGAGGACCATCGCGAACAGAGCCGGACGACGCTGCCACGTGGAATTCATGAGTGCTCCTGTTGAAGCGGGGATACTTTGCAATATATCCAAAAACGCAGGCAGTGTCGCCATAGTGGCTCCGTGTAGCACAGGCCGCGACTCGATTGTGTGGCATAATGCTCCAACTTCTCGGGTAAGGCGGAATCGCCCATGGCTTTGCGCTCTTCGTCTTTGTTGGTCGTATTGTGTCTTTTGGCATCCACTACCGTTTCCCAAGGTCAATCGGCGGAATCAATCATTGCCAACCAGAACCGCACACCAGCGGGCACGCTGGAGAATGGCATTCTCACCGTCCACCTCGAAATGCGCAACGGCGTATGGCACCCTGAGGCCGACGACGGCCCTCAGCTATTCGTGCCCGCGTTCGGCGAAGCTGGGCGCCCCACGCAGATTCCCGGCCCCTTCATGCGCATGCCCGCGGGCACCACTGTGCGTTTGAAGGTGACCAACAGTCTCGGAAAGAAAGCGACGGTCTACGGCCTGAACACACGCCCCGGCGACCCAAAAGCCGGAATTGAACTCGCCGCCGGCGAAAGCCGCGATCTGACTTTCCTGGCGGGCACGCCCGGCACGTATTATTACTGGGCGCGAACCACGGAACCTTTTAAAGCGCGCTTGCGAACGATTGAGCAACCCCTTTTCGCCGACGCGCACTTGAACGGCGCCTTCATCGTCGACCCGCCGGGTCCAGTCCCTGCCGATCGCGTATTCGTGATCAATGCAATGTTCGCCCCTGCCGACGTTCTCCACGAAACATTTGAGACGGTCACCATTAACGGAAAATCCTACCCGTACACGGAGCGGTTGGAATACACAGCGGGCGAGAGCATTCGCTGGCGCATCATTAACCCAAGCGCCGGGGAACACCCCATGCACCTGCATGGCGCGTTCTACCAGGTGCTCAGCTCCGGCGACTTCGAGTCTGACACCGCGTACGCCGCCGGGGAGCGGCAATCGGTCGTGACCCAGAACGTTAGGCCAGGACACACGATGATGCTCGAATGGAGCCCCGCCCACGAGGGCCGATGGTTGTTCCACTGTCACTTCCAGAAGCACATTTCTGTCGACGAGCGCTTGCCAATGCTCAGCCGCTTCCCGGCGCCGAAATCCGATTCGCCGATTGCGCATGAGGCGCTTGATCACGATGCGATGAGCGGGATGAATGACATGGCCGGCCTGGTGCTGGCGATCGCCGTGAAGGCCCCGCCCGCCTCGACCGCTCTGCTCGCATCCGCCCCCGCGTCTCATAAGATCGATCTGGTGATTGAGCCCCGGGCAGCCGGCGGAACGTCTCCCACGTTCTCGTGCTCAGTGCGCGAGGGAAAGAAAATTGTGGCCTCGGAAGACAAGTTGATGGGCCCGCCGATCGTGGTGACGCGTGGGGAGCCGGCCGAGATCACGGTGGTAAATCACCTGGACGCGCCGACCACGATCCACTGGCACGGCATCGAACTCGAGAGCTACTACGACGGAGTCATTGGGGGCGGCGCCGGAAATCAGACCACGCCGGCGATCGCACCGGGCGCGAGTTTTGCCGCCCGTTTCACTCCAAACCGCGCCGGAACTTTCATCTATCACACCCACGCTGCGGACCCGAACCAACTCTCCGGCGGCGTGTACGGCGCGTTGATAGTGCTCGAACCCGGAGAGTCGTTCGACTCCGAACACGACAAGGTATTGCTGCTGGGCAGTCGCGATAACGAATTCCTCGCACAGAGACTCACGATCAACGGATCGGAAACACCGAGCCCCCTCCTGCTCAAACACGGCGTCAAGTACCGGTTGCGGCTGATCGACATGGGGGCCAATCTCCCCGCCAACTTCCAACTGGGAAGCGCGGAGCACCCCACAACTTGGCGCGCCCTCGCCAAAGACGATGCTACGCTTCCGGCAAGGCTGGCTACAACGAGCGACGCCACCCTCCACATTACCTCCGAGGAAACTTACGATTTTGAATTCCAGCCCGACGCCGCGGGCGAGATTCCACTCCAGTTCGAGAACTCGGTGAACAATGCAAAGCTGCTGGGAAAGCTTGTCGTGCAGTGAAGCGTTTTCAGGAAAGCCCCAGGTCATTGGCCGCGGCGTCAACGATCGCCTTGCCGATCATCAGCGATGCCGTCGCCGCCGGCGATGGGACATTGAGGACGTGGAGAACCTTCCCGGAGGGGACGAACTGAAAGTCGTCTACCAGAGCGCCGTCGGGTTTCAGGGCCTGGGCGCGCACGCCGGAGCCCCCAGGGACCAGATCGTTCTCGCTCACCTCCGGCAGCAAGCGCTGTAGCGCGTGCACGAAAGCCGCCTTCGATAAGGAGCGATGCCATTCGTCGAGACCGTTGCGCCAGTGCTGCCGCGCCATGCGCCAGAAGCCAGGGAAAGCGAGCGATGACGCGAGGTCGCGAACGTTAATGTCCCTGTGACGGTACCTTCGCGAGCCAGCGCCAGAATCGCGTTCGGCCCTGCGTCCACTCTGCCGGTTATGCGGCGCGTGAAGTGCACCCCAAGAAATGGAAAACGCGGATCGGGCACGGGATAAATCAGCGCGCGAACCAGTGATGCGCGCTCCGGCACCAGGTCGTAATACTCGCCGCGAAACGGGAGATCATCACTTCGGGCTTGTCCCCTGCCATGCGAGCGATGCGGTCGCTGAAGAGTCCAGCACAGTTGATGAGCGCGCTTGTGGAGAAAGCTCCGCGCGGAGTTTCCACGACGATTTCGTTTGAGAGCCGCCGCACGCCTGTCGTTGCCGCGGACAGGAGAATGTCGCCGCCCCGGTCGGAAATCAGCTGCGCGTATTTCTCGCAGACTCTGGCATAGTCGGTGATTCCGGTGGAGGGTACGACTAACGCTCGCACGCCGGTGGCGTGCGGCTCGATCTCGCGCAGTTCGTCGCCGCCAATCATGCGCAGCCCGGTGAGACCGTTGGCCTCCCCGCGCCGGCGGAGTTCTTCCAGACGCGGGAGCTCATCCGAGTGCGTGGCTACGATCACTTTACCGCACACCTCGTGAGCAATGCCTTGCTCGCGGCAGAATGCAACCATGGCCGCGGCTCCGGCGACGCAGAGGCGAGCCTTCATTGAGCCGGGCTTGTAATAAACGCCGGAATGAATGACTCCGCTATTGTGTCCGCTCTGGTGGCGGGCAACGCGGTCTTCTTTTTCGAGGAGTAACAGGCGCAGATGGGGAAAGCGGCGCGTGATTTCGAGTGCGACGCCGAGTCCTACGACGCCGCCGCCGACAATGATCACGTTGTAGCGAGAATCAGTCATTGAAAGAACACGGCCGGCACTCAGGGGGCTAGAGCCTGGACTGGAAGCCGGTTTGATCGCAGCGATTAAACCGCTGCGCCATCCAGTCGGATCATCCGCTGTGCGCTGGAACTCCTCGCGCCCGACGCCTTAGTGTACGACGAGAGTCACCTGTGTACTCTGCCCGGCGTCAGCGGGTGCACCTGCGGAGGTACCGGTGATGGTGATCGTGTAGGTTCCGGGCGGTGTTCCGCTGGAGAGTGTAGTCACACTGATCGGCGTGGTCTGCGCCGATGATCCGTACGAATCGCGCGCGACAATGCTGAAATTGTATTGGGTTGACGGTGACAATCCTATGACGGTGTAGCTGGTGACGGTCGGAGCAGCAAGCAGCGTCGCGTCCTGATAAACCGGATACCCAGTGAGGCTGCATCCGGCAATCGTCGTAGAGGCAGTCCACGTCAAGGTTGTGCCGGTCTTGGATGTGGAGGAAGCCGTCAAACCGGTCGGAACACTAGGCGCAGCCGAACAACCACCGCCGCCACCGCTGCTGACACCGCCGCACGACAGCAGCACGAGGGTCAGTATAAGAAACAGGATGGTACTCGATGCCAACTCTGCGAACCGCTGTTTTCGCGGCCTGCCAGCTGCGACCCAAACCATTACGATTCCTGGCAACAGCAGAAAAATGAGGGCGACGAAAGCACGACGACGTCCGGGCGAATGCAGCTCAGCCGCAGAGGCCCCCGTGGATATGCTCATGACAACGTCCGCGGCCGAGTTGCCCGGCGTCACCGGCGTGGCAGGATTGAAAAGGCATTGCGCGTACACAGGCAGCCCAGAGCAAGAGAGCGTGACGGCAGCATTGAAAGCATATCCAACGGGCTGTAGGGTCAGGCTGTAAGGACCGGTGGTCTGACCCTGATTCACGGTCTGGCTCGGAGTGGAAGACGTGAGAATGAAATCCGGCACGACTTGCAGTGACAGCGTGAGAGGGTGGCTTGGGGCGCCGGTCGTGTCTTGTGTGCTGATCGAGATGTTGTAGGCCCCGGGCGCGGCATTATTCGGGACGTTGATCGTCGCAGTCAGGTTGGCGGTGCCTCCGCTGGTAATCACGATCGGATTCGCGGGAGAAATCGCGCAGGTCGCTCCGGAGAGCGCGCCGGCGTTGCATGTCGCGTTAATGTTCCCGCTGTAAGAGTTCGAGGAACCTAGCGTGAAAGTGGCCGCACCCTGGCCGCCGGGAGACACGGACAGCTTCTGCGGTCCGGCGAGAGTGTAGTCGCCTACGTTGAATGGAACGGTAATGGAGTGAACGAGCGAGCCCGAAGTTCCCGTAATCGAAAGTGAATACGCTCCGGCCGCTATGTTGCCGCCGTTGCTGGTACCGTTGATCGTCAGGGTTGCGGTGGCGGGAAACGAACTCACCGACGCGGGACTGATTGTGCAACTGCCGGCGCCGAACGCAGCGGGACATGTCGCGGCGAGAGTGATCTTGCCCTTGAATCCATCCTGCGAATCGACCACGATCGGAGCGCGCGTGCCGCTGCTGCCCGAGTTTACTTCGGGGAATCCGCCATTCGGCCCGGTCAGCGTGAAGTTTGGATTGAAGGTCACGTTCAGCGAGAAAGACGTTGTTAAGGTCTGCATTCCGGCAGTAGTGGCCTGAATCGTCACCGGATAAATCGCAGGCACGGTGACTCCGGGCACAGTCACGGTCGCCGTCATATTCACCGGGAGTGTCGCAGTGGGATTGACGGTGGTGCCGGGTGTGAGTGTGCAGGTTGCGTTGGCGATCGGTGGCGTGCAGGAAACGGTGACGCTCTGGTTGAACGATCCCGCCGCAGTGATCTGAAAACTCACGGGAGCTGAGGTGGCCCCGCGGGGCACAGTCACGCTCGCTGGAGATGGCGTGCTCAGCGCAAGGCTGACGACGTGCAGCGTCACTGGGATCAGGTGGGTAGTGGCGCTTGCATCAGACCCGACTCCTTGCACGTTGAAGTTGTAGTCGCCACTCGCGCCCCCGGAGGTGACAGTAAATGGTGTGTTGTTGACGGGAGTCAGCGTGGACGGCGCGACAGAACACACACTGGGCGGAGCTGTCGTCCCGGACACGCAGCTTAAGGTGATGGAATTCGCATATCCGTTTAGCTCGGTCGCCGTACCGGAAAACGTGGCCGTCTGTCCTACGAATATGGTGTGGGTCGAGTTGGATACGGAAAGCTGGAAGTCTGCCGTCGCGCCAAAACTAAATTGCCAGATGCCGCGGCCGTAGGTGGACGCGCGCAGCAGTTTCTGGCCGCCGGAGTTGAACAGACCGAGCGCCGTAACAGCGACGTTGGGCAGCACTCCGGGCAGGCCGGTGCCGGGGGTTGGTCCGAGTTCAGTCCAGCTGGCGGACGAGGTCGAACTCGCAAACACACCGACATCCGTGCCGACATAGACCTGTGCGGCTCCCGGATCGACGAGAACCGCATTGACTGGAGAGTCGGGCAAGTTGGCCGTGAAATCAGTCCAGGCAGCGCCTGCATTGGTGGTTTTCCAAACGTGACCCGCACTGCCGGTAAATCCCATCACGGTGACATAGGCAGTCGCGCCGGTAGGGTCGCCCGTTTGATCAATACCTACGCTCGATACGGGAAACTGATTGGGATTGATACTCCCCTGCGGGCCATTGGCCGTCACGTCGGCGAAGGCTGGGATACCAGCTGTCGCGTTTGTCGTAACCCAGACGTGTCCTCCCGCGGGCGAGGAGAGAGGCCCATCGAGCGGACCGAGCCCGCTGGTGGTGGCGTAAAGAACCTGCGAGCCGTTGGCGTCGGTGGACCCGCCGGCAGCCAGAGCGCGCACTTGATTTATTTCATTTCCTGAACAGGTCGCCGAATCGAGAGTATCGAAGTTGGGGCTTAGCACACTGTATGCGCCGCCCGATCGTGCACCGCGCCACACTCGGCATGTCCCGATCAGTAAAGCTGTCGATGGCGGATCGAGAATATAAGGAAAGTAAAAGCCGCCATCGTCGCCACCGACGCTGCCGCTGGTGGCTACGAAGCTGAATCCGCTGTCGGTGCAATTCACGCCGCCAGGGCATAGTTGAACGCCGAGACCGCCGGGAGGAACGTCAGGGTTGGAAGCATAAAAGCTGGTTGCCGCGTTCGGATCGATCGCCGTGTAAGCGCCGTCTCCTCCGAGCACATTGACCCAGGCTGAATTGGTCGTGGCCTGATTGGTGGCGGGTGACCCGTTGCCCTGCGCGCCGCCGAGCAGCGTGTTGGGGTCGGTCGGATGTTGGGAAAAGCTGACGAACTGCGTCAGCGATCCCAGATTCTGGTTGAGGTTGTCGAACTGGTTTGTGCCCGCGCAGGAACCCGTGGTCAGGCCGCCGAATCCGTCGAGGGCACGGTAGACGCCGCCATCGTTGGCGAAATACATCAGGGCATTTCCGGAGTCGCCGCCCGTAGTTGGGATCAAATACGCCAGCGCGTGCTGGTCGGGATGCACGTGCGACGGCGCTGCGATGGGATCGCATCCGTAAACGTGGGTAAGGTTTATGAACGGATTAGTTGTGCAGGTTGGATTCTGCGAATTGATTGAGCACTTGTAGAGATTCACGGCTCCCGCGTATAGGTCTGTGCCGGATCCGTTGGGAACTGCGAGCAGTTCAAGATTGTACGAGCCCTGCTGCACGCCGCAGCCCTCGATGTCGCCACAATTCGAGATGCCGATGTCGGAAATCGAGGTCCACGACGCGCCGCCGTTCAAGCTTTGCCAGATGCCGCCATCCACCGGGTCCCCTGTCGGGGAAAGCGAGATGAACCAGACGAACATTGTGTTGTGGCCCTGGGAGACAGCGATCTCAGCCCGGTAAATCGGGCAGGCGTAATTATTCGCTGAAGACTGCGGTGGACAAGCCGTTGTGCTCAGCGCTGCGCCGCCGGGCTGCGCGGGCATGCGGGTCCAGGTCACGCCATCGGGAGAAGAGTAAAAACCGTGGTAGCGGACCGCGGCGAAGAACTGCGAAGCGCTGGCATTGTAGACGACGGACGTCGCGGAGGTAGCATCAGTCGCGACGCCGCCAGGGTCTCTTAGCGCATCGTAGGTCCATGTCTGGCCCGCGTCCAGCGAAGTGTAGAGACCGCTTGTGGTGTTGGCCGTCACTTTGCCTTCAGTCAGGCCTTCCGACGTGGTCGCCATAGCGGAGACGGCCGTGTTCTTCTGAGTCGTGCTGAACGCCATACGGGTTCCGCCGAGGCCGCTGAAGGAAAGGGCGCCGCCGTTGGCGGTGGGAATCAGCGTCCACGTGTTGCCCGCATCAGCCGAGCGCAAGATTCCGAGACCGAAATAAGAGTCGGCAGAATTGTTGGCTTCGCCAGTGGCGGCAAGAATCACGGTCTTTGCGGGATCGGCGTTGCCGCCTTGAATTGCGAGAGCGCCGATGGAGAGCGTGGCTTCATCGTCGCTGACAGCCGTCCACGTCACGCTGGCTGCAGTGATGTTGGCGGCGTTGAGTGACTTCCACACTCCGCTCTGCGCGCCGCCAATGTAAACCGTGTTGCCGCTTGGGTCGGCGGGATCGATGGCAACCGCGGTGACGCGCCCTGAGACCTGGTGATAATCCTGTGTGCCGTTGCCCGTCGCGTCGGAGCCCAGCGGCACGGGACCCAGTGGAGTCCACGATCCCGAGGAGAGCGTGTCCTGTCCGTTGGCTCTGGCAACAGCTAGAGCCGCAGCGCGTTGCGCGCGCATCTGGAGCTTCGCTCGATATGCGCGGCGCCGCAGTTCAGCAACAGGTTTACCTCGAACAATGCGCCCTCGGAAAAACCACTCGTTCCGCTCTTTGACGCGAGCGGCGGCGCCCGGAATCGTGGCTTGAGGAGCGGGCTGTTCGGCTCCTTGCGCTTGTACGATGGAAAATGCAGAGGAACAACTCAGAGCGAGAGCCCACACCCGCCACGAGCGAAGGAAACAAAGGTTTGGCATGACCACCACCTCGCTCACCTGTCAGTATCGGAAGGAGAGGTGGGCGAAGCAATGCAAAAACGGCATTGCAGGCCGAGTGTGGCCCACTTTGGGAAAGCCGTCGGGCAGCACGGAAGGCCTCGCAGCGGCGTCAGATTGTACAATCTGTCTTCTGCTGTAGTTGCGGTCGAACTTTGAGAAGCTATGTTTAGAAAGGCTAGACGACGGTGAGATCGTTTCCCTGCGCGCTACTGGTTGCAAGTTTCTTCCTGGCTTCGACGTCGGCATGGGCGCAGGAAAAGAGAGCTCCCGAGCTGGTCGTAGCTGCAGCGGCTGATTTGAGCTCGGTGCTGAAAGAAGTCGGCGACGGCTACGAAAAAAAGACCGGGGTGAAAGTGAACCTGTCGTTTGGAGCGTCCGGAGCGCTCACGCAGCAGATTCAGAATGGTGCGCCGTTCGATCTGTTTTTTTCAGCTGATATGGATTATCCTCGCCAGCTTGTTACCGCAGGCGCGGCGGACGGCGCGAGTCTCTATCAGTATGCGGTGGGAAAGCTGGTACTTTGGGTTCCGGCAGACTCGGCGCTCGATGTGGAACATAAAGAGATGAATGTTTTGCTCGATCCCCTGGTGAAAAAGATTGCCATTGCGAATCCACAACATGCGCCTTACGGGCGGGCGGCGGTGGCGGCCTTGAAGCATGCTGGAATGTACGAACAGGTTTCGGGACGGCTGGTGTTGGGAGAGAACGTTTCGCAGGCAGCGCAATTTGTGGAGTCAGGCAACGCGCAAGCCGGTTTTGTCGCCCTCGGACATACGGTTGCGCCGGCCATGCGGGGCAAGGGCAAGTTTTGGGAAGTTCCGGCGGATTTTTATCCGCCGCTGGCCCAGGGAGTCGTCATGCTTTCACGCTCGCAACACAAGAAGGAAGCCGCGGAGTTCATCGAGTACGTTAAGACGAAAGACGTAGCAGAATTGTTGCGCACGTACGGCTTCACGCTGCCGTAGAATGCCGTGGGTGCTCAGCCGTTTTCGTAAAAGCATCCAGTCGCACCCGCGACAGCCCACCGGGACGGAGGCGCTGCCCTTAGAGAGATCATGGCAATTGACTGGCAAGCATTCTGGCTAACGCTGCGGTTGGCGGTCGTGGTGTCGGCCGTGTTGCTGGTGTTGGGCCTGCCAATCGCGTGCTGGATCGCCTATTCTCACTCGCGCTGGAAATTCCTGGTGGAAGCAGTCGTAGCGCTGCCCATCGTTCTTCCCCCGACGGTGCTGGGTTTTTACGTACTGGTCGCTCTCGGACCGCGCAGTCCGCTGGGACGATGGTGGATTTCGCTCACCGGGCACACGCTCGCGTTCACGTTTACCGGCCTTGTCATTGGCTCCATCCTTTACAGTCTTCCCTTTGCGGTGCAGCCGTTTGCGGCTTCGTTCGCTGGGGTGGATCGTAAGCTGATGGCCGCGTCGGCAACGCTGGGCGCTTCTCCGCTGCGTACTTTCCTTCGGGTGATTCTGCCGCTTTCCGTGCCCGGACTCATCACTGGCACGGCACTCAGCTTCGCTCACACCATGGGTGAGTTCGGCGTGGTCCTGATGGTGGGCGGAAATATTCCTGGCGTTACGCGCACGGTTTCGATTGATATTTTTGACCGCGTGCAATCCTCCGATTATGCCGCTGCTAATGAAACTGCGCTGTTATTGCTGGCGTTTTCTTTTGCCGTGCTGGCGGTCGTGTATGGCGTCAACCGCAAGGCGTGGATCGTGGGACCAGCAAGATAATGGCCCGTAAGACAATGGCCGGTAAAACAATGCCAAAAACCGACACTGGCGACAGCCAATCCGCATCGGCCCCGGAAACTGCGGCGTCGCTTGTTCAGGATGGCGAAGCCGCCGGGCCGGTGCTTCAGGCCAGATTCTGCACGATCGTCGCTGTCCGGGAACGCGAGTTTGTTCTGGACGTCGAGTTCACTGCTGCTCCCGGGTTCACGATTCTGTTCGGCGCGTCCGGAGCAGGCAAGACTACGCTGCTCGATTGCGTCGCGGGCCTGGCAAAGCCGGACTCGGGGCGGATTGCTGTCGCCGGGCGCGTTCTGTTCGATGCGGAACAGCGAACGAATCTTCCGGTCGCGAAGCGCCGCATCGGATATGTATTTCAGAATCTGGCCCTGTTCCCGCACCTGACCGTTGAACAGAACGTTCAGTACGGCCTCGCGCACCTGACGCATGCGGAACGCGCGGCCCGATGTTCCAGCATTCTTGAGGCATTCCGGATCGCGCATCTGGCCCGGCGCAAGGCACGCGAAATCTCCGGCGGCGAGAGCCAGCGCACTGCACTGGCACGAACTCTGGTCACTGATCCTCAGGTGCTGCTTCTCGACGAACCGCTCGCGGCGCTCGACGCAGCAACCAAGAGGATGATCATCGACGACCTGCGCGCCTGGAACCGCGCTCATCGCATTCCCATCCTTTATGTCACGCACAGCCGGGAGGAAGTGTTCGCCCTGGGCGAGCGCGTAATTGTGCTCGACGCGGGACGAATCGTCGCGCAGGGCACGCCGCATGATGTGATCGAGGCGCCGCGGCAGGAAACGGTCGCGCAACTCGTGGGCGTCGAAAACATTTTCGACGCGGTCGTGGAGGCCGTCCATCCCGCGCGTGGCACCATGATTTGCCGCGTCGCGGGAGAAGGCGGGCCCTTGGTGCTGGAAACGCCGCTGGTGCGTGGTGGAGTGGGCTCGCCGATGCGGGTGGGAATCCGCGCCGGTGACATCCTGCTGGCCACGTCGCCGCCAGCGGGACTGAGCGCCCGCAACGTAATCCCGGGACGCATTTCCTCACTCGAGCAACGCGACGTCATCGTGAGCGCGCGCGTGAAGTGTCGGGTCGAGATGGAAGTCCACCTCACGCTCGCCGCGCGCGATTCCCTGCAGCTCGTACCGGGTAAAGAGGTGTGGATGGTGATCAAGACGCACTCCTGCCATCTGATGCAGAAGTAAGGTTATTTTTGTGACGCCGCCTCGTTGCGACTCATTCGCCCGGAGAGCGCACACGATCGGCCTTCGCGTTCTGCATCTGCTCGCGCTCTACCTCGATGACCGCGACCCACTGGCCTTTGCGCTCTTCGGAAAATACGATGTGGCCGCCGAGAATCTGCGCCGTTGCCGCCGGGGGCAAGTCGCGGTGGTAGCCGAAGAAGCGGCGCTTCAGATCAATCCAGGTTCTCCAGCGATCGAGTAGCGGACGCGGAGGCTCGTACTTCGTCGAGAACACGAGCGCCACATCGAAGTTTGCGCGGAAATCGGCAGCCGAGAGCACTTCCTCGAGCGAGAAGTCTTCGATTCGCACGACCTGTACCGGGCGCGTTACATAGCCGAGCCAGGGACGGCTCAATTCGTCCGAGGCGGGCCACGCCGTGAGCGTGCGCGCCATGGGATAGCGGGCCTCAAGAAAACGCTCTCCCTCCTGGTGCAGCACGACATAGTCACGGTAGGCGAGATTGTCTTCCGGCGAGAATCCATAGGGAGGATTCCAGAACCATGCAGCCACGAATGCGACGGCAACCACCGCAACCGCTGCGCTCCAGTAGCGCAAGCGCCTCCACAACGTGGAAACCGCAACGATAATCACTAGTGGAACCGCCGGCAGCATGTACCGGGCCAACACCGCGCCGCCGATCAGCGCCATGGCGACCACGTACACCTTCACTACTACTAGAAAAATCATCTGCACAGGAATCGCAATTCGTTCCCGCTCGTCGCGAGTCGAGCCGCCAGCGGCCGTAGAGCCTCGCTCGACTGAACGGGCGAGGGCGCCCGTCCCTCCAGGATCCTTTTTCTCGGCGTCGTCTTTCACCGGCTCTAGAAGCAGCGCCAGTAACATTCCGAGCGTCAGCACCCACAAATGCAGATAACCGAAGACCTGCCACAGTCGCAACAGCACCGCCAGAAGGAATCGGACAGGGTTGAGAGTGGAGGCAACGTTGTAGCGAAAGAACTCCGGATTCCCGAAAACGTACCCGGTATGGGCGTAGTGATAGCCATACCACAACACCAGGGGACACAGCGGAACCACAAGAGGAAGAATGCGGCGTGCAGGTTTCAGTTCTGATTCTGAATCCGAATCAATCCATAATCTCGGCAGCGCGTTCCCTTTCGGCGCGACGAACCGAAGCAGTTCCCACGCTGCCAGACCTGCCGGCGCCAGGATCGCCGTTTCCTTCGCCAGGACCGCGAGTGAAAACCAGATCGCCACCGCGACAGGCCGGTCTTCGAGATACGCGCTCAGGCCCCAGAAGATCAGCCCGGCAGCAGCCAGATCCACATGGGCCAGTGAACTCTGAGCGAAGAAGACCGGATATAGCGCCGTACACAATGTGGAGGCAATCGCGACCTGTGTATTGGCCGCGCGTTGGGCCAGGCGAAACACTCCCAACAGCGTGAACGCGGCAGCCACCAGCATGGCCGACCGCGTGACGAGTGGTGCGAAGCCAACGCACTTCCACCATAGCGCGACCCACGCCATCACCAGTGGCGGATGCGCATTCGAAATCGTCGTGTGCGGAATCAGGCTTCCGCTGAGCAGCAGGTCGCGGGCGGCGGGAACATAGTATCCCGCTTCGTCCCAGAAATAAGGAAGCTGCAGCAAAGGCGCATGCAGCAGAAAGATCGCGACAAAGATAACGGCGAACACCAAGGCTGGCTGCGGGCTGGGTCGCGTAGGCAAAGATCGCATGGGCTAAGATCGCTTGGGCAAAGATCGCTCGGGCAAAGATGGCATGAGAAGAGACATTTTATCCGTAGAGACACGACCTCCTGCGTCTCTACGAACGACTCTCCCTGTTTAGTGCACGGGTCCTTGCGCACTCATGCGCGGGTCGAGTTTGATCTCGCCAAATGCGCCCTCGTAGCCTGCCACGTTCTGTTGCAGAAGTCCGAGCAGCGCCTTGGCCTGTTGCGGACTAAGGTAGATGCCCTGGATGTTCTTGATCTCGACCTGGGTTTCGGTCTGTTGTTGCAGCGTGCCAAAGACCAGGAAGAAGTCCCAGATGTTCACGCGCATTTGCACGCTGTTGGCATAGTTCTCGCGGTAGTTGTCGGCATTGTACCAATTTCACGTTAGGCTGCGTCGGAATGCTCATAGCTGGCAGTGTAATGAGTTTGAGGCGCGAAGGAAAGTCCTGAGGCCTCGAGGTCCAGGTCTCGCGTGCTTCGTTCCTGGTGCATATGACAAAAACTGTCACCGGGTTGATGCTTTGCGGCTTGCCTCCGAGTGGCCGAATCCAGTGCAAGACACCGCCTTTCGATTAGCTTCCCACTGAAAATAAAGGACTTGCCAGAACCGACCTCCGTTACTTTGGGTAGTACCTTATGGCGCGCAAAGTGCGATAGAGTTGGTGTTCCTCCGCGAAAAAACGGAGATGAGCGACTATGACGCAAAATATCGATCACGGGATGATGGAGGAAGTCGTTCTTCCCGAACATCTGCTCCCCCTGGGATCCGTATTGGGTCAGGGAGTGACGGCGCTGGACCTGTGCATGGTCCTGGCCAAGATTTTTCGCGTGCAATATACCGAAGTAGCCCTGCTGCGGCTGGAAGGCGGGCTCCTGCGTTTTGTGTTTCCCGAATATTTGCGGACGTCGGGCGCGATCCCGCTGTCGAGCAAGGCGGTTGCCGCGCACACTGCGCTCAGCAAGAAGGCCGAGATTTTCAATAACTTCGCGCGCGTGAAGCACGCCAGCATCTTTGAAACCATCAAACCGGAGGGCGAGAGCTCCGACGAGCCGCCCGCGCCGTCTCCCATTCAGAAGTTGATGTCGGTTCCGATCATGGATCGGGATTCAGCGGTAGTAGGCGTGATCCAGATTTCACGCAAAGGCCTGGATCCCGAAATTCGCGCAAGACTTCAGCCGCGAAGACCTGCACGACCTGGAGTTGGCCGCCGGATTATTGGCGACGGCCCCGGCGTTGCTGCAGAACTGAACTTCGAACGCGAAGAGATTGAGGCCGCCGCATCCGCGGCGGTTTTTTATTTCGCCTTCAGCGGAACCCGCAGGTCTGCCCCCGTCATTTCTTCGGCTCGTCCAGGCTGAGCATTCCCAGCAGCGTTGGCGAGATGTCGCGCAGCGATCCGTTGGGCTTCAGCGTGAATTGCTTGCGCGTCTTCCGAGACCACGATGAACGGCACGGGGTTCGTCGTGTGCGCAGTATGCGGGCCGCCGGTAGCCGGATCAATCATCATCTCCGCGTTGCCGTGGTCGGCGGTGATCAGCATCGCTCCGCCTTTGGCGCGAACTGCGGACTCAATGCGAGTGAGACAGGCGTCCACGGTCTCGACCGCTTTAATGGTGGGCTCGAGCTTGCCCGAGTGCCCGACCATGTCGGCGTTGGCAAAGTTCACAATCACAACGTCAAACGTGCCGTCTTCGGTAGCCTTCACCACCGCATCGGCAATGCCTGCGGCACTCATCTCCGGCTTCAGGTCGTAGGTCGCGACCTTGGGCGACTGCACCATCACGCGGTCTTCGCCAGGAAACGGCTGTCTCGACTCCGCCGTTGAAGAAATAGGTTACGTGGGCATATTTTTCGGTCTCGGCCACACGCAGATTGCGCAACTTCTGGTTGCCCATCACGTTGGCCAGAATGTTCGCCATCGACTCCGGTGGAATCACCACCGGCAGGCTGAAATTCTTGTCGTACTGCGTCATGCAGACATAGCGCAGATTTTTCGGCACGCGGTCGCGCGGAATGGTGGCATCGAGATCGGCGGCGCCGGGAAGATCGCTTCCGCCTTTGTCGTTCAGCCCGCTGTTGCGCGTGAGCGCGCGCGTAATCTGGCGAACCCGGTCGGCGCGAAAGTTGAAGCAGATGCAGGAATCGTCATCGCGAATCGTGGCCAGCGCCTGGCCGCAGTTGTCGGTGCAGACAAACGGAATCACGAATTCGTCAGTGACTCCCTTGTTGTAGGACTCTTTCATTCCCTGCACCGGATCGGCCTGCTTGCCGCCCTCGGCGTCGGCAAAGACCATCGCGTTATAGGCCTTGGCGATGCGCTCCCAGCGCCGGTCGCGGTCCATCGCGTAGTAGCGCCCGTTGACGGTGGCGATCTTGCCGCAGCTGTACTCGCGCATCTTCTGCTGCAGCTGTTCGAGATATCCGGCGCCGTTGGTGGGCAGCGTGTCGCGGCCGTCCATGAAAGCGTGCACGAAGACGCGTTCCAGGCCGTTCTGCTTCGCCATTTTCAGCAGCGCGTTCAGATGCGCCTGCTGCGAATGCACGCCGCCGTCGGAAACTAGTCCGAACAGATGCAGCCGCCGCTCGCCAGTGCGCGCATGCTTCATCGCATCCAGCAGCACCGGGATGCGAGAAACAGTTCGCCGTTCTGGATCATCAGGTCAATGCGCGTGATGTCCATGTGCACGATGCGTCCGGCGCCAATGTTGAGATGCCCGACCTCGCTGTTGCCCATCTGCCCCTCGGGCAGCCCGACAAAAGGCCCGCTGGTATGGATCAGCGTGTTGGGATATTCGCGCAGCAGCCGGTCATAGGTGGGCTTGCGCGCGAGCGCGATGGCGTTGGCTTTGGTTTCGGCGCGGTAACCCCAGCCGTCGAGAATGATAAGGATCAGCGGTTTAGGACGAGACATAAGTCAGCTTCTGGCTCCTGGCTGTTAGCTATTAGCTCTATCTTCTTCGCGCACACATCGGGATTATGATGGCTTCAATCGTGATCACAATCTACTTTACTATGACAGGGGTAAGCGCGTGAGTGCGTGGAATCACGAGATCGTGCTCAGACGTTGTCATCCTGAGCGCAGCCGTTTTTCAGGCGGAGCGAAGGATCTCCGCTTATCAGGAATAGCGCGTGAGCCAAACGTCGCCAATATTACAATCGAGAAAGCTTCACTCGAACTGAAGCATCACAATCTCCGGATTCGATCCCAACCGCAATGGCGGTCCCCAGGTTCCAGCTCCGCTTGAGGTGAAAACCTGCATCTTCCCGATCCGGCTTAAGCCGTAGACGAACTGGCGGTAGATCCTGCGAGCAAACCAGCTCCACGGGACGAACTGGCCGAGGTGCGTGTGACCAGAAAGTTGGAGCGACACTCCGGCAGCCTCGGCGACTTCCGGGTGGTCGGGAGCATGCAGCAACAGGATGCTGGCGCGATCGCGGTCGAGACGGACGGATTTCAGAGCCGACGCAAGGTGCTCGCCGCGGGTGGCGTGGTTGTAAGGGATCCCGACGATCTGCAGGCCATCGACTTCTACTTTTTCGTTGCTCAGCACGCGAACGCCGGCCGCGGCTACGGCATGAAGATATTTGCTGTCGTCCCCGAACTGTTCGTGATTTCCGGCTACGAAGTACACACCCTGAGGCGCCGTCAGCTGATTCAGTGGCTCGGCCGCCCGCTTGGCGTCGATCGCGGTGCCGTCATATAAATCGCCGGCGATAAAAATCGCGTCGGGTTCTTCCCTCAAGATCTTGGCAACCATTCGACGCAGGAAACTTCCGTTGCGCACGTGACCCAGGTGAATATCGCTGATGAGCGCCGCCGTTCGTCCCCGCCAGGTCTCTGGTAGATTCGCCAGCCGGACCGTAGTGCGCGTGATTCGGGTCCAGCCTGCATTCACGAGCGCGTAGAGTCCGACCGCGCCCGCGGCTCCGAACATCCACTCGACGATGGTGTGAAAATTCGCGCCCAGGCCAACTACGCGGGCAGCGCCAAAGATGATCCAGGAGCCAAGCATCGCCGGAAACAGGAAGTTCTGCAATCCCAGCCAAACAGCCGCAACCCGGTATAACCCTCTCACTGCAAGATTGTTGTGGCGGTAGGCTAGCAGCGACGCGGCAACGAAACTCACCGAAAGAACGCTCAGGATCACTTTCGTCGAGATCGCGACCGCGACCGTTTGCGCAAGAGAAAATGTCCAGGTCTCATAAAGCAGAAGATGCTCCAGAAAAAGGATGGACTGGACGACGGCAATGAAGCCGATAAAGCGCTTGATTCGCATTCAGGTTTAGATTCCCCAATCCCGGATTTGGATGGGATTCTTTAAGTCCCTGCCGTTGCTTGGCTTACGATCAACTAACGCGGTTATACTCGAAAGAAGGAGACCACCATGCCGATGAGCGACCTGCTCTTGATCGAGTTCGACGCAGAAATGAAGAAGACGCGCACCGCTCTGGAGCGGGTTCCCGCCGACAAGAAAGAATTTGCGCCCCATCCCAAGTCCATGCCGATGGGAAAGCTCGCGCCTCATGTGGCGCAACTCGCCGGCTTCGGTGTCAGTGTGCTGACCACGCCCGGCCTGGACTTCTCCACGTCAAAGATCGCGCCCGTGCCGTTTGAGTCTTCCGCGCAACTGGTGCAGGCGTTCGATGAAGGCGCGGCCAAGGCTCGCGCCGCTCTGCAGTCCACTCCCGACAGCGCCTGGAAAGAAAACTGGAAGCTGAGCTTTCAGGGCAAAACAATCTTCGAGGGTGAACGATTCCTGGCTTATCGGCAAATGTTCCTGAACCACCTGGTCCACCACCGCGCGCAGCTTGGCGTGTACTTGCGCCTGACCGAACAGCCCGTACCCGCTACTTACGGTCCGTCGGCCGACGACAAGATGGGATTTTAGTTTCCGCACACGAAAACCGCGAACCTGCCTACGGTTTCTTCGTCTCTTTTGCCAAGTCGGCGAGTTGCCGATCGAGTTCTTGCGATTTAGCGGCTAAAGCTTTCTGCCCTATTGCTCCTCCCGCCTGCATCGCCTCCGCCATAATCGCGGGCATCTCCTTCAGGATTTTCTGGCCGGCCGGAGATGAATAGAAGGCCGTGACGGCCGCCAAATCAGTCTTGGTCAGATGTTTCTGGTAGATCGGAACGATCGCGTCGACCATGTCGTCCATCGGTAGCGATGCGAAAAGCTCGTCGAATATCTTGTCAACCTTTGCCAGTTGCTCGGGTGTAGCGTCCGGAACTTTTTCCTTGAAACCCTGCTCGGCTCCAGCCTTCATCTGCTTCGACATCGCATCCAGGACCTGCGCCATTTGGGAACGGGCGTGCATCAGGTCCAGAAACTTCACGACGTCCGCCTTGTCGGGAACGTCGGAGTTATTCGTTTGTTGCGCCACGCTGAAGACCGGCATCGCCAGCAGGAAACATAGCCCGAGCGAACACAACACTTTCTTCATCTCGTTCTCCTTGGTCGTCTCTAATTGAAGTGCGTCAGCCTTTGTAGTTCAGCGCCTTCAACCCCAGGAACCGCGCTGTCCCGCCCAATTCTTCCTCGATCCGCAGCAGTTGGTTGTACTTCGCGATGCGGTCCGTGCGCGAGGCCGAGCCGGTCTTGATCTGGCCTGCGCCCGTGGCTACGGCCAGGTCGGCAATGAATGTGTCCTCGGTCTCGCCCGAACGATGCGAAATCACCGACGTATATCCGTTGCGCCGCGCCAGATCGATCGCATCCAGGGTCTCGCTGACCGTTCCGATCTGGTTGACCTTCACCAGGATCGAGTTGGCGACGCCTTTGTCGATGCCCTCTTGCAGGAACTGAATATTGGTCACAAAGATATCGTCGCCCACCAACTGAATCTTCCCGCCCAGTTCTTTTGTCAGGTTCGCCCATCCGTCCCAATCGTTCTCCGCCAGACCGTCTTCGAGCGACACGATGGGGTAGTCGTTCACCCACTTCGCCCAGAACTTCGCCATCTCGTCGGAACTCTTGGCTGATTTGTCGGACTTCTTGAACACGTACTTTCCGTCCTGAAAAAATTCGCTGGCCGCCGGATCGAGCGCGATCGCAATCTCTTCCCCAGGCTTGTAGCCGGCCTTCGAGATTGCCTCCAGCACAACTTCAATCGCTTCCACGTTTGACTTCACCGACGGAGCGAATCCGCCCTCATCGCCGACCGCGGTGTTGTAGCCGCGCTTCTTCAGCACGCCCTTCAGCGTGTGAAATACTTCCACGCCCCAGCGCAACGCTTCAGAAAAGGACGGCGCGCCTACAGGCATCACCATGAATTCCTGAAAATCCACGTTGTTGTCGGCATGCGCTCCGCCGTTGAGGATGTTCATCATCGGAGTCGGCAGCGTGTTCGCGCCCGCTCCGCCCAAATACAGGTACAGCGGAATATCAAGGGTCACCGCCGATGCGCGCGCCGCCGCCATCGACACCGCCAGGATGGCATTCGCTCCCAGCCGCCCTTTATTCTCTGTGCCATCGAGTTCGATCATCTTGGCATCGAGTCCGCGCTGGTCAAACGCGTCCCAGTTCGCCAGAGCCTCGGCGATCTCGCCGTTCACATTCTCGACGGCCTTGAGAACGCCCTTCCCGAGGAACCGGGTCGTATCGCCATCGCGCAACTCGACCGCCTCGTGCTCGCCGGTTGACGCACCGCTCGGAACAATGGCTCGGCCCATCGAGCCATCCGCTAAAAACACTTCCGCTTCCACTGTAGGATTGCCGCGTGAATCCAGTACTTCTCGTGCATGAATGCCTGCAATATTTGACATAGCGAATCCATTTCCTCTGATTTCATCAGTTATTGTCGCGAAACCCACGATTATATCGAATTACGATGAGCATAAAGTGACCTCGCGCACAGTTCCTTGCCCCATTTTCCCCACTCGGGACTGTCCATCTGGCCACCGTAAGGACGCCCTTGTCGCCCATGGTTCCCCTGTCTGCCCGCGTCTTGTCGCCGTCCCGCCGCTGGTCTAGAGTCGTGAGATAGACACGTCCGGGAATCTGAGCGGCAATTTGAGGAGCTACGATGAAAAAGTGGATGGTTCTACCGTGCGTCCTGCTGCTGGCAGCCATGCTCGCGGCTCAAACCAGCGCTCCGGTACCGGCAGGCACTGTGCTCATGGTTCGGCTCGACACGACGCTCGCGACTTTCAGCAATCGAGTCGGCGATCCCTTCCAAGGCAAGATCGTGCAACCCGTCGTCCTCAATGGCAAGACCTTGATTCCCGTGGGAGCAACCGTCGAAGGCCGCATCACCAAGGTGAGTGAACCGCGCCGCATCCAAGGCAAGCCGACTCTGGGTATTCTTCCCGAGGCCGTGATCATGCCGACTGGCGAGCGCTACTTCCTTGACGCCACGCTGACCGACACGAATATCCCGGGCACCGACGTGAGTTCGGAAGGCCAGTTCAAAGGAACGGGCCATGACCGCCGCGACCAGCTTGAAGTCGGCGGGGGCGCTGCCGGCGGCATGTTAGTCGGCGGCCTGATCGGCGGTGGCCCTGGAGTTCTGATCGGCGGCGCCGTGGGCGCAACTTCCACCACTGTGCACTGGCTCGCCAAACACCGTTCCGCGACCTTGCCGGCCGGCACTCAACTCACACTCGAACTGAACCGCCCCCTCACCATGACCACAACCACCGCGACCGCCGGATCGGGACAGTAGTCGCTGCTCCGGCCTAGCGTGAGGCCGGGGTGACCTTTTCGAGCTGGGCGATTTGCTGCTTCACGATGTCCGCATTTTTCCCGCTCGGCAAGTACGCCAGGCAACTGCGCAGATGCTGAAGAGCTCCGGCATAGTCGCCCTTGTTGGCCAGAATTACAGCAATCAGTTGCTCGATGTTCGGCTGCGTGTGCAGCGGATCCATGGAGAGCGCCTTCATGGCATTGGCCTCGGCCACATCCTTCTTCCCCAGGTTGTAGTTTCCCAGCGCGCTGTAATAAAAAGTCTGTGGCGTGCCGCGCGGATTCAACTCCAACGCGCGGTCGCTGTACTCCACCAGTTCCTTCCACTTGGCACCCACGGCGGCCAACCCAGCCAGATGATCGTAAGCCCGGGCGAATTGCGGGTCCGCAGCCACAGCCTTCGAATATGAATCGTAAGCGCCCGGTTGATTCGCCCCTTCCTGCAGCTTGCCGAGCTGATACCACGCTTCCGCGAACTGCGGAGAGACTTGCACCGCTTTCTCGAGGTCTTTCTGCGCGCGATCCGGCTTATTGTCGAGCCACTCGGCCCGCGCTTTCTCGAACGCTTTCATCGCGTCCTTCGGAACCGCTGCGCTATTGGCAGCCAGTGCGGCCCCTTGGTTCGCTTCCGCTTTGAGTTCGATGGTTCCGATATCAGGATCGTCCATGATGTCGCGGTTCATGATCTTCAAAGTCGTCGAATCAAAACCCGGCAGGTTCGCCGCAACCGTGCAACCCGTGAATTCAGCCGCCAGCACCGGATGCGAGTCGGTCTTGATCTGTACGGTGCCCGGCGCGGGCGGGGGAGGAGCAATTGTGAATCCACCTTTGGCGTCCGCCGTGGTGGTGTATTTAATCTGACCATTGCAAGTGACTGCTATCGAGATCGGATCCCAGAGAAGCGCGACATCCTTCGGGCCGCCGTCTTTCACCGCCACTTTTCCGGTCAGATAATCCCCGGTGCGCCCCTGAAGATGTTGCCAGTCCGCTTTCTTACCCAAGTCGTTTGGGTTTGTGGTGCTCGCGGTTGGACTCGCACCAGAACTCGTGCCCCCGCCCCCTTTTGCGCCCTGTCCGAAAAGCGCAACGCTAGAAGCCAAGAATAAGATCGCAAGAACAGAATGTGTCCGCATGACGACCCTCCATCTAAAATATCCCTTTAATTATCCTCCAATCACGAGTGCCAAGGCGGAAAAAACGTGGCACCGCTACGCCCCGAACAGCAAATCCCCTTCGCTCACTACCTGCAGCTCAATCCACCCTTCCAGGGGCAACGAGTCCACGGGAAGACGGTTCTGCCACAGGCTGAAGCGCAGGCGCAGCTTGCTGGTAGCCGCAACGCTGGTCACGACTTTGCTGTCGGCACTCCGTTGGATGGTTGCCACACTGGGAGTCGCCAGCAGCCAGGCCAGCGGCAGCTTGAATTCGAAGTTGCGTAGCAGCGCGACCTTCGTGTGTTCCCCCGGTTGCGCGGCTGACGCCAACACCCGCTCCACGCCTCCGTTTTCGATCTTCCATTCTCTGAGCTTGCGCTCGTGCGCCGAAGCCTCGATGCGTAGCGCCCGCCGGGGCCGCGGTTCACCCGTCGCCCACGATTCCAGATTCACCACGATTTCAAAGTCTTCCTCCGGAAGCTTGCCCGTGAAGTCCAGCCGTCCGTACACGCACGTCGCGTCGATTCCCGCATACACCGAGTCCAACAAAAACTGTTTGCCGTGCATCGAGCCCGCGCGATGGTCCGCCGTGTAAATCGCCGCCCCCATCCATTCGAAGTACCGGACTTTATCTCCCGCTACACGCGGATGAATGTAAGCCGTCTGCGGCACGAATGACGGTCGCACCTCCGCCCCCGTAATCGGCTGTGCCAGGTAATCCGGTGGGACCGCGCCCAGCGCCTGATACACGTTCGAAAGATGTTTCCGGTAGAGTTCGTCAAAATCGCGGTCGTTGGCCGAGTGATGTTCCGGCCCGTACCACCAGTTCCAATCACTGCCCTCGGCAATCAAGATTTCGTCGAAGGCCAGCTTGCGCTGCACCTCGCCGGCGCTCGCCGCATTCTGCGCGTAAAACTGGCGCGCGTGGTGCAGATAATCCCATGCCCGATTGTCTTCCGGAGCTCCGATCCAGACGTTGAAGTTCGCGTTGATCCACGACCCGGGAACGAGTGAAGTCATCTTGCCGAAGTCCTTGTGCCGCGCAATCGCTTCGGAAATCGTCACGGCTTCCACGCCCGGCTCGCGTTGCAGTCCTTCATAGAACCGCCGCAAAAACTCGCGCCCGGATTGCGGATAATACTCCCACGCATTTTCGCCGTCCAGAATGATCGAGACCACGGCGTCGCGGCCTTTGGCCAGCACGGGCTTCGCCGCCTCTTTTATGTTTCCGATTAAATGCTGCGCCGCGTTCGCCGGAGGCATGCCGGAGTACACGAACCCGATTAGATCGGAGATTGTATGATCGCGAAACACCAGGTGCATCGCCGTCGAGCCGTTCTCGTAGCGATGTATGTTGTAAAGTTGTTCTCCCAGCGGCGAGGGCAATCGCCCTCCGCCATCGCGCGCGAAAAATACGCCCTTGCTCCGCCCGAGCACGCCTTCGTCGGTGGCCATCCACTGTATGCCCACGCTGTGCGCGATCGCCAGCACTTCCTCCGACACGCTTCCTTCCGACGGCCACACGCCCTTGGGACGAATGCCGAATACCTTCTCATGCAGATCCAGCCCGCGCGTGAGTTGCTCGCGCGCGTCTTCCGGATGCCGGAACCGATTCTGCGGCAGCGGCAATCCCGGCGAAGATATCGCTCCCACGCTCGTGTCGCACACCAGCGGCAGAATCGGATGATAGAAAGGCGTAGCCGACAGCTCAATCGAACCTTTCTTGGCGGCGGCTGCGTGCGCCGGCAGCACCCGGCCGATCAACTCCCTTTCCCGCGCAATTACAAACTTCTGATCGTCGAGCGAATAGCTGTGTCCTTTTACAACCAGCGCCGCCACTTCTTTCTCTTCGAGAAAGAATTCGTCGAACCACGCAATCTGCGACAGAACCTGCAGGTCGGTGAAATCCTGTGGGTGAAAATATCGTTCCGCGCGTTCGGGATGGTCTCCGTGTTCGCGAAACCGCTCCCACAATTCGCGATAGCGGGGGTAGCGCCCAATCACGTTCTGCGGATTCGCCTGAAAGAGGTACTGTAGGGCGAAGCGCCGCTCCTCCACAGTCAGGTCTTTCGCCGGCTTGGCCGCCACCCGCAGAAATGGATCCTGCGCCGTCCCATCGGCATAGTCCTGAATCTGCACCATCAGCGACGGTACCAGGTTGAAGTTCTGATGGACGTTCGGAAACTCGTCCAGCAGTTTGACCATGCCGTAATAGTCTTTGAGCGCATGCAGGCGGGTCCAGGGCAGACGATATTCGCCCGTAACCAGATCCTTATAAAACGGCTGGTGCTGGTGCCAAAGCAGAATGACGCGCAAGGCAGGCATGGCTGAACTGGTCAGTCTAGCATGTAAGGATTTCTCTCCACGGTGTGTTCCCACGCCCGCCTGACCTTTTCCGGTACACTAAAGGCTCGAGCAAAGCTCACCTCATGAGCCCTGAAACCACTCTCGCCGTCCCACAACTCCTCACCGACCAGGATCTCTACCTCTTCAACGAGGGCAGCAATTACCGCTTGTACGAAAAGATGGGAGCCCACCTCGTTACGCACAACGGCGTGGCCGGAGCTATCTTCAGCGTTTGGGCGCCAAATGCGCGGTCGGTCTCAGTCGTCGGAAGCTTCAATGGGTGGGACGCGAAGACGCATCGCCTCAGCCCTCGCGCCTCCTCAGGCATCTGGGAAGGCTTTATTCCGGGTGTAACCCGCGGCGCTCTTTACAAGTACCACATCGAATCGCAGCGCCACGGATACCGCGTAGACAAAGCCGACCCGCTTGGCCTGCTGCATGAAAAGCCTCCCCGCACCGCCTCGGTAGTCGTGGGACCTCGATTACCAGTGGAACGACGACAACTGGATGCACAAGCGCGCCGCGCGCAATTCTCTGCGCGCACCGCAGTCGATCTACGAAGTCCATCTCGGCTCCTGGATGCGCATTCCCGAAGAGCACAACCGTCCGCTCACCTACCGCGAAACCGCGCCGCGCCTTGCCCAGTACGTCGGCCAAATGGGTTTCACCCACGTCGAGTTTCTCCCCGTGATGGAGCATCCGTTCTACGGTTCCTGGGGATACCAGACCACCGGCTACTTCGCGCCTACGTCGCGCTACGGCACGCCCCAGGATTTCATGTACCTCGTGGATTATCTGCACCAGCACGGCATCGGCGTCATTCTCGACTGGGTGCCGTCCCACTTCCCTTCTGACGCGCACGGCCTGGCTTACTTCGATGGCACGCATCTCTACGAGCACGCCGATTCCCGCCAGGGATTCCATCCCGACTGGAAGACGCACATCTTCAACTACGGCCGCCCCGAAGTGCGCAGCTTCCTGATGTCGAGCGCCGAGTTCTGGCTCGACAAGTACCACATTGACGGGCTGCGCGTGGACGCGGTCGCCTCCATGCTGTATCTCGATTACTCTCGCAAGCAGGGCGAGTGGATTCCGAACAAGTTCGGTGGCCGCGAAAATCTCGACGCCATCGAATTCCTGCGCCGCTTCAATCAGGAAGCCTACAAAGAGCATCCCGCGATTCAGACCACGGCCGAAGAATCGACTTCCTGGCCCATGGTCTCAAAGCCCGTCTATGTCGGCGGCCTCGGCTTCGGCATGAAGTGGGACATGGGATGGATGCACGACACCCTCAAGTATTTTCAGCAGGACCCCATCCATCGCAAGTACCACCACAACATGCTGACGTTCCGCATGCTGTATTCGTTCCACGAGAATTTTGTGCTGCCGCTTTCGCACGATGAAGTCGTGCACGGCAAGGGATCGCTGATCGGCAAAATGCCCGGCGACGAATGGCAGCGCTTCGCCAACCTCCGCCTTCTGTTTGCCTACATGTACGCCCAGCCCGGCAAGAAACTGCTGTTCATGGGAGGCGAGTTCGGCCAGGTTCGCGAATGGGCCCACGACTCAAGTCTCGACTGGGATGTCTTGCAATACCAGGTTCACCGCGGCATGCAGGCTTGGATGGAACAACTGAACCGTTGTTATCGCACCGAACCTGCTCTGCACGTCTTCGACAACGATCCTGCGGGTTTTGAGTGGGTGGACTGCAACGACAACGCCGCCAGTACGATCTCGCTGCTGCGCAAGAGCGAATCGCCGGCAGACACCGTGCTGGTCGTCTGCAACTTCACGCCGGTGCCCCGCACGGGATATCGCGTCGGCGTTCCCCACGGCGGATACTGGCGCGAAATCCTGAACAGCGATGCCCGCGAATACGCCGGCAGCGGCATCGGCAACATGGGCGGCGTTCCCGCCGAAGAAATCCCAACGCACGGCCGGCCCTTCTCGCTGCAACTGACCTTGCCTCCGCTGGCCGCGCTGTTTTTCAAAGCCGTCTAACCGACTCGCGTGGCGACGGGCGCCTCGCCCGTCCGGCATGGCGAAGCCCCGCCGTCCTGTGCGAACACGTAGCGAGGTCTTTCTGGGCGCCCTACCCGAACGCCTGATGTTCCCCCCAAAACCGCGGCCAAGGCTTTTTCGGCGGGCCGCAAACGTAAATATCCGGATGGTCCTCGCTCTCCTCGTTCTTTACTCCTAAAGCATTCCCGTTGTGCCCCGCCAACCGGCACGCGGAAAATGCCGCCATTTCGTCCTCCGACCATCCCACCACAATCAGCGTTGCCGGCGGCGGCTCCGGATATCCGCGCAGCCACGCCGAGTTCGTCCGACTGATCGGAAGTGGAAGGTTGTAGGCCGGACCCAGAATCTCGATCGCTCCCGCCTCGCCGTAGTTCCCCACGATCACCCCTACGCTCGCTCGCTGCTCCGCGGGCAGAGAATCACGAATATCCGCAACGGACTTCACCAGATCGTCCCAACCAATTTCTTCCCGCAGATCACCGTTATTCTTCAATGCAAACTGCTTAAGCCGTCCCCCTGAAGCCAGCGGCAGAAGGATCGCAGAAAAAAGCAGCCCATACCCCGCGAGTCCCGCGAAAAAAGCAGTCTGTACCACCCGCCGCGGCACTTTCGACAGCGAGGCGAGCCAGCGTTCGCCCTGAACCGCGCCCATCGCCATCAACATCGGGTACACCCCGCCCAGGTAATATCCGCGCCCCTTTCCCACCATGAACAGCACCAGCGGGATCACATACATCCAACCCAGCATGCGGTAGCGGCGGTCCCAGAAATATCCCAGTAATCCGCCGATCCACAGCGGAGCCGAAACCGTGTTTGTGCAGACCCAGAACTGCCGGATCAGGAATCCATCCGCCCGCCCCTGGCGCACATCGCGCGCATGAATATGCTGCAGAAAGTGCAGCGAGATAAATCCATGCTGCATCTGCCACACCAGATTCGGCAGGCAAATCACAAACCCAAGAGCCATGCCGCCCCAGAACCATCCGCTGAGCAGATTACGCCGCGCGCGGGTCAGCACCAATCCACCTAGAATTCCAGCGAGGTAGAACCCCATCGTGTACTTCGTCAGAAACCCGACGCCAATAGTCGCGCCGATCCCCATCCACCACCGCGGATTCTCCGTCTTCAACAGGCGAATCACGAAGTAGGCAATCAGCGTCCACCACAAATAATCGAACGTCGTGTATTGAAACTCCGTCCCCTCAAACAGAGGCAGGCCCGACAGTGCAATCGCGAGAGCCGCGGTCACTTGGGCGAACCGCCCCCCGCCCAGTTCGTAGGCCATCAGGCCCGTGACCAAGACGGCCACTGCCTGCGCCATGACAGAGAACATCCGCAGCCCCACCAGGGACAGCCCGAACAACGACAGGCTGATGCGCTCCACAAACGGCGTGAATGGCGGATAGGGCACGAACCCCCAGTCCAGATGCCGGGCGTCGCTTAACACCTGCAGTTCATCGCGATGCAGCCCGTAGCGACCATTCGTCAGCACATGGACGAGCGCCACCGCAGCCGCGATCCCCACCAGCGCCCAAGTATCGACCCGCGACTCCGTCTGCCCCAGATTCTGTTCCGCGCTCATCAATGCTGTCCCCCTCGCAGTCGTGCCGCGATCATGGGTGACTCCGGCGCCTTCGTGCTATTCTCGGTTTCAGCGCGTCTCTCATGCGGATTCTGACCCGCTACATCTTACGCGAAGTGACGGCGCACGCCCTGATTGGCGTGGCGATCTTTACTTTTGTCCTGTTCACCCGCGACCTCGGAACCATTCTCGAACTCGTCGTCCGCGCCAGCGCCCCTCTGCCCAGCGTCGCGGAAATTTTCTTCTTCACCGTTCCGCTCGCGCTCACCTACACCTTGCCCATGAGCGTGTTGGTCGGGATCCTGATCGGCCTCAGTCGCCTTGCCGCCGATAGCGAAATCACCGCGATGCGCGCCGGCGGCATGGGCATTTGGAGTTTCCTGCGCGCGCTTTCCATTTTCGTGCTCGCCGCCTGGCTCATGGCCATCGTCAATGGCCTCTACATCGCCCCGCGGGCCCAGGCTGCACTCGGCCACCTCGAAGACCGCCTCAAGGGTTCGCAGGTTTCCTTCGAAATCCAGCCGCGCGTCTTCTACGAGGGATTTCCCAAGATTGTCCTCTACGTGCAAGACGTGAAGAGCGCTCAAGGTGCCGCCGTGTGGAAGGGCGTCTTCATGGCCGACATTACCGACGCCACCGACCCCAAGATCACGCTGGCCAAAGAGGGCATCGTCATCAGCGAAGGCCAGGACCGGCTGCACCTCCACCTGATCGATGGTTCGGCCCACGAAACCGATCCCAAAGACGCCAGTCGCTACCAGATTTCTACGTTCCAGCAAACCGACATTCCCATTGACCTGCCGTCCACCGAGAGCAAGCCCGACGAGGCTCTTCCCGCCGAAGTGATGGATACCCACACTCTCTGGGACAAGGCCACGCACTCCGATCCTGTTTCCTCTCGTTGGTATCTCATCGCTTTTCATAAACGCCTTGCGCTGCCGACCGCTTGCCTGGTGCTCGCGCTCGTCGGCATTCCTCTGGGCCTGTCGTCGAAGAAAAGCGGGAAGTCAGGCGGATTCGTTCTCACCATTCTGCTGGTCTTCGTGTACTACGTCATTTCGCTTGTGGGAGTTTCCCTGGCCCGGCAAGGCAGAGTCTCGCCGTGGTTCGGAGCATGGCTGGCCGATCTCGTATTCCTGGCCCTGGCTTTGTTCTTGCTCTTCCGGGCAGAGAAGCGCCCCTTTGAGCTGACCTCATTCCGAGCCGCGTGGAAGCAAGACCCATCCGGTTCGCCCCCGGCAGCCGGCCGGGGCCGTCGTGAGAATGCCTTCGAGCGCGCCTCCACTCGCCGCCGCGTCTTCAGCGCCACTTTTCCAACCTTGCTCGACGACTACGTGCTCCGCGATTTCTTTGTTTATCTGGGTCTGATTCTCTCCTCGTTCCTCGTGCTCGTGATCGTCTTCACCCTGTTTGAGTTGCTCGGAGACATTCTCCGCAACCAGGTTCCGCCAACTGTCGTCGCCGCGTATGTGCTCAACGTGACGCCATATCTGCTCTATAACGTATCTCCTCTGGTCATGTTGCTCGCGGTCCTGGTGACCTTCGGCATGATGCAGCGCTCGAACGAAATCACGGCCATCAAGGCCACCGGAACCAGCATTTACCGCATTGTCACGCCTGTCATCGTCGCTGCCGCAGTAATCGCAGTGGCTCTATTCTTCGCTGACCAGTTCTACTTGCCCCACACCAACAAGCGGCAGGAAGCCCTCCACAACCAGATCAAAGGCAAGCCTGCGCAAACCTATCTGCGTCCCGACCGCAAATGGATCTTTGGCCAGCACAACGATATTTACTACTACCAATTCTTCGATACGGACCGCGACCAGTTCGCCAACGTCACCGTCTTTCAGATCGATCGCGCAAACTTCGCCATCACCCGCCGCATTCATGCCGACCGCGCCCACTGGGCCGAGAATCTGAACCGCTGGGTTTACGAACAGGGATCGGACCGCACTCTGAACGGAGCTGCCATCGCCAACTTCCACCCCTTCGAGGTCGCGACGTTCCCCTTTCTTCCCGAGACGCCCTCGTATTTCAAGAAGGAAGTGAAGCAGTATACCGAGATGAATTACGAGGAGTTGCGCCGCTATATCCGCGATCTGCAGCAGGGCGGCTTCGATGTAGTCCGGCTTCGCGTGCAGCTCCACAAGAAGCTGTCTTATCCCCTGATCACGCTAATCATGGCCGTTCTGGCCATTCCCTTCTCCCTTTCGACAGGGAAAAAAGGAGCGATCACCGGAGTCGCCGTCGCCGTCTTGATTGCCGTTTTTTATACCGTGGTTTCGCGACTCTTCGAGGCCATGGGAGACCTCAGCCAGCTGCCTCCAGCCATGGCCGCCTGGTCACCCGATCTGATCTTCATCCTGTTAGGTGGGTATTTAATTCTGAAAGTGCCGACGTAGGAAGCCCCCGGCTACTTCACTGCGATTCCCCACGGCAAGTTGTCCGTCACCGTCGCCGGCAGGGGCGTCAAAACGCCCGTGGAGGGTGTGACCGTGTATTGCGACAACGTGGCATTGCCGTAGTTCGCTACGAACAGCCAGTTATCGTCGGCACGGATGGCGATCGCCGTCGGGTTGATGCCAGTGGCCGTAACTACAGTAGACGCCTGCAGTGCGCCCGAGATTGGGCTGATCTTAAACGTCGAGATTCCGCCCGAATACCCCAGGGCATAAACAAACCTGCCGAATGGATCCACGATAATGGGTCCGGGCGTGTTCGCTTGGCCGGCATTGGAGAATGGCGAACCCGCGATCTCCGTCAGGCGTCCGTCGGTCGCCGCGCAGGTTGACGCTTGCGTCGGCGAGCCATTGCAAATCGTGTACGCACTGATCTTGTTCTGCTGCTGGTCGCTGACATAGACGAATCGGTTGCAGGGATCCACGGTAACGCCTGCGGGAAGCTGGCCAGCTGCAAAAACCAGCGGTGCAGTCGCGGCCGCGGGATAGCCCAATACTCCCGTGGACGTATTCACCTGGAATTCGAAAACCTGATCGCCCAGCGAGTCCACCGCGTAGAGGTACTGGTTTGTCGGAGGCGGGTTTCCTGGAGTCGAACATGGGGAGTTCTGCGATCCGCTCACGCCGACGGGGGGAAATAGTGTGGGGGTCGGCGCAACCGCGATGATGTCGAAGCTCTGCTGGATGGTGTTGATCGCCGGAACCGTTGGGTAGAACGGCGAGCCCGCCACTTCCGTCACCGTTCCATTGCTGATGGCAAACGCGGAGACTGAACCGGGAATATAGTGGCCGCTGCTGTCGGTCGTCGTGCGATCTGCAACAAACAGAAATTTCCCGGCAACATCCATCACCATCGTGTAAGGAACAACGGGCACGGTCTCGGTCGGTGGGTTTGCCCCAGGAATCGTGATGGTTCCCTGATTAAACGGAACCACGCTGGTTGAGGTGGCTTTAAGGGTCCCATCAGAATTGATCCGGAACGACGCAATGCCGTTCGTACTTCCCGGGCAAATGGACACGTGGTTGATGATCGTGTACGCGTACGCCCCAGCGGGGTCGATCACAATCGACGAAGGCTGACCGTTTAACACGCACGTCAAGGTGGAGGTGGTTGACGGCGGGTTCAGAATCTCCGAAATGGTTCCGCTGGCCAGGCTAAACCCAAACGTCTCCATGAGTGCCGAGCCCTGACTTCCGATCAGCACCAAGCCATCGTAGGAGCGGTTATAGTCACTTCCGCAAGCCAGCAGAAACCCAATCGCCACCAGCACCACCGCCCCGAGCACCCACGCGAATCTTTTCGACATTCTCTCGTTCATCTCCATGTTTATGTGAGGGTTACGCGTGCACACGCCCGGCGCACCGTCGGACGGGTCTTAGCAATCTGGAAAACGCAGGAAATTCTCAACCCATTTATGTATCAGGATTGCCAGGGAAGAGCAAACCACCAAAACTGATTGGAACCTTTCCGACGCCCAAGAGTTGCCCCGCTCCGCAACCTTCAACAGTATACGAGAGGATTGGAAATGCCGTCAGGCGACTGTCCCCAACCGGCAGGCATTGTCACACCAAGAGGCCCTTCGATTCCACGATGCCTTGTCATTCCGACCGAGGAGAGGAACCTGCAGCCCTACGATTCCTGGCCCGATGGCACCGGTTCCGCCGTCAGCTTGCTTCCCTGCCCACCTGAAATCAACGGCAACCGAATTTCCACCCGCAGCCCGCCGCCAGGGCGATTGAACGCCGAGACTTTCCCGCCATGAAAACGCACGGCGCGCTCCGTAATCGCCAAGCCTAATCCCACCCCGCCGGTCAATCGGCCCCTGGCATCATCCAGCCGGTAAAACGGCAGAAAGAGCTTTTCCAGTGCATCCGGCGGAACACCGGATCCCGAGTCGCTCACGTTGAGGACGGCCTCCGGCCCCTTGGCGCCTTCCACACTCGCCAGTTCGATCTCGACCGACGTTCCCTCCTGCGTGTAACGGATGGCGTTGCGTACTACGTTTTCCACGGCGCTATGCAGCAGAGAATCGTTCCCGCACACTCCCCAGTCGCCCTCTGGAATTACCGTATGCACGTGGCAGTGTCGCTCCTGCGCTTCAAATTCCGCATCCTCGGCGACATTGGCCACCACCTCGCCCAGCGGCACCGGAGTCTGAGGCACGCGCTGCTCGCCATCCTCCAGCCGGGCCAGCGTCAAAATCCTGCCAATCAGTTCGTTCAGCCGGCTGGCTTCCATCTCGATGCGGTCGAGCATGTCGGCACTCTCCACTCCGGAACGCTGCCGTGCCAGTCCCAACGCTACGCTCAAACGCGCCAGGGGCGATCGCAATTCGTGGGAAATATCGTTCAGCAGGCGCGACTGCGCCTTCATCAACGTCTCGATGCGCTCCGCCATCGCGTCGAAGTCCCGCATCAACCCGGCCACCTCGTCGCGCCTCTGGCCGGCCGGAGCTCCTATGCGGGCCGCAAGATCGCCCGCGGCCAACTGCCGGGTCGCCGCGCGCAACCGCACGATCGGTTTGGTCAAATACCAGGAAAGGAGATAGCAGACCAACCCGGAAGAGATGATGGCGATGATCAGTCCCGGGACCGGCATACCGCGCGGCCCGAAGAAACCGAACACTCTCCGCCCCGGCGGCAACCCCAGCACAACCGTATAGCGGTGCTTGCTGTCGTAAGAAGCCCGCGAGTCCCGCTGCACGGGCGGCGCCGGGAAAATGAATCCGTCCCGAGGCACTCGCGGACCACCTGCCGCCACCCGGATCGCCCAATCGGGAGCCGCCCGGCCTGAAATCTCCACCCCGTGCTCGTCGAAAAGATACGCCCGCACGTTTTGCGTCTTTTCCAGGTTCTCCATGTACTCCCGGAGTTGCTGGCCCCCTCCTTCTTCGTAAGCGCTGACCCCATCGGTCAGGACCGCGGCCCGAAGCGCTTCCCAGGTCGAACTTCGCGGCCTCAACGCTAGCGTCACCAGAATGGCCAACACCACAAACAACGCCAGCGCCACCCAGAACGACAAAAAGATTCGAAGAAACAGACTCTTCATGTGTGAACCTTAATCTTCAGGTCTAATTAGCCTTTGCCTTCTCGCGCGGACGCGCAAAAATATAGCCTACTCCACGCACCGTCTTGATGTGCTCATCGCTTTCCGTATCGCCCAGCTTTTTTCGCACCTTGCTGACGTGCATGTCAATGCTGCGGTCAAACGGAGAGAACTTGCGGCTGAGCACCGCATTCACCAGCCGTTCGCGCGGAACCACGCGCCCCGCTTCGCGTAACAAAACTTCCAGCAAATTAAATTCGACCGATGTCAGATCCACCAGCTTGCCCTCAAGCCGCACGGTTCGAGTCGCGGGATCGAGTTCCACCTCGCCCACCTTCACCATGTCGGGGGCCGGCGCCGATCCGCTGCCATCGGCGCGAGTACGCCGGAGCACCGCTCGTATCCGCGCCACCAGTTCCCGCGGATTGAACGGCTTCGGCAGATAATCATCCGCGCCGATCTCCAGCCCGACGATCCGGTCCACGTCTTCTCCCCGTGCCGTCAGCAGCAGCACCGGCAGACGCGACGTGGCCCGGATCCGCCGCAGGACTTCGAATCCGTTGATGCCCGGCAGCATCACGTCGAGCACCGCCAGCAAATACTCGCCCGCCATCGCTTTTTTCAGGCCGCTTTCGCCGTCGTGCACACATTCGATCGTGAATCCCTCCGCCTGCAAGTACTCTCCAACCAGGTGGCAGAGCTCGACGTCGTCGTCAATCACTAAAATTCGTTCCATCGCCTCTAATTGTGCACCATAGAGAAAGCAGTTCGCAGTAAAGAATTGTCACGAGGACCTGCCCCCGGCGCCGTCCGGCCGGCGGCCGCGGGCCGTCTGTTCCGCACGTTTGACACCACTACCGCGCCCCTGACCATTGCCCGAATCGGTCCCTTTGACAAAACTTTACTCGGCTTGACCGACTCTTTACCGCTTTTTCTGCGGCTGCCGTGTTCTTATCATCTACGCATACCCCCGGACCGCCGGGAGGACATAGGAGTTGTCTATGAAACCGATTCGTTTTCGCTTCCTGATCGCAGCTCTGGCCCTGGCGCTCGGCTCAGCCCTCGCCGGTGCGCAGACCACACCCGATGCGGCTCCGGCCCCGCCCATGCATGCCCACGGCCATGGATACGGCATGGAGTTTCACAGGATGGGTTTCTTCGCCAAGTCTTTGAACCTGACCGACGACCAGAAGGCGCAGATGAAAACCATCATGCAGAAGGAACGCCCGGCCATGAAGCCGCTGTTCCAGCAGTCTCACCAGATCGAACTGCAGCTTCGCCAGTATTCGGAAGGCTCCTTCGACGAAGCCAAGGTTCGCGCTCTGGCTGGCCAGAAGGCTCAGAACGAGGTTGAACTCACGGTGGCCAAGACGCGCCTTCATAACGAGCTGTTCCAGGTGCTGACCGCGGACCAGCAGTCCAAGCTGAAGGAGATGCAGGCCAGCCACGAGGCACGCATGCAGCAGCGCTTGCAGAAAGCGACCCCGGCTCCGCCGTCGGAATAGTCTTGAGGGGGTTGAACTCTTTCCCTTGAGAGAGTTCAGTTGAGCGCGCGAGGGCGAGCCTTGCTCCTGGGCTCCCTCGCGCCGCTCACGGAGAAACACTCATGACCTTGAGTGACTCGGTTCTGTTTGACGCGGGATGGCTGTTCTTCGCGGCTTTGACGCTCGTCGTGGCCCTGGTCAGCGTGGCGGCCTTTGGTCGCGACTTGCTGGCCTGGAAAGCGCAACTCGATCCAGCCCCGCAACCTCAATCGCGAGATTCGACCCGCCCCACCAACCCTCGCCTGAAATAACCGATAGCTTGCTGCGCATTTTGCGGCCCTGCTACCATCCGTGAACTGTCAGTCCCAGCAGAGGACTTCGGTTCACAACGAGGTAGCGCATGGCCAGTTCTGAGACTGTCGCCGTTTCTTCCGTTTCGCAGCCTTCCATATCGCTGCGACTGATAGAAAAGTATTTCTACTTAGGTATGTCGCTGCTAATCGCGACAGTCGTTGTTTATGGATTCAGCCACACTATTGAAAACAGACTCATTCATGGCACCCCCCGGCGCCCGCTTCTGCTGTGGGTGCATGCCGTCCTCTTCTCCTGTTGGGTAGCTTTTTACATCACACAGTCGGTGCTGGTGCGAATCCGTAGAGTGAAACTCCACCGAACTCTCGGCTGGGCGGGGGCGGCACTCGGTACGTCCATGGTCGTGATCGGGCCTTGGGTGGCAGTGGTCATGGCACGGTTTGATACCAGCCAGTTGCATCGAGCAAACAGAGATGCCTTCCTGATCGTCCCTTTGTCCGATATGGCCGCATTTGCGATCTGTTTTGGATTGGCAATTCTATGGAGAACAAATCCAGACCGCCATCGCCGCCTGATGCTCATCGCGACCTGCGCACTTACCGGAGCGTCGTTTGGCAGGATGCCGATGATGCATGCCCCTCTGCACTTCTACAGTGGCATTGACGGGCTCATCCTCCTCGGCGTGTTGCGCGACCTCGCCGTCAGCCGCCGCATTCACACTGTTTACCTGATTGCTATTCCGTTGCTCATCGCCGCGCAGACGGCGGCCGCGCAAGTCTTGCTGCACCGATCAGCGTTCTGGATAAGCATCGCCCATCGGCTGCTCGGCTAATCCGGAAACACAGTCCGTAGTAATCGGACTTCCGGAAGGATAGGATTGGCGGCAGGCAGTGGACGAATCGTTGGCCTCTCGGAAGAGCCACCCGAAAACCTGCACCCCGCCTGCTAGAATTTCATCTATTAAACCTGCATGCTGCCGAAGAGTTTGCGCCCACTCCTGCCCTACCTCAAACGCTACCGCTGGGGCTACGTCGAAGGCACAATCTGCGTTCTCCTCACCAACGGAATCTGGATCCTCTTCCCGCTGATCATCGGCCGCGCCGCCAAAGATCTCAGCCACGAAGTCACCCGCCACAAGCTGTTCCTCTATGCCGCAGTGTTGCTCGCCATCGCCGTCACCAAGGGAATCTTTCAATTCCTGACGCGCTGGATCGTCATCGGCGTCTCGCGCGATGTCGAATTCGATCTGCGGAACGACCTTTTTGCGCGCCTCGAAAGCCTCTCCTATTCCTACTACCAGCGCCATCGCACGGGCGACATTATGGCGCGCGCTACCAACGACCTGAACGCCGTCCGCATGCTGCTCGGGCCCGCCATCATGTATTCGGCGAATACGATCGTCTACACCGCCGGCGCCCTGGCCTTCATGATTTCGATCAGCCCCCGGCTCACCTTCTACACGTTCCTGCCCCTGCCGGTCGCAAGCGTCCTGATCCAGTATTTCGGCCGGCGCATTCACGATCGCTTCGAGAGAATTCAGGCCATGTTCTCCGACATTTCTGCCCGCGCCCAGGAGAACTTTTCCGGCGCGCGCCTCATCCGTGCCTACGTGCAGGAGGAAGCCGAGATCGCGGCCTTCGAAAAAGAAAATCAAGAGTATATCCGCCGCAGCTTGCGCCTGGTCCGCCTCATGGGCATGCTCTGGCCCACTCTCGAACTCATGCTTGGCATCGCCATGGTGCTGGTGGTCTGGATGGGCGGCCGCGAAGTGCTCAACCATCGCATGGACATTGGCGGCTTCACTTCGTTCACTTTTTTTATGATGCAACTCACCTGGCCCATCATTGCCCTCGGATGGGTCATCAACATTTTCCAGCGCGGCACCGCGTCGCTGGTGCGCATCAACGAAATCATGCTCGAGACGCCCGAGATCCGCGATTCCCCGCAAGCGCAAGACCGCGAGATTCAGGGCGAGGTCGAGTTCCGCGGTCTCAACTTCAGTTATGACGGAAAGCCGGTTCTCCACGATCTGAACCTGCGGATCCCGGCGGGCAGCAGCCTGGCGATCGTAGGGCCGACCGGATCCGGCAAAACCACCCTGGTCAGCCTGATTCCTCGCATCTACGACGCGGCTCCTGGAGCAGTCTTGATCGACGGCCGTCCCGTTCGTGACTATTCCGTCGCCTCGTTGCGCAAAAACATCGGCTTCGTGCCGCAAGAAACGTTTCTGTTCAGCGACCGCATCCGCGAGAACATTGCGCTGGGTGTAGACTCCGCTACCGACCAGGAAATTCACGCCGCCGCCGAGGCAGCCAACATTGCCACCGACATCGAGGCCTTTCCCGAAGGCTACGGCACGCTGGTGGGCGAGCGCGGCATCACGCTCTCCGGAGGTCAGAAACAGCGGACCGCGATTGCCCGCGCCCTGATTCGCAATCCGAAGATTCTGATTCTCGACGATGCGCTCTCCAGCGTCGACACGCATACCGAAGACAAAATCCTGAACCACCTGCGCGACGTAATGCGGGGCCGAACCACCATCTTCATTTCTCACCGCGTCTCCACCGTGCGTAACGCAGACCGCATCGCCGTGCTGCACGGCGGCCACATCGTCGAACTCGGCACACACGACGAATTGCTCGCCTTGAACGGCTACTACAGCGACCTGTATAACAAGCAACTGCTGGAAGAAGAGCTGGCCGAAGTGTGACCCACGCGCAAAATCGTGTAGCCCCGGACGCATTCGTCCGGGCAGCATTGCAGATACTTTGCCTGAAACAGCACCGGTAGAATCGCACTCTCCAGCCAAGGTGCGGAAGCCGCGATGTTTTCTCGGTTCCTCTTCGGCGCGCCTGAGGGCCTGCCCTGACACGAAACTGATCACACACATGCGACGAGTTGTCACCCAGGAACTTCTCGACTCCGATCAGTGCCCTCCGCACGAAGTGGAAAAATCCCTGCGGGATCTGTCGCGCATCAACCGCTGGTTCGGAGGAGTCTCGACCACGCGCCAGCTGATCGAGCGCGTCGCCACGGCAACGGGAAAGAAGCATTTCTCGATGCTGGAGGTCGCAGCCGGATTCGGCGAAGTTCCGAAGGCCGCGGCACAGCAACTTGCTCGCAAGGGGATCACACTCCATGCTGTGCTGCTTGATCGCGACCACTCGCACCTGCTGCCCGGAAATCGTTCGGTGGTTGCCGATGCTCTCGCGCTTCCCTTCCCGGACTCGAGCTTCGATCTGGTCAGTTGCAGCCTGTTCGCGCATCACCTTGAGCCGACGGGACTATCACGCTTCGCTAGCGAGGCGCTGCGCGTGAGCCGTTGCGCCGTCCTGATCAACGACCTGGTTCGTCATCCCCTGCACCTCGCTCTGGTATATGCAGGTTTTCCCCTGATGCGAAGCTACGTGTCACGCGTGGATGGAGTTGCGTCGGTTAGGAGAGCCTATGTTCCCGAAGAAATTCGCGAACTCCTCTCTCCCGGCGTCGGCCCTGCCGCCAAGATCGAGATTTCGCGGCATTACCTCTTTCGTATGGGAGTGATCATTTGGAAGAGCGGCGGTGATTGATTGCAGATGGAAGAGAGAAAAAAGCAGTTCCAATCCACCATCGAGAAATCATGAATCAGCAGTTTTCTGAGTTCACCGCACGACCAGCACTTCTCTCACATTGTCGCGGGCAAGAAAGAATTTGATCGAGGCGAAATCGCGGAACAGCGTTTCGATGTGCCGGTTGTTGAACACTCGCTGCAGCCGGAAGCCATCGCTGATCGCCGTATGGATGGCTCCAGTCGGTCCGCGGCGGGCTTCCCGCTTTAGTACGATGCGCTGCATCTCCAGCGTGTCTTTTCCGACGATGTGAAACCGGTAGCAGGGAGAGTCCGGCCCCGCGTCTTTCGTGTGGAAAAACGCTAGCAGCATCCCTCCCGGTTTCAGCACCGACCACAGCCGCCCCATCACCGGACGCACCAGGCTCTCGTCCAGATAGTCGGGAAGGTTCCAGCAGAACACTACGTCGAAATGCGCCGCAGGATAAACCAGGTTGTCGGCCAGAAACTGGCGGCTGTCGAGGACCACGGCCCCCTGCTCGTCTTTCGTGATCAGGCTCGGATCGGTCGAAGCTACCAGCAAGTCTTCGCTATAGATTTTGTGGCTGCGTTCGGTGAAGAAGCGGATGTTCGACGGCGAGGTGGAACCGAGATCGAGCACGCACAGCGGGCTATCGGCGTCCCACATGCGGGCAAGTTCGCCGAGACCACTGGAACGGCGAGTCAGTTTTTGCGCGGCTTGGGGTGCTGCCGCCTCTGCCTCGCCCGATGAGCCGCGAAAGAGCTTCATGAAATTCTGCGTGACTGATGCCATCACTCTAACCTGCGGAAACCGAAAGCAGGAGTTACTTTCCTGCTGCCTTGTCCGCCTTGCCCTGGATGTCGACCTTACCCTTCAAGTACGCGCCTTCTTCAATCGAAATCCGCTGCGTCGCAATGTCGCCTGTAACCACCGCCGACTTGCGCAGTTCTACCCGGTCGCTCGCCTGCACATTGCCCTCCAGCTTGCCCTGCACGACCACTCCCTTGGCTTCTACCGTCGCCTTCACTGAGCCATTCGGCCCAACGGTCAAGCTGTTGCCCTTGAGCGCGATGCTGCCCTCGACCTGGCCATCAACGTAGAGGTCTTCGCTTCCCGATAATTCGCCCTTGATGACCACGGATTTGCCAATCTGCGCCAAATCTGCCGACAACGGAGCACTCATGGTTTTCTCCTTAAGTTAAGCGGAATGCTGCACCACCTGAGATCTTGGAAAGGCAGGTACCGGACGGCCGCGTCACTTGCATCGACTATACCGAAGTGGGTCAGCAGCGGCAAGCGACGCGCCCTTGGATAGTCGGCAACTTTGACCCACTCAGGCAACAGCCTTAGCCGCAATGCACTCTAAGGTTACGAAGAAAATTGCGCTCAGATTGCTACACTAATCTTTGGATGCATCGCGCTGAGCATATACGGCTGAGAACACGTCTGTTGGCGTTCTGCAGCGTCGTGGCTTTCGTTGGTGCTATGCCGGCAGCCGCGGCACAGACGGCCACTGCAACCGAGCTGCCTCCCGGCGAGCTTGTGCGCCTGGCGGTGAAGAACGAAGTTGCTGCCGCCAACGACTCCACCGTCAAACACAGCTTTCACTCGCGCCGCCAGACTCCCAAGGGTTCGCAGACGCGCCTTTACGTGGAAACCAACGATGCGATCGCAGCGATGCTGGTCGCCATCAACGACCGGCCCCTCACTCCCCAGCAGCAACAGGGAGAGATCAACCATCTCAACTGGCTCATGGGCAGTCCCGAGCAGCTCCGCAAAAAGCGCGCGCGGGAAAAGGAAGACGCCGACCGCACCCTGCAGATCGTGAAGGCGCTGCCTGACGCTTTCCGCTACGAGTATGCCGGAACAGACAACGGCGCGACCGGACTGGGAAAGGCCGGAGGCCGGCTCGTCCGCCTGAAGTTCTCTCCCAACCCTTCTTACTCGCCGCCGTCGCGCGTGGAGCAGGCCCTCGCCGGCATGCAGGGATATCTCCTGATTGATGTGGATGCCCGCCGCCTCGCCAGAATCGACGGCACGCTCTTCCGAGATGTCTCATTCGGCTGGGGCATCATCGGCCACCTCGATAAAGGCGGACACTTCCTCGTGCAGCAGGCCGACGTTGGCGATGGCACTTGGGACATCACCCGGATGAGCCTCGACATCAAGGGCAGAATCCTTCTGTTCAAGAGCCTCAGCATGGTATCGGATGAAGTGTTCAGCGACTTCCGCCGCATGCCCGACAATCTGCGCTTTGCGCAAGGCGTGGAGATCTTGAAGACCGAACAGGACAAGCTCGCGCACAACGTCCACGCGCCCGACGCTCCAGAGCCGAACAAACTTCCACAGTAACGCTGTCCTCTGGATGCAGTGCCTGCAACCGGACGCGGGCGATCAACGGACTCGGTAGCCCGGTCACGCGCGGGGCACGGCGAGTACGGTTTCGAGCGCCGTCACCAGCAGGTCAAGGTTGTCCCGGTGCGGCACCAGCGCATCAGCCGTAAAGTGTGCCCCTTCCGCATACCCGGTTCCCTCCGTCACCACAACCGTTGGAACGTGCGGCCGGCAGCGTTTTAATTCTTTGGCGACCAGCGCAATCTCGGCATCGTTGCGGTGCAGATCCAGCACTATGGCATCCACCGGCTGCAGCGTTGCCAGTGCGATCGCCTCCAATCCGTTGCTGGAATTCAGAACGTGAAATCCCCGCCGGTTGAGCCTTTTCCCACGCAGCAGGAGCAACACGTGATCCGTACCAAAATGAAGAATCGTCCGGCGCTTTGCCTGGGCTCCCGACATACTCCACCTGCTTCCGCGGCGGCGGGCTGCCGCGTCTAGGTCAGCTCTTTTTGCACGCAGAAAGAATAAGTGTCGAGGCGCCCCCGGGCTGTTCAATTTTGCTCATTTTCGAGAATTACGCTCAGGCCGAGGCGTCATGCCCGCAGCGTTTCTTTTCGCACCGTTAACTTTTCAATCAAGTCTGGCTTCACTCGATACCCTGTGCCAACCTGGTCGCCGATGGCGATCATTCCCTCAGGAGAGACTTCCACCTCCGGCTCGATGATGTCTTCTTTCCAGTAACGCTTCGAGGCGGAGACGTCGCCGGGCAGCCGGAAGTTTTCCAGTGTGGAGAGAGCGATGTTGTGCGAACGCCCAATGCCGGTCTCGAGCATGCCGCCGCACCACACTGGAATGCTGTGGGCATGGCAGAGGTCGTGAATTTTCAGGGCTTCGGAGAATCCGCCGACGCGTCCCACCTTGACGTTGATGATGCGGCACGCTCCAGTCTCGGCCGCGAAGGCCGCGCTGCGAACGCTCACAATCGATTCGTCCAGGCAAATGGATGTGCGCAGCTCCTTTTGCAGCCGAGCGTGATAGTAGATGTCGTCATTCCACAGCGGCTGCTCGATCATCAGCAGGTTGAACTGGTCGAACTTGCGCAGATGCTCGACCTGGTCGAGCGTGTAGGCGGAATTGGCGTCGCAGCTCAGCGTGATGTCGGCCCAACGGGAACGGATCCGTTCCAGCACATTCACATCCCAACCCGGCTTCACCTTGATCTTGATTCGACGGTAGCCCGCGGCGAGTTCGGTCTGGATCTTCTCCAGCAACTGCTCGACCGAATCCTGGATGCCAATCGAAACGCCGCAGGGAATCTCGCGCCGCGTCCCGCCCAGCAGTTTCCACAGGGGAAGTTTTTTCTGCGTCGCCTCCGCGTCCCAAATAGCGTTTTCCAGCCCAGCCTTTGCCATTCGGTGGGCGCGCACCTTGCTGAAAAGCGCCGGACATTCGCGGCCCGACTCGATGCGCTGTCCCAACAGTGCCGGAATCAGGTACTTCGTCATCGTCGGCCACGCCGTCTCGATCCACTCGCTGCTGTAGAAAGGATCTTCGCCCACGACGCTTTCGCCCCATCCGTCCACGCCCTCGCTGTGCACCGTGACGAGCAGAATCCGGCGGGTATACGTCCGGCCAAAGCTCGTCTCGAAGAAATGGACGAGCGGCATCTGAATTTCGCGCAGTGTAATGGCTTCAATTTTCATGGTTGAGCCTTGCCGCCGGTTCATTCACCCCGTCTGGGACTCTGTGTCTCCGTGGTGAAATCAAAGCTCCGACGCATACGACCACTTCTCATCCCAATGCCCCAGCAGGAATTTTCCGTTGCCTTCCGGATCGCGCTCGTAGCCCAACACGGCGAGTCCCCCGCCGAACGCGCGCAAGAACTGCTCCCGGTTGCGCTCCTGCACCTTCTGTGCCTTGCCCCGGGTCTCTGCCGCAGCTTTCCACTCGTAGATCTGCGCTGGAACCACAATGCTCGAATCGCCCACGATCGGCGGATTCTTCCCGGATCCCAGAAGTGTTTCCACCCGCTTGGACTTCAGCCACCACTCGGCGATCAGCCGGTCGCTGGGCAGTCCGCCCTGCAGCGGCGACGACGTGATGCCGTACTGGTTGATGTTATACCGCCGCGCGATGGCGCCCAGCTTCTCGACGTTCAGATAGGCATTCTTGATTTCGAGAGGATCGAACGTCCACTCGATCAGCTCGATGCCGCGGGCCAGCGCGTCTTCGCGCTGCAGCAGTTTCAGGCGTCGTCCAAGGCCGCCGTTGCGATGGTCCTTGCGGACGGCGAGCATGTGCGAATGCAGGTAAATGTGCCCCGACCGCGTGCCCGGCACAGAAAGAGCGAAGCCCACCATGTCGCGGCCAGTGAAGGCGCCCATCACCTGGCCTCCAACCTTGTCAGCCACTACGAACATCCGCAGAGGCACTAGTTCTGCGTCGGTAAAATTCCATACTTCTTTCTGCAGTGCGACGCAGGCCCGAAAGTCTTCGATACTGTGACAGCGGCGGAGTTCCACGGACTCGGCGTTCACGCCCGCTTCTCCTCGGCCTGTCTTTCGTGAGCCTTAGCCTGTTGCCACAGAGATTCCAGTTCGTCCATGGAAGCCTGATCGGCCGTCCGGCCCGACTCCTGAAGCCGGGCCTCCATCCACTGAAACCGGCGCTTGAACTTGCGGTTGGTTTTGCGCAGCGCGGATTCGGAATCGAGCGAAAGATAGCGCGCGATGTTGACCAGCACAAAGAAAAGATCGCCAACTTCCTCTTCGAGCCGGGCTTGCAGCGGCCCGGGGACCGGAGTCCGCCCCGACCCGGCGACGCCACGCCCCTGAGGACTCGGTCCCGGCGCGGGAAATTCTTTCAGCTGCTCGCGCAGTTCATCTGTCTCTTCGCGCAGTTTATCGAACAAGCCTTCCACATTCGGCCAGTCGAACCCCGCCTGAGCGGCGCGCGAGCTCAGTTTGTGCGCCTCCAGCAGCGACGGCATCGCGGATGATACTCCCGCGAGAATCGAGTGGGGTCTCGTCTTCGCTGCGCTGGCATCGTCGCCCCGCTTCCGTCGCTCTTCCACCTTCAGCGCTTCCCAGTTACGCTTCACCTCGGCGGAAGTATCGGCCTTCACGTCGCCGAACACGTGCGGATGGCGATTGATGAGCTTGGCCGAAAGCCGGTCAAGCACATCATCAATTGAAAACGATCCCTGCTCGTTGGCCATCTCCGCATAGAAGAGCACCTGCAGGAGCAAATCGCCGAGTTCGCCGGCCAGTTCCGGCCAGTCCCGGTTGTCAATCGCTTCCAGAACTTCGTAGGTCTCTTCCAGGGTGTAGGGCTTGATGGAATCGAAAGTTTGTTCGCGGTCCCAGGGGCAACCGCCGGGCGCGCGCAGCCGCTCCATAATGCTGACCGCGCGTTCGAATCGTTCTCCTGTGGTAGCCATTCCGGCAACCAATGTAAATGACCGTGGAGGAAACATTCAATTGGCGGGATGCACAGCAGCAACCTCGCGCTGGTTTGACTGCGTCTCATGCAAGAACACGCGGCGTCCAAAATCCGGACGATGGTCCCACGCTCTTTCGAAATCAACCGCCCGGTTACTTCAGGCACCACTTGACATGGTCAGTGGTTGGAATTGGGCCACGCCTCAGATATGTCTAAGGTCACCTTCATCTTCGCTCACGGCAAGGCGCACAATGAAAGGAAGGCGACGTGTAAGGCTTCGAAAGCAAGTGACCGGCAATGCGCCCCATGTCAGCATATCTAGTGTAAATACATGACTTTAGCAGTAAAACCTCGATCACCTTTGGAAGGTCAGCACTTCCACGTCGTGGTCATCGGCGGCGGCATCAACGGAGTAGCCGTTGCGCGTGAGTGCGCCCGCGCCGGCAAGCGCACCCTGCTGATCGAGCAAAACGACTTTGCCTCCGGCGTCACCAGTCGCTCCACGCGCATCATTCACGGCGGCCTGCGTTACCTGGAACATGGCGAGTTGGATCTAGTGCGCGAATCGGTGCGCGAGCGCGACCGGCTGCTGCGCGAACGATCGAACCTGGTACATCCCGTCCACTTTCTTTTTCTGCTGAATGAGCAAAGCCAGCGCAGCGCCATGAAAGTGCGCGCCGGGCTTTGGCTCTACGAGCGTTTTTCGGGCAAGAAATCCGGCGCCCCAGGCGAGATGGAGTTAAAGCGTGTGGAGCGCGCGCTCGACTCCGGCCATCAATGGAACATCCTCAATTACGAGGACGCGCAGTGCGAGTTTCCCGAGCGGCTGGTGGCAGAGTGGCTGACCGAAGCCGTCTCGGCCGGTGCCGTCGTCCGCAACCATTGCGAAGTGCTCGCCGTAAACGTAACCCACGGCCGGGCACAGGGCGTGCTCCTGCGCGATCGCAATAGTGGAAAAGACGAACGCGTGGATGCGGGGTGGATCGTAAACTGTGCCGGTCCCTGGGCCGACCGCATTTGCCAGCGCTCGTCGGTGCGTACCTCCAAGCCGATGCTCGGTGGTGTGCGCGGATCGCATATCGTTCTCCCGCGGTTCTCTGGTGCTCCCAGCACAGCGCTCTATACTGAGGCGGCCGACGGGCGTCCTGTCTTCATCTTGCCCTGGAACGAGCAGATGCTTGTGGGCACGACCGAAGTTCCCGACTCCAGTGATCCCGGAAGAACCAAGGCGTCCGCGGAAGAAATCGAATACCTGCTGCGTACCGTGACGCACCTCTTCCCCAAAGCAAAGCTCTCGGCGCACGACATCAAATACGCATTTGCCGGAGTGCGTCCTCTGCCAAACTCCCCCGGAAATAAACCATCGAAGATCACGCGCCGTCATTTCCTGCATGACCACACATCCGACGGCGCGACGCGACTGATCTCGGTGATCGGGGGCAAGCTGACCACCGCCGCCTCGCTGGCCCGCGAATGCGCCCGCAAGATCGGCCTCAGCGTGCCCGAACCCAAATCAGTAGCTGTCGGGCCGGGGACGGCGCTCGATCCCATGCTCGACCAGGAAGTCATCGAGATCGCGCGCGCTGGATCGGTGAGCGAAGAAACCGCCCGTGGCATGATGGAGTGGCACGGCCAGCGCGCCATGGATATCGCCCGCATGGCCCTGGTGAGCGCCGAACTCCGCGCTCCCATCTGCCCCCACACTTCCCACATTGTCTCCGAAGTGGTCGAGGCCTACCGCAACGAGTACGCCGTCACTCTAGGCGATGCGCTGCTGCGCCGTGTTCCCGTGGCGCTGGGCGCATGCTGGTCCGAATCCTGCAGCCGCGAAGCGGCGTTGCGAATTGGCGCCGTGCTCGGCTGGAATCAGCACGACTTAGGCGCAAATCTGGAAGCCTTCGAAATGGAGCGCGCCGCATTCCTGCAGCGTCCCTCCCTTAGCCGCTCCGCGCTCGAAGCCGCAGCCGACTAGAGAACAACCATCCCGGCCTAATCTTTCAGCGTCAACACCGACACCGAGAGCGGCGGCAGCCGAAGTTCCACAGTTCCGACGTCGTGACTCATAAGCTCCGGCGAAGAGCCTCCAATCCACTGCATCGTGGCTCCCACACATTCTTTCGGCAGAGTCACCACAATCTCGCGATTTCTCTGGTTGATCAGCAACATCTTCTTTGTCTGCCCTCGAACATAAGCCTGGGCGTCAATCGCGTCCGCGTCCACCGGCGTCGCATTAGCCAGCACTTCTGTCTCGGCAAACTCGTCTCCCGGGCCCATATTGTTCTTGAGCAATTGCAAAATGGTGAATCGCGCATTCGGCTTGCCGTTGGTCCAATCCACCATGCTCACGCTGGGAAACTGCGTCGGGTAGCCCACCAGTTGCGATTCGCCCACCGTATCCACGCCCATCTTGGCCAGTTCCACGTACAGATACGCGTACATCGCTCCGCTCAGATTCCAGTATGCCGCCGGAATCGGCTTCTCCACATGATTTGGCTCGCCTTGCACCATGTCGCCCGGCAGGATTGAGCCCGCTTCGTTGACCATGATCCTGGTCGCCGGAGACAGTCGATTTCGCAAGCGCACAATGTAGCGAGTCACTCCCAGAAACTCGTTCGCCTTATCAAAAAAAGTGAACGGCCAATGTTCCGGGCTCTGGTCCGCCCCGGGCGCGGCGTACACGTGGAATGAAATGTAGTCGAGCGGTATGCCGGGCTGGTGATTCTTCGGGTCGAGAAAATACTCGAACATGCGAGCCCCGCGCGGCGCGTCCGACAATGCCGGTCCAACAAACTTCATCTGCGGCGCGACCTTGCGCACCGCCTCGACGATCGCGTCGTAGCGTTCCACGTATTGCTCAGGCGTCGATTCATGCTCCCAGTCAATCTCGTTGAACACTTCCCAATAGCGCATGTCGTAGTGGTGGCCGGAGGCGTGAAATTTTCCCAATTCGTCGGTGAAGCCGCCCTGCGTGTACCAGGCCGCCAGTCGCGCATAGTAATCGGCCAGCGCCTTCACATCTTTCACTTCCGAGCCCTGCGAATAATTCCAGAAGACCTGATTCGGATCCTCCGGATAGACCACCGGCTGCGCCGTCGTGTAAAGCCACTCCGGAGCCGTGCTGAAGCTCCACACCACGGGATGCCCTTCGCTCGCCGTCAGAAAGTCTTCCACGATCGGATCCATATACTGAAAATCCCAGAAGGTCTGGCTCTCGGTGGGAGGTCGCAACTCGCCCACCACCAGCTGGGGATACGGAAACCAGAACGCGTACCGGATGTAATCAGCACCGAGCCCGCGCAACGCTGCCATCGCAGCATCATGGATCGGCGCCCCCCGGCGCAGCATGGGATTCACCACAGCTTGCAAAGTAGGAGTCGCATGGTTTGGTGTTTTCTTATCCCACTTCACCGCCACCGCGGGCAAAACCGGAGTGATGGGAGCGGGAGCCACTGGCGTGGGTGTAAGTTGCGCAAAACCAGTTCCGCTTCCCAGCAGCAGCACGAAACTGGCGAGCGCTCGACCGGCTGAACAACGACTCATTCTCTGGCACATTGGTTTCATCACTTCCCCCACGTGTATACACTACCAACGGTTCTGGTTGCGACGCTTGTGTAAACATTCTCCGCAAACGAATTCAGGAGCAGCCGTGAAATTTCGGATCTGGTTTGGCGTCTTGATCTCGCTCACCGCCCTCGCTTCGATCGCTCAGGACTCGCACTTCTCACCGAACGATCAACAGATCCCCGCGCCCGACTGCCTCGCGGCAAAAGATCTTTGGGACGCCGCCTCAAAGCCCTGCACCCTGGCCGACCATGAATCCTGGCTGGCCGACATCGACCATTGGCGCAAGGAACGCCGCATCCGCGTGGGTTATGACGGTTCTCGTTATGACCTGCCGGCGTTGCAGTGGACGCAATCCAGTTTCATGCAGCCCCAGATGATGGTCCAGGATCGTTATTTTTACGATCCGGTTGCCGGCAGGTACAGAGTGGACCGTTACCTTGACGATCTCGAGAAACGTTATGGCGGCATCGACGCCGTCTTGATCTGGCCGACCTACCCCAACATGGGCATCGACGATCGCAATCAGCACGACCTGATTCGCAGCATGCCCGGCGGCGTCGCCGGCGTCCAACGAATGATTGCCGACTTCCATCGCCGCAACGTGCGCGTGCTGTTCCCCATGATGATGTGGGATCAGGGCACGCGGCAACCCGATCATTCGTGGCCCGATGAAATTGCCCGCCTCATGGCTGAAATCGGCGCCGATGGCATCAACGGCGACACGCAAGATGGCGTGCCTCTGGCTTTCTCGCTCGCCGCCGACAAAACCGGGCACCCACTCGTCTTCGAACCGGAAGGCAGTCCATCCGACGAGGCGCTCGCTTGGAACCTGATGACATGGGGCCAATATCAGTTTCCCTTTAGTCCGCTGGTTGATAAATACAAATGGCTCGAGCCCCGCCACATGGTGAACATTTCCGATCGCTGGAATCGCGACAAGACCAACGATCTGCAATTCGCCTTCTTCAATGGAGTGGGATGGGAAAGCTGGGAAAACATCTGGGGCATCTGGAACGGAATCACTCCGCGCGACGCCGAAGCCATGCGCCGGGTCGCGACCATAGAACGCGCTTTCGTCCCCTTCCTGGTGAGTCCAGCCTGGGAGCCAATGGCTCCCACCCTGCGCTACGGCGTCTTCGCCAGCCGCTGGCCGCGCGCGGAGCAGGCTCTCTGGACCATCGTCAACCGAAATGAATATGATGTGGACGGCGACCAGCTCGAAGTCCCGCCAAGCGAAGGCCATGATCGTGGCATGCGCTATTTCGACATCTATCACGGCACAGAACTCAAACCCCAGCCCCGCGGCCCCGGCCGCTCGGTGCTCAATTTCCTCATCGAAGCCCATGGTTACGGCGCCATCTTCGCAACCAACTCCGAGCCTCCAGCTCCATTCCAGACTCTTTTATCAAAAATGAAGCAGTTAACCAGCACTCCGCTGGCCAGCTACTCGCACGTTTGGCAGGTCCTGCCGCAGCAGATCGTTCCCATCCCGCCCACCGCTCCCGCCACAACTGCGCCTCGCGGCATGGTGAAGATTCCCGCAACCGATTTTTTGTTTGAAGTTTCTGGCATCGAGATCGAAGGCTCAGACGATATCGGAGTCGATGTGCGGTATCCCTGGGAAAATTCGCCCAGGCGCTTTCACCAGCACTCAATCCACATCGATGAGTTCTATCTCGACAAATATCCCGTGACCAACGCGGAATTCAAGAAGTTCATCGACGCCACCCACTACCATCCGAAAGACGACCTGAATTTTCTTCGCGATTGGAAGGGCGGAAACGTTCCCGCCGGATGGGAGAACAGGCCCGTGACCTGGGTTTCCCTCGAAGACGCCCGCGCCTATGCAGCCTGGGCCGGAAAGCGCCTGCCTCACGAGTGGGAGTGGCAGTATGCGGCGCAAGGTAACGACCGGCGCCTCTATCCCTGGGGCAACGATTGGGATCCCACCGCGGTTCCACTTCCCGATAAATCCAGAAGCATGCGTGGCCCTGATCCCGTAGACGCTCATCCACGCGGAACCGGCCCGTTTGGCGTGATGGACATGATCGGCAATGTCTGGCAATGGACTGAAGAATTCACCGATGAGCACACCCGCGCCGCCGTTGTTCGCGGCGGCAGCTACTATCAGCCGCAGGGGTCTATCTGGTACTTTCCTCAGGCTTATAAGCTGAATCAGCATGGTAAGTTTCTGCTGATGTCCCCCAGCATGGACCGTTCCGCAGCTATCGGATTCCGTTGCGTAGCCGACGCCCGGTAATTCGTCCCGCGGTCACATTACTTTTCCGGCCCTTCCGGCTGCGTACTTTTTCTTGACAGCAGATATCGCAAAAGAGGACTATTCATACGTTTTAATACCCGTCTGGGTCAAAAACTACCGTGGGTAATGTTCCATTTCAAGGGGGCCGCATGCGCACATCAGTTTCAGTCTTTCGCCGCAGTCGCCAGCAGATCGTGACTCTCTCTTCACTGCTCGCCATCGCACTCCTGTTCCCCACCGTACTTTTCGGCCAAGGCTACTTCGGAACCGTGAGCGGGACCCTGACCGACACCTCGGGCGCCATCGTCCAGGGCGCCAAGGTCACACTTCTCGACGAGCAAAAGGGATATCACTTCTCGGCCACCTCCGACGCCGCCGGTCGCTACCTGTTCGCTTCGATTCCGCCGGGAACATACTCGGTCACGGCCGAGGCCCAGGGTTTTCAAAAGACCGTACGCACTCACATCCGATTGAACGTCAGTGAGAATCCAAGCGCCGATCTGACTTTGAAAGTAGCCGGCGCCGCCCAAACCGTGGAAGTGCAGGCCCAGGCACAGAGCATCGCCACCGAAGATGCGGTGACCGGCCAGGTCGTCGACCGCAGGCTCATCAACGATCTCCCGTTGGTTGGCCGCGATGTAACTGAGTTGACGTTTCTCGCGCCGGGCGTCACCGATATGGACGACCAGTGCCACAACTGCGGTGGAACCAACTTCGTTTCCAACGGCAGCCGCGGGGCCAGCGCCGACATTCTGATGGATGGCGCCTCCGCCACGAACTTTGAACCCAATGGCGGCATCACCGAAGCCGCCTATGTCCCATCTCCGGAGGCGGTGGAGGAATTCAAGGTTCAGCAGATCGAACTTCAGCGCGGAATACGGTTTTTCCGGCGCCTCGGTGGTCAATATGGTCACCCGTTCTGGCACCAATACTTTTCATGGCAGCGCTCTACGACTTCATCCGCAACACCATCACCGACGCCAATGACTGGTTCAACGATCGCGCCACACCTGTCGTTCCCATTCCTCCGGTTCACCGGCACGACTTCGGCGCCACCATTGGGGGACCCATCGTCAAGAACAAGACTTTCTTTTTCTTCGACTACGAGGGTGTGCGCTCCAGCGACATGAGCACCCACTCCGCCGGCGTGCCCAGCGATGCCATGCGTACCGGCGATTTTGGCGAGGTCTGCACGTCGCGGGCGGCGTTTTTTCGCCGGCCTATGCACGGACGGCTCCGGCAACGCGATGAATTCTGGCCAGCTTTGGGATCCTTACTCCGGCACGTACAGCAACACCGATGGCGGGCCCAGTTCGCAGCACTCCCATTCCGAACAACCGCATTGATCTGTACATCAGCCCGGGCAGTCCTAATCTGCCCGCGAGTCTCCAACCCACGCCCGGGCGTCGCCGGCAATCTGATTGACCCTGTGGCGCAGAACATGTTGAATCTGTTCCCACGACGCCAACAACCAGGGGCAAGGCATTTACAGCAACTGGATTGCTTCGGGCGCGACACCCAATTCCAATAACCAGTTCGATGTGAAGATCGATCACCGCTTCAGCGACAAAAACCTGTTGAGTGGAAGATACTCCCAACAATGGAGTTCCAGCGGCTCCTTCAATTGCTTCAAGACCTTCATCGATCCCTGTGGCAGCGGAGCGAACAAAAGCACAGCGCACGTCTTCACGCTCAACGATACTTACACGTTTCAGTCCCACATTGCTGCTGACCACAACGTTGGGTTCACGCGCGGCGCCATGCTCATTCCGCCTACAACTCGAGCCTGGGCGCCGATCCGCTTGGTGCCCTCGGGCTTCCCGTCTTATCTGAAAGCGAATGGCTTCAACGGGGTTCCCGCGATGTTCATTAGCGATTATGTGTCCGCGGGCTTTCCCAACGCGGGAACGACCCGTATGGCAACTACAAGCAAGGCAGGACACCGGCAGCTGGCGGTGTCTTGCTGAGCAAGATCCACGGTCCTCATGAACTGAAGTTCGGAGTTCGAGGGCCGGCTGCACCAGCAGAATTACATCCAGACCAACGCCCCGCTGGGCTACTTCAATTTCGATAACCGGGGCAGCTCACTTTGCCCCTCTCCCGGCATTTCATCGAATTGCAACGACGGCACAGGTCGCCTGGCGGCGATGCATGGCCAGCTTCCTGATGGGCCAGGTGCGAGAGCGGCTACTATGAAATTCAGTTCCAGCCTGCGACGGAAAATTACCAGTACGCATGCTTTGCCCAGGACAACTGGAAGGTCAACGCCAAGCTGACTTTGAACCTGGGCTTGCGTTATGACGTCTCGCTACCTCGCACCGATCGCTTCAACCGCGCAGAACTGGTTTGATCCGAACGCGGTGAACCCTCTGAACGGTGGAACGATTTCGTACACCGGACCCGCTCAGCGGTAACCAGAATGTCACCCGTCCGCTTGCTCGGCGGCGAGGTGTTTGCCAACTCGCACACACGCACAAACTACGTGACGGATTGGAGAGACATTCAGCCGCGCTTCGGTTTCGCCTACCAGTTTGCCCCCAAAATGGTGCTGCGCGGAGGCTACGGCATTTACTACGGCCAGTCCCGCTCCGGCGCCAGCGGAGTCGTGCCCTTATGGCGGCCAGGGATTCAACCAGTACACCAACGTGATCACTACCTACCAGAGTGACGGCGCGACCCCCTACCTGCACCTGAGCAATCCCTTCCCCAACGGATTGAAGCAGCCCGCCGGGAAGTCGCTCTGGTCTGTTGAACGACGTCGGCTTCGGCGCTAACGGTCCACTCCGCACCCGCATCGCAAACCTGACTCCCTACGAGCAAAGCTGGTCATTCGGGGTCGAGCGGCAATTGCCATGGAACGTCGTCGTCAACGTCGAGTATCTGGGAAAGAAAGGAACGCATCTGCCTTTCAGCGGCGCCAACCAGTTGGACATCTTGGGGCCGCAGGTGGAGACCTACGTCCCCTGGCCAGATCAACACATCTCAATACCCTGGTGAACAATCCCTTCTCCGGCATCATCACCGATCCGAACAGCAACCTCTCCGTTTCTCAGGTGCCGGGATATCAGCTGGAGGTTCCTTATCCGCAATTCACGAGAGTGGAGGCAACGGGGTTACAACCGACGTTCAGATGATCGCGAAGTTCCATCTATCACGGGTTACAGCTCACGGCGAAGAAGGATTTCAGCAACGGATTGGAGTTCCTGGTCAATTACACCTGGTCGAAATCGATCGACGACTCTTCCGTTGGCGATGACAACGTGAGCTGGCTCGGGAGCTTTACCAGCCTCCAGGATCCCAACAAGCCGTGGCTGGAGCGGAGCCTGTCGACCTTCGACACCCCCTCCGTGCTGAAATTCAGTTACAGCTACGATCTACCCATTGGACGCGGCAAGCCCTTACTCGGCAATATGCCGCGTGTCCTGGAAGCAATCGTCGGCGGGTGGAAGACGAACGGTATCTGGCTGATTTCCGACGGCCGGCCGCTTGGCCGTCACCGTCTCCAACGGTGGCATCCCGCTCCCTACGTATGGCGCCCAGCGGCCGAATATCGTCGGCACGCCCAAACGCAACAGTCATGATTGGGTGGATAACTTCTTCGTGGATCCGACTGTGTTCCAAGCCCCGGCCCCGTTCACTCTTGGCACGGCCCCTCGCGCCATCGCTTCCGTTCGTAGCCCCCTCACGTTTACGACTGACTTATCGGTGAGCAAGCAGTTCTTGCTCTCAAACGTGCATGAAGGCGTCAGGATGGAACTGCGTCTCGAAGCCCAAAATGCTTTTAATCATCCGCTGTTCAGTTTGGGCTCACCCGGACCTTACAGTGGCAACGGAACCCTGAATGTCGGCGATCAGGGCTTCGGTGTCCTCACCAGCATGTCGCCAGTAGGACCGCGGCAAGTGCAGTTGGCCTTGAAGATCAACTTCTAGGCTTAACTCCACGAACACTTGGGGGCGGCCGGACACCGTGTTACGTCCTCCGCCCTAATCCTTACCCAGCCCATCTTTATCCAGCCCATCTTTCGGCGACACAATACCAGGCGGCCCCCACCTCCACTCCCCTCCGGTTACTAAAGATTGGCCACGGCCTTGCGTCATCTGGGATTGTGCCCGCCCCCAACTTAAACTGCGCCAAGGTGTCTCGATCTAAGCATTACGAGGGCGAAGTTGGATGTTGATTCCCATTAAGCACGAGAATATGGCGGCCCGGCGCTGGCCCGTCGTCACGCTCACGCTGATCGCGCTCAACGTGTTGGTCTTTCTCTTCACCATGTCGGCGATGGAAGATGAGACTCCGCAACTGGGCGAGGTCAAGACCGACATCCTGCTCCTCGCCGCCCTCCACCCCGAACTCAAGATGAAAACCGAGTCCCAGGCTCTGGTCGACGGATTCAGGAAGAGTCATCCCGACGCGTGGAAGCAGGCGCAAAGTCCTTACCGCGACGTCATCAATTCCTTCGACGCCAAAATCAAAATGACTGAGGATCCCGCCAGGCTCCAGGCGGAAATGGATTCCCTCAACGACAAATTTGTGTCTCTGTCGTCGGTGTCGATCACTCAGCGCTACGCGTTCGTGCCCGCCCAGCCCACGGCCATCAGCTATTTGACGGCGAACTTTCTGCATGGCGGCTGGCTGCACTTGATCGGCAACATGTGGTTCCTCTGGCTCGCCGGGTTTGTGCTGGAAGACGTCTGGGGCCGCTGGCTCTACTCGGTCTTCTATCTCATCGCTGGCGTCGCCGCGCTGCAGTTTTATGCCTGGACTAATCCCGGCAGCATTACCCCAACGCTCGGGGCGTCAGGCGCGGTGGCCGCTCTGATGGGAGCCTTCCTCGTACGCTTCCCCAAGATGAAGATCGAGATGGCGTGGCTCTTTTTCTTCCGCCTGTATCGCTTCAAAGCCGCCGCCTACTGGCTGTTGCCGCTGTGGCTGCTGATGGAAGTTTTTTACGGATCGCTCATGGGCTCTTCCAGCGGCGTAGCCCATTGGGCGCACGTCGGCGGCTTTCTCTTTGGGGCCGGCGCAGCCTTGGCCATCCAGCATTCCGGGCTCGAGCACAAGGCGAACAAGGCGATCGAGGAACAAGTAAGCTGGACCGCCGACGCTGAACTCGAACAGGCAAACGGCCTGATAGAGCATGGCCAACTCTCGGAAGCAATCCCGCTCCTCACCAATTACGTGGCAGCGAAGCCCAACTCGCTCGACGCCTGGAACCTGTTGCGCCAGATCTATCACCGCCAGGCCGACACGAAGTCCTACCTCGACGCGACCGTCAAAACCTGCTCCCTGCATCTGCGAGCCCACGAAATCGAAGCCGCATTTCAGGATCACGCTGAGTTCGTAGATGCGGGCGGCGTCAAGTTGCCGGCGCCAACCTGGCTCGAACTCTGCAAGGGCGCGGAAGAAAAGCACGAATACGAGCGCGCCCTCACCGAATATCAGCAACTCGCGGCGGCCTATCCAGCGGAGCGCCAGGCCCTGACCGCGCAACTCAGCGCGGCGCGACTTTGCCTGAAGCGCCTGAACCGTCCCAACGACGCGCTCGTGATCTACCAGGCTGCCGCTTCATCTCCCATTCCCCATCTCGACTGGGAGCAGCACATTCAGTCAGGAATTAAAGAAGCGAAAGCTGCCATGTCGCCGGGAAATGCCGCCGCCGCAGGCGCGCAGTAAGAACTCCAACAACTCAAACGCAAAGCAGGCCCGACCGAAAAAGTCGGGCCTGTTCGGTTGCGGCCTTCCCCCCACACAGCGTTACTGCATGTGCTAATGCGATTCTCCAGACTGCACCGCCGAACTGAAGAACAAGAAGAAATTCGACGGAGCTTGACGCGCCGACCCTGACTTGAGTGCCACCTGTATTTCTCTGTACGAAGTCAGCCCGCTGCTTCCATCCTTCGCTGGCCAGTCCTTCTCGTTCAGAACCAGCACCGGAACCACCTGCCACCAGATCGCTGGAAGGTCAATGTCAGGGTTGATCAGCACGTGGCTGTGATTCGGCGTGGGCACGAAAATGTTCGTCGCCGGGCCCTTCACCAACCCCAGTGCCACCAGCGCCGGGCCCAGATCGAGCCGCGAAGCATGCATCGTGCACGTGCCGGGCGCCGAACCGGGCTCGGGACACTGCGTGTAAACGCTGGGCGTCGCCTTGAACGCTTCCGGCAGCGCGCCAAACAACGAGATCAGAGTGCTCCCGAGTGTGGGCCCACAAACCGTGCCAGGGACTACATTTGTGCACGAAATGGCGTCATTCGGATTCTGATCGTGGTCGGTCGAGAACATTGGGACCAGCACGTAGATCGGTTCCGTGGTGATCGCTGGATTCCCCTTCTGTCCCGGCGGGTTGATGCTCGGTTGCGTTCCGACCTGGCAAATCGGAATCTGCATCTCGGCTGGATCGAGCGCGGCTGCGACTCCATTGAAATTCAAATCGCTGCCGGGCTGGACAATGCAGTCGAAATTCTGCGTGTAAATGAACTTCAGGACCTTCCCGTCTCCGTACCCCAGAGTCGTATTCGGTCTGGTTTGCGCGGATGCGGCGACGGCGATTGCGGCGACGACGGCCAATAGCATCGCTGGCCGCGAGATTGCACTCTTCATGATTCCTCCACAGGCGGTTCTAAGACCGCGCTTGCCGGAGGTACGGACCCGGTGTGGAATCGGATTGGAGTGGAAAGAAATTCCTAAGCCTTGAGCGTGCGGCAGAGCAGCTTCGTGTCGTCAGAGATGACTCCGTCAACGCCCCAATCGGCGAATCGCCGCATGTCCCCCGGCATATTGACGGTCCATACCAGAATCTTCTTGCCCGCGCCGTTAAGCTCGCGCATCAGCTTCGCAGAAGCCAGCTTCAGCTGCGGCATCACATATTCGACCGGAAGCCGCTTCCAGCGCCGCAGTTCCGCGTCCGTCTCACAAATCAGGCCCAGGGGAATTGCGGGATCTTCGGCATGCAGGCTCAGCAGCACTTCAGGCAGAAACGAAGAGACCACAAACCCGCACCGCAGGGAATGCTGGCGCACCAGGTCCGCAACCACTCTCTCCAGCCCGCCCACCTTGAGCTCGATATCAAGAAATGCGCGCTCCTTATACCAGGCGAGAACGTCCTGCAATAGCGGCAGTCCGGGCAACCGCTCAGCGGAGACCTGTGCTATTTCCAGGCCTTGTACTTGCGGGTCATGGCAGACAACCGCTTTTCTGTCCGCGGTCAGCCGCACGTCGAATTCAAACCCGTCGCAGCCATCGGCCAGCGCCTGGTCAAACGACGCAATCGTATTCTCTGGGATCGATTTGAGGCTGCGAGCGCCGCGATGCCCGAGAAGAAGTAGTCGCCCCGTACGCGCGTCAGTCATGTCCGCTCAATCAGTCGAGATCGAAATCGCGGATCGGCTTGCCGGTGTCCGGCGTTTCTTTCGCCTTCTTCACCGCCTCCTGGAATTTTTTCTCGAGGAGGTCTGACGCGTGCTTCTGCGCTTCCACCGACTGCTGGAAAATCGATTCCCGCCGGCTGTCCTGTTCGCGCATGGCCTTGGCCGCGGCTTCCATATCGTTGAAAGTCTTCGGCTTGACCGCAGCTGTGTGAGCAATCACCGCGCGTGTCTCCACGTCGATTTTCAGCACCGCACTGCAGCAGGGGCAAGTCACTTCGAAGTTGGGATGCTTCTTCGCCATTTGTGCGAATCATACCGCAAAAGCAGCGGCCGGGGGACAGCAGACAGGAAGGACAGTAGATCAGTGGCTGGTGAATCGTAGCCCGACCACCGCCTGCTTACCTCTTGAGCTTAATTGGAAAGATGTGGAACAAGTTCAGCATTTCCCATCCCAGAAGGAAGACCGATATCAGCACCACCATAACGGCCAGCAGTTCCCCGAATGTCAGGCCACGTCGGCCCGGCTCAAAGCGCTGCGCCGCCAGGCTCAGAATGTTCAGCGTGGCGAACCCGAATACCACTGCCCACAGGATGTTGTATAGGTCATCGCGCCCGCGATACAACACCGCCACGGCCACGCTGAACAAAACTGCCACACTCGCCCGCCCGATGGAATACACCCCCAATGCGGCCCGGGTGGTCCGGGTGAAACCCGAAATCAGCGACACTGCGGCAGCAAATCCCATAAAAAGCGCGAAGGCCGAGCCTCGAAGGGCCGACTGCCGCGCTTCGAGCAAATTGGATATTACACTTTTTCCGCCCTGCTCACGCCTCGGAAAGACACGCGCCACCTTCTGGTCAATCCTCTGCACAACTGGCGCGCGCCCATTCTTGCAGTTCGTTAATATGGATGCATGGCCAGTCGCCGCTTCATTTTCTTCGATGTAGGCAACACGCTGCTGTTCCCCAATCGCGCCCGTATGCTCGCCCCACTGCCGTCCGGACCAGCATCCAACTCTGGAACGCTGGCAGGCACTCGAACGGCGCACCAAGCAGGAATTCGATCAAGGCATGATGGGCGGCAAGGTCGATCACGGCTTCTGGTGGACCTTCCACACCTATCTGCTCCAGGAGATCCATGCCATGGACGACCGGGTCCGTGACGCCCTGGTCGAGAACACGCAGAACTCCGCCAACTGGGATCAGATTCTGCCCGGAACCCGCGACGCCCTGGAACGGATTCGGCGCGAGTATGCCATTGCCGTCATTTCCAACGCTGACGGCCGGATCGATGCCGTGCTCCGCCGCTGCGGTATTGCCGATTGTTTTGCCAGCATCACCGACTCTGGCATCGTGGGCCACGAGAAGCCGCATCCGGCGATCTTCGCATCGGCCTTGGGCGAGATGAAAGCTGCGGCATCAGAGAGCCTTTACGTCGGCGATGTCTATTCCGTGGACTACCTGGGCGCCCGTAACGCCGGCATGCAGGCGGTGCTGTTCGACGTAGCTGGAGCTTACCGCGAAAGCGGCTTTCCCCGCGTGCAATCGCTTGCCGAACTCGAAGCCTGGCTGCAGCAATAGCTGAACCAAAATTTTCAGGAGGCTCGGAGACCAGCCATGTTCGATTCCACGCGAATTCTTCTTTTCCTGACGGCGGCGGTGTTGCTGGCCGTCGCTCCCGGACCGGGAATGCTCTACGTCCTGGCCCGCAGTCTGGCCGGCGGAAAGCGCGAAGGAGTGCTCTCCGCGTTGGGTACGTTTCTTGGCGGCATGGTGCATGTATTCGCCGCGGCGCTGGGCGTCTCGATCATCCTGGCGAAGTCGGCCGCGGCGTTCGCGACCGTGAAGTTCGCCGGAGCGGCTTACCTGTGCTTTCTCGGCGTGCGCATGATTCTCGAGGCGCAGGGGAGAAAAGTCCGCTTCCGATCCGATTCCCCTGGCCACTAAGCCCGCTCGCAATCCGCTCTGGCAGGGCGTAGCGACCGAAGTTCTCAATCCCAAAACTGCTTTGTTCTTTCTCTCCTTCATTCCGCAATTCGTGAACCGCGGCACCGGACATGTCTTCCTGCAGTTCGTAGCCCTCGGAACCATCTCGGTGGTCATGAACACGACAGCCGACTTGATCGTCATCGCGCTGGCCGGGCCGTTCGGAGAACGCATCCGTTCGTCGGCAACATTCCGCCGCCGCCAGCGAACCGTGACGGGCGCAATCATGATTGGCTTGGGAACCTATCTGGCCACCAGCGAAAGCAAGTAGCCGTATCGGGGCGCCGCTGTGCCGGCTGTCGCGGGGCGTCTCACTCCCGGATGCCGCGGGAATCGGCCCGAAGAGTGTTCAGTTTGGGTTACAGCTCGAGAATCCGATGGTCGTTGCAGTCCGGCTGCACCGCGTCGTGAAGCTGATGCAGAAGTTCTTGCCCGTAGCGCGCCAGAAAATAAATGGCCGCCAATCCCGCGCTCCTGCAGCCCTTTGTCGGGATAGAGCGCCTGGCTCAACGTCTCCGCGTGCCGGCTCACCAGTTCACCCTTTTGCGCTTCCGCGCGCGCCGCCTGCGTGTAGAGTCGCTCGAACTGGTACTGCATCTTCGAGCCTGCCGTGTCCGCCGCATCAATCAGCGTACGGTCAAGCCGTGTGAGTTTCTCTTTGATGGCGGCGAAGTTCGAATCCAGGGATTTTTTCGCCGCATCAAACGCCGCCTGCAGATCTCCGGGCAGACTCCGCGCGGCCAGCTAACTGGCGAAGCGCTTCCGGCCCATTGAACACATCCTGCACGCTGATTCCGTGGCGTTCGAGCAGGCGTTGTATCTTCGGTTCGACAATCGTCGCCGAAAAACGCGGGATCAACGGCGTCACCCGCCCTGCCAGCCGTTCATACACCGCCCCTGCCTGCGCGAAATACGCAGCCTCGGCTGCCCCGCCGGTATAGGCCAGGGTCGGCAAAAGATAGTCCTGCACAATCGGCCGCAACAGCACGTTGGGACTGAATTGTTCCGGAGCCGACGCTATGCGGTTCAGCAATTCCGCCTGCGAAATTTTCTCCGCGGCGCCGTCCGCTTCAATCACGAATTCTGCCGCTCCACCATTCCCCCGGCGATGAATCGCCGTCCGCGCCCCGTGGTGCAGCGTAAACAGCGAGCACCGACGAAGATGTCACTTTCACCTGCTGGTGATATCCCGCTGCCTCCAGCGCCTCGCCCCGCGCCAGCAGAGCCGCATCCAACTCATCCACGCGTTCCACCGCGGCTCGATAAATCGGTTCTGCCACGCGGTGGAGTTCGCCGTCCGAGGCATCCAGCACAATCACGCCCCACTCCGCAAAAATCTTGGCATACAACCGGGCAAAGGCCGTGCCCAACGTCTCGCCTGGCCGGTACGTTTCCCGCACATACTGCGCCGCCTCGGAATCTCCCAGCAGTCTCACCGCTTGCTTCCACCACTGGCAGAATCTCGTCTCCCAAACGCACCGCGCTGACCGGGGCTCCCGCAACATCATGGCTCGGCGTTGTCAGCGTTTGCAGAGCCCCGTCCGGCCCGGGCAGCGCAACGTGATTCACTTCCGCAAGATCGTGATCGTAAGTCGCCAGCCAGAATACAGGGACGCTCTCCACTCCCGCTGCCGTAGCCTCTTCCGCCAATTTGACCGCGGTCAGCGCCTTGTAGATCGCGAACATCGGCCCGCCGAAGAGTCCGACCTGCTGTCCCGTAACCACCGCGGCCGCTCCCTTGCGCAGCCGGTCCAGATTCTCCCGCGTTTTTGCGGAGGCGTCCCACGATTCGTTCTGCCGCTCAAGGATTGCCGCCACGCGCTCCCGCCGCGAGGCGTCGTAGGAAATCTTCGCCGCTTCTTCTTTCACCCACTCGCGCAGAAAGGGCGACCTGCGGATAAAACTGCTGAACACTTGGGAGAATATTGCAGGAAGTCGCTGAAAAGGCGGGTGGTATGCGGGAATTTGCGAGAACGGAAGACACATGCGCCTTCACTGGAGGCGCTCCTGACATCGGTTCTGATCGAACGCCTGATTTGTTCTACACGTCATGATGTGTTGGACGTCTAAAGTCATCGCAAGTCAACGCCTGTTACTGCCAGATGTCACCCGCGCCGTACTACAGATGCCTGAAAAAGTCGCCAAGATGCAAGATAATGATGCTGTAGCCGTCAATGATGGTATAGCCATGCTGCCAGTCGACCGAAAGGTAGGTAGCCATTTCTTGGACGCCGCCCCGCTGAAAATCGTACTACCACTGAAGCTGGAAGGCTCGGTGGTGCGCCTCGAACCGATTCGCCGCGAGCACGCCGAACTGTTCTGGGACGTCGCGAAAAACGACCTGGACGATATCTTCCGCTGGATTCCCTACTCCATGAAAAGCCGGAAGATTTTCGCAGCTGCATCGACAAGAGCCTTCGACGAGCAGGACCGCGGCGAATCCGTCGTCTTCGCCACCGTCGAACGCAGTTCGGGCCGCACCATCGGCAGCACCCGCTTCATGAATATTGACCGCATCAACCGCCGTGTCGAGATCGGCTCCACCTGGATCGCTCCCGCGTGGCAACGCACCGCGGTCAACACCGAAGCCAAATATCTGATGCTGCGCCATGCCTTCGAAGTGTGGCAATGCATCCGCGTCGAGCTCAAGACCGACGCCTGAACCAGAAATCGCGCAACGCCATCCTCCGCATCGGCGCCAAGGAAGAAGGCACGCTTCGCCGTCATCTGGTCACCTGGAACCGGCCGCGTGCGAGACACCGTCTACTTCAGCATTCTGGACAACGGAATGGCCCAACGTAAAGCGCGACTGGAAGCGAAGCTCGCCGAGCTCCGGCAATTCGCATCCCTCGATTGTCGAGGGGTTCCGCTCGGGCCGCTATGATGCCTGCGGCTCATGCGAGCAACCTCCGCGCAGGATGATCGCAATGATCCCGACCGCATTCTTCGCTTCAGAGGATCGCCGATGGAAGAGCTCACAAAGGTCTCGGGGAGTTAGTCTTCGCTGGAATCATCGGCATTTTCTTGCATCGGTACTATTCTCAGCGGATTTTTCCAGGTCAGGACCGCGGAAGCCGTCGTCATCCAGCGCATGGGAAAATTCATGCGCGTCGCCAATGCCGGCATCAACTTCAAACTGCCCTGGCTCGACCAGATCGCCGGGCGCATTGATCTCCGCGTCCAGCAACTCGCTCTCGATGTCGAAACCAAAACCAAAGACAACGTCTTCGTGAAGATGCCCGTCTCGGTTCAATATCACGTCATTCCCGACAAGGTCTACGAGGCGTTCTACAAACTGGCCAATCCGCGCCAGCAGATTTCGTCCTACGTCTTCAACGTCATCCTCGGCCACGTGCCCAAGATGAATCTCGACGACGCCTTCCTGCAGCAGTCCGACATCGCCGTCGCCATCAAGCAAGGCCTCGACGACGTCATGCGCACCTACGGCTACGCCATCGATCAGGCACTAGTCACCGACATCCAGCCCGACGACAAGGTAAAAGCCGCCATGAACGAAATCAACGCCGCCCAGCGCGAGCAAGTCGCCGCCACCGCTCGCGGCGAAGCGGAAAAGATCCTCAAAGTGAAGCAGGCCGAGGCCGAAGCCGAGAGCAAAGCCCTGCAAGGCCAGGGCATCGCCAACCAGCGCAAGGCCATCATCGAGGGACTCAAAGATTCTGTCGAAGCCTTCTCCAAAGCCGTCGAGGGATCGACGCCGAAAGACGTGATGATGCTCGTGCTGGTCACGCAGTATCTCGACACCATGAAAGAAATCGGCAGCAACGACAAGAGCAACACCATTCTCATGTCCCATTCCCCCGGCGCCGTCAGCGACTTGTATCGCCAGATGCAGGATGCCGTGCTGATCGGTCAGAAGGTGGCGAATCCGGGGCCGTAACGTGGCAACAAATGCGATCGCGAACTCAGATGATGTCTGTCTCAAGCCCAGCGATGAATTGAATGCCCGGAATCACACGGCCAAGAAGATTCTTATCGTTGGTCAGGAACAGGTCCGTGTTCGCAGTTGCTGCGCAAGCAAGATGTATCGCATCCGCAGCCGGAATTCCAAGCGTGCCCCTGATTCGCCCGTACACGTCGGCGGTTTCGGCAGTAAACGGAATCACCGCTGAAACAGCGACCTCCAGCGCGGCTCTTACCTCCTGGATGCGTTCTTTGTCCGCCCGGAGTTTGTAGGCACCCGCAAGCACTTCCCCAAAAGCCAAAGCTCCGGTAATGAGCTGATCATTGCGCTCTTGCATTCGCGACCAGATTGCATCCACCCTGTTACCAAACTGGGGATTCCCTTCCAACCAATAGATGAAGAGGATCGTATCCCAGTAGATTCGGCTCACCGGTCTTTCCCTGGGCCGTAAAAGTTTGCGCGTTCGTTCCGAAGGTAGTTCTCGCCCCCACCCAACTCGGCGAAGACATCTTTCAGCGCGCCTCGAAGGCGGTTCCAAGCATCTTGGCGATCCAAGGCCGGTTTGTCCCGCCCCTTTTCGACGAACTCATAGGTATATGTCACAGTCGTGCTCTGGCCCGACGGAGGGCCAGTTCTCGAGACCAAACGGAGTCCATTTTCATCGAGAAACTCTCGCGTTTTCAGAGCGCTGCAAATCGCGGGTACCCGACCGTTCAACTTCAACTCCCTTAGAACATCTCCCGTTCTGATTGAAAACCGCTTCTCCCGCCGTTCTCGCGCTGGCACCACGTATTTCTCTGACCGTGCAATCGAATGGCGTCTGCATTTGCCATAGCCACTCCTTCAAAAAGGAATACACCGGAAGTAGAATAGCATTAGCATATGTCTATTGCAATAGCATAGCATGGAATAACATTACTCTGTGGCGCGTGGATCCAGCTGCACGGAAGAAACATCCAATTGTTGACTTCACTAGGTTTCGCACCTAGTCTGGAAGTGGTTCTTTGAGTATGGCCGATCCCACCAGTGGGGGCGTCACGGCTTCGACGGAGATGCTTGCGGCCAAGAGGCATGCCGGGGTGCACACACCCGTAATCGTGGGCAAAATGATAATTGCCAATCAACAGATGGCATACGCAGCCTAACTAGTTTAGGCAGCCGTCCGAGGAGGCTTCGCCCGTGGGCCTCCGTAGGACGTCACACAGCGGGCTGCTCTTCCCGTCTACGTCTGGGACGGGAGGCTAAGATCTCAGGCTAGCGTCTTCGGTTTCTTGTCCGTTCTGAGCCGCGGCCGCGAACGTCCTCGGGTAATGCCGAGGGCATGAACCGAATAAGCATGTAGTCTCTTGACCAGTAACATTTTCGGACGCGGGTTCGACTCCCGCCGCCTCCACCACTATCTCTTTTATTATCAGTATATTACTGACACATTCTTGGCTTCGTACAAATACCATTCCGCAGGGGCGCCTTTTCCTTATCAGGTTGGGCTGTGGAAACAAGAGAGTTTCGTGGTACTGCGTCAGCTCCAAATCGAGTTTTTCCGAATCCTGTTAGACAGTGGTAACCCGATCTCTCTAACGTGGCTGCACAGGCAACTCCAGATAAGACCCCAACCCGCTTTGTCGATAAACCGTCCAAGTGACGTCGCCCGCCGGAGGGTACCTGCGGAAGGTTTCAGCATCCGCTCCTGCGAGGGCAACGCGAATCTGGTGATCTTTTCGCAAGAGGACGGATATGGGCCACATGCAGATCTTCAATTCGGCAGGTTTTCCGGGGACAAGCGGCTGGGCGTCTTGCCGGGAACTGCTCAGATGCTGGGCCGGGCGAATTGTACGGACGTTCGTGTGCATCCATCTGCTTGCGGTTGACCGCCCGGAGTTCTCCTTCGTCCAGATATGTGACGTGGCCATCGGGCGCGACGTCTTCCAGATAGGCGAAAAATGCCCCATCCGTCGCTGTGGAGGAGACTTCGAGAACCACCGTCAGGGGAGCCCGAAATCTCCACGTCCTTAGCCAGTGGAGCGCCGGTATAGACGATGAGTTTGCCGTCTTCGCCGGAGCGGTCAGGGTAGAGAATGTCAAGGCCCAGTGCCGTCATCCAGCGATTATTGTTGCCGGTGGACGCGGTGAAGTTGACTGGATAAGTGTCGTTTGCGGTGCCGGCCACAGGCGGCGTTGGGCTGAGAGCGTGATTCTTCGCGAAATAGAGATGGCTAGCACGCTCGAATCCCGGCGGTGGCCAAACCTTTGTGTCGTGCCACTGGCCCTCCCCCAGCGTGTAGTAGTGGATGCCCGACTCGACCGGGCTTGATAACTCTGGACGAAGCAGGCGGTCGAAGAAATCCGCCATCATTCGATTCTGCTGCTCGACCGTAGGTTCCGAAGGAGAGTGCTGGGCGGGAGTCAGAAAAGGGTCGTCGTTGAAGTCCGTGTTGTGAGAAAAGGGTCCAATGATGATTTGCTGCGGATTCTTGAAGGTCAGATAACGCGAAAGCGCGCCCTCGCAAACGTCGGAGTCCAGCCAGCCGCACCAGACTTGCATCGCTACTTGTGACGATTCAATCTGTTCGCGATGCCCGAACGCGCTCAACTCCGCGAAGGTGGTGGAAGATCCGCCGGGTAACCGCAGCGGGTCGTCTCGAAACTCGATCTGCGGTAATTGCTCGGTTGGATACCGGTTATGCCGGTTAGCTAGTACTTGAGCAAGCTGCTTTCCATCCGAATCCGCGTCCGCGCGCTTTACACCCCGCAGGGTCCGCCCTGCCCACCAGCAGCCAAGACCGCTCAATCCCTCTGGTCACACAGACGTCGCCTTGATCCAACTCTTTGATTATGGTGCTCCATGACTGCACAAACTTCTCGTTATAGATTCCCCCGGGGAAGATCAGCATTCCCGCGTCAAACTGACTGGAGATGGGAGCCGCAGCTTTGAGAGCAGGCGGGTTCGGCACTGCGGTCAACTCGGCGGTCGCTCCCTCGTAGGAGTTTCCGAAGGTTCCAATACGGCCATTGGACCATGGCTGGATTGCCGCCCAGTTGACGAGTTCGCCCAGATCGGAAATCTCTTCGCGGGAAAACTCCGTTTCGCGATGCCCTCCGCTGGCACCGCTGCCGCGCGCATCCGCCAGGATTACGACAAAGTGGCGCTGATTCAGATAATCGGTCTGCTCGTCGTGCGGGTCAGTCTGTTTCAAGGCCACTGCCAGCCGATACTCCCACCCAAACTGGCCGTCGCGCCCGTAGCGCGTAGTTCGCAGCAGAACCGGCAGGCGCTGCCCCGCCTGATAGTCCTGAGGAAGCCATACGTCAACGGCAATCTGCACGCCGTCACGCATCTTGATATACAAAGCCGTGTCCCGGCGGAGGCCTGCTGGAGTCTTCTCTTCTCCGGGGAGTTTTGTAGTTGTGGCCAGAATTGCGAGTACGCTCACGGTTAGCACGGCCAGTCCGGCGAGCCCGAGAACCATACGCATCAGCCACCGCCTTGGCTGTTCTATTTTCATCTCTGTCCTTCCCGGTCTGTCAAAATATCCGATTGGAGATACCCGCCGGGGCCTGAGACCGCGCCCGCTCCAGCGGAGATTTTAGTCAGGCAGTTCAGAGTGTTCTGGCTCGCGCAGCCAGAAACTCCCGATCAATGACATCGAATAGGCTACGACGGCGACAGTGCCGGCTGAATAAGCTAGCCGAGCTGCGGCGCCGCCGGCAGGCAAGACGTTGGCGAGTTGGGTCGTGACGAGCGCCGACGAAGCGCCCAACAATCGGCCCCCTATGTTCAGCGCGAAGCTCTCGCCCGTGCCTCGCAGGTGGGTCGGGTATATGCGCGGTAGGTAATTCCCCCAAAGGCTAAACGCTCCATTCAGGAATAGACCCGCGAGGAAGATTCCCAGCTTCAGAAGGGCCAAACTGTGGGTGGCGGCGAAAAAGTAGACCCAGGCAAACACGGCCAAGCCGGGGACGAGAAAAATGCGCAAGAGACTCCGCTGCGTGGCGATGCGAACCACTAGAAGGGCGAACACCAAACGCCCTGCAATTGTGCCGAGTTCCTGAAAGACTTGCACGCTGCTCACCGTTTGCTCTATCTGACGGGGCAACATGTTGCGCACCGCGGGCAGCCCGGGCACCATCCGCGGCGTATGCAGTATGACTCCTGATGCCAGAGCATAACTGCAAGCCACCAACATTGTGCTGACCAGCGTGGTCTTTCGCAGAGCTGGCCGGAAAATTTCGACCACGCTCGGCCGCTTCAAAGTTCCCTCGGATTTTTTCTTCTGCCAGACCGTTGATTCGGCCAAGAATGGCCGCATGAGGATGAGCGGAATCGCTGGAATGAGCCCTGACAGCAAGGCGTAGCGCCAAGCGTCGTGGCCCATCCGGATGGCGGGAAAGCGTTCGGCGTAGGTGACGGCAACGTAGTAGGCTCCAGTCGCCATCAGCCCTCCTAGGCCAAAGGCTGATTGCGTATAGCCCAGTGCGGATTCGCGTTCCTTAGGATCGGAGAAGAGTTCCGCTACCCAGGCAACTCCAGCCACGTATTCGACACATACGCCAATGACGGTTGTACAGCGGAAAATCAAGAACTGGGGCAGTGTTGCAGCATACGCAGTCGCGCACGCCGAAAATGCATACAACAGGATGCTCCAAACCAGGACTCGCCGGCGGCCAAGAAGGTCAGTCAAGTAGCCTCCAAGGACCCCAAACACCCCGCCACAGGCCAATGGAACATAAAACATCAGTCCCACCCAAAGATTGAACTCAGGACTGCCTGGCTTGAGGTTTCCGAGGGCGATGAGTACAGGTCGCACGACGAGCGGCAGGATCACGATTTCGTACAGGTCAAAGGCGAAGCCGAGGGCCGCGACTCCGCAGACGATCCATTTGCGGGGCTTCAGGCCGGCGAAAGCCGATTCCGAGGCCCGGGCGGCGCCAATCAACACGCGCTGTTTGCCTGGTAACTCATGCAAGAGGCTATTCCTCCATCGTCGATATCTCGCTGCTCGGAAGACTGCCGCTGCATCATTTCAATTCATGCGGTCTTGTGATACAAGTTCAAATATTTCAATAATTGTTGAGGTATTCTCAGGAATGGATTTTACGTCTCGCCAGTTTCGAGCTTTCTCGCTTGTGGCCCAGCATCGAAGCTTCTCGCGTGCCGCGGAGGCACTCTACATCACCCCATCCGGGTTGAGTGTTTTGATTCGAGAGTTGGAAACCCAACTCGGATTCCGCCTATTTGATCGGACCACACGCCACGTCGGCCTAACGAGCTCCGGCAGTGAACTGCTTGGAGTGGTCCGGGAGAGTCTTGAGAAATTCGATGCCGCCGTATCCCGCGTCGGGCAATCAGCGGCCGAGGCTAGCCTCTCCCTATCCGTTGGTGCGCCGCCACTGGTCGCGGCTGACATACTGCCGGAAGCAATTAAGGAATTTCGAAGTAACCGGCCCGACCTCCGCATTCGAGTGTTCGATGTCGGAGGAGAGGCCCTCACACGACTGGTTGAGGAGGGCAAACTGGATATGAGCGTGGGTGCGTTTTTCAAGCCCGCGCCCGGACTCCGCCGCACGCCATTGTTTCGCTTTTCCTTGATGGTGATTCGCCCCGACAACAATCTGGCATTGCGCCGTACGTCTACCACGTGGTCCGCGCTGAAAGGAGAGCCGCTGATCTCGCTGGCGGCGGGCAATCTGGTCCAGCAGTTCATCGACAGGCATCTGGCCCGCGCCGGTGTTTTCGTCCACCCGCGGGCCATGTTCAATTATCTGGACACCATGATCGCTATGGTGGAAGCCGGCGAGGGCATTGCCGTCGTCCCCTCTTTCGTGCTACCTGCTTGTCGAAATCGCAAAGTTGTGATGAGCAGGCTGATCAATCCTGTTGTGAACTTGGACCTCTGCCGGATCAGCCTCCGAGGAAAGAAGCTGCCGCCCGGCGCGGACGACTTCACCTCTTTCTTCCAGGCCTACATCGCACGCTGGGCCGGCAGATCAGGTATTCTGTAGTTGGCACCATAGGAAAGCGACTTTTTCTCCATCCCGATGAGTCTATGGGATAGTGGGGTCACTGTGTTGTGTCCGTGGGACTCCGGTTCGACTCCCGCCTCCACCCTGTATTCTATTTATTTTGAACATGTTATGAGGACCTTGTGGCGGCCCATAGCCCATCGGCTCTCCAACTCGAGCGATGACCAGGTGGACTATTTTCGTAGCGTGGTAGATTGAGGCGAATGCGCGCGGACATTGAAAAGGCGGTAGCACTACTGCAAGGCGGAGAGGATGCCAGCATCGAGCAAGCGTTGGCCTTGCTCCAGAATACGGTGTTCTCCTTCAGCATGCGGGTGTGCGGCCATCGCGAGGACGCAGAGGACACGATGCAGGAAGTGCTTCTGAAATCTGTTCCTCAGTTGCCCAAGTTCGACAGTCCCAAAGCTCTGGTCGTGTGGTTGTATAAGGTGGCCAAGAATCGGTGCCTGATGAATCGACGCAAGAGCAAGTTCGCTCCCGCCCGCGAACTATCTCTGGAAGAGTTGATGCCCGATCGGAACGAGCTCGAGCAACTCTCTGCAAAGGGAAAGATCAATCCGGAATCTCTCGCCATTCGGAGCGAAGAGGCTTCGCGCCTTCGGAATGCCGTTCAGAAGCTGCCTCCGCAGTATCGCATCGTGCTGGTGCTGCGCGACATGGAAGGACTCACCGACGATGAGGTGGCTGAAATCACCGGTCTTCGCGCCGGAACGGTTCGAGTGCGCCTGCACCGTGCGCGATTGTTCGTCAGAAAAGAATTGATGCGTACATGGAACGCAAGAATCGACGGAAAGCCTCGTCCTCAGCGACATGCGCATCAGGGAAACAGGCCAGCGCGGTGCAAAGCGATGTTTGCGGAACTTTCGGATTATCTCGATGAACAGCTGGACGATTCTCTTTGCGAAAAATTTGAGCGCCACATGGCGGGATGCGCGCCGTGTGAAGCCTTTATTGCTACGTTAAAAGCCACCATCGAACAGTGCCGTAAATCGGCCGGCGATTGTGCGCCGCATGAAGCTGCAAAGCTACGTCGAGAGTTAATGGAAAAATACTATCGGGCGAATGCCGCACTCAGCCCGAACTCCTGATTCTGCCCTTAAGACCTATCCCCTGAAATTTCCTGTAACAAATTTGGATCCGCTGCATTTATTCGTGTTCGTTGCCGATGATTTCCTGGGAGGGACGCCATGATTGCAGCGCAAGTCGATCTTACACAGGCACTTAAACAGCAACGCCAGTTCGTCACCCGCACCGGAAGCGGCCACAGTCTGATCCTGGACGACGCCGCGGGCGGCACCGGGCCAAAACCAATCGAGATGGTCGCGGTCGGCTTGGCCGGCTGTACCGCTTTTGATGTCATTACCGTACTTCGTCAGAAGTATCACCAGAAGGTGACGGGATATCAGGTACGCGTCGAGGCCGACCAGGCGGAGCGTCCGCCGCAGGTCTTCACCACGGTCCGAATCCACCACGTCGTCACCGGGATCGGGATCGACGAAGCAGCCCTGGTGGAGGCCATTCGCCTGTCTGAAGAGAAGTACTGCTCAGTTGGCGCGATGGTGCAAAAGACGGCCACCTTCCTGACGACTCACGAAATCATTGAAGACACGACTTCGTGGCTGCATGCCGATGAAGCGGCGGGAGTCGGGCGTTGAGCCTGGCTCGCCATCTCGTCTTAGACGTCGCGGTCGGCGCGATGCTCGTCGCGGTCGGCGCGATGCTCGTCGCGACGGCCTTGGCGCAGAATTCACCGGCTCCCCTTACCCTGCACGAGGCCGCAAATATTGCCCTTGAAAAGAATCCTCTCCGCAAAGCATCGCTTGCGGACACGAAAGCGGCCGTAGCTGAAGTGCGCGAGGCACAAGCTTTCCTGGTGCCTCACGTCACGTTCTCGGAACAAGCGACACGCGGCAATGATCCGGTCTATGTGTTCGGAAGCAAGCTGAGGCAGCAGCGATTCACAACCGGCGACTTCTCGCTGAACAGGCTCAACACTCCTCTGCCCTATGGCAATTTTGCGACGCGTTTCGGTGGGACCTGGACTTTGTTCGATTCGTTCGCGTCGTGGCGGGGCGTAAATCGCGCCAGGGAAATGAATATCGCTGCCAGTCATCAGCTCGAACGTACGGACCAGGAAATCCTCTTTCGAATTGTGCAGTCCTACTACGGAGTTCTTTTGGCTACGAAACAGTTGGAGGTCGCCGACCAGTCCGAGAAAACCGCGAAGTCGATCATGGAGCGCAGCCAGGTCCGCTTCGACGCCGGGCTGGTGGTCGAGTCCGATCTTCTCAGTGGGGGGGTTCGTCTGGCGGGCCGCGAGCAGGATCTTATCCGCGCGCGAAACAATCTTGAATTGGCCCGAGCCCAACTTAATACCGCAATGGGGGTGTCTGTTGATGCGGCGTACCAGCCGGCCGATGCCCTCACAGAGCGAAGTCTCACGGTGAGTGCTCTGGCTGAATTGGAGCAGAAGGCTCTTACGACTCGCCCCGATCTCAAACGAATCGAAGCACAGCAATCGGCGCAAGAACTGAGTGTCGCGATTGCCAAGTCGTCGTTCGGTCCGCGGGTGAACGCATTTGCCGGATGGGAGATGGACAATCCCACGTTCGTTGCTGGAGGCGGCGGCAACAACTGGCTGGGAGGAATCGAGCTACAGATCGACATTTTTCAGGGTGGGGCAAGACGAGCTGCGCTGTCGCGCGAGCGCGCCAATGCAGAAAAGATGGCTGCGTTAAAGCAGGCGGCAGGCGATGCGGTTCGGTTAGAGGTCCGGCAGGCGTACTACGATCAGGATGCACTCCGTCAGCAGATCGAGGTGGCGCGTACAGCGATCGCTCAGGCGCAGGAGAGCCTGCGCATCAACCAGGACCGCTACGATGGCGGGCTGCTCACCATTACCGATCTTTTGGGCGCGGAGGAAGCCGCGCGGCGCTAGCAGGCCGATTACTGGCAGGCGGCCTATCAGTTTCACATCAGTTCCGCCAACCTGGAGTTGGCCTGTGGAACCCTAAATCTGCAGTCCCCGGTGCTCATGCCATGACTTTCACATTTTCCAAAACACTGAAAATCTCAAGCCCTGTTGTGCACGTTGCAACCATGTGTTCCGCAGTTCTGAGTCTGATGTTGGTCGGCTGTTCCGGCGAACATCAAATGGTCGGCGCGGCACCCGAGATTGTCAGTAACGTTGCAGTCGTGTCAGCACAGGCCGCAAAGATCCCTGACGTAGTAGAAGCGGTCGGGACGCTGAGGGCCGCCGAGACCAGCCAACTCGCCGCGCAGATGATGGGGAATATCGTTGAGATCACGAGTACGCGAAGGCGACCGAGTGCAGCGCGGGCAAGTGCTGGCTGTGATTGACGACGCACAGCCGCGCGCCGCGCTCGACCGCGCAACGGCTGCTGACCTCGCGGCGCAACAGGATATCTCGGCGTCTGACTCCGACCTCTCCCTCGCAGAAGCAACCTTCAACCGCTATCAAACGCTGTACGAAAGAAAGTCCGTCAGCGCGCAAGAATTCGACGAGATCAAAGCCCGGTATCAGGCCGCCCAGGCGCGTCGCGAGATGGCGCGGGCCGGGCAAGGTCAGGCGAAAGCCGCATTGCAGCAAGCTCGCACGGCGCTCAGCTACGCGCAGATCGTTGCCCCATTCGATGGCCTGGTGACGGAAAGGAAAACTGACGTGGGAACGCTCGCCAGTCCTGGCATGCCGATCTTCACGGTGGAGGATCTTCGGCACTATCGGCTGGAGGCGACGGTAAATGAAACCGATCTCCGATATGTACGCGAGGGAGAGCAAGCCTCCGTTTTGATCGATGCCCTCGGAGATGGCGCACTCAAAGGGAAAGTGGTCGAGATCGTCCCGGCAGCAGACCCGGCCAGCCGGAGTTTCCTCGTAAAAATCGAACTACCTTCCGATCCGGCGTTGCGATCCGGTCTCTTTGGTCGAGCCCAATTCACGCGGGGAGAAAGGACAGCGCTGCTCGTTCCGCGCACAGCGATCGTCGAGCGCGGTCAACTGCAAGGCATATACGTCCTGGATCAGAACCGGATCGCCGGGCTTGCGCTATATCACTCTGGGCAGGCCGTCGGCACAGCAGGTGGAGGTATTGGCAGGCCTGCAGGCTGGGGAAATGCTGATCGGCGATCCAGGGAGCCGCGAACTGAGCGGCAAGAAGATCGTGTCTCGTCAGGAGTCACGAATGAGCGCTGACAGGGACAAGTCGGAACGGGCGAACGGCGCGGACTCCGCTCCTGATTCGACTCAACGGCGTTTGACGGGACGACGTCTGGCAGGCCGCGCGGCGCACGGTTTTATCGATTCGAAACTCACACCTCTGGTGATCGTGGCTGCCCTGCTGCTCGGGGCGTTCGCCATTCTCCAGACGCCGCGCGAAGAAGAACCACAGATCGTCGTTCCCATGCTCGACGTCTTCGTTCAAATGCCGGGCGCCTCGTCGCAAGAAGTGGCTCAACGCGTCAGTCTGCCCATGGAGAAACTGCTGCGCGAAGTACCGGGAGTGGAATACATCTATTCGATCAGTCATCCAGGAATGAGCATGGTGATCGTGCGCTTCTACGTCGGAACAAAAGAGGAAGACGCGATCATCCAGACTTACAACAAACTTTATTCCAATTCGACCGCGATTCCGCCAGGCGTCTCGCCGCCGCTCATCAAGGTTCGCTCCATCGACAACGTCCCGATCATGGCACTGACGCTGTGGGGCAAGAACTACGACTCTTATCGCCTGCGCCGCGTCGCAGGAGAGTTCGAAGATTCTCTTAAGAAATTGGACGACATGTCTCGGAAACGACGATCATCGGTGGACAGCCTCGGCAAGTGCTGGTCATGCTCGATACGAGCGCCTCGCGGCCTACGGATTGACACCGGAGCGGTCGTGGCACAACTGCAGGGAGCAAATACTCGCGGGCAAGCCGGTAGTTTTGCGCGTGACAATCGCGAGTTCCAGGTAGAGGCTGGCCTGTTCTTTACCCACGCTGAAGATCTGAAGCAAGTCATCGTGGGCGTTCATTCGGGACGGCCTGTGTATTTGCGCGATGTCGTCGAGAAAATCGAAGATGGCGCGTCCGAGCCCGACAATTATGTGCTGTTATGCGAATGCCAAAGGGACCAGCGGCCAGGGGGCCAATCCCGAATATCCCGCGGTGACAATCACGTTGGCGAAGAGAAAGGGCACGAATGCCAGCATCATCGCTGAGAACGTTTTGCAAAGAGTGGCCAACCTGCGCGGTTACATGCTGCCGCAAGATCTGAACGTCACGGTCACTCGAAATTATGGCGAGACGGCAAAGGACAAATCAGACGAACTCCTGAAGCACTTTTGATTGCGACGCTCTCGGTCACTCTGCTCGATCGCTCTAGCGCTGGGCTGGCGCGAATCGGGCGTGGTGCTTGCTGGCCGTGCCGGTCACCCTGGCCCTCACCCTGGCGATCTTCTATCTCTTCGGCTACACCCTCAATCGGGTCACTCTATTTGCTCTGATCTTCTCCATCGGGATTCTGGTTGACGACGCCATCGTAGTCGTCGAAAACATCGTCCGACATTTCCGCTTGCCCGGCAGCCGGGGACGCTCGCTCGTCGACGTTGCGGTCGAGGCTGTCGATGAAGTGGGCAATCCCACGATCCTGGCGACCTTTGCCGTGATCGCGCGCGATTCTTCCCATGGCTTTCGTGCGCGGGCTGATGGGGCCCTACATGCGGCCGATTCCGGTCGGCGCGTCGGCGGCGATGCTGTTCTCCTTGATGGTTGCATTTGTCGTTTCCCCATGGGCAGCGCTGCGGCTCTTGCGGCACTACGCGGCGGGAGCGGCCACGAACATCACGAAGCGGAGGGTTGGACCACGCGTTTCTATCGCCGGATGATGAACCCGCTGATTCTCGATGCCGAAGCGACGCTGGCTGTTTCTCGGTGGCGTGGTCGTCCTGCTGCTGGCCGCGGTCGCGTTCGTTCCGCTGAAGTGGGTGCGCGTAAAGATGCTGCCCTTCGACAACAAAAGCGAATTCCAGGTCATCGTTGACATGCCCGACGGAACGCCTTTAGAGCAAACCACTCGAGTCGCGCAGGCCTCGGGACAATATCTGGCCAGCAACCGGAAGTGACCAATTACCAGATCTACGCCGGCACTTCGGGCCCTACAACTTCAACGGGCTGGTAAGACATTACTTCCTGCGCCGTCAGCCAAATCAAGCCGACATTCAGGTGAATCTGCTTTCGCAGCCATGATCGCAAAGCGCAGAGCCACGAAATCGCTCGAGCGCCTGCGGCCCGGACTGGTGAAGATTGCTGAGCCGTTCGGCGCCCGCATCAAGGTAGCCGAAGTTCCGCCAGGGCCGCCGGTGCTGGAAACACTGGTGGCGGAAGTCTACGGACCGGACTACAAAGGGCAGATTCAGCTCGCCTCACAGATTAAGCAGGTTTTCCAGCAAACGCCGGGAGTGGTGGATGTGGACTGGTACGTCGAAGACCCACAAACCAAGTACGACCTCAAGGTGGACCTCGATAAAGCGTCACTGCACGGCATCTCGGCGGCGGATGTAACTCGAACTTTGCAGATCGGACTCGGCGGAGCGGATGCCGGGTTTGCTGCACGATCCCCAATCCCGCGAAGACGATTCCCATTCGCGTCCGCTTGTCGCGCGCTGATCGCTCAGGAATGCAGGATCTGGCAAATCTGAAACTGCCTGACTCCATCCGGCGCACAGATCGCATTGCAGGAAGTGACCACCCTCAATCAAACCACCATCGATACCAGCGTCTACCGCAAGAACCTGCAGCCCGTGGTGTACGTCACCGGAGATGTCGCCGGGGAAGAAGAGAGTCCGGTCTATGCCATTGGCAAAATGAGCGATGCGATCGACAAGATCAAACTGCCGGACGGCTACGCCGTCAAACAATACAAAGGAACAACTATGCCCGAAGGCACCGACCGCTATTCGATGAAGTGGGACGGCGAGTGGCACATCACGGTGGAAGTGTTCCGCGATCTTGGCCTGGCCTTCGCCGCCGTACTCGTTCTGATCTATGTGCTGGTCGTCGGCTGGTTCCGGTCATTCCTTACGCCACTGGTGATCATGGCTCCGATTCCGTTGACTCTGGTCGGCATTCTCCCGGCTCACGCCATGATGGGAGCGTTCTTTACCGCCACTTCGATGATCGGGTTCATTGCGGGGGCAGGCATCATCGTGCGCAATTCCATCATCCTCGTCGACTTCATCGAATTACGCCGGTCGCAAGGGATGTCGTTGGAAGAAGCTGTCGTGGATGCAGGAGCAGTGCGCTTTCGTCCGATGCTGTTGACTGCCGCCGCGGTTGTCGTTGGAGCGAGCGTGATACTGTTTGATCCCATCTTCCAGGGCCTCGCGCTTTCTCTCATGGCGGGTGAGGTTGCATCCACCGTGCTGTCTCGCATGGCTGTACCGGTTCTTTATTACCTATCGCAGAAACGAAAACAGACACCGCCATCGCACCCTCACTCCCCGGAGAATATTGCGGAGTGTGAGGTGCCGCAGTATGAAGTAATGCAGTGACTTTCAGTCAGGAGAACAACAATGACGATTGAACGCACGCTCCGGTTGATCGCTGGATTCTTTGTCCTCGTTTCATTGGCCCTTGGGCACTGGGTGAATGAGTACTGGTATCTTTTCACCGCTTTCGTGGGCCTGAACCTGTTCCAATCGGGCTTCACAAACTGGTGTCCCATGATGACCTTTCTGCGTAAACTAGGCGTTGGCAGCCAGGAGAAACTGAAACATGCCTGAATGGATTTGGCTGATTGCAGTTCTGATCGGATACGTGGTTTTGACCCAGTGGCTCCTACCAAAGTTGGGTGTTCCTACTTGACGGACCTCTGGATGTGCCGAGTCTCGGCACAAAGAGACAGACGAGGTCTCTCAGAGAGGCAGCGAAGGATCGAGAAGGAAGTCTTGAGGCTGGGATTGCCTCGATTGCTGGGACGACGACAACCAGGCGTTCGCAGTTTCACTCCGCGGAAAATTTCTCTGGTACACTGGCGCGCATGAGCGCCTCCACTCGCAGACAATTTCTCGGGCAGTGCGCCGGAGCAGCAGCAGGGGCATGGCTTTTGCCCGGACTGGCGCATGCGGCGGGTTCTGAACCGTCAGTCAAATTCCCTACCGCACCGCGAGACCGCGTGGCGGTGGCGGCGTATCCATTTCGCGAGTTCATCGTGGGATGGAAGGGGTGGGACGGCAAGACTCCCAGCACCGTTCCGCTCGCGCGGCAAATCGAACTGAAGGACTTTGCGGCGCACGTGGCGCAAAAGTTCAATGTCCATAAGATCGAGCCGTGGAGCCCGATCTTCCCCTCGACCGATCCGAAATATCTGGAGCAGTTCCGCGCCGCCGTGGAGAAGGCTGGCTCGGCGGTCGTGGACATCGCGGTGGATGGCGGGCACAGCCAGTATGCGATGGATGCGGCCGAGCGGGCGAGAGCGGTAACCGCAAGCAACCAGTGGGTCGACATAGGCGCGGCTCTGGGATCACCCAGCATTCGCACGCATATTGATGGCGCTAAAGATTCGAAACCGGATGTCGGCGCGGGCGGCAGACACGCTGGCGCGCGTGGCGGAGTATGCGGCGAACAGGAATGTTGTCGTGCATCTGGAGAACGATAATCCCATCAGCGAGGATCCGTTTTTTATCGTGCAGGTCATTGAAAAGGTGAATAGCCCGTGGCTGCGGGCGCTGCCGGATTTCGGCAACACGGTGGCGGCGCACGACGAAGACTATGCCTATCGCGCCATTGATGCGATGTTCGCGCACGCGTACGGCATCTGTCATGTGAAGGATGGGGAGGTTGACGACGGAAAGGTCTCGCGCGTGGACCTGGCGCGAACGTTTGCCATTCTGAAGAAGCATGAATACAAGGGATATTGCTCAATCGAGTATGACGCGCCGGGTGATCCGTATAAGACGACGGCGGAGTTGGTGGAGAAGACGGTTGGGTTTCTTTCCTAGAGCGAGGACACCGGGTTCCTCGCTTCGCGAGGAATGACAACGCGCGGCGCGCACAACGACTATGGCGGGACAAGGCATTCAACGACGGGAAGTACTGCGGATTCTGGGAACGGCCGCGGCTGCGGCGCAGTTTCCGGGATTCAGCAAGTGGGGATTCGCCTGCGGACATATTGGGAATGCGGCTTTGCAGATCAAGCTGGCGATCTACCATCCTCAATTTTTCTCGGCGGCAGAGTATGCGGTCATTGAGCGGCTGACGGAGATCATCATTCCCAGCGATGGGACGCCGGGCGCGAAGGAAGCGGGCGTGGCGGAATTTATTGACTTCATGGTGGCCAGCGACCCGGAGGCGCAATACGGGTTCCGCACAGGGCTGACGTGGCTGAACGCGCACAGCGAGCGGACTATAGGCAAACGATTTCTGGAACTGACACCGGAACAGCAGACTTCCCTGCTCGAACCGCTCGGCTTCAAAGCCAAGTCGCGTCCGGGAGGGGAAGACGGACGCCGGTTCTTCCGCGTGATGCGCGAGTACACGGTGACGGGTTTCTATACGAGTGAGATTGGATTTAAGGAGCTGGACAATCCGGCATTGAAGTTTTACTCGGAGTCGCCGGAGTGTCCGCACAAGGACGATCCAGAGCACAGGCATCTGCCTCCACCGAAATACTGAAGCATTCCTGAGAGAAGCGTGGCCAAGAAGATCTACGACGTGATCGTGATTGGAACCGGGGCGGGCGGCGGCATGGCGATCAAGACGCTGTGCGAGGCCGGGCTGAAAGTGTGCGCGCTGAATGCGGGGCGCAGGCTCGATCCAGAGAAGGATTTTCGTTATCACCGCATGCCCTGGGACATGAAGTTTCGCGGACTGGACGATCCCAGGCGGCGCGCCGAATCGTTCGGCTATATGGATAACGAATACACCAAGGCCGCATGGGACCACGAGATTCCGTTCACAGTCGCGCCGGGGACGAAGTGGATGTGGCCGCGCTGCAGTGCGGTTGGCGGCAAGACGAATTTCTGGGGACGCAGTTCGGCCCGGTTCGGCGACGTTGATTTTCACGCGGCATCGCTGGATGGTTACGACGTGGATTGGCCGATCACGCACGACGAGATCAGTCCGTTCTACACGCGCGTCGAGAAAATGATTGGCGTGGCCAGTACGGTGCAGAACCGGCCGAGCAATCCCGACGGATGGTATTTGCCGCCGTTCCATTTCCGTTGTCTCGACCGGATCCTGGAGGGGGGTTGCAACAAGGTGGGCGTGCCGTATCTGCCGGATCGCTGCGCGCAACTGACGCAGCCGCATGAGGGACATCCCGCGTGCCATTTCTGCGGAGAGTGCACGACAGGCTGCGATGTGGGGGCCTTTTTTTCCACCTCGTACTTTCTGCTGCCGAAGGCGGAGGCGACGAACAATCTGGAGTTGCGCACCAACGCGCTGGCCAAAAACGTTCTGGTGGACGAGAACGGGCATGCGAACGGTGTGACTTACATTGATCGCAAGACGAAGCAAGAAGTGGAAGTGTATGGGCGGGCGGTAGTGGTGGCGGCATCGTGCATTGAATCGGCGCGGGTGATGCTCAATTCGAAGTCGCGGCGCTGGCCAAACGGGATTGCGAATTCCAGCGGACAGGTGGGGCGCAATCTTTGCGACCACCTTTATGGCGAGTCGGCGCGCGGCTATTTGCCGCAATTGCTGGGACAACCGAGCTTTCCGGACCACGCAGGCGATAGCACGATCGCATGGATGCCGCGCTGGCAGAATCTGAAGGATCCGCACGAAGAGAGGTTCATTCGCGGGTATTCCATCTATCCCGATGGCGGGTGCACGGAATTCCCGTGGTTCGCCAATGAGGTCGACGGATTCGGGTCGTCGTTCAAGCGGGAGATCAAGCGGCGGTATCCGACGCCAGTGAGTTTCGGCATTCAGGCGCCATCGTTGAGGTCCGATACGAACTATGTGGATCTCGATCCGGAGGTCAAAGACCCGTATGGGATTCCCGTGGCTCGCATACACTTCGAATGGGACGAAAACGTTCTGAAAATGTGGGAGCACTCCAAGCAGGTGTGCGCCGAGGTGCTGCGCGCGGCCGGAGGCGATTTTGAAGGTGCGGGCGACTCTCCGGAGATACCGGGCTGGAGCCTGCATGAAACGGGCACATGCCGCATGGGCAACGATCCGAATAATTTTGTGACCAATCGTTTTGGGCAGACGCACGATGTGCCGAACCTGTACGTGTGCGATGCGAGCGTTTTCCTGAGCTGTACCGACAAGACAACCACCATCAGTATTCTGGCATTCTCGCTGCGCACTTCCGAACATCTGATCGAGAATTTCCGCCGGGGCGAGCACAAGGCCGCGTGAACCGCGAACGCCCGCAGGCCGGTGCATTGCCACCGCACGCTGGAACGAGCGCGGCGCGACTGCGGGAACTGGCAGCGCTTTTCCTTAAACTTGGAACGATCGCCTTTGGCGGACCAGCGGCGCACATCGCGCTGATGGAAGAGGAAATCGTCCACAAGCGGCGGTGGGTCACGCAACAGCAGTTTCTTGACATGCTGGGCGCGTCCAACCTGATCCCCGGCCCCACATCTACCGAGATGGCGATCCACGTGGGCTTCGTGCGCGCGGGTTGGGCAGGGTTGTGCGTGGCAGGAGCAAGCTTCATTCTGCCTGCGGCGTTGATCACAGGAGCGTTCGCGTGGGCCTACGTGCGATTCGCGGCGATTACACATGCCGTGTCGGTACTTGGCGGGATCAAGGCAGCGGTGATTGCGGTGATCGCAATCGCGATCTTTCGGCTGGGGAAGACAGCGGTGCTGGATTTGGGGTTGGCGGCTCTGGCAGGTTTGGCGCTGGCAGCATTTTTCCTGGGCGTGAATCCGCTGGTAATCCTTTTGGGCGGCGGGCTGCTGGGAATGGCGGCCCGGCGGAGTACCAGTTTTCGCGCTGCGGGAGCCTCGATGTTCTCCCCTATGCTGCTGCGGCGAATTCCCTGGCCTTCATTTGCAGTTGCAGCCCTGGCGGGCGCGATTGCGCCGGCGGTGGCTAGGCCATCTGTGTACAAGATTGGACTGTTTTTTTTGAAAATGGGCGCCGTGATTTATGGCGGTGGCTACGTTTTACTGGCCTTTCTCGAGCAGGGGCTGGTGCAACAGCATGCCTGGCTGACGCACCGGCAATTGCTGGATGCGGTGGCAATCGGGCAGTTCACGCCCGGGCCCGTGTTCTCAACCGCGACTTTCATTGGATACATTCTGGGGGGACCGTGGGGCGCGGCCGTCGCCACCCTGGGGATTTTTCTGCCGTCGTTTTTCTATGTAGGCCTGCTGGCGCCGGTGCTATTCCGGCTGAGGCAGTCTGCGTGGATGGCGGCGTTCCTTGATTCCGTAAATGTGTGCGCGGTGGCGCTGATGGCGGGAGTGACGTTTCGGTTGGCGGCGGATGCGTTGCGGGAGTGGCCGACCTGGGTGATTGCCGTGGCGTCGCTGGGAGTGCTGTCGCGGTGGAAGGTGAATCCGGCGTGGGTAGTGCTGGCGGGTGGAATCGCGGGGTATTTTCTCGTGCGGTAATTCGTTTTTTGTTCGCCTTTCGTCCTTTTTGTGGTAAATGTAATAGCCATGCGAAAGGCCATCAATCATCTCAAGAAATCAGATCCGGTTCTTTGCGCGATTATTGAGCGTGTGGGGCCGTGCCGCATGGAGTTTAGCCTCGCGGAATTTTCGAGCGTGGCCGAGGCAATCGTTTACCAGCAATTGAATGGCAAGGCGGCGGTAACGATTTTTAACCGCTTCGCTGAATTGGCCGGAAAACCGCTCACACCAGAGGGGATTCTCAAGCTAAGTGACGCGCAATTGCGCAGTGTCGGGCTGTCAAAGCAGAAGTCGTCCTATTTAAAGGATCTATCGGAGAAGGCGGCGAGTGGCGCGCTTGATTTTTCACGGCTGCACGAACTGCCGGATGAGGAAGTGATCAAGCATCTGACGCAGGTGAAAGGCATCGGCGTGTGGACGGCGCACATGTTTCTGATGTTTTCATTGCGGCGTCCGGATGTGCTGCCCACGGGGGATTACGGGATTCAGATGGCGATCAAAAAGCATTACAAGAAGCGCAAGCTTCCGAAGCCGGACGTCATGGCGAAGATCGCCAAGCCCTGGGCTCCTTACCGCAGCGTGGCTTGCTGGTATTTGTGGCGAAGCCTGGATATCAAAACCGTCTAACGCCGGCACAGAGGACGTGGAGAAAAACTGGCAGTTTGGAGTAGGAGCGAGGGCGGATGAGTGGGAGATCCTTCGCTTCGCAGGAAGAACGGCACCGCTCCGGATGACGCCGCCGATCGAGTAGAACAACCTGCGCCGATTAAGTATGACAAGCTCCACTCCGAAGACTGGATCGCTTTAACTCTGTGATCTGCTGTGGCCTCTGTGGTTAAATGGGTGCGATGGCTGATATCAAGATTCGCGTGCTGGTGGCGAAGCCCGGGCTTGACGGGCATGATCGCGGGGCGAAAGTAATTGCGCGCGCGCTGCGGGATGCCGGGATGGAAGTGATCTACACCGGGTTGCGGCAGACGCCGGAGATGATTGTCAACGCGGCGCTACAGGAAGACGTGCAGGTGATCGGGCTGTCGATTCTTTCCGGGGCGCACAATGCGATTGTGCCGCGCGTGATGGACCTGCTCAAGCAGAACAAGATGGACGACGTGATGGTTGTGGTGGGCGGCATCATCCCGAACCAGGATATAGATGGGATGAAGAAGGTGGGCGTCGCCGCGATTTTCCAGCCGGGCACGGCGATGGATGACATCGTTCAGTTTATTCGCACGCACGTGAAGGGGCCGGGCGTGCCGGCGGCCGGCTGATGGCGGAGATCAACGCGTCCCGCGTCCGGGAGATTCTCTCGAAGACGGTCGGTCCCACGCCGTGGTATTGGGAGACCTTTCCTGCGTTTCGCTCGACGGCTGGGCAGCGCTTTGTTTGGACGCATCACGGAGAGCAAGGGCCGATTGGGCATCTCGTTACCCTCGGCCTCGAGCAGGAAGCGGACCAGACTCGCCTCGCGCTGAACACCTACTGCCGTCCATTTCCAGCGCCGCCAAATCTTCTGGGGATATGGTGCCCGGAGGGTCGGGCGATTCGTATCACCTGCTTCGATCCGGACCAACTGAGAGCGTTTGATCTGGCCGAGGTGGCGGGCTGGTTCAAGCAATCTTCAGATCGCATTTACGCAGGAACCGCGCCGGTCGCGGACTTCGAGGTTTCCCTGACGCTGGGCCCGGGCATGCACAAGATCCAGGTGCCTGCCGAGCTCGCGAGTGTGGATGAGTTGATCGTGCCGACCAGCTATAAGGCGATGTCGAACGACGATCCAGCGTTCGCGCTTTTTGTTTTCTACTTGCAGGCCGGGCTGGTCGAAGTGCTGCCGCAGAAGTGGTTCACCGCAGCGCAGTACCGCGTGGGACAGCAATGGATTACGCGGGTCGCGCGCGATCCCGAGTCTCATCGAATCGTTGGCGAGTGTTTCGGGGTAGGAACGTTCCTGTTGGAGGAAGACGGCATGCGGCTGGCAGAATGGATTGCGCGGGCGAGTGGCTAGCTCGGAATCACCTCGCTTGGAACTGCGATGACGGTGGGCAAGGGCGGTGTCGAGTTCACGCTGCGGAAAGACGGCGGAATTCTGTTTCTGACCCTAACCTCCGGTGACGGGATGAACCGCCTCACGCACGAGAAAGCGATCACCCTTCTCCGGGAAATCGAGAACCTCGTGAGCTCGGATGCTCCGGTTCTTCCTCTCGTGATCTCCGGCGATCCGATTTTTTCGGCAGGAGCGGACTTGAATGAGATTTCCGCAACTCACTGGGCCGGAGGCTTTCGCCTTCGCGAAAATGGGTCAGGACCTGATGACCGCGGTGGCCGACTACCCTGCCCCGGTTTATGCGAGCATTCAGGGATTCTGCATGGGAGGCGGGCTCGACCTGGCGCTGGCGTGTCACCATCGGATTGCCGCGCCAGATGCAGTGTTTGGACATCGCGGAGCGGCATTGGGACTGATCACGGGATGGGGAGGCACGCAGAGGCTGCCGCGCGTGGTGGGTAAAGGGCGCGCGCTCGAAATCCTTGTAGCGGCGGAAAAGGTCAGCGCTCGACGGGCACTGCAAATGGCGCTGATTGACGCCGTTGCCGATGATCCCGTGGCTGAGGCGATGCGGCGATTGCGCGGTTCCGCCTCGCTGGTATAGGGTAAACAGTCCGCGTCTTCACGTCTCAACCCATGGCTGACCCCAATGAAACTCCTGCGCCGAATTCGTCTTTGCCGGCGAATGTGCTGGCGACGAAGGTCGATCCCACCTCGGCTCGTTTTGAAGCCAACATGCGTTTTCTCGCTGACCTGATGTCGCAGGTGCGCAACGAGGAAGAGAAGATTTCCGAGGGCGGGGGCGCGAAGGCCATCGAGAACCAGCACGCCAAGGGACGATTGACGGCGCGCGAGCGCATTGACTTGCTGGTGGATGCGGACACATTCTTCGAACTTGGCCTTTACACCGCGCACGGCATGTACGAAGAATGGGGCGGGGCTCCGGCCGCAGGGGTGATCACCGGGTTGGCGCGGGTTCATACGCGGATGGTGATGATCATCGCCAACGACGCAACTGTGAAAGCGGGCGCATTTTTCCCGATGACGGCGAAGAAAGTGATTCGGGCGCAGAACATTGCCATCGAGAATCGCATTCCGACGATCTACCTGGTGGATTCCGCGGGTGTATTTTTGCCGCTGCAGGAAGATGTGTTTCCGGATACCGACGATTTTGGGCGCGTGTTCCGCAACAATGCCGTGATGTCGGCAAAGGGGATTCCGCAAATCGCGGCCATCATGGGGATGTGCGTGGCGGGCGGCGGATATTTGCCGGTGATGTGCGATCACGTTCTGATGACCGACGGCAGCGGATTATTTCTGGCCGGACCGGCGCTGGTGCAGGCGGCGATTGGACAGAAAGTTTCCGCGGACGATTTGGGTGGTGCGGCGATGCATTCGGCGATCAGCGGCACAGTGGATTTTCGCGAACCGAATGACGAGGCGTGTATCGCGCGAATCCGCTCGATCGTGGAGAAGTGGGGATACCGGCGGCTGTCTCCGTGGGACCGCAAGAAGCCGGTACCACCAGCGTTGACGGCGGAAGAAATCTACGGGATTTACGATTCCTCGCCGGCCCGCCCCTACGACATGAAGGAAGTGTTGGCGCGCGTGCTCGACGCCAGCCGGTTCGACGAGTACAAACCAGAGTATGGCAAAACGTTGATCTGCGGCTACGGCCGCATTGGCGGGTTCGCGGTGGGAATCGTCGCGAACCAAAAGCTCCACGCACAGCAGACCGACCATGAAGGGCACAAGCGGGTGGAGTTCGGCGGCGTGATCTATACCGAGTCGGCTGAGAAGGCATCGCGTTTCATCATGGATTGCAATCAGAATCTGATACCGCTGGTGTTTTTCCACGACGTGAACGGGTTTATGGTGGGGCGCGATGCGGAGTGGAGCGGCATTATTAAGGCCGGCGCCAAGATGGTGAACGCCGTATCGAATTCAGTGGTGCCGAAAATTACCGTGGTCGTGGGCGGATCGTTCGGAGCCGGGAATTACGCGATGTGCGGGAAGGCATACGATCCGCGATTTGTGTTTGCCTGGCCGACGGCGCGCTACGCAGTAATGAGCGGCGATTCGGCGGCGGGAACGCTGGTAGAGATCAAGGTGAAGCAACTAGAACGCGGCGGCAAGAAACTGAGCGAGGAAGAGAGAAAAGAGCTCTACCAATCGGTGAAGCGCACCTACGACGAGCAGACCGATCCGCGCTATGGCGCGGCGCGGCTGTGGATCGACAAGATCATCGACCCGATCGAGACGCGGGATGCGATTACGCAGGCTTTGGAAGCTGCGGCGTTGAATCCGGATGTAGCGGAATTTAAAGTGGGAGTGCTGCAGACATAGTCAACTCCTTGTATGAGCGATTCCGTCAAACTGATCGAGTGTCCACGCGATGCCTGGCAAGGGCTGAAGGGGATGATCCCCGCCGAGTTGAAAGTGGATTATTTGAAGGCCCTGATCAGCGTGGGGTTCAAGCACATTGACGCGGTGTCGTTCGTGTCTCCGAAAGCCGTGCCGCAGATGACGGATTCGGAAGAGGTTCTGAAGGAACTGGATCCGCCCGACGATGTGGAGATCATTGGCATCGTGGTCAACGAGAAGGGCGCGGAGCGGGCAATCGCGACGCAAGCCGTGTCAACGCTGGGATTTCCGTATTCGATATCGGAGACTTTCCTGCGCAAGAATCAGAACCAGTCGCCGGAAGATGCACTCGACGAACTGGAGAAGATTCAGAAGAAGGCGGAGAACGCAGGGAGTGATGTCGTGGTTTATATCTCGATGGCGTTTGGCAATCCTTACGGAGACCCGTGGAATGCAGACGAGCTGATCGAGGCGATCTCGCTGATGGAAGTGGATAGCCTGCGAATGATTTCGCTGGCGGACACGGTGGGCATGGCGAGTCCGCAGCAGATCAGCGATCTCGTGGGCGCGGTCATGGCGAAATATGACTATCTCGAGATTGGCGTGCATCTGCATAGCCGCTCCGAACAGGCTTCGCAAAAGATCACTGCGGCATACGATGCGGGCTGCCGGCGCTTTGACTCCGCATTGGGCGGACTTGGCGGTTGTCCCTTTGCCCAGGATGCGTTGATTGGTAACATCCCGACGGAAGCAGTGATCAAGACTCTGAGCCAGCGTGGCGCCCAATTGCCGGCACTGAAACCGCTGGATTCTCTGCTGAAGGCAACGGCTGGACTCGCCGCAAGGTACGCGAGTTCAGACGCCGCGGACTAAGTAGCCGCGGGTTTGCCCGCAGTGTCACGGAGGGATCGGCAGGGGAGTTTGATCCGTGGGAATATAGGACGCGTTTTGAGATGAGCTACAAGACGGTACAACTCGCATACGACGGCGGCACGGCTACCATCACGCTGAACCGTCCGGAGAAACGCAACGCGATCAGCTTTGATCTGATTGACGATCTGCTTCGCGCTCTGGGCGACGTGGCGAAGTCAGACGCCGGCGTTTTGATTTTGACAGGAGCAGGCAAGGCGTTTTGCTCTGGAATGGATCTGGAAAACCTGAAGACCCTGCTAGGCCGCACGCCGGAACAGAACGTGCAAGACTCGCAAACGATGGTCCAGTTGTTTCGCTCACTCTATGAATTTCCTAAGGTGACGATTGCCGCGGTGAACGGAGCGGCGATCGCGGGCGGAACAGGACTGGCGCTGTTGTGCGACTTCACGCTGTCGGTTCCAGAAGCGAAGTTTGGATACACCGAGGTGCGCATCGGGTTTGTTCCGGCAATCGTTTCGACATTTCTCTTGCGGCAGGTGGGTGAAAAGCAGGCGCGCGACCTACTGTTGACGGGGCGACTGTTCGGAGCAGAGGAAGCGGCGCGGATCGGGCTGGTCAACGAGATTGTGCCCGCGGACAACCTGATCAAGCGCGCCCGCGAACTGGCAGCGGTATTGATAGAGAACAGTCCGGCATCGTTGCGGGCGACCAAGCAGTTATTGACCGATCATGCTCGCGCCGAGCTCGACGCTCAGATTGAAGCGGCGGTTCGGGAAAACGCGGCGATACGGACGACCGCCGATTTCCGCGAAGGCATTTCGGCGTTTCTCGAAAAACGCAAGCCAGTGTGGACCGGGAAATGACCTCGCATAAGCACCAGGCCACGAACGAAACGACCATCAGGGTGCGTTATGCGGAGACGGATCAGATGGGCGTGGTCTACCACTCGAACCATCTGATCTGGTTCGAGGTTGGACGGATCGAATTCATGCGGCAAATGGGGTTTTCTTATCGTGACATGGAGCGCGATGACGGGTTGTTCATCGCGGTGGCCGAAGTCAAATGCCGCTATCGCGCTCCGGCGCACTACGACGAGGAAGTCGTGGTACGAACGCGACTGAAGAACGTGAGGGAGTCGGTGGTGGTTTTCAGCTACGAACTTGAGCGGGCTCAGAACGGTACGCTGCTGGCCGAAGGCGAGACGACGCACATCGTTACCGACGCAAATATGAAAAAAGCAGTGTTGCCGGAGAAATACTTGACGACATTTCGGGCAGCAATCGGAAAATAGGCTGGTTGCGGTCCAGTTGGCGCAACGTCTGGGTATACGACAAATTCAAACCGACAGGAAAGTTCTTTGAACGCACTCCATATCAACGGTAACGATCTTACGCTCGGAGCGGTTCGCGAAGTCGCGAGTTTGGAGACACGCCGAGCCGCCTTGCTCTCACCGGACGCGCGGGAGGCCGTCAACCAGGCTCGCGCGGTCGTCGACGAGATCGTCGCCGGCAACAAGGTTGCTTACGCTATCACGACCGGCGTGGGCAAGCTCAGCGACGTGCGCATTGCCGGAGAGCAGATTCGGGAGTTGCAGATCAACCTGGTGCGCTCGCATGCGGTTGGCGTGGGAGAACCACTCTCCGTGGCCGAGACTCGAGCCATGATGCTGTTGCGGGCGAATTCGCTCGCGAAGGGGCACTCCGGAGTGCGGGCCATCGTGATTGATACGCTGTGCGAAATGTTGAACCGCGGCGTGACTCCGGTTGTGCCTTCGCAAGGCAGCGTAGGGGCAAGCGGAGATCTGGCTCCGTTGGCGCACCTGGCTCTGGCGCTGATCGGCGAGGGTGAATGCTTCGATGAACGTGGAGTCCGGTGTTCCAGCGCGGAGGCTCTGAAGCGGGCGCAAATCAAGCCGTTGACGCTGGAAGCGAAGGAATCAATTTCTCTCATCAACGGAACGCAGGCCATGTTGGCGGTGGGAACCATGGCTCTGCTTGCGACGGAGACGCTGGTGGACTCCGCGGACGTTCTGGGCGGGCTGTGCTGCGACGCGCTGAAGGGCACGGATGCAGCATTTGACGAGCGCATTCACAAGGCGCGACCGCACGACGGACAAATGAAAACCGCGGCCAACCTGCGGCGCATGCTGGAAGGCAGCCAGATTCGCGAGTCGCACCGCGATTGCGGCCGGGTGCAGGACGCCTACTCTCTGCGCTGTATTCCGCAAGTCCACGGCGCAGTTCGCGACACGGTCGCACACTGCCGCTCGGTGTTTGAGACCGAGGCGAATTCAGCGGTGGACAATCCGCTGGTTTTCATCACCAACGCGAGGGAAGCTGAGGGCGACGTGATCTCCGGCGGGAATTTTCACGGAGAACCGCTGGCGTTTGCACTGGACTTCCTGGCGATTGCGCTGAGCGCGTTGGCAGGCATCAGCGAGCGGCGCATTGAGCGGTTGGTGAATCCCGCTCTGAGCGAAGGGTTGCCGCCATTTCTTGCTGCGGGGGCCGGGTTGAATTCCGGATTCATGATGCCGCAGGTTACGGCCGCTGCGCTTGTCAGCGAGAACAAAGTGCTGGCGCATCCGGCGTCGGTGGACTCGATCACCACCTCTGGCAACAAAGAAGATTACGTTTCGATGGGGATGACGGCCGCGACCAAACTGAAGCGCGTGGTGGAAAACACGCGGAACGTTCTGGCGATCGAAGCGATGGCCGTCGCTCAGGCTCTCGATTTCCTGGCTCCCCTGAAGACTTCGAAGCGCGGGCAGGCGGCGCATGCCGCGATTCGCTCCGTGTGTCCGACGATGGAGAAAGACCGTGTGATGTACGCGGACTTTGCGCGGATCGCAGAGATGATCGCGAAAGGCAAGCTGGCCGAAATTGTCCGGTAGTTGCCCGACCCGGTTGAGCCAGGAACCTGGAGCATGAAGACCCTTACCGAATATTTGAAGTTTCATACCAAGACGCATCGCGCCTACGTGCACATCACGCCGCAGGTGGAACAGATCGTCAGCAAGAGCGGGGTGCAGGAAGGCATGGTGCTGGTTTCGGCCATGCACATCACGGCCGGCATCTATGTGAACGACAACGAGAGCGGACTGATCGAGGACATCGACCAGTGGCTGGAGCATCTGGCGCCGTTTCGTAAAGAGTACAAACATCATGAGACGGGCGAGGACAACGGCGACTCGCACTTGAAAGCGCTGCTGATCCATCATGAAGTCATCGTGCCCATCACTGCGGGCAAGCTTGATCTGGGCACATGGCAGCGAATTTTTTATGCCGAGTTCGACGGGCAGCGCGACAAGCGGGTGATCGTGAAAGTTATGGGAGAGTGACGACATGTCGGAAGAATTGAATGAACTGAAGGAACATGCCGAGCATGCCAAGGAAGATCCCACGCTGGCGCCGGTTTCGCTAACCATGGCGGTACTGGCCGTGCTGGTGGCGGTGGTGTCGCTGCTCGGACATCGCGCCCACACGGAAGAGGTTGTGTTTCAGGGGCAGTCCTCGGATAAGTGGGCGCATTACCAGGCCAAGAACATCCGATCGCACGAGGATCTACTCTTCATCGACCAGACTTCCGTGCAAGCCACAAGCGATGCCGCTGCGCTAGCTAAGTTGCGCGACAAATATTCGCAGGAAGCCACACGGTACAAGGATGAGAAGACGGACCTCGATCGCGAGGCTCGCAAACTCGACGCGGAAGTACACACAGAAATGGATCGAGCCGATCGATTCGATCTCGCCGAAGTCTTCCTGGAGATCGGCTTGGTGATCACTTCGATCACGCTGCTATCGGGGCGAAGGATCTTCTGGTTCCTGGGAATTGTGCTCGGAGTGGTGGGAGTCGTCGTGGCTGCCACCGGATTTCTGTTGCACTAAGCGATCGTTCGCTCGATGTCCGTCCCTGGCTTCACCACCAGAAACGGACCGATCGCCAGAACATCCATGCGGGTGCGCTGGAAGCAATCGATTGCCTCTTCCGGCGTGCAGACGATGGGCTCATTCTCATTGAAGCTGGTATTCAGGATGACGGGAATTCCCGTCTTGCGATGGAAGGCTGAGATCAGATCGTAGTACATCGGATTTTCTTCGCGAGTCACCGTCTGCAGGCGGCCAGTGTCGTCGACGTGATTCACCGCGCATAAGGCCTTGCGCTTCTCCGGCCGGATTTTGTAGACGTGCAGCATGAAGGGCGAGGGATGATCGTGCTCGAAATATTCGTGCTGATAGTCGGCCAGGATCGACGGCGCAAACGGACGGAACCATTCGCGGTGCTTGATGCGGGCATTGAGCACGTCCTTCATGTTGGGCAGGCCAGGATGAGCCACGATCGAGCGATTGCCGAGAGCGCGCGGACCCCATTCCATGCGGCCTTGAAACCAGCCGACCACATTGCCGGCGGCGATTTGCTCTGCCACTTCATCGAGCAAGGCGGAGCGCTCCAGCTTGCGGTACTCCAATCCGGCCCCTTGCAAAGCCGACTGGATGCGCGACTCGGAAAACTCCGGCCCCAGGTAAGACTGCTTCAATTCGTGGCGGCGAGGCTGTTTGAGCACGGAGTGATATGTGTGCAGAGCGGCCCCGATGGCCAAGCCTTCGTCGCCCGCGGCGGGCTGGATGTAGGTGTGGCGAAAGGGGGTGCGATCGAAAAGCTTTCCGTTGGCCACGCTGTTGAGCGCGCATCCTCCGGCCAAGGCGAGGTCGTCGAGAGGAACGCGCCGGTGCAATTGATTCAGCAGATGGAAAAAGATTTCCTCGAAGCGATGTTGCAGGGCAAATGCCAGGTCCATGTCGCGCTGGGTGATTTCTGTGTGAGGTTTGCGCGGCTCCCCGAATAACTTCTCCATGCGATCGGAAAAATGCCGCGCCAGGCGTACCGTTCCGTCGGGCAAAACCTGCATGCCCTGATTGCTGCCGAGCGGCTTGAAATAGCCGAGGTCTAACTGGAAGCCGCCGTTTTTGGGCGCGACGATCTTGTCGATCTGCTCGCAGTAGGTTTCCTTGCCGTACGGCGCGAGGCCCATGACTTTGCCTTCGTCGCCGTACTTGCTGTAGCCGATGAATTCGCAAATCATGGTGTAGACGCTGCCCAGCGAGTGCGGCAGGAAGACGCGGTCGAGAACTTCGATCTCGTTGCCCTCGCAGCGCGCCATCATGGTGGAGACGAAGTCGCCGGAGCCGTCATAGCTGAATCCGGCGGCTTTTTCCCACGGCGAACAGTAATAGGCGCTGGCGATGTGGGCGATGTGGTGTTCGAGATGATGCTCCTGAAAACGAAGCTGCGCGGGATCGACGTCGAGCGCCTTCGCGAGAAGCGAGCGCACATCGCGCATGGCTTCTTTGCGCTGGCGGAGGCGGATGAAGTTCAGAATCTTCGCCGGGTTGGCGAGAGCATATTGAACTTTCTTCGTGAGATTCGCATCGCTGTCCTGGCCGACGGCTACGTGTTCAATGTCCGAAATCTTCGCGCCGACCGCATCCAGACAGGCCTTGACGGCGAGCGCGGGGAAACCGCCGAAATGTTTATGGCGGTTGAGGCGCTCCTCGGCGATGGCGAACTTCACTTCGCCGTCGAGCACGATCGCCGCCGAGGCGTCGGCGTGGAACATATTAAGGCCCAAGATGAGCATGAACTAACTGCGTCTCCTGTCAGATTGCATCTGTAGTCGGATCATTCGTCCAAGGTAGGTTGCACACTCGATGATCGCTGAGCGTCGCGAAGGAAGTCGGCCGTGTCGACCATGAGCCGTTTTCCGGTCGCAACTGATTCGTCGATGCGCAGAGTAGCCAGAGTCGAGCAGACCAGATCCTCGAACCGGAATGGCGCCTCTCTCTTCCCCTGGATGAATCGCGTCAAATGCTTCCCACTCGCCGCGATGCCCTTTGTCCTGGCGCCAGCGGGCCTGGGTGATCTGTTTGCGGCCGGCGCGCACAAGTTCCAGGCGGCGAAAATCTTCGAGCACTGCGGCACTCGCTCCGCCGAAGACTTCGATCCGTTCCTTGGAGAACGAGCGGTCGCCATTGGCGAGATAACTGATCGTCCCTTCGGACCCGTTGGCGAAACGAAGGGAAACCAGCACATTGTCGCCGCTGTACCGGCCCGCGTTGCTGAGTGCCCGTCGCCTCGACCTCGACGACTGGCGACCCGGCCAGAAACATCAGCAGATCGACGAAGTGGCAGACCTCGCCGAGAATGCGGCCGCCTCCCTGCTCGCGATCGTTCACCCAATGGTCGGGCGGAAGATATCCGGCATTGATGCGATAGTGCAGCGCAAGCGGCTCGGAAATTGGCGCGAGAAATGACTTCATGCGCGCAGTCATGGGCGCGAAACGGCGGTTGAAGCCGACCATCAACGCGGGGCGCTGAGGCAAGGGAATATCCAAGATAGGCGCGGACGATCGAACGCAATTCGTCCTCCGACAAGCAGAGCGGCTTCTCGCAGAAGACATGCTTCCGTGCCGAGAGTCCGGCGAGAACCTGGTTGTGCGTGCAGGTGATGGCGCGTGGCGACGACCACCGTGTTGACGGCTGGGTCGTGGATGAGTTGCGATTCGTCGGTCGTGCAAGAGCCGAAGCCGAACTTTTTCGCGGCGTGCTGGGCGTGCGGTCCCGTTGCGGCGCAGACGGCGACGAGTTTGGTGGCGGGTGACGATTTCAGAGCAGGGATAAGCGTTCCGGCGGCGAAGACTCCTGCGCCAAGCAAGCCGACGGAAACGACGGTATTCGCAGGCGGAGATGACGTGGTTGCGGGTTCCGGCATGAGAACCAGCGAGCGTGAATCGTCACCTGTTGCGGCATATTGAATCACGACTGCCAAGGAATGGCTCGCGCGTCTTGCCGGTAATCAAATCGTATGCGCTTTGGGCATGCTCGATCGGGAAGCGATGCGTGATCAGCGCGCCGACGTTGATTTTCTTTTCGGCGAGGAACTGCACGAACGCTTCCATGTTGCGGGTTTCGGTCCAGCGCACATAGCCGATGGGATAGTCGCGACCCTTCTGCTCGTAGGCAGCGTCGTAGCGGCCGGGACCATAGGAACGCGAGATGCGGAAGTCGAGTTCCTTTTCATAGTAGGTTTTGCGCTCGATCTCCATGCCAACCGTTCCCACGGCAACCACGATTCCGCGGTCGCGCGCGATATCACCCGCTAGATTCACGGGGTCGCTGCTGGAGGTTTCGGCGGTGATGAGAACACAGTCAATACCTGCGCCTCGTGACATCTCGACACAGAGGTCGCGAAATGCCGAAGCCGAACTCGCGACGGCATCCGCTCCCAGGTACCCGGCGAGATCGGCGCGCGACGCGTCAATGTCCATGCCCAGAACGCGGCAGCCGGCAGCTTTCAGCAATTGTACCGTGAGTTGGCCGAGCAAGCCCAAGCCGATGACTGCAACTAAATCCCCGAGCTTCGCCTCGGCGGTTCGTATGCCGTGCAGGGCAACCGCGCCCAGCGTCGCGAATGCGGCTTCGATCGAAAGGAACTTCATCGCGGCGTGCCGTCGGAATGCGCGCCACCAGCAAGCGCGGCACGCAAGCGATCTCGGCGTGAACGGCAAAACCGGCGCCGGCGCAGGCAACGCGATCGCCGGGCCGAAGGTCGGTCACACCTTCGCCAACCGCGATGACGGTTCCGGCGCTGCTGTAGCCGGGGCTTTGCGGCTGGTCGAGACGGCTGCGCACCGCCTGAATGGCGGAGAAGATTCCGTCGCGCTGTACTTTGCTGATGACCTCGCGAACAAGATCGGGGCGGGACTTCGCCTTCTGCAGCAGGCTCTTGCGGGCAAACTCAGCGGAGGCGCGCTCGGTTCCGGCCGAAACCACCGATGCCGCGATGCGCACCAGGACGCATCCAGGCAGAAGCTGGGGCGCAGGGACTTCGCTCCACCGTCATCTCGCCCGTGCGCGCATGCTGGAGAACCTGTTTCATGCCGTGGCCACTTGCGGGGGCGGAGCCAGCTCAGACTCGAATTTCCGTGCACCGCCATCGAGGAATATCTGCATCCAAAGTTCCAGCGTCAGAAACTGCCAGATCTGCATGGACCAGTCCTGGCGGCCGCTGCGCTGTTCGTCAACGAAGCGCCGGACGGCCTCTGGCCGGAACAAGCCGCGCTTGTTGCAGTTGTGCGGTCGAGAGCAGGTCGTCCACCATTTCCTTGAGATCGTGCGCCAACCAATAGTCTACCGGAGCGGCGAACCCGGCTTTCGGTTGCTGCAACACTTCGCGCGGCAGAATGTCGCGCATGGCCTGGCGGAAAATGTATTTCGTCGTGGGGCGGAGCAAGCCCTTGAGTTTCAGATTCGGCGGGACATTCCACGCCACAAATTCCGCCAGTTCGCGATCCAGGAATGGAACGCGCACTTCCACCGACGACGCCATGCTCATCTTGTCGTTGTAGGTGAGGTTCAGGCTGGTCATGAAGATCTTGGTGTCGAGGTAAAGCATCTGGTGCAGAAAGTCGGCGTCGCGCACACGATCGAATGCGGCGCGGTGCTGACCAGCAGGGTCGGCGTCTGAGGCCGAAAAGTTTTCGGAGGTAGAGTCGCCGATTTCTGGTCATCGCTCGAGATACGTGCAGTTGATGATGAAACGGTCGACCGGATTGAGCGAAGCGCTGCGCGCCATCTTTTTTGCGAGGCGCAGGCTTCCCTTCAGCGGCGTACCTCGCAGGCTGGGTAGAGCCGCCAGACCCGCTGCGGCCATACCGCGCACGGCGGCTGGAACTTTGCCGTACGCCTGCGCCCAGTAGTGCGCGACGTGCTTGCGGTATCCGGCGAAGAGTTCGTCGCCACCGACGCCTGAGAGAAGCACCGTGGCCTGCTTGCGGGCTTCGCGGCAGACGAGGTAGGCCGTGATGATCGCGGGATCGGCGGTGGGCTCGTCCATGTGCCAGACCAGGCGAGGCAAGAGCTCGGTCACATCGGGTTCGACGACGATGCGCTGGTTTTCGCATCCCAAATGGCGCGCCAGTCGCGTCGCAACTTCGGGATCGTCGAGCGTGGTTTCGCCGACACGATACTTTCGGGGAAAGGTGATCGTATAGGTGCGCACCGGTTGGTTCGTCGCCCGGGCCATCACGGCGACGATGCTGGAAGAATCGAGCCCCGCGCTGAGAAAGGCTCCGATGGGAACATCGCTGACCATCTGCGCTTCGACGGAGCGGCGGAAGCGCTCGCGAATTTCCTCTGCAAGGTCGGCTTCCGAGCGGGGGTAAGTTTGATTCGCTGGGGGGAATGTCAGGTCCCAGTACTGCGTGAGTTTGAGTTCGCCGTTGCGAAGCGTCGCATAGTGACCTGCGGGGAGCTTCACGATGCGGCGGAACATGGTCTTGGGATCGGGAACCCAGAGGAAGGTCAGATATTGGTGCAGGGAGTCAGGATCGAGTTCCGCCTCAATCCCGGGAACCTGCAGCAGCGCTTTGATCTCGGAAGCAAAGGCAAAGCGCTCGCCATCATGGAAATAATAAAAAGGCTTGACGCCGAAGTGGTCGCGGGCGACGAACAGCGTGGGAGTGCCTGAGCGCAGATCGCAGATGGCGAACGCGAACATGCCGTTCAACCGCTTTACGCAATCGGGGCCTTCCTGTTCGTAGAGGTGGATGATCACTTCGGTGTCGGTGTGCGAGGCGAAGCGGTGGCCCTTGCTCTCGAGTTCGCGGCGAAGCTCGGCGAAGTTGTAGATCTCGCCGTTGTAGGTAATCCAGACCGTGCGGTCTTCGTTGCACATCGGCATGTGGCCGATCGGCGGACAGGTCGAGAATGGCGAGGCGGCGGCTGCCGAGCCCGATGTAGGAGCCATCGGGGAACTTCCGGTCCCAGAGGCCGGAGTCGTCGGGACCCGCGATGCGCCTGGACCTGCGTCATGCGCGCCAGTGTCTCCCGATCTCCGCAATTCACCACACCACTGATTCCGCACATTCTGTCGTTAATTCCTTTGCGAGGCGTCCCGGCGCATCTTTGTTTTCAGTTCGTAGATCTTGGCTTTGGTATGGAACATCTGCACGGCCTGAAACCCACAATAGATCAGGCCCGGGACGCCGTCCAGAAATCCCAGCCGCAGGAAATAGCGATAGAAGAAGAGCAGCACCGGCGAACCCGGGACCCCATAGAGTGTTCTTCTTGAGCCAGCGACGGCGCTGCGCTTGGGTTCCAAAGAGCGCCGGAGGCAGTTCGCTGCCCTGTTCACCCTGCAGCAGCACGCGCGATTCCCAGTTGGAATATTCATCGTGCTTCTGGATGTAGCGGGAGAGCGATTCCACGTTGTGATGAATGAGCGGATTCGTCAGTTCGCGAAGTCAGCCCGTCGACCACGACATGTTCATGAACTTCCATGTCCGCCATGGATGAGTCTTGATTTTTCAGGCGGCATTCGTAGCGGCCCTTGTCGCGACGAAACAACGAGAGTTTCCAGAAGCTGGCATCGCCGTGGCGTAGAACCCGGCCGAGAAAGTGCATGCGCAACGAAATGTAATAGCCATTCACGTTTCGCGCCTGAATGGCGCGGCGAATTTCTTCCGCCAGTTCTGGCGTGACGGCTTCGTCGGCGTCCAGCAGAAGAATCCAGTCATAGGCAAGGGGAAGATTCTCCATGGCCCACTGGCGCTTCTTGGGCCAGCCGCCCTGATAGTGAAACTGGACGACTTTGGCGCCGAAGGAGCGCGCGATCTCCGGCGTCGCATCGGTGCTTTGCGAGTCGATCACGTAGACTTCGCCAACCTCGCGCAGGGCTTCGAGGCAACGCGGCAGATTTTTCTCCTCGTTGCGCGCAGCCACGATCACGCTGACCGGCAGTTTGGGGGCCGGGTTCGCGGACAGCGGGTTGGCGGCTTCTTCGACTTTTTGCATGTTTGAGCGAATTACAAATGCAGTTCGCACCAGCGTTCGAGCACGTAGAGAGACCACGGCCGCGACCACGAGACCGTTCCGCGCAGAAAACTATTCCAGACTTGCTGTACCTCGCTGCCGTCGATCAAGCCGCCGAGCGGACCGTCTGCGATGCGCTTTGCCGACAACACAGGCTCGATCTCGGAGCGAAGTTCCTGACGCATCCAATGCTCGAAGGGCAGCGTAAACCCGCGCTTCGGGCGATGAACAATTTCGTCGGGCAGCGTCCCCGCCAGCGCCTCGACCAGCAACTTTTTCGGCGTGCCATTCACTTTCCAACCGCCCGGAAGAGCGAGCACCGCCTTGGCTAATTGGTGGTCGATCAGGGGAACCCGGACCTCCAGGCCCTGGGACATGCTCATGAAATCAGCGTCGCGCAACAGTGTATTGAGCATATAACAGCGCGACTCGAGATAGGAAACGCGATTGACCGGGATCGAGCGGAAGGGAGCGCTGCAGGCTCAAGCGTTGAGACTCAGCGGCCGCATCGGGGACGAGCGCGGCCGGAGCCGGGAACAGCAGATCACGCTGGCCGGGAGTGAACAGCATGCGAGTAAGAAAGTAAGGATGAAGAATGCGGCCATTGTCGCATGCCAGCGAAGCCAGTTTGCGATTCTGATCGTTCTGCGCGGAGAGCGCTGCGAAAGCCGAAGCCAGCGGGCCGCGAACAGAGCGGGGGAAATGATTCCAGAAGTGCGTGAAGCGCTCCAGCCGCGGGACGGTGCGGAAGCTGGAATATCCCGCGAAGACTTCGTCACCGCCGAGACCGGAGAGCGCAACTTTCACGCCCGCGCGGCGAGTCTCGCGCGACACGAAGTAGGTGTTGACGCCGTCCATGGTGGGCAAATCCATGGAGCGCAGGGCGTCAGGGATGGCCGCCAAAACATCGGCCTGCGATACGCTGATCTCATGGTGATCGGTGCGAAACTTGGAGGCGACGGCGCGGGAGTGTTGCGCTTCGGAGAATTCGGCTTCGCGGAAGACAATGGAGAACGTGCTGGGAGTAATTCCTCCGCGGCTAAGAATGCTGACGAGAGCACTCGAATCGATACCGCCGGATAGAAATACTCCTACCGGCACATCACTGACCAATTGCATCCGCACGGCTTCTTCGAGGATGGGCTGCAGGTCACTGCCAGCGCGACTCTCACTTCCGGCCGATGGCGGCACGGGGGTTGCGCCGCTATCTACCAGGTCCCAGTAGGGTGCCTGCCGAAGCGTTCCGCCCTCCCAGATCAAAGTGTGGCCTGGAGGGAGCGCGCGAACTCCTTCGACCAGCGTGAAAGGGTCATAGGCGGAGCCAAAGGTCAGATAGTTGATGAGGCCAGCGTGGTCCGGGCGGCGCGGTACCAGGCCGGTCCCGAGCAAAGTGCGGACTTCCGATGCAAAAAGAAAATACGATCCCGCTTCGACGTAATAGAAGGGCTTGACGCCCATGGGATCGCGGGCCAGGAACAAACGATGGCGGTGGGCGTCCCAGATAGCGAAAGCAAACATGCCCCGGAATTTCGCAAGACAGTGTTCGCCCCAGCGCGCGTAAGCCTTCAGAACAACTTCGGTGTCGGAATGGCTAGTAAAACTCGCCCCGTCGCGTTCGAGTTCTTTTCGGACATCTCCGAAAGTTGTAGATCTCGCCGTTGTAGACGATCCAATTGCCGGTTTCCGCGTCGTGCATGGGCTGATGGGCGAGCGGCGAGAGATCGAGAATCGCCAGACGGCGGTTCCCTAAACCGACTTCCACCGAACCGTCAGCCGTGCCCTGCAGCAGCACAGTGCCCGAGTCATCGGGTCCGCGGTGCGCAAGCGACTGCGTGGCGCCCTCGAGCACTTCCGGCGCGACGCGAGCATTGTTGCCAACGATGCCAAAGATTCCGCACATTCGAGATTGGGCCCAAGCCATGGGCAGCCTCTATTAAACACCACGGAGAGCAAACAGTGGCTGCGCTATAATCCCTTGACTGACTGCGATTCCTACCCCGAGGGTAGAAAAGCCAACTGATGTTGCCCCCCGAAGCACTCACCCGCAAAACACCTCCTGAACGTCCGGAGTCGTTGATAACTACTTCATTCGACTCGACCGCCGGACCTTCGGCTGCTGAAGTCGCTTGGCTGATCATTCTCACCTTCGCGGTCTTCGTCGCTGTCGTGGCCATGGGCCGCAATTACATCGCGGCGGTCAATGACTTCGGCGATAGCTCTGAATATATGGATCTGGCATCGGCGATCCGGAGGTGGGAATTTAGCGGCATCATCATCAAGCAGTTCTGGGGTCTACCGTATGCCATGGCGGGGCTCTCGAAGACGACAGGCCTGTCTGATCTCACGACATTGTTGATATTTTCGTTTGGGCCATCGCTGCTCGCGGGCCTGCTTGCGTGGCGTTTATGGGACGGCTGGATTGCCGGTTATTTTGCGATTTTGAATTTTGACTGGATACAACGTTCCTGTCTGGGCGGGTCGGAGCCGCTTTTCGTGTGCCTGCTGCTTGCAGCGTTTATCAGCGTTCGCCAGCAGCGATGGTTGCTCGCTTCCCTGCTGGGGTCGCTCGCGACCGTGGTACGGCCGTTGGGGTTGTTTGCCTTGGTCGGTATCGGACTCGCGTTATTGTTGCAGCGTGATTTCCGGAAGTTGGTGGCTGCTACTGCCCTGGGGCTGGTGATCGGCGTGCTGTATGCCATTCCGTTGGCCACTTACTTCGGAGATCCGCTAGCGACCGTGAGCAGTTATCACAACCCGAAGTGGCAGGGCGGCTGGCTCTTCGGCTTCCCGTTTTATGCCATCATCAAGGGGACCTTGATTTTTCCGACGCCCTGGACGAACTTGGTGCTCAGTTTCGGCTGGATCTTCCTCGTTCTGGTCGCGATCGTCGAGATGGTGAAGTGCGGAGAGTTCCGCGCCTATTGCCGGGCTCACATAGGGGAAGCGGCATTCCTGATTCCGTATCTCGGGTGCCTCTTCACGTATAACTATCCCTACTGGGCGCGTGGCACGTTTGCGCGCTTCGCGATCCCAATCCTTCCCTTTGTGTTGCTTGCGCTCTACCGTTGGATTCCGAAGGACCGACGTGTGCTCTGGGGGCTTGGAGTGGCGTCTCCAATCCTGGCGGCTTGTTCGGCGCTGGGAATCGAGAACGTCTGGCACATGCTGCATAGGGCGGTTCAGTGATGTCTCGCAGGTTCGGAAACTTTTAAGCACCAGAGTTGATGGACCGCGCGATTCTGTTGTATTGTCCGATTTACTAGGATGCAAATGGCAAGCTCTCCCGTCAAGGTTCCCTATCTCGATCTGAAAGCCCAATACCAGAGCATTAAGCCTGAGATTGACGCAGCCATCGCCCGGGTTCTGGATAGTTGCCAATTTGTTCTGGGCAGCGAAGTGGCAGGCTTTGAGCAGGAGTTCGCTGCGTATTGTGGCGCGACCGAGTGCATCGCTGTGAATTCGGGAACCAGCGCCTTGCATCTGGCGCTGCTCGCCGCCGGAATTGGCCCCGGCCATGAAGTCATAACGGTTCCATACACATTCGTGGCCAGCGTGGCTGCTGTTACTTACGCGGGAGCTCGGCCGGTGCTGCTGGATATTGACCCGCGCTCGTTCACGATTGACACTGCTGCGATTGAGGCTGCCATTACGCCTCGGACCAAGGCAATTCTGCCCGTGGATCTCTACGGTCAGCCCGCCGATCTGGATCAGATCATGGACATTGCGCGGCGGCGAGGACTGGTGGTCATCGAAGATGCCGCGCAGGCGCACGGAGCGAAGTACAAGGGCCGTTCGGTGGGAAGCATCGCGGATATGACGTGCTTCAGTTTTTATCCAACCAAGAACCTCGGGGCTTATGGCGAAGGCGGCGCCGTAACCACCAACAACGCCGAGTTTGCACGAACGATTCGCAGGCTCCGCGATTGGGGACAAGAGCGGAAGTATCACCACGTGATGCGTGCATTCAATTACCGGATGGAAGGTTTTCAAGGCGCGATTCTGCGCGTGAAACTCCGGTACCTGGAACAATGGACCGAAACGCGCCGCGCCATAGTCGCCATCTATAACCAGTTGCTCGCGGACTCTGCGGTGGAGCGGCCCAGAGAGATGCCATGGGCTCGCCACGTCTATCACGTTTTCACGGTGAGAAGCGAACAGCGCGACGCGTTGCAAGCGGCGCTGACTGCGGACGGCATTCAGACGGCTATCCACTACGCTATGCCGGTACACTTGCAGCCCGCGTACTCAGACCTCGGCTATGGAAAGGGCGCGTTCCCTCAGTCCGAAGCTGCCGCGGAACAAGTGTTGTCGTTGCCGCTCTATCCTGAGCTATCGGAACAGGCGATCACGCAGGTTGCGCACGCGGTGAAGAAAGCTAGTATTCGCCGGGCGCAGACCCTCGTCTGACTGCTTCCGGACGCAAACCCGGCAGCGGCATTTCCTCGACTGCGCTCCTTGCCTTGAGCCCATGCCTTCGCCTGAATGCTGCAACGCGCGTCTGGTTCATTTTTCCGCTCCGACCAGCGAGCGAGCCAGCTCCAACAATGCGTCAGTGTGTTTGCGCCAACTGAACGCCGCCGACCGGGATATGCCCGCGGCGGACAATCGTGCTGCCAGGTCCGGAGAAGATGCGACTTCCACAACCCGGCCGGCGAGTTCCTCGGGAGAAAACCGGGGAAAGTACAGGACAGAGTCTGCACATATTTCTCTGTGTACGGGCAGGTTGGACGCAACAATGGGGACTCCTGATGACATCGCTTCCACCAATGGGTGAGCGAAGGTTTCAGTGTAGGCCGGTGTCACATAGATGTCGGCCCGACGATACAACTGATGCAACTGGCGGTATGGAAGGGCTCCAAGTTCGATCACGATATCGGAGACGCCGAGGGCCATCACTAGCTTCGCCGCGGTGTCCGGGCAATAGGAACCTGGGTTCTCCCCAGGCACCAGCTTACAAGTGAGCAGGAGTTTGACTGCTCGGCCTGCCAAACGATTCCGCAAGTGCGGGAGCGCGCGAATCAGGGTCTCGAAGTTTCGGTAGTAGTTGTAGTGGCTGACGAAAAGAAGTTTGAGAGAGTCCTCGACCGTCGTCAGTTTCTCCTCGACCGCCGGGGCGAGCGGGCTGGAGTCGAGCGTAAAAGCTTCGCGGTCGAATCCATGTGGAATCGAGAGCACGCGGATGCCTGTCCAGTTGGACAGCTCGGCGGCGAACGCTTCACTCGGAGCTACGGTTCGGTCCGCCCAACAAATTGACCTTTTCGCCATAACGGCCCTCAGACGCGTATCCAGCCACATTCTGTACTCGTGTCGTGCGAGCAGGTCGCGATAGAAGTCAGGAGAGGTGTAAATGGAGTTGCGCGATAAAAGGATCTGCGGGACCGGCGAGTGTCGCAATGCGAAGTTGCCGGTGGAGAGAAGAATATCCGCTCCGCATCGCCGCAGTATGCCCGGCAGCGCTGACTGTTCGTACCAGAAGCGGCGAGCGGCCGGGACCTCCGTTTCCAGGAAGTCGATCCCATCGAAACCGCAGAACTCTTGCCGAAGGCTCGTGCCCAGAGCAATCGTGATCCGCAGACCGGGCGTGGCCGCGAGATACGGGAGGATGTTGCGTATGTACGTGAGGCCACCGCCTGCGCTGGCGGCGAGAGAGTTGATGAACAAGTGCATCATCGGGTCGGAGCGATACTGCCCGCACCCTGCCGCACCAGTTTGGCCTGCCACTTGTGCGAAAAGCTCGGCAAGGGCGACCGGGGCGCCACGTCAACGAGGATAAATGCCAGACTCCAGAAAAACACGCAGACGTAATAGCCCGGAGCGAACAGCCAGTCCTCGAATCCCGCATGAATGAGACCGGCGAAAACCACCATAGCCAGAGGTACGGCCGGATGGGCCGGGTTCTCCGTAGTCAGCATCCAAAACACCGTACGGACAATTCTCCACAGGAGCACGAGCAACAGAAAAAAGAAAGGCACTATGCCCATTACTCCGACCCACGTGGCGATAGTGAGGTAACTGCTGCCGTTCTCTCTCGTTGCCTGTTCGGTGGTCTCGAATGCACTCAAGTCGGCGCTGGCATCCAGGCCATTATCGGTGGTGCCAAACCCAGATCCGAACCAAAAATGGGAATTGATGCTATCGAGAGCCCCCTGCCACGGCGACTGGCGAGACTGAAGAAGTCCAAGACTCGGATCTTTTGACTTATACACGACGTCGGCTCTCAACTCGGAGACCCTGTTCGAGAATGCTTCCGGATCGATAAGGGCAGAGGCGGTCCCGACAACCAGCAGGATGACAATACCCTGTCCGAGTAACTTGTACTTGCGGAGCGCCAGGCACATCAATCCACAGGAGGCAAACGCAGCGAGCATGCCTGCTCGCGAGTGGCTGTGGAAAACGAGGTACATGGAAAGTGCATAGAGCACCAAGCGTCTGTAGTGGACGAACCGGCTTTCGTTGAGCAGAATTCCCCACAAAAGAATCGGGGCCGCGACCGTCATCACAGCACCCAAGGAATTAGGGTTGCCCATGACCTCTTTCCCAGCGAGGTAGAGCAAACCCAATCCCCCAACAAAAATCTCGGCGCCTATGATCAAACCCGCGAAAAAGCGGCCCTCACGCCCGGTCACGGCGAGCCGAACTCCAGTGCCCGCGTAGACGAACAATAAGAACAGGCTCACGGCCTTCAACATAGCAAAGGCGGGATAGTGCGAAACCGCCGCAGACACCACTGCGGCCAGCACAGAAAACGTTGCCAACGCATGAAATAGGCCAAAGTGGTGGCGGCGTTCCTTGAGCATGATGAACGAGCCAACTGACGCTCCGACGGACAGAAAAACCCATCGCGCCACGTTCCAGCCTCCTCCGATAGCCAGGCCTGTGCCGGCGAACAGAAAAGCCAGCAGCACCAGAGGAAAGAAAGCGCGGCGGTATCCCCACACAGCCGCCAACAGGCATTCTAGGACAATCAAGCCCCCGAGAAACGTCGGACTGGTGAAGAGAATGGGCCGCGTGTAGGCGAAGTAGAGAGCCGCAGGCAAACATACCGCGACCGCACCGCCCAGCCAGCCCGTAGGAATGCGCTCAGGCACGCGGGCCTCCCACGCTCTGGACGGCGCGTGCAATGCCTAAGGTCCAATCGGCAGGTGAATAGCGCGAAATGTGCAGCCTGCTGTTGGCGCCCATCGTCGCGCACAGATCTGGATGGTTGACGAGATTTTCCATAGCGACAGCCAGCGATGCGACATCCTGCGGAGAAATCAACACGCCGTTCCAGTTCTCCTTCACAAGGTCGGCGGCGCATCCTGCGGCCCGGCTTAGAATCACGGGCAAGCCGCAGGCCATCCCTTCATTCACAACCAAACCCCAAGTATCAGTATAAGTGGGCAAGATCAATACTTCGGCGAGAGCATAGTAGGTCGCCAACTGCTCGCGCTGGGCAAAACCAGCGAATCGTATCCCTCCCGGAGAGATGGAAGCAGCACGCTCCTGCAACTGCTCCCGCAACGGGCCATCCCCTACGAATACGAGGCCGATCTGCTGCCGTATCTGCTGATCCAGTTTGGCATAAGCAGAGAGCAATTCAAACACTCCTTTTTCTCGTACCAGGCGGCCGACAAAAAGATAGTAGCGATTGGGCAAGCTGAGTTTCTCTCGGCGTGCTAACGCGTCTTGGTGTGCAGCAACCGCGGCCGCTGCGAACAGGGCATTGTCCACAGCATTGGGGGCGTTAAACACCACACTGCCTCTGATCCTGTGAGCGGTCAGATATTCCTGAGCGGAGCGGCCGGGGACAACGAAACCCGTACATCTGTGTAGAAATTCGCTCTTCAGAAATTCCACCAGAGGAAACCCGTGACGCAAATCCTGCAGATTGCTCTCCGACCAGAGAAGAAACGGAATGCTGCGAGTCCGGGCCCAATGAAGCGCTTGCCAGGAAGCGAAATAGTTGTATCCTCCGCAAAGGATTACATCCGGCGCGGCCGCCGTTAACGCTGGACCCACCCCGCGGTTCAACAGCACATTGAACCTGCTCAAGCGCTGTCGCCATGAGGGCAGAACCTGGTAGGAAAATCTGATCTCTTCCTTATAGACCTGCCATTGACGCAAATGCGGATCGGTTTCCGCCAGAAAGATTACGTGTAAATCCACGCCCGGGTGCTGCGCCAGAGCATTAAACAGGGGGATGCGGTAGGGAGAAATGATCTCCGTCAAAATGACGAGTCGACGCGTCATGCGACGGACTCCCGGAAAATTCGCGCGAGGCTCTCCGCCTGTTGAGCCAATGTAAGCCGCTCCAGAATCGTATCGCGCGCGGCAGTTCCGAGATTGCGGCGACGCAGATTGTCACGGAGCAGCAAAGCCAGCGCCAGGGTCAATTCCCTCTCGTTGTCAGGACCGACCAGAAACCCGTTGGATCCGTGCTGGATGATTTCGGCGATTCCCTGTCCCCGGCAGCCAATCGCCGGCTTGCCGGTGGACATGGCTTCCAGGTACACGCATCCCAGCCCTTCATAGGAACTGGGCAACGCGAACACCGTACAGCGGCGCAGAGCCGCGGCGACCTCGTGGCGGGGTTGACGTCCGAGAAAGCGCACGCGTCGCGTGATTTGGAGTCGCTGGGTCAGCGCCTGCAACCGGTGACGCTCAGGCCCATCGCCGATGATCTCCAGCACGAGCGATGGGAACTCTGAAGTGAGCGATTCAACCGCACGGATGAGAGCCTCATGCCCTTTGATCGGGATCAGGTTGCCGACACTCAGGACTGTCGGGCTCTCAGAAGTTTGCTCACTCCCGGGTGAAAACAGGTCGGGATCCACGCCGTTATAGACAACTGAGGTCCGGCAGGTGCTATCCGTGCCTTCGAGCACTTGTTCGCGCACTCGCTCGCTGATGCAGATCACCCGGCGGGAGGAACGGTACACCCGTTGCGAAATGCGGCGGCACCATTGCCCGGCCCGTCCAGCGACCTGCTTTGTGGAGAAAGCATCGAGTCCATGCACGGAAACTACATAAGGAATCCGGAGCTCAGCGCTCAAGAGCATGGCTGCGTGCCCGCAAGGTAGTGCCGCGTGCGCATGGACAAGATCAATCCGGTGCGAGCGTTGCAGTTCGCGTACCTGGCCCACGATGCGCGCGAAGACGAAAGCACCGGCGGTCGGAAGGCCAAATCCTCCGGGGAAAGAAAAATAGCGCAGCCACTGCGCAGGTATTCCTGAGGCCGGAGCGTGAAGCTTTCCACGATAGAAGGGTTCCACCGCAAAGACGGTATTTACGATGCCAGTCTTGGCCAGCGCGTCGAGTGGCTCCGCAACGAAGCACCCCGCAGCATCATCGCGCACCGACGGGTAGAACGGAGTCAGCGTGAGCACGCGAAGCGGCCTGGCCGACCGAGGCGATGCCGTTTCCTGCACCGCGCCGAGAACAGGTGGAAGTTGTGGGCTCCCGGTCATGCCGGTTGAGCCTCCCGGCAGCGCCGGCTTAGCACCAGCCAACGAAACAATTGATCGCTGCGATCTTCGCCCGCCTGATGTTCGCGAAATAGTTGCCACGCGGGAGCCACGTCCAGCACGCCTTGCAGCGCGGCGGGAAACTCGTTCAACGCCTGCTCCATTTGGGAGCGAAGACTCGTGCGGAGCCACGTTGCCAGCGGCGGCGTGAAGCCCCGTTTTTCGCGCCAGCGAATTTGATCGGGAACCCAGTCGGGCAGCGCGCGGCGCAGCAATGCTTTTCCCAAGCCGCGTTCGAAGTGGTAGTCCTGCGGCAGACTGTGAACGAAATCCATGAGGTCACGATCTAGAAATGGAGTTCGGCACTCCAACCCCGACTTCATGCTGGCACGATCCACTTTCACGAGTATTTGCTCGGGAAGGTAACCGGACGTCATCGCTTCGATGGCTGACTTCGGGTAAGGAAGACGTGCATGGTGCTGAGCGCTGACTCGCAGCTCCTCCAACCCCAGCGCTGCGGCCGATAAAAACGGGGCTCGGAAATTCTTCAGGAGATGCCTTAGCCGCAGTTCCGGATAGAGCAGGCTCCAGTCGGACGACGACAGAAACGAAAGCAGTCCAATGCCGCGCCATGATTGTTTCCAATGCGGCAAGATTGCACCAGTCAGGGAGTTCATGCCTGGGAGCCGACGGCACGTATGCAGCGAATAATAGCGGAAGAATTCGCGATAGCCGGCGAAACATTCATCACCGCCATCGCCGGACAACATCACTTTGCAGCGTTCTCGCGCTGCCCGGCAGACGGCGAATGTCGGGAACATGGACGCGTCAGCAAAAGGCTCGTCGTAGTGGTCGATGAGCTGGTCGAACGAACTCAGCACCTGCTCCGACGTGAAGTGAACTTCCTGGTGGTCGGAGCCAATACGCTCGGCGATCATACGAGCGTAGGGGGCTTCATCCAATTCCTCGTCGTCGAATGACGCACAGAACGTGCTGAGTTGCGCGCCGGGCATCAGGTCACGCATCGAACTCACCACAAAGGTAGAATCGATCCCTCCGGACAAGAAGGCCGCCAGAGGCACATCGCTGCGCAACCGGAGTCGCACCGACTCGCGCACACGGTCACGAATCTCTTTCACCGCCTCGGCTTTACTCGGCAGCTCGCTTGCTGGGGCAAGTGGCAGTTCGGGCACCCAGTAGCGCCAGTGGCGGATTCCTGCATTGGCTTCGACAATTAGTGCTTCACCCGCCATCAACTTGCGGACACCCTGCAGATGAGTGCGCGGCGCCGGCACATACCGCAGAGCCAGAAACTGCGCTGTGGCGGCGACGTCGAGCCGGCGATCCAACTGGGGCAGAGGCACCAACGCCTTCATCTCCGACGCCCATGCAATTCCTGTCCTGGCGATCGGCGTCCAATAAAGCGGCTTCTCACCAAAACGGTCGCGGGCGGCCAGCAGACGCCTGTTTTTTTCGTCCAGCAAAACGAAGGCAAACATCCCGACCAGATCGTCGAGTAGCGCCGGGCCTTTTTCTTCGTAGAGATGAACCAGAACTTCGCAGTCGCTATGGGTGCGAAAACGGTGTCCTTTATCGATGAGCTGGGCGCGCAGCTCGATGTAGTTGTAAATCTCCCCGTTGCAAATCACCCAGACGGTTTCGTCTTCGTTGCGCAGCGGCTGTTTGCCGCCTTCAATGTCGAGGATCGAGAGCCGGGTATGTCCCAAAAGGCATTGGCCCTGGAGTCGTTCCTCGCAACCCTGGTCGTCAGGTCCCCGATGACGCAGCAATGCATGGGCCCGCTGAGACCACGTCCGCAGGCTGTCATCGAGACGGGATGACGGGTCGAAAGCTCCGTAGATTCCACACATTTTAATGTTTTCGCCGCTTGGCTACAGCCTGTTCGAATGCTTCCTGCCACTGCCCGGCGATGATGTCCCAATTGAAATTCTTCGCGTGAACGGCAGCGGCTTCGCCCATCTCGCGCCGCAGTTCCGGCCGGCGAATCAACAAGTCTAACTTCTCAGAGAGGCCAGCGTCGGTATCGACCAGAAACCCGGTTTTTTCATTGAGTACATAGTCCGGTCGATAAACCTGCATGGCGACAGCGGGAAGGCCGCTGGCCGCCGCTTGTCCGAGAACTTGTGGGTGCCCTTCGAGAATGCTCGGAAAGAAGAAGACATCAGAGCGCCGCATTTCGTCGCCGAGTTGCGCCAGCGGAAGATGCCCCAGGAATTCCACGTTCTTGAGGTCTGCAGCGAGATGCTTGCAAAGCTGCTCCTCCTCTCCGATTCCGGCGATGCGAAATCGCACCTGCGGCAAGCGAGCCGCCTGCTGCACAACCAGAGGCACGCGTTTGTAGGGCCGCATCGAACCTGCGTAGAGAACAGTCAGATGATCGCGCGTTGTTCGTCGGGCCTCCGGGGGGAAGAAATAGCGGCGATCGATCCCGTTGTGGATGGTCCGCGCGTCTACACCCAGTTTTTCTTTTACCAGCAGTGCTAGGTAGATATTGTTGGCGAAGACGGCGTCGGCCTCGCGAATATTGCGCACCCGGGCAGGCAAATACGATTGCGAATCCAATCCTCCGGATACGACGCGGGTAACCAGCGCGGTTCTCAGCCTGAGGTGGCGGCGAAAGCTCAGAAACGCAGCATCCAGGGGCCCTTCGCGCGGGTGGAAATACACATCCGGCACATTCTTCAGAATCTGCCAGACGGTTCGCAGGGTGTTGCCATGCCTGTGCCAGCGCAGCAGGCGGGTATTCGGCCGCACTGCGATGCGCGGATCAACCGCGCCTCCTTCATGCAGCATGGTGACCGAGGCGCATTGGGGGTCAAGCCGCGCGACGATTTCTTTCGCGGAGAGATTTTGCGCGTTGGTGTCGGCTTCGTCGGCAAACGACGGAGTAAAAATCGTAATCATTTCCGGTGCAAAAGGGCCAGTCGCAGGCTAGGAAGCCACTGGCGAAGCCTTCTCTGCTGGTTTTTTCCATTCTAGCTGAAGTTCGCGCAGGCGCGCCTGCACCCGAGTTCGCTGGTCGCGTTGCTCGACTGATCGCTGCAAATGAGCGCGCGCGATTTCGAGCAGGCGGCGGCGCACCGGCTTTTGCGCATCCCGCGCCAGCGGTGCTTGCTCTCCGGGATCGGAGAGCAGGTCATACAGACGTTCTGCCGGTGGATTGAAATGCAAGACTAGTTTGAAACGCTCTTCCCGTACCGACAACACGCGCGGGCCCAGACGATTTTCCGAACGGAAGGGATTGGTACAGCCCGCCACACACTCCGAAATAGCGACGGCGTCGTATCTCGCTCCCTGGCGCACTTCCGGCCAATAGCTGCGACCTTCGCACGCAGCGGGAACAGTCAACTGCGCAGCTTCCAGCAGGGTGGGCGAAAGGTGCAGCAGGCTGAACGGAGACGTCGTCAGTTGTTTTTTCGCATTTCCCGGAACTCGCAAGAGGAGAGGCACATGAATCAGCTCCTCCATCAGCCGCGACGGTGGATGGTAGCGGCCGCCATGCTCAAGAAACTCCTCCCCATGATCCGCCGTGAAGGCGAAGATCGATTTATCCCAATGGCCCAACCTGCGCAGGACCGCGACCAAGTTCGCCATTTGCGAATCCACCCAGCGTACTCCCGCGTCGTACAGCGCCACGATTTCGCGGCGGTGGCGTGCAAAGCGGCGCGGCCCCAGGTCCGACCGGTTCCAATATGAATTCAGATAGCGCGCGCGGACCGGAGTCACGGGTTCGTGTCCCATGAGTGCCAGCGCATCTTCCTTCGGATAGTAGGGCGAATGCGGGTCCATCAGATGCAGCCACAGAAAAAACGGCCTGTCGCCAATGGACTGCAGCCACTGGCAAGCCTGGTTCACGATGACGTCGGCGGAGGGGAATCGGCGCAGAGTGTCGAGCGATGTCGCCGCGGGCGTGACACGCTGGCAATACTGAAAATAGAGTTCGTCGTAAATGAATCCCAGAGGACCCAAGGCCAAGTTGAATCTCTGCAGACGCCGGTTCAGGCGACTCCCCCAACCGCTGCCAGCAAGGACGGCCGCGTTGTCGTTCGATAGCGGCGCCGGTTCCTCGTCCAGGAAATCACGGAAAGTGTCGAACCCGTGCGCATAGCCGAAACGCGAAGAGATGTAGGGATTTCCAGCGCCGAACGAGGCAGTGGCGTATCCCGCTTGCTTCAGGACCGACGCCAGAGTCGGTTCTTCGGGAGCAAGCCCGAGAATATCGCGTCCCAGCGCGAGCGGATAACGCGAGGCGAGAATCGCAGGAAACGAGTAGTAAGTCGGTGCCCCGGCGACGATTGCTGCCGGAAAAACAAGACTCTCGCCTGCAAGAGAATCCAGAAACGGCGTCGTGGGGTGTTCGTAACCCATGAAGCCGACATGGTCAGCCCGCAGGCAGTCCACCGTAACCAGGACGATTGATTTCTGCGCACTCATGTCTGTTTTTGAGTTTCACGATCACGTGCCAATTGAGCTTTGGTGAAGCTCTTCCGAGTCACGTTCACTTGCACACGGCCGCTCGGGGCTTGCCCCTTAGTCACCAGGTCAAACAGCTCCTCATCGTGAAGATATAGCAGATCAGCGTGTTTCGACTCCAGCGCGGTGAGAAATCCGTCGAGGCACCTCAGCGTGTGACTGCGAAAGTCTTTCACTGTGGAATGGAAGTTGATGGAATGAACAGAGACGATTGCCGGAATGCCCCGTTCAAAGCAGGCTTCCGCCCGGCGCAGGCAGGCCTCGGCCGAAAAGTCCGCTCCGACCGCGGACTCAAACTCCACCGATCGCGAGAGTTGAAGTATTTCGTGGCGGTCGAAGTGCGGAGGAGCAGGAAATCCGGGCCCGTTCTGCGCGACGCGAATTCCATGTTGCGCCCACGCGCGATGGGTGTCGTCGTTAGCGCGGTAGCCCGGAGCACAGGCCGAGAGCGGCAAGGTGGAGAACAACTTGGCAAACGCTCCGATGGTTTGGCCAATCAGTTCGCGCTGCTTTTCGGCGGGTAGAAAGCACTGGCCATCGGGCTCTTCAGGATCCCAATATTCGTAACCGATCCACGGCATGCGCCAGTGGATGTAAGGCGTACCCGCCAGCCAGAGTTTGCGCAGAAGATGTGCGCGGTCGTTGTCTGCGGTTAACTCACGCTCGACGGCAGAACGGCAAAAATGCGTCGTTCCGTGCAGCGCCGGATGGAAAACTCCCCCGTCAATTCCTTCGCGGTAGGCCGCGATCAAGCCTGGCCGGTTCCAGCCGTGCGGAAGGCCTTCGGCGAGCGGGAGAAGACGTATGTGCTGAAAGGCCGCGACGCTCATTTGGGAGAAGTCGAGATTGTGCAAAATAAAATTCATTTGCACCCTGGGATGCCGTCCGCTGGAGTCGCGATGCCGCTTGAGCAGCGCGCTTAACGCGGCCAGATCTTCAGCAGTCTCCAGCGTGTAGAAATCGTAGGGGCGCTCGCCGAGCGTTAACCCTGCGGATCGCAGTTGCTCGAGTCCCTCCTGATCGCGCAAGCCGACGCGGCCCCAATCATCGCTCTGCAGCAGCACGAGAGGCCGGTCAAAGTGAAAGCCCTGCGTCGGGAGCAGACTCATGCCCCAGTTCCAAGCCCTGCGGGCAGAATTCAGCATGGGCTGGTCTCAGTCGCAGGACCGCCAGCCGCACTCGCCGCCAGGATTCCGCAGGCAAGATACAAGACCGCAAACCAACGGTCCTGCCAATTTGGCAATAACACGAAGTGCAGAAATGCATAGGCGAGCGTAACGATGGCGAAAGCTCTCAAACGCTTGCAGCGCCGGAACCCGACGGTGCCCGCAATCAAGAAAGGGAGAAGCACTCCACCCAGCGCGTCCGCGATTCCCTTCCGGAATGCTGCCCGATAGTCCATAAAAGAAAAAGATGCGGTCGTCTCCGCCGGAGCGATTGGTGTCCCGATGAAGTTGCGGTAGTAGAGCATGCGCAATCCGTAGTCGCCGGCGAAGTGATTGACCAGGAGGACGGAACCGACCGCCACCATCAGCAGTACCGTAGCCTTCCACGGGGTAATGGTTCGTTGCCACACGCTCGCCAGAACGACGGGCACGGCGAGAGCAACATTGTCGGTTCTAATGTAAATGGAAAGGAGCAGGAGACCGATGCCGGGCGCCAGTAGTCGCCGTTCCCATATGAGGTAGAGTGACAGCAGGGCAAATAGGGTCGAAACACAATCAGCGCCGGTGAACCGGGCCACTTGAGTGATTGGCGGGCTCAGCATGATCAAGATTGCAAACAGGGCCGCCCACAGGCCCTCGACATAGTGAACCAGCCACACGAATAACAGCACGCCCAGCAGGAAATACGACGACGCGGACACCAGGACCGATGCCCGGATCAGACTCATGCCAGTTTTACTGAGAAGCCAGAGGAGCTGATTGTAGAGAGGACGAATGGCAAAAAATGGGAGAAACTCAGCAAAGTGATACGCATTCACCGCGCGGTCTCGGCGTGAGGCATTTTGGCTCTCGGGAGCGCCGGCTTGCTCTCCCTTGAAGTGCTGCTGAACGATCAGAGGCAACCTTGCGACTTCGTTGTAGACCTTTTGGTGAATGCGGACGGAATCCGTCTCTTGCTCCAGCAACGCATTGCCCATGTAGCCGAGCATGTCAATGTCGTACTCCGGGGTGAGATAAAGGTGCAAAGTGGAGGCGGCAAGCACCAACAGGTACAGCAAAGCCGGAATAATTTTTCGCGCTGTCATGAGATGTGACGCTCAGCCCCTGGAATCGGGCCAGACTTTTGGGCGCGGACGCTATAGTTTGCCGCAAATTGGTCGTTTTGGCTGCCTGACATCCGCTCGATCAGGGCGCCCAGTAAATTTACCGCCGGAAAAAACGTATATCGAAACAGCGACCGAACCCACGAAAACCGGGCAAAGATATTCAAGCACGCGTTCGTGGAGCGAAAGAAACCGGTAATGCTTCCGCCCTCTGGCGTGACCTCTACATAAGGAAACTGACCGAACAATCGTCGGAGTTGGGCAGGCAGAAACCGCCAACATTCATGCTCCGCGTCTCGCGGACAGGCACTCGGCACGCTGAGCACGACGGTTCCCCTTGGCTTGAGGACTCGATGAATCTCGGCAATGACTGCTGCAGGTTCAGGAACGTACTCCAGCACCTGAGTACAGATGACGAGATCAAACTGTTCAGTTGCCAGGGGAATTTGCTCTCCGTGCGCCACGATGTTCACTAGCGGAGTCTGAAGCAAGTCTACGGCCACATATCGGCGGAGCCGCCCTTCCAGAAGTGGCCGATAAGGTTGAATTCGTCCCCCAACATCGAGCACGTCGAGATCGCGAGCATCGAGCTGGCCCAGCCATTTCTGGAAGATCTCGCGCCGTCTTCGCAGCACCAGCCAACTGGGATTGGTCAGCGAGGGATAGAGCCGCTCCCTGCCCTCTCGATTGACTCGTTCCAGTGTCTCCATGATTTCCGTGGGGCCGCGACGTTGTCGAGATCGAGTGTGGCGTTCAGAGGTATCCGAGTTCTCGTAACCGCTCCTCGACGAGGCGTTGTTCGGCCTGATCGAACTGCTTAGCCTCGTCACGCAACAGATCCCGCAGGACAAAAGCGAGAAACTCTTCCAGATTGCGGAAGGCGTGACCGAATTCTCTTTCCGCAGCTGCGCACAAATCCGCAGGCAGCTGCATGTCTCGCATCTCTGTCATGTTCGCATCCGGCGATCTCGAGCGGCAGACTCCATTTTGAAACAACGGGAGTATTGTCTTCGAAATCGAACTCTCGAAGTGTTGAGGATATAACAACGCCCGCCGAGATAGGAACCGGGCTTGGTAAAACCCGCCTGTGGACTGCTTCGAGAAAGTCCGAGGAATTACTGCGAGACGGGCGACGAAGACGACGGAGACGGCGACGCCCAGAGCGATGGGTACAATTTAGGCAGGCCGTAGACGAGGCAACAGGCCAATATGGCGACAACCGTAGCGGCGATTAAAGCGTAGGCGTACGGTGAAGAGTGGTGGCACGCGTCTTGCAGGATTGACTCGCATCTGACAGGCAAGTCCGGGGGAAACTCTTCGTCTGCCAGGTAGCGTTGCTCGACTGGTTGCACTTCCGCGGCGAACCGCGCCGATTGAACGTTCTCCGCAACCAAAGGCAACTCAGAAACCGCCATGCCTGAATTTTACGTTTCGATCCACGGCACCGGCAGTAACTCAAGTGGTTCGCAGAGTTATGGGCGCCGAGGACGAAACTTGTTCGCAGCGCTGTCAGCGTCCGAAGAGCGACCGCGCACGTGCCCAAACGGCATCGACCATCAACCGATCGTCGGCTTCCAGGCCCATGGCGAACGAAACCGCGGCAAACGTAATGTAGGCCATCACTAGCGAGGCAAGGATCACGACCCAATCAACGCCCACGAATACCGAAGCCTTGCTCACCAACAGCGTAATCAAGAGAGCGCTTCCGACCGAAGGCAGGAGCTTTAGATAGCTCTTGTTGTAAGGCGACAGCTTCAGCGCGGCGCGCACCTCCAGCAGGTTCCATGCATTGGTGCCGGCATTTGTGACCGCGGCGGCCACGACGGCGCCGAGCGCACCCCAATGGGGAACCAGTCCAATGCTTAACAACACCATTACCGCCGCCATCACGGCCTGCACTCGCACCAGGCGACGCTGATTGCCTGACATCAGAAGGAGGTAACCGACCGATCCGACCCCGCAATTGACCAATTGACCGCAAGTCCCGATGACCAGAATGGGCCAGCCCGCCTCGAAGTCATGGCCGAACATGTGCATGATCGGCCGCGCATAAAAGATCATCACAGTGGCCAGCGGGAACGTCAGGCCGAGTATCCATTTCGTCAGACTCTCGAACAGGCGTCCCAACAGCGCGTGTTCTCCGCGAGTGTGTATATCGGCAATGACAGGTGCGAAGATCTGATTCACCGACTGCAGGATAATAGTTTCATAAGCCACCAAGGCCATCGCAACCGAGTAAATCCCAACCTCATGAGCCGTCCGGAAAGCACCTAGAGATATTTTGTCCGGCTGGTTGATGAGGAACTCCATCACAGCGATACCAAACATGGCCACGGAAAACGACCGGACTTCCGGCTCAAGCCAAAGCCTCTTTATGTCGGGTGACCGTGCCACGGATGGCACAAGGCGCCATACGGCGGAAATCAGGATGACCATGATGAAGATGGAGCTTACGATCTGTGCAACGAGATATCCCCGCAGTCCGCCCCCGAGAGTAATCAGCAGGAACGATACGGCCATCGTGATCGGACTCGCCACGAATTTAGTGATCATGGCGAGACGCCCGACTTGTCGGTAGCCGACCAGGACTTTGCCATAGAAGGCATTGAGAGTGGACGTGATCATGATCGGCGCGAATAGGGGAAGATACCGAACGAGTTGAGGAGAATGATAAAAACGCGTAGCAATCCAAGGTCCGGCTTCCAGCAAGACGGCGCTTAGAATCAGATTAGAACTGAGAAGTATCCATGAACCGTTCCACAACAACGAACGCAGTGCTTCGAATCTCTTCGACGCCGCATAGAGGGCCACGAACCGCACAGCGGAATTCGGAAGGCCCAGCACACCGAGAATGCCGAGAAGACTGATGATCGTCACTCCCAGCGCGTAGACGCCAAGCGCCTCCGCCCCCAGGGAACGGGCAAGGTAGATTTTGAAGAGATAACCGAGCACTGCAGTGAAAACCGTCCCCGCGAAAACGACTCCGGACTGACCCGAAATTCGTCCTATCTCTGTCTGGAAAGTCGGCTTTTCCGCTTCAGAGACTCTGCCTTCGGCCGCTGGCGTCGCGGGGTTTTGTGGAATCTCGCTTGTTTCTAAATCACCCGCCAGGGATCGCCAATCCTGCTGGGTAGTAGCGACGCGCCACGACGGTACGAGATTAAGGACGCGACCAAACAACCGGTACGACCACAACTTCACCTTCGCTTTTCTCCGTAATCTCCTTCGGATGCTGCCTGAAAGCATTTGGCTGTAAAACAGTTCGGCGTCGTCGAGGACTTTGCTGTTGGAAGAGTCGAGGACAAGGTCATCGCTATTGGCGAGGGGGTAGCCGAGAGCCTGCATTTCTTCGCCAAGAAAGTGTTCCACAAGGGCGATCTGAGCGGGAGTGAATGCATCCCGGTAGCGACCAATGTGTTCTGTAGTGGCCGGCTTGCTCAGTAGCCGATGGTGCCGCCCCTCAGTCATGTCCTCCATGTTCTGGTGGCGCTCGTGGAAAGCGAGCATCGAGGGCTCACAATCAACTCCCAGGAAGCTGCAAATCTTCTTTAATTCGGCTGAAGGATCCCCGGTGAGGGATTCGTACTTGACCCAGCGGAACCGCTCTCGCGGAAAAGCCGGGTGATGCAGCAGATGATTGAGGTAAAACTTCAGCAGAGCGGCAGTGGTGAGGAGATACTCGGTGTCCCTGCGCCCTTTATTCCAGCGGTCGTCGTACGATACCAGGACGTCCCGCGGATCTCGCACCATGAACAGCATGCGTGCGTTTGGAAACAGATCTCGAATCTGCGGCAGCCACAATGCGTGTCCGGGTGTCTTTTCTCCCCAGATTCTCGCATGGCGTTCGGTCGCATACGCTTGCCCAAGTTTTTCCAGAACATGGACAGTTGGGCCAACGTATCTCGGCTGCCTGGCAGCCTCTTGGGCAACGATCGCGCGCAGCGGGATCAGGGAATGATTTCAAGTTTTCCCAGATCTCATGAAAAAAGAGAGACGTTTGCCACGGATCGGTGAATTCCATGATGCAGCCCAGGCGATCGAGGACGACATACCACCACGTTTCCGGGAGAATCGCGATGTCGGAATGCGAGTCGAGCATCCTCGAGAGCAGAGTTGTTCCACTGCGACTGATGCCGACAATGAAGATGGGGGAGTCCACGGAGGACGTCGTCCCAGTCGAGATTGTCGTCACCGTCTGAAGTTCACCCATCAAGAGAGATCCCCCAACTACTCGCCGGTTTCTGCTCCCCGAAGCGCATTTTGGCTTCGCGTTTCCTATTCTCTGATTGATCAGAAAGCGGCCACGAGAAAATTGCGATTCAACAGTTTAAATGCTTTTTCGCTCTCGGTGTGATCGCTGGAATGATCATGAAACCGGCTTCTCGCCGCGAACCTCGCGGGGCCCAGTCAACCACTCTTGCAGCTTTATAGATTCAACCGTCTCCGACAGGCGCCACTTCATCGGTGGGCGACTGCGAAAGTCCGCCAACCGAAGCTTCACATCGGCAAGTTGATGCACACCTTGCAGAAGCTCTCCAACTCCAAAACGAGCGAACTGTTGCACGTACGCAAACGGTGAGAGCGCCAGCCACCCGCAGAGGAAACAGCAAACGCCGCTTTGCAGGCAATCCATGACAGTGGTCGACTCGACGGTGATTCCGAACCAGGCTTGCGCCAAGAGTTCCTCTGTAAGAGGACCGTCAAGCACGGTCACATGCATGGCGTCGTCGGGGAGCAGGATGTCGCGAACCATCCTGCTGCGCTGGGAGTGGCTTTCAAACGGATGCAGCTTGAGAATGAGGCGGCGCCCGTTCTCACGAGCGATCCGGCATAGGGGCGGCAAAAGTTCGCGATACACTTCCTCAGCGCGCATGCCTGGACCTTCGTAAGGTTCAGAGAAGAAGATGATGGGAGCCTTCTCTGCTTCTTTGTGGTCGCTCGCCAGCGCAGTGCGCAGAGGCGGAGGCCCGCCGACCGCCACTCTCTCCGCTGGAAGGCCGCACACCCTGACCAGGTAGTCTCGTTCCATTTCGTTCTTAGCCAGATAGATGTCGCTGGGCAAGATCCTTGAGGAGATAGCGGCCGTCAAATGCTCCGTGGTGAAAATCAACGGTCGGAAGTTTCCGCCTGGCAGCGAGCAAGACTGGCAGCCGCGTGTACAAGTTGCTGTCATCGCCGCATAGGACTCCAGTCACCGGTTCGCGCTCAATGACTTCGCGCCAGGCATCGCGGGCACAAAGACCGTCACGCAACCAAGTCGGAAGCGAATCCAGAACTCCGGCGTTGGAGAGCACTGTCAACTCCGGACTAGAGTCGATGCTCGCTCGAACGTTCGTCCATCTTTCAAGCAGAGATGCAATCTCGGCCGAAGGGAAATCCCTCTGTGCGTAGGCTGCGAGGTCTCGCACTGCAACGTTGGAGGGTGGGTCGAACTCTTTTGCACTCTGGCGTGTAGCAACCATCAAAAAGGACTGCTGGGGAAGGGATCTCGCATAGGCCGCGGCGGTTCGCGACACGTTGCCATAAGCGCTAGGTACGAGCACCACTGGATCTGTGCAACTTTTCGGCTTCGACGTAAAGCGTGAGCGCCACCGGTAGCTGGCGTCGTATTTGTCCAGAAATATCTCTTTGACCTTCGCGACTCGAAAATCGCGACAGGAGTCCCGCATAATGCCTTGCACGCGCCGCGGTGCGCGGCAGGCCGGCGTCCCCAAAAACCCGTACTGGTCGTCCCAGCAAATGGTGAACGCGTTTGCCGGCCAACCTGGACGGGTGCTCCAGGGCTCGGCCCCTACGCCAATTTCGCGTGCAATCCGAAGGTATGCGACGAGGTCTAATGCTTCCGGTGCAACCAGCAAAGAGGTAAGATCCCACCAGTCAATTCCCTCTTCGTCGATCAGTTGGCCGCGGAAAGAGGAGAAAATCTCCCGCACTTGTTTCGCGTCGGCGACCCCGAGACGAAACGAGTCTGCGCGCAGTACTGGACACCGATATTGCTGGGTCCACTCTTCTTCGGAATACCGGGACGATTTGCCCAGATCGACGACGAGGTCCCACCGCTGCCGCGACCACGGGCCTCGTCGCGGCGAATCTTCGGGATGAAGCAGGAGAACGCGCATGTTGTCAGTCAGTCGCGCCATCAAACACGCGACGAAGTCTCCTCGGCTGGCGTCGTGGCGGGGATTGGGGTCTTGCCCTTCACCTTCTGCCGGCCCAAAATCTCGCGGAGCACGACGAGAAACGCCTTTGAAAGCCGGCGCTCTCTAGCTCTCTGACTGCGGCAGCATTATTTTCCGCACAAAAGGTCCACGCCCGTTTCCCTTTTTCTCGCAACTGCTTCGCGAGGAGGCTGAGGGTTTGCTCGTAGCAGCAATGACCGCGCGCGGCAGCCGGAGTCCAGCCATCGAAAAGGATCACGCTGTTCTCCGACGGAGCATCTATTTTTGCGTTCAACTCTGGGAGTACAGACCCACCGAAAGCGCCGACCCAAGCGAAGCACCGGAGGCACCCGTTCGAATCGGAGAATGCAAATCCTTCAGCGGTCTTTCTTCGCAAGCGAGCAGCGCATCGCAGTAAGTATGCGAGGGTAGCTTCGTCGTCAAAATACAATTCGGCCGCCGAGGCGAGGCGATTCGGATCGAGCGGTTCCACTCTTGCCGCACTCGAGTGTGGAACCAAAGAGCCGCTCCACTCAAAGAACAAGATCCTCTTGTTCGACGCGAGGACCTCTCCGGCACGCTTTCCCATCCGTCGCAAAGCGGCAGCAACACCTTCGCGCCGGGAAGCCTGTCTTAACTCTTTCAAACTTTTTGAGACAGCCCGTGCGGCTGCCTCCACTCTTGTCTGCTTGGTCAGGATCTGCACCGCGCGGTAGCGCAATATCTCGCGTGCATGCTGTGCGGCAGATGAAGTCAACGTCACGTACAGCGTTTCGCGGCTTTGGTTGGCAAACCGTTCTTTATATTCTTCTGCACCAAGGCCGAGATCTACAGTATCCACGCCAGGACTTTCGGCTGCATCTTCGATCAGTTTCGCCAGCAGGCAAAAGCCCGGAGACAGTTTTTCCAGGTCACTGTCGAAAGTCGGTTGGTACCAGAACCAGGTGCCCTGAAACTGAAACCCGTAATTCCACGCAAAGATACTGCTACCGGCCATTAACCGCGTTAGGGCGAGCCAGCCAGGCTCGGAAAGCAATTTGGCCAATTCTTCGAGAAATAGGCGGCGCTCCGGGCGCACCAGGTTGCTGATCCGACCCGTCGTCAAGAACCTGGCCACGTGAGACTGAATGAACAGTGGAAGCAGGGGCCGAACCGCGTGCCACGATCGCGCGTGATCGAGTTGAACCGGAGCGTCGCGGCCCAACTCTTTCAGAGAACGGCGCACCATCTTCTTACCCGGCAAAATGAGTTTGTTGTCACCGGGCTGGCGCTCTAGTTTTGCCAGCGCCACCTGTGCGCAAATGTAGGCCTTGCGACTGAAGCAGCGATAGCCGCTCTGCGTCGCCGATTGCCGGAGGATCTCGACCGTATCGGAGTCGGCTGGCAGATTGGTGAGCGTAATGTTGCTGAGCCCTTGCTTCTTCAGTTCCGCCAACACAGCCGGGACGAACGCGGGCTTGTGCTCGGGCTGGCTGACAAAGTCGCAATAGTCCCCCGTCGTCGCACAAAGAAATGAAACCCTGTCACCCTCAACGTTGGCGGCCAGGGCCACGAGGCCACACAATGAGTCCCGCTCGTCATAGAAGAGAAATACCAGCGGACGCAAAGTCGCGGAGTAGGCGCGCTGCACCGCCAGCGCCCACTCGTACGTGTAGAACACCTGCGGGTGGCTGACGCGCTCCACCAGCGCATTCCACTGCTGTCGGAGATGCGCATCTTCCGGAATCTGCTGGAGGAGGACTAGTCGCAAGGTTTGGCTCAACGGTCGCTAGGTTTCGCGAATACGTAATAGTACCAATCCGTCGCGTAAGGGTGACCAGACCGCGGATACTCGTTGTTCACGAATCGCTCAAGCTGGAAATGCAGGGCTTCGAGTTCGGCCACGACTAGCACGGGCGTTGAATAGTGCGTGAGCAGACCTCCGTGAACCGGATCGACGAGAGTCCCTTCTCCCCGCCAGAAGACGGGTGTAGGAATTCTTTTGACGAGACGAAACATGCTCGCCACCCCGGACTGGCCTAGGACCAGCACGGACCTCGCCGACGTCAGAATCGCCAGCAGCATCCAGTATAGGATGTTGGAGCCTGCGGAGAATCGTCGGGCGGATCGTCGCAGCCGCTCTGCGTTCCAGCGTAGAGGCGCCAACACGGCACGCGCATTATGCGAGGAGAAGATAAGGACACCCCCAGGTTTCAGTATGCGGTGAAGGTGTTTGAAGCAAGCGCGCCGAGCCTGTTGGGGAAGCACGTAATCAATCCCGTTGAACGCGAAGACGGCTACATCGAACGAATTGTCGCTAAACGCTGAAAGATCCGCCGCATCTGCGACTGCAAATTCCAGGCCCGGAAACTTCGCCTGGCAAGCGCTTATCATCGCCGCCGCATAATCGACGCCCACATAGCGCGACGCTCGGGTCGCGAGATAAGCAGTCGTGCGTCCGCCGCCGACGCCGAGATCGAGAATCGCGCTACCCTGTTTGATGTACGTCTCAAACAGCAACCGCTCGCATGAAGTCAGGTAATCCAGCGCAGCATAGTGGGCCGCGACCTGCGGCGCATCGTAGATCTGGAGATTCGTTTGTGCTCTGCGATCAGTCATTCGCCGCCGGGATTTGCGGGCTTCGTCCCGCATGCTGCTGGAGACGCGCGTGGAATCCGGACACATGTGCCTCGAACTCCGCCAGACTCATATCCGCCGTAACGTGCACGCGAGGGAGGGCGTAGGGAGGAAGGTCTGTTCCCAATCCGCCGCCGAAGTTCAGGAAAGCGGCTTTGTATCCGGCCTCCTTCGGAAGAGCCAATACTTCTGGCGTGACGGACTGCGCATCTCCGAAAGGATAAGCAAACGCCCACACCCGCTTTTCCAGTGCAGACTCGATTCTTGCGCGACTCTCGGCAATTTCTCTGCGCGCCGACCCGAGCGGCGCCTGCGACAGTACAGGATGGCTTAGCGTGTGAGCACCGATGGTCATTCCCGCGGCAGCAAGTTCCCGAAGTTCTGAGCGAGTGAGCAAGCCAAATCGGCGGCAGGAAACGGGATCTGCAGCGTCGAAGCCTCGCCACGATTCCAGTCCAAGCTGTTGGGGGGCGGATTGCAAAAACACCACCCGGCTGCCAGCGTCAACCTTCGAGAGCCGTTGGACCGCCCCCCACCAGAGCGTTCGCCGTCCCTCACGCGATCCAAATTCCCCTTCGATCGCGACTCCCCCGCTCGCTATCTCGAATCGTCCCGCCGGCGCATGCAGAAAAAGCAGAAACAATTCTTCATACCACAGCATGGTCCGCTCTTCCCCAGCAGAGGCGCCCGTCACGAAGAACAAGCAGTTCACTCCTTCCTGCTGCAGGACAGGCAACATGTCGGTCAGGTTGTTCAAGAGGCCGTCGTCACAAGTGAGGAGAACCGCTCGCGGCGGCAATTTGCGGCGCTCCTGACACCAGGCAAACGCATCGTCGGGCGAAATCACGTTGTATTGCGACTTAAGCAGGCGAAGTTGCCCGCGCAGCGTATCGGCGCTGACGAGGTTCCCATCGAATGCCGGGTCCACCGGTTCGTATCCTCGGGGGAGCACTCCGTGATACGTCACAACTGCCAGCCCGGCACCGGCCGCGCGACGAAAGAAACCAACCCCGGACAACGTCGGATACAGCACTTTTTTCAGAAAGGGGCTGACAATCCTCATTGCCGGCTGACCAGGTCCCAGCTGAGCGGAGTTCCGCGTTCAATGTCGCAAGCAGCGTGGCCTGCCAAAACCTCGGGTAGATGGCGCGTGTGCAATCCGTATCCGGGGCGAATGGATCGGACATTTTCGACCGTGAACGCTTCTCCGCGCTTGACATCCTGTACCACGAACAGCGACCGCCGGAACACGCGGCTGCTTTCCTCCTTCGCTTCGATCCCGAAGCGGATTTCACCGAGAGCCTTCTCAGCGATGCGGACCGCATCCACCATGGCCTTGAATTCCGGGGGTTCCAGAGAAAACGCGCTGTCAGGACCGGGCTCGGACCGCGACATGGTCAGATGCTTTTCGATGATGCAGGCCCCCATCGCCACGGCTGCCACTGGGACGGCAGTGTTCATGGTGTGATCCGAAAGCCCCACCGGAACACCAAAGCGGCGGGATAATTCCGGAATGGTGCGTAGATTCATTTCGTCGGGCGGCGCCGGATACGCGCTCGTACACTTCAGCAGAGCAATCTGCGTGGCGCCGGCTTCATGCGCGGTTGACACGGCTTCTTCAATTTCCTCCAGCGTCGCCATGCCCGTCGACATGATCAGCGGCTTGCCTGTCCGCGCCATCTTTCGAATGAGTGGAATGTCCACCAGTTCAAAAGAGGCCAATTTATGCGCCGGCACGTCCATTCCCTCTAGAAAATCAACCGCTGTTGCATCAAAGGGAGTCGAGAACAAATCGAGGGCAAGGTCGTTCGCTACCCGCTTTAGTCGAGGTTGCCAGTCCCACGGCGTGTAGGCTTCGCCATAGAGTTCGTGGAGGTTGCGTCCATCCCAAATCGTGCCTGAGATGCGAAACTCTGGCCGGTTGCAGGCGATCGTCATGGTATCGGGAGTGTAGGTCTGCAGTTTGACCGCGTCAGCGCCAGCGTCCCTGGCCGCATGAATGATTTTTACCGCCTCATCAAAATGCTGGTGATGATTAGCGGAAACTTCCGCAATCACATAGACGGGATGCCCAGCGCCGAAAGTTCTTCGTCCAATTGTGATTTGCGCCGGCATATTCAATCCTGTTGCGGACGAACCGAACGCACCAGTTCGAACGCTTCCGCCGCCCCGCATCCGACCACACTGCCCCACCGCATAGCTGTGGCTCGCAAGGCCTCTGGCGACCGGGGATGAGGAAACTTGCGCGCTTCACTTTCGTAGCACTCCATGGCTGCGATCTTGGCATCGAGCGTCCCGGTCACATCCACAAATACATTCGGATGGAACGAAGGTTCGATGCGTTGAAAGGCCCAATCCGTTGAGGACGGCACCTCGAACGCGTAGATCTCCCGCACCGTCTGCCCAGCCATGGGACGAGTTGCCGTCAGAACCGCGCGATGGATGACTCCGTGGTCCACGTTGAGGTCGCCGGGGTGATGCGTGTAAATAACCTCAGGCCCGATACGACTCACCAGATCTTCCACCAGTTTCACGACGTCCAGCAGCGGTACGGTATCCAGACGGTTGTCCGGCAACGAATGCAGAACAACATTTTTCACGCCAACCTTCGCGGCAGCCGCGTGCGCCTGCCGATGCAAGCGAACCAACTGATCCGCATCCGCGTCATCTCGCTGCGAGTGCCTCGAAGTAATGCCCTCTCCCAGGATCGCGAAGTGGACGTCGTGGCCTTCCCCCGAGAAACGTGCCGCCGTACCACCGCAACCCAGGACCTCATCGTCGGGATGGGCAGCAATCACGAGCACCTTCACTTGGCTGTCTCCTTGCCGTCAACGCGCGTGATCTTCACGTCGGCCACAATTCGCCCGTCATAAAGGGCCGGCCGCGAGAGTTCAAAGCGGAAACCGGCATGCTCCAGAAAAGCGTGCGGGTAGCCGTCGGCATCGAGCATACGGATAAAGTCGTACAACTGCGCCAGCGAAGCCGGGCTCGCAATTCGGCTCTCCTCCGGCTTTCTGCGCCTGAAGCTCACAACCTCTCCCTGCTGTTCCACGGGTGTCATTTCCTCCCGGATGATACGTTGGATCATTGTTGCGGACAACCGTCCGGCTCGCAGGAAGATCTCCTCCGCTCCCCCTTCGAGCGAAAGCGGCTCCTTTTGGTACACCGGGCCGGCATCGAACTCCGTGGTCATCCGAAGCGCTGTCAATTTGGTTTCGCGAAGACCGCGGGCAATCAGGTTCTGAAGCGGACTCCCGCCTCGCCCAAAGGGGACGTCGGTCATGTGAAAGCAGACGCACTCGAAGCGCGTGACGATCTCCTCCGGAACCTTCCACGACCAGTGCAGGAAGAAAATATAGCGGGGAGAGATCTTGTCCACCAGATCGAGGGATAAATCAGCAGGTGAGCCAATGTAATTCCAGCGACCGGGAAGTTGCCTTATCGCTTCATCGAAGATGCGGCGGTTCCATGGCTTGCAGCCAAGCACCAAGTAATTTCTCTGCTTGCGTACCGGCTTTTTAGCCCCCTTAGTCAACCTGCAACCTCCGATTCCTCTTTCAGTTCGAGGCGGAGATAAACCTTTTTGCCCTCGTGCATAAAATATGCGCCCGGATGCGGCGGGAATGTGCGCGCCCGAATTACGTTGAGCAAATCTTCGGCGCGGTAGGATTTTTCGAGATCAATCTCATCAATCTGTTCGACGTCCCGGGCGCGATGGTAACTTCCCTGCCCTGGTGGCTGGGGAGTCCTGGTACTCGTTCCCGCACGGATGGATGGCCAAGTGGCCTTGAAGAGTTCCAACCCCTCGACTTCGAGCCTGCGATAGAGGCTCGCGCCAGTGTCAGTGATCTTAACCTCAACCTCTTTTTGTGCGATCACGTCTCCAGTGTCGATGCCTTCGTCAATGTAATGAAGCGTGACGCCCGCTGGAGTCTTCCTGACAATGCTCCAGATGTTCGGAAAGCGGCCGCGGTTATAGGGGAGCAACGCCGGATGGAGGTTGATGCACCCTCGCGGAAAAAGGCTAATGAAATCGGCGCTCACAACGTACGCAAACAACACGGAGACGGCGATGTCGGCCCCCAGCTTTCGGACATCTTCCAGCGTGTCTGCCTTCCTCAAGCGAGAACCGTCGAGCACGACGCAGTTGGTATTTGCGACTTCCGCGCGGATATCACTGCCAAACTTTGATCGAGCTTCGGGATGAACCGCGAGACCAACAATCTCATCGCCCTGTTCGCGCAACCACTTCAGCGCGTGCCAGCCTAGCCAATTATTGCAGAGACAAAAGATGCGCATGGATTCTCCTCAGCCGGCCGTGAGTTCGCTGAATACGCGACTTGTTCCCCAACCGTCGACAAGCTTTCCGGATTGTGCCGAAAGTGTACCCCGTTCGGTTTTTGACGTCAGAAGCCTCGTCACTGGTTTCACGATTTCTTTTGGTAGCACGCTTCGGCCTCCGCCCAGATGGACAGCCGCACCCAATGCCTCCAGCGCATTGGCAATCGGGGTCTGATTATCGGCGATATCAATCAGGGCCATGGGCAGTTGGAGGAGGCACATTTCCCACGAAGTCGAGCCCGCTCCGCTGATGGCAACATCGGCCCATGACATCAACTCCGGCATGTTGTTCACGCTCTTCTGCAGGCGGAGCCAACTACCGACCTGCGCTGCAACCTGCTGCAGTTCCTCGAAGTGCGGATTACTGTTCCCCACCACGACCGTGGCCTTGATGTCAGGAATCTCACGCAGCGCATCAATCACCACGCCCGTGAGGTTGTCGGGGTCGCTGCCTCCCATACTGACGAGTACTTTCTTGCCGATCTCCGCGATTTCACGTTTCCAGCCCCGCCATGAAGTGAATTCCCGACGCAACAAGCAATAACGAGAGCCTAGCAAGAGCCGAGTATACGGCTCGCGGGCTCCATACATGCTTTCGTTGGCGTGCGCATTCTGATTCAGCACCAGATCGGCGGAGTAGGGAGCGGCATGGCCATAATCGTCGAGGAAAAGAACTCTGAAACCCGCATTCTTCAGCGCGCGCTGATACTCTGCGTTGAATTGATAGCCGTCGACGATGATCCAGTCGGCCTGTTGGGCTTTGGCCAGGGCAACGGTCTCGCGCGAGTCACCGTCGCTACCAGGCGCACTCGAAACAGAAAGCACTTCGCATTCGCCCGCAAGCCTCTGTTGGATGCCCTGGGTGGGCTCTGTCATGGCAAACACTGCGCGCCCGCCGGCGTCCTGCGACACCTGGGCGAGCGCGAGGCAACGCATGACATGGCCGGTACCGATGGCGACGCTGGCATCTGCCCGGAAGAAAAGATTCATCGCACCCGGAACACCGGTTGAGTCATGGGCCCCTCGAGGAAGCGCGCGGGATTGGAGTCTTCGAGCCACGATGCCAGCGTCTTGAGGACTTCGGCATATGCCTCCAAAGTCGCATGGACTGCCTGCCCGTCGTGAGCCGCCGTGATATTGTGCGTCGCCAGCAAGAGTATGCCCCGCTTGACCGCTTCCTGCTGAAACAGATTTTTTACGAGCGGGCTATCGGCGCCGTCCTCGTCGGTGAACTTCAACAGCGACCATTGCGGACGGCCCACAGCCCGAATCCGCTGCGGGATCCCGGCCTCCCTGGTCATGGCATTGATTCCGTCCTGCAACGTGCGTCCGTTCGATTCCATCCGCGCCAGAGCATCGGTTCGTTCGAGAATGTCGAGCACCTTCATCGCCGCGGCTATGGAGGCCACCTCGCCGGCGAAAGTGAAGCTGAAGAAAATCTCGTCAAAGCAGCGCATGACATCGCCGCGGCCCAGGATGCAGGAGATGGGCGATCCATTCCCCATAGCTTTGCCGAAACAGGCGAGGTCGGGAGTCACACCAAAGAGTTTCTGTGCGCCACCCAGGCCAAAGTGAAAGCCGCTGCAGATCTCGTCGAAAATGAGCAAGGCGCCGTGTCTGAGGGCGACATGCCTCACTCCGTCCAGGAAGCCGTGCGCAGGCTCGATGAAATTCACCGGCTCCATAATGATGGCGGCAAATTCGCCCGGATGTTCCTCCAGAAGTTTCTCCAGGCTGGCAAGATCGTTGTAAGGGAACGGGTGCGTCAGATCGCGCACCGCCTTTGGAACGCCCGCGTTGCGCGTGGTGCTTCCGATGTACCAGTCTTGCCAGCCGTGGTAACCGCAGCACGCGATGCGGTCTCGTTTGGTGAACGCCCGTGCTGCTCGCACCGCGCCCGAGGTTGCGTCCGATCCATTCTTGCCAAAACGCACCATTTCGGCGCAGGGGATCAACCGCGTTAACCGTTCCGCCAGTTGCACTTCGAGCGGATGTGGGAGAGAAAAGCTGTGTCCCTCGGCGAGTTGAGTTGCGACCGCGGCATTCACTTCCTCATTCGCGTAGCCGAGAATGTTCGGCAGCAATCCCTGAACGTAGTCGATGTATTCGTTGCCGTCGACATCCCACACGCGACAGCCCTTGCCGCGTTGCAGAAAAATCGGCGCAACGCCCTGCACGTACTGCGTGTATCCCTTGCTGAACGTCTGCGCACAGCCGGGGATCACTTTCTTCGCTCGATCGAGCCATGCCTGCGACTGGGCGAGCGGACGCTTCGGCGCAGCCCCGGCTTTCGCCTGCTGGTAGAGACTCTTGTAGTACCCCTCGTTCGTAATTGTTTCCGCCTGAATAGTTGCCAAGTCGGGCCTCTCCTTCAATAAATCGAAAACTTCCTCAAATCCGAATTCCCCGTTCTTCGAAAATGCGGCGTATACGGTCCGCACAAACTCAAGATCCGCGGGATGATCGACGGTCCAACGGTATTTGTCCGGCAAAACCGGAGTCTGGCTTTCCACATTCGCCGTCCGAAATTTGCCTGTACGCATGTAAGGCGTAACGTGCTCGCGTTCGGACGGCTTGGCGGCTTCGCGCCAGGTTCGCTCGAGCGCCGCGAACGAGAAGACCTCAGTATCCAATCCATCCGGATAGGTATACCGAATGATGTTGCACGCGTAATCGCAATCGCCGCGCGCGAAATGCGCCAGCACCTTGTCAATCACGGAAGGATCGATCAGCGGACAGTCGGCCGTGATCCGCACCACCACGTCTGCACCATTCGCTCTGGCAGCCTGGTAAAAGCGGTCCAGAACATCCTGCTCACTGCCCCGAAAACAGGCGACTCCTTCCTGCTCGCAAAACTTCGCAATGGGATCGTCGGTGTCCTGGTCCGTAGTAGCGATCACGACCTTGTCCACGCTTTTGGCCCTGCGTACGCGGTTCACGACGTGCCATAGCATCGGTCGCCCGGCCAGATCCTCAAGAACTTTGCCCGGGAACCGCGACGATCCCATTCGTGCCTGAATTAAAGCTACGTTCACCGGTTCGATTCTCCCACCGAAACCATCCTGCCCTGTTTAGCCGAAGCCTTAGCCGCGAACACAACCTGCATAAGGCGCGCTGCTTCCGGGATCGGCAACGCCGTCGGGCGATTGTGCTCCAGGCAGTCGAGGAAGTGCTTCATCTCGTCAACATACATCTGATTGAGTTCCCACGTCTCGGGGTGCGGATAGGTTGTCCACTGCTTGCTCGCGGCGAAATACCAGCGTACCGTTCGGGCATTGAAGTCCCAAAAAATCGAACCTAACTCGCCCACAATCTGGCAGCCGCGCTCGTATGTTTGCTGAACGTAATCGAGGTGAGTCTCTGACATCGCTCCACTCGTGTGACCGCAGACCAAAATCGCGACGTCTTCGGTTTCGATTTCAATCGAACTGAGATGCCCCGCCCAGCAGAATACCGACTGCACCTCGCCAAGATACCATCGCGCCAGGTCAATCTCGTGGATGCAATCAAGAATGCATCCGCCGCCGCTCTCGACTCGTGCTGCGTAGTTGGTGCGGTAATCGGTGCCGGGACGCCAGTCCGGCAGGTAAGACCCGGTGTGAATTCTCGCAAACAAGATTCTCCCAATCTTTTCTTCGTCGATCAATTGCTTAACCTGGGCCGGACCTGGATGAAACCGCATATTGCAGCCGACGAGTGAAATGAGTCCCTTGCGCTCCACTTCCCCCGAAATCTCCTGAAGGTGGGCAGCAGTGTGGGAAAGCGGTTTCTCGACGAAGACTGCCAGCCCCCGCTCCACGATCGAGAGGGTCTGCTGCGCATGCAGATGTGTAGGAGTGGCAACCACGACGAAGTCAGGGTGCCAGTTCAACCCCGTATCCAGGTCGACGAAGCTGCGAACCGTCGACTCAGAGACCGCGGCGGATTGACGCTCCGCGTCGGGCTCAACCAAACCCAGGCAATCGATTCCAAGAAGCTTCAGGTTTCGAAGATGACGCTTGCCAATCGAACCGCCTCCAACGACCAAGCCACGCATGTTCTTGTTTGCTGCCTCAAGCGAGTGAAAGGACTGTGAATTGGAGATTGTAGCAGGGTAAAATCGAGCCACAATGCAAAATCCCGCGCCGAGTTCACGTGCATACTAATCTGTCCAGCAAGCAGGCCGACGGAGTCACGATCTCTTTCCTGGATTCGAACAATCGGGAAGCCTGGGAAAATTTCTGTCTGCAGAGTAGCGAGGCGTGGTTCTGGCACACTACGAAGTGGCTTGACTACACACTCGATTATCGGCCTGAAGTGACGCCAGTTTCGCACTCGTTCTTCGTCTCCGCCGGCGGGAAGATAGTCGCCATCTGTCCGCTCGTGCTCGAGACTTCTTGTGATCCGGAAGGCGAGGTACGCCAGTTCTCCTATGGCGGCGACGCTGGTCCGGCTCCGGCGTTTGCCGACAGATTATCTGCGAACACAAAGAAGGCGGCGAGAAAAACGGTCTTTCGACAGATCGAAGAGTTGGCCGCGTCCAATCGGGTTCACCGGGTTTCTTTTCGCGCAGCTCCGCTCGCCCCGTTCTTCTGGCAGTCGAATCACCCGCTTCCCAATCCTCTGCTATTCGAGGGTTACAGCGACATCTCATCGCTCACCCAGGTGATCGACTTGTCCAAACCCGAAGATCAACTGTTCCGCGATCTACGAAATGACTACAGACAATACATTAAGCGGGCAGAGAAGATCATGTCCGTTTCGATCTTTGACGGCTCCAACATCACGAGCGATCAGTTCGAACGTTATCGCTTGCTGCATCGCAAGGCAGCCGGACGCACGACTCGTCCGCAAAGCACTTTTGACATGATGCATCGCTGGATCCAAGACGGGCTGGCTATCCTCAGTTGCGCCAGTCTCGATGGTAGGGACATCGGATTTACATTGACCAGTGTCTACAAAGATGGCGCGTACTACTGCTCGGGTTGCAATGACCCTGAGGTTAACGACTTGCCCATCGGACATCTTCTCCACTGGCGGACCATGAACTGGCTGAAGTCTCACGGTACCCGGTACTACGAAACCGGACTTCAGCAATATGCGTCGCAGCCACACTCGCTGGTTTCCAAAAAGGATTGGAACGTTGCGTATTTCAAGCGGGGCTTCGGAGGAGTCACCGTACCCTTCTGGCGGGCCGAGAAATTCTATGATGAAGGGTTTTGTCGGCGCGTACTCGAGGAGCGAGCGGCATCGTATTTGCGGACCTTATCGAATTCCGGGCTTGCCCCGAACGCGTAACCGTTATTTCCTCTTGGGACGCTGCAGGGTATGCGTTGGCTTGTATTCGGAACGCAAGAGTCCCATCCAGAGCCGGTCTCGATAAGTGCCGTCACAGAACATTTCCTCTCGAAACGTTCCTTCGGCCTTGAACCCAACCGCCTCATAACATCGAATTGCCGCCTCGTGTGCGGCAAGAACTCCCAGGTCGATCCGGTTCAGGTTGAGCCGCTGAAAGCCATACTCCACTACCAATCGGGTGACTTCCTGTCCGATTCCGCGTCCCCAAAATTGCTTTTCTCCGATCATGATCCCGAACATTGCACGCCGATGGACCCAATTTATCGGTCCCAATTTGACGTTCCCGATGTGCCGGTGCGACTTGCGGTCCGCAATTGCAAAGATCACTTCGCTTCTGGAACCTGTCACTCCTTGATAAAAAGCCTCTAGGTCTTGCGTGGTGCTGGGAAAGGCACCCACCTCCAGGTTTGCGGTAACCTCGTGATCGTTTAGCCAGCCGAGATAGGTCTCGTTCAGATCTGTGCGCTCGAGAGGACGCAGGTAGACTTTGGACCCACGCAGGAATGCTTTATTTTCGGTCATGTTGTCCGCCACCAGATTTGTGTTTCCGGAGTTTCGGCGATTCAAGGGTTATCGGCCCAATCGGAGTCAGCGCGCATATGCCTCGCACACTTTACTGATTGCCGTGATCACATCCTTCACATCCCCATCGGTCATGGCATGGAACATCGGCAGACTGATCAAGCGCGTGTATGCGTCTTCGGCCACCGGAAACTCCCCGCCTCGATACCCGAACCGGTCGCGATAGTAGGGATGCGTGTGGACGGGAATGTAGTGCACGTTCACGCCGATGTTTTCCGCCCTAAGCCCGCGAAAGACCTGAGCCCGATCGGCACTCAACTTCTCGAGATCCAGCCGAATAGGATACAAGTGCCACGCCGGGTTGGCACCCGGTCGCACCGTCGGAGCAATTACGCCGGGAATCCCGCGGAACGCCGCCGTGTACTGCGCCGCAATCTCCCGCCGCCGCGCCAGATTCGCATCCAGCCTCTTCAATTGCTGAATTCCAAGCGCGCAAACAATGTCCGGCAAGCGGTAATTGAACCCGAGCAGAACCATTTCGTATTGCCATTGACCCGCGCTTTGGCGCTGGCGTGCATCGCTTGAGATTCCGTGATTGCGGAAACGACGCAACGTCTCAGCGAACTGCGGGTTACTGGTCGCGACCATTCCGCCTTCTCCGGTGGTTATGTGCTTTACAGGATGGAAGCTGAACACGGTCATGTCGGCGATGCTGCCCACACGCTGCCTTTCAAATTCCGCACCCAGTGCGTGGCAGGCATCTTCAATCACAACCAGCCCGTGATGCCGCGCTGTCTCCATGATGCGAGTCATATCTGCCGGCTGTCCCGCATAATCCACGGGTAGGATCGCACGCGTTTTCGAAGAGATTTTCTTCGTGATCTCGTCAGGATCGAGATTGAGCGTATCCGCGCAAACATCCGCAAATACTGGAGTCGCGTCTTGATACAAAACGCAATTCGCCGTTGCCGCGAACGTCATGGGCGTTGTGATGGCTTCGTCGCCAGGCTTCAGACCCGCCGCGAAGGCCGCCGCGTGCAAGGCCGCCGTACCGGAGCTAAAACTGACGGCATGTGCCGCTCCCACACGTGCGGCGAAGGCCTCTTCAAATTCGGTGACTTTCGGTCCGGTGGTCAGCCAGTCCGAGCGCAGGACTTCAACCACGGCATCAACGTCCGCTTCGTCCACCGACTGCCGGCCATAAGGAAGAAAACTGGCGCGTACGGGCGATCCTCCGTTGATCGCGAGGAGTTGGATGGCGAGAGCCTGCGGACTCGACGTCGCGCTCATGATGGTCAATCCTATGCAGGAACCCGGGCGGTCACTGGCTGCTCGTCGCCCGCGGCTGGCGAAATGAGGTCCTGCAATTCACGGTTGGTCAACCAGCGATCGTTGCTGTCGCTGGCATAGCGGAAACCTTCCGGCAGAGACCGGGCGTTGCTCCAATTCTCGCGCTGCCACCACGAATGCGCGGGCTGGATGATATACCGATCTTCGACTTCGAGAGTATTCCGCGCCTCGTCTTCGGAAACCAAGACTTCGTGCAACTTCTCTCCCGGACGAATTCCGATGGTCTCAATCTGGCATCCGGGAGCAATGGACTCAGCTAGATCCAGCAACCTCATGCTGGGAATCTTGGGGACGAATATTTCTCCACCATGCATCTGTTCGATGCAACTCGCGACGAACCGGACGCCCTGATCCAGAGTCAGCCAGAATCGGGTCATGCGGGGATCGGTTACCGTGATCCGGCCTCGCCGCTTTTGCTCCAGAAAAACCGGAATCACGCTTCCCCGGCTGCCCACGACATTTCCGTAGCGCGCACAACTGAATCTGGAGTCCTGTGCGCCGGCATAGGCGTTGGCCTGGACAAACATCTTCTCGGCGCAGAGTTTCGTGGCCCCGTACAAATTGATCGGGTTGACTGCTTTATCTGTGCTCAACGCAAGAACACGGCGTACCCCTTGATTGATGGCGGCTTCAATCACATTACGCCCACCGATGATGTTGGTCTGAATGGCCTCGAACGGGTTATATTCGCAGGCCGGCACTTGCTTCAGCGCCGCGGCGTGGATCACGATCGTCACCCCGGCAAGGGCCCGCTCCAACCGGGTCGCATCCCGCACATCTCCAATGAAGTACCGCAAGCTGGCATGGTCGAGCCCCGAGGCACGCATGTCGTGCTGTTTGAGTTCGTCACGGCTGAAGATGACCAGGCGCTTGGGCTGGTAGTCCTTCAGCATGATTTCGACGAATTTCTTCCCGAAGGACCCGGTCCCGCCCGTGACCAGTACGACCTGTTCCGACCAATTCATCCCATCTGCCTCGCTAATTGCCTCACTGAACCTGCAACACCGGAGCACCGGAAATGGTCCGGCCGCTTGCCCTGCGTTTCTGGAGTGGAGCCATCCGGCAATTCTCCAGGATGGCGGCGCCTGGCTGGGTATCGCGTGTTCGCTAGTATAGCGGAGTTTCCGGGATTCGGCGCAGCATCCGGGCGCTGTCCGGATTTAGAAACGCGCAAAATTCGCGTAGGGTTTGCCCAATCCGATGCTAAAATGTCTCACGAACTCTCCAGTCACTCGGTGCGAATCATTCCCTGCGCGACGAACCAGCCTCTTCGGACCGGGACTACGTTGTACGTTGGCAGCACGGGCCTGTTCAGGCCTTAGAGCAATTACAGATTCGTTGAGGAGCAGGCATGGAACCCGGACCCCTGGTACAAGCGAATGACCCGATTGTTCGCGAAATGCAGCCCGCCCAAGGCTTAGATCTTGGCAGGACTGCGGGGCCAAACATTTATCCCCAACTCGCTCCACACGAATCGGCGCTCGGCGAATACATTCGCGTTCTCATCAAGCGAAAGTGGATCGTCGTGACCTGCCTGGCTACGATCTTCTCGTTGGTGGCGATTGCCAGCTTGAAAATGACCCCGGTCTACGACGCCCATGGCACCATCGCCATCAACAAGCCGGATACCAGCCTTAATTTTCAGAACTCTGCGACCTTCAGCCTGGACTATTTCGATCCCACCGAGTTGGAAACGGAGGTCAAGATTCTGCAAAGTGATCTGCTGGCGCTTCAGGTCATCCGCGAACTGAACCTGGATCGACGCCCGGATTTCGGCGGCAAGACCGCGTCCGCGCCCTCAGACTCTCTCGATCTGGCGCCCGACCCGCTCCAAGTGGATCCCGCGCGGGCGACCGCCCTGCTTGGGGGATTCAAGGGAAACTTGCAGGTTACGCTCAGCCCGAGTACCCGCATCATCGAAGTCCACTACCGCAGTTCCGATCCCCAGATGGCCGCCACGGTGGTCAACACGCTGATGCAAACCTACGTCGAGAACAACTTCAAAGCCCGCTTCGAATCCACCATGCAGGCCTCGGACTGGCTGCAAAAGCAACTTGTTGACATGCAAATGAAAGTGGAAACATCCCAGGAAAAACTGGTGCGCTATCAGAAAGAGCACGAAATCCTGGGCATTGACGACAAGCAGAACATCACCACCGAAAAACTGGGGGAACTCAACAAGGAACTCACGGAAGCCGAGAGCCAGCGCATGGACAAGGAATCGTTCTACCGCATGGTGGAGTCCGGAGATCCGGACGCGATCGCATCCAGCACAGGCAGCGCCGGCGCAGAGGGGTCCGGCGTGCAAACGGCCTCCCAATTATTGGAAACTCTCCGCAGCAAGCAGGCAGATCTGAAGATCCAAGTGGCCGATCTGAATACGCAGTTCGGCCCTTCCTATCCCAAGCTCGCCCAACTGAACAATCAGTTGAAGGAAATCGACTCGCAGATCCAGGGCGAGATGAAAAAGATCGTGAGCAAGGTTCGCGGGCAATACATGACCTCGTTGCAGCGCGAAAATATGCTGCGCGACGCGCTCGAGAGACAGAAACAGGAAGCCAACAAGCTCAACGAGAGCGCCATCGAGTACAACCTGCTCAAGCGCGACGCGGAAACATACCGCACGCTTTACGAAGGGCTCCTCCAGAAACTCAAGGAAGCAGGCGTCTCCGCCGGACTGAAGTCGAACAATTTCCGAATCGTGGATAGTGCCCGCCCACCTGGCGCGCCCATTGAACCGAACATCCCGCGCAACCTGGGTTTTGCCGTTATGTTGGGTCTGGCATCCGGCGTTGGCCTGGCATTTTTGCTGGAAGGGTTGGATAACACGATTCGCACTACCGAGCAGGCCCAGATGATCTCCGGCCTCGCTCCGTTAGGGATGATTCCGCTTGGCTCGAAGTCAGCACGGGAAGGCCCGAACCCTAAGCGGCTGGTGATCGCTTCGTCCAAAGAAGCCGTGGAACTGGTGACGCAGGTTCGGCCACAGTCGCAAATGGCGGAGTCGTATCGCGCTCTGCGCACATCTCTACTGCTCTCGAACCTGGGCTCGCCGCCAAAGGTCATCATGGTGACCAGTGCCCTGCCCCAAGAGGGCAAGACGACCACCAGCATCAATTGCGCGGTCGTACTCGCTCAGAAGGGCGTACGAGTTCTGCTGATTGACGCCGATTTGCGGCGCCCCAGCATTCACAAGACCCTAGGCATGGGCCCGCGCAGTGGACTGAGCAACGTTTTGACCGGCAGCTCCACTCTGGAACAGACAATCACGCGCACCGCAATCCTGCCGAATCTATTTGTCCTCCCGGCTGGGACGCCTCCACCGAACCCGGCGGAGTTGCTCGCATCGGCCAATATGAGAGATGTGCTGGTCAAACTCCGCGAGCAATATGATCACATTGTGGTGGATACGCCGCCGTCGCTCTCCGTCACCGACGCGGTCGTACTCTCTCCCCGAGCAGATGCCGTCATGCTCGTGATTCGTTCCGGCCAGACATCGAAGCAGGCGCTGCGCCGTGCCCGCGACCTTCTCGCCCAGGTTAACGCCAAGGTGGTTGGCGTTCTGCTCAATGCAGTGGATCTGAGTTCTCCCGACTACTACTACTATTACGAATATCAAGGCAAGTATGCACGCTACTACCAGGATGAAGGGGCGTCCGGCGATGCTGAAGAAGACCAGGATGGAGATGATGGAGAGGAAATCTCTTCGCCGTCATCGAGCAGTGCGTAACGAAAAGGCTTCCCGCCTCACGACATGAAAATTCCTTTCCAAACAGCCGCCCGCAAGCGGACCGTCGGCGCCATTGCCCTCCTGCTCGCGGCGCTGTACCTGGGTCAGTCGGCACGCCAGTTTGTTGCCTCATGGCTGGGCAACCGGGTCGAACCGAAAAGCCTGGAACGTGCTGCCTTGCTCGATCCCAGCGACGCGGATTATCGCAATCATCTAGGCCGGTATTATGATCTGGTCGCTCGCGATCCAGTCGCGGCGGTGGGGCATTATAGAGCTGCGGTGCAACTCAACCCTCACTCCGCTCGCTACTGGTTTGACTTGGCCAGTGTGTATCAAGTGCTGGGAGACACGAGCAGTCAGACCGCGGCCTTGGAGCACGCGATCCAGGCCGACTCCATGACGCCCGATGTAGCCTGGGAAGCCGCCAATCTTTACCTGGTTCAGGGCGAGCATGAGAAGGCGCTGCGCGAGTTCAGTATCGTGATGGGAAACGACACGTCCCTGGCCGCTTCTTCCATTCGATTCTGCTGGCGCATCAATCCCGATGTGGATGCCCTGCTCCGCGACGTGGTCCCGCACAAGGCCGATGCTTATATTGCGTTCCTGGGTTTGCTCGAGCGGGATGTTTTTGACAGGTCTCGGAAGGTTCTTTCGCCAGATGACGATACCGATGTTGCGTCGTTGACGCAGCAGATCGAGAGTGAAACCGTCGGCAGCTTCAAGGTTTGGAATGCGTTGATCCAAACGCACCAACCTTTCGAAGTTCGGCAAGTCCGAGACTATTTCCAGTTTCTGGTTCTGCACAAACAGGTCGACCAGGCGGTGCAGGTCTGGCAGCAGGCGGCCAGCCAATTCAAATTCAGTTCTTATCTGCCGTCGCCCGCAAATCTGGTCGTGAATGGCAGCTTCGGCCTTGACGTATTGAACAGCGGCTTCGACTGGCAGTACCAGAAGCAGTCTGGAGTCACGCTTACGCTCGATCCCAGCGAATCGCATGGCGGGCGACGCTCTTTCCTCATCGAGTTTGATGGCCCTGGAATTAGCGACGCCGGCGTCTACCAATACATCGCCGTGCAGCCTAGCACCACCTACAACTTCTCCGGGTTCTATAAGACAAAAGAGGAATTGGAAGGCGCCGGCGGGCCGCATTTCACAATTCAAGACATGTACAGTCAGGCAATCTATTTTGATAGCGACGAATTGAAAGAGTCGGGATTCTGGAAATCGGTAGATGGCGAGTTCACCACGAGCCCGGATTGCAAGCTGGTCGTTCTTCACATTCGGCGGCTTCCGGCGGGCAGTCCCATCCGTGGTAAGCTCTGGGTCGACGATTTTCACCTCGCTAAAAAACCGTCTTAAGTAAGGCACGGCTGGCGCATCTAAATGGACTCTAGAAGGAACTCTGCGTTTTCATGGCTGGAAGCACAAAAAAGAAAATTGACCGAAAGCAGTTGTCGATGCAGATCAGCACTGTTCTGCTTTATGGAACGTTCGGCTTGCTGATGTTCGGTCCCGTCGCCTTCGGCGCGGTCGAGCCATGGTCAATTTTCGTGTTGGAAGGAGGCTCGGTTCTCCTGGCCCTTGTCTGGCTAGCCAAGCAATGGATTGATGGCGAATTGAATATCCGTTGGAACCCGCTCTTCCTTCCCATGTCAGCGTTCGGGATCCTGATCCTCTTCCAAATCATTTTCCGGGCCAGCGCGTATCCGCATGACACGGTTTCTGGCGCGATGCTGTATGGCGCCTACGGCATGCTCTGTTTTCTCTCGGGGCAGACCGTAGTGCGCACCGCGCAGGCGCGCAAGCTGGCAGTGATTCTCGCGGTCTACGGTTTTGCGCTGGCGGCCTTTGCGCTGCTGCAGGGCATCGCTCCCAATGGCAAGCTGTACTGGGTTCGGCAACCGCGCCTGGGGGGCTGGATTTATGGGCCCTATGTCAACCACAACCACTACGCCGGGCTGATGGAACTCCTGATACCGATTCCCCTGGTGATTTCCCTTTCTCGCCTGGCCCACGAGAAGGAACGTATCGCAGCCGGAATCGCCGCCGCGGTCATGACCGGTACGGTCTTTTTTTCCGGATCACGCGGAGGGATGCTAGCCATCCTTGTCGAGCTCGCCGTTTTTGCCATTCTGCTCGCTCGCCAGAGAAAAGGCATCCGCATCGCGATTGGTGTTGGAGCATTCGCGATCGTGCTGGTCGTGTTGCTGACTTGGCTCGGGGGCAAGCAACTCACCGAGAGGGTCTCGACCATCTCCACAGAAGCCCGCACCGAACTTTCCGGCGGAATGCGCCTCACGATTGACCGCGACGCGATTTCCATGTTCCGCCATAGACCCGTCGCTGGCTGGGGTCTCGGCGCTTTCCCCACGGTGTACCCACAATTCCGGAGTTTCTACACCACTTTCTTCGTCAATGAAGCGCACAACGACTACGTGCAATTGTTAGTGGAGATGGGGCTGCTCGGCTTCGCAGCAATGGTGTGGTTCTTGATCGTTCTCTATCGCAGCGCGTTGCGCAAAATCGGCAACTGGACATCCGAATTGAGCGCCGCTCTGACCCTGGCCTGCACGTTGGGCTTCACCGGAATCCTGGTCCACAGCTTTTTTGACTTCAACCTCCAGATTCCAGCCAACGCGGCCCTCTTCTATGTGTTCTGTACGCTAGCCGCGGCTCCGCCCTTGTTTCAACACTCGCGCCGACGCAGACCGGCTTCCACCGAATCCGTTGATGTGCTCCCTGCTTCTGAAGTGGTCTAGCCACGTCGAAATCACTTCGCAACTGAGGGCTGAAGTCCTCCCCGGATCGCAGTTCTATCCCTCAGGATGAGGCGGGGGTGCGTTTGCGGTGTGTCGGGTGCGAGACACATAGGCCGTTCAACTATCGCATAAACGGCCTTGAGGATTAAGGGACGGTTGGGCTGGCCGGATTGTCGCTCTTCACCAGCACCCAAGTGGTAACGCCGACGATAGCGGCCGCGCCAATTCCAATCGCAACCGGAGAACTCAACATTCCGCCACCAGCAGCAGGGGCCGCTCCCGCGCCCCGCTTCTTGTTTTTCTTCTTGCTGGTCTTGGCGTCTTTGTCGTTATCCGAGGACTCATCGCGGGTGGTTTCCTGGCCTTGCGCCAGAGTGAAGGTTTCCTTGCCGTCGTTGATCGTCAGATCGCCCTTGTTGGCTGCGATTCTGACCGTCCCGTCCACATCTGAGACGTTAAACTCGGTCCATGCATTCGAAGCCGGCGCCACTTTCACATCACCCGCAGTAGTCCCGATTCCTCGGGATGTCGAAACGGTGACTCCACCGTGCTCGATCATCACCGACGAGCCTTCAAACTGCACCAGCGTATCGGAGTGCACCGTGATGCTGGACCCGGGTTCATTGATATTGGCGACCGAGTCTGAGCGAGTTTGCAGCAGGTCTCCGGAGAAAATTGCAGAGGAAGAACGCGGAACGTGCGCGCCATTCACCCATGCGGCGCCATTGGTATAAAGCATGGCCGCACTGGAATCGGCGGCGAACATCGAACCTGGAAACAGGAACAGTAGCACGCAACTGACCAACTTGCGGCAAGCGGACTTACCCATTCCCACACTCCGTTAATAACTATTTTGGTGACTGTTGTCCGAATCGTACCCTCCTGAGTTGTTTGCAGTCAATGGCTTTTGTGCCGGAGCGGACCTTTTCCGGTGGAAAACTTTTCTGTGGATTTCTGACACTTTCCGCTCTGGACAGCGTTTTCCGCTCACCGCCAACGGTCGACACAGGTCCACCAGGACCATCGCAACCATTCCTGGAAGCACGTCTTGGCCCATTCCCGATGAGTCCACCAGCGCATGCCGAACTGTGTTTCGTTGTACGCCGCCGCAACGGAGAACGATTTCCCATGAACCTGATGGCGAAAGATGGCTAAAGCACGGCGGGTATGGAATTCCGAGGTGACGAGCAGAATCCGAGATCCTTTTTCCCCTGTCAGGCATTTTTCCACGTCGTGCGACTCATCCCGCGTCGAGAGTCCTTCAATCGGGCAGACGCGCACGGATCCGGCATGGGGAAGGGTCTGAATGTATTTCTCGGCTAATTGTATTTCAGTGAACTGATAGATAGTGGAGTCCGCAGGAACATCGATCACAGCCCGTTGAGCATACCCCTGACCAAGCAACTCGAGAGCGCGTTTCGGACGATAGTCAGTTTCCCCAGCGAGGGCGACGATCACGTCCGACGGCTGCGGAGCGTCCACCACGAGAAGCCTGCCGGCGTTGAATGCAAAGACTCCAAGAAGCCCGGCCAGCACCCCAGCCGCTACGAACCAGACCCGTTTTCTGCCACGTATTTTCATCATTATCGATCAGTTCCCTGCCAGACTTCGGTTCATCGTCTTGGTTACGGTTCGCATTTCGGGCGAAAGTTGTTCCAGTTCAGCGTGCTAAGATCGACTCGTCGTCTATCTGATCTAATATTCATCCAGAAAACTTCATGACAACACACTCTGCTGCAAATGCGTCCTTTGATCAACTCAAGTCCCGGATTCAACAACGGAAGGCCCGCGTTGGCATCATCGGATTGGGCTATGTTGGGCTTCCCCTGGCGTTGCTGTACAGCGAGCAAAAGATCCGGGTGACCGGCTTCGACATTGACGCCCGCAAGGTAGACACGATCGCCAAGGGTGGTTCTTACATCTACCGCATTACCGCGGAGGAGATCAAGGCAGCCAAAGCGCAAGGGTTTTCCGCTACCTCCGACTATTCTCAGATTAGCGAGATGGACGCCATCATCATTTGCGTGCCGACTCCGCTCAACGAGTATCACGAGCCCGACCTCAGCTACATCACCGGCACGACGCATTCCATCGCGCCTCATCTCCGCGCCGGACAACTGGTCGTGCTCGAGAGTACGACCTATCCCGGGACTACGGAAGAAGTCATGGTCCCCATCCTTGAAAAGGAAAATCGTGCCGGACTCAAGGCCGCGCGCAACGATGCCCCCACGGGAAATGAATTCCTGGTCGCCTTCTCTCCGGAACGAGAGGATCCCGGCAACACCACGGTTGCGCGCCGCGACATTCCCAAGGTCGTCGGTGGAATGAATACCAAAGCGTCGGAAGTCGCGTGCGCCCTGTACGGAACGATCTTCAACCGGACGATACCCGTCTCCTCCCCTGCCGCGGCAGAAATGACCAAGTTGCTCGAAAACATCTACCGTTGCGTGAATATTGCGCTGGTGAACGAGCTCAAGCTCCTGAGTTTGCGCATGGGTCTCGATATTTGGGAAGTCATTGGAGCCGCCTCTACGAAACCGTTCGGCTTTCATCCCTTCTACCCCGGCCCGGGATTAGGCGGCCACTGCATTCCTGTGGATCCGTTCTATCTTTCGTGGAAGGCCAAGGAGTGGGATTTTCGCACGCGCTTTATCGAGCTGGCCGGAGAGATCAACACCAACATGCCGTACCACGTGCTGGCGTCAGTTGGTGGCGCCTTGAACCGTCAAAAAAAATCCGTAAATGGCGCGCGCGTCCTGGTGTTGGGTGTCGCCTACAAGAAAGACATTGACGATTTGCGCGAATCTCCCTCGCTGACCATCATCGAACTGCTGCAGAAAGACGGAGCCCAGGTCAGTTACCACGACCCCTACTTCCCATTCATCGGCAAAGGCCGGAAATACGATCTACAGTTGAAATGCGCCGAACTGAAAGACCTGGGACAATATGATTGCGTCCTCATCGTGACCGACCACTCCGATTACGACTATGCACGGATCGTTCAGGAATCGCAGCTCGTGGTAGATACTCGCAATGCCACCAAGGGAATCAAAAGCGGCAAGATTGTGCATTGCTGAGCGGACTCGGTCCCATCGCAGCCCTCCGGCGATGAATTCCCGGGCTTCTAAAACCAGGGGGGAAATCTGTCCTCACAGGGTGTAGATTTTTGCATGTAAGGATGAATCCAGCTCAACGTGGGTCGACCGGACTTCCCGTAAGACACTGATGTACCAAGGCTTGCATCTCGATGTGCACCTGGCGCAGTGGTCTCTGTCGTGCATTAGCCTAGGTGGAATAGTACACTTTGTTGGGGAGTCTCCCCAGGTTCCCAACGATCGAAAAGACCCAAGGAAAACTTTTACACTGTCACTGGTGTTTGGAACAGTGAACAGTTAGGGTTGACTATGGCATCGTCGGCATCTGAATCAGCAATGTTCTCCATGCTCCCCCAGAGGAAAGTTCCATGGTATGAGTTTGTGTTCAGCTATGGAACACAGGCTGTGATCATCGCAGTTTTTGTGTGGGTCCCGCTTCTGCATCCGGAAGTTCTCGATACGCCGAGGCAGTATCTTCACCTCACGGCGCTTGTCCCCGTGCCGGTGCCAGTGAATCACGAACCGCAGCGGCAACTTCCGCCGAAGCGGATTCCCGTTGTGGTCGCGAAGCTTGATCCTCCACCCGAAGTGCTTCACTTGGCTGCTCCTCCGCCCCAGCCACGACCGAAAGTGGAGGATGCTCCAGCTCCTGAAGTGAAGGTCGCGGAGAAGAGACTGGATCTTCCTCCTTCAAAAATGCCAGTGATTCCTCAGACGATAAAGACCAACAACTTTCCATCGACTGGAAGCTCGGCGCCACAGACAACGCGGCTTGCGGCTGCCCAGGTGCAGACCGGCGGCTTCGGCGATCCCAACGGCGTCCCTACCAAGTTGAATCAGGGAAAGGCCCCGGTAAACATTGCGCAGGCGGGCGGCTTTGACATGCCTGCAGGACCCGGCGTTGGAAACGGCACCGGCGGTGCCAATGGGGCACGCGGCGTCGTAGCCAGCACCGGATTTGGCGGTGGCGTCGCCGTGCAGGCGAACAATTCTTCCTCGCGTGGCGTAGTGCGCCAAGCTGGATTCGGCGATGACGTTCCCGCCCCTCCAACCGTGCAATCGCGCCCAGCAGCCGCGGCAATTGCGAAAATAACACCCGCGGAAATCATTTCAAAACCAAACCCGGTTTATACCGACGAGGCTCGCGCCAAGAAAATTGAGGGCGAGGTTCTTCTCGAAGTAGTATTTGAAGCAACCGGCAAGATACACGTGTTGAAGATCGTGCGAGGGCTGGGGCACGGATTGGACGAGGCTGCGACACGTGCGGCCGAGCAAATCCGCTTCAAGCCTGCATTAAAAGACGGCCAGCCCTCAGACCAGACAGCCGTCGTACATGTTACGTTCCAACTGACTTGATCCACTCCCAGAAGGTTCTTATGCGAATGGTGGTTGTAGGTTCGGCGTTGGCTTTGATTGTATTGTCGTGCGTCTTACCGGTCGTTTCCCAGGATACTCCGCCGTCTCAGGCGCAGCCGGCCGTGGATTCGACGGCGGCGCCTGCTCCCGCGCCGGCCGCGCCCACCCAAAGTGCCGTCCCAGCACCGCCCCAGGCCGCTACCACGCTTAACGATGTGATCGACCACGTCGTGCAGCGCGAGCACTTGTTTCTTGCGCAAATGCGCCACATGCATCCCATGGTGGAAACGTATCTCCAGGATCTGAAGAATGAAAGTGGCGGGAATGTCACGCCGGTGAAGGATCAGTATTATCTGGGGCGCCTCGACATGTCCGAAGGTCCAGAGGACATTTCTTTTGTAGGCCAACCGGGATTCGGGCGGCGCATGGTCCGCAAATTGACCGGACTCTACGCTTTGCATTTCCTTCCCATGGGTTTCGCCCAGATGGTTGTTCTCGACACGGATTTCCAGAAGAAATACTACGACTTCACTTTTGTCCGCCGTGAATTTCTCGGAGAGATCCGTTGCCTGGTGATTGACGTGCGACCCAAGGAAGGCGAGAGGATCGCGCGTTTTATGGGCAGGATCTGGGTCGAAGACCAGGATTACAACATCGTCCGCTTCAATGGAACGTACGCCCCGCAGCCAAAGGTTGGCGCCTTTTTCCACTTCGACAGTTGGCGCCTGAATATGCGCCCGGGAACCTGGCTGCCAGCCTACATCTACAGCGAAGAGTCGAACCTGAAAACCGGGCTCACGAAGCCTCTCCACTTCAAGGCGCAGACTCGGCTATGGGGCTATGACCTGAAGGGTCTCGGCAAGAGCGAGGAGTTTACCCAGATCCTGATCGATTCACCCCAATCGGTACACGACCAGAGCGATGCCGCAGCCGACGCAACTCCGGTGGTAGCAGAACGCATGTGGGAGAAGCAGGCGGAAGAAAACGTCGTGGACCGGATCACGAAAATTGGCCTGCTGGCGCCTCCTGGAGACGTGGACAAGATCATGTCCACTGTCGTGAACAATCTATTGCTGACCAATAACATCGATTTGCAGGGAGACTTCCACTGCCGCGTGTTATTGACCTCTCCGCTGGAGTCTTTCACCATTGGCCACACCATCGTCGTCAGTCGCGGATTGCTCGACGTGCTTCCGGACGAAGCTTCTCTCGCCATGGTCCTATCGCATGAACTCAGCCACATCGTGCTGGGACATCGCCTCGATACCAAGCTCGCCTTCAACGACAAATTGTTCTTCCCCGACGAAGATTCTTTCCAGCGTCTCGACTTCAAGCGCAGCCCGCAAGACGAAGAAGCCGCCGACGCCAAAGCGTTGGACCTCCTGAAGAACTCTCCTTACAAAGACAAGCTGGGCAATGCGGGATTGTTTTTGAAAGCCCTACAACAGAAAGCTCCCGACCTGCCGAACCTGATTCGGCCGCATTTGGGAAACGGCTTCGCCGGAGGCAAGAGCATCCGCATGTCAACCCTGCTGAACGGGGCGCCTGCACTCGACGAGAAGAAGCTCGATCAGATCGCGGCTCTGCCCCTGGGCGGCCGCATCAAAGTGGATCCCTGGAGCGATCGGGTCGAACTCTCCAAAGCGAAGGCTGTAGCGCTGACTTCGGCGCGGGAGAAAATGGAGTTTGAGATCACGCCGTTCTTTCCCTATCTCACGCGGTTATCAACCGGAGCCACGGAAAAAGTCGCGGTGACTACACCGGCGCCGTCTGCGCCGCAACAGAAATAAGCAATTTTGTTGGGAGCAGAAAGTCGAAAGCGGGCGCTTTCGCTGACGACGAATGGTCGAGCGTTTCAGCCGATCGCTGAACACGTCGTTCGCCGCCTGCTTTTTCGCGATTGCCCAGTCTTACTGAATTGCGCTGCCAACCTGCGAGAACACGTTGTTGGCATTGGACCCGATGAGCCGGATCGTCCCCACGACAATTACTAGAATCACTGCCAACATGACCGCATATTCCGCAATATCCTGGCCACGCTCATCCTGCCAGAGTTGCTGTAAAAGTTTTGCCACGGGCTCCTCTTTTCGTTTCCTTGGGTGACTCAACCGTACCTTCACTCAGGGGGGAGATCACCGCATACACACGAACCCACAATTGCTCCTGAGGTTGAATGGTTAAGAGAGATCATAGTGTCGGGACTGCCGCCCGCCAATGGCACTGAAGTGCCACCAGTTAATGTCCGCGTTTACGGCCCTATCCGCGTCAGGCGATACTTTTAAGGGGCAAAGCCTGATTCACTGCAAACAAAGCAAGTTCGAGGCGGGTTGAAACACCCAGTTTGTCGAAGATGTTACTAAGGTGATGCTTGACCGTGTCTTCGCTGATCTTGAAATACTCGGCGATCTCCTTATTGGAATACCCGGCGACAACGGCCGACACAATCTCCAATTCGCGCGGCGTGAGACCGAATTTCTTCTGGCGCGCCTCGTCGTTCGAGGACTGCATCAATGTCCGCAGATACTGCACAAGGTTCGACACGCTTTCCCGGCCCACCCAGTACTCCCCGGACATAACGGTTTGAATGGCCTTCAATAAGAGTTGCGTGGCCGAATCTTTGAGCACCACTCCGCGAGCGCCCAGTTGCAGCGCCTCCACAATCTGGCTCTTCTCCGCTGCTGCGGTGAGAAGAATGACTCGCACGGGAGTCGCGTTCACAGGCAAACTCAGATCGCGCAATGCCTCCAGCCCGGGATGCTTGGGCATCGCCAGATCAAGCAGCAAAATATCCGGCTTCAGCTGCTTTGCCAGTTTCACCGCTTCAGCGCCGTCGGAAGCTTCCCCCAGAACCTTCATGTCGGCCTCGGCCTCCAGCAAGCGCCGCAGTCCGTCGCGGAAGATCGGGTGGTCATCGGCAATCACAAGGCGAACTGTCTGCGGCTTCCTAAAATTCATGAGGCACTTCCCCGCTGCGCGGCACCGTGACTTCCAGACGCGCTCCCTGTCCGGGATTTGATTCTACCGTGAGTTCTCCGGCAATCAAACGCACACGTTCCTTAATTATCATAGGCCCTTTCCCAATCTCTTCCATCTGCTCCTGGTTGTAGCGTCCAGTAAAAGGAAAACCCATGCCGTCATCCTCGACGATAAGATTCCACCGGTCCCGGTTGCAGCCCAGACGCACCAAGGCGTGGCGGGCACCGCTATGCTTTCGCACGTTGACAAGGCCTTCCTGCACAATGCGCAGAAACTCTCGACACACGCGTTGCGGCATGTCGAGATCCTCAATATCGGTGACGAATCTCGCGCTGATGCCGGTCTCTCGTTGAAAACGCTCGACCGTGTCGTTCAAAACTCCCAGGAGCCGGTCAGCATCCACGTCGATCGCTTTCATTTGCTGCATGAGTTCGCGCAACTTGAGGACTTCTTCGCGCAGCAGGCCCTGGATCCTCCCCAGTTCTCCAGTAATGGGACGGGCTGCTTCGGCCTGTCGTCGAATCACGTCCACCTGCATTTCGACTGCAATTAGCGACTGTACCGCGCCATCGTGCAGTTCTCGCGCGAAGCGCGCGCGCTCTGCGGCTCCTGCCCGCCGCCGCAACCGGTGCAGCAAGTAGACGTTGTAGACCGCCGGACCAACTTGCCGGACCAGGTTCAGAAGAAAACGCAGTTCTTCCTGCTTCTCTCCCCGCCACGAAGGGTTGAATAGAAATATTCGTCCTCTCCACTCGCTGCCAAACAAGAATGCGACGGTAATCACCGACTGGAAGGTCTGCACGTCCCGGAGTTGCGAGAACGGCGCCGCATTCGCCGCAGGCACTGTGTTTCCCTCTTGATCCAGCGCCAAGATCGACCAGCGATCCCCGTCTGCCGAGGCATAGCAGACATCTCCGGGGAAGTCGTCCAAATACGTCCTGGCATCTCGGGGCTTTGATTCCAGCCAATGGAACTCCGCAACCGCTCCCGCCGCCGGCTGGTTCAACTCACCTACAAATACACGGTGACTGTGCGCTTCCTGGGACGCAACCATCAAACGCGACGCCCCGTACATGGACATGACTTCATTGAAGATCTGCTGCATCGTCCCAGTCAGGCCTGCTTCCACGCGTATCCTCGACAGGATCCCGGTGACGACCGCCTTCTCCGCACGCAAGTGTTTTTGTTGCTCAGCGAGGTATCCCAGCAGTAGCCCCATCACGATCAGATAGACCGACAGCAGGAACAAACGCTTGGGCTCGAACTCGCTGACGTTTACGTGCAGGCCGGTCAGGGCGAGCCACGCCGGCGAACTCGTCGGCCCTAGCCAGACGTGCAGCAGCACGAAACTTTCGAGCCACAGCAAGGCCACCTCGGCTGCGGCGGTGCCGAGAGTCTCCCAAAGTCCCCAGCGGTAGGCTGCCGCCGCCAACACGAAAACGAAGAACAAAAAGAATGGAGTTCTGGGGCCTTCGGCGAAGATCGAAATCACCGCCGGCCAAAGGATGTCTCCTGCATGCACCAGAATACGAAACCCTGCCGTAGACTGCTGCCGCCGCCGCAACAGCATCAGGATTAAGGAGCCGTTTGCCAGATAGAAGGCAAACAATCCGTACGCAGCCCAGGATTGGCCCAGCTGGGTGGGTTCCATGCGGATGGCCACCAAGGCCGAGACCGCCAGAAACACGCGCGCAGTCGCCAGCCAGCGCTCGATCCGGCGCGTCTCGCCTGGGTCGGGGGGAATGCGGAGTCTCCAGGAATTTCGATATGGCTCAGCGTGCGGATGCAATCGCGTCAATCTCCACGGACGTCGCGGCTGTGCTGCATAGTATTGAATAAGCGTCGCTTACGGCAAGTTAGGCCTTGGAACGCACGGGACCGGCCCTTTGCCAACTGGGACTTCTTGACTTGGCACCTAGGTTACTACAGTAACCAGTCCCGCTCCATAATCCCGTCTAAAATGGCCCGTGAGGGAGTGTGTGAGCAAACGGTCCAAAATCTGGTTGGCGGCGGTTGCTGGGGCGCTGTCGATCTTCATAGCGGCTGCTCTGGTTCTGGACAAGTCCTATCGTCTCATCGTAATCAGCGATATCGTCCAATGTTTCTTGTTGCTGTCGGCTGCAGCGTCGTTCGTTCCGCTCGCGCTACGTTCCCAAGGTCGCAAGCGTTTGTTCTGGAGTCTGATCGCCCTGGGCTGCTTGCTCTGGTCCTCCTATCAACTCTTTTGGTCTTACTTCGAAGTTGTGTTGCGCCGCGAGGTGCCCGATCCCTGCGCCGTCGACATTGTGATCTTTCTGCACCTCGTGCCGATGATGGCCGCTCTGGCCCTGCGTCCCCACGCTGCGCGGGATGAGTACGGGGCCCGGATGGGAAGGCTCGACTTTGCCCTTTTGATGGTGTGGTGGTTCTATCTTTACGTCCTGATTATTATTCCGTGGCAGTTTGTCACGGTCAGCGTAGAGGCTTATGACCTCAATTTGAATGCTCTTTATCTCGCCGAGAAAGTAGCGTTCTTGGTTGGCCTGGTTATATGCTGGGCCACTAGCAAAGGCCACTGGAAAACCCTCTACGCCAGCCTGTTCGGCGTGAACCTGGTCTATTCGGCCAGTTCGACCGTCGCGAACTGGGCCATCTCCCACAACCGTTACTACAGCGGCAGCCTCTACGACATTCCTCTTGTCGCAGCAATGGCATGGTTCACGTGGATTGGTCTGAGCACAAAAGCGCGCGAGGAGCAGGAACCGACCCGTGATGCTTCCACAGCGTATGGTGTGTGGGTGGCGCGATGCAGCATGATCGCCGTGTTTTCGCTGCCATTGTTCGCCGCCTGGGCCATGTCAGACTCCGCGGTTCCTGCAGACATTCGGGTGTTCCGTCTCGCGCTGACTCTGGTCGCTGCCTTCTTTATGGGCGTGATGGTTTTCGTGCGCCAGCACCTGCTGGATCGCGAACTGATCCATCTGCTCAACCACTCGCAGGAATCGTTTTCCAACTTGAAACGCCTGCAGGCGCAGATTCTTCAATCGGAAAAGCTGGCTTCGATTGGGCAGTTCGTTGGAGGCGCTGCCCATGAACTGAATAACCCGATTACGGCGATGCTGGGCTATTCCGATATGCTGCTGAGCACACCACTCAGCGCAGAGCAGCAACCGCTCGCGGCTAAGATTGGACAGTACGTCCGCCGCACCAAGTCGCTGGTCGCCAGTCTCATCAGCTTCGCCCGGCAGGCGACAGCACCCAAAACACCCTTGGACCTTAATACTCTCGCGCGCACCTCCGTAAAACTGACGCAAGCTCAATGGGAGGTTCTCAAGATTGAAGTGCGCACGCAGTTCGACTCTGGACTGCCAAAGGTCCTGGGTGATTCCAACCAGCTGTTGCAGGTGTGCCTGCAGCTCATCGGAAATTGCCTCCACGTCATGAGTGAGCGGGGCGGCAAAGTCCTGACCGTCAGCACCGAGCGACAGGCGGGAACTTCTGTGCTGCAACTCGCCACCGAGCCAATGCCTTCTGCGCCATCAGACCCGGCTTCGCAGGTGGATTCTGAAAACGACCTTGCTCTGAGTGCATGCCGGGGAATCGTGCGGGAACACCATGGTCAAGTTTTCCGCGCGCCCAGCGCAGATGGCGCCATGCTGCTTCGCGTCGAACTGCCGGCCACCGGGTCCGCTCCGGCCCGACCGAAAGATGCTACGGTGCCGGTGCTGTGGCAATCTCGACCGTACGCTTGAGCTGCCCGCAAGCCGCGTAAATGTCTCGCCCTCGAGGACGCCGCACGAACGCAGGAATCCCCGACTCTCTCAAAATGTTCTGGAACGCCACCACGCGCTCCGGGGCGGGTGTCGTAAATTCAATCCCAGGCCCGGGATTCAGCGCGATCAGATTCACTTTGCAGCGCAGTCCGCGCAGCAGTTCAGCCACTTCTTTCGCATTCTCAGATCTGTCGTTCACGCCTCCAAGCAGCACGTATTCGAACGTAATCCACTCCCGCGCGCGCAGGGGATACGCCCGGGCCGCCGTCATCAGCATTTCCAGATTCCATTTCTTATTCAGCGGCATCAGACGTGTGCGCAACGCATCGTTCGAAGCATTCAAGGAAATGGCCAGTTTCGGACGAATTGCTTCTTGCCCGAAGTCGTGAATGCGCGGAACGATTCCTGCTGTTGAGACTGTCATCCTCCGCTCCGCAATGCCAACTTCCTCGACCAGAAGTCGCGACGCCTTCACGAAATTCTCGTAGTTTAGGAACGGTTCCCCCATTCCCATGAACACGAGATTGATGCGATCGTCCGGCGGAGAAACCTTCTGATCTTTGAGCACCGCGCACACTTGCCCGACAATTTCACCCGCGGTTAGATTGCGTTTCACGCCGAGCAGTGCCGTTAGGCAGAACTGGCAATCCACGGCGCATCCCACCTGGCTGGAGATGCAGATAGTCGAGCGGCCGGGGTTCTGCCCCTGTCGCGACCTGCGATCTGTGGGACGACCCTCAACTTCTAGAGCTTCCGTACCAGCTTCGCTCCCATCCCCTGCCTCTCCCCCGTCGCCCTCAGGCATCCAAACTGTCTCGACCGTTTGCCCATCGGCAAATTTGATCAGATACCTCACGGTGCCATCTTGTGATACGAACCGCTGCTCGATCCCCGGCATCCCGATCGAAACGCCTTTTTCCACCAGCCGGGCCCGAAAGGGCCGCGATAGAGTGGAAATCTCGTCGACAGCTTCCACCCGCTGTCGGTACACCGCTTCCAGCAATTGCTTCGCGCGGTAAGCCGGCTCGCCCATGCTCTCTACCAGCAAAGCGAGCTCACTGCGATCCTGACCGAGCAACGGAAGTTGTGAGAGATTTTGCATGGCCTGCCGGACCCAGGGCCCCCATTGCCGGGGCGGAAAATACATTTAACCCACTGATTCCAAACAACTAAACTATTCTCGCACACCCTCCGCCCCTATGTCAGAATAGTAGAAGACCCTTTCATACCAAGATCTATTACGTGGTATCTAATACAGGAAGCAATGGCCCAGGAAGTCCGCAATATTCGTCGTCAAAAGCTGCCCAACGGGCTGACCATCATCACTGAGCAGATGCATCATATCCGCTCCGCCTCGATCGGAATCTGGCTGCAAACCGGTTCGCGTGATGAAGACGCGGAATGGAACGGCATCTCCCACTTCATCGAACACATGGTCTTTAAAGGGACCAAGCACCGCACGGCGGAGGAAATCGCCCGCCAGGTGGACTCGATCGGCGGCAACATGGACGCCTTCACCGCGAAGGAATGCATCTGCTTCAACGTCAAGGTGCTCGACGAACATGTCCCCACCGCGCTCGACATTCTTAGCGACCTGGTATTGAATCCTGTGTTCGATTCCGCCGACATCGCTCGCGAACGTGGCGTAATCATGGAAGAAATCAAGATGGACGAAGATAATCCCGATTACCTCGTCCATGAAATCTTTACCCAGAACTTCTGGAAAGATCATCCGTTGGGCAAGCCCATTCTGGGGACGAAAGAAACCGTCAAGCGCTTCGAGCGCCAACCGGTACTCGATGCTTACGCGCACCGCTTCGCTCCCGGCAACATCATCGTGTCGGCAGCGGGCAATCTCGATCACGACAAATTCGTCGAGTTGGTCACCAGACAGTTCCAGCAGATGAAACCGATGAAAAACGGCTTTCATTCGTCGGCGCCGAAGATCGTTTCTCGCATCATCCTGCGCAACAAAAAAGCACTCGAGCAGGTGCAACTCTGCCTTGGTGTGCCGGCGCATCCCATTGCGCATGAGAAGCGGCACGCTGGATACATTCTGAATACTCTGCTCGGCGGCGGCATGAGTTCGCGCCTGTTCCAGAACATACGCGAGCGCCAGGGCCTGGCTTACTCCATCTACAGCGATCTCAATCCTTATCGCGACACTGGATGCCTTGCCGTCTATGCCGGCACGTCGCTCGGCTCAGCGGCCAAGGTGGTGCAGTCGGTGGTGAGCGAATTCCGCAGTCTGAAAACGCAACCCGTGCCCGAAGAAGAATTGCGTCGCTCCAAAGCACAACTCAAGGGCAGCCTGATGCTGTCGCTCGAATCGAGCACCGCCCGCATGTCGAATCTCGCGCGCCAGGAAATGTATTTCGACCGCTTCTATGATCTCGACGAATTGATTGCCAGAATCGAAGCCGTCACCGCCGACGACTTGACCAGCTTGGCGAACGAATTCTTCAAAACCGAATCCGTCGCGGTAACAGTTTTGGGCAACCTGCCAGGCCTGAAGATCACGCGCGACCAACTCGCCTGCTGACATCCGAAGGATGACCCAGGCCTTACCAGGTTATGGCCAGGTTGGTTTGATCGCCAAAGATCGGGACCACCTGAGGGCCGAGAACGCTCTCTTTTGCTGGCCTTTCGCGGCCTTTCGAGGCATACTATTGCGCAGAATCTGGTGCGTCGAGTCTGGCGCGAACCACTTTTCCATATGGACGAGATCAAGGCGTTAGTTCCGAAACCCGGCCGGCGGCTTCTGTCGGCGACGCCTGAGCAGGCATCTCAGGAGCCAAAGCAGCGGCGCATGATGGTGATGGCCCTAGCGCTGCTCCTGGTCGCTCTGGGGATCGTTCTTTACCGCGATCGTGATTTCTGGTTCCCCGACACGCAGGACGCCGAGGACCAGCCCTTGCAGACCGCGCCCGCAGCAACGACAGCAGCGCGGCCCAACTTGGTCGCGAAACGGAATGCATCTTCAGCGGCCGCCACGTCGAAGCATCGCGGCGCCGCCGCGAAACAGACGCAAGCAGACTCCGCTTCACCTGCAGCGCCTAGCCAACCCGCAGATTCCGCTCCGCCAACGTCCGTGAGCCGCACCGTCCTGCCTCCGCTGGAAGTGGAAGTGGTCGCGGGAAACGTTCACCGCACCATTCGCCCCGGAGTCAACTCGGTGCGAGTTGATCTGCAGCCCGACTCGCCGGACCAAGCGGTTTCGGAGCCGCCGGCTGCAGACACGGCAGAGAGTGCAGCCAACATGACCAGCAATGCTGCCGAGCGCGTCCAAATGTCCGCTGACACGAGCAACGTGGTCAGCCGTCCCGTCAAACCTGACTATCCCCTGCTGGCCCGGCAAATGAAAGTGCAAGGATCGGTCATCTTGCAGGCGCTGATCGGCAGCGACGGCTTGATCCAGGATCTCCGCGTCGTCAGCGGACCGCCGATTCTCGCCACCGCGGCGCAAGATGCCGTTAAGCAGTGGCACTTCAAGCCACACTATCAGGGCTCCGAGGCGGTTGAGACCCAGGCCAGGATCACCGTGAACTTCACCATCTCGACCAACTGAACGCTTCGCATCCGAGGCTCAAAAGAAAACGGGCGTCCCGGAACTCTTTCGAGTCCGGAACGCCCGGGCAGCCCTCCCCAGAACTGCTCAACTACAAAATTAGGCGCGTGTCGCGTTTCCGACCATGGCACTTCTGTGCCTGATCCAGCGCGAGGGCGTCACCCCCCCATCTCAGTGAAAACTCGAGGCTTCGCCGGGCCATGCCCTGTGATTGGTGCAGTAGTGCCGCTTAAGTCCTGTGGATTTCCGCCGATGAAATGGATAGCCCGGGCGGACTTCCGCCGGGCAAACCATGTCCGCATTGCATGATCCCGAAATCTGTCGCAGCATTCTCGAAAGCCTGCCCACCGGCCCGTGCGTCGTGGACATGCAGAAAAAAATTGTGTACTGGAGCGATGGCGCCGAACGTATCACAGGCCGCCCAAGCCACGAAGTGATTGGCCACTCCTGCATCGGGGAAGCCTTGCTTCAATGCGATCAGCCGGGATGTGAATTCTGCAACGAGGACTGCCCGCTCGGCCGCGCCATCAAAACATCACAGCCAGCCGAGGGGGTCGGCTTCCTGCACCACAAAGCTGGACATGAAATCCCGGTTCGCATTCGCGCCGTTCCCATTCGCAATGGGCACGGCTCAATCATCGGCGCCATCGAGACTTTCGAAGACCAGCAGCCCGCGGCTAGTCCGGATCACCATGAAGACGGTCTGAGCCTTCCCGGCTGCGTGGATGAAGTGACAGGCGTGGCCAGCCGCGCCATGATGCAGTCCCACTTGCGCGAGACCCTCGGGACCTTCACCGAAGTAGGTGTCCCCTTCGGTGTTCTCTGTTTCCGCGTCGAAGGACTCCATCACTTCCGGGTCAGCTTCGGCCCGGAGGCGGTCTCCTCCTTACTGCGCGTGGTCGCGCGCACGCTTGAAGCCGGTCTCTGGAAGACAGATTTTCTGGGTCGCTGGAGCGACGATTCCAGCGGTGACGGGACGAAGTCCGACGATCAATTTCTCGTGATCCTGAACGGCTGTCGCGACGAGGCGATGTACTCCGTCCGCGAGCGCCTCCGCCGCATGCTGGCCAGCGCCGCAATCGAATGGTGGGGAGAACGGCGGTCGCTGCCCGTCTCCATCGGCCAGACGGTGGCGCAATCTGGCGACAACATCGACTCAGTGATGGCACGGCTACAACAATCCTTGCCCACGGCTCCAGCGGGACTCGCCCGTGGCGCCAGCGGCAAACCGTCGTCCGGGAGTTAGCAATGTTCGCGATTATTGGGATCATCGTCGTTTTTGGTTGCGTGGTGGCCGGCTATCTCATGGAGCACGGCAACCTCCGAGTTCTCATGCAACCGGCGGAACTGATCATCATTGGCGGCGCGGCAATCGGTACGCTTCTGGTCGCGAATCCGCTCCACATCATCAAGAAAATTGTCGGAGGAATCGGCGGCGTGTTCGGCGGTTCCAAGTTCGGCAAGCAGACCTACCTCGACACTCTCAAAATGATGTACGACTTGCTGAACAAGGCCCGCAAAGATGGCCTTATGGCCCTCGAAGCCGACGTCGAGGAACCCGAGAAGAGCCAGGTGTTCTCCAAGAACCCGTCGTTCCTGAAGAATCATCACGTATGCTCTTTTGTGTGCGACTCCCTGCGCATGGCGGTCACGGGCGTGGATGCGTTCGACCTTGACCAGATGCTCGATCTGGATATGGAGGTTCACCATCGCGATTCCACCGACCCTACCGCCGCCCTCAGCACGATGGCCGATTCCCTTCCTGGCTTGGGCATCGTGGCGGCCGTGCTCGGCGTGGTAATCACCATGGGCGCTCTAGGCGGGCCGCCCGAAGAAATCGGACACAAGGTCGCCGCCGCTCTGGTCGGAACCTTCCTCGGCATTCTGCTCTGTTACGGATTGGTTGGCCCCATCGCCGCCAACATGACAAAAGCCGCCGAAGAAGAACACGCATTTCTCTACGTGATGCGAGTGCTCATGATCTCTTTTCTCAAGGGCAGCGCTCCCATCATGGCGGTGGAGGTGGCGCGGCGCGCCATTCCCGGCCATGTGCGGCCCTCATTCAAGGAACTCGAGCAGGCCTGCCGGGGTGGAGGCGCAGCCGCTCCGGCTGCGGCTGCGGCCGCGTCCGCTTGAGTTGACCACGGGCAACCAACATGGATAAAGCGCGCCCCATCATCATCCTCAAGAAAAAAGGCGGCCACAGCCTCCACCACGGCGGCGCATGGAAAGTCGCCTATGCCGACTTTGTCACTGCCATGATGGCGCTTTTCATCGTCCTGTGGCTGCTCAACTCCAGCAAGCAGGTACAGGAAGCGGTTGGCGGATATTTCAAAGACCCCACCGGAACCTCCAAAAAAGTTGGCTCCAATATGGCAGGCGCGGGCGAGAACTTCGTTCTGACTCGCGACAACATGCCCAAGCTCAAAGAACAACTGCAATTTGCGATGCGGCAGATGAGCGATTTCGAGAAACTGAAGAACCACATTGAAATGACCGTCACCGCAGAAGGTCTCCGCATCGAACTCTCGGAATCGGCAACTGGCACGTTCTTCGACAGCGGGAGTGCCAAGCTGAATGGCGATGGCAGCGGGATGCTCATCACCCTCGCGCAGGAACTCGGCAAACTTCCTAACAAGCTCTCCATCGAAGGTCACACCGATTCCAAGCCCTACGCGCCTTCCGCCGCTTACGGCAATTGGGAACTCTCCTCCGACCGCGCCAACGCGGCTCGCCGCGTCATGCAAGCCAATGGAGTCCGCGCCGATCAAGTAACCCAAGTCCGCGGCTTTGCCGACCAGCGCCTGCGCAAAACCGACGCCCCACTCGATCCCTCAAACCGCCGCATCTCGCTCATCGTGCAGTACATCGTGAAGAACAACGATGACGAAGACGCCAAGCCCCTGGACAGCGAAAAAAAGACCGACCAGAGCAAACCTCCGTCACCTCAAGCGCCACCCGTTGCAAAAGAATGAATTCGACCATTGTTTGACCGCCGATACAGACTGTGCCACACTGCTCGCGGCTTCTTTATGCTGCGTTGCCGAGTCACTCTCTCTTTCCTGCCCGCACCGTTGATCTGCATGTTGTTTTCGATCTTCTGCCCACTCGTTCCCATCGCCTCCGCTCAGTTCGCTGGGGACCGTTTGAACGGCCAAGGTTCGCATAGAGATCAGGTAGCGACCGCGAGGTCCTACAGCACGGCTCCGAATACGGGCTTACTCATCTTTACGGTGTTCGCCGAGCGCAGGGGCGTTCATCTCGATCGCCAAGCCCTCCTGAAGTTGGTCAATCTCGCGACCCAGACGCCCATTTGGCAGACCACTGAGGCCAGTTCGCAGGGCGCGTATGACGAGAGCGCGTCGCAGGGCGTGTTTACCGACATCCCCTATGGGAACTATGACGTTGAAGTGAGCGCAGTCGGCTACCTCAGCACTCATCAGGAACTTAGAGTAGGGAGCACGCTGGTCCAGCAGAAACTCGAGATCATGCTGCACCGCGATCCTGCTGCGGTGAATCTAGACGTCGCCGACGCAGGTCTTTCGCCGAAATCGCGAAAAGAAACCAAGCACGCTATTGCGAACCTCAAGTCGGGGAATCTGGACGAGGCACGGAAACATCTGGACGAAGCATTCAAGTCGGCTCCATCAAGTTCCGAGCTCAACTTCCTTCTCGGATACTTGTATTTCCAGAAGAAGAATTTCGCTCAGGCGGAAACTTACCTGACCGCGGCGGTGAACCTTGGTCCCCGCAACGCTCAGAGCCTCACCCTCCTTGGCCGTGCGGACCTGGAAAGAAAAGACTACCCGGCCGCACGATCCGCGCTGGAGAAGGCGGTATTGGCCGATGCGGAAAACTGGCTCCCTCATGATTTGCTTGCCGATACCTACCTGCATGAAAAGAACTATGAGAAGGCCCGCGATGAAGCCCAGGTCGCCATTGCGAAAGGAAAAGCCGCGGCCATTTCCGCGCAGCTTACTTTAGGTCAGGCGCTGGTAAATCTCGGGAACGACCGAGAAGGCATCCAGGCCCTTGATGTTTTTCTGCACGAGTCGCCGCAGCATCCGATCGCCGCGCAAGTTCGCAACCTGATCGCAGAGATTCAGGGACACGATTCCTCTCCCGCACAGACCGAACAGCAAACCGCGACCCGGCTTTCCGGCGTCGACCCCCTTTCCGCGCTGCCCGCGGCGCGTCTCTCCGTGAAGTCATGGCAACCACCCGGCATTGATGAAGTCAAACTGGCTCTGGCGCCAGACGCCGCGTGTCCCTCAGCCCAAGTGATCGATGAATCGGGGAAGCGAGTGAAGGAATTCGTGGAGGATCTGGCTCGCTTCTCTGCCGTCGAAGATTTATTCCATCAGGCCCTGGACGAATACGGCAGTCCGGTTCGCACCGAAACCCGCAAGTTCAATTACGTAGCCTCGATCTCCGAGCCCCGCCCCGGGTTTCTCTCCGTGGACGAATTCCGCGCGGATCATCTCAATCTCGAAGGATATCCCGACCACATTGCCAGCACTGGGTTCGCCGCCCTGGCGCTGGTTTTCCACCCGCACGTGCGCGATAACTTCGACATGGTCTGCGAAGGCCTTGGCGACTGGCACGGCCAGCCGAGTTGGCTCGTGCACTTCCAGCAGCGCGATGACCGGCCCAACACGATGCAAAGCTATAAGGTGGGCAACAAAATCTATCCCGTAAGAATGAAGGGCCGAGCGTGGATCACCGCCGGCAAATTCCAGATCGTGCGCATCGAAGCGGAATTGGTCAGCCCCATGCCAGAGATCCAGCTTCTCAGCGAGCATCAAGTCGTGGAATACGGACCGATCCCGTTCCAAAGGAATACGACTTCGCTTTGGCTGCCGAAGACCGCGGAGATCTACTTCGACTTCCGCAAGCACCGCTACTACCGCCGGCACAGCTTTGATCACTACATGCTTTTCGCGGTAGATTCGGAAGAGAAACGGAAAGAGCCCGTGGTTAAGGCCCCCGCAAAAGACCACTCGTAGGAACCTATCGTTTCCCTCTCCACAGCGCCGCCCCGGTAAACCTCTGAGTCTCGCTTGAAATAACTTTACATTCGACGCACCTGCCTCTCGCATGTCCGGTTGTATAATCCCCGATTGATTTCTACTCAGGAGCGATCCCATCATGCAGCGGTCTACCAGACTCGTCTGTTCTCTCGCAGTAATTTTGTTCTCGGTTTCAGCCCTATGGTCTCAGGAAAAAGTTGATCTCGAGACCATCTCCCGCATTCGCTACGAGGGATTCCACAATTCCAAAGTCATGGAATACGCTTCCGGCCTCATGGATTCGATCGGCGAACGCCTCACCGGATCACCTAATATGAAGCGAGCCAACGAGTGGACTCGAGACCAGTTCACCGCCATGGGCCTCAGCAATTCTCACCTCGAGTCATGGGGCCCGTTCGGCCGCGGATGGGCAAATCAGTACGTCAACGCCCGCATGACTTCGCCCGACATCGTCCCGCTCATCGTCTACTCCAAGGCCTGGACTCCCGGCACCAACGGCGTTGTCACCGGCAAATGTATCCGCGTTGTGATTGAAGACAAAAAGGATTTCGACAAATATCGTGGCAAGCTCGCTGGAATGATTTTGATCACGGGCTCCGACACTGACGTGATCAAACCGGTCGCGGAAGCTCCCTTCAAGCGTCTCACCGACGATGACCTCGCCAAAATTGGCGAGTATCAGATTCCTGGCGAGCGGCCTCCATTTCGCTTCGCCGACTTTCTCAAGCGCCAGCAATTCATGAAAGACCTGAACCAATTCTTCGCCGAAGAAAAAGTTCTAGCCGTCGTTGATCACAGCCGCGGCACTGCCGGCGGCGGCACTGTCTTCGTACAGTCCGGCGGGTCCTATAAGCCCGGCGAGACCGCCACGATTCCCCAACTCACGATGGCCTCCGAGCACTGGACCCGCATCTCCCGCCTGCTGCAGCAGAAAAAAGAGGTCACGCTCGAACTGAACGTCGCCAATACTTTCTACGACGACGATCCCATGCAGTACGACACCATCGCCGAGATACCCGGTACTGATAAGAAGGATGAAGTCGTCATGCTCGGCGCGCATCTCGACTCCTGGCACGCCGGCACAGGCGCCACCGACAACGGCGCCGGCACCATCGTCATGATGGAGGCCGTGCGCATCCTGAAAGCCCTCGACATCAAACCCCGCCGCACCGTCCGCATCGGCCTGTGGAGCGGCGAAGAAGAAGGGCTGCTCGGCTCGCAAGGCTATGTCGAGCAGCACTTCGGCTCACGGCCTCATATGGAAGAACCCAGCATGAAAGACGCGCCTACGCTCCTGCGGCGCGAGGCCGGTCCGATTACCGTGAAACCGGAACAGGCAAAGGTCTCCGCCTATTTCAACGTGGACAACGGCAGCGGCAAAATTCGCGGCGTTTACCTGCAGGAAAACGAAGCCGTCGCGCCCATCTTCGACGCGTGGATGAAGCCCTTCAAAGATCTCGGCATGTCCACGCTCACCATGCGCAACACCGGAGGCACCGACCATCTCTCCTTCGATGCGGTCGGCATCCCCGGGTTTCAGTTCATCCAGGATCCCATCGAATACGAGACGCGCACCCACCACTCGAACATGGACGTCTATGACCGCCTGCAACCCGACGACCTCAAACAGATCTCGGTAATCGTCGCCAGCTTCGTCTACGACGCGGCCATGCGCGACCAGATGCTCCCCCGCAAGCCGATCGAAAAGCCGTTGCCGAAGGAACCGGAAAAGAAAGAAGACTAGGAGCAATTGCAGTCCTGGTTCCAGGGCGCCCTCTCGAGGATGTATGCTCGCTCTATGTTTTCTCCTCGCGCAATCGGATACGCCCGCACTCCCTACACGAAAACGAAGGACATCCCCAAAGGCCCCGGCGCCAAGCACGAGGCCGAAGGCATCCTCGAAATCGAGCCTGAATTCGAACCCGGCCTCACCGACATCGAAGGCTTCTCTCACCTTTTCGCTCTGTGGGTGTTCGACCGCTCGGAAGGATTCGAGTTGCTCGGCACGCCTCCCATTGATGACCGCCCACACGGAGTTTTCGCAACCCGATCTCCGAGACGACCCAACCCCATCGGCCTCACCGTGGTCAGACTGCTCCGTCGCGACGGCCGGTCCCTTCACGTCCGCGGAGTTGACATGCTCGACGGGACGCCGATCCTCGACATCAAACCTTATCTCTCCAGCATTCCCGCGGAAGAGTTGCGTCGCGGCTGGGTGGCGGAAGCCGAAGCGCGTCGCTAAGCTTAATCGCGTATGATTCCGCCGTGCAGTCTTAATGTCTCATCGTTATGCACCGTTCTTACCGCGGAGATTCCATGACCCGAGTGTTTCCTGCGTTCCGCACCCTGATTCTTTCCGGACTGATTCCCATTTGTTTGATTGCCACGTCGCTGCTGGCCCATTCGCAAGCCCCGGTCACGAATGATCCAGCTCATTATGGTCCCTTCAACGCAGTATTCTTGTCCGGCGGCGACGGCCTCAGAAAGCCTCTGCGGAAAGACGATTCCGTTTTGCGAGCTGACTCGCCCTGGTCGCTGCACGCATGGGTGAGGACCGCAGAAGCGCTGCAATCGCCAACTTTGATCGCAGGCTTTGGAGACCCCTCAGAAGAATTTTCCCGGTATCTCGCACTCGACAGTTCCCACTTGATTTTATGGATGGGCCAAGACAACATCCTCTCCGGCCCCTCTTCGCTAACCCCCGGGAAGTGGCATTTCCTGGCAGCGACGTTCGATGGCGAACAGTTTCGTCTCTATTTCGATGGCGCACCCATCGCAAGCGGCAAACTCGACCTGGGAAGCGTCAGCCCGCTTCTTGAGATCGCTCCTCCTGTCCCGCCTTCCCCGAGTTGGCAGCATTTTGGAGGAACCATCGCCTCGCTCACTTTGCTCCGCCGCGCATTGACGGCCGAGGAAACCAAACAACTCTCGCAATCCCACGAAGATTTTTCGCTCCTCGAATTCGAAGAAGGTTCAAAGCCATGGCCGGTGCAAACCCGCGGCCAGGCCGGATACCGTGCCCCTCAAGATCCAGACACTATGCCCCGCAGTAAGGCCCCGTTCTCACATCCGGTCGCCGCGCCCGTGCCCGCCAATCGGCAAACTCTTCAACCGACTACCGAGAATCAATGGACCTTCGCTGCCGACTGGCGCATGATCCCAGCACCCGACATCAAAGCCGACGGCGCCACCATCTCGCAGTCCGGCTACAACACTCATGAGTGGATGCAGGCCACGGTCCCTGGCACGGCGCTCACCACCATGATCGACCGAGGCATCTATCCCGATCCCGATTACGGCCTAAACAATCTCGCCATTCCTGAGAGCCTCAACAAACAGGACTATTGGTATCGCGTGGAGTTCCATCTTCCCAAGCCCGCCCGCGGCCGGCGCCTCACGCTGACATTCGAGGGCATCAACTATGAAGCCGGCGTCTGGCTCAATGGAAAATCTCTGGGCTCGATCAAAGGTGCATTCATCCGGGGCAGGTTCGACGTAACCGACGTGACGAATTCCGAGAAAGAGAACGTTCTCGCGGTAAGAGTTTCTCCCCCGCCCCATCCCGGAATTCCCCAGGAGCAATCCATCAAAGGTGGCCCCGGAGAAAACGGCGGCATCTTGTGTCTCGATGGCCCGACCTTTGTCGCGACCGAGGGCTGGGATTGGATTCCCGCCATCCGCGATCGCGATACGGGCATCTGGCAACCCGTCACACTGACGGCAACCAGCAGCGTAAAAATTGGCGACGCCCAAGTCGTCACCTCCCTGCCATTGCCCGACACCAGTCGCGCTGACGTCGAGATAACGGTACCGATCGAGAATCCTTCGAATGCCCCCGTGAATGGAGCTCTGAAAGCCTCGTTCGGCGACACTTCAATTACGAAGCAGATCACTGTGCTGCCTGGCCAGAGTTTTGTGAAGTTGTCTCCCTCCGAATTCGCCCAACTCACTATCCAGCACCCGCGCCTGTGGTGGCCCAACGGCTATGGGAAACCGGAACTCTACACCTTACAGTTGAGTTTCTCCGCTGCAAACGCAGAGTCCGACAAAAAGCAGTTGCGGTTCGGAATTCGCGAAGTGACCTACGAGTTGAGCCTGCTCGACTCCGCCGGACGCCTCCGTCGACTCGAATACTCCCCGACGACAGCGCGATTAAAATCGGAAGAAGTTGTTGACGTGCGCCGGGAAGCCATGCGCTCGATCCCCGCTTCCGATCCTTTTCCTTCCACCTTCCCTCCCGAATGGCGCGAGGGATGGAAATCATGGGTGGCCTCGCTCGCACCCGGTGGCGAGCAATCTCCGTCAGTCCGCATGCTCGATGACACAAGATCGTCTCCCTATCTGGTCATCAAGGTAAACGGCGTGCGCATCGCTGCCCGCGGCGGAAACTGGGGCATGGACGACTCCCGCAAACGCGTTTCCCGTGAGCGCCTCGAGCCCTATTTCCGCTTGCACCGCGACGCCAACCTCAACATCATCCGCAACTGGGTTGGCCAGAACACCGAGGCCATTTTTTATGATCTTGCCGACGAATATGGACTCATGGTTTGGAATGATTTCTGGGAATCCACTCAGGACTATAACGTCGAAGCGCAAGACCCCGTGCTATTCCTGGCGAATGCACGCGACACCATCCTTCGTTTTCGCAATCATCCGTCCATCGTCATGTGGTGCGGCCGCAATGAAGGCGTGCCCCAGCCCATCATCAACGAAGGCCTTGCCGATCTAATTCGCACGCTGGACGGCACGCGCTACTATTCTCCCAGTTCGAATCAGATCAATCTGCAAAACAGCGGCCCCTACAAATACATGGATCCCGTGCTTTACTACACCACGCTGAATCACGGCTTCTCGGTGGAAACCGGCACGCCGTCGTTCTCCACTCTGGAATCGTTCCGAGCGTGGATTCCGAAGGAAGATCAGTGGCCGATCAGCGACGCCTGGGCCTATCACGATTGGCACGCCAGCGGAAACGGCGAAATGGCTCCGTTCATGGCGCAAATGCAGGCGGAGTTCGGGGCTCCGGTGAGTCTCGAAGATTTCGAGCGCAAGGCGCAAATGCTTGACTATGTGGATCATCGCGCAATTTTCGAAGGAATGAACGCTCACCTCTGGTCCCCCAATAGCGGACGCATGCTCTGGATGACGCAGCCCGCATGGCCCAGCAACACGTGGCAGATCCTCGATTCTGACTACGACACGCAGTCTTCCTTCTATGGCGTGAAAAAAGCCTGCGAGCGAGTCCACGTGCAACTTGATTTATCGGACTACAACGTCGCTGTGGTCAACACTACCAATGAAGCACAGCCGGGCTTGTTGCTGAGCGCAAGAGTCTACTCCCTCGACAACAAGCTGCTGTTTCACAAAGAAGAGAAACACGACTCTCCTCCCGACGCAGTCACCGATGCATTCAAACTCGACGTAGCCCCACTGTTCGCGTCGGATGGTGTGGTGCTGGTGAAATTAGAATTGCGCGCCCCGTCCGGCGAGACTGTGTCCGATAATTTCTACTGGATAGGCGCCAAGAGCGCATCCTACCGTCGCCTGAATCGCCTCGGCCCAGCTTCCCTTGCCGTGACGGCGAAATCCGCCCATACCGGTGACAACGTTCGGGTGCGAGTCGAACTGCATAACGCCGGAACTACCGCCTCCCTCGCCACGAAACTCGCGCTCTTAAACGCCGACGGGTCGCGAATTCTACCGGCGTTCTATTCCGACAACTATGTGTCGCTGCTGCCCGGAGAGGCCCGTGAGATCGAAATCGAATACCCAGCAAAAGCCGCAAATGGCGACGCAGAGTTAGCCCTCCGTGGCTGGAACCTTACAAAGCAGACTGTGCACATAAGCGATAGTCGTTGATTTTGTTTGCTGAGCGGGATTTCTAGGCCGCCCTTGCGGCTAAGAGCCTTTGACTTTTGGCTCGATCCTTCCGAATTCGCGGCGGAGGTTCGAACAGTAAATCGAGCCAGCGACGCCCACCTTGCGCTTCCTGATACTCTCAAAGCACACCTTCGGGAGAGAACAATTCGTTGCCGCCGCTGATTAACGCACAGGGAATCTCGAAAGCCTTCGGAGCGAATCCGCTTTTTCAGGACATCTCCTTTTCAGTTTCGGAGGGAGACCGCATCGGCCTGATCGGCCCCAACGGCTCAGGCAAATCCACGCTTTTACGGACCCTGGCCGGCGACGTCGATCCCGACAGCGGCAACGTCGCAGTTCGCAAGCGACTCCGTCTCACCTACGTCGAGCAGGAATCGAGGTTCGCCGCTGGCACAACGGTCCGTTCTGTAGTCGAGAGTGCCATGCAGCGGTCGGCGGTTCCCGACTCGGAGCGAGGCACCCGCTTCGCCGAAGCGCTCGGCCGCGCAGGATTCGAAGACCTGGAAGCGCAAGCCTCATCGCTCTCCGGAGGTTGGCAGAAGCGTCTTGCAATCGTCGAGGCCCTGGTCACGGTCCCCGACATTCTCCTGCTCGACGAACCCACGAACCATCTCGACCTCGCAGGCATCGAGTGGCTCGAACAAGTCCTCGAGCAAGCCGCCTTCGCGTGTGTCGTCATCAGTCACGACCGCTACTTCCTCGAAAATGTCGCGACCGAGATCACGGAACTCAACCGCATCTATCCCGACGGCCTTCTCCGCGTCCGCGGCACCTACACGACTTTTCTGGAAAAGAAAGAGGAATTCCTGCACGCTCAGTCCAAGCGCCAGGAAGCGCTCGAAAATCTGGTTCATCACGAGATCGAATGGCTCCGCCGGGGCGCCAAAGCCCGCACCCGAAAGTCGAAGGCGCGCATCGACAAAGCGGGCGAACTCATGGGAGAACTCGCTAGCCTGAACGCGCGAACCCGCAGCGCGACTGCGCAAATCGATTTCTCGGCGACCGACCGTAAAACTAAGCGCCTGGTAGAACTGCAAAATGTCTCGTATGAAATCGGCGGCCGCGCACTCTTCGAGAACCTCAGCTTCATCATTACGGCCGGGGCGCGTGTCGGCCTTGTCGGTCCCAACGGCAGTGGCAAAACGACTCTACTGCGTCTCTTGCGCGGCGAACTCGGCGCGACTTCTGGAGAGATTCGCCGAGCGGACTGGCTCCGCATCGTCTACTTCGATCAAACTCGCGAACTGGACACGAATGTGACCCTGCGCCGGGCTCTCGCTCCCGAAGGCGACTCCGTTATCTATCAAGACCGCGTCATTCACGTCGCATCCTTGGCGGCAAAATTCCTTTTCACTGGCGAACAACTCAACCAGCCAGTCGAGCGCCTCTCTGGAGGCGAACGCGCCCGTGTCCTGATCGCTCAACTCATGCTCCAACCCGCCGACGTTCTCTTACTCGACGAACCTACCAACGATCTCGACATCCCGACTCTGGAAATCCTCGAAGAAAGCCTCCTGGAATTCCGGGGATCCCTCGTGCTCGTCACTCACGACCGCTACATGCTCGACCGCGTTTCGACACTTGTGCTTGGTCTCGACGGGCGGGGCGGAGCGGAAAGTTTCGCCGAATACTCGCAGTGGGAAGCATGGCAGGAAGAACGGAACCAGGAAGAACAGACGAGCGCTCGCACTGCTACCCGCACCGTCACTGCCCCCGCAAGCCAGGTCAAGAAAAAGCTTTCGTATCTCGAAGCCCGCGAGTATGCAGGCATCGAGCAGAGCGTCGCCCAGGCCGAGCAGATTCTGCAGGAGAAGCGTGTCCAACTCGAAGATCCCGCCATAGCCAGCGACGGCCCGCGCCTGCTGGCCACCCACGCCGAAATGGAAGCCGCGCAAGAAGTAGTCGACCAGCTTTACGCCCGGTGGGCCGACCTGGAAAAAAAGAAAAACTGAACCAGACTACCGCGCCAGGCAAAACGCAATAATCGTGTTGCCGCGCTTTCCCGTGCTCTTTTCCAACTCCGCAAGCAGCGCCGATTCCAGATCGTCCGGATCAGCCTTCAACTCGCACGCAGCAATCTCCTCGTCCGACGCTCCCTGAAAGCACAGTTCGCAAATGCCCAACCCATCTTCCGAGCGAATCGGCGGGCCAAACACCCGGCACGTCATGGGGCGCGCTTCATAAAGTTCACAATTCCCCGTCTCCGGATCGAGGGCGGGACAGGCCTCATCATTGGCAAAATCTTCAAACCGCCGGACGCCTTCTTCGGTTTCGTCCAACACACCGCTCGCGACATCGCCAGGAAAATCCGTCCCCAGTCGCTCGACCGCGTCGCGAGCCCGCTCCCGCACCCGGGCCGCGCGCTCGGGCGCGCGCCGCTCCAGGTCGTCCAGCCCCCGCTGCAACCGCGAAGCGTCCAGCTGATTGATCTCAAAGGCTCCGATGCAACACTGCGTGCACCCGGGCCGACACTGAAGCCACTCACCGCTCCGGCGAGTCGCATCGGCGAGGGCCGCGTCCACAATCTGAACAAGTTTCTGATCCTTCGAAGCTGAAAAACGACTCGGCACATAACGAGGATAGTCTAGCCGACCGATTCGCAGCCTCCTCCAGTGCAAGATTTACACTCCCGCCCGGCGCGCGCACCGCCAAGCCGCTGAAAATCAAGGCCTTGAGTGTTTGGCACGCTCTGTGCAGCAATTTTGACGTACCATTTTGTCTCGACGGCGCGGCCTCTTGGTTCCGCGTCGTAGCATATCCAAGAGCTTTTGCCCCGGTCGGTAGTAGGAATCGCAAAGTAGAAATGTCACCCGCGCGGTAGTCATGAGCGACCGCCGCTGCGTTGCGCGTTTCGAGGACGATCTCATGCGACTGCTTAGTGTCCGACTCATCGTCTCTCTCATTCTTGGCGTCACCCTGGTATCGCTGTGCTCGTCCTATTACCAGGTTCTGATGCAGAAGCGCGGCCTCCGCAAAGACCTCGAGCACCGCGCCGAAGTCTTGGGCGAGAGTCTCGCCAGGAATGTCGAGCGCGATTTCGACCGTGACCACACTCTGCAGCGCACTGTGCAGCAGTTCTCCGATCGCGAACACCTCGCTGGACTCGCTGTCTATGATCCCCAGGGTCATCCCATCGCCGTTACCACGAACCTTCAGCCTCTTATGGCCAGCGCTCCCGCGATCGTGCTGCAAGCGCTCAAACTGAATCAGGACACGAACGCATTCCTTCGCATCGGAACCTCCCAGGTTCACATCTATGCCGTGCCTTTGCATCGAGGCGAGGACCTGATCGGCGGTCTCGCCATCGTCCATGATGCCGGATACATCCGCGCCGAGAGCCTTCGCATCTGGCGCGAGACTTTTCTGAGCGCTCTTGCCCACGTTTTTCTCATCGTCCTGATCACGATGCTGATTGTCCGCTGGAGCGTTGCCGGACCCATCGCTCGTACCGCGAATTGGATGAGAGCGCTCCGCACCGGACGAGTCGCCCGCATCAAGGCGCCGGACCTGGCGCTATTTCGTCCCCTTGCGCGCGAAGTCGCGACCTTCGCCGAGAGCCTCAACGACGCTCGCTCCGCCGCCGAACTCGAAGCCCGCCTCCGCGACAGCGGAGAATCCATGTGGACCGCCGACCGGCTTGCCGTCCACGTTCGCGCCCGCCTCGAAAACGGCCGGCTCTTCGTGGTCTCAAATCGGGAGCCGTACATGCACATCCGCCGCGGCAAGTCCGTAGAAGTGAAAGAGCCTGCCAGCGGCCTGGTCACCGCTATCGAGCCTGTGCTCCGCGCCTGCGACGGAACCTGGGTCGCGCACGGTTCTGGCGACGCCGATCTGGAAGCTGTGGATGCACAGGACCGCCTCGCCGTTCCGCCCGACGATCCGCGCTACACCTTGCGCCGGGTCTGGCTCACCAAAGAAGAAGAAGCCGGCTACTACTACGGTTTCGCCAATGAGGGACTGTGGCCTCTGTGCCACATCGCCCACACTCGTCCGCTATTTCGCGACAACGACTGGAAACACTATCAGGAAGTGAACCGCAAGTTCGCCGACGCTCTCCTCGAAGAGATGGAGAACATCAGCCGCCCGGTCGTTTTGGTCCAGGACTACCACTTCGCCTTGCTCCCGCGAATGATCAAGCAGGCGCGGCCAGACGCCCGCGTCGCCATCTTTTGGCACATTCCGTGGCCCAATCCAGAGGCCTTCGGCATCTGCCCCTGGCAGCGCGAGTTAATCGACGGCCTTCTTGGCGCCGACCTCATCGGATTCCACATTCAGTCGCACTGCACCAACTTCCTGCAGACGGTCGATCGCGTCGTCGAGTCGCGCATCAACTGGGAACGTTTCTCCGTGCAACGTCACGACCACCACACGAGCGTCCGCCCTTTCCCCATCAGCGTTGCGTTCTCCGAAACCGCCGACGACCCTCCGCGTGAGTCCGCTTATGAAGAACGGGCGACCTTGCTGAAAGCTCTGGGGATTGAAGCCACCTCGATGGGGATCGGCGTCGACCGCCTGGATTACACCAAGGGCATAGTCGAAAGGTTTCTAGCCGTAGAGCGTTTCCTGGAGAAATATCCGCAATATCAGGGCATCTTCACCTTCGTTCAGATCGGCGCTCCCAGCCGCACCCACATCAAGCGTTATCACGACTTGCAGGCCGAGGTGGAAGCCGAAGCGGATCGCATCAACTGGCGCTTTCAGACCGATCACTGGAAACCCATCGCATTGCTTGTGCGTCAACACAGTCACAAAGAAATCGAGCCCTATTACCGATCCGCTGATCTCTGCCTGGTCACCGCTCTTCACGATGGCATGAACCTCGTCGCCAAGGAATTCGTCGCCACCCGGCACGACGAACGTGGAGTGCTGATTCTCAGCTGCTTTACTGGCGCCGCCCGCGAATTGCGCGACGCCCTCCAGGTCAATCCCTACGACATTGACCAGACCGCCGAGGCCATTCGCGCCGCTCTCGATATGCAGCCGGAAGAGAAGCAGATCCGCATGCAGCACATGCGCAAGCTCGTTCGCGAGCACAACGTATATCGCTGGGCCGGAAGCCTGATCGGCGAGTTGTGCGAAGTTCGCCTCGACGTGGCAGAGCCAGGAGTGAACCGATTCCAGGCCAGCGCCTCCGCCGGATAAGCGATAAAGAAGGCCCATCAAGACAACCCATTGCCCCCAGAGTGCTTCCTAGCATACGGATTTCCATGTCTGAAAGGCCGCTGTGCAAGTCCGTGACGCCGTTCTACTTCAACACTTCTGAGCACCTGCTACGCATTGGCGCACAGAAGGCCTCCACCCTGCACGAGTTGTTACCGGAACTGCAGACATGTCCCGATGATTCAATTTTCCAGCACACCTTCCGCACCTTGCAGGAGCACCACTTTATACGTCAGGGATTCTCTAACGATTTCGCACATTGGAGCCTCTCCGCCTGTCACGAGCCGATTTTGGCGGAACAACTGGCCAGCGTAGACGTGCGGGAATTCACCACGATCGACTGCCTTCGTCGCCGGATCGTCGAGATCCTGGGCGCATTTCTGCAAAAACATCCCCGCTCCGGCGCGCATCACGAGCACGCGCCATTTTATTTCTGCGCCTCGGATATCGTCGTGTTGCCTACGCCTTTTGCGCCCAATTCGCTGCCCGGCTTTCTCGATGGCCTCAAGCGCGTGAGTGTCCACTCGATTCACCATCATTTCATTGAGGCGCGCCTGCGTTTAAAGCGTATGTCTAACGATTTCTCGCATTGGCTTGAGGAGGAACTCGGCCTTTCCGAAGCGGCCGATTCAATCGAACGCATCGACATTTACACAAACAGCACGGAAGATGTGCGGCGGCAGATTTCCCGCATCGTCGAGCAAGTTGAACTAGGGCTCGAGCCGCGAAGTGGCACCTGAAACCCGCCACGGAAGTGCCGGGTGGGAAAAGGGACTGAGGGCAGGAAGTTCACGAATGAAGTCCACGGATGAGCGCGGAACACCCACCGGTTCGAACTCCAACTCGCAGACAACCGTTGCTTTCGCCCGCTCCCACGGCAGCAGCCGTCCTCTTCCCGCCAGCATGGTTCAGCCTCGCACCCCGCCTCCCCCACCGCACATCGAGGACTACCAGAGCATCATCGGCCAGGCAGAAATCGATACCCTCCGCTTTCTCGCGCACGAAGCGCAAGGGAAATCAATCAAGATGGTCAACTCGACCGCGGTTGGCGGCGGCGTTGCCGAAATGCTGAACCGCCTCGTCCCGTTGCTCTCGGAACTCGACATCCGCGCCGGTTGGGATGTTATTACCGGTAGCGATGAGTTCTTCGAAATCACCAAGGCCTTCCACAATGCGCTTCACGGCGCCAGCTATGAGTTGACCAAGGCCGCGCAAGAAATCTTCCTTAAATACAACGATCAAAACCGCGGGCGCCTGCAGTTCGGAGAGGACATGGTTGTCATCCATGACCCTCAACCGCTCGCACTGATCCGCTCCCGCGATAAGAGTCCCGCAAAATGGGTCTGGCGCTGCCACATTGATCTGTCGAACCCCAATCCTCAAGTTTGGGAGTTCCTGCGCCCGTTCGTCGAGAAATACGACGCCGCGATCTTTTCTTCGCAGTCCTTTGCCCGCCAATTGCCAGTCCCGCAATATCTCTTTTATCCGTGTATTGATCCCCTCTCCGAAAAAAACAAAGAGTTGCCCGACTCCCTCGTACAGAAAATCTGTGACGAATTCGGCATCGACCGCTCGCGCCCTATCGTCACCCAGGTCTCGCGCTTCGACAGACTCAAAGATCCCGTCGGGGTCATCAAAGCCTACAAACTCGCCAGGAAACGCGTAGATTGCCAACTCGTTCTTGCCGGTGGAGGCGCTTCCGATGATCCCGAAGCCGCAGCCGTCCTGCAGGAAGTCAAGCAGGAAGCCGGCAACGATCCCGACATAATCATTCTCGATCTCCCTCCCTGGTGCGCCCTTGAGATCAACGCCATCCAACGCGCCTCCACAATCATCGTGCAAAAATCTCTCAAGGAGGGCTTTGGCCTTACGGTCACCGAAGCATTATGGAAGGGCAAGCCCACCATTGCCTCTGCGGTCGGAGGCATCCCCAACCAGATCATCAACAAGCTCACTGGTGTTCTCGTACACTCCGTCGAGGGCTGCGCGTCTCAGATCCGGTACTTGCTGGTCCACCCCGAGTTCGCCCTCACCCTTGGAGCCAGTGGACACGAGCACGTTAAGGAGAACTTCCTCATCACCACCGGCGTCAAGCATTGGTTGCTGTTGGTGCGAATCCTCAACAAGCGAAGGTAGAGCGCGCCGCCACTTTGCCCCGTCTCGAATCATAACGACAAGATTTTGTTGAGAATTAGCCCCTTCCGATTTATCGTGTACCTCTCCGGAGGAACCACCCTTGCGAACTACCACCGTCGTCCTTCTGGTTTCATTCTTAGTAGCCGCTGCTTTCGCGCAGAAACCGCAAACCAAGAAATCCGAGCCCGCACAAAAACCTGCCGAGTCTGAGAAGGCCACCGTCGCAGCGCCTGCTACTGACGCTGACGAGGACTCCGAGTCTAAAGACCCATGGAAAGGCCTACAGTATCGCCTGGTCGGCCCATTCCGTGGCGGCCGCGTCGTCGCCGTGACAGGCGTCGTCGGACAGGATGAGTCTATTATTTCGGTGCGGTTGCCGGAGGCGTGGAAGACCACCGATGGCGGCCTGAACTGGAAGCCCATCTTCGACAAGACGAAGGACGCGTCGCCCGTCGATCGGCGCGATCGCCGTTTCCGAGTCCGACCCAAACGTCATCTACGTCGGAACCGGCGAAGCCTGCATCCGCGGCAACATCGTCGGCGGCAACGGTGTTTACAAGTCGATCGATGCCGGAAAGACATGGAAGTTCTGTCGGCTTGCCGACACCCATGCCATCGGGCGCCTCGACCGTCAATCCCAAGAATCCTGACATCGCATTCGTCGCCGCGCTCGGCCATCCCTTTGCCGACAACGAAGAGCGCGGCATTTTCCGCACGCGCGATGGCGGCAAGACCTGGCAGAAGGTTCTATATAAGGATGCCAAGACCGGCGGCATCGACGTCGTTTTCGATCCCAGCAACTCCAACATTCTTTATCGCCGCGCTGTGGCAGGCCCGGCGCACTCCGTGGAGCCTGGACAGCGGCGGCCCCGGCAGCGGCCTTTACAAGTCCATCGACGGCGGCACCACCTGGAAGGAACTCAAAGGACACGGCCTGCCGGAAGGCATTCTCGGCCGCATCGGCGTCACCGTTTCCGGCGCGAATCCCAATCGCGTGTGGGCGGTCGATCGAAGCCGAGAAGGGCGGCATCTATCGCTCCGACGACGGCGGCGAATCCTGGCACTTGATGACCGACGATCACCGCTTCCGCCAGCGTGCCTGGTACTACTCGCACATCTTCGCCGACCGAAAGTCGGCCGACACGGTGTACATCCTCAACACTGGCTGTCTATCGTTCCAATGATGGCGGCAAGACGTTCGCCCGCTTGCGCGCTGCCGCACGGCGACAATCACGCGCCTGTGGATCGATCCCACCAATCCCAAGCGCCTGATCAACGGCAACGATGGCGGCGCAACGGTTTCCACCGACGGCGGCGACAGCTGGACCACCCATCTACAATCAGCCCACGGCGCAGTTCTATCACGTCACCACCGACAACCGTTTCCCCTACTACATCTATGGCGCGCAGCAGGACAACTCTACCGTCGCCATCGCCAGCGCGAGCGCAGACGGCGCCATCGATCGTCCCGACTGGTACGACGTCGGCGGCGGCGAAAGCGGCTACATCGCGCCCGATCCCACCGACCCGCATATCATCTATGCCGGCTCCTACGGCGGCGAAATCACCCGCTAGGATCGCCACACCCATCAGGAACAGTCAATCAATCCGTGGCCAATCAATCCCATCGGATGGGCCGCGCGCTGACGTAAAACATCGCTTCCAGTGGACCGAGCCCATCGTCTTCTCGCCGCATGATCCCAAGACGCTCTACTTCGCCGGCGAAGTTCTGTTCAAGACCACCGACGCCGGAATGAGCTGGACCATCATCAGTCCCGACCTCACCCGCAACGATAAGTCCAAGCAGGCCGCCTCCGGCGGGCCCATCACCAAAGACAACACCGGCGTCGAGGTCTACGACACGATTTTTTCTGTCGTCGAATCGCCTGTGCAGAAGGATTTGATCTGGGCCGGCACCGATGACGGCCTGGTCCACATCACCCGCGACGGTGGCCAGCACTGGGAGAACGTCACGCCCAAAGCCATGCCCGAATGGGGCACGGTCAGCATGATCGAAGCTTCGCCTCGGGACGCCGGCACCGCCTATCTCGCCGTCGAACGCCACAAGTCCGACGATTTCGCTCCCTACATCTTCAAGACCGCCGACTTCGGCAAGACTTGGACAAAGCTGATTGCCGGCCTTCCCCCCAACGACTATGTTCATGCCGTCCGCGTCGATCCTCGTCGTCCCAACTTGCTCTTCGCCGGAACTGAGCACGGCATGTACGTTTCCTTCGATGACGGCGCACACTGGCAGCCCATGCAACTCAATCTGCCCATGTCTCCCATCAACGATCTCGTCATCAAAAACACCGACCTCATCGTCGCCACCCACGGACGAAGCTTCTGGCTGCTCGATAACATCACCGCACTCGAGCAATATGAAGATTCCATCCCACAGCAGGACGCGCACCTGTTCACTCCCTCAGCCACCAGCCACACTGTGTTTCGCGGAGGCTTCTTCCGCGCGCAAGGCAACGTCGGCGCCAATCCGCCCGCCGGTGCCGTCATCGACTATTGGCTGAAAGCTTCTCTCAAGAAGCCCGAAAAGAAGGACGCGGCGGCCGCCAAAGACGCTCCGGCACCACCGGCTGATCAAGCCAGAATGGAAGCCGCCAAGTCGGAAGCAACTAAGTCTGAGGGCGACAAGGACAAGGACAAGGACAAAGACAAGGACAAGAAAGAAGAAGCTCCGAAGATCACTCTCGAAATCCTCGACTCCTCCGGCAAGGTCATCCGCAAACTCCCCAAGAAAGAAGACGGCGGAGGTGAAGACGAAGGCTTCTTCGAACGCGGAGGAGGCGGCGCCAATCTCCCCGCCGACAAAGGGTTCAACCGCTTCGTCTGGGACCTGCACTACGAGGGCGCCACGCCAATTCCCCACGCTCCGCTTTGGGGCGGCGACACCGAAGGCCCCGAAGCTCTACCCGGCACCTATCAGGTCCGCCTGACTGTGCTCGGCAAGGCCTACACCGCGCCGCTTGAGATCAAGCCCGACCCCCGCGTGAAAGTGAGCCAGGAGGATCTCGCGAAACAATTCGATCTTCTCCTCAAAATTCGCGACAAGCTCACCGAGACCGACGTCGCCATTATCCAGATGCGCGACCTTCGCGACCAGATGACCGCTCTCAACAAGCGACTTAAGAACGATCCCCGTGAAAAGGCCATTGCCGACGCAGGCAAGGCGCTCGACAAAAAGATGACGGAAGTGGAAGAAGCCCTGATCCAGACCAAAGCCAAAAGCGGCCAGGATGTCCTCAACTTCCCTGTCCGCCTCAACAATCACCTGGCCGCTCTAGGAGGCGTGGTCGGCAGCGCCGACAGCGCCCCAACCAAGCAGTCCTATGAGGTATTCGAAACCGTCAGCAAGGACGTGGATGCACAGCTCGCAAAATGGAAGGCAATCGTCTCAACCGACGTAGCAGCCTACAACAACATGGTCAAGCAACAGGAAGTCCCCGCAGTAATCCTGGCAAATCCCGAGGCAGGAAGATAACCAGACAACAACAAAAAACAGCGAAGACTGAAGCGAAACCCAGTGCCCTCTGTGGTTTAAGATTGTAAGGCCCGAAGCACAAGCCGCTCCAGCAATCACCGCGACGCAGGCGCCGGTTTCTGCGGCGCAGCCGTCTCGCTCATCGGCAGCGTCTGCTTCAAATCCCACTTGCACAGCGGACACCGCGTCGCCAGCGAATACACAATCCGCCCAAAGACCGCACACTCCGTATTGGGGCAAGCTCTCATAAATTCACATCCAACTGGGCAATCATCACCGGCAAAATCGAGCATCGAACAGCGTAAAATTATCACGAAGCCAATATCCGCATGCGCCTGATTTCCGTTTCCGCAAATCAATTTTTCTTCTAGCTCGCACACAATCACGCTCACTCCCACCAACCCCCATCTGTTGTACAATCCCACCCCAATTACAAATGTCCTCACAAACAACAAACCCCACGGGCGACTACGGACTGAAGCGCGGCATCCTTTCCCCCATGGAGACCCTGGCCCAGTCCGTCTCCACCATGGCTCCGACCACCACTCCCGCCGCCACCATTCCCTTGGTAGCCGCCTTAGCCGGCAACGGCACGTGGCTTGCTTACTTGTTAGCCACAGTCGCGATTTTTCTCGTCGCCCTATGCATCGCCCGATTCGCCCGCCATTCCGCCTCCCCCGGATCCCTCTACACCTACGCCTCCACCATCCTTCCGCCCTGGCTCTCCGCCACCGTCGCCTGGAGCCTCCTCCTCGCCTACGTAGCCACGGGCTCCAGCGTCATCGGAGGCTTCTACCACTACGCCAACCTCCTTCTCCACGACGCGACAGGACACGTCTTCTCCGCTTCCATCCTCGCCTTGCTCGTCACCGCCGTTTCCATGTGGATCGCCTACCGCGACGTCAAAATTTCCGCGCGCCTCATGCTCTGGATCGAAGCCGCCTCCGTCACCGTCATCGTCATCGTTGTCGCGCTTGTGCTCTTCCATCACGGCTGGCACCTCGATGCCGACGAACTCCACCTCCATGGCATGACCGGCAGCGGCCTCCGCCTCGGCCTGGTCCTCGCGCTCTTCAGCTTTGTCGGATTCGAAAGCGCCACCACGCTAGGCTCCGAAGCCCACAATCCGCTCAAGACAATTCCCCGCGCCGTGATTCAAAGCGCCCTGCTCGCCGGCGCCTTCTTCACCATTTGCGCCTATGCTGAGGTCCTGGGATTCCACACCGTGGGCCAGGATCTCGGCACTACTCCCGACCAGATGCACGTCCTCGCCCGCGTCGGCGGCGTCCCCATCCTCGGGCTTCTCATCGACATGGGCGCTCTCGTCAGCATGTTCGCCGGAACGCTAGCCTGCATCACGGCCGCCGCCCGCGTCCTGCTCCGCATGGCTCACGATGGCCTCGCTCACGACAGCTTCCGCAAAACGCATGCACACAATCAAACCCCCAGCCGCGCCGTCATCATCACCGGCATCGCCGCCGTCGCGCCCGTAGCCGTGCTTGCCGCCCGCGGTGCCAGCGGTCTCGACGTCTATGGCTGGCTCGGTTCCCTCGCCACCTACGGATTCATCGTCGCCTACGCCCTGGTTTGCGTTTCCCTGCCGCGTTACCTCCGCCAACACAGTGCCTTCACGCCAGGCTCACAAATTCTCCCCTGGCTCGCCGCCACCGCCATGCTCCTCGCACTGATCGGCAACCTCTATCCGGTTCCCGAAGGCCCATACGGCAAGCTCCCCTACATCTTTCTCGGGTACTTGATCGCCGGACTCACCTGGTTCTTTCTTCGCCCCCGCAGCAAGCGCCCCGCGCTTACCGCAGCCGTCGAATCTGTCAAGCCATAAACATTTGGCCGCAACGATCTCTCCCATAAAAATTAGTGATTTGCGGCAAAAGAATTATCATTGCCCCCCACCTTCCACTTTTCGCCTAGTTCGCGTACATTTGCCGCATAGTTTTCCAGCCAAGGTAGCGCGGATCCACCAGCTCCGCGACCATGTCGCACAAAGTCACAGTAACAACGCGGTCGCATGGCTGCTATGGATTGGTGTTTTCCAAAACCCTGACGAGGTTTCTAAGATGGCAAAGAAAATAAAGCTCGGGATTTTCCTTCTTACCGTTCGCTGCATTCTTTCCCTGCCCGCGCTCGCCCAGCAGACGCTCGGTGGCATCACTGGAACCGTGACGGACCAGAGTGGCAGCGTCCTCCCTGAAGCCACGGTCACCATCGTCGGCGATCAGACCACGCTCACCCGCACCCAAAAAACCAACGGTCAGGGCTCTTACGATGTCGTCAACCTGCCCATCGGAACCTACACCGTCACCGTTGCCCATGAAGGATTCCAAACCCAGCGCTTTCCCTCGATCCTCGTCCAGGCGGATCGGACCGCCACCTTGAACACTTCCATGAAAGTCGGTCAGGTCGGCACCACCATCGACGTCGACGCCGCACCCATCATGAACGCCGTTGACACCACCAATGGCTACATCCTGGAAGATCAGCAAATCCAGGCCATTCCGCTCCCCACCGGAAGCTTCACCAGCCTCGCCATCCTTTCTCCCGGCGTCAATGCCGAACTCAACGGCGGAACCGGCGCAAACACGGGTCTCGGCAACCAACCCATCTGGGCCAACGGACAGCGCGACACCAGCAACAGCTTCCTGCTCAATGGCGTCGACGCCAGCAACCTCTTCAACGGCAAGAGCACCAGCCAGGTCGCGTCCGCTCGCATCGTCAACAACACCGGAGTCGCCAATGCCGCCAGCACCAGCGCCGCTCCCATTCAAAGCACTGCGTCCGTATACCTCGCAATCGGTCAAGCCCTTCCCACGCCCGCTCCCGAAACCATTCAGGAGCTTCGCGTCAACACTTCCATGTATGACGCCCAGCAAGGCTCGACCAGCGGCGCTCACATTGACATGAGTACCGCCTCGGGCACCAACAACATTCACGGCCAGCTCTATCTCTATCGCGGCACCGACTGGATTAACGCCGCTCCCTTCTTCAACAAACAGGACCTCAACCTCCCCGCCAACGACAAAGTCCCCCAGCAGCACCGCTACACCGCCGGCGGCACACTCGGCGGACCGCTGGTCAAAGACAAGCTATTCGGATACGTCTCTTACCAACACCTTCACTCCTCAGACCAGGAAATCGGTCTCTCGCGAATGCTGGTTCCGTCAATGCTTACGGACGATCGTTCGCCCGCGGCCCTCGCCAACATTTCCAACACCATCTGGGGAACCAGCCTCACCGGCAATGGCGACCTCAGTCCCGTCGCCGTTCAACTTCTCCAGGCCAAACTCCCCAACGGCCAGTATCTGATTCCTTCGGCCGACGGCCAAATCCCCACTCCCAGCTTTCCCGAGAATGCCATCAGCCCCGGCACCGCCTATTTCATCGCTGATCAAGCAGTCTTCAATCTGGATTGGAATAAGAGCACAAAAGACACCGTCTCGGCCAAGTACTACTACCAACACGATCCCACCGTGGCTCCCTACGCCTATTCCAACGTTGCCGGATTCTCCCAGCACCTCGACGCCGGCAGCCATGTCGCCTCGCTCTCCAATACTCAGTCGATTCGCCCGAGCCTCAGTGTCACCGAAGTTCTCGGCATTCTTCGCGAGAAGGCTTACAGCACTATCCAACAGCCCTTCTCCCCGCAACAATTTGGCATCAACACTTTCGGCTCCATGTACTTTCCCGGCATCACCATCGTCGATCCGCTCGGCCTGGGAAACTCCACCGCCAACCCGGGCGGCGTCACCAACCTGCAATTTCTGACCATCGGCCAGGGCTCCGCCTCCCAGGGCCCCTTCACCGGAGTCTTCCAGAACCGCATCATGCCGTCCGCCAACGCCATCTGGATTCGCGGCCGTCACACACTCACCTTCGGCGGCAGCTATGCCTACACCCAACTCAACACCCGCGATGCCCGCACCAATCAAGGCATCATTTCCACCGCCGATTTCTCCCAGTTCCTGCAAGGCTTCGTGAACACCAACGACGATTTCACGACCACGAAATTTCTCCAAGGCAACGCCAACCGCTACTACCGCGCCGGACAGGCCGGAGCATACATTCAGGATAAATTCCAGTTCCGCCCCAATCTCAGCCTCACTGCCGGCCTGCGCTTCGATTGGGATGGCGGCCTCACCGAAAAATACGGACGCATCTTCAACTTCGATCCATCGCGCTACACCTACGACGATGCCTCGGACACCATCGATCCCAGCGGCACCGGACTGAACGGCTTCATCATCGCCGGCAACAACAAACTCTTCCCCACCAAAGGCGTGAGCAACACCACTCTTACCGGCCGCCAGTGGGGAATTGCTCCCGTATTGGCATCGCATGGAGTCCAAGGAGATTTAACGACAAAGTGGTCGTCCGCGCTGGAATGGGCCTCTATTACGATCGCGGCGAACTATTCTCCTACCTGTCTCCAGGCTTCGCGGAAGGCGTCATCAACGGTGGACCCTTCGGCGTGAATCAGACGCCTCCCTACGTGAATGCCCAGGCCTGTCCAACTAGCACCGCCACGTTCTATCTAAACTACATCCCGACCTGCAACTCCGACCCCTCCGTCGATTTCGTTTATTCGCTCTCCAATCCCTGGGGATCTTCACTCGGCCCGGCTCCCAGCGGCAATCCCGCAAACATCGATCAGTACCTGCCCAACGAGGCCGCCATCGCCAGCGGCTCGCAACTGTTCTCCTTTGCGACCTATAACCGCGCCAACAAGCTGCCCTACACGATCAATCAAATCCTCGACGTTCAATGGCAGCCTCGTAACGACTGGATGTTCGAAGTCGGCTACGTCGGCAACCTCGGTCGTCACGGCGTCATCCCCATCCCCTTCAATCAGCCTGGGATCGCTTCGCCCTCGCATATCATCCACCCCAACTCGCAGTATCCTCAGTCCTACACCTACGGCTACACGCTCGTTGATTCCAGCTTCAATTTCCAGACCTTGCCCAACGGCCAGACCTACCTTGCCAACTACGAAGGCGGCAATGTTGACCTCCGCGTGCCCTATATCGGATACTCCGCCGAGTCTGAGTCGTACAAAGCTGCCGGCATTTCTGCCTACAACGCTCTCCAGGCTCACGTCGAGAAACGCATGAGCCACGGTCTGCAGGTTGGTTTCTCCTACACCTACTCTCACGCGCTCGACGAACAAAGCGGAATGGGACTGTTCTTCAACGGCAATAATCCGCTGAACCTCCGCTCCGCTTACGGATCTGCCGACTTCGATCGCACGCACGTTTTCAACTTCAGCTACGACTACGAATTGCCAAAATTCTTCAATGCCTCTTCCTTGAAGGGCAAGCTGGCCAACGGATGGAGGATCGAGGGCCTCACCGTCATTCAAAGCGGCCAGCCCTACAGCATCATCGACTACACTGGCGCCGTCGGCAGCATTTACTTCAGCGTCTACGATGGCATCACCAACCCCATCGTTCCTCTCAAAGCCGGTTGCACGCCAAAGAACGCCCTCACGGGATCCTCCGGCGCGTTCGGCACTCCCGCACTCAAGTCAGAGTGCTTCACTCTTCCTTTGCTCCAACCCGGAGATCTCGGCGGCGCCATTCCCACCAACGACCTCTACGAAACCAACTTCACCAGCGGACAGCGCAACATCTTCCGCCAAGCCTGGCAGAAAAGCGCCGACGTTTCTTTTGTCAAGGTCACCCAACTCAGCGAGCGTTACTCGCTCAAGTACACCTTTGATATCTTCAACATCACCAACACCGCCAGCTTCGACATTCCGATTGACGATGTTTCACAGAATCAGTTCTATAACCAGTTCCCGGTCATCGGCACTGCGCCAGGCAACTTCTACAACCCGCCCTCGGGTCTCGGCGCGGTCAACAAAACCATCAGCGCACCTCGCCAGATCAAGATGTCGCTCCGCCTCCTGTTCTGATGGGTTCAGGTGTGGGGCGGGCACTCCTGCCCGCCCCATTTTTGACCCTGCTCTTGTCATTGCTTTTTGGTCTTGCTCTTTCAATTCCCCGACCACTCAATCACCCAATTTCCCAATTCTTTGATTCGCTGTAAAATGCCTCCATTCCTGAGCCCGAGGCCCGAACCCGGCTCACGCAAGCCTCCCTAAAACGTCCAAGCATCGGAGGAGCTTTTTGAACTTTCAGGAAGTCATCCGGCAGACCGCCGCGTCCATCGCCGCGCACAAGCTCCGCAGTTTCCTGACCATGTTCGGCATCATCTGGGGCATCACCTCCGTCATCCTTCTTGTCGGCCTCGGCAAAGGGTTCAGCCGCGATCAGAAAGAACGGCTCAAGACCATCGGTGTTGACCTCGCCATCATTTGGGGAGGCCGCACCAGCGAGCAGGCCGGAGGCTATGCCGCCGGGCGCGTCGTCCGCCTCTCCATTCAAGACGCCTACACCATCAAGTCGGAAGCCTACCTGATCAAGACCGTCAGCCCCGAGCTCCGCCGCAGCGTAGCTGAAGTCAGCCGCTACAACGCCGCTTCCCGCCCCGTGCGCGGCGTCTGGCCCGATTACCAGCGTTTTCGCTCGCTAAAAGTCCAGGAAGGCCGCCTCATGACCGATGACGACGAAAAAGACTCCCGCCGCGTCGTCGTCCTCGGCGTCGAATCCCGCGACCAGCTCTTCCCCGGCAAGCCCGCCATCGGCGAGACGCTCACTATGAACGGCTCGCCCTACACCGTCATCGGCGTGCTCGAAAAGAAAAAACAGAACGGCAGCTACGGCAGCGGCCCTGACAACACGCAACTCTTCGTCCCCTATTCATCGATGGCCCGCGACTATCCGCCGCCCGAGCGCCCGGGCATTTCGAAAGGATGGATCAACAATCTGGTCGTCGAAGTCGCCGATCCCGAACATCACGAGGACGCCATGCACCAGATCTACCAGATCCTTGGACGCGATCACCGCTTCGACGCCAGCGACAAGGACGCTCTGTTCGTTTGGGACACGCTCGACGGTTCCAAACTAGTCGAGCGGATCTTCGATGTCATGACCATTTTTTTCGGCGCCGTCGCCCTGATGACTCTCTCTCTCGGCGGCATTGGCGTCATGAACATCATGCTTGTCGCCGTAACCGAACGCACCCGCGAAATCGGCGTCCGCAAATCTCTTGGCGCCACCGCCAAAGACATTCGCAATCAATTCTTCGCCGAGTCCGCCACACTCATGCTCATCAGCGGCGCGATTGGCATGGGTATCGGCATCGGCATTTGTCTGCTGGTCAGTAACGTCGAACTGCCCGATATCATTCCGCATCCCGTGATTTCGCCGGTAGCTATCATCGCCTCCTTATTAACATTGGGAGTAATCACCGTGGGCGCCGGCATGTATCCGGCGCAACGTGCCGCCGCCCTGAGCCCGATCGAATGTCTGCGCCAGGAGTGAAACGAGTCTGGACCACGATTTACTCCGTGATCATTCGTGCCTCGGTGGTTAGAGATTTTGCTTTTACTTTTAGAACTGCATGCGCATAAAAGAACTGATCCTGCAAAGCTGGGACGCCTTGGCCCGCAATCGCCTCCGCTCCATCCTCACCATGATGGGCATCGTCTGGGGACTCACCACCGTCGTCCTTCTCCTCGGCTACGGTGAAAGCGTCAGCAATGGCGTCCTCGCCGCCTTCGTCGGCATCGGTAACAACGTGATCATGGTCTGGCAGGGCCAGACCAGCATGCAGGCCGGCGGACAGCGCGCCGGCAAGCGCATTCACTTCAAGTACGACGACCTTCAGGCCATCCGCGACGAAGCTCCGCTCGTCCGCCTCGTTAGCGGCGAGTGGGACGACCCCATCGCCTACAAATACGGCGACAAAGTCATCTCCGTCCAATCCAAGGCCGTGCAATATCCCTACCGCGAATTGCGCAAGCTCAACATCGCTGAGGGACGCTACTTCGAAGAAAGTGATTTCGCCGAGCACCGCCACGTCCTCATTTTCGGCCCCAATGCCGCGAAGAAAGTATTCGGGGGACGCGATCCCGTCGGCGAGCATGTCACCATCAACGGCGAAACCTGGGACGTCATCGGAGAACTCCAGCTCAAAATTCAGGACTCCTCCAACAACGGTCCCGACAACGAAAACGTTTTCCTCCCCTTCGAGAGCCTCAGCGACATCAATGACATTCGCGACCCCGAGATGATCGTTTTCCAGCCGGTCGCGCCCCAGGAGCACAAAGCCGCGCTCGGCCAGGTCCGCGAAGTCCTCGCCCGCCGCCACAACTTCAATCCTAAGGATGACAAGTCCAGCCCCGAGTGGGACACCATCGACGACGCCAAAGATATTCAGCAGTTCGGCATCGCCCTGCGCCTGATTCTCGGCTTCATCGGTGTCCTGACCCTCGGAGTCGGCGGCATCGGCGTCATGAACATCATGCTGGTCAGCGTTACCGAACGCACGAAAGAAGTCGGCCTCCGCAAAGCGTTGGGCGCCCGCAACCGTGACATCGCCTTTCAATTCCTGGTTGAAGCCCTGGTCCTGACCTTCGCCGCCGGGCTCGTCGGAATGTTGGTCTCCATCCTGCTAGCCCACGCCATCCCGCCCATGCCGCTCTACTCCGAGATGTACAAAACCGCCAACCATGAAGGCGACATCATCCTTAAAACCTCGACCAGCGTCATGCTTACCGCATTCGTCATCCTGGCCTTCGTCGGGGTTACCGCCGGCATGTGGCCCGCCCTGAAAGCCTCGCGTATGGAACCAGTGGAGGCCCTCCGCTACGAGTAGCCAGAAACTCTCGCACAGCCTGCGCTAGGGGCTGGAATACTACATGCAATAGTCGAAGAAGCGCTTGACAATGAATTTTTCCTACAGTATCTTTCGCAACTCGGGGTGAAGTCGTGGTGCAGCGTATTGGATGGAGATTTGTACTTGTGCTGGTCGCAGCGGTCATTTTCGCGGCCATTGTGCCCATCGCGGATCAACCCGAGACTGCATTCAACGAAATCGACACTCCGGTCAACCAAACAACGCCCGTCGCCCCATGGGTAAGGTTTTCCGCTCCTCAGGTAGTGCCCGTTCCCATCAGTCTTCCAAAATCCTTCAGGCGCACGAACGAACCAATTTATACCTCGATCCCATCGACCTCACCTGGGACTCACCGGCACTTCATTCCACTACCCGAACTCCTTTGCACGTTCCTCATCTGAGAAAGAACTGAATTCGTCAAAGTGGAATGACCGTTCCATCCGTCCGAACGGCGGTCGGGTATCCGACTCATTCAACTTTTGCTGAGTTTCCGGATTGTCTCTGGTTCGCGAGCGTGAACGCACCGGGGGGGTGCAATTTCGCTTTTGCCTACTGTTAGACGCCGGACCGTGCGGCCCGCGCCTCCTTCGGGGGAGGGTGGGCGCGGGCCGTTTCAGTAATCTTGGTGCACAGAATCTTCAGGCCGCAATAAATCACTCATCCGCTGTACAAACACGGGTGTTTTCAGGACTCGGTTCAAGAGTTCGTTTACCGAGCAGTCACCCTGCTACCGAATTCCTTCACTTGCTTTTCGAGTTGTCGCTCTCGTGTATGAAGGCTGCCACGTTGTCGTGAATCGCCTTCAATGATGCCTCGTGCGCATACACCATATGCCCGGATTCATAAAACCGGAACTCTATGTTTTTCTGCAAATCCAGAGGAATCGGAAGGTGCTGCATTTCATACACGCCCTCGTAGAAGGGAGTAGCCAGATCGAAATAGCCGCCGTTCAAAAGCACTTTGAGCTTGGGATTGTATTTCATGGCGACCGCCAGATCGGCCATCACATTCGTCGCCCCCAAGGCGAAAGGAACGCCGGGAGCCTTGTGCGCGAAGCTCCACCATTGAAACAGTTCGATCTCCGGTTTGTATTCTTTGTTCTCGCCGTATTTCAGATCTTTCCGCACGTAATCATTAAAGGCAGAAACGTAGGCAGAGGAGATGGCCGCCGATTGCGGATCGTACCCCGCTTCTTTGCTGAGGGGATCAAAGGTCGGCCCGGAGAACCGAGTGTCGAGCCGGCCTGTCGTCAGGTTGCTCTCATCCTGCAGGTTCTTCTCGAATTCTCCGCCATTGATTCGCAGATCAGCTTTCTCGATGTATGCAACCGGAAGGCCCGTGTAATCGTGCAGCCTGGCAGCGATGGCATGACGTTGCTCGATCGGGAGCGAGGATCCGGCCCCTAGCGCCAGCGCGTATTCGTTCATCGCAAAATGCTCGACCTCGGTCAACAGCGTCGCGAGTTGCGGTCGTGGCTCGGGCAGCTTGTGGTGATACCACGCCGTTGCCGCATAGGTCGGAAGATTCAGCTGGTATGGCAAATCGACGCCGGGATTGAAATCAGGGAAGTCGGAATCGAGAGAAAAGTTCAGAATTTGAGACAAGAGAATTACGCCATTGAAGTCCACATCCCGTTCGGTTTCCAGAATATTGCTAAGCACCGCCGAGCGCGTGGTGCCATAGCTTTCGCCGAACAAATATTTCGGCGAGTTCCACCGTCCATACTTCGAAAGGAACTGCATGATGAAATCTGAAAAAGCCCAGGCATCCTGATCTACACCGTAGAAAGCTTTTTCTTTGTCCTTCCCGCTGAGCCGGCCGAAGCCGGTCCCGGGCGCGTCCACGAACACGAGATCGCTCACGTCGAGCAAGCTCGAGTCGTTATTGACAACAGAATAAGGCGCGGCAGCGGTGTGCGTGTCGTCGGCAGTCACCACTCGCTTCGGCCCGAATGCTCCCATGTGAAGCCATACCGTCGAAGAGCCGGGACCACCGTTGTAGAGAAAGGTCAGCGGGCGGGGCGCACCTTTAGTATCTGATTTGAAGTATGCAACGTAGAACATGCTGCATTCCGGCGCCTTGTTCTTGGGATCCGGGTCAGCATTTTGCGAGACATCGTCCCAGCCCTTGGCATGCACGACGATCGTGCCGGCGATCGCGTCGTAATTAATCGCGTTACCGCCGATTGTGACCGAGCCCTTGGTCGCCTGCTGTTCTGCCTTGAATTCCTGGGATTTCGGCGTCTCGGTCTTGGCCGTCTCGACTTTCACGGTCGATACTTCCTCTTTCGCCTGCGCCCGAACCAGCGAAAGCGGCGACATGACGCTTGCAATCGCCAGCACAGCGACACTCAGTGTGGCGGTTCTCAGTGTGACAGCCTTCAAAGTGGTGGTCCTCAAGATAAACGTTCGCATCGCGGCTCCGTTGGTGGAAACAGCCTTAGACTCTTCCTCGCAAATGGCGAGAGTCAATCTATCACGTCATCCGCTCGTTTGAGATAAAACCTGGAGCGCCGCATTGATCGCAGCCACGCGTTCTATCGGGCTCCCCGGTTCGATGTAGACGATTTCATAGCCGAAATTGCGATAAGTTTCTTCGTGAATCCGCTCAAAACGGAGGGCCTCCTCGAAGCTGATCCGTCGCGCCTCTGTCGGAGTGATAAAGCCAAGGTTGCTTATAAAGAACACGAGCTTTTGATAGATCGCTTCGGCTTGGATGCGCTCCAACTCCTTTGCCAGCGCCCCAGAGACGGGGTGCCCAAGATAGGCTGCCAATGCGGCAGTACAGATGGCCGACCGGTCATGGAACTGTATCTCGTCCGGCTGGCACGATGCGCGAATCTGCCTCCTCTTTTGCAGATCAACGATGGCATCGATGAATGAGGGTTGCGTCCAAGGTTCAGCGACACCACCCACCCGCGATACCGCGATGAGGTCAGTAGCCGCCTCTTCTACTACTCCGAACCCATCCAGCTCCAATCGACGAATGATTGCGGTCTTCCCCGCACCCGGAGCTCCAGTCAGTACGAACCTTTTCATGTCGTGAGTTTGCCCCCGATTCGGTCGAGCTATTTTACGCTTGGGTTCCGAGAACGAGACTACGATGAGTTCCCAGGCGATGTAGCGGCCGTGATCCGTGTGGACCGGGTCCGGCCAGCTCCACTGCTACCGCAGCACGAGTGCTAGCGCTTCCTCACGATGAACCAGGGCATTCCGCGGTAGGAATCCGCCACGACCCAGGCGCCGGCCGTCAGCGCCGCAGAGACGATCGTCTCGCTCCAGTCGAAAGCGTTCTTGGAGCCTGCCGCTACGACAGGTACCCACACCAGCAGCGTGAACATGCCGATCTCGAACGCCGAGAGAACGGCCGCCAGCCGCGCGCACACACCGATGAGCACCGCCGCGCCCGCCACGATGAACGCGCAGCCTGTGAAATACGCCCAGCCCACGTGCCATGGCAGCCAGCTCGGCACCAACTCGGCTGTGTGTGCGATGTAACTGAAGTGCGCCAGCCCAAAGGGGATCAACGCCATGCCATATAGCACCCTCGCGATGTGCAGGCCCTTGTCGCCGATGGCGACACCGAGGTGTTGTCTGTCCCAGTCACTCGCAAACCAGGTGTATAGCACCCAGGCAGCCGCCACCATTACCACGGTCTCGCAACATGACCAGTAAACGTCCACAGCGGTGGGCGTGCGGAACATGCCGGGCATTCGAAACAGCAGCAACCAAAGCAGGAGATCAGCGAGAAGCACGCGGGCAGCGACGGCCGCTGTGCGCCGCCAGAGCAGGCCTATGCCACATGCCAGGGAGACTACGGCGCAAAGATAGACCAGTACCTCGCGTGCGGGCACGCCCTTGGGCACGGGGCTCCATACCGGCGTGAAATCACCTTTGATCAGCCCCAGGATTCCAAGGCCGATCATAGTCGCCGCAAACACCGCCTGACCCGCGCTTGCGATTCGTATCGCGCTATCCTTCAAGGGAGCTCCCAGCCAAGGCCAAGAGCATCGCCAGGTGATCAGTCTGTCTGCTGAACCGGAAGTCTCGGTGACCTTCAAGATGCGCGAATTTTATCATCCGCGTGGATTCTTGCCGATGCCGCGACCTTGGGCCATATCCACTTGCAATAATTCGAATATGACCACTGCGAATGCAGCGAAAAGACTGGTGCTCCGGTGAAGGGGGAGCGGGTGCACTTCGCCGGTTCTACCAGGTTTTTCAAATGATTTCCATACCCAGCGTGCGCAACCCACTGAAAATTCCGAGCCGCATATTTTCGTGCTCTTGCCGCTCGTGGTAGCGTAGTAGGACTCGAAAATGCGCTTTCACGTCCCGAACCTGAAGTTTTCCTGTTTTCGCCGCAACCGCGGGCCTCACTCTGCAAAAGGAGTGCTGGCCGTGCTCGGCATCCTTATGGGCGGCTATGCTCTGTTCTGCTCATTCTTGCTCCAGTCGCGCGCACAGCAGGCTGGCTCCGCGCCTGCGCCGGCCGTAGTTCAGCCGGGCGCTCCTGGACAGCCGAGCAAAACGCTCCCGCCCTCCACTCGGGCCACTCTTCCTCCGCGGTCACCGGCGGACGTGGAGTTCATGCAAGGGATGATCATGCATCATTCGCAGGCGATCGAGATGACCGCGCTCATCTCGTCCCATACTAAAAACAAAGACTTGCGGTCACTGGGAGCGCGCATCAGCAGCTCGCAGTCGGGCGAGATAAGGTTCATGCAGCGCTGGCTGGTCGCTCGCGGAGAAGCCACTTCGATGGCAATGCCCGGAATGCCGGACATGGATCGCTCAGGCCGACCGATGGCTCTTATGCCCGGCATGCTGACGCGGGAGCAGATGGAGGCGCTGCGAAGGGCGAACGGCGCGGAGTTTGACCGTCTGTTCTTGACGGGCATGATCCAGCACCACGGTGGTGCCTTGACCATGGTAAAGGATTTGTTCGATACGGCGGGCGCCGGGCAGGATGCGGACGTGTTCGACTTCGCTACGGATGCCGACAATACGCAACGCGCCGAGATCGGGATTATGCAGTCCATGTTAGAAAAGAAGGTTTCCAAGGAGAACTGATGAAGCGAGCGCATGGTGTTGGTTTCCGTCCGGCCGGTTTGTGGCTGGCGGCAATTGTTTTGAGTTTCGGTGTAAGCGAAGCACACGCACAGACGCAGACGCCCGCACCTGCAACTCCCACAGCCACAAACCCCGAAAAAGAAGCGGAGAAGGCGCCAGCGAAGGCGCAAGAAGAGGAAAAGAATCCGTTCGCGCCTGAGCCGGCCAAGCCGCTGCCGCCCGGGATGACGGGGTCGGATGTGAACGATCCGCGTTACAAGCTGACGCCGGGATTATACGATGCGGGTGAAGCAGCGATGGGCCTCAAGCACCTCCTGCTGGTCAAGAAACCGGACGCGTTTCAACTGGGCGACGCTCAGCCGGATGATCCGAAGGTACAAGAAACCCTTGGCCATCTCGGTGTCGGCGATCCTTCGAAGATGCCGAAGCCAACGCAACTCGTGATCGCGCAACTGGCTTTCGCGAACTCCGACCTTGCGTTCCAGGGGAACCACCTTTTCCAGGGGAACTTCTATGGCGTGACGATCTACGACGTCACGAATCCGGCGAGTGCCACCTTGCTCACATCGCTGGTGTGCCCGGGAGGCCAGGGCGATGTGTCGGTCTATCACAACCTGCTGTTTATGTCGGTGGAGATGCCGAATGGACGCTTGGATTGCGGCACCTCGGGATTTCCGCCTGAGCCTGCTCCGCCTGCCGGGGAAGAGAAAAAGAGACGCTTGCCGGCAGCGCAAAAAGACCGTTTCCGCGGCGTAAGGATTTTCGATATTTCCGATATCAAGAACCCGAAGCAGGTTGCGGCGGTGCAGACTTGCCGCGGATCGCATACTCACACCCTGGTTGTCGATCCGAACGATAAGGACAACGTTTATATCTACGTGTCAGGAACCTCGTTTGTGCGGCAGCCGGAGGAACTCGCCGGCTGCTCGGGTGGAGAGCCGGACAAGAATCCGGACACGGCGCTGTTTCGTATCGATGTGATTCAGGTTCCGCTGGCGGCGCCGCAAGAAGCGAAGGTTGTTTCCAGCCCGCGCGTTTTTATGGATCCCCGCTCCGGCGCGCTGAACGGCCTGAACAACGGCGGCTCGCACGGAACTGACAAGCCCTCCGACACAAACCAGTGCCACGACATCACAGTCTACTCAGCGATGGGGCTGGCGGCTGGCGCATGCTCGGGCAACGGGATCCTTCTCGACATCAAGGATCCGGTACATCCGAAGCGTGTGGATGCGGTCAATGATCCCAACTATTCGTACTGGCACTCGGCTTCCTTCTCGAACGACGGGTCGAAAGTAGTATTCACTGACGAGTGGGGCGGAGGACTGGGCGCGCGGTGTCGTCCGACCGACCCGAACAAGTGGGGTGCGGATGCGATCTTCCATCTGAAGGAAAACAAACTCAGTCTGGCAAGCTATTACAAACTGCCGGCAGCGCAGGGTGATTCCGAGAATTGCGTGGCGCACAATGGCTCGCTCATACCCGTTCCAGGGCGCGATATCGAAGTGCAGTCCTGGTATCAAGGCGGCGTCTCAGTGATGGACTTCACCGATGCTGCTAATCCTTTCGAAATCGCCTACTTCGATCGCGGGCCGATCGACCCGAAGACGTTGGTACTGGGCGGTGAATGGTCGGCCTATTGGTACAACGGATACATTTACGGTTCGGAAATTGCGCGTGGGTTGGATGTATTTGAATTGACGCCGACGAAGTTTCTGACGCAGAACGAAATTGATGCGGCCAAGGCGGTTCGCGTTGCTGAATTAAATGTGCAGAACCAACAGAAGATCGAGTGGCCCGCGCAGTTGGTGGTGGCCAAGGCATACCTCGATCAGGTGGCGCGTTCGCAAGCTCTGCCCGCAGATCGCATCGCGTCTCTGCAGAATGCAATCCACGGTGCAGAAACGTCACCAGGCAAACGGGCAAAGCTGGCGAAGATGGCTGCGTCGGTGGAGAAGAGCGCCAGCAAAGCGAAAAATCCTGCTGACACGGCGCGCTTGCACGCTCTGGCGGAAATCCTGAAACATCCCGCCGCATAGCCGCATCACCAATCTTGCCCAAAACCCCGCTCCAATGCTTTCGGAGCGGGTTTTTTCTATGGTAGCTTAACGATGTGTGGGCGGGGTGGAAGCCTTCAGGTCTGCATTGTGGTCAGTTCTTCAGTCGGGCCTCAGGCTGCTTCAATGAAGTTACCGTGGGAAAAAGTCCATAAGGTGAGGGGCGAGACCTGCTCGGGTCTCGTGGCCTTCGCTGGAAAACAGCCCGGACTCTCGCTTGCAAATCCTCTCGTTGCAGTCCTGCTCCTCGCGGCGCTTCTGGTTGTTGCCGGAACCGCCATTCGCGCGCAAAACGCCGCCCATCCCGCCGAGTCTCCCCTGATGCGGCAAGTGCGCCAAGCTTTAAGTCTCGATGAACACGGCGACCGGCAAGGCGCCATGACTCTGACTCTCCAGTTGCTGGCTCAGAACCCGAAGTTTGCACCGGCCATCAAGCTGGAGGGGTTGTTGTTGGAAGAGTCCGGCGAGACAACAAAGGCCGCAGCCGCATATGAAGAGGCTCTGAAGCTCGCGCCCAACGATCCCGATCTCTTGCTGAAAGTCGGCATCCATCAACTCACCGCTGGCGATCTTGTTCGGGCGATTCAACTCCTCGAGCACTGCACGAAACTTCTCCCCGGCGATGGAGAGGCGCAGTATTACCTGGCTCAGGCCTATCACTCGAACGCGCAGGACCAACTCGCACTGGCTACCATCCGGCTGAGTCTCAAGGCCGAGCCCGACAATCCGCCCGTATGGCAGAAGTATGGGGAACTGCTCTGTGCCACCGGTGACTGCGAAGGCGGGCTGCGCTGGTTGCTCAAAGCACAGCATTCGGATGCTTCCCTGCCCCTGCTTGATTACGACATTGCTCTGACCGACTACAGATTGACGAATACTCTCGGTGCGGTGCAGCATGCCGCGCGCGCCGTCGAGGCGCAACCCAGCAATGTCTCGGCCTGGCAACTGTTGGCGAACGCGGAAATAAAGCTCGCCAACTGGCACGAGGCCAGGCATGCATTTGAAAGCATCCTCGCACTCAAGGCCGACGACCTCGAGTCGTTGTTGGGGCTTGCCCAGTGCGAATTGGAACTGAAGAGCTATCCCGCCGCTGTCGATAAACTGCAATCTTTATTACGGTTGGCTCCCAAGCAGTTATTGGCGCATTTCTATCTGTCACGAGCATATGCCGGGATGGGCAGAATGGCAGACGCGCAGCACGAGTCGGCCCTGCATCACTTGATGATGGAACAGTTGACCGTCGGCCGCTCCGCGGAAACCGATGAACACAAAGCCCCTGCCATTCGCGGAGCGCATACCTATGAGGGGATACTGGCGCTGAAACAAGGCGACCTGAAAACCGCCGAGAATGATTTTAAGGCTGATCTCGCAAGTGACTCGAATTATCAGATGGCAATCGCCGAGATGGGCATGGTTCGCTACCTCCAGCAACGGTGGTCCGAAGCGGCCGAACAATTGGCGAAGTCCAGGACCATGACTCCGGAGCTGCTTTACATCCTCTCCGATTCGTATTTCCGTCTCGGTCAAGCGTCGGATGCCGATCTGATAGCCGAAACCCTGGCGGACTACGGCAGAGAAAAACCTGAACTCGTAACGCAACTGAACGACCTTCTGCGCCGCAATGGGCAAACTGAACTGGCCCAGCGTTTGTCGGCCAGCCCTGACTTGCCCGCCCGACAGGGCCTTCCCACGGGAATTTCGTTGACCACAAAACTTCGTGTACGCGAAACGCCTGGCTGGTGGCCGACCAAGGGCAGCGCCGCCAAACAGCAATTTGTTGGCAACGCTGCATGCGCGAAGTGTCACGCTGCCAAGGCCGCCAGCTACAACAATGCTGCAATGTCGCGCGCCGCGGTTTCCACTGAAGATTCGGAGATCATCCACAAACGCGACTCGCTCCACTTTCAGTCTGGACCATATCACTACGAAACCGAGGGTACCGCGGGCAAAACCATCCTTAAGGTCACCGACGGGAAGTCATCCCTTTCGGTGCCCTTGCTTTGGGGATTCGGCGTAAGCCACATGGGCCAAACCTACGTTTACGAGCAGGGCGGGATATATTACGAGAGCCATCTCAGCTTTTTTACTGTACCGCAGGCACTCGACGTTACACCTGGCCAGTCGACTGCCGCCCCTGCCAGCCTGGAGTCCGCTGCTGGTCGGCAAATGGGGACCGACGAAGCTCAACTCTGCTTTGGGTGCCACACGACGGCTTCGACCACCAATGGGAAATTTGACGCCACCGCCAGCGTTCCCGGAGTGACTTGCGAAAGTTGTCACGGTCCCGGACTCTCCCACGTTGCAGCCGCCAACTCGGGTATCGCCGACTCCACGGAATCTCTCATTCTCAATCCAGGACGGCTCGATCGCGTCGATTCATTGGACTTCTGCGGCGCTTGTCACCGTACATGGGAGGACACCGTAACCAGCGGCAATATGGGCATCTTCAACGTTCGTTTTGCGCCATACAGGATGGAGAACAGCGAGTGCTGGAAGCAAGGAGACAAGCGCATCACCTGCCTTGCCTGCCACGACCCGCACAAACCTCTGTTGCACGAGAGCAGTTCGTATGACCCAGCCTGCCTCCAATGCCATTCTGCGACGTCGCCTGAGAAACCAAAACCCACCCGAGCGCCGGCTGTGTGCAGCGTAGCCACCAAGAATTGCGTGACCTGCCACATGCCGAAATACGAGCTACCCGGCATGCATTCTTCATTCACAGACCACTGGATTCGAATTGTTCGCACCGGGGACTCGTATCCTGAATAGGCGAAGTTCAGTCGTTCCAGTTTCATCGGCACGCCTCGCGAAACATCGCCGCTTTCCCGCCAATTGCTACTAATACTGAATCTCGATCTCGCTCCCCGTAGCCGGATCGCTGACCAGCACCGATACAACTCCCGTGTCCTTCACCGAGGAAAAATCATTCCGCACAGCCCCATTGACCGTCACCTTGCGTGGCGTCCGGTCCGTGCCCATTACACGGAACTGAACCTGTTTCCACCAAGGTTCGAAAGTTCCTTCGTGCGGCGCGATTTTCACGCGGATCCCGCTCTCGCTGGCCTCGCACGTAAAACTCTCGCGCAAATACGCTCCCCGCTTGTAGTCAATCGTTAGCCCGTCGTCCAGATAGACTGTCCCTCGGCATTCCGCGCCCGGGTACACTCGCACCTCAAGCGGACCTTTCGGCACTTCACTGGTGCTCTGCACCACACTCTGCTGAGGAATAATCGATCCTCCCCGCACAAATACAGGCAAGACCTGCAGTTTGGGTTCGATCGTCACCTCATCCTTGACTCCGCGCCCAGTCCAGTAGTCGTACCACGTGCCTTTCGGCATCCTTACTTTGTAAGCATCGAGCGTTTCCGAGAGCGGGGGCGCGATCAGAAGCGACCGGCCGAACATGAACTCGCTGTTCACCGACAGTCGATCGAGTCCCTGGTCTTCTTCTTTCGGAAATTCCAGGAATAACGCACGCATCATCGGGACACCGGTGCGCGCCGATTCCTCCGCCACGCTGTAGATATATGGCATTAACTGATAGCGAAGCTCGATGTAGTGTTTGCGAATTGCCTCCTGCTCCGCACCGTACACCCATGGCTCCTGGTCCGCCGTTCCCTTCTCCGTGTGGTCACGGTAAATCGGATTGAATGCGCCCAACTCGATCCACCGCGTCAGCAGATCCGGCATTGGACTCCCCCGAAATCCTCCAATGTCATCACCCGCGAACGGAATCCCGCTCAAGCCCAGATTCAATAGTTGGGGAGTGCTGATACGCCACTGATTCCACGTAGACGCATTGTCTCCAGTCCACGTCACCGCGTAGCGCTGTCCGCCGGCGAAGGTAGCTCGGGTGAGCACAAATGGCCGCAGATTCGGCTTCAAACGCAGAAGTCCTTCGAACGTCGCCCTCGAGTTCTCCATTCCGTACACGTTATGGATTTCGCGGTGCGTCGTGGTCCGCTCTGGTCCTGCCTCGTCAATTCGGTGCAGCGTTTCGAGCGGCATCGTGTTGTTTGGCTGCTCGAAGACGGACGGTTCGTTCATGTCGTTCCAGAACCCGGAAATGCCCCGATCCACGTAGAAGTCCTTATACAGGTTTCCCCACCACTCTCTGGTCGCCTTTCTCGTGAACTCCGGAAACACACTCGGTCCCGGCCACACCATTCCCACAAAAACGCTCCCGTCGGGATTGTGCACGAAATGGTCTCCAGCAATCCCCGAGTCATATGGCGTATATCCAGTTCCCGGCAGGTGCGCAATGTGCAAGTCTGTGATGGCCACCACGTGGATCCCCTTGGCTCCCAGATCGGAGATCATCTTGTTGAAATTCGGAAACTGTTCCGTGTTTATTGTGAAAGGCCGGTTATGAACTTGATAGTCAATGTCGAGGTAAATCGCGTCGACCGGGATCCGTTTCTTCCGAAATGTATCCGCAATTTCTCGCACTTTGGCTTCGCTTTCGTAGCTGTAACGGGACTGCTGAAATCCGAATCCCCAAAGCGGGGGCAGCGGCGCGTGCCCGGCCAGGTCCGCCAATCGGCCCACCACCTGCTTTGGCTCCGGGCCGTAAATGAGGTAATAATCGAGATCCCCACACTCGGCACCGAAGCTCAGCGCGTCACGAAGTTCGCTCCCAAAGTCAAAGCTCGACCGGCATGTGTTATCTAGTAGCACGCCGTAGCTCGTGCCGTCTCTTCTCACCGAAAGAAAAAACGGGACCGATTTGTAGAGCGGGTCCGTAGATTCTTCCCAACCGTACGCATCTGTGTTCCACATCTGAAACGACCGGTTGCGCCGGTCCAATGCACCCGGCTTGTCGCCCAACCCATAAAAATGTTCATCCGCCGTGATCGCCTTGTAGACGCGGAATCCATCGCCGTGGAAGATCGTCGGATGATCCGCATCATCGCTTGATATCACATGCCCCGCACGATCCTTCACGATCACGCGCAGTGGCGAAAGTTCGATCCGTACTTCGAGAAGGGACGTCGTGAAGCCAGCGACTTTTTCTACCGCCGGCTGAACTGAAACCGTTTTCGCAAGCATCTCCGGAACCACAGCCCAGGAGTGATTCGGCGTGAAATTCCCGTCGCGCGAAATTCGTAGGCGCAGAATGTCCTCCCGAACCGCGGTAATCCGCAACACCGCCTTGCCACTCCGCACCTCGATCCCGTCTGCCAAAACGTTGGCCGACGTCCCGCTGTCTATCAAAACGGCTGCCGACTGTCCGAATGCTCTCGGCAGCCCGGCCAGAACACACAGGAATAATAGCCAAAAGAAAAACCGGTTTTGGGGTGATTTCATAGTCGAACGATGTTTACATCGCAACCCCGAGGCTGTCCACAAAGAACGCGCGGCGGGGTCCATACGCAGTCGAAAACGAATAGCTTGATGGCGAGGGTCGAATTGTTTGACGTCTCGGCCTAATAAGCTGGTCGTTCTCAACGAAGAAGCCACCGCCCGCCTCTCCAGGATCTCGATAGTCGCTATGACATGATAGTGACTAACGCAACGTGATTCTATATAATCGCGCGTCATGTCAACTCAGGAGACGCTCTACACCGTCACGAATCGAGTGGCCACGATTACTCTGAATCGGCCCGACAAACTCAACGCCTGGACGGCGCAGATGGAAAGTGAGGTGCGCTCCCACATGGAGAACGCCGAGCGAGACGACGATGTTCGAATAATCGTCTTGACCGGGGCCGGGAGGGGTTTTTGCTCTGGAGCCGATATGTCGCTGTTGAGTACGGTTGCGGAGCGGGGCCTGGATGATCAGAGCCGCCAGCAGGTAATGCGCAACGAAGTGGGCCGGCGCGAAGGCACATCGCCTGATTTTCAGAAGCGATACTCTTATTTCCCGGCAGTTGGGAAGCCGGTGATCGCCGCCATCAACGGTCCAGTGGTTGGTCTCGGTTTGGTAATCGCTCTCTATTGCGATTTGCGCCTGGCCTCGGACGCAGCCCGCTTCAGCACAACGTTCGCTCGTCGAGGACTCATTGCCGAGTATGGAGTGGCGTGGATGTTGCCCCGGATCATTGGAATCGCGAACACACTCGATCTGTTGTTTTCTGCCCGCACCATCGAGGCTGCTGAAGCTCTACGGATCGGATTGGTAAATCGACTTTTCCCTCAGGAAACCTTCCCCGCCAGCGTGCAGGAATTCGCGCAGGACCTGGCTAGCACCGTGAGTCCGCGCTCGTTGCGCATCATCAAACGCCAAGTGTACGCGGCCATGTCTCAGTCCCTTTCGGAGGCTTTTGACATTTCCGTGCGGGAGATGATGGCGAGTTTTCCAACCGAGGATTTCAAAGAGGGTGTCGCGCACTTTGTTGAGAAGCGTCCCCCTGCTTTCACCGGGAGATAGGCGGCAGACATGGATTTCACGTTGAGCGGCAAAGTACAAGACCTGCAACGGCGTCTGCACGCCTTCATGGACGAGTACATTTACCCGAATGAGCCGCGCTTCTATGACGAGATTGAGCGTAACCGCTGGACGCCGACACGGGTAATCGAACAACTCAAGCCAAAAGCCCGCGCCGCTGGCCTCTGGAATCTGTTCTTGCCCGATGACGCCGACGGCGCGGGGTTAACCAATCTTGAGTACGCCCCACTCTGCGAAGTCATGGGGCGTAGCATCATGGCTCCCGAGGTGTTTAACTGCTCCGCGCCCGACACGGGCAACATGGAAGTCCTGGCCCGCTATGGCAGTCCCGAGCAGAAAGAACGTTGGTTGAAGCCCCTGCTTGCCGGCGAGATTCGCTCGTGTTTCGCAATGACTGAACCGGCGGTAGCTTCATCGGATGCAACCAACATCGAAGCGAGTATTGTTCGCGAGGGCGACGAGTATCTGCTGAACGGCCGCAAGTGGTGGTCCTCCGGGGCGGGCGACCCGCGTTGCAAGATCGCAGTCTTCATGGGCAAGACTGATCGCTCGGCCCCGCGCCATCAGCAGCAGTCCATGGTGTTAGTGCCTATGCCAACCCCGGGGCTCAAGATTGAACGCATGCTGACAGTATTTGGCTATGACCATGCGCCGCACGGGCACGGCGAGATCACTTTTGAAAACGTCCGTGTGCCAATCTCGAATATGTTGCTCGGCGAAGGTCGCGGCTTCGAGGTTGCGCAAGGACGCCTCGGACCGGGCCGCATCCATCACTGCATGCGCTGCATTGGCGTCGCCGAGCGAGCCGTCGAAACCATGTGTCAGCGCGTTTTGGCGCGCGTGGCCTTTGGCAAGCCACTGGCCGAGCAAGGCGTTATCCGCGCCGACATTGCCCGATCGCGCATGGAGATCGAACAGGCCCGTCTTCTGACTCTGAAGGCGGCCTACATGATGGACACCACCGGAAACAAGGAAGCCCGCGCGGAGATCGCCATGATCAAAGTGGTGGCGCCGAACGTGGCGTTGCGTGTGCTGGATCGCGCGATTCAAGCACACGGGGGCGCGGGTGTCTCTCAGGACACTTTCCTGGCCGCCGCATGGGCAAATGTGCGCACGCTACGCTTGGCCGACGGCCCCGACGAGGTCCACACAGAATCGATCGCGAGACTGGAACTCCGCAAATGGGGTGCGCCACAGGGACGCTCAGCCCGGCATTGAGTAAGAGCTTTTAATGACGTGCGCGACCTCAACAGAAGCGACAGGAGACGCCAGTGCCGCTTGTCATCGATACACCGCACTCCTTAAGAGATTTGATCGGCCGCGAAATCACAACGACGGAATGGTTCCCTCTTACCCAAGACCGCATTCAGCGGTTTGCCGAAGTGGTTGAAGATCATCAATGGATCCACGTGGATCGTGAACGGGCGCAGCGTGAGTCTCCCTATGGAACTACGATCGCCCACGGGTTCTTAATCCTGTCGCTGTTGAGCCGCTTCACAAGGCAGGCTATTCAGATTCGGAGCGGTCTTCGCATGGGCATCAATTATGGCCTCAATCGCGTGCGCTTTCCTTCGCCGGTGCGCGCAGACTCTAATATCCGGGCTCATTTCACCTTGCGCTCCCTGAAAGAGGTGGCGGGCGCGCTCGAAGCGGTCTTTGACGCTAGAGTGGAAAGCCAGGGGAGCGAGAAGCCCTGCTGCGTAGCCGAGTGCGTGGTTCGTTACTATATGTGAGCCGGCGGCCCGCAACCGAACAATTCTCTCAGCGCTGAGTGCATAGTCCGGGAGCGGCGAGGTGCGGCGCCGCATTGAAAGTGAACAACCGCAGTGCCGCCGCCCGTAAACGCAGGATCGTGTACGACGCGTTATACACCGCCCCAGCGAGCCGCATCACTCGCCCATCCGCAATCTCCAGCGAGAGGCCCGTGCATATCGCGATTGGCGTGGCCGACGTCGCGACGAGAATGTTTTCATCTTTCGCATCCTGCGTCTTCCAGCAACAGGCCGCAACGCGCTCCCGAAATTGCTCCCACGTCTCGCCGCTGTAGGCATAGCGACCCGCGGCCCAAGCCTCCACAACCTTCGTATCGCAAGGCAGCCACTTGCGATGAATACTGGCTTCCTGCGCACTGGCGCTGGTCCGAACCTGCTCGCGCATTTCCTCGTACTCGCGGCGAAATTCAAGGTCGTCCGCGGCCAACTGCGGGCCAATCTCGCGATAAACCAGCCCGAGATCGAACTCGTCCCACCCAGGATCGACCCTTATGATTGGAAAGCCGACACCGGCATAGGCAGCGCCAATCTGCTTGGCGGTCTGTTGCTGCCGCAACAGCTTTCCCGCATAGACCCAGGTAAATTGGATCCCCTGCGAAACGAAGTGTTCCCCTAGCAAACGCGCCTGACGCTTTCCCACCCCAGAGAGACAATCGTAAGCGTCGCGCGTGCCCGCCTGCCCGTGGCGGACAAGATAAATCGTGGTCAACTGAGGTTCCCGGCGAGCGAATCCGCCAGTTCAACAAGTCCCCGAACCCGTTCGCCGAAATTTTGGAATCTCATATCCTGTGTCTGGCCGCGTCGGAACCGGTAGTAAATCTGCTGCAGAATCACCGCCAGCTTGAACATGCCGAGCACTTCGTAGAACCCGATCTGCGAAAGGTCACGACCGGTCTGCTCCGCATAGCGCTGAACGAATTGATTCCGCGTATACCAGCCAGACTGCGATGTAAGCGACGGCGCCCCGCGCGCGCTCAGTTGCGGCGTCTCTACCCATGCCCAATAACACAAAGTCAACCCCAAATCCGCAAGCGGATCACCCACCGTCGCCATCTCCCAATCTAGTACCGCTTCGATTCTATCCGCAGAGTCGGCCCGATCAAGCGGCCCATCCCTGAGCATGACATTGTCGAGCTTGTAATCGTTGTGCACCAAGCTAGGCGCAGGAGAAAAAGGCCGGTGCTCCATCAGCCATCGGATCACGCGCTCCATCTTCGGCGTCTCGTCCGTCCTTGCCCGGTTCCAGCGGTCGGCCCAGCCCAGCACCTGTCGCTCAAGAAAACCCTCCGGTTTCCCCAGCGTGATCAATCCGGTCTGCACCACATCGATGCTGTGCAGCCGCACCATGCAATCGATGAAGGCCTCGCTCACCAGTTGCGGATAATTCGGCACCATCGCCAGCCGTTGGGGAATATGATCGCGCAAGGTGAGCCCATGCCGTCGCTCCATCAGAAAAAAGACCGCCCCCAGCACTCCGGGATTCTCGCACAAGTGAAAAACATCTGGGGCTTCCGGAAAATGCGGATGGATCATCTGCAGCACCCGAAATTCACGCGCCATATCGTGAGCTTTAGGCGCTACCGGGCCCAGGGGAGCGCGCCTCAACACGTACTCGCGCCCGTCTCCGTTCATTCGCAATAGATAGGTAAGGTTCGAATGGCCGTTCGGGAACTGCTCAACCGTGATGCCTCGTTCAACTCCGTCGACTTTCCCGCGCAGAAACTCCGCCAGGGCAGCCAGGTTCAGTTCTTCGCCCGGACGAACGGAACCAGTATCAGAATGCACTCGCCTCGAACCTTTCTTCTGGTCGAACCTTGTCGAACCGCGGGAAACATTTAGCGATCGCGTCCTCTTCTTCAGTGTTTCACGCTGTCGTCTCTATGTTCGTCGAGCGCATCGAACGGCCGCAGGAAACGCGCCGGTGCAAACTCAAGGAATGACGGTAGAGCAATATTGAGCGGCCCGAGCGTCGTGGCTTCAGCGTTGAGCACGTCGGCCGACAGGTCTGGCCAACGTCCGGTGTCCAGACGTTGAATCAGGTTGACCAGCGCCGTAACGGTCTCCGCCGGCGTGAACGTGCAGTGCCCGGCACGGTGCACGAACGTGCGGCGCAAGAGTCGGTTGTTCCCGTCTTCCCTCACCACGTCAGCATAGGCGCTCTCATTCTGGTTCGATACCAAACCATCCCCGGTCGTATGCAGGGTGAGCACCGGGACATCGATATCGCCATTGAAGATGATGTTTCGCTCCAGATATTCGACGGAGGATGGAACGGCTCGAATCCGGTCAGCATCGTTGAGCGAATCCAGATCGGCATCCAGATCAAGACCCGCCTGCGCATAAAGAGCCACGACTTCGTCCCGATCGACCGAGCGCGCCAGTTGCTTTCGGTAGTTGACTCCGGTATTCCACGAAGGATTGCCGCCGGCGCGAAACTCCAGTTCGGCACGAAGAGCAAAAGCGAAGGGAAAGTCCACTTGCGAAGCCCACAAGAACTGGTTGGCTTGACGCGTGACAAAATCGTCTTTGGACGGTTCCGGCGACGCAGGATCGAACCAGCCCGGAGTATCGTCCAGCGCGGAGGTCAGCGCCAGCCGGGCGCGCCCCTGCGGCGTTGCTTGTGCGGCTGCCAGCAGTCCCTCAGCCGCGGCAAGATTCCCATTTGGATCGGCAATGTTGACTATCTGCAGCGAACCGCGAGCCAGCAGGTTGTTGAAGGCGAAGGCAGAGTCCAGGGCTTGGTTCCAGGTACCAACCCCGCCGGAGAGCACGCCGCACATTGGCAAAGCGGCGTCAAAGCGCCGGGGAAATCTTTGGATTAAGCCCGCCGTAATGATTCCGCCAAGCGAGTGTCCCCAGGCGATCGTCCGCCTTGGCGTGCCGACCACGCGATGAAATGCGTCCAGAACTGCGATCTGGTCCGGTAGGGCCTCGTGAATCGCCCAGCCGGTGGTGGCGTAGGAAGAACCCGCCAAAGCAAACCCGTTGGCCAGCAGGAAATCGTGGGTCGCGGGGTCCCCGACATCCTGCGCGGGATTGGGTGACCCGGGCACGACGTAACCGTGGCTATAGAGCAGCACGGTCCCATTCCACGTGGACGGAACTTCGATCAGATACGTCGCTCCGTCGGCTAAGGTTCCGGTGATTGTCGTGGAGGCAGCGTTCGCACTCGAGGAAACTGAAAGCAGCACAGCCAGAGCAAATACGAAAGCCACACGAGTTGTCATTCGGTATACCGGAGAGCCTTGACGGGAAAACCCTCTCGAACGTGCGCTGGAGTAAATCATGGGTCATTCTCCTTGGGTTAGCGTTGAGATATATTCTCGGAGCCTGCTCTTACGCCATAACGCTCTGTTCCTTGTTGAACTCGGCAAAGGTCTTTCCTTCTTCGACTAGACGCTTCAGCACAGGGGCGGGCTCCCAGAGTTCGCCGTGCCGTTCATGAAAATCTGAGATGCGGCGATAAACTTTATCCAGCCCCACCGTGTCCGCATACCACATCGGGCCACCCCGATAGGCTGGGAATCCGTAGCCGTTTAAATAAATGATGTCGATGTCGACGGCGCGCCGGGCGATGCCCTCCTCCAGAATGCGGGCGCCCTCATTCACAAGGGCATAAATGCAGCGGTCCACGATCTCTTCCGAGGGAATCTTGCGCTGCGCGATTCCGGCTTCGCGCGCCCACTTGCGCACCAGTTCGCTGACTCCAGGATCAGTGACGGCGCGCCGGTTCTCGTCGTATTTGTACCAGCCCGCTCCGGTTTTCTGGCCGTAGCGTCCAAGTTCGCAGAGATTGTCCTCCGCGAACGGCTGCCGCACCCCAGGTTTCTCCAGGTGACGGTACTCTTTACGAATACGCCAGCCGACGTCCAGGCCTGCTAAGTCACCAGTAGCCATGGGCCCCATCGCCATGCCGAAGTCGTACAGCGCCTGGTCCACGGCTTCGATGCTGGCGCCCTCCTCCACCAGGAACTGCGCTTCGCGGCGATAGGGGCCGAACATGCGGTTTCCGACAAAGCCGCGGCAATTGCCCACCAGCACTCCCACCTTGCCCAGCTTCTTCGAGAGTTGCATGCACGTCGCAATCACTTCTTTGCCACTCGCTTTGCCGCGCACGATCTCGAGCAGGCGCATAACATTCGACGGGCTGAAGAAATGGGTGCCGATCACGGCTTCGGCCCGCGAAGTGGCTGAGGCTATCTCGTCAATGTCCAGAGTTGACGTGTTGCTCGCCAGGACCGCGCCAGGCTTGCACGCACGATCCAACTCGCGGAAGACTTCTTTCTTGAGCGTCATGCCCTCGAACACGGCTTCGACAACCATATCTACGTTGCTGAAATCGTCATAGCTCAGCGTCGGCTCGATGAGTCGCAGGCGTTCGTCCACGAACTGCTGCGTGAAGCGGCCTCGCTTCACCGAACTCTGGTAGTTCTTCTGAATCGTCGCCAGTCCACGATCCAGAGCTGCCTGGTCGGCCTCTTTCAGCAATACGGGAAATCCGGCGTTCGCGAACACGATGGCGATTCCACCTCCCATCGTTCCCGCGCCTACAACGGCCACCGAGTTCACCGGAATGATCGCGGTCTCTTTTGGAATGTCCGGCACCTTGGCCACTTCGCGCTCGCCGAAGAATGCATGAATGAGAGCCTTGGATTGATCCGAGAAAAGGCACTCGTCGAACAGTTTTCGTTCCAGCTGGCAGCCTTCATCAAAAGACATCCTGGTGGCGGCTTCCACCGCCTCGATGGCCGCCAGCGGTGCCGTCATGCCACGCTGTTTGGCCCGCGCCTTTTCGCGCGCGGCCGCGAAGACAGCTGCGTTCTGCTCGGAAGCGCCGACTTTCTCGTTCCGCTCACGCGTTTTGTGCAGCGGCTTCCCGGCGATTTTGCGCGCGAAACCTACAGCGCCCGCCAATAGATCGCCCTCGATCAGACCATCCACGAGACCAAATTTCAACGCCTCCTCGACCGTAATCGGGTTGCCTTCCGCGCACATCTCGACCGACTTGGCAACGCCCACCAGTCGCGGCAACCGCTGCGTACCACCGGCGCCGGGAATAATGCCGAGCTTCACTTCTGGCTGACCCAGCTGCGCGTTCGGAGCCGCGACTCGATAATGGCCGGCCATCGCCAGCTCCAAACCCCCGCCAAACGCAGCGCCATGGATGGCCACCACCACCGGCTTTCCCACATCTTCGATTTGAAGCAGGAGCGGGAGCAGGCCGGCGCCGCGCTGCGTCGTGCCGGAGGTAATCTTCCCGAATTCCTTTATGTCCGCACCGGCGACGAATGTACGGCCGCTTCCTATCAGCACCACCGCCTTGACGTCGTCGTCCTTGCCCGCCTGCGCAATTGCTTGTGCTATCCCTTGTGCAACTCCGGGGCTCAAAGCGTTCACCGGCGGGTTATTGATACTGACAATCGCGATGTCTTTATCTGCGGTAAGTCGAACTAGATCATCCATGGCACTTCGTTCACTTTCGCGCCGAAACTTCTGGTGCGCTGTCTTCTTGCCCGCTCCAATGCTTCTTGCGCAACCCTTTTTTCAGGATTTTTCCGGTAGCCGTTTTGGGTAGACTCTCCAGAAACTCGATCGATCGTGGGCACTTGAAGTGAGCCATACGAGAACGGCAGAACTCCAGCAGTTCCGCCTCCGTCGGGTTCGATCCGGGCTTGGCTACGACCAATCCTTTTGGCACTTCGCCCCACTTTTTGTCCGGGACCGGAATCACGGCGGCCTCGTAAACTCCGGGATGCGCCAGCAGCGTCTTCTCCACTTCGAGCGACGAAATGTTTTCGCCCCCGCTCACGATAATGTCCTTCTTCCGATCCACGATGAGGATGCGCCCATCCTCGCTGATCATGGCCATGTCTCCCGTATGAAACCAGCCACCGCGCATCACTTCCGCCGTGGCCGCGGGCTGACGCCAGTACCCCAGCATGACGCCGTCAGAACGAGCCACAATCTCTCCCATGGTTTTGCCATCGCGCGGAACATCTTTATCCTCGATATCAACGACCCTGAGTTCTGCCCCCGGAATCGCGTACCCGGTCATGGCCTGAGCCACATAGCGCTGTTCGTCCGCGAATTGTTCTCCCGGCTTCAATTTTGCGGTGGAGAGTACCGGCGCTGTTTCCGTCAATCCGTATCCGGCAAAACATGGGCAACCCAGTTCTTTCTCACACTCCCGCACCAATGTCGGAGACGACGCTGCCCCCCCGATTGAAATCCACTGCAAGCTGCTCAAGTCATATTTCTTCCGCTCTGGTGAATTCACCAGGGCCGTCGCCATGATCGGCACGAGGCTCAACGAGTCGACGCGCTCACGTTCGATTAACTCGAAAACCTCGGCGCAGGTAAATCGGGAAAGCATCACATGTGTCCCTCCCGTGAGGGTCACCGAATGCGCTGTGCCCCAGCCATTCGCATGGAACAGTGGAATGGTATGGAGATTCACGCTCTCCGGCTTGGTAATGAACGTCACACAGACCGAGAGAGCGTGCAGATAAACATTTCGGTGGGTGAGCATCACGCCCTTGGGATCGGCGCTCGTACCGCTGGTATAAAACAGTTCAGCCGGGGAGTTTTCGTCGAAGTCCATCACATCCGCTCGATAAGGCGTCGCAGCGGCTAGCATGTCTTCATAATTCGCGGGCGAGAGCCAGGGCGCCTGAGGTGCGGCATCAAGCATGAAGAACGCCTGCACCGTTGCAACGTCTTTCCGAAAATGATCCACTACCCTGGTGAACTCCTTTTCCAGGAAGAGCATCTTCGCCCCGGCATCATTCAGAATGTATGCCAACTCCCCGGGGGCAAGCCGGAAGTTCAACGGCAGCAGTACCGCACCCGCTTCGAGTACGCCGAAATACGCTTCGAGCATCCGATGACAGTTCAGACTGAAGAATGCGACCCGGTCGCCCGCTTTCACCCCCGCTTCGCGCAGAGCGCCCGCTAGACGGCTCGCACGCTCCCCGAACTGCGCGTAGGTAAATCGCCGGGCCCCACATACCACGGCCGTCTTGTGGGGGTATTGCTGTTCCGCGTACCGGAGGAAGCGTACCGGGCTAAGAGGAATATTCATGACGAACTCGTTCCTACCAGGCGGACTGGCCCCCATCTACGACCAGAACGTGACCAGTGACGTAGTCGGAGGCGTTAGAAGCGAGAAACACAGCCGCTCCCTTCAAGTCATGTTCGTTGCCAAAACGCCGCAACGGAATATGCGAGAGGAAAAGCTCCTGATTGCGCTCAAGCACGCGGTTTGACATGTGCGTGGGAAACCAGCCGGGGGCAATCGCATTCACCTGGACGTTATGACCCGCCCACTTGCACGCCAAATCTTTCGTGAAGGTAATCACTCCGCCCTTGCTCGCGTGATAACCAATGGCTGCGAGTTCGGCAGGAGCTCCTCCCAGTCCGGCAACCGACGCTATATTAATGATCTTTCCCCGGCCTTGCCGAATCATGGCTTTGCCCACAGCTTGAGCGCACAAAAAAGTCCCGGTCAGATTCGTCTCGATAACTTTGTTCCAGTCCTCGAGCCGCATTTCTTCGACCGGAGCGCCCCACGATATTCCCGCGTTGTTGATCAGGACATCGATCCGTCCGAACTCGCCGAGCGTAGCCTCCACCACTTGGTCAATACTGGCCGGGTTCCTGACGTCGCAGGCCAGGGCAACCGCTTTCACACCGAGTTGCTGCAGTTCCTCAGCGGCCTGGCGACAGCGCTCTTCCTTTCGCGCACAGAGCACAATATTGGCGCCCATCTCCGCCAACCCTTCCGCCATTTGCCGGCCCAGTCCAATGGAACCTCCCGTGATGATCGCAACCCTTCCCGTAAGATCGAAGAGCTTCTTGGCGTTGGAATCCTGCTTGGTGACGGCCCCCTCCCTCATTACGAAACATTCTCCTTCTCGGAAGAGTTGCGAGAGAAACCGCCCACGCGACGTCGCGCGCCGCCACACTCCAGACCCTCACTTCCAGCCAGCGCGTCCAGAAATTCAAGAATGACGCGGTTCGACGCTTCCGGCTGGTCGGTCAGAAAGAGGTGACTGGCGTGTGGAATCATTCTGATCTTCGCCCCGGGAATGCGCTCTGCGATTAACCTGCCGTTCCCCGGCGGCACCAACCGGTCAGACTCGCCGTGGATCACCAGCGTCGGCGCCGTGATTCCCGCCAGACGGCTGTACGCCTCCCATGCCAGGATTCCCTGCAACTGTGCCGTATATGCCTCCGCCCGCGGAAACCACGGCCTGCGGATCGCCAGATCCTCGTCCACTCTCGCACGCGGAGTTCCCGCGTCGTAGATAAACGGCACCGCCGCCTCGGCCGCTTGCTCGGGGTTCATGTTCGAGCGCGCCATCAACATCTCGGTTGCCTCTTTTTCGGCGCGCACCGCAGTCGGCCCGCCCGCTGCCGTGCAGCCTAGAATCAGCGACCGCACCCGTTTCGGATACTGCAGCGCGAACTCCTGCGCGATCATCCCGCCCATCGAAACTCCGAAAACATGGGCACTCTCAACTCCGGCGGCATCCAGAACCGCCAAGGCGTCGGACGCCATCAGCGCTATCGGATACGGACCCGCCGGCACATCGCTCCTTCCCACGCCTCGGTTATCGAGGGTGGTGGTCTGGAAGCGCGCTGACAATACCGGCCGAGTGCGATGCCACATGTCGGAGGGATAACCGAGCCCCATGATGAGCAATATGGGGGCGCCGTGGCCTAGTTCGTCCCAGTAGATTCTGGCTCCCTGATTCTCAACAAACGGCATCGAACGTTCCTCGGCACGCAACCACGGTCTGAAAAACGACAGCAGCTCACTCCTAGAAGGACACACGGAGCCCAAGTTGAATCTGGCGCTTGGGCAACGCCGATGTGAAAGCCAGCGGCGAACTGGGCGTAACCGACTCACCCGCAACGACGCTGCCGGGGCGAAGCCCATGCACGCTGAACGACGTGGTGAATCCGGGAACATACCCTGTCTGCCCTTGCAAGGGGATCGGAAGCGGCCCAACTTCGTTGTTCACACTGGCGAAGTTCGTTCGGTTGACGAGGTTGAAACCCTCGGCCGTGAATTGCAGGTTCGCGCGTTCACCCAGTTTATGTTGCCAAGTCAACCGCGCGTCGAGGTTGTAGTAGTTCGGGCCAAGGCCAGTGTCGCGTGGGGCTCCGATCGGGCGTTCATTAGTGGTGTGATTGTTTCCGTTAATCTCTCCTCCGGCCAGAAGATTGAAGGGATGCCCGCTGTGGTAAGAGAAAATCGGAGCCAGTTGAAACCCCGATAGAATGGCCTGCTTCCAGGGGCTGTCGATTACTCCGGCGATCACCACCTTATGCCGTTCATCAAACTCCGAGAGACTGCCGTCGATGTTGATGTTCGTCGGATCCTGCGGCCCATAGTCGCTGTTGAAATCAGTTGACGTGTCAATGCCCTTGCTGTACGTGTAATTCCCAAACAACGTGAAGTGGTCGCTGAACCGCTTCTTGATTTCCAGGATTCCCCCCACATAACGAGCGTAGGCTTCAGAGCTGTACTGGTTATTTTGCACCACTAGCGGATTCACAAAGCATTGAACGGTGTCGCACGGCAGGCCCTCAACTCCTCCCAGAGGATCGGCTCCCCCCGCCGTCGTGTTCCAGTTGCGGTAGGAAACCGTCTGGTTATTGGCGAGCGTCAGCGTCGTGTACGGCGCGGGCAGTAGATTCGTATCAATTGCGACCGGCAGTCTCTGGGTATGCGAGTAGATCCCGCTCATAGCGATAGAGAATCCGGTCGAGATTTCCCGCTCAATTCCAAACGATGCCTGTTGCGCGATCGGGGGGCGATAGCCTGGTTGATTCACAAATACCACTTGCAGCGGACCGACGGGACCGCTGTTCGTTACATCGATGCCTAACGGCGCCACCGCCGCGGGAGTGACGCACGCAGCATTCCCCGCCGTTGGCGTGGTGCACTGAATCAATCCCTCCGCGAACAGTGTCCCGAACACCGTCGGCGCGCCTGCCAGACCTAACGCCGGTACTCCCCCGATCGGATCCACATAAATGGAAATCTCCCGGTTGCAGGGGCTGGACCCGCTTCCAGGAATGATCGGCACACCGAACTGCGAGAATCCGCACACTGCCGTCAGGTTCGCGACCTGGCCCGCCGCGGAACCGTTCTCCACGGCCGACTTATTGCCGTTTACCACCCCCAGGCTCAAGTCCACAGCCGGAATTTGTTCATCGACGGGCCCGTAGAAAATTCCGTAGCCGCCCCGTACCACCGTCTTGTGATCTTTGAAGGGATCCCACGCGAACGAAACGCGAGGCGCGAAATCCTTCTTATACGTGGTTAAAGGAAGGTATTGAGAGTCCAGTTCATAGCGTAGACCGTAATTGAGTGTGAAACTTGGCACTATCGTCCATGAGTCCTGTCCGTAAACCGCAGTCAGTGGCCGCGAGTAATACGGATAGGTTGGATTGCCAAAGCCCTGCTGGTATACCTCTGGCAGTCCGAACGATGCCGATTGCAATGAGGTCAAGCTGGGTAGCAGCGGCGTCAGCAAATCTCCCGGCAGCGATCCAAACACAAATCGTCCGGGAAAAAACGTATGCGACTCCGTGTGATTCCCGCGAAGCACCTCCGAACCGCCAAATCGTAACGTATGGTGGCCGCGGATGACAGTGAGATTGTCGGCGAACTCGTAGCGCCGCAGGATCGTAGTGTTGGGAAGGAAAATGTTAGTTCCCAGATTATTAATGAAACCGGGGATCTGGAGTCCCACCTGTCCAGGCGCGTTCGGAATCACTCGAAAGCTCTCGTAATCCCATTGCGCGCGCGCCTCATTTGTCGATCGACGGCGTGAATTGGTGAAACCAGGTCCCCTGGAAATTATTATCGTAAGTGCGCGTCGAACTGCCCGCTGAAAAAGCAGTCAGAGACTGCACGTCAGGCGATTCCTCCAGGTCATGGCCATATCGATAGGTGAGGGAAAGCTGGTTCCGCGCATCGATCCTGTGATCCAATCGGCCCGACACCAGGTATTCGTGCGAGTTGTAGGGAAACACTCCACCCTCGGTTTCGAACTGATTCACCAGATAAGCATCCACTGGGCTGGCGGCCGGGTCGAGCGTTAAAGCTCCTCCCAGGATGGCTGCACATTCCGCGGCAGGCACGTTCGTCGTTGGATTCGGAGCCGGCAACCCCAGTTGTGCGGCGACGGCTGCGCCCACAGGCCCGCTAAGGCAGGGCACAGCATTCCCCCCCGTCAGTCCCGCAAGAACCGCGCTCTGCGCCGTGGACGGACGAAACACATTTGTATCCGTCAGCAGCGGGACGGCATTCTGCGCATCCTGGCGCAAGCCCTCGAAGGCGAGGAACAGGAAAGTCCGATCTTTCCTGATCGGGAAGCCCACCGCTCCGCCGAATTGTTGCCGGCTCAGCGTGTCTTTGATCGGTGCTCCAACCGAATCAGCGCTGGCAGGATTGAACGCTTCTCCCGCCGACAACGCCTGGCTGAACGAAAACGGGTTCTGCGCGTCCATAGCATCATTGCGGAAAAACCCATAGACGCGTGCCATGCACTGTGTTGCTGCCGGACTTGGTCACAATGTTGATGGAAGCTCCGGTGGCCGCTCCCAGGTCGGCCGAATAATTGCTGCGATTGATTTGGAATTCCTGCACCGCGTCCTGGCTTACGGTGAGTCGCACGCCGCCGCTGTCTCCGCTGGTTTCGCCCCCGTCCACCGTAATGCTGTTTCCTCTGCCGTTGCTTCCGTAGAAAGACAGTCCGCTCTGCGGCGTTTGCTTGACTCGAAAATCCTGATCCCCCGCCAGCCTGGTGGAATCCGAAACTCCAGGCGCCAGCAAGGTGAAGGTGAGGTAGTCGCGTCGGTCGATCGGCAAGTCGGCAATGTACTGCTGCGTAATTCTGTCCGCCTGACTCCCTCTTTCGGTCTCCACCACCGGCGGCTCGCTCGTCACCTCGACCACTGTCTCCACTTGCGCCGGTTTCATGCGGAAGTCCGACACCACCGTCTGGCCGACAGCGACTGGCACGGTTTTGCGTACCTCGGTGGCAAATCCCTTCAGCCCAGCTCTCACTTCGTAGGTAGACGGAGACAGTCCCAATACCCGGTACTGCCCTGCTCCATCGGTCTCGGCCTCGCGCTTCAGACCGGTCTGTGTGTCCACCACACTGATGGTCACTTTAGGCAAAACCGCTCCAAAAGGGTCGACCACGGTCCCAGCGATGCCTCCAGAGGTGCCGACCCCTTGGGCCTGGGCCATACTGGCTGCCAACATCAAGCACACAAAGATACCTGCGAGTGACTTCATAGGATTCTCCTTACGGATGTGTGCGGACTCCCCCCAAAAGTCCTGATGCCTGCGCGACTCAATCCGGAAGCCGCTCCGGGCGCCGCGCCAACCCCAAGCAAGTCAATGCTGATCCAGTCGCCGGTTACGTTCTCGATCAAAAATTCAAATCGAGCTCCAACGAAAGCCAAGATTGTGAGAGTGAGTATCACATAAGAGTCACTAACGTCAAGAAGGAAACTCCGGTATTCGACGGGAGTCTACGCGCGGATGTTATGACGGCGTCTAGAATGTCGACGGATCGTCAATCGCTGCTCGCACGGAAAGACAAGGAGTGGTTCGGGGTAGGCGTTCGCGAGATCATGGTCGCGCCGGGGACGAAACTCAGCTGCGGAGTCAGGACAATCCGGCCGCGAGACTCGGCCTTTCCGCAGTTCATCCAGCACCTCGTTGGCTTGGGCAAGCGGGCGGGCAACCGCCATGCACTTCACCTTGCCACCTGCTGCCATGGAGAGTACTTCGCGCAAGTCTTGCCGTGTACCCACCGTTGATGCCTGGATCCGCACTTCCTCTTGCAGCCATCAAGATCGGAGGGAAACAGATGCTCTCGGCAGGCAGTCCCACCACCAGGAGAGTGCCGGTCGGCCGCAGGACAGAAAACGCTGTGTCGTAGGCTGCCTTCGCGGCGGAGGTGACCAGCGAAACATGGGCTCCGCCTTTGCGCCGCAACTGCTTCGCCACATCCGTCGTTGCGGCATTGAGCGTGTCGACTGCGCCAAGCGATCGAGCGAGTTCCAACTTCTCTTCGGAGATGTCGATCGCCGTCACCTCCGCGCCAAGTGCTCGTCCGAACTGCACCGCGAGGTGCCCCAGGCCACCCACGCCGAAAACCGCCAGCCGTTGCCCGGCCACGATACTTGGCGCTTTTCAGCGCGCGATAGACCGTGAGTCCAGCACAAAAAAGCGGCGCCGCCTCGAGGGCCGAGAGCGCATCGGGAATTTTCAGCGCGTGAGTTGCCGGCGCCTTCACGAATTCCGCATAACCGCCATCCACAGTGACGCCCGTGATCTTCTGCCGGCTGCACAGGTTTTCATTTCCCTCGCGGCAGAATTCGCACTCGCCGCAGCTCCAGTGAATCCACGGCACGCCGACGCGGTCGCCGATGTGCAGATCCTGGACTGCCCCGCCCTTCTCGACTATGCGACCCGCAATTTCATGGCCGAGAATCAGAGGTTTCTTCACGATCCCGGGCGAGCTGTGTCCAGTCTCCATCGGCCACATGCACGTCGGAATGGCAGGCGCCACACGCCTCCACCTGGATCAAGACTTCATCGCCCTCGGGATGGGGACGCTCGACTTCCTCGATCGCGAGCGGATTCTTGAACTCGTGCAGGATAGCGGCTTTCATTCACTTTGGCCTGGTGAGACAAAGAGAAAAGCTGATGGTTCGGCACCAAGCTTACGGCTTAACGCCGCGCAAGAAAAAATCCACGGCGCTATCTACGCGCTCAGTGAGTTTATGAGGTCCTGTGAGATCGACGGTCCACTGGCGGACCACGGTGTGATAAAGGGCTTCCATGAATTCGGCAAGATGAACGACCGGGAATGTGCTCGTGATTTCCCCGCGCTCCTGGCCCTGCGCCAGAATTTCGCGTAACCGGCTGACCGCAACACCCTCAAGTCCGCGCACCTCCGGCGAACGCACTGGATCCATCGCCCCCGACAGCACGACCGCTTTCCATAGCGGCCGGTCGGCTTCGGCTTCGACGCCAAGGCGTGATACAGGCGATGCAGGCGCTCGGCGGTATCTGGCCTTGGTCGAGAGTTCGGATTTGAGACGCTCCGCTATGCATTCGAAACCTCGCTTGCCCACATCCCGTAGAACCGCATCTTTGCTCGGAAAATAGCGAAAGAAAGTCGGCTGGCTGATTTCGAGAATTTTGACAATGTCATCAATGCGGGTCTTCTCATACCCCTGTTTGCGGAACAGTCGGATGGCCGTCTCAACAATTTGCTGACGAAGTCGCGCCTTCTTGCGTTCCCGAAGCCCGGGGATTTCATGGACCTGCGCCGTCGAATTTCGTTGCCTCATGGGCTCCTGCGCTTCCGATTTCTGTTGCGTAGCGGCGACTTCGGCACGGGCCATATTCGAGTGTTCTCCTATAAGGTTACGAATGGTCCCCGGTTCTATGCCATGCCACTGGAGTCGATACTAACCATTAAGCCTCGAGAGATGCGTCTCCTGGCGGTCCGTTCGACCGCGATTGGTCATTCCTTTTCTTCGGTCGAATCGTTGACGTTAGTTACTCATATCTGATATAGACTAACACAATTTGCGTCTTCGCGCAAGCTAAAAGTCGACTTCCGGGGAAAGATCCATGACAACTGCTGCGGCAAGTCCTCTTCAAGCAAAGGCGGTGCCTTTCTCATCGAGGATCGCTCGCCTGACGAGATTTTCACGGCCGAAGATCTGACGGAAGAACACCTCGCGATTGCGCGGACGGTCGACCAATTCTGGGCGAACGACGTCGAACCCATCTCGATGCAATCCGCAAGCAGAGCCCGGAGTTGCGCTAACGTGCTGCGCAAAGTCTGCCGAATTAGGGCTCGACGGCCATACCCATTCCCGAAAAATTCGGCGGAATGGAAATGGACTTGCCTCGGTCATGATCGCGGGCGAGCATCTGGCCAAGGACAGTTCCTACGGATCATGGCATTCGGCGCACACCGGCATCGGCACGCTGCCTATTCTCTTCTTTGGCACCGAAGAACAGAAGCAGAAATATCTTCCCCGGCTGGCGAAAGTCGAGCTGCTGGCCGCCTATGCTCTGACCGAGCCTCTGGCCGGTTCGGATGCTCTCGCCGTACGGACCCGGGCAGACCTCAGTCCGGATGGCAAATACTACGTCCTCAACGGACAGAAGATGTGGATCACCAATGGAGGCGCGGCCGATCTGTTTACCGTGTTCGCGAAAGTGGGCGGCGAGAAATTCACCGCATTCCTGGTGGAGCGCAGCTTTCCCGGTGTCAGCAGCGGCGCCGAAGAGCACAAGATGGGCATCAAGGGCAGCTCCACCACGGCCGTGTATTTTGACAATGTCCACGTTCCCGTCGAAAACGTGCTTGGCGAAATCGGCCGCGGGCACATCATTGCCTTCAACATCCTGAATATCGGGCGGCTTGAAACTTGGCCCGGCGCCATGGGCGGAGCCAAAAACGTGCTTGCCATCTGCCTGAAATATGCCAAAGAGCGCAAGGCATTCGGATCGGCGATCGCCGAGTTCGGGGCCATCCAGCACAAGCTGGCCGAGATGGCGATTCGCACCTTCGCCGTCGAATCCATGGTGTGGCGTGTGGTCGGACTCATCGAAAGCCAGTTGGCGCAGTCCGCCCACGACCGGCGTCCGGATTCAAAGACCGAACTCAAAGCCGTGGAAGAGTACGCCGCTGAGTGCTCGATGATTAAGGTCTATGCCTCCGAGATGCTGGACTATGTAGTGGATGAAGGCGTGCAGATCCACGGCGGCTATGGCTACCATCAGGACTATGCGGTAGAACGCGCTTATCGTGATTCACGAATCAACCGCATCTTCGAGGGGACGAATGAAATCAACCGCCTCCTGATCACCGGGATGCTGCTGAAACGCGCTGCGCGTGGGGAGTTGGCGCTCATCCCCGCTGTGCAGGCCGTTCTGCGAGAAACTCCGGGAGACTCCGCGGCATCATCGGACACCGACCAGGAAGCGCGCCTGGTGCGCAACGCAAAGAAGATTGCTCTGCTCACCATCGGCATTGCATATCAAAAACACGGGACTGAGCTCGAAAAACAGCAGGAAATACTCATGAACATTTCCGACATCACCATGGAAGTGTTGGCGATGGAGTCCACCTTGCTTAGAACCCGCAAGCTCGCAGCCTCGCGTCGCGGGATGAACGCGGCCGACATCTGTGCCGTGTTTCTGCGTGATGGCATGAATCGTGCCGAGGTTTCCGCGCGCACCGTCATCGGCGCATGCTCGTCCGGCAACGCCTTGCGCCAGAACATGGACACTCTCCGGGCTTTTGCCAATTACAATCCTCCCGATACAATCACCCTCCGCCGGCTCATTGCCGGACGTCTCCTGGCGTGTGGGTGTTACACCATTTGACCGTGAGGCCTGCTGCGTATGGCTGCTAACCGGGTAAACCGCCAGTGGCGGCTCAAGTCGCGGCCCACGGGGCTGATCAACGCTGACAACTTCGAGCTTGTGTCCCAACCCATGCCGCAACCGGGGGACGGCCAACTCTTGATTCGCAACGTCTATCTCTCGCTCGATCCGGCAATGCGGGGGTGGGTAACCGACCTTCCATCCTACGTTCCGCCCGTTCCGATTGGCGAAGTCATGCGCGGATTGGCCGTCGGAATCGTAGAGAAGTCCAATCATCCCAAATTTTCCGCCGGTGACCGAGTCCAAGGGATGTTTGGCTGGCAAGAATACCTGCTCTCCAATGGTGAAGCGATCACGAAGCTGCCCCAGAGCGGGCTTCCGTTCTCGGCTTACCTTGGACTATTTGGACTGGCGGGACTCACCGCCTACTCTGGACTTGTCGAAGTCGGACAGCCCAAGCCGGGCGAGACTCTGCTGATCTCTGGAGCGGCAGGTTCGGTCGGATCACTCGTCGGGCAGATCGGCAAAATCGAAGGTCTTCGTGTCGTGGGCATCGCTGGAACAGATGAGAAGTGCAAGTGGCTCCGGGAAGAGCTCGCTTTCGACGCCGCCGTGAACTATAAAAACGCTAACTACGCCGATCAGCTAAAAGCGGCGTGCCCGAACGGAGTCGATATTTATTTCGAGAACGTTGGCGGAAAAATCCTGGAAACCGCGCTCTCCCTCATGAACCCCTTTGGCCGACTGGTGATTTGCGGTTTGATCTCGCAGTATAACGCCACCGCGCCCGTTCCAGGCCCCTCCAACCTCGCAATGGTCATCACCAAGCGCCTTAAGATCCAGGGCTTCATCGCGACTGATTACTCGTCCAAAACCAAGGACATGTTGCGTGATTTTACCGAGTGGCACAGTTCCGGCAAGCTCAAATATCGCGTGGATATTGTCATGGGTCTCGAGTCCGCGCCAGTGGCGATCAACAAATTGTTCGATGGGTCCAACCATGGCAAACTCATCGTGCAAGTCTCCGATCCCGCCTGACTGAGCGCACCGGGCAACCAGGGTCATCCATATCCCTATATTTACCGATGACTTGGGGTTTGAGACCGTCGCATTTGATTACCTCAGTCATCTGCGTTCCGCGCTGGTGCTCCGTGATAATTGGCTAATGTGGGCGATCAGGCGGATTTGGGGATGATTACCAGGCGAGAGACACCTCAGGTAATCGCCCGCACCGAATCGAAAACACGGTTCCTGGTGCGGGTGAATATGTGCCTGTCTTCGGGCGCCTACTCTCGCGCCCTCGATTTGTTGCGAGGCGCAGCCGCCGAATTCCCCAATGACTCAGAGCTCTCCGAACTGGAAAAGCTCGCCACCGATGGCGTCAGGCGCAAAGCGGAAGCCGACCGTCTGATCACGGAGAGTCAGGAGCTGTTCGCGCAGCAGAAGTCCGCGAAAGCGATTGAGTTGTTGCGCGGAGCCTTCGAGCTCGATAAACACAATTCTCTTGCCCGCACGATTTTGGCCAATTCTCTGGTGGAGCACGCGCAATCCATCGTAGAGACCGATTGGTGGGAAGCCGAGACGCTGGCAAACGAGGCGCTCGCCTTGAACCCGGCCCATCCCACTGCCAAGACCATCCACAGCCTTATCCTCGACCAGAAAAACGCAGCCTCCGTCGAAGAATGGATTTCGCAAACCCGCAAGCTGCAGTCTGCCGGCAATCTATCCGCGGCCTTGGCCCAGATCGCTGAGGCATTCGCTGTTTATCCTCACGAACCCAAGTTGCTCCAGATTCAGGATACGATCCAGCGCGACCACGCCGCTCAGCGCCGCCAGGCCCGTCGCCGCGACTTGGACGACCTGCGCCACTCCGAAAGCGAAATCAATGCGCTACCAGACATCGCCTCAAAGATCGCTTTGGCAAAACGTATCCAGGCGTTGACCGTCAGGTATTCGACGGATGGAGAAATCTTATCCGTCGCCAATGCTCTTCTGCATCGCTTGGAATCGCTCGAAGTCCCGGTGAAGAGTTCCACCGCGCCGCCTGAAAACAAGGGCGCGATCCACACCTCGCCCACAGGTCTTCCCGAAGCTTCACTCGCCGCTACCAGCCCGGTTCCGCCGAATCCGGTTCCGTCGAATCCGGTTCCGCCGAGCCCGATTGCTCCGGCTCCAGTCGCCCCCACTGCAGCCCCGGCGGCTCCAGTCCCGCCGGCTCCAGTCGCGCCCAAACCGCTTCCACCCGGACTTCCAACCGGAATTGTTCCGCCACCAAGCAAGGTACCGCGAAGCAAGTTTGGGCGGAGCAAAGTCCCGCCCAGAATCGCTCCGCCAGTCCTGCTTCCGTCGAGCAACGTTCCAGCCGCTCTGCCGGACCCGCAACTCCGACAAACCGTCGCCGCTCCTACCTCAGCGCCAGCCACACCCGCAGCCAAAATCACTGCTCCGTCATCGCAGCCAAAACACTCCCCGCGATTGAGCTCTTTACCTCTGATCCTCGGCTCAGCCGCCGCCATAATCCTGCTCGCCGCGATCTTCTTCTTGGCTCGAAAACATCACGCTCCCCCGGCGGCAAATATCCCTTTAACCGCGCCCCCCGTCTCGACTCCTGCCGTGTCTGCCTCAGCCGTCCCGGCGAGCACGGTCTCCGCTCCTGTACAAGTAGTATCCGAGCCATCTTTGCCGCCTGCACACCTCTCTTCCGATGCCACCGCCGGAAAAGTCCCTCTCGATGATCAGCCGCCCGCCGAAATTCCAGGTCACAACCTGGGCACGCTCCTCGTCGTTACCAGTCAAGACAGCGCCAGAGTCTTTCTCAACGGAAAGCTTCAACGTCAACTCACTCAGGGCGGCCAGTTGCGCCTGCCGAATCTCGAACTCAAGCAATACGTGGTACAAGTCGCCAAGACCGGCTTTCAGGATCCTCCCCAGCAAGCGATCCGCATTCGCAAGGGCGAACAGGCCAGGCTCATCTTCAACCTCCAGCCCCTGCCTAGCCTGGCCTCCCTGACCATCCAGGGCGGCGCTCCCGGAACCTCGGTTCTCGTCGATCAAGCCCCCGTCGGTACCGTTCAGTCCGATAGCACGCTCTCCGTCTCCAGCGTCAGTCCCGGAGACCATACCGTTGAACTGCGCAAAGAGCGATTCAAGCCGCGGCAGTTCAAAAAACATTTCGTGGCGGGCGCCGCTGTATCTCTCGTGGCTGCGGATGCCGCGCTCGAAGCGGCTCCTGGTGAATTGAGAATTACTTTCGCGCCTGCCGACGCCAAAGTCGTAGTCGCGAAAGCAGGAGTGCTTCCGACCATGGTCAGCAGTGGCGTCCCGCTCACCCTCGCCGCGGGCACCTACACTCTGACCGCGCGAAACGCCGACAGCTTTACCCGCTACTCCACGCTCGAAGTAACAGCCGGTCAGTCCAAGACTCTGGATCTGTCTCTCGCCCCGAACGATATGTCGCGGTGGGATGACCCGGCCGCCTGGAAGCATGAGGGCGATTCATACATTCGCAAAGGCGGAGACTTCGTCCTTTACGGAGTCGTCCCCCCCTCGGGCACCTTCGTTTTGTCCGCGATGCTTACCAAGGGTCGCCTTTTGCAATGGGTCGCCAACTACACCGACCCAAGGAACTACGTCCTGTTCCAAATGGACGACAATAATTTCTACCGCAGTGTCATTCACAATGGGCAAAAAACCGACGCGATCATCGTTCCCGACAAAGGAGACAAGAAAAGTTTCCGCGTCTTCCGCATCCGCGTCAGCCCCACCGAAATCGTCCACCAGATCAAGCACGGTGACCGTTGGACCGTGCTCGATCACTGGTCCCAGCCCGGCGTCAATCTCGGCCAGGGCAAGTTTGGCTTCTACCTGCCCGGCAACGACGAAGTAGCACTCTCCGGCTTCTCCCACTACGTCGACCTGAACCTCCGCTAAACCGAATAATACCTGGCGGCATTTTGTAGTCCTCCTTCAAGTCCCAGCAGGCTGCGGAAAAACTCTGATTTCGCTCGTGTTTTGGAGGGGCGCGGCTTATAGCCGCGCCGTAAATGCCGCAAAATCACTAGCGGCTTTAGCCGCTGAGGGTCGCTGTGCGCCGGCAAATGAGTTTTTCCGCAGCCTGCTGCCGGGCTCACCTGGGAATAATCGGTCGCTTGCAACGGATGCTGGTCGTTTTCCCCGCTGTTAAGCCGTCGCTCGGACTGTTCATCTTTCCCAACCAACAGCTTCGCTAAGTACGCTTCCAAAGCGTCCCCGCCTGCAACGGGCGTTTGAGACGCACCGTCAGGACTGACGGGGAACCGCTAGCGTGTCCCGCGAAGGGCGAAGGAGTGGCTGTCGTTTGGCCTCTCTCGCGGCGAAGAACTCATAGTCCGCTTCTCTCAGCAGTTTTCCAACTGCCTCGTAATTGTCGGTCACCTCGCAAAAAATGACGGGGCGAGCCTGTAGAACTCTCCGCGCTCCACTCAAAACGGCATACTCGATTCCTTCAACATCTATTTTCAGGACTTGTGGAGGAGCGAAGTGATCGAGCAGGGAGTCAAGCGTGACTGCAATGACTGTCTGGGCCACGCCGTCGCCGCACAGAGAATTTGAAGCCCTCCCCTGCTCAGAGAGATAAAGTCGGGAAATCCCTTGGCGATCGGAGGCCGCAGCGGGAATTACCGTTACGGGCAACTTGTTCAGGAGCGCCGACCGATGGATCAGATTTGCCAGCCACGTATCGCCTTCGACAGCCACAACTTGCGCTCCGAGGGCAGCCGCAGCGAATGAGAATAGTCCAACATTTGCCCCTATGTCCCAGACGCTCATTTTCGGACGCACCAGTTCACGAACCATCGAAAGCAGGAATGGATCAACCTTCGCTATGTCTCGTCGCCAATATCCAAGTGCCGAGTCCGGCGAGACGAATAACGGAGCGCCTCCAAAGTCTCGGGGAAGATGCCGCTTGAGTACGACTCCTCGACTCAGGTTTTTCAGAATGCGTCGAAACACTGAACCAGAATATAGCAAAATCCGGGGCCTGAACTGCACCCAGGTTTCCCCGCGAGCGGCGGCGCTCGTAGATGCTTCGCCAACTCGTGCGCCGAACTCACGCCACAGCACAAGCCGGACCAAGGAAGAAGTGATCCAGGAAATGGTGGATGCCCTTTATGTCACCAACCGGACCGCCTGAAGGGCCGATGTTCCACAACCGGTGCTCCGCGAGCGCCCTTCCAGCAGAATCCTACGGTTTTACTCCCAACTGCCAGAACAAGAACGAATACACGTCGGTAAATTCCTCGATCTGCTTGGTCACGGGCTTACCTGCGCCGTGGCCCGCTTTGCTCTCAATCCTTAATAAGATCGGGCGCGTGTGGCTGGTACCGTTCCTGGCTTCGGCCTGCATCAGGGCGGCCATTTTTTTCGCGTGCATGGGGTCGACGCGGGTGTCGGTATCGGCGGTCATGAAAAGGACTGCGGGATACTCGGTGCCGGGCTTCACGTGGTGATAGGGCGAGTAGGCGTAGAGCCACTTGAACTGCTCGGCGTTTTCCGACGTGCCGTATTCCGGGATCCAGAGCTTGGCGATCTGGAAGTCCTGGTAATGGATCATGTCGAGCAGCGGGACTTGGCAGACGACGGCGCGGAACAGGTCGGGACGCTGCGTAATCATGGCGCCCATCAGCAGGCCACCGTTGGAGCCGCCCTGGATGGCAAGGTGATTCTTGTCGGTATATTTCTCGGCGATGAGGTGCTCGGCGGCGGCGATCATGTCGTCGAAGACATTTTGCTTTTTGTCGAGCATGCCGGCGCGGTGCCAGTCTTCGCCGAACTCGGCGCCGCCGCGCAGGTTGGCCACGGCGTAGACGCCGCCGTGCTCCATCCAGAGATAGGCGGTGCGGCTGAAGGCGGGCGTGAGGCTTATATTGAATCCGCCGTAGCCGGTGAGCAGCGTGGGATTCTTGCCGTTTTTTGGCAGACCTTTTTTATGCACGACGAACATGGGGACGCGCGTGCCGTCTTTCGAGTGGAACCACTCCTGCTTGACTTCGTAGGCGGAGGGATCGATGGAGGGGGCGTCGACCTTGGTCCAGAGCGAAGTCAGCCGCTTGCGTCGCCGGAAGGGCCGGCGGGTTTCGTCTCGGCGTGTATGGAATTCAGGTCGACGTGAAAGATGGCGGGCGGCATCGTAAAAGACTGGAAGCCGAAAAACGCCTCGTCGCGATTCCAGCGGCCGTCTGATTCCGAAGACGGTGCCAATCGCCGGAAGAGCGATGTCGGTCAAGCTTCTTGCCATCGAGATCGAATAGCTTGAGCTGCGAGGTGGCGTTCTGCTCGTACTGGGCGAACAGCTTGCCGCCGTAGACTCCCACGCCCTGCAGGACGGCGTCGGCCTGCGGGATCAGTTCCTTCCAGGCCTCGCGCTCGTAGTTGCCGGCGTCGGCGACAAAGACACGGTAGCGGGGAGCGTCTTCGTTCGTGGTGATGTAGATCTTGCCGTCATAGACTTCGCCGCGGTAGAGAAAATTCTTGCCCGTGGTGACGCGAGTGGGCGGAGTGCCGTGCTTCACGTCCATGAGGAAAAGCTCGGACTTGGTCCATCCTTGCTCTACGTCAATCAGCAGCCAGCGGCCGTCGTGGGAAAGATGAACGTTGGGCCAGTCCTCGGGATCGCGGCCTTCGCCGAAGATTGGTTGTCGTCGGTGTCGGGATCGGTGCCGAGCTGGTGATAGAAGACGTGGCGGTTGTACATCTCCTGGCCATCAGGGACGTCTCCCTTTTTTGGATAGCGGGTGTAGTAGAAGCCGGAGTTGTCATGCAGCCAGGCGATCGAGGCGGCGCGCGTGCGTTCGATGGTGTCGGGAAGCGCGGTGCCGGTCTTGGTCTCGACGATGTGCAGCGTGCTCATTTCGGAACCGCTCGGCGAAGTGCCATACGCGAGATATTTTCCGGTCTCGCTGGGCACATACCAGTCGAGAGCGATGGTGCCGTCGGCGGAAAGCTGGTTGGCGTCGACCAGGACGCGGTCAGTTCCGTTCAGTCCCTCGCGAACGTAGAGAACAGGCTGGTTCTGCATGCCCTCGCGCTTGGAATAAAAGTAGTGACGGCCAGCCATTTGGGGGACTGAGATGTTGCCGATGGAAAGGAGTTCGGTCAGGCGTTTGTGGATGGCATCGCGGCCGGGACGGGGATCGAGCAGGGCGCGGGTGTAGGCCATCTCATCGGCAACCCACTTCTGCGTGTCGGGATTGTTGCCGTTCTCAAGCCACCGGTAATCGTCGCGAACCTTTACACCGTGATACATGTCAATCACCGGCTTGACGGCAGTTTCGGGAGGAGCGGAGGGAGCAGTCTGCGACTTGGAGTCGTCGGACGCGTATACGGCGGCGGCCATTAGGACCAGGGAAGAGAGAGACCAGAACAAACGCGAGCCTCCTGACATGAACACCTCAGCCAGAGCACGGGCAAGTTTTAAGCGTATCAGAAATGCGGCGGGCGATTGCCGGAAGGGGACGCGGTCCGAAAAGGGAAAGGAGCTTTACGCCTACAGGCCGAAGTGATCTGTGCTGCGTGGCGTGCGCATGTCTAGTCTGAACTTGCGAACCCTCGCGGGAGAACGATGATGAGCGGCGTGTTTCAATGGAAAGACGTTTACAGCGTGAAGGTGCTGGCGGTCGACAACCAGCACAAGAAACTGTTTGAACTGGTGAACGAGTTGCGTCAGGCGATGGCCCAAGGACACGGAAAAGACATGGCAGGAGACGTATTAACGCGCCTGATTGATTACACGGTGTGTCACTTCACCGCCGAAGATAAGCTTATGGAGACGAACAAATATCCGGCGGTGTTGTCGCACCGCGCCGAACACAAGGCGCTGACCGATAAAGTGCTCGCCTTGAAAAGGGAATTCGACAGCGGCACCAGCAACGTCACGCCGCAGCTCATGGCATTCCTGCAGCAGTGGCTGAGAAATCACATTCAAACGGTGGACCAGCGCTACAGCGAATTCCTGAACGCCCAGGGCGTACACTAGCGCCGGGTTTTCCCAAGATGCTATGATGAATGCTGCACGGGCCATCAGCGCCCGCCACACTCCTCAGTAGCTCAATGGCAGAGCATCCGGCTGTTAACCGGAGGGTTGTAGGTTCGAATCCTACCTGAGGAGCCATTCTTTCAACGGCCTAGCCTGCCTTGCGCTCTGCTTGCGCTCCATTGGTCTGGAAAGCGAGCTGAGCCACTTTGATGCCCGCGGTAGTCATCTCGTCCGTTACAACGTCCCCGTACACATTCATCGTGGTGCGTATGTCTGAGTGACGCATCATTTTCTGCTGGACCGCAATCGGCGTCCCCACCGCGTCCAACCAAGACCGGTGAGTGTGCCGGAATGCGTGCGTGCCGATGTGCCCGATTCCCGCCGGTATCACGGCCCGCACAAGTTCCCGCCACACGCCCGTGTAGGAGTACGGGAGCCTGCCGAGTTTGATGGGGCTTGCAAAAATCCAGTCTTCAGCGCCCGAGAATTCCGATAGCTGTCTCCAGGATTTCAGCCGGTCCAGCAGTTCGCTTGCAAGACTCAAGGTCTTCGCGGAACCTTCTGTTTTCACGTTGTCCACAATCTGCTCAACGATACCGCGCCCGATGCTGAGCCGCGCTTCTAGCCAGTCCACATCGGACCATCGAAGCGCAAGCGCCTCACTGATTCGCAGACCAAGGCAAACACAAATCAGTGCCAAGGTTGCGAATGGCTCGTGTAACTCTTTCAGCAGAGCGTGGAACTGCTCCACCGTCAGACTTCGCGCCTTTCGAACTTTTCGCGTCGCGCCCTTGTTCTGGACTAGCGATATTGGATTGAGGCTCATGTCCAGAAGACCGGCCCACATCGCGAATTCCACAAGCCCGTGCATGAGTGATCGGACGTGTGTTTTGGACTTGGGGGCCAGTGCCAGCTCACGGAGCCACAATTCCACCGGGCGGGGTTGCACGTCACGAATGAGCGTGTCTCCCCACTTCGGCAGGATGTGATTGTTTAGAAAAGAGCGATACACACGCGCCGTGGAGTGGCGTGAGGGCATTCGCTCCGCTTCATAACGTGCAACCACTTCCCGCACCGTGTCTCCGTCCTTTGTTTTCGTTAGTCCGACATCCAGGCGGAGCCGTTCAACTTCTTTCCACGCGGCTGCCTTGGTCGGATACTCCTGCTTGGTTCCAATCCGTCTTGACCGGCGAGTTGGGCCGTCGTACCAGAGGTAATTCCAGGTCTTGCGCCGTTTGTCATAGCGCACGGACCCGCTTGCGTGTCGCTGTACTCTCATTCTGCCCCCTTATCAGGGTTCGGGTGGGTGGCGCGTGCCTGCTTCAATTTTCACAACTGCTGGATTATGTGGATGGCGAAGTCGCACGCCTCAACCAGCAGACCTCCGAATGTGGGGGCGAATCCCTGGGCGATCGACTGCGGCGCGGGACTTTGCCGCCGGACCAGGTGCTGCGTTTACGGGGCCGAGATTGCTGAGGGTTTGCAGGCGGCGCACCGCTGTGGCGTGGTGCATCGCGACCTGAAGCCGGGAAACGTCATGCTTACCAAGGCGGGCGCCAAGCTGATGGACTTCGGCTTGGCCAAGGAAACGAGCCTGCGCAATAAACAAACGTCCGAGTTGACGGCGACGCTGACCAGCCACAACGTCACTCCGCTGACGGCCCGCGGAACCATCGTGAGCACCGGCTAGGCAGGGCTTGTTGTTAGCACAAGTGAGCGCGAGGAAAGCAATTTTGACTCGCGGTCGATGAGTGCTATAGAGGTTCTTCGCCAACCACCTAACCGTAGTGTTAAAACCCAGTTCCAAAGATCGTGTCGAGCCAGAACCTCCCCTTCACTCGGTCCCGAGCAATGAACGAGCCAGATATGCAACGCAGGCGGCCATGAATCCGAAAAGCGTCCTGAGTCTCTTCACGCCGCTGCAATCGAACATGGAACCGTCCGTGGCAGGCGCGCTACGATAAGAGTGCCCTTGTCGTTCGAATGAATCTCCAGCGTGCCACCGAGTTGCCGGAGCCTTTCACGCATGCCGCGGAGTCCCACCCCAGGAGTGCCCCTGGATGCCATTTCCGATTGCTTCTCGATCGTCATACCGGTACCTCGATCCTCGACCTCTACCCGAATGTCACTACTGGAAGCGGCAATGCGAATCCTCGCGGTGGGGCTCTTCGAATGCCGATGTATATTGGTGAGACACTCCTGCACGGTACGGAAAATGGCCGTTTCCGACTCGTGTGAAAGGCGTCCACAGTCTTCGGGGAATTCCAAATCGACCACGATCTTGCTGCGTTGTGCAAATCCCTCTGTGTACCAGCGAAGAGCCGAAGCGAGCCCTGCCTCATCCAGCAGAGGCGGATGAAGGAGGTGTGAAATCGTGCGCACCTCATTGCTGAGTTCCTGCACCAGGGCAGCACTGTCGTTCACAGTATTGGCGGCCACTTGGAGGCGTTCGATGTCGCTTCCCACGGCAGCAAGGTTCATTCCCAGCGCCGTGAGCATCTGCCCTACACTGTCGTGCAATTCGCGTGCAATGCGCCTCCTCTCGTCATCCTGCAATTGGAGTAGGCGCGCTGAAAGATCACGCAGATTTTGATTGGTCGTATCGAGTTCCACAGTGCGTTCCCTGACAGCGTCTTCCAGTTCTCTCTGCGCAGTCCGCAACACGTCTTCACGGCGCCGCTGAATGTCTGTCATGGCAACGATCGCACCAGAAGCCAGCAAGAACAACAGAATGCCGAGAACATGAGGGGTACCGTCAATGCCCAGCGAATGTCCCGAGCCGACAAACCAATACTGCGCCGCACCCAGACCAAGCAACACACTCAGGATGGAAGGCGCGAGACCGCAATACCAAGCAGAGAAAGCTACCGCCGGGAAGAGCGTGGCGTAGGGCAGGTAGTCTCCTAGAACTGGATTCAGCATCCGACGGATCAACAGAGCAACGAGCGTTACCAAGACCGCGATACCGTACCGTGCCGTTGTATTCTCCGAGATTCGAGTGGGGAGTGAAGCTTCAGCCGTCATAGTCCTATCCTCACCTGCGCAAAATCCACACTGTGAATAAAGCCCGGAATCCTATGACGAAGCAGAACTAGATGTTACCGCAACAATTTCCTTTTACGGCAACAATCTTCCGAAAGGGCAGATGCCATGGTGAACCCGGTACTGGGAGCGAAGTTTCGACGCCTCGAACAAATACGCATGCGTCGTGAAGGTCACGGAATTTTGTTCATGACTCGAATACTCTGGAAAATAATTATGGAGCTTGGCGAACAAGACAGTCCATACCCACCACTCGTCAGGTAGGTGGCCACAACAATATCATATGGCTCTGATGTCTCCTGGGAGGACCGTTCCGCACGAATCAACTATTCCGAGTTGCGATGGGCGTGCCCATCGAGTGGCACTCGGGGAAGACCAGACGAGTGTTGATCCAAAGACCTGCTTATCTTCACGTCGAGATTGCGGATGGACTCTTGCCTTTTCTTGTATTCGCTGCGATCTGCATCGGTTAAGCCCACATAGATTTCTAGTTCCAGCGCGTCGACCTGTTTGTGGAGCAGATTGACAAGTTTGGCGTGGAGTTCCTCGATACGGCCTTCCATTTGGTCCTCACCTCAGTTCTTCGGTCCAAGCGGCGCAGGGAACCATTCTCGAAGGGTAGTCGGACACGCCTGTTCCCCACGATAGGGCGCGGACTGCATTTTCTTTCGATTCGTTCCCTAGCGGCAACAATGCTAGACAAGAATGCTAAAGAGATCTTCCCCTCGGAAGCAGAGCCGGCCCTGTTTCCAGCAAAGGTGACGGCTGATGTCGCCGCCAAAAGGTGTGCTCAAGTGGACTTCCCAAAAAACTGATCTCGATTCACTTCACAAAAAAATTGAATTCGGTTCGCAAACGTAAGACGGTTGATCCGTAAACTAGCTTTACGTCAACTGACAAAATCAGGCCATTATAGGTTTTGACCGCTGGTCAATGAGCGCTATGGCGATGGTTCGGACAAGCCTTCCGGTTGAGGTCTAAGCATTTTGCGCATGTGCACCGAAAAATCGGATCGGTCGGCACGGTCAGATGTCCGCATCGAGCGCACAGGTACCAAGTCTCCGGACTGCCCTGCGCAATCATTACTTTGAAATTGTCGTCTTCGGCGCAATACGGGCAGCGCACGGTCCTTGACGGCTTGCGGGCTGCCTTTGGCCTCGTCATAGCATTTGGTCACTAGCTCGCCTTCGGAGTTTTCTCAGCAAACCGTAGACTGAACATGATGTTCTCCCGCTTGGCCGTGGGATGGTGAATCCAGTCTGCAATGGAGTACTCGATCATGGAATGGCTCCGATGTTGGGGGCACGAACGTAACCTGTCCTTAGGGTACGAATGCGCCGACCCAATGATCACGGTATGTGATCCCCGTCACAGCACCAAGGTGTGAATAGTATGTAATGTCCCCACTCGGCCAATTAGGGAGTGCCCACATGTTGGACCCACTTGCGGACTCAGCTGCACGTCTGGAACGGCTGGTGGAACAGGCAATGAAAGAGACCGACTCGACAAGAGTGACGAACTGTGTGCGGAAATCTGGCGAGTCCTACCTGAACGCGACGAGGTAAGAAAGGCCCGCGTGTATGGTTGACGTAAACAGATGTTACGCCAGCCATAACCAGTCTGGATGCAAAACGGTAAGTAAGGCGCTCTGCGATGAGGAGAGGCGTCGCTTTCGCTGCCTCTGGGTGAAGGGGTGGCTCTATTGCACCTGGATTTTCTGAGTGACCTTTGTCTTCAGGATACCATTTGAGATTTCGAGCTGGAGAATGCCGGCCACGGTCGGTTGGTATTCAAAATCGTAGATTTCTCCAGGCAATATGAGTAGGCGCGACTCCTGCATCACCGCTTGCTCCGGTGGCAGATCGGCTCCATCCTTCGCAATCGCGCGCCACAGGAGCTGTCCTTCCGTACCCCGTAGAGAAAAAGTACCACCATCGAAGGCGACAATATTAATGAGTCGCAGACGGTACCGCTGGCCGATTTGCCAGTGCAGAGCTGGCGGCGCCGTGCTGCCATTCAAAAGCATCGGCCCCTCAATCGGACCGGGGCCGCCTCGGCTGAGCATGATGACGCAGTCGTGCGAAGGATCGAAGGGCGTCCCCGGTTCGAGTACGATAAGCGGACCGTACAACCCGGCGGGAAGCTGCACTTCATCGTTCAAATGCGTGTGATACATGAAAGTCCCGGCACGTGGCGGAGTGAATCGAGCGTGAAAAGAATGACCAGGCTCGATTGCGGGTGTGACTTCATTGCCGCGCGCGCCCCAACCCGCGACTCCGTCGTAGTAGCTTTCCAGTTCCATGCCGTGCCAATGTACCGTGGTTGATTCGTGTAGCTGGTTCATGATGGTGATTTCCACTGGCCGACCTCGCTCCAGTACTAGGAGCGGCCCGGGAGCTGTGACCCTTTGGGGGGAAAGCCGGTGTCCCTCCTGAACTTGGTAGCCGAATCCCGCAGGAAGACCTTCGCTGGCGGAGCGCTCGCGCACCCACAATCGGATTTTGCGAGTTCGGCCGTGAGCGGCGACTGCTGGACGGTTTCCCGGTACAGTGATCCCCAATACCATTCCCGCCATATGCCTGCCGTTGTGTTCCATGATGAATTTATCCGCCAAGGCATTCGCAACCGTCGTCTCGGGGGATATGTGAGGAACGAAGTGACAATGGAAAAGCCAGTGACCTGGCGGAGGAGTCCAATCCATAGTCATGGTTCCGCCAGTTGAAAATCTGTGCGTTGCAGCTGTGCGCTGCTGTTCCGGCGGGAAAACATGATCGCTTTCCCCATCGCCAATGCTGTCCACCCGAAAGTAGGATCCGTGCATGTGCATCGGGTGGCCCCCATCGCTGGCATTGATCCAGCGCCAGTGTACCGGTACGCCCGCAGGGTAGGTCAGATGCTCGGTGTAGGGCCACGACTTTCCATTGATGACCGGAATCATGTGTGGGAGCGTCGGGATCTGATGTCTGAGCGCGGCGGCTTCGGATCCGCTCCTCCAAATTCCCAACACAAAAATCCGGTCTGACGCTCCCATCCCCGGCGGGTCGATCACGAACGCCCCCGCAAGCTGGCTATCTTCTCGAATCGGACGACCCGCGTCGCCCAATTCTCCACCGGTGCTTGCATAATATTGATACGTCCCGGCTGCACCTGCCGTGAATCGCAGTTCTCGCGTTTCCTGGGGAGGGACTTCCACAACCGCTTTTGCATCTCCCGGATGCTGATGCAATCCGTGCACGACGGCCGTAGCCTCTAGAAGATTGTGAAGTGTCACGTGGATTTCGGTACCTTCAGGAACCCGAATGAGTGGACCGGGTACCTGAAGCGCTTCACCTTCCTCGCCGAATGCGTAGACTTTCATACTCGGACCGTTGTCGGCTTCGGGGTACCAATTGCCCTGCCGGAGTTCGAGATGGAGCGTCAGGATTCCGTGCTCCAACTTTCCAGAAGGCATGCGGTTGGAGTTAGCTTTGGATTCGCGACTCGGTAGCGGCGGACTCGGACTGCCCCGACAAATCAACCGGTGCGAGGAGTGTGAGTACAGATAACGCAATTGAACTGAGGACAGCGCGCGAGATGGCGTCTGTGATCAAAACCGGTACGCCTCTTACCGAGGAGAGCCTGCAGGAACCGTCAGATTATGCATCCCCGTGTGGTTTCTGCGCCACGATTATTCACGAATGACGAGCAACTCGGAAATGACTGTCGTTAACAGCCATTTCACTCAAGTTTCGACTGCTTTCGATTCAGTTCACATCCGACGTCCGAAACTGGTCGAAAGATGAGTTTAATGGCGATAGGTCAGCCAGGAGGCGAGAGGGCTGGGCTTGGGCCTCCAGAATCCTTCATGCAGTCACATCTGAATTGGCGAGTTGATTGCACATTTCGTGAATGATCTCTTGTCTGATCTCATACTCCAGAATGTCGGTGTCGGTTGCGGCACCAAAGGTCCGTGATTCCAAGACCTCAGTTTGTTTCCGTAGGAGTTGGCTGAGTTCCTTGCGGAGAGCTTCGACTCGACTACTGTCCATGATGCCTCCGTTTTGCGGCGAAGCGGCACCTTGGACTTGAGCGCCCAGTCTGGCAAGCATAGGGTGTTCGATGCAATACCCTACATCCCGTACAACCGCAATTGTCGTCCGCGCTGGGTTTTAAGGCCTCAATGATCCAGCCACCCTTAGGGCACAACAATGAGTGCAATGGGGGATATTTCAATAATCAGTGTGGTCACGATCAGCGGTGAGGACAGCCAGGCCAGCAACAAGGTCGGCGCATTCCTTCTTTAAGCTCCGTGCGTACCCGCTCAATGTGCTGCCTTCGGGTTTCGGGTTTCTTGACGGAGACAACCCAGCAGATCCACTCATTGCGCGCGAGGGGCGTAATATCCTCCCATTTTGCCCGCGCCGCCGGGTCCGAAGTGAGAACTTTTCGTAAATCCGCTGGTACACTGTGTACCGCGCCAGGGGAGATCGCTTTCTTGGTCATGAATTTGATTCTTTGATTCTAAAATCACGAGGAAAATAGCGACGAGCCTCAGGCGTTGGCGATCAATCGTTCTTAGATCATATCGAATAACTGATTCTCACGCTTGAATGACGAAATCAGGCCCTCACACTCATTGACCATTCGCATAGGGACCCCTTCCCCGGCCTTGACCGGGGTGAGAAAATGGCGTGATGGATGTATGGTTACAAACCGAGACAACCGCCAAGAGTGATTCTTTCGGCCATCGTCTTACCCACAGTCCGCGGCAAGCGACCGCAATGAGCCAGGAAAATGCCCGTAAGGCAATGCAGGGAGCGAAGCGAGACTACCCAGAGTACACATGGGAAATGGAATCCGGGTTCAGCAGCGGCGAGTTCATGTTGCACGGGCACGACAAAGACGGAACCGCTAGGAATATAGTGCCAGTCTTGCCGCAAAAAGAGACATCCGATTCGTTACGCAGGCAGATCGATGAATTGCGGGTCGAGGTCGCTCGTTTGCTGTCGGAATCCGAGAAAACCAAACGCGCTGCCGAAAAACTAGACGAGCGAATCAATCGCCTCGAAAAAACTGTACCCTGAGTTGCCCAAACGAAGACAGGAGTACCGCGAGGTGCCAAGTCTATACAGGGGATTGTTGATCTAGGCTGCTGCCGACGAATCACTCTTCGTGAAGAGGCACACCGAGCGTTCGAGCCACGAGGCATTCTGAGTGGACGGCTCTTCCGTTCGCGTCAACTTTGCAGGTTTCGAGCGGACATGGCAGAAAGCAAATAGCGCATTCAGGTAGCGCGGCTACGGCTGAATTTTCCATGGGATACCCCGGATTCGGATGGAGAATGCCAGCTTACCATCGACCGTACGCTACCGCACCAATATTTGGCCTTGCCAGAATGATCAATGAGTGAAATGGAGATGTTTCGCCAATTATGTAAACCAGCTAATATGCGGCAATGGCAAACCGAATAAGCGGCCGCCACGTTCTTTGTGGGTGCCCTAATCGGGTAACCCAACGCGGCGTACGAATTCTCCGAATCGCGGATCCTTACGCAGCGGCTCGAATCTGCGGCCCGCTTTGAGGTAAGTAAGTTGAGGGTCTCTTTCCTCGTAAGCCTTTTCCAGCCAGGCGAAAGCCTCACTCGTTTCACCCAACGCTCCATACAGAATTGCGACTGAAGCGGACGGAGCAATGCTTTGTTGGTGCATCTGCTCCAGTTTCACCAGTATTCTTCTTGCTTCCTCCCGCTGCCCCGAAACTGCACAGGCAAAACCCAGGTCCAACTGAATATCCGTATCCTCCGCTCCGGAGAGTTCCAGCGCATGTTGAAACTCTCGAATGGCTTCCTTCTGTTTTCCGCTATGCAGGTATATCCAGCCCAGAAGTCTGGTGAGCCGGGGCAAAGTGGTCATCCAATTCCAAGGTTCGCTGCACTTGCCCGAGCGCCTCGTCATAACGTCCTCCCGCCAGCAATCTTCCCGCAAGGGCGTTGTTCAGAGGCAGGGACAAGGGGTCGAGTTCCCTGGCACGCATAGCCTCAGTGATCCCCTCATCGAATCGTCCTCTGTAGGTGAGGTAACCGGCATACCAGTTGTGAGCTTGGGCGTAACTTGGATTCAATTCCAACGCCTGCTTGTACTCTCTCTCCGCGCCGGGCCAGTTCCAATCATAGGTCTCCGCGATGAACGCTAGAGCGGCATGCGGTTCCGCCAATGAGTTGTCCAGTTCGATCGCTTTCAGAGCTGCTTTCTTGGCACCCGACAGAGCATCTTTCGATGGCAGACCGCCGCGGAAGCCGAGCATGGCATAGGCCTCCGCCAGCCCGCTATAGGCCGGAGCATAGCTTGGGTCGCTCGTGATCGCCTGTTGGAATGACGCGATGCTTTTGTGGAAGGCATCCTCGGTTCGCTGGCCGAAGTAGTAACGGCCCTTCAGGTAATTCTCGTAAGCTTGAGGATCGACCGGACGCCCAGATGCCAGTCGCGCCCGCTCCTCAGGTGTGAGATTCAGTGCGATCTGCTCCACGATACTCCGAGCGACTTCCCCCTGCACTTCGAGAATACTTTCGTAGTTGCGTTGGTATTCTCCCGCCCAAATGTGCTCATCCGTCGCGGCACGAATCAATTGGGCGTGCACACGGATCTGGTGTCCCTCTCGAACCAGCGACCCTTCAACAATCGCATCGACCGCGAGCATCTTTGCAATTTCTGGCAATGCAAACTGCGTGTTCTTGAAGTGCATACTCGAAGTACGGGAGATAACCCTTAATCCGTGCATTCTGGAAAGTCGCCCGATGAGTTCCTCGGTCATACCGTCGGCGATGAAATCCTGCGATGGATCTCCACTCATGTTCTGCAACGGAAGCACTGCCAAAGATCTAATTTTGGGTCGGCTTGCATCCCCTGCGCGGCTCCGGGCTGCGACGTAGGCAAGCATAAGGAGTGTGGCGAATACCACCGCCGCCGCGCTAAGAGCAAACCAGCGACGTCCAGGCGGAACAGTCGTTTGCTGGCCATCCGGATCCGCCGGTGCTTCCAGGACTGGCTCCTGTGCCTCCTCCAAACGTAGTTTGCGACTTTGCCGCCAAGCATCGAGCTCGGAACTCAAAGCGTAGACGGAGCCTCGCTTGTGGTGCTGGTGGCGATGGATTGGCATCCCCTCCAGCTTCTCCCATCGCTGGACGGTCGTCACGTCTCGGTGCAGGTAGAGGGCAATCTCCTTCCAGGAATCAAGGCGACTCTCGGACGGGATCTCGGACAGCGATTTGTCGAGGGTCGGGTCGGGCATTGGTTCTCCTGTGAGCAGTCAGGAGGCGAGCGCACCGATTGTAACGCCCCGGATGGTAACGGCAAAACACGGTATTTGACCGCAAACGGCCCGTTCCGTTCATTGCTGCTTGCTCAATGGCCTCTGATCACTCAGTGTGTGCGTTGGCGTGTCGGGCTACGACTCGCCGGAATGCAAGTGCGCGCCACAGACTTTGACCTCCGGTGGAGGTTTCGGCGGCGCAATCAGTGTTCAGGATTTCTGGGAGGCCGCTATGCACAGCAAGGTTTTTCTCGGGTCGGTAGGGGCGTGGGTTCTTGTGCTCGCGCTAGGGACAAGTGTCGTGGCGCAAGATCGAGGCCCCGAGCACTTTCGTGGCATTATCAACGACTTCACAGCTGCACACGATGCGAAAGGCAAGCCGAGCGGTCCGTGGGAACTCCATGGCGTCTGGCGTGTGGACCTGAGTTGGGATGGCAACGTGGCAGATTTTTCGGCTGCGGTGACCATGGAAAATTCCGACTTCTGGCTTTTGCTGAATACCAATCCTCCGGCCGATCCAGACTCGCCGGCAACGCGAAGTCCGCATACTCACCACATCAGAATGAAGGACGCTCAAGTCACGTGGGATCCGAGCTTAGTGGCCAGTGGCTGCCCCAGCGCCAGCTACAAACCTCCAACTACGACTGGTTTTATGATCACAGGATCGGCGAGTGTTACAGGAAATGGAGGCTACGCACCATTTGCTCCTCAGGGTCAGCTATCGCCGCTCACGGTTTGCGTCACGGGAGGAACTCAAGCTCGATTTTCGAACGTTACGCTGGTATTCGGAGCACCGGCGAGCAGCCACTTCGGCTCGCAGGCGATCAACGGCGCGGTGCGTACCCGGGAATAACTTCGCCGCGGTCGCCATCATGCTGTGACGGGCACGGGCCTCTTCCGTGCCCGTTTTCCGTCGTACGCTTTTCCCCTATCGATCCGTCCCGCCACTTCCCACAAATTTTCGACCGAGCAACGGCAATCCGGAAGTCAACTGTTGTTATCAACTGTTGTTACCAGGCCATAGCGCTCATTGAGAATGGCCCATCCGTCGATGAGTGAAATGGGGATGTTTCAACAGCTATTCACTAGCCGCTAAACGTCACAGGAAAACATCCACAATTTTCCTCGCGGCGTCCAACGCCCGCCTCAACCAACGAAGCGCCAACGATTCCTGACCCTAGTGCGATCCGCCCGTGCCTTGCGCCACCGACCTTTCGTTGCGGACGAATCCTCTCACCGGCTCGCCACCGTCTTTGAAGATCACGTACTGATCCGGTGAAAGATCGAGCTTTTGCGTCTTCACCGTGCTGAGAGCATCGTTTCCCGCCACCACAAGGACCATGTGAGTGGCATCGAGCGGATTCTTTGCCGTAAAAATCAGTCCCTCACGTTCCGACGCGTGCACTTTACCGTCGATCGTGAATGCGCCCCCCGGATAGTTCAACCCAATCTTTTCAGCCCAGCGCGCCAACGCTGAATTGGATTCTGGCCGGCCGACAAAGACAACATCGCGATGCCGTAACAGATCATCGGTAACCTCGAAATCCTTGTAGATCGGCATCTGGCTTTCGTAATAATCGAGAAAATGGTTCTGCATCTGCTCGGCAACGTAACGATTCGCGCCTGCCTCGCGCATCGTTCCGTATACGATCACAGAAGACGAGACTTGCCTCCACAGATCGCTGGCGACATAGGCAGGCCCATCCGGCGGATCGATCTCACCGATCTGCGCGCCCGCCTTTTCAAGAAAAGATTTCGCAGTAACGGTCTTGGTGGTGTTCGCTGCGAAATAGTCGTTCATGAGTTTAAGAAACGCGGCGTCGCCCATCTTGCCGCGCAGCGAATCTAGAAACAAAACGCCCCGGGCTCGCTCTCGCTGAAAATGGTTCGCGGGAACATCGGGGATTAATTCCAAGCGTCGCCAAGCCGCACGCTGGCTGTCCAACGCCTCTTCCATCTTCGCGGATTGCAGCACGCCGCGGTAGGCCGTCGAACCGGCGACAAACCAACTATCGGCATCGGTGGCGGGCAGCACCCAACCCTTCCATAGCCGCCCCTCATACGATGGAGGATCACTCGACTGAGGATCTGCGTCTGCTGAAGAGCCACTCTTCGGCCCCTTCGCCAATATCATTCGGCGGTCTTTTTCATTTTGCTCGATCGATGCGCGAAGGCTCGCCGACGGCACCTGCGTGAACAGGTAATATCCCGACGGGTAGAGCCCATCATCTTTGGCAGAATCCCACTTCCTCGGCAGCCACTCTCGCTGATTGGGCTTGCCGATCGTGGCCCACACCATCAAGTGCGAAGCCATATCTGACGTGACCACTTTCGCATCCATGGTGGAACCGCTGACCAGCGGTGCGGTGCGAAACGCGACGAAGCCAAACTGCTCGTCGATCTGGCCGCGATACTTGCGATACAGATTCTGCCAGGCCAGGTCGCGAGGGCCAGGAACGTACGGAATGTAACCGGCATCTTCCTGGGGGTCAGGATAGTCCTCCACACGAACGTCCAGATCCTTGGCGTTGTTGTCACCCCAGTAGAATCCCGCGGTATCGCCGAACCATTCGTTCTTCGAACTGCGCCACAGTCGAGTGTGCTTGGTGCCCAGATCGTAAATGGCGATTTCATTGGTTTTCGCATCGCCAATGATCCACTCATTGGTGTAGAGCCCGTTATTGCGGGCGCCGAGATGCTGCACCACTTCGTCAATGTTGCTGCTGTACTGGATCGCCTGGCGCGCGCGGAAAGCCACGGGCGTGCCTTGGACGTTGAACGGCGTCTGCTGAATCGTCGTCTCCGTAAGCACGACTCCAGCATCATTCTGGTACCAGTCGGTGCCGCTTTCAATGCCCCCCGGATAACTTTGAATCAGCATGCGATGCCCGGACGAGGGCTGGATGTCGAGCATGACGTTCGTCTGCTCGGCCAGCGTCAGCGGCCACCAGGTCACATGTCCAATCACCATCTTGCCGTCGCGCGTCGCTGATCCTGTAGCCGCAAACGCACTGCAATGGTCGGTGACCGAATCACGTCCGCCTTCCGCATACGGAGGCCTGTCGAGTGGCAGGCCCTCCAGTCCCGTAGCAGTCGACCTGAGTGCGCCGGCCAGTTCACCAAGTTCCACCGTGGTATTGGCCACGGCCACATCGATGAGATCGATGCGCCGATTTTCCCACCGCACTCCAGCATCGGAGGCGCCGTCGGCGATCCCGCGCATCTCCTCCAGAATCTCCTGGTCGAAGCCTCGGAGGAACAGTGCATTGACGGTGGTCCGATAGTCGTCCCAATGCCCTTTATCGCCCAGCTCTGCGGCGCATCGCTCGAAATACTGCGTAATCTCCTGCGCCATCAGGTGGCCGTGCTGGTATCCGCGCTCATAAGGCTTGCCCTCGATGTGCAAATAGATCCAGCCCGCTGCCGGATACCGATAGGCGGGACCAAACGTCTGCACCGCCTCGCGCGCTGGCCATTCCGAATCAAATCCTGCCTCGTCGATCCGTATCCCTTCAAACCAGCTCTTGCCGCTGAACCCACCGCCATTGCCGACGGTGAGCAATACCGCATCCTGCGTGCGGCTGGCGACGAAATCGAGTGTCACCCGTGTCCACGGCTGGGTTCCACCAAGCGAAGCCGAGTGCACATCGAAAGGCATCGACGCCATGGTCAGCGTTGCGCCGACGGCGATCGGCGATCGATCGAGGTCACGCACTTCCAGGCCCTCGGTGCGAATCCAGCCGCTCAGCTCATAGCGCTTGCCGAGAACAAGCGTGATCGGAGCCAGTCGGACGCAAGCATCCTGCGCGGCCGCGTCCCGCTCCACACGAAGCGATGGGCTTTTGTCGTGCACCACTGAAGCATCGAGCGTCGCGGAGCCGCGGTCGGCAGTCCAATCGCGTGTGAGATTCTGAAAGGACGTCTGGAAAAGAGGGTTACTCGCTTGGGTAATCGACGCGATCAGCAGACAGCAGGCAATTTGAACGACTCGCGACACAAAACGGAACCTGCACTGCGAAACGCGGATCCCGAAGGCTGTTGCTTTGAAAGAAACTCGCATGGGAACCTCGCGACGGGGAGGATTTTATCATTAACGACTGAGACGCCAGAAGCTACGCGAGCGCTTTAGCGTCGCAAAGCCTTTCGAGTTCGTCTGTTTTGAGGCTGGCGCCCATCGGTTGACCCGCAGTATTTTCGCCGCCTGGCGAACTCGACGCTATCAGGACGATAGCTCTCAACCCTCCCTCCGCAGGGGTCAATGAGTGAAATCGAGATGTTTCGCCAATCGAGATCATCCATAGCGTCGAGGCTCTGGTAGAAGTAGAATGCCAGCGTTTGGCAGGGAGGACGCTATGAACTGGGCGCGACTCGTTGCGATCATTGTTGGCGCTGGTGTCGTGTCATCGCTCACCGACTGGTTCTTCGCGGGCGATTGGATTCATCGACGCTACACTTACCCGGAAATCTGGCGCCAGGGTAACGAAGGCAGAGCGATTGCTCTGACCAGTCCGTTGCCATTTCTGACATGCGGAGTTTTTGCCTTTGTCGCCGCCCGACTGGGTCTTCATTCTGTATCGAGCGCGCTCAGATTGGCGGTTGCGGTGTGGGTGATCGGCCCCCTGCCCCTGATCCTCACTAACGCCGCGTTTATGAAGCTGCACCGGTTTTTCGTGGTGTCCTATGCGGTCGGCTGGTTAATCAAGCTCACGACCGTTGCGTTGGCAGTTGGCTGGTTCCTACGTTGACGCTTCGATCAATGAGCGAAATGGGGATGTTTCGACAGTTGACGACACGCTTTGGACTCAACTGCGTCGGAATGGTTCCAATCGTGTCAATGATCTTTTCTCGAATTTCTCTGCCTTTTCGTCGTAGAAGAGCGCGAGCATGTCATTCCCCTGCTGTGACAATCCCGTGCGTTCAGAGAGCCAGATGCCTACCGGGCGGCTGTCATGCGCTGACGGGAATTTGCGCCGTTCCGTAATGGTGCTTGAGCACTTGGACCAAGCCCACGGAAAGGAATGGGTACAAGTAGGGCACCACTAAGAGGAATGCAAATGGCGCGATTCCCATATTGCCCACCCCCGTTGCCGCAGCGACGCTTACAGCGACCCCTCCGCCAACACGCCACAACGCACGGATTACCATCCAGTAGACGAATAGGATCGACACTGCAACTGAGTACAGATTCACGACGGATACCTTCGCTTGGATGAAGCGAATGGCTGTCATGAAGAGAGCGGCGACGAAGGCTAGGTTTACCACCGCCATTGCAGCGAACGCGATTTGGAAGGATGAAGGACGAAATGGGTCTGCGTACTTAAACAGGAAAAAATGGACTGACTGAACCTCCCAAATCATTCCAATCAGCGCAATGATGGCATTAACCACTCCCAAGATGCGGAGCACATATTTCGCCCAGTTAGGTAGGTTGATCTTTGCGCCGCTGCTCGGCTTGCCGACCATGTTCCCTAAAGGATAGTGACGCCACGGTCAGACGGCCAAGTTACTTCAGTCCTGACACTCAGAATCGTACCGGGAGTGACCGTCGAGGCAACGGTGTGAATGGCTCAAGTGTCGTAATCAGGCCATTGCGCTCAAATTTCAACCTCTTTCGATTCACTTCACATCTGAAGCCCTTCGAAACTGGTCGGAAGATGAGTGAAATGGCGATTTTTCACCAACTATTCCGTGTTTTCAGAGGTCTTAAAACAATCCTCGTCACTCGATTCTGTAATTGGGAATCTCAGTTGTTCGCCGCGCCTTCGCGATACCTTTCGACGATTTCATGAATTGAGGCATAGCCCGCTAGAAGGTCAGAGGATTCGGCGCCGAAGATCCATTCTTTGAAGAAGCGAGATAGATCGCGCTTCGAGACGTTCTCGGCAACGCCCTGGAAATCACTGAAGCCGGCCGGGCGCTCAGAAAAGTCGGCCATAGATGTCCTAACAATCTGGTTGAATCTTTCGTCGCCGACAATCTGGTTCAGGACATAGAGTGACCACGCACCTTTCGTATAGGAATTGTCGCCGAGATCTTCTTTTCCGTACTCTGCGATTGGGGTCGTCGCATTGCGCGAATTTTTCTTCGCCTCGCTCCGAAAACGCTCGCGGTATCCCGCCATGCGATCGTCGAAGGCCCTCTGCCCTGCGAATTCGCGCAGGGCGATTGCTTCGAAATAGGAGGCAAAAGCCTCGTCGAACCAGCGCGTACGCCGCACTTCGGGTTTTGCTTTCATGTTCCAGGAGTGCCCGATTTCGTGATAAAGCTCGTGCGTGCGCTTGGGGTCCTTGAAAGCCCCGGCGTCTTGCAGGATGTAGAAATCGGACGCCTGCGAACCCCAGCCTGCTGGGATTTCGATCACGGTGTAGGCGGTCGCCCTCCTCGAAGGCCCGAACCGAAGCGTGTAGAACTCCGTAACCCGCTGCATCTCCTTCAGGAGATTTCCGGCACCGGCTTCATCCTCCGGTAGCGTATAGACAACGAGGTTTCCCGCGTTATTTTTCAGCACTTTGAACTTTGCTGCGGCGATGTCCATCCGCCACGTCGGCACACGGCTCGCGAATCGGAACGTTTCCGTGCCATTGCCCGCGAATACCTCAACCGGCAGCCCCCCGCACGCCACGATCATGCCGGTTGGGGCTGTGATCTCTAATTCGTAGGTGAAGAGCGTGTCGTACGCGGCGAAAAGGTTCTGGGACGACGGCTCCGCGAGCATCGGGTAGGCCAGCGAGTCCGGGCGAAGCAGCGTGTAATCTTCCCCAATATGGTCCAACACGTAACCCATCACCTCGCGGTACCCGAAGATCGCGCCGCTATACTTCAACGTGATGCGCGTCGTGCCGCCGGGCGGCAGCGGTTCACGCAACGTGAGGGTCACTAAATTCACCTGCCAGTTTTTCTCGTCGGACATGGAAACGACCGCTTGGCGGAACGCGAGCACCCCCCCTTTTTCATCCTGAGCCGCGTCCACGGCTAGCAAGCGGTACAGAAGGAACGGAATCTCGCGATGTGGCTCGGTGGTCGGATTGGTAAATGTGATCTGGGCGCTCGCCGTCAAATGCTCCTCGGCGGGATTGATGCGGACGCGCAACTCGTAGCGGGTTACCTTCGCAAGATTCCCACTTGTCGCGAGGCCGTTGGCTACAGCGTCAGAGGGTGTCTGAGCAGCAGTGGGAAGTACAATCCACGCAGGAAGCAAGCAGAGAATCCTGGCCACCATTCTCGCCAACCGGCGCATGTCAGCCTCCTCACTCTAGACTACGCAATTGGGCACGAATAGGTTCCCTCACTATCTCCGGGTCATCGACACTCACAACGGTTCTGCCTGCAGACACGGAGAAAATGGGGCACGCCTTGGCGGATACCGTGTGGCCTGACTGACGTAATCAGATGGGATGAGAAGGCCGGTCTCCGGACGGGATGCGGTGTACGCACTCGCTGCTCCCGTTGTGTCTGGCCGGCTTCATCCAGCACGCAGTGAGAAACGGCAAGAAACGAGCGATCGTGGCGACCGCAAGAAAGCTGGCAGTGCTGCTGCATCATCTGTGGGTGAGCGGCGGTGACGGCTCTGAACCCCTCTACCGTGTGCGCCCGACCCGTGTATTCGGCTTGATAGAAAAGAGCTTCCCGAAAACGGCGACGCGGTGGACATTCGATTGAGGTCAATGAGCGCTATCGAGATTTAGCGACAGTCACCGGCGCTTCCGTTCGTTCTAGGCTCGATTCCCCCTTACTTCGGAGCGGGGGTCTGGCGCGAACGAAGCAACGATCTTATAATGCGCCCAATTTCCGAACCAGCGTTCTCGACATTGATTCGAGTGCTGGAGAAAGGGGCGCCGCCATGTCGTCGACCCTTGCTACCCCTGAACTTTTCCCATTGCCAGAAGAGCGCTTGACGTCCACATCCCCTCTCGTTTCGTCAGACATCAAGAGACAGGTTCAGCAATTCTGGCAGAAGGCTCCCTGTGACTCATGGTTCACGACTGAGCCGCACGGAACCCTTGCCTTCTATCGGAGCCTCGACGAGCACAGATATAAGGTGCACCCGCGCTTACAGTCGGCGGTGGGCTTTGAGAGAACCTGTGGGTTGCGCGTGCTCGAAATTGGTTGCGGATGCGGCAGTGAGGCTGAACGCTTCGCGTGTGGCGGCGCCCACTACACCGCGGTCGACCTGACGAATGCGGCCGTAAATATAACACGACGCCGTTTTCAACTAGCAAACTTGGAAGGAAAGTTCGTCCAAGGCGATGCAGAGAACTTGCCATTCGCTGACGGCTCGTTTGACCTCGTGTATTCTCATGGAGTACTCCACCACACACCGGATACGCCACGAACCATCCGCGAGGTTCACCGAGTGCTCTCCGCAGGCGGGCGAGCCGTAGTTATGCTTTATTACCGCGACTCGTTCAATTACTACGTCAATCTTGGAATCGTCCGTCGCTTGCGCGCGCATTTGCTCAAAACAGAGGCAGGTATCAAGCTGGCTCAGATGATCTTCGGGGAGACAGAGCAAGACCTGCGGCGGCATGCGGAACTCATTCGCGAGAACCTCAGCTCTTACCTTGAGATGCAGAACATGCTCAACCGAAATACCGATGGCCCCGACAACCCACTTTCACAGGTTTTCTCAAAGGCATCGGCGCGGCAAATGTTCGGGCAGTTCAAGATTGTCGAAACGGAGGTTATGTTTTGGAATCCGAACTGGCTTCCGGTTATTGGGAAGCTGCTTCCTGATGCGATCAAGGAGCGACTTGCATCACGCTGGGGCTGGCACCTTTGGATCTACGCGCAGAAGCGCAATCTGGAATTCGATGGGCTGCAGGAAATTCCGTGTCCCGAACATCTCACCGTGAACAACGCGGAAGCCCTTGCCGAAGCGTAGAGCAACCTCTGCTTCTCAGCGTGCCTAGGCTTTTACTCCGAACATCTACGCTCAAAACCCCTCAATGAGCGTAGATGGCGATCTTACGCCAACCATTGCGGGCCTCACCCTTGACGTGCGCGGGGTGAGCACTCTGACGGCGTTCCTGCTGTGGAGTGGGTTTATTTAGTCCGCTTCAGCTTCCATGGATTGTTCTCAACTGGAGTCCCCACAAACTTGAGCGTCGCTTCGTCATCGCCGACGACAGACATTTCAAAAGCAGTCTGTCCTGCTCCTTTGAACACCAGGGCTTTTTCTTTCAGTTGGGCATCGTGAACCTTCATGGCGTGCTCCTCGGTTGGAGGGTCGATCACCGCCGCGCACCTGCCGTTAGGTCCATTCATATTCGCGATGCTCACAGTACCGGCCATTTCGCTTCCACTCTGGCTCAGCTTCAGGACAATGAACTCCGCTCCATCGGCACAGATTCCTTTCCAGGTGCCGACGAACGGCTTCAGCGATGCACCGCCATTAGCCTGCTGCGCAAGCTGCGATGTTGGGTAAAGTAAAAGGGCAGTTACGCCCAGGAACAACGAGAGCTTTGTTGGGAGAGGTCTTCTCGTCATGTCTTGGTTTGACACCTCGGTCCTGTTCGTTGTTCCCAGTTCTGCCGCCGGTTCCGTCTGTCACCTGACGAAATCAGGCCTTATCACAAGCTTGCGCTTTCTGTTCGCCTTCTTGCGGGACAATGAGTGCTATGGCGATATTTCAACAGTTATCGGTTACGCGGGGTCGGAGTTGGAACCGCACAGCCATTGAACTGAGCCGGTTCTTGACGAGCTGAATTGCGTAGACCGTTCTTCTTCTCGCGATTGTCTTACGGACGTAGCACTCCTCATGAACAGCTTTTCCACGCTCATCGGTCTTGCTGGTTTCGAGTGGGACGGGTCCAGAGCAGATGCAGCAGGCGATGCCCCACTGCGATGCGTATTTGGCGGAGCCTGTCATGACATGGTCCTCCTTGCGGACTACAGGATCACAGGCACTGACACGAGTACATACACGTGCAATTCGGCAACCAATCAACCTTGGTCCACGCAAATCCCACTCTGACAGAGAGTTACGAAAATTAGAGCACTCGGCGGACTCTCGCTCCGGAAAGCAGTCCGAGGCAAGAAACTCATGGGTTTGGAACATTCGTCCGAACCACTCTCAGAACCCAGTTAATGAGTGCAACGGTGATTTTGGCCGACAACAGACTTTTCCAAATTGCTGTTGTTGGTTCGCCAGCGTACCGACAAAGCGCCCGATCTTTGATTAACTCTTGCCCAAAGTTTTTCTCTGCCAAGTGGGGGGCAAGTTTTATGGGACAATCCAATCTCCTTCCCAGAGGTACCGCCAGATGGAAACAACTCTACGAGGCCGCAGTTTTAGAACTCGACGATACCAAATTGCCCAACCGGATCGCCGAAGCACGAGCTGCGATAGCCGATAGAGCCGCAGATGTCACTAACCGGTCCATCAGACTACGAAGGCCGCGCTCTCAACGACGCACTGCGGATCTTGCAGGTGCTTGAGGGAACAACCAAGGGAAAAACTTCTGCCGCTTAAGAGCAAACTCTGGCCAGCCCGGGGTCTCGCTGTCTTCACTGTCCCCGTCTTTCGCCAGAGCGTAGGCGCATGAATTTGTCCGATTTAGGGGGGTGTCATGCGGAGACTTACAACGCAAATACACTCATCATCATCGGGTTTGAGACGCGCTCTCGAACTTTGGCCCTACCTGTTCATTGCTGTGTCGATCGCGGGCTTGGCCTATATTGCCTTGAATGCCGTCCGGTGAGGGAGATCGGCCGAGCATGCATTCCCGTTTCAAGTAGCGACCCAACTGTCGAAACCAAGGCCATTGCACTCAAGTGCCCCGCGTAAAGCCATGATGAGTGAAATGCCGATGTTTCGCCAACTGACGACGCCTCGGCCTAAGTTTTCCCGTAATCAAAGCCTTAACTCAGCTAGTCGTCGATGTTGAATCTCGGAACGAGAATCCCGAGAAGACGATGCTGCGGTCGCAATGCCCAAGACACAAGCGCGACCACGGCCAATATCATGGGCGCGACTGCCTCTCGCATATTGTGCTCATGCATCCACCACGAAACGGCCGCGCCACTCAACTCGAAGAAGATCCCTGCATAAGCCCATTCCTTCAGCCGTGGGTAACCGGGAATCAGCAAAACGATACCTCCCAGCAGCTTCCAGACGCCGATGATCCGCAGGAAATACAGGGGATAACCAAGGTGAGTCACGATGTCAGCGACAGGGGACCCGGCCACCAGGATTGCTTTGCCATGCACCAGATCGGTGACTCCGCCGACAAGCGTCTCCAGAGCAATTAGGATGGTCACCGTCCAATAAGCGATTATCTTTGCTTTCATACGTACTCCCCGACGGTCTTTGTTCAATAGCGATTGCGCTCAAAAACACGTCGTCCTGCCATTTTGAGCGCTATGGAGATATTACGTCAGCTGAGAAAATGGACACGGGGCGTGTTTTCGGGAATCGGCGGCCTGTGGTCCCATCACATCAATACATCCCTAACTGCTTCATCACCGCACTACCGGGGCATCCGTGAACATAAGACGGCCGGTCTTTCCCAGGGTCGAGCCACCGGTGGCAGGAAAGACCACCAGACATGCGGGTGCAGAATTCAGAGCACTACCAACTTTGGAATAGGGTCCGTCGTAATTGGCGCGCCGGCTTTGGCGCACACATCTTTTGTTGTCCGGTCAAAACTCGGAGCGCTCCGGGAAAGGGCATCCCGCGTGCCGTTTTGTCGATTCGATTCCCGAAAGCTCAAGACCGGCTGCTGAAGGACTGAGATCTATCGAGAATTTCTTGTTGGTTAAACCCTCTGTCCTATTGCACCGTCTGCTTTATCGTGGCTGAACTCTCGGTGACGTCCGAGGATCCGGCATAAGTCGCTTTCACCATAGTCTTGCCAACCGCCAATGTGGAGGTTGTGAACTTCGCTTTCCCGCCCCTCAGTTGCGCCGTGCCCAGGACGGTCTTCCCAGCCGTGAATGTGACAGGGCCGGTTGGGATGAATGTGGGCGAGGTAATGGTTGCGGTGAACGTGACCGCCTCGCCTAAGCTCGACGGATTCGGCGACGAGGTGAGTGTGGCCGAACTCGTGGCTTGGGTGATGACTTGGTTCACCACGCTGGAAGTGCTGCGAAGGTTGTTCGCGTCGCCTACGTAGATGGCGATCAAGGGATAGGTGTCGGCATTGAGGTTTGATCGGGTGAAAGCGGCTACACCGCTGGAGTTCAGCGTAGCCGTCCCGATGTTGTAGCCACTCCAGACAAAGTTCACCTTGCCCGTCGGCGGAACTGGACCCGAAGTTGTTACAGTCGCCGTCCATGTGACCCTCTGTCCGTAGATCGAGGGGTTGAGGCTGGAGGTAAACGCAGTCGAGGTTGCGGATTTAGTGGTCGTGTCTACCACCTGCCTGATCGCGGGCGAGGTGCTGGCAGCGAAAGTTGCGTCGCCTGGATAGCTCGCGGTAATGGTGAAGACGCCTGCGGGCAAAGAGGATGTGACCAGCGTAGCGGTTCCTACGCTCAACGAACCGGTGCCAAGGACCGATGATCCGCTATTAAAGGTTACGAGCTCGCCGTTCGGTGGCGTGCCCGACGTTGAGCTTGCTGTGGCCGTGAAGGTAATGGCCTGGCCGATCAGCGCGGGGTTGGGCGCCGAGGTGAGGCTGCTCGTGGTCGAAGCGATCACCGTTTGGGTCAAACTGGTTGACGTGCTGCCCGTGTTGTTTGCATCGCCACTGTATTTCGCCGTGATGCTATCGGTACCGGGAGCCGAAAACGAAGTGGCCAGCGTCGCGACGTTTCCGATCAATGAAGCCGTGCCCAAAGTCTGCGACCCCGAGTTAAAGACCACCGAGCCGCCCGCCCCGCCGCCGTATTGGCCGGTCACAGTTGCCGTGAAGACAATGGACTGATTCGTGGCTGCGGGGTCGATCGAAGAAGCCAGCGAAGTCGTGGTCGTGGCCACGGTCACAGTCTGAGTGAGCGGCGCGGACTTGCTGGTAGCGTAGCCGCTGGCTCCCAGATACGACGCAGTGATCGAGTCCGTGCCTGTCGGCAGTGCGGAAACTGGGATCGAGGCGCTGCCACTCACGAGCGTCCCGCTTCCCACGAAAGTTGTGCCGTTGAGGATTTCGACCGTTCCCCTCGGCGTTCCCGAGCTTGATGTCACCTTGGCCGTGAAGGTGACCGCCTGCCCATAGACTGACGGACTGAGCGAGGAGGCGAGTGCGGTCGTGGTTGGATTTTGAGGGGCAGAGTTATTCAGCAGCACGGCCACGGAGCCAGTACCCCAACTTCCGTTGTAGTAGCCGCCTCCAACCGCCAAGTCCGGCTTCCCGTCGCCGTTCACATCGGCAACTGCGACAGAGGTGAGATAATACTCGGCTGCACTATAAGTGACGGCTGGCTGGAATGTTCCGTCGCCGTTGCCCAACAGCACGCCCACCAGGCCCGACAGGTAATTGGCTGCAATCAGGTCGGGCTTGCCGTCACCGTTCACGTCGGCAGTTGCCACCCAAAGGGGTGTGCCTCCACCCGTGCCGTAGGTTAGGGCTGATTGGAAGCTGCCGTCACCATTGTCCAACAGGACACCTGCCGTTCCGGAGAAGTAGTTCGCCACTATCAAGTCGGACTTATCGTCTCCGTTCACGTGCGCCACCACTACCGATTCGGGGGTTGCCCCGCCTGAGCTGTAGGCCACTCCTTGCTGGAAGGTTCCGTCACCGTTGCCCAGCAGTACCGACACACTATTGGAACCGCTGTTGGAAACGACCACGTCTGGCTTGCCATCACCATTCAAATCGGCAGCTGCCACGGAACTGACAAAGGCCCCACCCGACGCATAGGTCACCACGGCGCGGAAGGTGCCGTCACCATTGCCGAGCAGCACGCCCACGGAACCATCGCAGTTGCTGTCCCCACAGGAATTAGCCACAATTAGGTCTGGCTTGCCATCACCATTCAGATCTTCGACCGCCACAGACCAGGCCATGTAACCTCCCGAACTATAGGTTACTGCCGGCTGGAGAGTGCCATCCCCGTTGCCGAGCAGCACGCTGATCGTGCCGGGGCCCTCGAACTCCCCACAGTGGCTGTTATCGGAGCTACTCGCTACCACTACGTCCATCCTGCCATCGCCGTTCACGTCTGCCACAGCCACGGACCGAGTGTCGCATGCCCCTGAGGGGTAGGTCACAACCGTCTGAAAGGTGCCGTCGCCTTTGCCCAATAAGACGCCCACCGAACCATTGCCCTCACAATTGCTAGAACCGCTGGGGGCGCAATTTGCGACAACCAAGTCCTGGTTGCCGTCCCCCCTGAGGTTAGCGACCGCCACGCTGCTGGCCAAAAAGCCCCCAGAGCTGTATGTTACTGCTGGCAAGAAAAGGGATGAGTCAGAGGAATTGAAGAGAGCATGCTGCCGCGCCGATTTGGCCGGTGCTGCATGCCGCTGACCTGCCTGAGGACCCTGAGCAAGAACTGCCGGAGCAATCAGAATTCTGAGCATCCCGATCACCGCAAGAATTGTGATGAACCGGGAAACAAGACGAAAAACCTCAACCTTACGAGTGCGCTGTGAAGCCATGGGAGACCTCCTGAAACCAGGGACGGTCGGAGGTCTGATGAATCGCCAGGAAGTCTGTCCGAGACGGTTCACAGGCCGGGAGAGCCTATGAAGTATTTGACCGTTGTTACGGAGTTGTCACTTCGGACTCTAGGCTCAAGAAACGCCCGTTTCCGTGATTGCCATCACGGAACAGTGTGTGATGTGATCCAGCAAAAGCAGCCCGCGCGCTCGCGCAAAACCTGAGAGTGAACGCGAACGGGTTGCCAGTGCTACAAACCGTTGTTGGCGAGAAATCGCCATTTCACTCAAGTGGCGAATCAAACGGGTTTCCAATCCTTGTGTGCGTCCGCAGAATCAGCGAAGCCAGCGGCCACAAGCAGATCGCGCCAGTCCGTGTTGGCGAGCCTCACCTCTTCTAGGAGTTTGTCCATTTTTCCCCGGCTCAACTTGAGCGCAGCAAAGTGAAAGCGCTCCAATCCCTCAGGAGTTTCCTTGCCGAGGAA
>CAWFVB010000008.1:0-12514 GCA_963819145.1 uncultured Acidobacteriaceae bacterium
CGCCACGTGGGCGTCGATCTTCGAACGGAAGCACAGCGGACTGCTTCGGCCGGAATGTCAGGCCGGATTCCGACCTCATCTGAGGAGTTGCTATGAGCACGGCTCTGAATTGAGGTGCCACTACGATGCTGGAGTAGACAATCTACCGCCACGCGAGTAGAGTGTCTACATCTATGAACGAGAAAGACCCGTATAAAAACCGAATTGAGCTGCTGCAGGGAACACTCGACATGCTCATTCTGCAGACGCTGCAATGGGGACCGCAGCATGGATATGGCATTGTCCAGGCTTTGCGTTTGCAATCCGGAGATGTGCTCCAGGTGGAGACCGGATCACTGTATCCGGCTCTCCATCGATTGGAACGTCAGAGCTGGGTGCAGTCTGAATGGAAGCAGTCAGAGAGCAAGCAAAAAGCCCGATACTACCGAATCACAGCCAAGGGGAAAAAGCAGTTGGCCACGGATCTGGGCCGATGGGAGCGGATTGTCGAAGCGATTGGGTCGGTGATGTACGTCAAGCCGAAGGAGAGTGAGTCGTGAAGTGGTTTTCGAGCTTCGGTTTTCAGCGGCGAAACCGCGAATTGCAGGAAGAGATCGATGCCCACCTGCAGATGGCGATTGCAGATCGGGTGGCGCGAGGCGAGACCGCAGAAGCGGCGCGACAAGCGGCAGTGCGGGAGTTTGGAAACATTCTTCTAGTGCAGGATGTGACGCGCCAGACGTGGGGCGGAGGCTGGCTTGAACAAATAGGCCGGGACGTCCGTTATGCGTTGCGGCAACTGCGTAAGAGCCCCGGCTTCACGATCACCGCGACGGCGATGCTGGCCGTAGCTATTTGCGCCAACAGCACCGTATTCAGTTGGATCGACGGTACAATGTTGCGTCCGATTCCTGGCGCGCGGGACACGGGCGATCTTGTGAGCCTGCAGCGGGGGGAACGGAACTTCTCTCCGACTCCGCCCTTCTCGTATCTCGACTATCGCGATCTGCGCGAACAGAACCACACCTTCGCCGGAATACTCGCATATCATCACGATTGGATCACGCTGACCGGTGGCGCACTGCCGGAGCGCACCTATATTGCGAACGTGTCGGCGAATTATTTCGACGTGCTCGGCATCAAGCCGGTGCTGGGGCGTTTCTTTCTGCCTGAAGAGGAGTCACGTCCAGTTCCCAACGTGGTCCTGGGTTACTCGCTTTGGAAGACCCGTTATGCCGCAGACCCGGCAATCGTGGGCAAAGCGATCGAGATTGCCCGGCATCCTGTAACCGTGATCGGCGTGGCGCCGGAGGGGGTTGTCGGAGCAATGCCCGGGCTTCGTGATGATCTGTGGGTAACGCTTGATCCCCTCGGGACGGATGCGTGGCGGATGACGCATCGCAGCGGTGGTGCGGTCTGGCTGAACGTAATAGGAAGATTGCGGCCCGGCGTGAGCCGTGGCCAGGCAGCCCAGGACCTCGACACCGTGATGCACAATATTGTCGCGGCGTTTCCGGACGATCATCTCGGCGATAACCGGATCACGCTGGATCCCATGTGGCGTTCGCCATTCGGCGCCAACGGATACATGGCGGCGACGCTGCCCATTCTGTTGGCCTTCGCCGGCCTAGTGCTGTTGCTTACCTGCGCGAACGTGGCCACGCTCACGCTGGTGCGGTTTGTAGCCCGGCGGCGTGAGCTTGCGATCCGGCAGTCGCTCGGGGCGAATCGTATTCAACTGGTGCGGCAAATGGTGCTGGAGGGCGTTGTGCTTTCCATCGTCGCAGGAGCCGTGGCCCTTGGGTTGACATCGTGGACATCGAAGACATTCGCATGGTTCTTTCGGGCGAGCTCGAGTCCTACCACCCTGAACGGGAGCATGGACCACAACGTGGTGATCGGGATTGCGGTGTCGTCCCTGTTGGCCGGCATGCTGTGCGGCGCGCTCCCCGCCTGGCGTTCGGCCCACGCGCCGGCCATTGAGGTACTGAAGGCAGAGTCTGCAAGCATCTCCGGCGGCTCACGCAACCGGAAATTGCTCAGCGGGCTGGTAGTGGCGCAAATCGCACTTTCACTTCCTCTGCTGTTGTGCTCCGGGCTACTTCTGCGAACGCTGCGGAATCTCGCCGGCGCGAATCCCGGATTTGAGCAGGACCACATTCTCACTGCGACCGTGGGACTGAATATCGCCGGCTACAGCCACGACGAGGTACAGCTGATCCGTCACAAGATACTTGATCGCGTGTCGGCATTGCCCGGCGTGAAGGTTGCGTCTCTTACGGACTGGATTCCGATGACCCTAGGCCACAAGGGCGAGGATGCGTATCCGGAAGGGTATGTGCCACACCCCCATGAATCTTTGCAGGTGTACCACGCCGAGGTGGCCCCGCGGTATTTCGAGTCCCTTCATATACCCATTCTGGAAGGACGCGAGTTTACGCCGGATGACGATGAAAGGGCCCCGAGGGTACTCATCGTGGATCAGACTGCGGCGAGGCGATACTGGCCGGGACAGGATTCGCTGGGAAAGAGACTCAGGATATGGGGCAGACTTTTCACGGTTGTCGGCGTCGCGAGAAATTCGACACATATGTTCGTGAATGAGTCACCGGAGCCCATGGTGTATATGAGCTTTTTCCAGGAGGGGTACGAGACTATCGTGCAGGTGGAGACCGAGGGAAATCCGGTCGACATGGCGCCAGCGGTGGAGAACGCCATCCACGAAATCGATACACGGCTGCCGGTTTTCGATGTGCGTCCCATGCGAGAGAGTACCCAGCTGGCGAGCAGTTTCGCTGTCATACAGAGCGCCCTGGCGGGGATGTTCGCGCTGATCGGGCTGGTTCTTGCGGTGACCGGGATCTACGGAGTTGTGGCCTATCGGACTCAAATGCGGACCCACGAGTTCGGAGTACGAATGGCTCTGGGCGCCTCGCGCGTCGACGTGCTGAGACTCGTGCTGTTGCAGGGATTGTGGCTCACAGGCATTGGGATGGCGCTGGGACTGGCGTTTGCGTTGGGACTGACACGGTTCATCGCCCGGCTCTTGTACGGAATCGGAGCCAACGATCCCGTCACCGTCGTTTCCGTCGTCATTCTCCTGGGAGCAATGTCATTGCTGGCATGCTACCTTCCCGCACATCGAGCGATGCGCCGGAACCCTGTGACCGCAATTCGCGAGCTGTAAGCTGCAGTTCAGATTCGAAGCGCATTGCGTTAATCAATCTGGCTTTCTACCGTTCGGCGATGCACAAGCGGACGCATCTACCCGGGTCTGCAAAATTCTTTCTTTGCCACTCGAAAACTGATTCCCAATCAGTCGGTCTTAGCCTTAAACGGATCGCACCGGGGCCCTGCAAAACTGCATATCACTCATTCCAAAGAGGAAACACGTCCCTGAGAGTGGGTCTTGGAATTCTATTAACTCGTTTATGTTGAATAAGATGGCGGAGAGAGTGGGATTCGAATTCAGCTTATAACGTAGTTTCAATAACATAGAGAACACGGCGGGCACCGTAAAAGCGATGGAAGGCAGTGGTAAGAAGTGCTAACGGATCACAAACGGATCACGGCTCCGTGATCATTTGAGAAGCGCCCATGAGGGAGGCCGAAATATTGATGCTCCACCGTGGCATTCGCGTCCCTAGAGGCCTAGGCTTCATGGCTTGCCCCGAGTCACAGTTTCAACTTCCGAGTTGCCGACAACCCTCCCAGAATTGTCGCCTCCGCGCGTAAGACGATGCTCAGGCTATAATTACGCCCGCGGATGGCTCTAACCTCTGGCACCAAACTTGGCCCCTACGAAATCGAATCGCCGCTCGGCGCGGGTGGCATGGGCGAAGTGTATCGCGCGCGCGACTCACGCCTTGATCGCGACGTTGCGATTAAGGTTCTGGCTGCAGATCTTTCGTCCGACGCTTCGCTCAAACAACGGTTGGAACGCGAAGCTAAGGCAATCTCCAAGCTCTCGCATCCTCACATTTGCACTCTCTATGACATCGGTCACCAGGACGGCATCGACTTTCTGGTGATGGAGTACCTGGAAGGCGAGACGCTCGAACATCGACTCCTCAAGGGGCTGTTGCCGCCCGAGCAAGCTCTGCGCTACGCGCCCAGGTTGCCGATGCGCTGTCAAAGGCCCACAAGCTGGGAATTACGCATCGCGATCTGAAGCCCGCCAACGTCATGCTGACCAAGAGCGGCGCCAAGCTGATGGACTTTGGTCTGGCGAAGCAGTCGGCCTCGGCTCCGCTGGCCAAAGCCCTGACCGAAATGACCCAGGAGCAGGCCAGGCTGACCAGCGAAGGCATGATCGTCGGTACGTTCCAGTACATGGCGCCGGAGCAGTTGGAGGGGAAAGAAGCGGACGCGCGTACCGACATCTTCGCTTTGGGCGAGTTGATCCACGAGATGGTCACGGGCAAACCGGCGTTCTCCGGAAAGAGCCGGGCGAGTTTGATCGCCGCTATCCTGACGACCGATCCTCCACCCATAACGCAATCCCAACCCATTACGCCGGTTGCCTTGGAATATGTGGTCAGGAAATGTCTGGCAAAAGATCCCGAGGAACGCTGGCAGAGTGCCAGCGACGTCGCTAGCCAGCTGAACTGGATTCTCTCTTCAGGATCACAGGCCAGTGCGCCGGCGGCCCAAAGCACCGCACGAAAGCAGAGCGAGCGTGGCATCTGGTTGGGCACCGGCGTGATCCTGTTGCTGCTGGCGGCTTATCTGGGAGGGCGCACAGGGTTGCGGCAGGACAGCGGCAGCCCGCTGCATGTCGCGGTGACGCTTCCCCCGGGGAAAACGCTGGTATACAACTCGTCCGAGCCTGTGACCATTTCTCCGGATGGCTCAACGGTGGTCTACGCGGCCGCCGACGAAAACACGAAGGCGCAACTTTATCTGCGTAAGCTGGGTTCTTTCGAGACGACGCCCATCCCGGGGACGGAGGGAGGCCAGACGCCATTCTTTTCGCCCAATGGAGAATGGTTGGGATTCGTAACGAGCGACTTCCACCTGAAGAAGGTTTCTCTGCGGGGCGGAGGGGTGACGCAGGTGATCGATGGGTATGCCTTCCCGGGTGGCGCGTGGACGGAAGACGGCACGATCTACTACGTCCACGGGTTTACCGCAGGCATTTATGCTGTCTCCGCCAGCGGAGGCGCGTCCCGACAGGTCACGAAAACGGGAACGACGCCGGACGATCGCGCGCATCTGTGGCCCAGTGTGCTTCCCGGCGGCACGGGACTGATCTTTACAGTTTGGACAGGGAAATCCTTCAATGACTCCCGTATTGAGGCCATTGAGTTCGCTTCCGGCAGACGCAAAGTGCTGGTCGAGGGCGGTACGGGAGCGCGGTACCTATCCAACGGACAGATCGCGTACGCGCGCAATGGAACGCTCTTTGTCGTGGGCTTCGACGCGAAACGGCTGGAAGTAAAAGGTACGCCGATTCCTGTGATTGAGGGAGTCCAGACCGGAGCCTCCAACGGCGATGGCGTATTTGACGTTTCGAATAACGGCACGCTCGTCTTCCAGCCGGGAACCTTCGGCGCTGCCCCGCGCAACCTGGTGTGGATGGATCGCACTGGGAAGGCAACGAACATTACGCCGGAGGTCAAGCCGTATGCCATGGTGTCGATGTCGCGCGACGGAAAACGAGTTCCGCTTGTGTTGCAGACCAGTACCTTTGATGTATGGGTTTACGATGTGGAGCGGGATACCTTTACTCGGGCCAGCTTTGGCGGCGACGACTACCGGCCATTTTTTTCTCCCGACGGCACGTTGCTGGCGTACGACTCCTCCAAGTCCGGCAGCCAACAAGTCTTTGTGAAGCACGGGATCGCGGGAGCGGAAACCGCGGTGACGGATGGTTCCGAAATGAAAGAACTGTTTGGGTGGACTCCGGATGGAAAAGAAGTCATCTACAGCCGCCAGAACAAGGATACCGGATGGGATCTCTACGCCGCTGCCGTGGAGGGCGACCACAAAGTGCGTCCACTGGTGGTGGCTCAGTTTAACCAGAGCGATGCCGCTCTGTCGCCTGATGGAAAATGGCTGGCGTACGTTTCCGACGAATCGGGCCAGCGGGAGGTTTTTGTGCAAGCGATGAACGATCCGGATACACGCGCGCAGATTTCGTCCGAAGGCGGCGAGTATCCGCGGTGGGCACCCTCCGGCAACGAACTGATTTTCCGGTCCAAGACACGAGTCATGTCGGTGAAGTTTGCGCCTGGAGGCGGGCTGCATCCCAGCAAACCCGTTTTATTGTTCGAGGACAAGAAGGTTTCATCGGGTTACACGGTCGCTCCGGATGGACGTCTGGTAGCGGTGCGCCAGGCCGACGTCCCCGGCACCGAAAACCAGATCAATGTAGTGCCGCACTGGTTCGAGGACCTGAAAAAAGAAGCGCAAAAATAGGCGCGCGGACGGTTGACGGGCAACCCTTCCATAATCCGGGTAAGGTAAGAGTAGCCGACTATTAACCCGGAACCGAAACCTGGACTAACGGAGAGCGTTCCTCCGTTGAAACGGTATGTTAGCACCTCGCAGGTTTGCTACCAACCACCCCCGATCCACCGAACAGAGTGACGCACAGAGGGTAGTGCCTCAACTGAGGCACTACCGAACAGAGTGACGCTTTGACTTTCTAAGCATTGGCACCCTAACATGCGGCTACTTGAGGTTTCGCATGATCGGCCAAAGCAATCGACAAACGTTTCCACAGCGTGCGAGCGTGTATTTTCAATGTTTTATGCTGCCTCATTCTGCCAACGTTGCCTCATTCTGCTCGAAATTCGAGGCGTTAGGATACAACTTAGGGTACAGTGTCCGGCTGGAAAGAGGCGTCTGACGGGGGTTTCGGGGAGGGTTCGTTCTGGTACCCAAGGCCCACGCGGTCGCCCAACTTTGCGATTCAGCATGGGGGATAAGTGAACAACGGTTTGCTGCTAGGCAGCAGGCGACGAGAAGGATTTTTTCCTGCTACCGCAGCTTGGCGTACTCAGCTTTGGCTTCCTTCAGGATGGGGACTGTCGATTCCCCAATACCGCATGCTGGCATCTCGATTTCCATGCGGCCCCAGATCTGATGCGCCGTATGTCGCTGGTTGAACGGTGCCTTAAAGTCTTTTTCCAGAATGGCGTCGATGAACGGAATGGCCAACGTCATTTTCGGGCGTTCTCGTGGAGTCACTTTCCGCCTCGGCGGCACGGCGTTCTTCAGTGCCGCCCGAACGGTCCGACGATGCACTTTGTATTTTTGGGCGACACCCCTGATGGTTCCAAGCCCGTGTTCGTATTCTCTTCGAAGGCGTTTGTAGAGTTGCATTCTGCCCTCAATCATCCGAGTCGGATTCGGTGCGGCCCTTGCGAATTCCTGCGGAGAGCCGACAAAAGAGCTAAACTGCAATCATGGGGTATTGATTTCTGATCAGCATTTCGACGCGTTCCTCAAGTGCAGGACAAAGGCCCACTTCACCTTCTCTTCTGCGAGGACGGGCGAACCTTCGCATCCAATCAGTGACTGGCAAGGGCACATCGCTGAAAGCTATCAGAAAAACTGCCGGGACTACCTCCGATCAGCCTCTGTGGCCGATTGCTTCGTCGGAACGCCACGCCCAGAAGATCTAAGAAATGCCAAGTATCCGCTCATCCTTCAACCGCTAATAACCGCACAGGATGCCGAATCCCACGTTCATGCTCTCGAACGGGAGGCAGTACCAGCCCAGAAAGGGCGCAGTCCCTACGTGCCGATCCGGTTTGTCCCATTTGAGAAGATCTCAAAGCATTACAAGCTCATGCTGGCATTTGACGCCTTCGTTCTCTGGAAGGTTTCCGGTCACATGCCGACCAAGGGAAAGATCATCCACGGTTTGCGACATGCTGTCCTTAATCTCAGGCTTGATACCTTAATTCACGAAGTACAGCCTCTCGTCGGAACGCTCCGTGCATTGCTCAGCGAGAGCAGCGCACCAGACCCCGTTCTGATTAAGCACTGCTCAGAGTGCGAGTTCGAAACATATTGCAGGAAGAGAGTTACCGAGAAGGATGACCTTAGCCTCTTGGATAGCCTCAGCATCAAAGACCGCACCACACTGAATACGAAGGGCATATTTACCGTAACTCAATTTGCCTATACTTTTCGCCCGCGCCGCCGCCCCAAGCGTCTAGCATCACGCAAAGAGAAGTACCACCATGCTCTCAAGGCTCTCGCGATTCGAGATCGCAAGATTCATATAGTCGGGAAGCCCGAGCTAGCAATCAAGGGAACACCAGTTTATCTTGATGTCGAAGGAATGCCGGATCGCGACTTTTATTATCTCATCGGCATCCGAATACCTGAGGAGCCCTCGTATCTCCAATACAGCTTCTGGGCGGATGATATTGGTGATGAGGAAACGATCTGGCGCTCCCTGCTCAGGGTTCTAGAACCCATTGACAACCCTGTCTTGATTCATTATGGAGCCTACGAAACCACGTTCCTCAAGCGACTCGCGCGCCGATATCCCGACTTAGCTGCCGACTCCTCCTACGTCAGCACACTCATTACCCGCGGGATCAATCTCTTGGGGATCACATATTCCCAGATCTATTTTCCAACATATTCCAACCGCCTCAAAGAAGTCGCCCGGTACCTTGGGTTCCAGTGGTCGCACCCTGCCGCGTCGGGGCTTCAGTCCCTTGTCTGGAGACAACAATGGGAGGAAACGAGGGATACCTCCATCAAGCAAGTATTGATCACCTACAATCGAGAGGACTGTGAAGCTTTAGAAGTGGTTACCCGCGCCGTTGAACGGGTCGCGGTCTTTGCGCAAGGCCGTTGCTCGGTGAGCGGTGACGCGACTGAGGTCTGCATACATTCAGAAGACGTCCAGAACGTGTTGAAGTGGCGCAAGTTCACCAGTTCTCTTCCTATCCTAGAGGAGATTAATGAGGCAGCGCACTGGGATTATCAACGCGACAGAGTCTACGTAAGAAACAGCGGCTGGCGCAGAAGATCCAATGCCTCACGCACTGTGCCTCGCACTGTCAGGCCCCGCATCAACAGAGTAGTTGTCTGTTCCGCTCCTTCTCGGTGCCCCCAGTGTGGCGGTGAGAAACTAAAAGCAGGACCCGAAAAATCGAAGATCGTGTATGACCTTCACATCGGAAAGACAAGCGTCAAAAGATGGATCGTCAAATATCTCTTCCACAACTATGACTGCCTTCGCTGCAGCGCGGAGCTTTCTCCTCCGGAGCGGACGTGGCGTCGCGGGAAGTACGGGTGGAATCTAATCGCGTTCTTGATTTACGAAATTGTGGAACTATGCGTCCCACAGCGTGTGACAACGCGTCATGTGAACCGTCTGTTTGGTCTCACTCTGCCCCGCAGTTCCGTGGGTGAACAGAAGAGGGTGGCGGCAAGGCTGTACCACGAGACGCGGCAGATGCTGCTCCGGAGGATCGTAGACGGACCGCTAGTTCACGCTGACGAGACTCCGATAGTAACGCAGGGCAAACGCGGTTACGTCTGGGTGTTCTGCAATTTTGACGACGTCGTCTACTTTTACAGCGAGAGCCGCGAGGCGGAGACCATGCAGAAGCTCCTGAAGGGGTTCAAAGGAGTCTTGGTCTCGGACTTCTATCCAGCATACGATTCGATGGACTGCCCGCAGCAAAAGTGCTTGATTCATCTAATGCGCGATCTAAACGAGGATATGTTGAAGAATCCGTACGACGATGAAGTGCGGCAGATAGTACAGCAGTTCGGCGCATTGCTCAAACAGATTGTGGATACGATTGATCGGCATGGTCTGAAGAAACACTTCCTCCATAAGCATCTTTGCGAAGTGAAGCGGTTTTACAAGTGGCTTTTCAACCGGCAGTGGCAAAGCGAAGTGGCCGCGAAGTGCAAGCAGCGCTTTGAGAAGAATCGGAAGAAGCTCTTCACTTTCCTTGGCTATGATGGCGTGCCGTGGAACAACAATAATGCGGAACATGCGATGAAGGCATTTGCCGCGCTTCGGGACGTAATTGAAGGGACGACAACGGCCTCCGGGGTCGAAGAGTATCTCGTTCTTCTAAGTGTTTCCGAGACATGCAGGTACAAAGATCTTGATGTGTTGGAGTTCTTTCTTTCTGAGGAAAAGGATATCGATGGCTTTCTAAGAAGCCGCGGGCGTACCAGAGCGCAGCCCGGTCGGTCCAATGAGAAGCCAACACAGGACCGTATTGTACAAACGGCACTTGAGATATTGGCCACTCATCCTGCTGGACTCAGATTCTCGTCACTTGTTAAAAGACTTTACGAGCTGCTGCCCCACGAGTCAGAAAACACCATTCGGATTTATACCTGGAAATTGCCCGCCTGGCGACCGCGGGAGGTATACAAGCCGGCGAGAGGGATCTTTCGACTCGCTCGGTTTCGTGAAACCGAAGCTAGTGATGTTGAGATGAATAGTCACGTAACAAATGGTGAGCCTCACGAATGCTGTAGGGTCCATACCAACGTTCGTGTCACCAGCCGCAAAGTATCATAATTATATTTGATTCGGTGCGGCCCGAAACATCGAAAGCGAGAATCGATCGCCATGAATCTGACACGTAGAGACTTCGCCAAGCTGAGCGCGCTCGGCCTGGCAGCCCGGTTTGCCCCGAATCTGCATGCCGAGACCTCTCCTCGAAAGACCGGCTACTGCGTCATCGGCCTCGGCCGCATCGCTGGTCACTTCATGCCCGCCGTGCGCAGCACCACCACCTCCCAGATCACCGGGCTCGTAAGCGGCCATCGCGACAAAGCGGAGCGGATCGCGGCCGAGTACGGCGTTCCGACAAGCTCCATCTACAACTACGAGAACTTCGATGAAATCGCGCACAACCCAACCATCGACGCGGTCTATGTGGCGCTGCCCAACTCGATGCACGCTGAGTACACGATCCGCGCGGCCAAAGCCGGCAAACACGTGCTTTGCGAGAAGCCCATGTCCACCAACGTGGCGGAAGCCCAGGGGATGATCGCGGCCTGCAAGGCGGCCCGCGTCAAGCTGATGATCGCCTATCGCTGCCACTACGAGCCCACCAACCTGAAGGCGATCCGGCTCATCCGCGAGGGCGCACTGGGCCAGGTGCAGGCCATCGAGAGTTCCTTCGGCTTCAACATTGCCCCCGGCGAATGGCGGCTCAGCAAGAAACTCGCCGGCGGTGGGCCGCTCTTCGATGTGGGTATTTACTCACTCAACGCATGCCGCTACCTGACCGGCGAGGAGCCGGAGCACATCGCGGCCAATGCCTCGGTCATCGATCGGGACGGCCGCTTCAATGAAGTGGAGGAGAATGTCTCCTGGACAATGAAGTTCCCCTCCGGCATCGTAGCCAGTTGCAACACTACCTACGGCGCCGACATGGAAGGCTTCTATCGCGTCCATGGATCGAAAGGCTGGCTCGAAGTCGATTCGGCCTTCGTCTACGAAGGACTGCGGCTGCGCGCTGATTATTCAGGTACGCAACTGGACGAACGCAACCCGGCGCGCGACCCCTCGCACTTCCAGGCCGAAGCCGACCACTTCTCCCACTGCATCCAAAATGGGCTGGAGCCACAATCGCCGGGCGAAGAAGGTCTGCGCGACATGCGCTACATCACAGAGATTTACCGCTCGGCGGGAATTGCGATTTAAAGCATGGATTGCCACAATTGAGGGCCCCATCCTTTCCGCTTTTTGTGCGGAAACGGCGGGAAACCCCGGACTGGATCCGGATGCCCTTCGGGAAGCCCCTTCTGTTGAGATTTGCCCACCAGAGGTTTCAGGTTTGTCGGTTGGGGCGTTTCACAGGTGCAGGCAGCCTTTTGTACAACCATAGCGACCATGTGTGGAAGCACAGCTGGCGCGTGACGGTCGTCGCCCCGCGGAAATAGCCAGCAAGTTATAGTATGAGGCTGGCAATCCCGTATCCAGTGGAGAGATCTGATGGGCGAGATGATTCAGTTCAGGCGACCGGATGGAAAGACCTGCCCTGGCTATCTGGCACATCCCAAGGCAGGATCAACCGCGCCCGGCTTTGTCGTCATTCAGGAATGGTGGGGGCTCAACGATCAGATTAAGAAGACCGCGGATCGGCTCGCCGAAGCTGGCTACCGTGCGCTCGTGCCGGACCTCTACCGGGGCAAGGTCACCAAGGCCGCCGACGAAGCAAACCACCTGATGACGAACCTCAACTTCCCCGATGCCGCCGATCAAGACACCCGCGGCGCGGTGCAGTACCTAAAACAGTCCTCGAAGAAGGTGGCCGTGGGCGGCTTCTGCATGGGCGGGGCGCTGACCATCCTGGCGGCGGTGCGCGTACCGGAGATGGACGCTGGCGCATGCTTCTATGGCATTCCGCCCCTCGAAGCCGCCGATTTGAGGAAAATCAAAATTCCCCTGATTTGTCACTTCGCGAACAAGGACGACTGGTGCACACCCGCCAAGGTAAATGACCTCGAGGCCGCGCTCAAGCAGTCGAAATCAGAGTTCGAGATCTATCGCTACGAGGCACACCACGCGTTCATGAACGAAGCC
>CAWFVB010000009.1:0-72258 GCA_963819145.1 uncultured Acidobacteriaceae bacterium
TCCGACCGTAGACATACGCCTCGCTTTTGCCAGCGCGGAAGGCAATGGTGGCGATGGTGTAGGCAGGCTCCCCGAGTTCCAAGAGGGCCTTGAAACCCAGAGCTTCCTCCAGCGGATGGATGTCTTCGCGTTGCAGGTTTTCCACGCACTGCGCTTCGATGGCCTCGGCATCGGTCAGCCTGACCACGCGGACGGGGAGGTTTGCGAGTTCCGCCAGTTTCGCCGCCCGGAGGCGACGCGCCCCGGCGACGACCTCGTACTTGCTTTCCTCCAGTTCGCGTACCAGAAGAGGGGCCAGAATGCCTTGCGTCTTGAACGAGGCGGCCAGTTCTTCAAGGCTCTTGGCGTCAAAACGTTTGCGGGGATTGGTGGCGGACTCGGCCAGCGCGGTAATGGGAACGCTGCGATATTCGTGGTTGTTCACTGCAGTTGCTGTACTGTGCATCGTCTTTTCTCCTGTCATTTATTTGTCGTTGGGGGACATGGGCGCACACCTCGGGCGTGAGCACCAAAAGTCCGGTTGTATTTGGGTTATGCGGCTGCGGTTGCCGCCGCGGGCTCGGGGGCAATGCCCCCGAGGATCACGGCAGCGGTCTGTTGAACGGCTTCCAGACTTTCGCGGAGAAGATTGGCGTCTCCATGCCAAAGCTGGATGTAGTCGGCGGATGCGGTTCCCGTGCGGAGGCCGACGGACTGGCAAACCACAAAGGCCACGGCTTCGGCTTCGGTTTCGCGGACCTGTTTGGTGGTGAGGGTGCGACGGTCGCCGCGATGGAGCATCTCGTGGCCGATCTCATGGACGAGCGTGGAAAATTCCTCGGCGGGGTGCATGCCCAGCAGCAGGGTGATCTTTCCGCCGTGGGACAAGCCCTTGGCGGGGCCAATCCGCTCGGAATAATTCAGCTCGATGCCTTGCGCGGCGACAAACTGCACCAGCCGTTCGCGGTAGCCGCTCACGTCGCCCTCGACTTCGTTGAGCGTGGGCAGCTCTTTGCCTTCGGTCTGGGTGATGTCGAACACGTACACGGCGCGGAATCCAAACAGGGTGGACTCGGTGCTCTTGGCATCTTCGGTCGGCTCCGCACCTTCGTTCTGGGTGCGCTTCTTGCCGACCATGGGAGCCAGAATGAGAATGCCTTTTTCCCCGCGTTTGACGAAGCGGCCAAGCGAGTTCCACGTGCGAATTCCGGCCACGTTGCTGGCGTCGGGTTTTTGTCGGGCAATCAACATCACATTGCCGAAGGAGTAGGTATGGAATCGTGCCATAGCGCCGAGGTATTGGGTGAGCACTTCGCTGTGCCCGGACTCCAGCGACTGGACGAGATAATCGACTGCGTCTTTGGTTTTGTTCTTGATGTCTTCTAACTTCATTGTTTTTCCCTTTCGCGCCGTTTCCGGCTTGTTTTTTTCTTCACTAGAGCGGCAGCGGGAAAAAACAAGGCGGAACGGGGCAAAGGGCAGAACGGAGGCCGGGGGAAGGTGGCAGGGCGTGAGGGAAAGCGCGGTTCGTGACAAACCGCTTTTGATTTATGGTTTGGCGCGAAACCGGCGCAGTCCGAAACGCCCGTCCGAGCCGCGGCCAAGCGGCGTCCACCCGGAGGAGGCGGAGTGGAGAAATAGGACGCTATTTGTAATGTTGCGTCTTACGCAGTTGGGGTAGATGACTTCACTCCGAGACAAGCAGTCTCGGCCAAGATTGCTTGTTTGGAGATGTTCGTGAGGTAGAGTGTACGATTTGGTGAGCGGATGGTTGGACGGTGTTGCGTACGAGGGCTTGGATGGATCGGTCGTCTTCAAAACTACGAACGTCAACTCAATTGGAAGAGGGGCAGCTGAACATTGGTCCGGCGCGGACCTTGCTATCACCGCTGAAATCCGAAAAGGCGGTCTGGTCGTGGAAAAAGCCATTCTGGCTCAAGCCAAACTAGGCGGCCTGGAAGAACTCTCACCGCACGAGCGCGGTCGTCTGGTCGGCCAGATTCGCGAGATGCGTCGATTCACTAATTCCCCCAAGGTGATCCTCGTTCGCGAGCTCGACGGCCGACGTGAGCCGGTTGTCGCAAGTGCGCCCGACCTTTTATGCGACCGACTTTGGCATCTCTCGTCCCCGACAGCCAAAGAACCCGATGCTTTTCTTCCACGACCAGAACCAGGCCGAGCGGTTCTCGAGGACAGCATTTGTCGACTTTCATCGGGCCTTGATCTCGCAGTCCGTGTATTCCAGTTGGCAGGCAGACCGGGTTACGCGTTGGACAGAGGAGCAATGGCGGCTCTTCGTGGCATCCTTACTCTATTCGGAACTCCAGCAATATGAGCACGGCAAACAGGTTTTCACCTGGCAAAGAGAATCAGCCGACCTTGCGACGATTCTTGAGGCACTCTTCACGGCTACGGAGGGTGATACTTCAGAGGTTGGGTACAGGCTACGGAAGCGCTCTGCGGTTCTTTTGAGTACTTGGCTTCCCGGTATTGAGAAAGACTTGAAGGAGCTCTACAAGCAGCGAAGTGCCTTTGTACACGGATCATTCTTCACGGGGATCTACAAGAAAACAAAAGCAGCCAAGAATTGGTCCAACCTCCCCTCGCCTCCCTTCGCTTTCCTCTATCGCCAGAAGGAACATGTCCGCATCGCGCTAGCTGCATACCTACACCCAAGCTCTCGGGCCCGACAAGCGGGCGGCGCAAAGCAAAGTTGTGGGCATGATCCGGCCGAAAGAGCGTGTATTTTCTGTGTATCGCGATGCAGATGGGGTTTCCGTGTAAAGCGTTGATAAGATTTGGCGTCCCCGACGGGATTTGAACCCGTGTTACCGCCGTGAAAGGGCGATGTCCTAGGCCAGGCTAGACGACGGGGACGATCATGAGGCAGGAGTGCCGCGAACTTTTGATGGTAACAGCCACACCAAACAGTGTCAAAGGAGCCTCTCTGCCGGTAGGGCTCTTTGAAGTAGCCCATTACCCTCTCTGCCGATTACCCTCTCTACCGAAGCGGCTTCGATTCAGATCAACGACGCTCCTGGTCGCAAGGGAACCAGAACGCACACTCCTGTCGCCCTCGGGAGGCATACTCCTGCTCGCCGCATTACAATATCAGGGGGAGGCTCGATGGCCTTCGATTCTCCATGCCTGATCCTCTTTATCTCAGCCTCTGGTTTCCCGATTTCAACGGCCCGGCGATGCTGCCGCACATCTTCGCTGTCCTGCAGCAGTTCCCTTTTTCCGCGCAGCGTCCTGGCGTCACTTACGCCTCTGTGCAGCCTGTTTCTTGGAATGAAGCCAGCTTTCTCGAGCGCCGTTTCTCTCCCGGCGTAAAACCAGAAGAGGCCATGGTAGTCGCCGCCGACCTCATCCACGACGACTACGCCTACGTCTTCGATGCGTACTGGGATCTCTGGACGCCCGACGCGACCGGCCGCAACTGGAGCCTGATCCCAAGCCTGGTGCGGTTCATCGTGGAAGGCGAAGAGTTTGATGACGGAGCGCACCAGATGAACGGCCACATCGAAATTGATTTCGGCCTCGACTCGCTGTTCGTTCAGGAAGGCGTCGAACTGACGGAGGAAACTCAGGCAAAGATTCGCGACAATGTCGCTAAGTTGGTCGAGTTCACCAAGAAGGTCGAAACGAATACGCGCGCAACCTCACGCCGGCTCTGGTCGGATTCGGAAGAGAGCCTTCCGCAAAAGCTGATCGCGCGCTTGCAGAAAGTGCAATAAATCACAGAGGGCACCGAGAAACACAGAGTTTTACTCTGTGAACCCCGGCGCCCCTTGTAGTTAGATCTCTACGTCGTTCTTCCGCCCTCCACTTTCAGGGTCTCAGTCGCCGCGGCCTGCGCCGCAGCTAACCGCGCCGTCAGCACTCGGAACGGTGAGCACGATACATAGTTCAAACCGGTCCGGTAGCAGAACTCCACCGACGACGGCTCACCGCCGTGTTCGCCGCAGATGCCCACCTTCAACGTCGGACGAGTCTTCCGCCCACGTTCGGTCGCCATCTTCACCAGTTGTCCGACGCCTTCCTGATCGAGGGCGGCAAACGGATCCTGTTTCAGAATGCCCTCCGCCAGATACGTCGGCAGCACCTTGTTGACATCGTCGCGCGAGAAGCCGAACGTGGTCTGCGTCAGATCGTTGGTACCGAACGAGAAGAACTCCGCCTCTTTGGCGATCTCGTCCGCAACCAGCGCGGCGCGCGGCAACTCGATCATCGTGCCGACCATGTAATCGACTTTCATTCCCTTCTCTTTGAAGACTTCGTCCGCCACCCGCCGCACGATCGCACCCTGGTTCGCCATTTCTTTTACCGTGGCCACCAAAGGAATCATGACTTCGGGAAGGACTTTAACGCCCTTCTTCGTGCAGTCGACGGCCGCTTCGAAAATGGCGCGCGCCTGCATCTCCGTAATTTCCGGATACGTGATGCCGAGCCGGCATCCGCGATGCCCGAGCATGGGATTGAACTCGTGCAATTGCTCGACCCGTGCAAGAAGCGCAGGCATGAGCTTCTTCAGATCACCCACACTCTTGGCGCCGTAGTCTTTGTACTTCGTCACCAGCTCTTTCTTCTGCTTTGCCGTGGTGTGCGAAAGCGTCGCGATATCGACCATCAAATCTTCGCGACGCGGCAGGAATTCGTGCAACGGCGGATCCAGCGTGCGGATCGTGACCGGCAAGCCATCCATCGCCTTGAAGACTCCGTCAAAGTCCTTCCGCTGCAGCGGCAGCAACTTCTTCAGTGCAATCCGGCGATCTTTCTCGTTGTCCGCCAGAATCATGGCGCGCATGTGCGGAATCTTATCCTCGCCGAAGAACATGTGCTCGGTGCGGCAAAGTCCGATGCCTTCCGCGCCAAACGCCCGCGCCTGAATCGCATCGCGCGGAATATCCGCGTTGGCTCGGACCTTCATCTTGCGGTGCGGATCGGCCCAGTTCATGAACTTCTGCAGTTCGGGATCATCTGGCGACGGATCGAGCGTGCCCAGCTTTCCTTTAATCACCCGTCCCGTCGTGCCGTCGAGTGAGATCCAGTCTCCTTCTTTGAAGGTCTGGCCCTTCACCCGCATCTCGCGCGCCTTTTCGTTGACGTCAATGTCGCCGGCGCCCGCCACGCAGCACTTGCCCATGCCACGCGTGACCACGGCAGCGTGACTGGTCATGCCGCCGCGCGACGTGAGAATGCCCTTCGCGACTTCCATGCCGTGAATGTCTTCCGGCGTGGTTTCCGCGCGCACCAGAATCACGGGAACGTTCTTGCCGTGTCCTGCCATCTCGACCGCGGCATCTGCGGTGAAGACGATCTGCCCGACGGCCGCTCCAGGAGAGGCCGGCAATCCCGTCGCCAGCACCTCCACTTTCGTGCTCTTCTCATCCAGACCGCGGGACCAGGAAGTCATACAGCTGGTTCGGTTCGACGCGGAAGATGGCTTCTTCCTTCGTGATCAGGCCTTCTTCCACCATCTGAATCGCAATCCGCACCGCGGCCAGCCCGGTGCGCTTGCCGTTGCGCGTCTGCAGCATGTAGAGCGTGCCGTCCTGCACCGTGAACTCAAAATCCTGCACGTCTTTGTAGTGCTTTTCCAGCCGCGTCGTAATCTCGCGCAACTGGTCGTACACCTTTGGCATGATCTTGTGCAGTTCGAGAATCGGCACCGGAGTGCGAACGCCGGAAACCACGTCCTCGCCCTGCGCATTCATCAGGAATTCGCCGTAAAACTCTTTTGTGCCAATCGCGGGATTGCGCGTGAAGCCCACGCCCGATCCCGCTGGTGTCGCCGAGGTTGCCGAACACCATCGCCTGCACGTTGACCGCGGTGCCCAGCATGTCATCGATGTTATTCATGCGGCGATAATGCTTCGCCCGGTCGTTCTGCCACGAGCGGAACACGGCGTCGCGCGCCAGCACCAGCTGTTCGCGCGGGTCCTGCGGAAAGTCGCGCTTGGCGTGCTTCTTGACCACCTTTTTGTACTCGACAATTACTTCCTGCAGCGCTTTGGCGTCGAGATCGGTATCGAGTTTCGTCTTCTTCTGCTTTTTCTTGGCGTCGAACACCTCGTCGAACGCCGCCTTCTCGATGTCGAGCACAACGTTGCCGAACATCTGAATCAGGCGCCGGTAGGAGTCGGCCGCGAACCTTGGATTGTTGCTGCGCTTTGCCAGCGCTTCCACGCTCTTGTCGTTCAGCCCGAGATTGAGGATCGTGTCCATCATTCCGGGCATGGAAAACTTTGCGCCCGAACGCACGCTGACCAGCAGCGGGTTCTCGCCAGTGCCCAGTTTCTGCCCCTGCAGCGCTTCCAGCTTCGCCAGCGCCTCGTCCATCTGGCGGTCGACGTCTTTCGACGCGGCGCCCGTTTTCATGTACTCGCGGCACGCCTCGGTTTGAATCGTGAAACCGGGAGGCACGGGGAGCCCGGCGTTGGTCATCTCGGCCAGCCCGGCGCCTTTGCCGCCCAACACGTCTTTCATCTTGCCGTTGCCGTCGGCCTTGCCGCCGCCGAAAAAGTAGACGTATTTCGTTCCGGGCTTGTTTGTTTCCTGCACTTCAGCTTCGGGGAGAGTCATCGTCGCCATATATGAGTCCTTTTCTATTCAGATTTCGTTTGCTCAGGTGCTGAGTCTCGGGTTAGCGCCGCGCATCAAGCCTAGCAGTAGCGCGTCACTTTTAAGTACTTGCGCATTCGGGAGTCGAAGCGGTTCTTACTTTACCTTCCGTCACGATCTCCGAAAAATCCGCGATCGTAGAGAATTCTTTCAACAACGTCCGCAGCAGGGCCAACCGATTCGCCCGCACACGTTCATCTTCGACCATGACCATCACCTTGTCGAAGAATGCGTCCACGGGTTCGCGGGCAGTCGAAAGCAGCAGGAGTGCCTCCAGGTATTCCTTTCTTGGCCCGATGAGCCTCGACTCTAGGCCCGGTCTGCTCCATGTACGCCATCAAGGTCTTCTCTTCGCGCGGCAGCATCGGGCAAATACTCGAACTTAGCCGCTGGCTTGATTCCCTTCTCCTCCGCTTGCCTCAGGATATTCCGCATGCGCTTGCAGGCCGCGCCAATCGCCTGAAACTCCGGCAAGTGCAGCACTTGTTTCACCGCCTCAGCCCGCTGCACCGCATCCACGACATCGTCGGAGTCCGTGCCCAGCACGGCTTTTACCACGTCATACGCGTACCCGCACACGTCGCTGGAGATAAAACTCCATCCGCTCGCGGAAGAACACTGCTCACCGAGCCAGCGAACTTCTCGTCCGCGACAAATTTCTTCTCCGCTTCGGAACCTTTGTATCCCGCCCGCGCGTCGCGCATCAGGTCGTCCAAGCCGCAGCGGCAACTTCTTCTCCGCAATCACTCTCACAATCGCATTCGCTTGCCTCCTCAAAGCGAATGGATCCTTCGACCCGCTGGGCACCAGGCCCAGGGCGAACATTCCCGCGATGGTATCTGCCTTGTCGCCGATCGAGAGCACCGATCCTTCGAGAGACCGGGGCACGGCATCTTCGGTAGATTCCGGCTTGTAGTGATCGTAAATGGTGTCGGCAATCGCGAATCGCGTGGCTTCTGGCAAATTCTCGTCCAGTTGCTGCACCCGCGCGTACAGCCCGCCCACAATGCCCTGCAGTTCGGTAAACTCCTTCACCAGTTCGGTGGTCAGGTCGGTCTTCGCCAGGCACGCCGCCTTGTGAATCACGCCGGGACGCACCGTCACGCCGCGCTGCTTGAGTACTTCGCTCAGCCAACTGCACAGCCGCTGCACACGCCGCGTCTTGTCGAAATAGCTGCCCAGGCCTTTCTGGAACGTCACGTGTTTCAGCAGGTCCAGTCGCTCCAGCAACGATTTTTTCTGATCGGTCTGCCAGAAAAAGCGCGCATCGTTGAAGCGCGCGCGCAGCACTCGCTCATTGCCGTGGCGGATCAGCCCCTGGGGATCGCTGTCGGTGTTGAGCACCGCCAGAAAGTGCGGCAGCAACTTGCCTCCGCTGTCTTCCAATGCGAAGTACTTCTGATGGTCGCGCATTACCGTGACCAGGACTTCTTCCGGTAGCGTCAGGAACTGTGCATCAAACCCGCCCAGAATTACTGACGGAAATTCAGTCAGGTTCACGACCGCATCCAGCAACGCCTTGTCTTCACGCCAGCGGGCGCCGGGAATCGAGCGTGTCGCCGCATCCAGCGCCTTGCGAATCTGATGCTCGCGTTCGGGCCGGCCCAGAACCTTGGCCGCTCGCAGAGAATCCACATAAGCCGTCCCGGCGCGCGCAATCGACACCGGACCATCGGTCAAAATCCGGTGGCCGCGCGAACTGTTCCCTGCCCGTATGCCGTCAAATTCCAGCGGAATCGTCTCGCCATCGAGCATCGCCACCAGCCACCGCACCGGACGCACAAACCGCTCGTTCGGCTTTCGCCAGTACATATTCTTCGGCCAATAGATTGTTGCGAGTTCCCTGGGAAGCGATTCGGACAGAATTTCGGCGGCGCTACGCCCTTTCTTCGTGACCTTGGCGGAGACGTACTCGCCTTTTGGAGTCGTCACCTTTTCGAGCTGAGAGATCTCCACGCCAGCCTTTTTGGCGAACGCGTGCGCTTCCGGCGTAGGCTGCCCATCTTTATATGCAACGTGAACCGAGGGCCCGGTCACTTGTTCCACCACATCGGCCTGTACCGCGGAGATCCCGATTGCCCACGCAACTAACCGACGCGGAGTGGACATAGTCGGTACCGTCGCCGTCGGCGGAAGGAGTTTTTGGTCAAGTAGCAACTTGCCGACACGGACGCCGAGTTCTACCTCGGCGGCATCAATCATCCGCGCCGGAATCTCTTCGCACCCGATCTCTAATAGAAAATCTGGCATGCCTTCAAACCATCTAGTTTCTCAAAAACCGCACCGTACGGGATGTGACGGATATCACAACCGACCTGTGCAAACCCTCTCCCGTAGCGCCGGCGGCACTACGATCCCACGGGCGAAAGCGCTTCTTTCTTAACTTTCGTCGCGCGAGCCGACTCAGGCTCTTCAAGTTTTTCGGACGCAGGCGGCTGGTCAGTTTTCTGTTGATTCACCCAGGCCTTCGCGATCCCAACAGCCAGGGCACGAACTCGCGCAATCACGCCTACGCGTTCCGTGACGGAAATCGCCCCGCGCGCATCGAGAATATTGAACAGGTGCGAACACTTCAGGCAAAGATCGTATGCCGCGAGCAGCGGGAAGCGTGCCCGGTCAGGGTGACCCGTCTTTGTGTCTCCGTCTTCTGGAGAGACCGGGCGGGGATTTTGATCCCGCTCCAGCGCCGCATACTTCTCCAGCAGCCCTTGGCACTCGGCCTCGCACAAATCGAAGTGCTTCCAGGTTTTTTCGACGTCGGCTTCCTCAAAGTTGTAGACGGAGAACTGAACCTCGTCCGCCAGTCGCACGTCGCCATACTTCACCACCGCGCCCGTATCCGGATCCCGCGCCCACACAATGTCGTAAATCGAATCCACATCCTGCAGGAATGCGGTAATCCGCTCCAGACCATAGGTCAGCTCCGCGGAAATCGGAAACAGGTCAACGCCCCCGCACTGCTGGAAATACGTGAACTGCGTAATCTCCAGCCCATCGAGCATCACCTGCCACCCCACGCCCCATGCACTCAGCGTGGGGGCTTCCCAGTTGTCTTCTTCGAATTTGATGTCGTGCTGGCGCAGGTCAATGCCAATCGCGCCCAGCGATTCCAGGTACAACTCCTGCACATTCTCCGGCGGAGGCTTCAGGATCACCTGCAACTGCAAGTGCTTGAACAGGCGGTTGGGATTCTCGCCATAACGCCCGTCCGCCGGACGCCGCGACGGCTGCACATACGCGACCTTATATGGCTTCGGCCCGAGCACGCGCAGAAACGTTTCCGGCGCCATCGTCCCGGCGCCGACTTCGACGTCGTACGGCTGTTGCAAGACGCATCCCCGCCCAGCCCAAAAGGCCTGCAGTCGCAGGATGAGTTCCTGAAAGGTGAGCGTTTTGGAGGAGGATGAAGTCATGGGCCAAGCGTTTAGCTTTTGGCTCTTAGCTCTTAGCTCAAGTCCCTGGGCAACAAGGTAAGAGCCAAAAGCTAACGGCTAAGAGCTGATTCCTACAGTGCTGTGGGAGCGCAGCAGGTTAATCCATGATTGTAATGGAAGCGGGCGGCACCCGTCAGCCTCGGACACCCGAAGCGCACCCATTTGGGAAACTGGCGCAGAAATTCCGCTTGCTCCTGCGATTTCTCGGGGTATACTTGCGCCGCTCAACGGCTGAATAGCTATTTGCGTTCAATCTAGCTCGTTTGGGGGCGTGCATGAGTGAACGGAACAGGATTTCCGTAAGGATTCCCGCGTGTGTAGTTGCGCTTTTCCTGATCTGTATCGGTAACACAAGCCAAAAAACATCGGTAGTCTCGGCGGCCGGGCCGGCCACGTCGGTTCTGGACATGGAAACCATACCGCGCACGCCGCAGCGGCTGGCGCGGGGCAGGTACCTGGTCGAGGGTCTGTTGCAATGCTGGGGCTGCCATTCGGAAATCGATTTCACCAAGCGTCCTGCTCTGCCGATCCCCGGCAAGACAGGCGGAGGCTTTCCCTTCCCGAATGCCGAACTGGGCCTGCCGGAGCCGAACCGGATCGTGGCGCCGAATATCTCTCCCGATCCCGAGTACGGCGCCGGCAAATGGAAGGACGCGGACTTTGTTCGCGCTCTGCGCCGTGGCATCGGCCACGATGGGCGGACCCTTTTCCCGCTCATGCCGTATCCGTTCTTCCGCAATCTCTCTGACGAGGACCTCGCGGCCGTGATCGTCTACGTCCGCTCCGTTGCCCCGGTGCACATCGAGCGGCCAAAAACCGTAATGACCGATGAATTTAAGAAGTTCTTTCAACCGCTTCCACCGGCCGTGCCTGTCGCCGAGACAGACAAATCAGATCGCGTGGCGTACGGAAAGTATCTGGTGAATGCGGGACACTGCGCTGCCTGCCACACACCGGACGATGAACAGGGCAATCCGATTCCGGGGATGGACTTTGCCGGCGGCACGGTTCTAACCGGGCCCTGGGGGCCGGATCCCGTTAAAGTAATCTCCGTAGCTTCGCTGAACCTGACACCCGATCCCTCTGGCATCGGCTACTTCGACGAAAAGATGTTCATCCGCACCATTCGCACCGGATCAGTCGAGGCCCGTCCTCTGTCGAATATCATGCCGTGGGCCTTCTTCCGCAATCTGACTGACGATGACTTGAAAGCCATCTTCGCCTACCTGCGCACGCTGAAGCCAGTACAGCACCGCGTGGATAATACGGAAGAAGCGCGTCTCTGCAAGGTATGCAAGCAGAAGCACGGATTTGGGGACAAGAACTAACAAGCGAGAAACCACGGGCGGGACGCTAAAACCCGCCCTTCTCCAGCATTCTCGCCGTGACCAGCTTTTTCTCAATGTGTCGCTGCAGAATCTGGATCAGGAACTTGCGCAGGTCGGCGGCCTGCGCCTTGGGCCACGCCGCTCCCGCAAAGCTTTCCACCGGCGCGCGAAACATCTGCGCCGCCAGTGCTCGCGATTCGCTCGAAATCTCTGACGACGCCAGCCGCTTGTCGTCCGGGCACATCAGGCCATCCGCCAGTGCGTGGTAGTAGGCACGGTTGCCGTTCAGGTTACGACCGCAGACCGTGCATTCGGTCAGCTCGGGCAAGAAGCCGACCAGACGGGTCAGCCATAGCTCGAAGTAAGTCACTGGCATCCAGATGTCCGGCCCTGGCAGCACATGCAGCACGGAAAGCGTCAGGCGGAAGATGGCGTCGTTGGCCTCGCGGTCGGGTAGCAATTCGTCGAGCAGTTCGGCAATGTGTCCCAGCGCCACGGCCCGCGCATAGCTCACCTCCGAGGCCAGGGGAGATTCCAGAACCTCGCACGCATCGAGCCTCGCCAACTCCTGCCGTTCGCGGACGTCATAGAATGCGCGCACGTAAGTCAGCGGTTCGAGTGCCCCGCCGAAGCGCCGCTTCGACTTTTTGGCCGACCGCGCCACGCCGCGCACTTTGCCCTCAGCGCGCGTGAATAGCGTGACCAGCAGATCGGCTTCGCGCAGCGGATAACTGCGCAGCACAATCGCTTCCGTCTCTCTGAGGGCCATGGGAATCGGTGGTGAAGGCTTGATTCTAGTGGATGGGGCTTTCTGCCGTCAGCTCCCAGCGCGATTCCGTTCTTAAAGAATGGAACTGGACTCCGCGTTGTATCGTCACGCTGTTTTCGGCAGCACGCGATAGTTCAGGTGCACCACACCGTCGGGAAACTTTTTAGTGGACAGCAGCTTCAGCGGGATGGAACGATGCCGCGGCTGGATCAGCGGGATCCCTTCCCCAATAAAAATAGGAATCACATGAATACTGAACTCATCGATTTCTCCCTCGTCGAGAAAAGCCGCGATGATTTCGCCCCCACCCATCATCCAAATATCCTTGCCCTTCTGGGCGCACAAGCGCTGCGCGAAGGCTTTGACGGGCTCAGTCACAAACTCGAACCCAGGCAACGGCGATTTTTGCGGCTGCCGGGAAAAAGCGTAGTGCCTGATTCCCTTCCCGTATCCCGGCATCCCCATTTTGACCACAATGTCGTAGGTTTTCCGCCCCCACAGGATCGTATCAATCGTTTTGACGAACGTGCCATACCCATAGTCCCCCTTCACCCGCGGACGATTCAGCCAACTGAAGTCCCCGTCTGGCCGCGCAATGTAGCCGTCGGCGCTGATTGCGATATAGACGATAACTTTCCTGGATTTCTTCATGCGCTTCGCCTCCTACAGCTGGCTTGAGTGCGGCTTGATTCTAGCGGAAGTGTCGCTCAGGGCAGGCTCTCTCGTCCAGGAACGTGCGAGAAACGGGCCCTTTCAGGCTCCGGCCCCCCATGACCACCATTCGCCTTCGATATACTCTTCAGACCGTGAAAAGAATTTTCCTCGCTCTTCTCCTGATTCTGATTTTAGTGGCGGCGAACCTCAGCCTGGCCGACGACACACAAACGTTAGTACATCGGGATTCTCGAAGCGCTGAAGGCGCACCGGCATGGACGCGGAAATCCTGGGCAACGCCGACAAGCGATAAGAAGGACTCGAGCGGAATCGCCGCCCGCAAAAACAGGAAGGCGCGCCCCGTGCCGGGACGCGCCACTGATTCAAGGCCAAGAGCTAAGAGCAAATAGCCAAAGCTTCCTACCGCCCGTAGTACGCGGCGTTTTTCGCGGTGAATTCGTTCCACTTCTCCGGCAGGTCGTCGAGCGCGAAGATTGCCGAGACCGGGCACACCGGAACACAGGCTCCACAATCGATGCACTCCACCGGGTCAATGTAGAGCAGTTCCGCCGTGGCGTAGGCGGGCTCATCTTTCTTGGGATGAATGCAATCCACTGGACACGCATCCACACATGCGGTGTCTTTGGTGCCAATGCACGGCTCAGCAATCACGTAGGCCATAAAGGTGTCAGTCTCCTCAAATCTCTGCTTTTATTTTACTACCGCGACGACGCTGCGACCGGACATTCTAGCAAGAATGCGGCCGTGGGTACAGCGCTCGCTCGTCGCGGGCAAACGAAAACGGCCGGCAACTTGGCGCTGCCGGCCGTCTCAACTCAGGAGCAGAATCGGTTAGCGATGCCCGCCACCATGGCCTCCGCCTCCACCGTGGAACCCGCCTCCGCCGTGGAACCCGCCGCCACCATGGAACCCGCTTCCGCCGCGGAATCCACCGCCGGACGGCGCGCCATGAAAGCCTCGGTTGCCGCCGCCGTGAAATTCACCGCGGGCGGGAGCACCGTGGAACCCACGATCGCCGCCGACAAATCCACGTCCAGCAAAGCCTCGACCGTGGTCCCAACCTCCGCGGCCCCATCCCTCACGTCCGTACCAGGCGCGACCCCAACCCGGATGCCCATACCACGGACGACCGTACCAGCCATTCGCCCAACCCCAGCTTCCTAACCATCCAGGGCCGTGAAACCATGGGCCTGCGCCCACGAAGATTCCACCCACAAACCAATCTGAATCGTAATACCCGTAGGGTGCGCACGCGTAGGGAGCGTACCCGTAGTAGCCGTACTCGCACACCGGCGGTCCGGCCACATAGCCTGGCCCACCGATGCCCACCCCAACACTCACCTGCGCCTGCGAATACGCCAGAGGCAGCATCAAAACGCTCACCAGAGCCAAGTATTTTAGATATCTCATATCGAACCCCTTTCTCCCTTCGGATTCGGTTCCCGCTGATTGCGAATCCTGGGCGCCTTCAGCCTTCTGGTTCTCTCCTGAAGCGCTTACTTATTTGAACGCGGACGGGGAAGAAAAGTTGCGGAAATTGGGGTGGTTGAATTCAACCAACCTGGCCGAATTCAACCACTTACGGGGATCAGCCGAAGTGGGGGTCGGCGGGCACAGCTTCGCCGACAGGCCCCTCTAAACGGCTCTAAAATGGCTTGTTATGGGCGATAGATCCAAGTTTGGGACGTGCATGCGTCGCCGTTCGGATAGCCTCCCGCCAGCAGAACGCTTCCGTCGCTCAGTTCGGTTTCGCTCAAGTAGTGCCAGCTCTCGTTCATCTCGCCAGACGCGACCAGAAACTTCCCAGTCGCGGGATCGTAGATCTCCACCCGCTTGCTTCCGCCGGCGATCAGAAGCCGACCCCCAGCGAGTTGCACTGCCTCGTCGGGCAGCTTGAAGCGGCTGTCGTTCAGTGGCGACGTGGGCGCGAATTTGCCCGTACGCGGATCGTAAAGTTCCGCGCTGCTCAGGTTTCCCGTCCACCCGCGCGAATCCGACCCGCCCGCGATCAGCACTCTTCCGTCCGGTAAACGCCCCGCCGTATGTTTGCCGCGCGCGCCGCCCAGGCTGCCAGTCTCGGTGAAGGCTCCGCTCTTGGGGTCGTACAACTCTGCGCTCGCGATCATGTCGCCTGCATAGCCGCCTGCGATCAGAACGCGCCCGTCGTTCAGTAGAGTTGCGGTTTGCGCCACCCGAGCGTGATGCATCGAGCCAGTGGCATGGAACGAAAGGCTTGAAACGTGAAAGACCTCGGCCGTTGCCACCGCCTTGTTGTCGCGGGTTTCGCCGCCTGCGAGCAGCACGTCGCCATTCGCCAGTAAGGTCGCGCTCGGCCGGCCTCGTCGCGCTGTCATCTTCGCGATGACGGAGAACCTGCCGGTCGCAGGATCATACAGTTCCGCCGAATCTGTGCCGCCCATGCCCACCCATCCGCCCGCGATCAGCACTTTGCCCGATCGCAGCAGCACGGCGATGTGCCCAACGCGCCCGACGACTCATCTCGCCCGCCGGCTGAAACTTGCCGGTCGCGGGATCGTACAACTCCGCCGATTTATAGAAATCCTGATTGCGCCGCATGCCTCCGACGATCAGAACCTTCCCATTCGGCAGGAGCGTCGCAGTGTGGCCGGAACGCGGCGTCAGCATCGGCGAGGCCGCAGTGATCGATCCGGCCGACGACGGCGAAGGAATCGAAGCGCGGAACGCAGCGGCGGCGAGGGCGAAACTGATGGTGATGGTGGTGACGAGAAGCAGGCAGGAACGGTTCATGGTGTCCTCCTGCATGAGTCAGACTCACGAGCACGTTCACGGTTAGCGGCGCTACGCGAGGAAAATCTCACGCCCGAACCAGTTCCTTCTTCTCGCTCGGCTCATACTCCACGATATACCCCGCCACGGCGCTGGCTGCGACCGTCAAAGGCGACGCCAGGTACATCTGTCCCGGCCCGCTGCGGCCCGGGAAATTTCGGTTCTGCGCGCTGATCACTACCTGATCGGGACGCGTAGAAACTCCTGGCCCGGCGTTGATGCAGGCTCCGCAACTGGGCTCGATCACATGCGCGCCGGATTTCTGGAACACTTCAAGATATCCGCAACGCAGGCAGTAGTCGCGCGTCTCCTGCGAGCCGAACTGGATGTAGAACTTTACCGATTGAGCTACGCGCTTGCCTTGCTTCAAAGCATCGGCAAGCACGAGCGCGTACATATCCATGTCTTCGTTCTTGCCCGCAGTGCACGTGCCGCCGTAGGCGATCTCGACCGGCACGGGTGTATTCAGCTCTCGGACATATTTCCCGTTGCCCGGATCGCCCGGCGTCGCCACCATCGGCGTGATGTCGGTCGCATCGAGCTCAATCACATGCGCGTACTGTGCGCCGGGGTCGCTGTACAAGCCTTCGATCATGGCCGCGGCCTTCCCGCGATCCATCCCTCGCCGCTCCACCAGAAAGTCGACAGCCTTGTTGTCGGGCACGACGATGCCCGTGAATCCCCCAATTTCCGCCGCCATGTTGGTCATCGTGGCGCGCTCGTCCACGCTCAACTCTTCAATGGCCTCGCCCGCATACTCCATGACCTTCGCCAGCGCCTTGCCGTGCGCACGTAATCGAGGCTCAGAATTTTTAGAATGAAATCTTTCGCCGTCACATTCGGGTGCCGCTTGCCCCGCACCACGACCTTCACCGACTCCGGCACCTTCACCCGCACATCTTTCGTGATCCACGCATTGAACACATCCGTGGTGCCGATCCCAAATGCCACGCAGCCGATCGCCCCCACGTGCGGCGTGTGCGAGTCCGAGCCGATATTCAACTGCCCGGGCAGCGCGTAACTCTCAAGCACGATCGAATGACAAATCCCCTCCGACCCTTTGCGGTCGCTCAACTCGCCATGCAGGCGGATTCCCTGTTTCTTCGCGAAATCCTGCTGCTTGAGCTTGAGTTGCGTCGCCAGATCGAGCAGGCCGAGCTTTTTCTTTTCTTCGGAAATCACCTCATCCAGAAACGTCAGGTGGTCGCGGAAGAACAGGATGCTCGAAGGATCGTTGACCTTCGCGTCCTTGCCTACATAACGCTCGAAGAAAATCGCGGCCATGGGCGTAACATATTCATGACTGAAGCGCAGGTCGGCGCGGGCAAACCCGGTGTCCCCTGGCTTCACCGAAGGAACACCCACTTCACCCTTCTCGTTAAGCATGTGCCGGGCAAAAATCTTCTCGGCCACAGTCATGCCTCGCGGGGGCTCGGACGACTCGCCCGCGCTCTTGATCCCCGGCAGAAACACCTTCCCCTGCATCCGCGCTACATTAAACGGAAACAGCCCGCCATACTCGATCACCTGCCGCGTGATCTCATCCTCTCCGGCAGTGAACTCGCTCAAAGCGATCTCTTCCCCGCCCCGAATGCGGTCAATCAGCGCGAAGTTGGTCGAAGTCAGCAGCCCCAGATTCTGGCAGTTCTGCTTGTAGATTCGCTCAATGTTCTCGGCAATCACCACGCGAATGCCCGCGCACATCTCGGCATACGGAGACTGCTCGCGGCTCGATCCCTTGCCCGCGCCTCTTGCCGCTCACCGCACAAACGAATCCTCCGCGCTTCACGTCGCCGCGTCCAATCGGCGTCACGCTCCCGCATTTCAACCCCAGGTATGGAATCTCGCCCAGCGTCTCGTCAAAATAAAAACAGTAATGCGCCGGGGTAATTTCGTCGGTCGAAATGTCATCGCGCAGGTTTGGATTGTTCGCCGGATTCTTCGTATCCCACGGCAGGTCTTCGCCCGCCAGTTGCCGCCTGATCAGTTCCGGATCTTCGGTAAGAAAAAGAATGCGTCCTTGCAGCCGGACTTTGTCTGGCCGTTTTTCGATCTTGCGTTCCAAAAGTGAGTTGATCACGCGAAATCCTGACTGAATTGACTCACCAAATTGAGTTACAGCAACGGCCGGAGAGGCCGTCGCCCCCATAGTTCATTGTAGCGCGCCCGAGCGCGGAGAAGCTCAGTGGTGGGCGTGCGCCGCCTTATCGAATTTCTCCCCCACCGGAATCGCCAGCGCCAGCCGGTTCTCCTTCGGCGCCAGCGGACAAGTGGCGTACGGAGTCACGGCGCAAGGAGGGTTGTACGCGCGGTTGAAATCGAGAACCACGGTTCCATTCACCACGGGCGGCGTGTCGAGAAAGCGGCCTCCGGGATAGGTATCGCTCTTCGCCGTCAAGTCGCTGAAAACGATGAAAAGCCCAGCCTTGGCATCGCCACCGATCGCGGTCAGCTTCAGTTCCTGGCCGTTCAGTTTGAAGACCGCCGTGCCCGGAGAAGGATCCGACGACACATCCCCTAGCACATTGGGAACTGCGATGGTCGCTTTACCCTCGGACGGCACCCAGATCGCGGTGACGCGATAATTCAAGTCGAGCGGAAAAAACATCATCCCTTTGAAGTTGCGCGAAGCCTCACTGTCGGTATCGCGCACGCGAATTCCCACGCGCTCCCCGCGCACGATGACGTGGAAGCGCAAGGCGCCCATCTCGACGCGCGTGACGTGTTCTGAAGTGTCCGGGTTAAGTTTTACCGTGGATGCCGATTTGCCTTCAATCGTGGCTGGCGAGTTGGCTTGCAGTTTGAGCGTGACCTCTTTGCCCTCGAGATCGAACTCGCCCGCGTGCGCCGGGCCCTTGGGAAACACGATCGCGTTGTCCGCAGCGCTACCGAAGCTGTTCGCACCCGGCTTCAGCCAGAACAGGCCCGCTAGCGAGAGCCAGTTCGCTTTCAAATCGTCCGTCTGGTCGGCCTTCCACTTTTCAAACGACTGCACGTAAGCCGAGTCCGGCGCCTCAGTCCCACCAGCGCGTAAGGCCAGCGCCACCGCCATTGCGGCAAGAACCACTGCTGCTGCAGTCAGCTGCTTCGAACCTTTGTTCATGTTGCGTTCGCGCCTCCGCGTCTAGGCATACTCTAGCCCGGGCCAAGACCGTTTCTAGTTACCGTTTGTGTTCGCGCGCATCCGGCAGAGGATCAAGCCCGCGTCCTGCAAAGATTTCTTTGAATTCCCTCAACAACGCCTCGTGCACCACCCCATTCGACGCCAGGGTCTCGCGGCTGTCGAGCTCGAATGGCGATCCGTCGAAGCGGCTGGCCTTGCCTCCGGCTTCTTCTAAAATCAACACTCCCGCCGCGGTATCCCATGGATTGAGATTGAATTCCCAGAAACCATCAAACCGTCCGCACGCAATGTTGCACAAATCGAGTGCAGCGGATCCCGCGCGCCGCACGCCGTGGGTGCGGAGCGTGATCTGGTGATAGAAGTGGATGTTCGGATTCTTGTGCCGCTTGTGGCTGGGGAAACCCGTCGCTACCAGGCACTCCTTCAATTGCGTGGCTTGTGAAACGCGAATCGCCTTGCCGTTCAGTTGCGCGCCGCCGCCCTGCTCGGCCGTGAAGAGTTCATCGCGGGTCGGATCGTACACGACTCCCGCGATTCGCCTGCCGGGCTCTCCGGGCGCGCGCCGCTCCAGCGCCATGGAAACGCAAAACACAGGATATCCATGCGCGAAGTTCGTCGTGCCATCCAGCGGATCCACATACCAGCGGTATTCGCTACCCGTGTCGCTCAGTCCTTGCTCTTCGCCCAAAACGTCATGCGTCGGGAATTGCTTGGCGACACGCTCGCGGATCAACACCTCCGAAGCTCGATCGGCAGCGGTCACTAGATCGGCGTCGCCCTTGTACTCGATCTTCAGCCCCTGGTGGAAATACGTCAGAAGGAGCGCACCGGCCTCGCGTGCAATGGCCGACATCGCGGGAAGAAAGGGAGCGGAACCAGGCGTAGCGTCAGGCATCGGACCTCAGACCTCGGCGTCAGGCGTCAGACCTCAGCCCTTAATTTTCCGAAACGTCGTGAACAACAATAACCCTCCTCAAACTGGATCTGACGTCCGAAGTCCGAGGTCCGGCCCCGGCCTACTTCTTTCTTCCGCCATCCTCGGCGATGTACATGATCTCGTGCTTGAAGATGAACAGGTTGGGCGCGCCTTCGCGCGTCAGACGCACCATGTTCTTGTCGTAATATTCGATCCAGCCCCGCACCGTCTGGCCGTCCATCAGCTTGACGGAGACCGACTTCTGCTTCTCACCAAGGGCTTTCAGGAAGGCGGCCTCCTCGAACGTGTCTTCCGGAGGAGGTGTCCGGCTGCGCTTGGCGGCGTTGGGATTTCCGGCTGATGCGTGGAAAGGCATGCAGGCATTGTACACAAACACTCGCGGACCTTACAGGGCTCCAAAGTCAGTGGTGCAGTGCGTCGTACTCAAGAAGCGTTCTCAAAAAGCGGTGTCATGCGGTGTCATCCTGAGCGCAGCGCCCTTCAGCGCAGCGAAGGACCTCCCTCTCATCCGGCCCCGCGCGCAAGCCAAACTGCATCAGCCATCCAAAGCCGGCATTCACACAGCGAGCACGAAACTCAAAAAAGCGGTGACGCGGAGGCCACGGCCGAATAAATGCGCCACCGCTTAGAACTGCACCCGCAGCCCAAACTCCAACTGGCGCGGGGCGCCAAGAGAATAAGTTCCAGACTGGAAACCCGCTCGAAACGGCCTCAGTCCCGGACCCGTCACGCCACCCACGGAATTCGGACCCAGCGTGGCGTTCGTTCCTCCGGGCAGCAACGAGCCTAGCGGCACGTTGCCCGGCAGGGCAAAATTAGCGATGTTGAGCACATTGAAGGCGCTCACACTCGGTTCCACCGTGAGGTGATCCCCGATTTTGATTGGCCACGCCGCTTTCACATCCAATGACTTGAACCACGGCAGGTTTTGCGAATCGGGGGCAACCGAAGCAATCTGCGGCATGACCCAGCCCAGCGACTGCATATCGCTCTGAGTCATCACCGCGATCGGTGCAGCCCCCGGACACAGGCCGTCAGCCACAAGGCAGTGTCCCGCCGGCGTCAGACTGCCCGCAAAATGGGTGTTGTATTTGCTGATCACATTCACCAGATCCGCGACGTCGGTGCCGCGCATGAACTGGCCGACCCCAGTACCCGGAAGCGGTTCAGGTGGCGCTCCCGAACCAAGCCCTGACCCCAGCCAGTCCGTCGCAAAAATCTCTCCGCCATTGGTCAGTTGCGGCAGTTGCAGCGTCTGCGGCAGCGGACTGTAGAAATGTCCCATCAAACTCACGCGCGTAAAGAATGGCAGTTCGAACGTGCCGCCAAAGGAAACCTGGTGCTTGCGATCCATCGCGTTGGGTCCGGTAAACTCCAGCACGTTGTCGTTGTTGGTCGCGAGGTTTACGTAGTCCTGGTCCTGCGCCTGGCTGCTGAACTTCGAATAGGTGTAGGAAAACTGAAAATTCGCCGCCTTTACCCAACCCCACCACGGCTTCGAGACCGTCTGTACCAGCTTGACGTGGTATCCGCTGTAAAGTGACCGACCCACCGGTTCCAGCATATCGAGCGCACCGAGCGAACCATTTCCGGAGCCTGCGCCGTTGTTGTTCGACCCGTTGGGAGTAATGCCGGGGAACGCGCACGCCGGACACGGAGCTCCGGCCGCAACCGCTATGTTCGAATCCATGCCCGCGGAGGAGTACGCAGCCTGGGCTCCGGCCTGGCCCAGGTTTTCAACCATGCAGCCCCCTTGCCCGATTCCGGCCAGGCAGCCATGCGCCAGCTGTGCTGCGTCACGAGCGCTGAGTGCGTTCGCCAAATTGTAGGAACGCGCCGCCCCGCTGTGATTTTGATCGATCCCGATCAGGTAATGCTCTCCAATGTTGCGGATGTAGTCTGCGCTGAACACCAGCCCCGGCTCGATCTCATGTTGAAAGCCGAGGTTCAATTGCCACGACCGCGGAGTCCGGTAGTTCGGATCGAACACCGCCAGCCCTGCGGCGTTCGAGACATTCAGCGACGTGCCGACATAGCTTGTGTTGGCTTGAGACGCACCGTTCGCCGCCGCAGCGGCTTTGAAAGCGTTGCTCAACGCCAGGATGTCGGCCGCGACAGCAGAAATGGTTCCTCCGCAAAACGTCGGCTGAACCTGATTGACGCCGGCCACTACGACTCCCGCGCCTCCCGCAACCTGCGCGCCCACCAGACCCGGATTGGTCGGCCATGCAAACGGCGTGGGATTGCCCGAAGAACAAATCTCCGGCGCGTAGCCAAGGTTGCCCTGTTTCAGGCGCGCGGGGCTGTCGAACAGAGTGTTGTTCCATAGCGAGGTCTCATAGTAAAGACCCGCCCCACCGCGGATGAAAGTCTTGCCCGTGTTCCCTGCGTCCCAGGCAAAGCCGATCTGAGGCGCCACGTTATTCCCTGGGTTGCGTATGGCATTGCCCAGGCCCGGTGACCAACTGTTCAGCGCAGGCGTTGTGCCCAGGCTGCTATCCAAACGTCCCGTATCGTGCACGTAGCGCAGCCCGTAGCTGAGCGTAAAGTTGGGTTTTACCTTCCACGCATCGCCAAGATAGGCTTCGATGCGATTGTCCGGTTCGAGTCCCCCGCCCGCATAGCCGAATGCCGACTTAGCGGTAGCGAAGCCAATTCCATTTCCCATGAACAGGAAGTCCGCTTGATACGAGGTGGGGTCTGCGCTGGTGACGCAATTCAAAGGCGTTGAAGCCGGCAAGCAAATGCTCGTCGTCCCCACCTGAGGATTGCTGTCTTTCGCCGCGGAGACCGCCCCCTGCATGCGATTCCACACCGCGCCGTAGCGGAAGATGTGGTTTCCCACCAACCGGCTGCCGTCGTACCTCAATTCGTAATTCGACTGAACGGTGGTTCGCGGCGCCAGCCCGCTCGGGCCGCCGCAATATGCACCGCCGCCGCTGAGCGCGCAATTCCCCTGGACCGGCGCTCCTACGTTAATTCCCACTCCGGGGATGGGATTGTCCACTCCCGCCGCCAGTCCCGCTGTACTGTCGGTGGTTCCGGTCCAGAATCTTGAGTACCCGAAGCGAATGCTGTGAGTGTAGAGCCCGGTATTGAAGTCATAGCCAAGAGTCTGCGAGGGCGTGTGGCTCTCGGTGTTGAACGCCTGGAGAGAACTGGTCGCGCCGAAGGGACGGATCTGGCTGCTCTCGTCAAAATTGAAACGATAGAACGCGTGGGCGTTGTCGTGACGCTGCCAATCCAGCCGGCCATCGGCCTGCCATTCGCGAAAAGGCTCCGCCAGCGTGGTGCCCAACTCATTAAACGGTGCGGCGAAAGGTATGGCCGCAGTCACGTTCTGGTGCATGCGCTGCACATCGAGAAACCCGAAAATCTTGTCTTTGACCAGAGCCCCGCCCACCCGTCCGCCAAACTGTTCCTGCTGGAACGGCAGCCCCTCAGCACCCGGCAAAGATGCCCCTCCCTGGTGTCCTCGGAAGAACCCAAAGCCCTCCCCATGGAGCGCGTTGCCGCCCGACCGAGTGATGACGCTCACCGTGCCAGTCGAGCCCAATTCTGTCGCGAGATCAAGCGCCGCATGAGAGAGATTGAACTCCTGGATCGCGCTGCCCGCAATATTCTGCGTCGTGCCTCCGAAAATCTCATCCGAGGCGTCTACTCCGTCCACCTCCACTCGAGCCGCGCGGCCATATCGCCCCAGAAATGAAATCGACGAGAAACCATTCTTGCCCGGTAGAAGGCTCCCGCTATCCTGCACTTGCACGCCGGGATCGAGTTGCGCAAAGTCGAACAGGCTGCGCCCGCTGACCGGCAGATTTTCGATCTGCCTCCCTGGCAGCACGCCTTGCACCGTCGCCTGCTCGGTATTCAGCAGCGGCTCCCCTGCGTCACTGATTACAGCCGGGCTTTCCGGCCCGACTTGCATTTTGACACTGGCGAATGAGGCAATCCCAACCCGCACTATCATCGAAATCTCGGCGGTCTTGAAGCCCTTGACTTCCACCCGCAACGTATAATTCCCGGGCATCAACGGGCCTGAGGAAAAGCTCCCCTCCGTCGAAGTCTGCCATCGTACGACGCCGGCCGTAGCTTTGTTGACAAAGGTCACTTTCGCACCGGCGAGCACCGCGTTCGTTGGATCGGTCACCGCTCCCCGAATGCTGCCCGTCCCCACGGTTGACTGCCCCAGCAGCACGAGAGAGCACAGCAACATCCCGCAAAAAATAAATAAGGCCATTCGGCTCAGCCGCTTGCTGGGGGTGCCGGAATTAAGATTCAGCATCGTCCACCTTTCTTTTCGTTGCTACCAGATAATCACATACGGATGTTTTGTGGCAAAGCCGGCCACGTCGCGGCACGACACTGTTCTTCGCGCCCGGAATTCCGATTGCAGGCGCCGTGGCCTTCAGAAATCTGATTTCACCGTGTAATAGCCTGCGCGGTGACGGACGCGGTAATCGGCAGCATCGGCCGTTCCCACCGTCTTGACCTCGATCCGGCGGAATTCTGAGAACGAAGTGTGCTGCGAAGGATAGTAAGCCAGCAAATACTGCGTCCGCAGCTCGTCGCTGATTTTACGGAACGCGTCATCGAGTTGCGCCATCGAAGTCGCGTAATAGTATTTGCCTCCCGTGTCTTCCGAGAGCTGGATCAGCGCGTGCTCCCCTCCGGTCTCCCGGCCCGCGCTGTTTTCAATCGGCACGATGATGATCGAATAGACCAGCGCCTCGGCTTCTTCGGCGGCGCGCACCGCTTCTTTGTAGTCCACCTTGCTGATCGTATCGCCGCCGTCGGTGATGAGCACAATCACCTTGCGGCCCTTCCGCTTGTCGAGCGACCTCGACACCAGGTAAATCGCGTCATACAGCGCTGTGGCCGCGCCTACTCGGATGTGGTCGATTCCTTTGTCGATCGCCTCCACATCCGGCGTGAATCCCCGGGTCGCTTCGTTTACCACCTCGCTGAAGCCGTAAACAGCGAGAGCGTCAACCGGGCGCAGAATGGTATGCACAAACCGCTTCGCCGAGGCTTGCTCCAGCGGCATGTCGTGTCGCGTGCTGAGACTGGTGTCAATCGCCAGCGCGATCGATAGCGGCACCGCCGATTCCTTGTCGAACACCGCGACCTTCTGCTCGTGCCCGTCTTCCTTGACCACGAAATTGTCTTTCGTGAGGCCGCCAATCGGAGCGCCGTGCGCATCGGTCACGGTCACGAATACGTTGACCAGCTTGACGTCAACCTTGACCGTGGTCGCCGGATCGGACTGGCTGTCAGGCTTGCCCTCGGGCTTGGCCGGGTTTTGTTGGATTGCTCCCGTTTGCGCCCACAGGCCGCACCAAAAGAAGCAAACGATGAGCAGGCCTACTGTGAGCACACGCGTGGCGGGTTTTCTCATCGAATGATGGAATTATACCTTGCGAAGTCGGCGTCCCCGGCTTCAGACCGCAATTTGCCACCGCTTGCCGATGTCCCTTACCCCGTCTAAAGCGTCGGGCGGCGCACGCCGTTCACTTAGATGCCGGACCTGTGGTCGGGCTGCCTTCGCCGGAAGAATTTGCGCGGGGAATTTCCGCGGGAAACGGTTCGCCGTCCGCCCACACCGCGCCGTCCTCGAAATATTCCTTTTTCCAGATGGGAACGACACGCTTCAGCGTATCAATCAGCCACCGGCAGGCATCGAAGGCCGCGGCGCGATGGGCCGAGGCCACAGCAATCAGCACGCTGGTCTCGCCGATCTCGAGCCGCCCCAGCCGGTGCACCAGGGCCACATCGCGAATCTTGAACTGGCGCAGAGCCTCTTTCGCCAGCGACTCCATCTGTGCCAGCGCCATCTCTTCGTAGGCTTCGTAGTCGAGATAGAGCGTCTTCCGCCCTCGAGTTTGGGTCCGAACGATGCCTTCAAATACAAGAGCCGCCCCATCCTCCCCACGCTTAAGCTGGGAGAGCATTCGCTCGGTGTGGATCGGTTCGCGCACGATTTGAACGCAGCGCCGGTGTCGCGCCAGGTGCCCTGTGGGCGCCTCGTCCGCCAAATCTCCCGACCCTCCACTGACCGGAGGAAGAAGCGCAACTTCGTCCCCTGTTTTGAGAGTCGTATCCACACCCGCATACTCCTGATTCACCGCCAATGCCAGCGCCGGCAAAGAGTCCTTCAGCCGCGGCATCCGCGATTCATAATGCGCCAGCAAAGCCCGCACAGTCGCGCCCTCCGCCAGTTCGACCTCGTCGGAAGCCTTGCCCGCCACATCCTTCAACATCCCGAAAAAGAGAACGCGTACACGCATAGTTTTGCGATGATTAGTGTATATCGCGAAGCCTCAATGATACTTCGCACGGGTGTATTCCCCGGTTCTGCCCATCAACGTAGTAGTACTCTCAGGGGACTGAAATGGCGGCAAATGCTCGATCTTTCGGGCTGTCAACACGGTTCTGAGAGAACACGCCGGTTTCCTCAACTACGGGTGTAGACTGTTCCACGTAGTGGGCAGAGCGGAAACAGGCAATGAAGTTCTATTCCTCTAAGTTTCTTGCGATTGGAATCTTCTCAGTTCTCAGCGTCCTACCCCTTATCATTTGGCTCACACTCTATGGGGCTTCCCGGCGGCGACCCATTGACGCACTTCCGATATTGCGGTGGCTGAAAATCCTGCGTTGGGTGGGCTGGGGAATCGGCGTCGTCCTCTGCCTCATAGCTCGGGCCCGTGGGCATTTTCATTTTCCTATCTACGGGTTCGCGATGTTCACGTTCTCGGCGGGGCTCTCGATCCCGGAGGGTTGGCTGAATCGCCGACTTACTCCTGTCCGGATTAACCCCCTCGAACGGTTCGTGCCAAGCAAGACTGATTAGCCAGGCGTCAAATCCATGTTTCATCATCCCCCTCTGCCGGAACTTGTAAACTCCGCGCTCATAAGCTCCAGCAGTTTTCGCGCAAGAAAAATGGCCAGCTCGTGAGGCTGGCCATCGCGTAAGCAGAACACTTCACGCCCGCGTCAGCACCTTCTCGTGCACCGCTTCTGGGGCCTTGACCGCTGACGTGGCGACAATCTTTTCTGCCGCCGATTCCGCGACTCCCGGCAGCGAAATCCGCAGAGCCTCGTCGATCGTCTTCACATAATGAACATCCAGATTCTCGCGCTGCTCGGGCGTGAGGTCCTCCTCGAGGTTCATCCTGTTTTCCGCGGGCAGGATCACAGCGGTGACTCCGGCTCGCTTGGCGGCAAGTACTTTCTCTTTAATCCCGCCAACCGGAAGCACGTTGCCACTCAATGTGATTTCGCCCGTCATCGCCAGCAGCGGAGTGATCCGCCTCTTGGTCAGCAGCGAAACCAGGGCCGTCGCCATGGTCACGCCCGCCGAAGGCCCATCTTTCGGAATCGCGCCCGCCGGTACGTGAATGTGGATGTCGTGATTGGCGAAGAAATCTTCGGCCACACCTAACCGCTCCGCATTGGACCGCACCCAGGTCAGCGCCGCTTGCATGGATTCCTGCATGACCTGGCCAATCTGCCCGGTCATGGTGAACCCGCCCTTGCCTTTCATCGCGTTGGCTTCGACGAACAGCACGTCGCCGCCAGACGGCGTCCAGGCCAGTCCCACCGCCACGCCAGGCCTCTCCGTCCGCTCCGCAATTTCTCCTTCGCTGCGAACCTTGATGCCCCCGAGAAATTCCTGAATGACTTCTTTGGTAACGATCAGCTTCTTCGTCTTGCCTTCGGCCAGTCGCCGTGCCTGCTTGCGGCAAATCGTGCCGATCGTCCGCTCCAGACTCCGCACTCCCGCTTCCCGCGTGTAGTGCCGGATGGCGTAGCGAACCCCCTCTTCGGGAAACTCAATCTGTTCCGTCGTGATCCCGTTTTCGTCAATCTGCCGCGGAATCAGATAGCGGAACGCGATGTGAACTTTTTCTTCCTCGCTGTAGCCCTGCAGTTCGATGATCTCCATGCGGTCGCGGAGCGGCTCCGCAATTGGATCCAGCATGTTCGCCGTCGTGATGAACAACACTTTCGACAGATCGAACGTCACGTCGAGATAGTTGTCGCGGAACGTCGCGTTCTGCTCGGGATCGAGCGCTTCGAGCAATGCCGAAGCCGGGTCGCCGCGGAAATCGCGCCCGACCTTATCGATTTCGTCGAGCATGAACACTGGATCCTTGGTCTCGGCGCGCCGAATGCCTTGAATGATCTGCCCCGGCAATGCGCCGATATACGTGCGGCGATGGCCGCGAATTTCAGCTTCATCGTGTACGCCACCCAGCGAGAGCCGCGTAAACTTCCGCCCCAGCGCCCGGGCAATCGATTTTCCCAGCGAAGTTTTACCCACACCCGGGGGCCCCACGAAGCACAGAATTGGCCCTTTCATGTTCGGCTTCAGCCGTCGCACCGAGAGATAGTCGAGAATGCGGTCCTTCACCTTCTCCAGGTCGTAGTGATCCGCGTCCAGAATTTCCTTGGCCTTGGGAATTTCAATCTCCTGGCCTGACGTTTTTGCCCAGGGCAATACCGCCAGCCACTCGATGTAGTTGCGCGTGAGCGAATAGTCCGCCGCCATCGGCGACATGCGAGACAGGCGTCCCAATTCCTTGAGCGCCTCTTTTTTCACTTCATCGGGCATGCCCGCTTCTTCAATCTTCTTCTTCAGATCTTCAACGTCGCGCTGGCCCTCGTCCTGCTCGCCCAGTTCTTTCTGAATGGCCTTCATCTGTTCGCGCAGATAGTACTCGCGCTGCGTCTGCTGCACGCGGTCCTGCACTTCGCTCTGAATCTTGTTGCGCAACTGCTGGACTTCGAGTTCCTTCGCCAGATGCTGGTTGATTTTCTCCAGACGCACGTGAATGTCGAGCGTCTCCAGTGTGTCCTGCTTGTCGGGCGTCGACAGCGACGGCAGCGACGACGCGATGAAGTCCACTAGTCGGCCCGGTTCGTCAATATTCATCGCCACGGTCGAGAGTTCATCCGACAGGGTCGGCGAACCGGCCACGATCTGCTGGAAGAGCGTCAGCACATTGCGCTGCAGCGCCTCCACCTCTGACGTCGCCACTACCGGCGTCGTGCTCTCCGGCATCACCACGTAATGCGCGTTCATGAACGGCGCTAACTGCGTAAACTCGCCCAAGTGCACCCGCTCCAGCCCCTCGGCAAATACAAACAGGCTCTGGTTGGGCATCTTGACGACTTTGTGCACCACCGCAGACGTCCCCACCGTATAGAGGTCGCTCGGTTGCGGGGAGTCCACGCGCGCTTCGCGCTGCGCCACCACAATAATCGTCTTGTCTTCCCCGAGGGAGTTAATCAGTTGGACGGAACTCTCCCTCCCCACCGTCAGCGGCAAAACCGCGTGCGGGAATAGCACCGTATCCCTTACCGGAAGAACCGGAAGGGCCTTTTGTTCGTTTGTTTCCTTACTCTTAGCAGTGCGCTCGACGGGAGGCTGCTGGCTCATATTTCTCCTTGAGTGTAACTCGCTCAAGTTTAGATGATACTCCCCCAGGAAAGGTTTCAAGGCCCTCCCCTGGGATTTCCGCAAGAGCTTGAATTCTATTCCTTTAACGGCGCGCGCGGCATCGTGCCTAAGGTGCAGAGGCTAACGCGGAGAGTGCTCGGTTGCCAAGCACTAAATTGAGAAAGGGCACTACAAGCCCCCTGCGCCGCTGATTCTCAGGCCGCAGGGGACTCGAATGATAGGGTCAACAAAGCACCCTGAGCGCCGTCGTCGCCACCATCGCGCCACGGCGTCCGTCACAGTGTCAGCAGATCCGCGCTCCAGACTTCAGAACGTTCGCGATCTAGAACACGTGCTTGGAAGTGTCACCGCGGAACACCAACTCCTGCAGAACTCTTTCGTTCTTCGTATTCAGCGTGTAGATCGTCTCGTCGTGCACTGCCTTCTGGGCCAGCGGAACCAGCGTGCATTTTACTTTCACTCCAGCGTCTTGCCTTGAGCCTTCTCGAACACCATGATGTGGTCCTGCCCTTCCATGGTGTGGCGAACAACGTAATCCCCCGCCGGCAGAACTGTGGTTCCTACCAGCATCGGCGCAACAAACGTCACCTTGCTCACATCGCGGATTCCCATGCTGTTAGGCCCGGCAATCGCCAGGGAAGCGAACAGCGCCACGCACAGGAAAATGCCCATCACTTTCATCGAACGCATAAAGACCCTCCTAAAGATTGAGATGATTCCGTGGTTGCCCCGAAGAAAACGCAGCGGGCCCAGAAGTAAGTCTAGGAGGGTGCGTTCGAGTCGAATGTGAGCGCCGTCACAACTGCATGTGACGCAGTACCTGAGCGGTTTCTTTGCGAAGCGGGCGAATTTCCAGCGTCTACCTATGTCCGCACAGCTCATGCCGCTGGATAAATCCCCAGCACCTTCACGAACTCGGCGACCTCGCCCAGATGCCGCAGGGCGTTGCGCGCCGGTTCATCGTCACCCCGCAGGAAGTCCACGTAGAAAACGTACTCCCACGGCCGCCCGCGCATGGGACGCGACTCGATCTTGCTCAAGCTGATGTCGCGCAGCGCAAACACGCTGAGCGATTTGAAAAGCGCGCCCGGCGTATTCTTCACCTGAAACGCGATGGAAGTCTTGTTCGCGCCCCGTGGAATCAGGCGATGATAATCGCCACTCAACGTCGGGCGCCCTGCTCCTCCTCCCCTGCGACCCGTGGCTCTTTTTTCGTCCAGTCCGGGTCCAGCTTGCGGATCAGAAAGAAGCGCGTGAAGTTGCGCTTGTCGTCTTCGATGCCGGCCTGCAGAATGTTCCCCGAATATTCCCGCGCCGCCTGTCGCCCCGCGATTCCGGCCGCGTCCTTCATCTGGTTCGCGATTACGTGCTTCACGCTGCCAGCCGTGTCGTAGAACGGCACCGGCTCGATTTGCGGATGCTTTCGAAAAAAGTCGCGGCACTGATCGAGCGCCACCGGATGCGAAAGCACCCGCCGCAGTGACCGCATCGGCACGCCCGGCGCGGCGATCACGTTGTGAACAATGCGCAACAGAAATTCCGCTTGAATGAACACGCCGCGCGAAACCAACAGGTCGGCATGTTCGGCTACGGTTCCCGCGAGCGTGTTCTCGATCGGAATCACCGCCGCGCCCACTGACCCTCGCTCCACGCGGTCGAACACTTCCACGGACCTCGCACAAGGCACCACCGCGCACCGCTGCAGCATCTTCTCCGCCGCCTCGTGACTGAACGAGCCCAGCTCTCCCTGAATGGCGACTCTCATCCCTGGAAGGGTATCTGGCGTGGGAGCCAAAGCGCAAATGGATATGCATCAGCTATTTGCGGTGAGACAGGTGCGCCGGCGCCAGCTCTTTTTTCAGCACCAGCGCGTCTACGCCGTTGGAGTAGTAGCGAGGCCACGTCCGGATCACGCTGTAGCCGTGGCGTTTGTAGAAGGACAGCGCCGTGAGGTTATCGACCGCGGCCTCGAGGCCCACCGCATGCGATCCCGTCTGGCGAAGCCGCTCTTCGGCTGCCCGCAGCAGCAGCGACCCAACGCCCGAACGGCGGGCGCCCGGCGCCACGTCGATCGTGATGATGTGCCCTGTCAGCCCGGCATACGCCACCAGGAAGCCTCCAATGGTACCGTCTTCATCAGCGGCCACCAGCGTGAACGACCCCTTCCGCCGCATGTAGACCTTCAGTTCCTGCCGCGAATACGAGATCCCCGGTGGGAAACATTCCTGGTCCATGCGCCACAGAGTTTCAAAATCTTCGGCTTTGAAGTCCCGGATCGCGAAGGGCACGCATGCATTGTAACGGCGACGCCCGGGTTTCTTTGCGACCTTAGCGCCTTGCTTTGCGACCTTTGCGTTTAAAGGCTTTTCTTCCGTGAAGAACGCAACATCAGGGCGTGCTTCCCTTCTTGAAAAACGGCACAGGTTTTCCACAGCCTGTGGACCGTATCGCCCAAAAAACACAGCTTGAGGTCGATTGCCCCCTTGCCGTGGCCGCAACCTCCGACGTACCATCAGCATCAGAGGAAGCGTTGTGGGGCGCCTTCTTGATATTGCCGGTTTCGCGGTCGGCGCGGTCGCCATTCTGGGGCTGTGGTACTTCCTGTTTGCTGCCTACAACCGCCGCAAAGGAGCGAGGGCTCTGACTTGGGTGCAGTCAGCGTGCGCAGGCAAAGGACGCATTCTCGACTCCCATTGGCTGAACAGTTCCCGCCTGCACGCCCGCCTTCAGTTTCCTTCGCGTAGTTTCGAAAACGCTCACGTCACCATGAAGTTCCGCCCCCGCGCGCTACCCGTCCACTGGCTGCTGAGCTGTTGGCACAAACAGAAAGAAACTCTGACATTTGAGGCTGATCTGGGCGGTTCACCGAGCTTCCATCTCGAGGTCGTCCGCCATCGCTGGTCGGCGCGCAGCCGCGGAGTCGCTGCTCCCAAGCGCGACGAACGCGTATGGGAAGTGTACGAGCCCGGCCCGGTTGTTCTCACCACTCGCACCCACTGGAAGCAGGACTCGACTCACGAGATCAACGCTTTGATGACCGTCCGCCAGCAAGATGTGCTCCGGGTTCGCTTCCACCCGACCTCTCCGCAGTTTTCCGCCACGGTCGCCCTCGATGCGCTTTCCGATCCGCAAACCGCCGCAAGCTTCCTCACCACGCTCCGTGAACTGGCCGCCGGGGCTTCCGCGCACAGGCAGTAAGAAGTGCTCATTCAAGACGGCCGCGGTTACTTCTGAACGGTTCGAATTTCGTCGCGACAATCACTGCCACTAACCACTTTTCTGTGCTATCGTTCCGGCCCATGACGGACCCCGGATTCAACAATCCCACGCCCCAGTTTGGCACGGCGGAATATGCCGCGACTCCTACCGATGCTTGCCGATTCTGCCATCAGTCGGTCGGGCCCACTTACTACCGGCTCAACGACGCGATGGTGTGTCCCTCGTGCTTTGAAAAAGTACGCGGCGAACGCGCGCAGGACTCGCACGCCGCTTTTGTTCGTGGAATCACTGCCGGCGTGGGCGCGGCTGTGTTGGGGCTGATCGTGTACGCGGCGATTGCCATCATCATGCAAGGGTGGGTCATCAGCATTATGTCGATCGGGGTCGGCTGGCTGATCGGCTCAGCCATGATGAAGTTCTCCAACGGAGTCGGCGGCCGCCGCTACCAGATTGCGGCGGTGCTTCTGACTTACGCCGCGGTTTCGATGGCTGCGATTCCCATCGGTCTCTACGAAATCTACAACCGGCCCAAGACCGAGCAACAAAAATTGGCAGAAGAACAGCGACAACTGGAAAAAGAGTCGGGCAAACAGTCGCAGGAACCAGAACCCGCTCCGGTGCGACGTAAAGTAAGCATCAGTGGGTTTATGGGCAGGCTGGCCCTGCTCGGCCTGGCTTCTCCTTTCTACCAACTGCGCGAGGATCCGGGTTGGGGCGCGATGGGGCTGATCATTTTGTTCGTGGGCATGAGGTATGCCTGGAGGATCGCCGCCGGACGGCCTCTCGCCATCAATGGACCGTTCCAGAACTCTCCACCATCACTTCGGTGAGCGACGCGTAGAATTGAGCAGCGTCTCACGAAGCCGTGTCCAACACAACTCCTGACTTGATCCGAAATTGCCGGCGCTGCGCGCACGAACTCGCACCCGGAGCGCTGGCGTGCGAGGCGTGTCACGCGCTGGTGCATTCCGAGCAACTGGATCGCCTCGCCGCCGAAGCGAAGGCGCTCGAGGTGAGCGGCGATCCGCGACAGGCTCGCGAACGCTGGTTGACGGCGCTGCGATTGTTGCCGGCTTCCTCCACTCAGGCGCAGTGGATTGAAGAGCACGCGCGTGCTCTGGAAAATGCGTCCGGGCCGAGTCAGGCCTCGTATCCGCAGACTGCGACCGCTCCGCACGACAGCCGCAACTTCCGGCAGCGAGGAACCCTTAACCTCGGGGCGATCCTGAGCTTCGCGGCATTCGTCGCCATCTACTCGAGCATGTCCGGGGCCCGACTTGGGATTGGCTTCGCTGTGCTGATACTGATCCACGAGATGGGCCATTACATCGACATTCGCCGCAGAGGCTTGCCCGCGGATATGCCAATCTTTCTGCCGGGACTAGGTGCGTATGTGCGATGGCGCGCGCTGGGGGTTTCGCTCGAAACTCGCGCGGCCGTGAGTCTGGCCGGACCTCTGGCTGGCTTTCTTGCTGCCCTGGCATGCGCTGTGATCTGGTGGCAAACGCGCGATTCGTATTGGCTGGTGCTTGCTCGGGTGGGCGCGGCCTTGAATCTCTTAAACCTGAGTCCGGTGTGGGTTCTCGATGGCGGTCAGGCCGCGCTCGCTTTGAGCAAATCTGAACGCATCGCACTGCTCTTGGTTTCACTGGCCTTGTGGGTCGTGGTGCACGAAAACATGCTGCTGCTGGTCGGCGCTGGAGCAGCGTACAGAGCTTTTCTTGCGGGGGACACGCCCGCTCATCCCAGCCGCGCCACGACGATTTATTTCGTCGCTGTCGTGACCGCGCTGGCCTTGATTCTGCGCATTTTGCCCGGGCATGGGTTCGGCGTTGAGTAAATGCCGCGTTTCTTGTGCAAACCCTTTCCCGGAATAAATCCCTTTTATCGGTCGCATCAGCTTTTTCGATTGGCTGCCATCCAGCTCCCGCGCTATGCTTCCATGTTCTGACGGAACATGTTCCAGCCGAACATGTTCTAACCGTCGCGTTGAAACCAGCCATTTCAACTCTCTTGCTCAAGCAACCCTGTAGCCGTGATGTGGTTTTGCTCAAATCATAGTTTCATCGAAGGAGACTGAAGGACATCCATGCCCACCGAACTCCGAAATTTCCTGGCACTCTCATACGACGAACTGGAAGAACTCAATCTCAAGGCGAAGGAGCAGCGCAGGAACCGCGTCTCACCCGACAAAGTCCGCGAGGACCGCCTCAAGTATCTCACCGACGAAAAGCGCATCAAGGCCGTGACCGTGCTCTTCAGCGATCTCGAAGGCCGGTTGCACATGCTCGACTACGACAAGAAATTCCTGCTCAAGAGCTGGGACAACCTCACCTTCGACGGCTCCTCGATCCGTGGGTTCACCGCGCAGCGCGAAAGCGATCTGCGCCTCGGCATTGACTGGGGAGCGTTCTACTGGGCTCCAGCGGACGTGTTCGGCTCCGGCAAGGTGCTCGTTTTCGGCGAAGTCATCGACAAGGGTGGCTCCTCCTACTCCGGCGACATCCGCGGCGTCCTCAAAGGGTATGCCGACGAACTCCACAAGAAGAAGGGCTACACGCTCAACGCCGCCAACGAAATTGAAGGATTCCTCTTCAAGGGCGCCGACGCGGAGCGCCACTATCACGAAGTTGGCGGCAAGTTCGAATACGTCAACACCGGCGGATATTACCACTCGCTGCCCGGTGATCCGCTCCGCACCTTCATTGACACCAGTGCCGAAGTGCAGCGCTCCATGGGCTTCCAGAACGAGAAAGATCACCCGGAAGTTGCGCCGTCGCAGTTTGAAATCAACTACGGCTACGGCGAAGTCGTCGCCGCCGCCGACCAGATCCAACTCTACAAGCTGATCTGCCGCCAGGTCGCCACCAACATGGGATTAACCGCCTCCTTCCTGCCCAAACCCGTCGTCGGCGTAAACGGCAGCGGCATGCACACCAACGTCTCGATCAGCGAAAACGGCAAGAACTTGTTCTGGGACGCGAAGGGCGAAGAGAAGCTCAGCAAGATGGGCTGGGCGTTCCTCGATCGCATCCTCACCCACGGCAACGACATTTGCCTGCTGCTTAACGCCAGCGTAAATGCCTATCGCCGTCTCGATCCGCATTTCGAAGCGCCCAACCAGATCAAGGCCTCGCCCGTGGACCGCGGTTCCATGATCCGCATTCCCATCGGCAACGAGAAGAGCATGCGCGTCGAAGTTCGCTCCGTCGCCCCCGATGCGAATCCCTACATGGTGATGCTCGCGATCTTCAAGACCGGCCTCGACGGCGAAACCTCGAAGATCAAGAACCTGCGCCAGGCCGAGCGCTACCTGCCCGACAACATCTACACGGCGCTCGCGGACTTCAAAAAGGCCGACTGGACCTCAAAACTGCTGGGCGAAGACGTGAAGGAGCGTTACGCCAAGCTGAAAGAGGATTCCGCCGACCGCTGCCCCCGCGCTCTCGGCACGTTCGTGAAAGCGCAGGAAGTCCAGTTCCACCACGAGGTCTACAACCAGTTCCTGTGGAATCTGTTCTAAACCGCCGCTGTTCTGCCAAACGAAACGCCCCGGCCGAAAGCTGGGGCGTTTGGCTTTTTCGGGTTGAATATCTCATTCCGACCTGAGCGAAGCGGTGGGAGGCACCTGCTGTCCCGTTCGGCCCTCTTGCCTCGCGCTCGTTTGACTCGGCTCCGCTCTCTGCCTAAGATGGCAGTCCACGTCTACCCCATCTGAGATGACTACACCCAACCCGAACCACCGAGTTCCACGCAATCTGTTTCGCGCCATCGCCACCGACATCCATTTCTGGATTCCGCTCTGCGTCCTCGTCGCAGGCCTCATGCTTCTGGACAAGCTCAGCTAATGTCCGCGACCGCAACGCAAACGCCCGTGCACGCCACACGCCTGCACAGCCTGCAGGCGCTTGGCATCTTCTGTGGATTCGCCGCCGGAGCCTGGCTCGGCGGCGCCGAAGCTCCCATCAAACTCGTCAATCCTGACATTTCTCCCATCACGGTCTCGTTCATCATGGTGCTCGGAGTTTTCCTGGCGCGCTGGAGCGTCCCCGCATTCATTCGCGGCACATCGCACGTCCGCAACGACGTGCGCCAGGCTCCGCATCTCATCGTCTGGGCCGTGCTCGCCGGATGCATGTGGGCCGTTGCCAACACGCTCACCATTTACGCGATTCGCAATGTTGGCCTGAGCATCGCCTTTCCCCTGTGGAATACGAACAGCCTGCTTGGCATCTTCTGGGGATTCCTGCTGTTCAACGAACTCCATTACGCCGGATGGAAACGCTGGCTCGGCGTTCTAGGCGGTGCCGTCGCCATGTTCGGCGGAGCTGCGCTGCTGGCCATCGCCTCTTCGCACCAGGCAGCGCCCGGTAAGGCCGCGCTCGGAATATTCGCCGCGCTCGGCGCAGGCGCTCTGTGGGGAACGATGTACATCCCCTACCGCAAGGCGTATTTAACCGGTATGAACCCGCTGTCGTTTATCACGTTCTTCACCGTCGGAGAACTTGCCACCATGACGTTGCTCGCGGTCGGCTACCGCGGTGCGACGCCGCTGTGGCACGAACTGATGAGCGCGCGCGCGGTGCTGTTCTGGCTCATGCTGGGCGGATTCGTCTGGGTCCTCGGAGATTTGTTCCAGCAATACGCCACAAAATACGTGGGCATCAGCCGCGGCATTCCGCTCTCCAACACGAATCAACTCTGGGGATTGCTCTGGGGCATTCTGGTCTTTCACGAACTGCGTGGCGCGGGCCGAACGGTGTACGTACAGGTTGCGGGAGGATCCGTGCTGATGGCGCTGGGCGCGGTCGCGATCGCACTCTCATCGGCCACGGCCCGCGAGCATTCGTCATGGCAGGACGCCGCCGAGCGCGAGGGTGAACGCTACGGTGTCGAGGGCGAATACGTCCGCGCCGGAATGGAAGGACGAGCCCATGGAACTGTCGCTCCCGGCCGATCGGTTCTCGATTGGATATTGATTCTGGGAACGAGCGCGCTGTTCGTGATCTTGGCGGTCATGGCAAAGCTTCCCCACATGGAAATCGGCACGGGATGGGCGATTGCGCTTACCGTTGCGATGCTGTCGCTACTCTTGACCGGCGGGATTGCGCTGTGGCGCACGACCAGATTTCGATAAGCGGCGCGAAAGGAGGCATTTATGAACCGCATTCTCTCCGCATTCTGTTGGTTGACACTCACCGCCGGCGCGGTCTGCGCCTCAGCCCAGGTGAATCCTTACCGGGACGGCACTCCCGGCGTTACCGGTCACCGCTCCGAAGTGCTCGCTCTCGTCATGATTCAGGAAAATGAGTTCGAACGGCTCGCTGAAGCCATGCCTGCCGACAAGTACACGTGGCGCCCCTCCCCGGGCGTGCGCTCGGTCGCCGAGGTTTTTCTGCATGCCTGTGCCGCCAACTACAACATGTACAAACTCGTAGGCGTGCAACCTCCCGCGGCACTCGACGTGGATGGCATGGAGGAATCCACCACCGACAAGACGAAGATCCTCGCGATGCTGAAACAGTCTTATGCTCACGCCAGGAAAGCGATCACGGATACGCCCGACGCCGATCTCGAGAAGACGCAGGATTGGCGCGGCGGCAAAATCACCGAACTTGGCGTGCTGATGTACATCGTTCCCCATATCGGCGAGCATCTGGGCCAGGCGATCGCCTATGCCCGCGTCCTCGGCATCGTTCCCCCATGGTCCAACGATGCGCCAAAAAAGCCCGCTGAGAAAAAATGATCATGGCGGAAAACAATGAATTCGTCCCAGGCCCTATTTTCGTCCTGGACGGATTCGCATAACCCGCTAGACTGTTTGGGCACAAAATCGCCGTGGGGAGATCTGTCGATGAACCGTATTTCTCGCAACTTTCTGCTTTCTTGCAATCACAGCTGGCGCAGTTCGGGCCACGGCCCAGGTGAACCCGTACAAAGACGGCACTCCCGGCGTCACCGGATATCGTTCCGAGGTGCTGGCTGAAGTCATTGTGCAGGAAGATAAGTTCACGCGCCTTGCCGAAGCCATTCCCGCTGACAAGTTTTCATGGCGTCCCACTGCCGACGTGCGCTCCTTCGCCGAAGTCTTCCTGCATGTGAGCGCGGCTAACTTCAACCTCTACAAACTGGTCGGCACGCCACCTCCGACGGGCCTTGATGTCAAGACGCTTGAGAAATCCACCACCGACAAAGCCAAGGTGATCGCCACGCTGAAAGATTCCTTCGCGCATGCCAGGAAAGCGATCACTGCGATGCCTGACGCAGATCTTGAAAAGAGGATGGATTGGTTCGGCGGCAAGAACACGGAACGAGGCATCCTGCTGTTCATCGTCCGTCATGCCGCCGAGCATCTCGGCCAATCCATTGCCTATGCACGCTTTGCCGGAATTGTTCCGCCGTGGACCGAAGACACGCAGAAAAAAAGCGGCGCAGAGAAAAAAGAACTGCCTAACGCGAAAGAAAAGCAGTAGCCAGCGCAGGAATCCAGTGGGTGTGCTAGATTCAGAAAATTCATGGACCTCGCACCCACTATCTCCACCCAGGGCCTGACCCGCACCTTCGGAGAACTCATTGCCGTGGATGGCGTGGACCTGCGCGTCGCTCCCGGGCAGTTCTTCGGATTCCTCGGTCCCAATGGCGCAGGAAAATCGACGACCATCAAAATGCTGACCGGGCTGTTGGCGCCCAGCGCGGGACGCATCGAAATTCTGGGTCTGGACCTCACCGCTCATCCGGTCGAAGTGAAGCGGCAGATCGGCGTCGTGCCGGAAGGCATGGCGCTGTTCGGACGCCTCACGGGAGCCGAGTTCCTCAGCTTTGCCGGACGCATGTACGGCCTGGATCGTGAAACCGCGGCCAAGCGCGCCGTCGAATTGCTCGAATTCATGCAACTCGCCGACCAGCCCAAGAAACTCGTCACCGACTATTCGCATGGCATGCAGAAAAAACTTGCGCTCGCGGCCGCCGTGATTCATGGCCCAAAGTTCTGTTTCTCGATGAGCCGTTCGAGGGCGTGGACGCCATCGCCGCTGGCACTCTGAAGTCCATGCTGCAGGGCATGATCGCGCGCGGCGCCACGATTTTTCTGACCTCGCACGTGCTCGAAATCGTCGAGCGCCTGTGCAGCCACGTTGCCATCATTCATCAGGGACGAGCTGGTGGCGCAGGGATCGCTCGAAGAACTGCGTGCTGGAGTGGAAGCGCAGACCCCGCCGGATCCGCGGACGGACTCACGGCTTCCTCCTCCGGCGAAAAGCTCACCCTGGAGCAGATCTTCCTGCGCGTCGTGGGCGGGGCACGCCCCGCCGAACAAGAATTGTCGTGGTTGGGATAGAACTGACCGGGAATGCGGGTGCGCGAAACATTGGTTCTGACGAAATGACATCTCCTTTCGGTGTTGCTGAACAGCTCCCGGCCATCGCCAATCTGCGCTGGCGCATGTTCGTCAACGGCCTGCGCTCCAAGCGCGGCAAGATGGAACTATTTCTCCCGCATCATCGTTTCCGCGGCCTTCATCCTCGGTGGTTTGGGCGGATTTGGCACCGCCATCGGATTTTCCTGGTACTTCATTTCGCAGGACAAGCCTGAGTTACTGGCAGTCCTGTTATGGCCGGTCTTCTTCTTCTGGCAGGTCTTCCCGATCATGGCCACCGCATTCACGAACAATCCAGACTCGTCCGATCTGCTGCGTTTCCCGCTGGCCTACCGCTCGTTTTTCCTGATCCGTCTGGCTTATGGCTTTTTCGATCCGGCGAGCGCGCTCGGATGTGTCGCGCTGTTCGGAATTCTGCTGGGCTCGACCATCGCGCGGCCCGCGCTGTTCCCCTGGGTGCTGCTCATAGGGTTAACCTTTGCCCTGTTCAATCTGGTGCTGATGCAAACGGTGTTCGCGTGGGTTGAACGCTGGCTGGCCCAGCGGCGAACGCGCGAGATCATGGGCGTTCTGTTCATTCTTGTGATGCTAAGTTTTCAACTGATCGGCCCCATCATGCAGGGCGTGGAAAAGAAGCCGCGCCCCGAGTTCCGCCGCGCGGCCCAGATCGACAGCCAAGGTGCAGGCGGTGTTGCCGCCCGGGCTCGCCGCCAAGGCAATTGCGCAAGCTTCGCACGCGCAGTATATCGCCGCATTCACTTCCCTGCTCTTCCTCGGAGCTGTGACGGCGGGTGTGGGTTCTCTATTGCACTTGCGATCTACGGGCGCAGTTTCGCGGCGAGAATCTGAGCGAAGCCGGAGCACGCCCAAGGTTGCGCAAATCCAGGGCCTGCGGCTGGGATGGGACCTCCCAGGATTTTCGGCGGCGGTCGCCGCAGTGTTTGAAAAGGAGGTGCGTTATCTCTCGCGCAGCGGGCCCATGCTGCTCACGCTGATCATGCCTATGTTCATGCTGGTTATATTTCGCCTGGGACCGATGAATCCGATGCGGCAAGTCCAGACGCTTTCGGTCGCACGCCCGACATGGCCTTTCCCGCCGCGGCCGCCTATGCGCTGCTGGTGCTCACCAACCTGGTCTACAACAGTTTCGGCGGAGATTCGGCGGCATTCAGTTTTTCTATGCGTCGCCGGTCAACTTCCGTCAGATTGTGCTGGGAAAAAATCTCACCCACGCGAGCATTCTCGTCGCCGACACTGCGCTGGCCTGGATCGCTGTCTCCTACCTTTACGGTCCTCCGCATTTTGCTGTGTCAATTGCAACTTTCGCTGGCCTGTTGTTTGCCGCGCCGTTGAACTTCACCGCCGGCAATCTGCTTTCGCTTTATTCTCCCAAGAAGCGCGACTTCGCGACTTTCGGTCGCCAGAACGTCTCGCAGACCACCGTGCTGGCCAGCCTGGGCGTGCAACTTGTCATCGTGGGGGCTGGAGTGGCGGCGTTCGCCGTAGCGCGGCTTTATCAGAATCTTTGGATCGCCACCCTGATCTTTCTTGCGCTGTCGGCGATCTCAATCCCTCTCTACGTGATGGTCTTGAACCGCATTGACGGGATCGCGCTGCAGCGGCGCGAAACGCTGGTCGCGGAACTCTGTCGAGCGTAGGAAATCACTTCTTCCCCGGTTCCGCCTGGAACCGGTACCCTACTCCCCGCACCGTGAGCAGATGCCGTGGATTCGCCGGGTCATCTTCGATGTAGCGGCGGAGCCGCACTACGAAATTATCGATCGCGCGCGTGTCCGTGTCTTCTTTCAGTCCCCACACTTCTTCCAGAATCTGCTTCCGCGAAACGATGCGCCCGTCGTTTTGCACCAGGTGCCGCAACAGTTCCGATTCCATCAGCGTCAAATGAATCGTCTCTCCGTCGGACCGAAGTTCCAGCGCGCCAAAGTCAATGGTCTTTCCGGCAAAGGAAAACTTCCCGAAGTCACTGACGCCGATAGCTTCGCTTTGCGACTCGCGCGACTGGGAGCCTGCCCGCCTCTTATCCACTGGCTGCGCCGCAGCAGGCCCTGTAGCCGTGCCAACAGGATCGAGAGATCAAACGGCTTCGCCAGGTAATCGTCGGCCCCGGAGGCGAATCCTTTCAGCACATCCTCAGGACGCCCGCGCGCCGTCAGCATCAGCACCGGCACGTAATTGCGCGCGGCCCGCAGTTCCGAGACCACGCTGAACCCGTCTTTGCCCGGAAGCATGATGTCGAGCACGACCGCGTCGAAGCTTTCTTTCTTGGCCAGCAATCGCTCGGTCGCCGCTTCCCCGTCGCCAACTACTTCCGCGACGTAGCCCTCGGCCTCGAGGTTAAAGCGCAAGCCCTGCGCCAGATGGGCTTCGTCCTCCACAACCAGAACCCGGCTCATGCCGCCCACCTTGGTAGTTCCAGGACAATGGTCGTCCCCTGGCCTTCGCCGTCGCTCTCAGCAAACACCTTGCCACCGTGTTTTTGTGCGATGGCTTTCACGATGAACAGTCCCAGCCCAGTCCCCTTCACATGGGCAAGAGAGCGATGAGTGACCCGGTAGAAACGCTTGAAGATACGCTTCATGTCATCGGGGGGAATACCAACGCCCTGGTCTTGGACTCGGAGCACGATGCGTTTTTCGTCCGGCGTTTCCAGGCTCACCCGCACATCCACCGTCTCGCCAGAGTATTTGATGGCGTTGTCGAGCACGTTAAACACCGCGGTGCGAAGGTCTTCCGCACTGCCCCGCACCCGCAGCCCGCTTCCATTGCTGGACGATTCCTGGTAGCGCAGAGCTTCCGGTTGCAGGTGATGACGGCTGCGGGTGGCGTCCATGCACTCGCGCACGACCTGGCGGAAGTCGACTTCCACCTTCTCCCGGCCAGCTTTTTTGTCGCCGGCGCGTCCTGCGCGCAGCACTTGTTCCACCGTTTCAGTCAGCCGGTCGGTGTCGCTCAACATCAGCCGGTAAAACTCTTCTTTCTGGGCTGCGGGCAACTCCCGCCGCAGCAGTGTCTCCAGGTGAAGGCGGATCGAAGCCACCGGGGTCTTCAGTTCGTGAGTCACCGCGTTGATGAAGCTATCGTGCTGTTCGCTGCGGCGCAGTTCCCGGACCAGAAAAATTGTATTGACCACCATGCCCGCGATGATCAACGCGAAGAAAACGATGCCGAAAAACAGCAGCACGCCTTCCCGCCAGTTGAGGATGATCCAACCGACGTTCAGGGCAACAGTCATCGCCACCAGGCCAATGCCCAGCAGCAGAAAGAAGACGATGGTCCCGCGGCGGCTCGTGATGCGCATGGCGATTCTTCGGACTGATTCTACCGCGTTGGCTGTCTTTGTACGCAGCCCTCAGCCGAATCACATCGCGAACAATCAGAAGGTGAAACGACCACCGATGGCTGGAGCAAAGTTGTTGTTGGAGTTGTAGGGCACGCCCGGCCCATGAGGAATCGCGATCGCGAGCCCGCCGGTTACCCAGGAATACGCAATTCCCGCAAACCCGTCGAAACGCTTGGTGAAGTGATGATCCACGTAGAGCGACCCCTCGTTGAGAGTGCCCGCGCACGACGCGCGGAAGTTTCCGGGGACGCATGTTGGTGGAACACGGAAGGTATCCTGCCGCTGTTGATACCATGAGAATGTGATGTCGGTCTTCTTGCGGGCAGTGTATTTCGCGCCCATCCACCAGATATTCACCAGTTTTTCATGATCAAGATTGTTGTCTTCGACACCGCTCATGCGATAACCGCCCTGGTCCGAGGCGCCCACTCCCAGGGGATTCTTCGGGTTGTTCATCCAGATGTATTCATAACCGGCAAAGAACTTGACCGGGTTCCACGCATACTTGGCAGCGACGATGATTCCATAGTTGTCGGTCACGATGCCGTATACGGTGTCGCTCGGGTCCACCAAATTGTTCCCGGTGATTTGGATCGTATTGATGCTATTGACGGTGGACTGATAGGGCTGCGTGAGACTCTGAGCCCCCAATAACGGGTTCAACACGCTGATCGCCTGGTTGTAGTGTTGAGGGACGATGTCGACGGAGAACTTGCCGTACGTTGCGCCGAGATCAAACCCATAGGCGTTGTTATGCGCCGATTCAGCCGTACAGGTGGCTGCAGTCCAGCCTGCTGTGGCCGAGTAGCAGCCGGCAGAACCGTCGGCAAATTTATACATCGCGGCGAAGTGGACGGGCCCAACGGTGAGGCGATACTTCACGGCATCATCCCAACGGCTATTTTCGGTATCGCCCCCGCCTGCCATCGTGCCGTTGTACCCGATGTACGAAAACGCATAGCTGCCGCCGGCCGGATCGTACAGGAGCATCGCATCGGAACCGAGAGAGCGCTCACGACCGAAGGTCAATGTACCGAAATGCACCGACGATATACCGCCATAGATTTCGTCATTGAAGGGTTGGCCCGCCCGTGCGCCATCGATGGCGTACGAATAGCTGCTCCTGGGAAGGCCGTTGTTGATGATGTCAGTTTTTGACGCGTTCGCGAGCAGGCCGGACTGCGGATTGATGCCAGTGGAAGCGTTGAACACCACGGACCAGCCAGGCCGGAACTCCTCCTTGCCCCTGATTCCAATCCCTGTCTGCTGCAGGTTGTTCGGTGCGATGATGAATCGGTGCTGATAGCCGTTTCGGTTCACCAGAGATGCGCCTTCATAGTTGTAGCCGTTTTCCGGCAAGCCGTGACTCACCCAGCCGACACCGATGTCATACGCACCGTACGCCGTGATGCCATGCCAGGTCAGCGTGCAATCGGTCGTTGAGAACTCGTGGCCGCTCGTGCAGGGATCGGGAGTGGGTGGCGTCGTTTGGGCCCACGCCGGGGAAACCGCCGTCGCAAGGCACAAAAACGGCAAGAAGGATTGTGCCAGCCGGAGCAGAGCCTGCGAGCAGTCAGAGCGCTTCATGATGGATCACCTTTCCCCGAGAATCCGTCGTCAAGTTGTCCCGCTGATGAAGCTGCGTCCTGTCACCAGACAGGGAATATCGACAACAGCTTTTCGTTACACTGTCGGAATTTTGGAGTGTACATGAAATACGGTTATGATGTCTCAACCAATACAGTTTTAGATTGTTATCGAATGGTTTTCTCGCGACGTCCGCAGGGACGAGCCGTGGCTCAGTTTAAAGTTATTCTTCGAGGAGGGCGTCATCCCGAAACGCGGCGTACTTCAGCCGCGTGAGGGATCTCCGATGCATTCAAGCTGAGCCGCCACCGGGAATGTCCCGTAGTTGACCCTGCGCTACGATGGCTGTACGATTTCCGTCCGATGCCGAAGAACACCAAGTCCGGACAAGAGAGCGGCGAGTTGTTGAAGCTCCGCGATGCCGCGGTGCAACTGGGGGTCAGCTTCCCCACCATCAAGCAGTGGATTTACAAGAAGAAAATTCGCAGCATCCGGACGGCAGGTGGACATCACCGCATCCCGCAATCAGAAATTGATCGGCTGCTGTACCGCACTCGAGGGCACAACGAAGAGGAACGCCGCGTCAGCTACAAACGGATCAGCGGCCGCAACCAGCTGGTCGGCCGGGTTGTCGACGTTCGAGTCAGCGGCCTGGTCGCCCAAGTCACGCTCTCGGTGGGGGGCCAGTTGATCACTTCACTGATCACTTCGGGAGCAGTCCGCGAAATGGGGCTGAAAAAGGGACAGATCGCAGCCGCGCTAATCAAGGCCACCGAAGTCATGATCATCCGCGTCTAGTGTAGTGTCCCATAAATAACTAGCATAAGTAACAGGCTTGGGATAAGCTTCGTGCATGATCACGGGACGCCCCAAGCCTGCCCTCACTCTTGCCCCGGACGAACAAACGCAACTGCGCAACCTGGCGGCTTCCCGCACTCTGCCCCACGCTCTGGTGGCGCGTGCCAAACTGGTGCTCTGGTCGGCTCGAGGACATAGCAACACTCACATCGCCCGTCGTCTGCACTGGCGCAATGCGACCGTGGGCAAGTGGCGACAGCGGTTTGTCGAGCACCGCTTGGCCGGACTCTATGACGAGTTGCGTCCGGGTCGGCCGCGCAGCATTGAGGACGAGCAGATCGCCGCTTTGCTCAAGCGCACGCTCTCCCGCAAACCCGCGGCCGGCACGCACTGGAGCATTCGACAAGCCGCCCAGGTCAGCGGGATTTCCCGCTCCACCGTGCACCGTTTGTTTCAGGCGTTCGCCTTGCAGCCCCATCGCAGCCGCAGTTTTAAGCTCTCTACCGATCCCTTTTTTATCGAGAAAGTACGGGACATCGTAGGCCTGTATTTGAATCCACCCGACCACGCCCTGGTGCTGTGCGTCGATGAAAAAAGCCAGATTCAGGCCTTGAACCGTACTCAACCCGTGCTCCCCATGGGTCTGGGCTATGTCGAGGGCATCACCCATGATTACGTCCGCCACGGCACCACCACTCTGTTTGCTGCCTTCGACATCGCCACCGGCGCCGTGTTCACGAAGTGCAAACCTCGCCACCGCCACCAAGAGTTCCTCTCCTTCTTACGTCATCTGGACGAGTCCATGCCACCGGAACTCGATCTGCACCTGATCGTCGATAACTATGCCACCCACAAACACCCCAAGGTGCGGACTTGGTTAGCACAGCGGCCTCGCTATCACATGCACTACACACCCACCTATTCCTCTTGGCTCAACCAGGTGGAACGCTGGTTCGGGCTGATCACCCAACGTGCCATTCGCCGGGGCTCGTTCACCAGTGTCCACGACCTGGTCCAGAAAATCGACGCCTTCGTAGAGCGCTACAATCGTTCCAGTCGCCCCTTCGTCTGGACGGCTACGGCCGATTCGATCCTCCAGAAAATCGCCCGACTTTGTTCGCGTATTTCCGGGACACCACACTAGCAGGCTGCGGAAAAACTCTGATTTCGCTCGTGTTTTGAAGGGGCGCGGCTTATAGCCGCGCCGTAAATGCCGCAAAATCACTGGCGGCTTTAGCCGCTGAAGTTCGCTGTGGGCCTGCAAATGAGTTCTTCCGCAGCCTGCTGGCGGATCGTTATGCTGCCCGCAATGCAAAAAGCCCCAGCAATGCTGGGGCTTTTCCAAGCTGAAGTGATTAGTCGCCGGCCGCAACGCCCTCCGCCAGAGGCGGTCGAATCAGCCGTCCATTGGGCACGGCCCCCAGCCCATTCTCCAGGTCGGCCAGCTTGACGCGCTTGATGTCCCAGGCCAGGCCCAACGTCTTCAACACCCAAATGCCGTACCAGTTCATATCGACTTCATACCAGGTGAATCCATGTTGCGCAGCCGTCGGATGCGCGTGATGATTGTTGTGCCACCCTTCGCCAAACGTCAGCAATGCCACCCACCAACTGTTGGTTGAAAGATCGCGCGTGGCGAACCGCCGCGAACCCCAAGAGTGCGTCGCCGAATTCACCAGCCAGGTGGCGTGCAGTCCAACAACCGTTCGCATGAAAATGCCCCACATCAGAAAGGGCAACCCGCCGATCGCGTACAAAATAGCGCCCAGCACCATCATGGGTACGTAATGATATTTCGTGATCCAAACGTGAAATTTATCTTTGGCGAGGTCAGGGACGTAGCGGGCCAGCGTGGTCGTGTCGTGGTGCATCGACTTGCCCATGAGAATCCAGCCCATGTGCGCCCACCACTTGCCGTCGATCGGCGAGTGCGGGTCGCCTTCCAGATCGGAATACTGATGATGAATGCGATGCGTCGCTACCCAGAAAATCGGCCCGCCTTCGAGCGCCAGCGTGGCGCAGGTGGTCAGAAAATATTCCACCCACCTCGGAGTCTTATAGCCGCGATGCGTCAGCAGCCGGTGATAAGCCATCCCGATGCCGAGGCTGCCCGAAATCCACCACAAGAACATCGCAAGGAACAGCGCTTTCCACGTGAAAAAGAAAAGTGCAGCTACGGCTCCGACGTGAAACGCCGCCATAAACGCCGCCGTGACCCAATTCACTTCATCTTTTGCCGCTTGTGGTTTTTCCAGATCTTGCAGTTCCATATCCAAGTGCAGTCCCCGTTTCGTGGTGGCGGGAGTTCGTTCGCCCCATAGTTACCCTACCAAGCGAAGGCTGTATGTGACTGTAATACTTGTGTAATAGGGGTTTCGAGGGGATTACCGCGGTAACGAAATCGGTACCCTGACGCCGCTGTCCACGGCACTTTCGTCCGCATTAAAAACGCGGGTTTTGCCACCGGCGAAAGAGACGATCGTTATGCCGCCTCGCCCTTTACCTGCACTCCCGCCCACTTTTCCAGCAGCGTGAGCGTGGCCGCGTAATCCAGATCCTTGTGCCCGTCTTCTGTGGCCATCTCGTAAATCTCTTCTACGGTTTCGAGCCCGGCAGCTTCACGCGCGCTTCCTTCGCCGCTTCCAGCGTCAGCTTGATGTCTTTGTGCATAAGCCGCAGGGGGAAATTCGGTGTGAAGTCACGCTGCAAGATAAACGGACCTTTGTAGTCCACGACGCCCGACCGCACCATGGTCGCTTCGATCAAGGACAGCAGTTGCTGCGGTTCCACTCCAAGCTTCGTCGCCAGGGTCAACGCCTCGGCGAAGCCCTCAAAAATCATCGCTATCTGCAGATTCATGGCCAGCTTCGTGGCCTGTCCCTTGCTCGACATCGCCCATGCGGAAGATCTTCTTCCCCATAGCGGCGAACAACGGCTTCAGGCGATCGACATTCGCTTCCGCTCCGCCCACGATGAATACCAACGTCCCGTCCCGCGCCCCGATCTTCGACCCCGTCATCGGCGCATCCACCCAAGCCACGCCCTTGGCACCCACGCGCTCGGCGAACTTCACCGTCGCCGACGGCGAAATCGTGCTTGAGTCCGCGATGATCATCCCTTCGGTCAGCGACGAAATCACTCCGTCGGTTCCGAAGATCACTTGCTGCACAGCGTCGGTGTCGGAAACGCACAACCACACGACTTCCGCTCCCATGGCCGCCGCCGCCGGCGTGGGCGCCACTGCTGCGCCCTCCACCAATTTACCCGGAGTGCGATTCCACACCGTAACTTCGTGGCCCGCCTTCACCAGGTTTGTCGCCATCGCCTCGCCCATAATGCCCAACCCCAGAAACGCAACTCGCATGCGGACTTCTCCTTAGGTTTCGAAGAACAAATGAAAAAGGAACGTTTTCGGATTAGATATGACTAAAGCGATCAAGGTCAAGCAAATGCGGCTCCGGGTAGCAGTGCAGCGTGTCGCTCTCAAAAAGCGCTGTCATCCTGACCGCTGCGCATTTCAGCGGAGCAAGAGCCTGCCCTGAGCTGCAGGGCGAAGAAATCTCTTCTTTCCGGCTCCGCGCGCAAGGCGACCACATCGCCGGCCGGCCTCGATGATCGCCCCGCACCCGCAAGATTACCGTGGTCACGCGGCCGAAGCGAAAAGCAGCCCCACCTCGACATCCGTCATCTACATTATTAACAGGTAGTGAAAAATTTCGCCGTACCGCCCTTATTACTCAGCCGGCGCCGGCGATGAGGATTACTATAAAAGGGGCTGAGAGTTTTGCAGTCCAACCCCCGGGCTCTGCAGCAGGATGATCAAGCAAACGCTTCGCAATCCGGCCCTCCGTAAACGCGCCACCCAATTTGGACGCCTGGTGCGGCACTCTGCCGTCACTCCACGCTGCGGCGAGACCTATAAACCGCGCCTTGCCAGCAACGGAGAACTTGGCGTCACCTTCATCGGCCACGCCAGCTTTTTCGTGCAGATCGGCGGGCAGAGCGTCATGATCGATCCCAACTTTGCGCGCTGGCTGTTTGTGTTGAAGCGCCTGCGCCGCCCCGGCTTGCGCATCGCCGATCTTCCGGCCATCGATCTGGTGCTGGTCTCGCATGCTCATTTCGATCACCTGCATCGGCCGTCGCTGCGCGCCATTGTGCAAAACAATCTGCGCACGCGCGGGGTTGCGCCTGCCATCATCATTCCGACGCACGTCTCCGACCTGGTCTCCGATCTCGGATTCTCCGAGATCATCGAGCTCGATTGGTGGAAGAGTTCGCGCCACCGCAACTTGTCCGTCACCCACGTTCCTTCGCGGCACTGGGGCGCGCGCATCCTGAAAGACTCGCACCGAGGTTACGGAGGCTTCGTGCTCAAGGCCGGAAAACACTCGGTGTATCACGCCGGCGACACCGCTTACTTCCCTGGCTTCAGCGAAATCGGACGCCGCCTCTCTCCCGAACTCGCATTGCTTCCCATCGGCGCTTACAATCCGCCGCAATTCCGCAACGTCCACGCCAATCCTGCCGACGCCATGCGCGCCTTCCTCGATCTCAAGTCCCGCTGGATGGTCCCCATGCATTACGGCACCTTCCGCCTGTCGCACGAACCAGTCGAGGAACCGCTTCAATTGCTCGATAAGAAGCCCGCGCCGCAGGAATCAAAGACCGTGTCGTGGTAATGGAAGAAGGCGTAACCCGGTTCTTCTGATCAGCCTGAATCCAGCCTTCGCATAACCTGCCTCTGTTATTCCATGCTTTTGTTGCGTCCTCGACATCGCCCATTCTCTTTTACACCCGCCCGGCAATTTTCGTGTAGACTGCTTTTCGCAAATTTTCGCCTAGGAGGCTACATGCCCGTAAAACCAATTCCCGACGGTTATCACAGCATCACACCCTATCTGACAGTCCGCGACGCAGTTCGCGCCATCGAGTTTTACAAGCAGGCGTTCGGCGCGCACCGAGCGAGGCGTCATGAAAGGCCCCGACGGCAAAGTCATGCACGCCGAACTCAAGATTGGCGACTCCATCATCATGCTCGGCGACGAGTACCCGGAGTTCGGCGCGCTCTCACCGCAGTCCACCGGCGGCGCAGGCATGGGTCTGCACATCTACCTTGACGGCGTGGATGCCGCCTTCGATCGCGCCCTGAAAGCCGGCGCCGAGGTCGAAATGCCGGTCATGGATCAGTTCTGGGGCGACCGTTACGGCAAGCTCAAAGATCCGTTCGGCCACAAATGGTCCATCGCCACTCACATCAAAGACTTGTCCGTGGACGAGATGAAGCGCGGCATGGACGAAGCCATGGCGAAGATGCCTGAGAGGAAAACCGCGTAGACCAGTGTGCCCAACTGGAGACGGAATTCGCTCATGTGGGGACAGCCGCCTCGGCTGTCCCGCCTGGGCGTAGCCCGGCGGACCTCGATTTGCAATCAGTAGGCCAGCAGAATCCTCAGATCACGCAGATTGTTTCCTGTCGGCCCAATCACGATCGCATCCCCGAGCGAGCTGAAAAATGGATAAGCGTCAAATTTTTCGAGCGCAGCGCGGGCATCCAGACCGCGACTTCGTGCTCGGTCCAAAGTTGTGCCATCGGCCACTGCTCCCGCCGCAGGACTATTTCCATCCAGGCCGTCGGTTCCCGCGCTGAGCACGGTAATATCTTCCTCCGGCAATCTTCTCCGCACAGGCCAGCGCAAACTGCTGGTTGCGTCCGCCAACTCCACCGTTCGTGACTTTGACCGTAACTTCCCCGCCGGAAATCAGGCACACCGGAGAAACTTGTTTCCTCAACTCGCGCACGCGCCCAAGCAAGTATTCCGCGGCACGCTCGTAGTCCCAGTCATCGCAAGAGTTGTCCACATGCACGACGAAGCCTGCGCGCTCGGCCGCAACGCTGGCCTCTTCAATCGCCGTCTGGTTGGAGAGGATCGGCCACCACCGCGAACGATGAAATGCCGGATCGTCGGACTTCTGCGTCTCTTCCAGCGCGTGGCGCTCAAACAATTCTCGCACCGACGGCGGAAATTGTTTCAACAGTTCATATTTCTCGGCGATGCGGTAGCAATCTTCCACGCGTCGTGGAATCGGGCATCGTCGGACCGGAAGCCAGCGCGTCGGGCGTTTGATCAGGCACATCGGACACCAGCAGCGACACCTGCTGCGCCGGAAAGGCCGCTTGAGCCAGCCTTCCGCCCTTCACTGCCGAAAGATGTTTGCGCACCGCATTGATTTCGGCAATGGGCGCTCCTGAATGCACCAACGCGCGATAAGTCGCAATCAGATCGGCGAGCGAAATCTCATCGTCAATGGGCTTTTCGACAATCGAAGATCCGCCGCCGCTCAGCAGGAAGATTACCAGCGCCGAAGCCGGCAGCGCTTCCAGCGCCCGCAGCATCGCGCTCGCGGCCTGAACGGATTCCGCGTTCGGCGTCGGATGCCCTCCGCGAAAATAGCGAAAGCCACGAATCTGTTCCGAAGGCTCAACGGAACTCGCGACAATTCCTTCGAACGATGGCCCAACTTGAGCGGACAAAGCCTCGACCATCGTGTGGCCAGCCTTGCCCAGCGACACCACCAGCACGCGCGAATACGAATCGAGCTGGTACAGATCTTCGCGGACTCGCAATACGCCGCGCTCGAAATGCACATGCCGCGCAAACGCCGAACCGATCGAAGCCTCGGCCAGCGCTTCCCGGAAGATCTCGCGCGCAGCCTCCCGCATGCCGAGGAATCGAGCTTCGCGTTCGGAGTCAACCATAAAAAGAATTACAGGCACCGCGTTCATCCGATCCGGCGCAACCACGAACCGGTTTGCTTAGCATCCTTCGCTTTTTTCTTTGCGATCTTAGCGGCAAAAGCTTTTTGACCGCAAAGCGCGCTAAGTAAAACAATCAAGAACGCTAAGAAAACCAAATCTTACTCAGTCAGGGCGCTACGTGCTCTTTGGTCCACGCTTCGATCGCCTCGCGCAGTTCGCGCAGACGTCCTTCGAAGAAGTGATCCGCGCCTTCGATGATCACTAGCTTCTTCGGCTCCAGCGCGGAAGCAACCAGCGCCTCTAGTTTTGTTCGTGGACCAAACTGATCGCGCGCTCCGCTGATAAAAAGTTTCGGCTTTACACAATGCGGTAAGAAGTCGAAGTCGTAGGTGCGCGGCACTTCACTGTCAGCCGCAACCGGACCAACCGGCGTTCCAACGCCAATCACGGCTTTCACCCGGGCGTCGGGACAAGCGGCGCGCAGTCCGACCGCGGCACCGAACGAGAATCCGGTGAACACCAGCGGCAAGCGAAACTCGGCGTCGAGCCAGTTCAGGGCCGCGCGCACATCGTCGACCTCGCCTTCGCCGTTATCGTGTTCACCCTGGCTCAACCCGGCTCCGCGGAAGTTGAAGCGCAACACGGGAAAGCCGAAGCTGTTCAACGCCTTCATCGTATGGAACACAACCTTGTTATGCAGCGTTCCGCCAAACAGAGGATGCGGATGGCAGACCAGCGCAGCGTGTGTCGCATCCGGCGCTCCGCCGTTGAGTAGAGCCTCGAGGCGTCCTGCGGGGCCGTCAAGAAACAGCGAGCGAATGGAAGGATTCGACGAACTCACGTCTCCAGATTACACAAAGCGGTCGTGAGGAAAAAGGTTGAGAGTAACGGTCTAGATCTTTGACCTTGCGGCCGAGGCCCGAGGTCCGACGCCCGAGGTCCGTTTGCTCTCTGCTATTCTCTCCTGCATGGACGCTGTTACGCTCACGCGCCATCTCGTGGACATCGAGTCCATCACTGGCAACGAAGCTGCGGTCGGGAACTATCTTTACGGAGAGCTCTGCCGGCTCGGCTACCAGACGAAAAAGATGCGCGTCGAGGACAATCGCTTCAACGTGTACGCGACTTCACCCGAACAGCAACGTCCCGCAGTCGTTTTCTCTACCCACATGGATACGGTTCCGCCGTTCATTCCATCATCGGAAGATGCGGGGAGGATTTACGGGCGCGGATCCTGCGACGCCAAGGGGATCATCGCGGCGCAGATCGCGGCCGCAGAACGCCTGCGCAAGCAGGCCATTCACGTCGGATTGCTGTTCGTGGTGGGCGAAGAGCGCGACAGCCTGGGCGCGCACGTGGCCAACGAACAGGTCACCAGCGGGCAGATTTCAGGATGCCGTTTTCTGGTCAACGGCGAGCCGACGGAAAACCGCCTCGCGCTGGCATCGAAAGGAACGTTGCGCGCCGAAGTGACTGCGACCGGGCGCATGGCGCACTCGGCTTATCCGGAACTGGGAGAGTCGGCGATTGATAAGCTGATTCCGGCACTGACTCGTCTGCGCGCAATGCCGTTGCCCTCCGATCCGGAAGTTGGCAGGTGCACGTTGAATATTGGCCTGATCGAAGGTGGTCGGGCGCCCAACGTGATTCCCGACTACGCGCACGCGGATTTGCTTTACCGGCTCGTGGGCCCCTCGCATGAACTGCGCCAGCAGATTGTCGCGGCCGCGGGCGATCAGGTGAAGGTCACTTTCCCGCTCGAGCTTCCTTTCCTGCGTTTGCGCACTGTGGATGGACTGCCAACGATGATTGCGGCGTTCACCACCGACATTCCTAAGCTGACGAGTTGGGGCGAGCCGCTGCTCATTGGTCCCGGATCAATTCACGTGGCGCATACCGATGGCGAGTACATCGAGAAGCAGCAACTGGCGGAAGCGATTGACTTGTATTGCAAGATCGCGAAGCAACTCTTGGGTTAGGCGCCTGGCACACCGCTGAAACTGCTGCCCCACTGGAAATCATCGCTACTGCGGGCTCCAGGTCATTTCGACTTTGATTGGGATCTCGTTTTTGACGGGGAGCGTCAGAAGCGACGGCGGATCGATCTTGAAATCGGCAAGCGTCGCGGGAATTGTGCCGGTGATTTTCGTTTCGTTGCCTTGCGTGATGACTTCAAGGACGACTTGCTTGTACTGCACGGTCTGTCCCGCGAACTGGATCTCAAGATCGGCCTTGATGGTGGCCGAACCCTGCGCGGACTCTGGCAATCGCGTGCGGACCGTCACCATAGGAAATTCTGCTCCGCGCGTGACTTGGATCATGTGCAGGTCGCGGTTGCTGTCGCCCGAGTCAAACGACTTGACTGGAACGGCGATCAGAAAGTCGCACTGGCCATCGTGGCAAACTCCCTTCCCCCGCGCGCTGTGACTCACTCCGTCAGTCTGATGCAACGGGTGAGAGACGTGGTAGGTGAGCGTGCTTTGCTTCAGCATCCACTGATGGTCAGCCGCCAGGGCGTTCGACGTCGCCAGCAAAAGAAATAAGGGTAGGATTCTTTTGTTCATTGTCGCCTCGTACGTTTTGAAAGAGGTCTGCATCCACCTAGAACTTCATGGACACTGACAAAAGAGCGGCGCCGAACGCTCCGGCGGTCACGATCGCGACCGGGCCGTGAGCCGCGGCGAGGCCGTGAACTCTTTCTCCGTTGTTCTTTTGACTGAAAGCCATCGCGCCGAGGATTGGAGTCAGGATCATTCCCGGGCCGTGAATCCAGGCCATGGCTTCGTGGAAACGGATCGGGCCGCGCTTTTCGGTACCCTGGATTCGGGGCGCGCGGATGGCGTAATAGGCTGTGATGCCGTAGAGGTCGCCGGTAAGCGCGCCTAGTGCAACGTGCAGATCGCGAGTGGCGGTGCCTTCGCTTTTGCCACCCGCGCCAGGGCCGAGAATCACGGTCGCGACCAACGGGATCGTGGTGATCAATCCCATGCGCTGGTGGATTTTCAGCATGTGGGTGCGTTTGTCGAGCAATGCCTGCTTCCTGGCATCGGCTTGCGACTCGGCGGGAGAGAATCCCAGATCATCGAGCGATGGCGCGGTCTTGCTGGCGGACGGTGCGTTGGGCAGATTCTCGGAGGGTATCGGGCTGGAGGGCGACGTCTGGGTGGGCGCGGAATTAAGGCTGAGACTTAAGGTTTGCTCACTCCCAGCAGGTAACGTGAGCTTCGCAATAATGGCGCCTATCCCTTCCATGGAAGCGGAAACCTCGTACGCTCCTGCCGCAAGGTTCGCAATGGTGTAGACGCCGGCGGAATCGGTTTGCGTCTCGCTCGACTGGCCTGTGTCCAGATTTTTGACGGTGACCTTGGCGTTAGGCAGGGCTTTTCCGGAGGAGTCTGTGACCGTGCCGGAGAGTGTGGCATTGGCGCTTTGTGCGAGCAGAGGGGTGGTGCCAAGTACAAAAACCAGGACAACTCCACAGACGACCTTCGCCGCATTCACATTCATGGAGATGTGTTTCCTTTTTTTGCGAGACCGCAGGATAACGTATGTTCGACAGATGCCATAACAGCGGCAGGGGATGTCTTTGTCGTCGAGGCGAAGGCGGCTGTGAGTCGCCGCGGTCGCGCGGATTCGTCACACAGAAAAAGCGGGGAAGCCTCGCGGCTTCCCCGTTCTATTTTGCGGCTGTTGTAATCGACCGTTAGAACTGCAGCCGAACTGCAAGCTGCAGGTTGCGGCGCTCAAAAGTCGTGCCGTTGTAACCTTTGTTGGCGGTGACCGGAGCACCATACTCTGTATCGGTGGTGCCATAGTTCAAGTAGTAGTTGCTGTGATTGAAGAGGTTGTAGGCCTCGCCGCGCAACTGCAACTTGAAGCGTTCGGTCAGGTTGAAATCTTTGTAGACACCAAGGTTGATGTTGTAGAACTTCGGAGTACGGAAGGCATTGCGGCCCACCATGTTGGATGGGAACGCGCAGGTTCCGTTCGTGCAAGTCGGAACGTCCGACGTTCCCTGGTCCGCGCAGGTCTTCCCTGGCCCAGCGGAATTCACGAGCTGCCCGTTGACGGTGGCGCAGTAGGGCGTATAGGGAGCAGGAGTGAAGTAGTCGAAGGAGTTGATGAAACTAATCGGATCTCCCGATGGCGCAAGAGCCGAGTAGGTTCCACCCGCCCCGTTCAACTGGCGAGCGCAGATGCCATAAGCCCATCCGCAGTCGTACAGAGTAAACGGCGTGCCGGTATGCCAGATCCAGATCGGCGCGATCGACCAACCTCCCAACGCTCCATTCTCGAACTTATTGGCGAAGTGGTGAGTCGGTGAATACACTGCGCTGAATGCAACCCGGTGGCGCACATCGTAATCGGCTGAGGCCTTGTCGAAAAGCGGGTGCTGCCAATCGAGGAATCCGAGACTGCCCTGCGTTCCGCCCGACAGTGTCTCGGTGAAAGTGGAACTCAGGTCATCGAGGGCATGGGACCAAGTGTAGTTGAAGGCAAAGGTCAATCCTTTGGACTGGAAGTTGGTGGATTGGAGTCGGAAATTGACTCCGTTGTACCAACTGTCCGCGTTCGATCCGCGGAAGTTGATGTTGCCGTATTGGTTGTTGGTGCGTCCCGCCTCGTAACCACCACCGCCGGCGCTGGTGGAGACGTAGGTTGGATTGACGTTCGGGTCGCCGTTGTAGGTCGGCCCACTGAAGAATCGATTGACATTGGTGATGGAGTACTGGTGGATGCCGCGCGATCCGGAGTACTCAACGGCGAAGATCGTGTTGCGGACTAGCTCGCGCTCAATCGACAAGGAATACATGTTGGCATAGGCAGTCTTGATTTTGGGATCGACGCCGCGCAGGGTGACGGCGGGAAGAGTAGCGGTTCCCGTACCCGCGAATGGGCCCAGGTTGTCGGTCGGAATCGGATAACTGCCGGCCAGCGAGACTACCGCGTAGTTCGGAGGGTTCTGAATCACGTTGAAGGTGACGTTGCCAAAATTTCGTTCGTAGCTGATGCCATAGCCGCCGCGAAGCGAAGTTTTTCCATCTCCAAAGATGTCGTAGGCAAAGCCAATGCGAGGAGCAAAGTTCCGCTTCGCTGGATTCCACAGGCCTTTTATGGTGCTGTCGGGAGCCAGAGTGACTCCGCCGGCGCGGACGTCGGCAGGCGAGAGGCCGCCCGTGTAGTAGAAGTTGGAATCGAGTTGCGGATCAGCGTTGTGCTGGACGCCGAAATACTCCCAGCGCAGGCCGAGGTTGAGGGTCAGGCGCCGGTTCAGTTTCCACGTGTCTTGCCCATAGAAAGAACCGTCGTTGAAGCGATTGTTGCGCGAGAACTTCGGAGCCCCGGTCGGCAGGTTCATCGTGCAGCTTGCAGGGTTGATGAGCATGTCAGTGGTGATGTCGGTCTGGCACGGGTAGGTGCCAGCCGGGTTAATGGCAACCTGATAGCTGTAGATTGTGCCACCCAACAGGGCATCGAGCGATTGAGTTGAACTCCGGCCCAGGTCGGCGATGCCTTCTTCGTATGCACCGAAGATTCGATTGTCGCGCGCCTGAATATAAGTACCGCCGAAGGCGAAGGCATGCTTCCCTCGGGTCCAGCTCAGTTGGTCGGTAAATTCGTACAAGTTCTGCGGGCCGCCAAACGGAATTGCGTTGGACTGGGAGTAGGGTAAGTATCCAGGCAAGGCAATCGATTTGCCGGTCACCGTTGGTACCGAACCCGACAGGTAGAGTGAGGGGACAGCCGGCTTTCCGCCCAAGGGCTGCAGGTCATTGAGCCGGTTGTAGGAAACCTTCGCCTGGTTGACCAGGTTCGGGGTGAAGACGTGGGTCAGGTTGATCAACACGTTCTGATTGCGGATGTTCTCGCCGGTGTTGTAGCCGTCATAGGGGCTGTAGGCGACGTTGCCCGCAAAGAACACTTCGTTCGATAGGGCGTACCGTCCCCACAGGGTGGTATTGGGGGACAAGTTGAAATCCACTCGGTTCACCATGGAGTAGCTGTTCTGGGGAGATCCAGCTCCGGCGTCGGTTGGAACAGCCAGGTTCACTTGTTGCAGAACGGGAAGAGTCGGGTTCGCGGCGGCAAGAGCCATGAAGTTTGGCGAACCGGCCCCTGCAGTCTCCCATCCGGTAACATTGCCGGCGGCGACGTCAGAGGCCACGATCGGACCACCGACGTTGGTAACCCCCTTGGCCAAGGCGCCGTAAGCGTTGAAAAAGGACTGCGTCGCCGCGCCCGACTGAGCGATGAAATCGGGACTGAGCACGTACGTCAACACATTCTCCGAACTGCGTATACGCGTCCATTCGGTGTTGGAAAAGAAGAACAACTTGTTCTTGATGATCGGTCCGCCAACGGAGTAGCCGAACTGGTTGCGCACGAAACTCGAGTTCGGAAGCGCTGACCGCCCCTGCAGTTTCTGGGCGAAGTTCGCGGCATCGGTTTGGTAAGTCTCGGACGCCAGAGCCGAAACGCGATTGTATTCATACAGCGATCCGTGGAACTGGTTGGATCCCGACTTGGTTACCACGTTAACGATACCGCCGGAGGCTCGGCCGCTCTCGGCCGTGAAGTTGCTGGTCGAGATCTTGTATTCCTGCACCGAATCCAGAGGAACATTCTGGCCCACATCGGCGGTAAACAGGTCAACGTTTTCGGCGCCATCCAACAAGATGTTCGTGGAGGCGGCACGCTGGCCGTTGATGGAGTAGCCAACACCCCGGTTCCCATTGTCGCCTTCGCTGACGTTGCCGGCAGTCGCGACGAAATCGTACGGATTGCGCGTCAAGCTGGGCAACTGCATCAGCTGCGTCGGAGTGATCGTCTGACCCAGAGTCTGAGTCTCGGTGTCCACTTGCACTGCGGCAGCCTGCGCGCTCACCTCGACGACAGTGCCGGTGCCGCCAACCACCAGGTGGGCGTCCAGGGTGGTCCTGGAGCCTACTGTGATTTCGACAGTCTGCTTGAACTCTGAGAAGCCGGGAGCCTTCGCGACGAAAGTGTAGGTACCTGGCTGAAGATTCGTGATGGTGTACTCGCCAATGCCGGAACTGGTCGCAGTTCTCGTCTGCCCATTAGCCAGGTTGGTAATACTGATCGTCGCATTCTGGACCAGGGAACCGGTGGCATCCACTACCGTTCCAGCGATCTGCCCGGTCTCTTCTTGGCCAAATGCTGCCACTGCGCACAAGCCCAAAAGACTAAGGATGGCAAGTATGAATCCCAAACTCTTAATAAATCGCAGGCCCTGTTTCATATTATCTTCTCCTTGAAGACCAAAAAAACCTTCCGCAACCCGGGTTCGCCACTCCGAGCACCCTGACTTCGCGACAGGCGGTGGTTCCCTGCGTCGTGCTCAGCCCGCGACTAAAATCCGGCGCAATCCTGTGGACCGCGCCGGGGCACGAGAGAAGAGCGAACCATAACCATGGCCACAATTCCTGGGCCTAAACTGACAAAGGTTGCCAGCAACACCCACCGCCAGCTGCGACAGGGGACTGAGGATGCTCTCATCGGAGTCGCCAGATTTCGGTGACCCGCGTCACTGGTGGATGTGATTGCACAGGGGGACGCGAAGCTGTCTTCAGAGTGGCGACATCGGGCCGGCTGAACTGCTCGGACCGCCTGGTGCAAGGCGGAGGTCCGGAAGAAGCATTAAACTGGGGTGATCATGACCGCTACCGCCCTCAACTCCCTCGCTCGCGCTTCTTCCGCATATTTACGTTCCGCTATGCATCAGCCCATCCAGTGGAATGAGTGGGGGCCGGAAGCATTTGCGGCGGCTGCACGCGAAAACAAACCCATGTTGCTCGATGTTGGAGCCGTGTGGTGCCACTGGTGCCATGTGATGGATCGGGAGTCGTATGACGATCCGGAGATTGCGGCGATCGTCAACGAACATTTCATTGCGGTGAAGGTGGATCGGGACGAACGTCCGGACATTGACAGCCGCTACCAGGCGGCGGTACAGGCGGTCAGCGGGCAGGGCGGATGGCCGCTCACGGCCTTTCTTACGCCGGACGGCAAGCCGTTCTATGGCGGGACATACTTCCCGCCCCAGGACGGATATGGGCGTCCGAGTTTTCGGCGAGTGTTGCTGAGCATCGCCAGTGCTTACAGAGAGAAAAACGGGGACGTCGTCGAGCAAGCGAAGATGGTGGAGTCGGCGATCGCGCAATCGGAGGCCTTTGCCGGAAAAGACGGGCGGGTTTCGGCGAGTGTAATTGCGGCGATTCAGACCTCGGCGTTCCGTATGTTTGATCCCCAGCACGGAGGATTTGGGCAGGCGCCGAAATTTCCGCATCCTTCGGCGCTGGATTTGTTAATCGAGCGGTATGCGCGCGGAGCGCGAGCGGACGGCAGCATCGATTCCCGAGCGGCTGCCCCGCCGCGAAATGAAGACCTTCGCAACTTGATCGTCACTACCCTTGAGCACATGGCGAATGGAGGGGTCTACGACCAACTGGCGGGCGGGTTTCATCGCTATTCGGTGGACGAGCGCTGGGTCGTGCCTCACTTCGAGAAGATGTGCTACGACAATTCCGAGCTGCTGAAGAACTATGTCCACGCGTATCAAGCTACGGGTATTGAGTTCTTTGCCGACGTCGCGCGCGACATCATTCGCTGGATGGACGAGTGGCTTAGCGACCGCGAGCGCGGGGGTTTTTATGCGTCGCAGGACGCCGACATTTCCATGGACGACGACGGCGACTACTTCACCTGGACGCTCGACGAGGCTCGCGCGGTTCTGACCGGCGAAGAGGCACAGGTTGCAGCGCTGCGCTATGACATCAACGAAGTTGGGGAGATGCACCACAATCCCGCGAAAAATGTGCTGTACGTGCGGGCGCCGGTGGAAGAGATCGCGCGCCGGTTGAACCTGCCTCCCGAGCGGGTCAAAGACTTGCTGGCATCGGCGAGGAAAAAGATGTATGCAGCGCGGCTCGAACGCCCCACGCCCTATGTGGACAAGACCATCTATACAGGATGGAACAGCTTGTGCGTGTCGGCGTATCTGGAGGCGGCGAAGGTGCTCCATCTCGACGCGGCGCGACGGTTCGCGTTGCGGTCGCTGGATCGGGTCTTAGCCGAGGCATGGAAGCATGCTTCCGGCTCGAAAGAAAGCGCGGGCGGCGGGGGCGCCAGGCAAATGCTGCTGCACGTGGTTGCGTACTCGGATCCCGAGGCTTCCCACCGCGACGTGGCCGGGTTGCTCGACGACTATGCATTCACGGCGCTGGCTTGTCTGGATGCGTATGAGGCGACATCCGACCTCAGCTACTTCAAGTTCGCGTACGCCATCGCCGACGCGATGATTGCCCGGTTTTTTGACGAGACGTCTGGGGGGTTCTTTGACAGCGAGCGTGCCACCGACGGCAAGAGTCTGGGCGTTTTGGCGACTCCCCGCAAACCCTTGCAGGATTCGCCTACCCCCGCCGGCAATCCGATGGCGGCCATCGCGCTGATCCGCCTTCATCACTACACCGGAGATTCCGGCTATCGCGACAAGGCGGAGCAGACGCTGGAAACTTTCGCGGGAGTGGCCGAGCAGTTTGGAATTTTTGCTGCGACCTATGGCATCGCCGTGGTTCATCTGCTGGAGAGCCCGGTGCAGGTTGTGCTGATTGCCGACGACGGCAATTCAGGACAGGAACTGTACGCCGCAGCGGTTGCGCCTTTCGCATTTAACAAGACGACGCTGCGGTTGTCGGCGAATCAAGCCATTGCGGCGAATCTTCCGCCAGTACTCGCAGCCACCATTCCAAACTTTCCGCAATTAGCGTCCGGAACGCCTGGCCAGGCCTTCGCCGTGCTGTGCTCGGGTTCTGCCTGCCAGCCGCCAGTCACGGATGCGGCGGAATTGCGGCGCGGGATCGAGACCGCGCTCAAGAGAACGCTCTAATTCCGGTGGAGTTTTTCCGGCGAGGTGCTAGCTCTTGGAACTGACCGGCGCCGTGGGAAGGCCAAAACCCTCGCTCGTCGCGGCCGCGGCGCGGGCTTCCAGCTTTTCGGCTGGGACCGGCACGGCGGGCTGCGAGCGGGAGAGCGCGCGGTCCACCATTCCCTCAAACATCGGGATCAGCGAATCGGCCGGCACCGGGTAATGAATGTCGGAGAGACTGTGCTCCCAGCGGTGCGGTTGCAACAGCTGCATGGAAGCGTCGCGCGCAGGATTCTTCAGCGCGACATAGCCTAGCCAAACCAGCAACGTGGAATTGTAGGCAATCATGTTGACGATGCTCATCCACGGATTGTGCAGATGGTTGCCCGCCCAGGACGCGATCAGCAGCAACTCGACGGCGGAAAAGCAGCCGAATCCCAAGGCAATACCGAAACTGTGCTGGCGGCGGCTGACGCCCAGATAGTGAGCGAAAAAGAGCAAGAAGAGCACCATCCCGACTTGTACGAAGCGGACGCAGCGCTGGGTGGTCAAGATGACGTTCAGCCAGGGCGACATGTCTGCCGTCTTGCTCGACACTGAAACTACGCAGGCCACCAGCAGCATCACCAGGCCAGCCCACTTAAACAGCACGGTGCCCAGATCGCGCAGGGTATGGAACGAGCGGAACACGTCGACAAAGACCTCGTGAATCACTCCAAACCCGCACGCCACGCTGATGGCGGTGCATGCCAAATACGTGAAGTAGAAAAGAGATGATTTGTGCCAGTAGGCGGGGAAAACCACGCCGAAGGTGACGATCTGGGTAAGGACGTAGCCGAAAAAGAATTTGAACTTGCGCTGCAACCCGCGCCGGAGCATCACGACTGCGATGCCCAGTTCAAAAATGGGATGGGCAAACCAAAGCGCGTAATAGAGAAGTCTGACTTTTTCGGTCATCGGCCCGGCCGTCTCAAGATCTCGATCACACCCATCCGCTAGAACCCAACTTTAGCCTGCACCTAAGCCCCACAACTCAAAGGTTGCTTCGCGGCTTTCGACAATCTACGTTAACTTCTCCCCACCTTCTGTTCAATGCACTATAGTAATCCGGATGTAACGTTACCGTTATGGTACTACGGAGGGCAAGGTTACCTTCGTGCTATCCGGGGAAGGGGGCTAGGCGTGGTGCCGCCACCGCCGGAATTCACCCCGAACCCACGCCTGAGGAGCACCAGCCGGTGCTCTGGCAGAAAAACTCTGATTTCGGCGCCGTTTTGAAAGCGCTTTGATTTCGCGGCGTTATGAAGGGGCCCTTTATTTCGCGGCGTTTTGAAGGGCCCTTTATTTCACGGCGTTTTGAAGGGCCTTTAGTTTCGGGCCGTTTTGAAGGGGCCTTTATTTCACGGCGCTTTGAAGGGGCGCGGCTTACAGCCGCGCCGCAAATCCGGCAAAATCAGGCGGCTTCAGCCGCTGAGGTTCGCTGCGTGAATGAGTTCTTCCCCAGTCCGCGGCGTCGATCGCCCCCCTACGCGTCGGGCATGGAGTGAATGTAGGCGCGCATCATGCGCACTTCGTCATCCTTCTCATTGAGATCATGCAGCAGGATATCCCGCAGAGAAACCATGCCAACCAGCTGCCCTTCGTGACAAACCGGCAGGTGGCGGAACCCGTGGCGGCGCATGAGGGCCATGCAGTTCTCAAGGTCCTCGTTCATGCTGATGGTGAGAGGATCGTCGGTCATCACCTCAGCCACGCAGGTACAACTGGCGTCGCGGCCCTCGGCGACAACGCGCCGCATCAGATCGCGTTCCGAGAAAATCCCGACCAACTTGCCATTGTGTATCACGGGCACGGCACCGATGTTGCGCTCGACCATGGCTTGCACGGTTTGGAGCACGGTGTGGCCCAGTTCCGCCTGATATGTGTCCTGATTCTTGATCAGGTCGCAGATCCGCATTTTGACACCTCCGGGTGCAGAGTTCCGAGCTGTCTAAAAGCATCTACCGGGGCGTGAGTATATGCCGAATACGAGATGCAAGGGAAGAAAAATAGGTTGGGAAACAACGAAAGTTGGCCCAAATCGGGGATATTCCGGTACAAGGATCAGGCAAACTCCTACACCGCGGAACACAGTGGGGAGGCGTTCGGGGGCTATGCCCAAAAGCACTAACTTGACCCTTCCGGCCGGCCGTTCGCGACTCGTGGCGAGCGTTCTGGGTGTACCATGGGCAGAGTGGAAGTAATCCTTAAGTTAGCGCCGATGGGGCTATGCCTGGTCGCTGGCGAAAACAAAATAAGAGCAATTCCACAAAGACACCGGCAGGCTGCCGCGCGGCCGGGAAGTAATCACGATATTGTATTCGTCGGAATTTCCCAGGTTCATTTCGCACAGCGGATCCACGGCGGTGGCGCCTTTCTGAACCGCACTCGTCCCAGGCTCAATCACGGCGAGCTGCGCCAGGAATTCGTGGAGATCCTTCGTTCGCGGACGTCCCGGGACGGCAAAAGAGACTTCCACGTTCTGCTCGGAGAAATGCCAGGCCAGCGAAGCCGTGAGATCGACCGCCTTTTCATAGCCTCGCTCGGAAATCACGCCGGGCTCCGGATTGTCAAAGACGATGCACAGTTTGTGCTCGTCCTCGCGGGCAAACTCGCGCACTTTTAGCGATCCAGACTTGGCCGTCGCTTTCCAGTCCACATGGCGGGCGGAATCTTCCGGCAGATATTCGCGAATGCGGTACAGGTCCGAACCGAGGCCCTGGACGAAACTCTCCCACTCCCCGCGCACTAGCGGAAGAATCTCGAAAACCTGATCGGTAGGCTCAATGCGCGGATAAACCAGCACTTCCCTGGGCAGCGACACATGACGCGTCTTGGTGAGGAAGGCGAATGGAAAGCGCGTAGCCAGGCCGAAACTGTCTTCGCGGTAGCGGCCGCGCTGATCAAATCTCAATTCCAGGTCAGCCGACAACTCGGCCTTCGGCGGCAGGAAGGGAAAGTAGGCCATGCCCTGAAAAATGCCCGGCGGAGGCGGAACCACCATCACGCGGCGCAAACGGCGGTCGGGCAGGCGCAGCCATTGCTGATCCGCAGGACGGTTGAAGGGAAAGCTGAACGTCGTCGCTTCCCATTTCCACTGCGTGGTTGGCTTCTTGCGTTTCTTGCGCGTAGAAACCACGCGGATGGAAAACGAGGGCAGGAAGCGGCGCGGATTATGCAGCACGATGCGCCCCGCGACGGCGCGCCCCGCAAAAACATGCTCGGGGAGCCGGATGTCGAGTTCCAGCCAGCGCAGCACCCAGGCCGAGACCACGCCAGAAACCAGAATCGCCGCCAGCATGGCCGCCACCACAATGTAGAGCAGATTATTTCCCGTGTTCAGCGCCGCGATGCCGATCACCAGCGTGACCAGCGCGTACACGATGCCCGCACGAGTGACGTCATAGTCGAACGATTCGCGCAACCGTTCGACCGCTACGCGGCGGAGCAAGTACGGAACGATGACAAGCCCGACCAATGTGGCGATAACCAGCGAAGTCGAAGCCAGAATCACAGTGGCCCAGATGTTGCCGGCATCGCGCGATACCGTTGAGAACAGCGCCGACGCGAAGGCCAGCCCAAGCCCCACCAGCGCGAGCAGAAACTTCACCCAGACTTCCGCCGAGGCGGATTCGAGCCACTGTGCCACGCGCCCAGGCGCGGTTGGCGCTGATTTCAACGGATTTGCGTACGCAGAACCCATGTTCTCGAGACTTTGTTTCGAGCCTAGCATTCCCCGGAAGAACGGACAATCGAGATCAACTTGCGGGGAAAGCGTTCGTAACTTGATGAAAACGCGACGCTACGTTTGGTCCCGATGAACGATGTATAAAACCAAAAGGAAAACCACCGCTGCGGAGATGAGAGCGACTGACCCCCCAACCGAAACGCGAGAGACGTAGTCGGCGTCGCTGGCTTTGGTGACGACTAGATAAACCACCTCGTCGAGAATCAGACCGGAACCGACTCCCAGCGCCACGCGTGCCAGCACTCGATGGCTCGTCCCAAATGCCAGCAGAAATGCCCCCGGAATCACGATGAACACACCGAGGAAGAGATGGTGTACCAGATATCCGCCGGGATAGACATGCTGCACATGCACAAGATGCAGATAGAGCCGAAGCCCGACAACTGTGGCCAGCATCGGCACCAGGATCAGCAGCAACGTTTGTCTTGCAGGCAGCGTCCCGCGGGTGTCGCTCATCGCCTTATCTCGAACATGTGAAGACGATCCGAATTCTACACATACTTCTGAATCCTCACGACTGCCGCATTGGAAACTGCGCTAGACTGCTGCAGGCCGCTTTATGAAACGAAGAATGGTCAGCCTGACTCTGCTCGCCTACGCTTTTATCATTCTCAAGACCTTGGCAATGTGCCAGGACAAAACGGCACTGAAATTCGATATCGGGGCGGTAGACAAGAGCGCCGACCCATGCGCCGACTTCTACCAATACGCCTGCGGCGGCTGGATCGCGCAGCACCCGATTCCCTCCGATCGCCCCTATATCGCTGTTTTTCAGCAGATGAGGGACCTCAACCAGGCACGGATCAAAGGCATCCTGGAACAAGCGGCTGGGGCGAAGAACACCCGCACGCCCGAGGAGCAGAAGATTGGCGATTACTATGCCTCCTGTCTCGACGAGCACAGCATCGAGTCCAGCAGTGGCAAGACCCTGCAAGCCGAACTAGCGCGCATTGACCAGGTCAACCATGCGGATGACCTGGCGGAGGAGGTTGCGCGGCTGCATCTGCTCGGCGCGGACGCAATCTTCAACTTCTATGCCGATCAGAAACTGCACGATGCGACGCAAGTGATCGCTTACCTCGATCAGAGCGGGTTGAACCTGCCCTCCACGGATTACTACACTTCGACCGCCGACGAGATGATGAAGGCGCGCGCTGGATATCGCGCTCATCTGGAAAACGTGTTCGCACTGCTGGGACACAAGCAGGAAGGGCTTCCGGCCGAGGATATCCTGCGGATTGAGACGGCGCTGGCCCGCGCTTCGCTCTCGCCCGTTGAGCGTCGCGACCGAACGGCTTGGTATCACGAAATGACCGAGGCGCAGCTGCGGCAACTTGCGCCCTCGTTTTCCTGGCAACGATACTTCGCCAGTGTGGGTTTCGCAGGCAAAGGCGACCTGAACGTGGCTCTGCCCAAATACGTTCAGGCGGTCGACGAGTTGGTGCGAAACACTCCGATCTCAGCGTGGAGAAACTATTTGCGCTGGGAACTGGTTCGAGCGGCCACTCCGGCGTCGTCATTGCCCTATCGCCAGGAAGAATTCAGTTTCTACAGCAATGAGCTTCGCGGGGTGAAGCAGGAGGCTCCCCGCGATGAGCAATGCGTGGACTTGACGAACCGCGATCTGGGTGAGGCCGTAGGTAAGGTTTACGTGCAGAACTATTTTCCGCCCGAAAATAAACAGCGCGTGCTTGCGATGGTGGCCCGGCTCCGGCAGTCCATGCAAGAAGACTTTCACGACATCTCGTGGATGGACGATAGCACTCGTCGGGAGGCCCTGAACAAACTCGATATGGTTCAGGTTTTGATTGGATATCCGGAGCACTGGCGCGACTACTCCGCACTTGAGATCCGGCGTGGAGACGCGCTGGGCAACGACTTCCGCGCCCAGCAGTTTGAGTTCCGGCGCCAGTTGGCGAAAATCGGAAAGCCAGTTGCAAAAGGAGAATTCTACGAACTGCCGCAGGCGGTTGCGGGATATCACGATAATCCGCTAAACGAAGTTGTTTTCACCGCTGGGATTCTTCAGCCGCCGTTTTTCGATCCAAGCATGGATGATGCCGTCAACTATGGGCTGGCCGGCGCCGTCATCGGCCATGAATTGAGCCATGCCTTCGACGACCAGGGCCACAGATTTGATGGCAAAGGCGACATGAGGAACTGGTGGACCCCGCAGGATGAGAAGAACTATCACGAGCGCGCGGCTTGCTTCGTCCATCAGTACTCGCGTTACGCCGCAGTGGGAGAGCTCAAGGTAGACGGACAACTCACGCTGGGAGAAAACATTGCCGACAATGGCGGTCTGCAACTCGCCTCCCGTGCTTTCGAGGGCGCGCGTCAGCCAGACCAAAAACCAGCAGAGAGCAACGCCATTGACGGATACACTCCCGAACAACGTTTTTTCCTGGGCTGGGCACAGTGGCGCTGCATGAATGTGACGGACAAGACCGCGCGCGTCTGGGCTACCACGGAAAACCATTCTCCCGGCAGATGGCGCGTGAACGGCGTGGTCAGCAACATGCCGCAATTCTCAAGTGCCTATCACTGCAAAGAAAGCGATGCCATGCTCAACCGGGAGCCCTGCCGCATCTGGTGAAAATCGAATCACTGGCTCTTCTGATTCCTGTTTCCCTGTGTTACGCTTGCTGCCCGTGCGACCACCTCTTACCACAGGTGGTAAACAATCCCGACCTTAACGCAAGGAGAAATCCCCCATGCCTATCGGTAAACGCGCAGCAGCGGAATTCTTTGGAACTTTCTGGCTGGTATTCGGCGGGTGCGGCTCGGCGGTGCTGGCCGCCGGCTTTCCCACGCTCGGCATCGGGTTCGCGGGTGTCGCACTGGCTTTCGGCCTCACCGTGCTGACCATGGCCTTTGCCATCGGACACATCTCCGGGTGCCATTTGAATCCGGCGATCAGCGTGGGGCTCGTGGTCGGCAAGCGCTTCCCTGCCTCCGATTTGCTGGCCTATGTCATCGCCCAGGTCGTGGGCGCGATTGCGGCGGCGGGCGTGCTCTACGTCATCGCCAGCGGATCGGCCACCTTCGACGTACACGCCGGATTCGCCTCCAACGGCTACGGCGAGCACTCCCCTGGCGGCTATACCTTCCTGGCGTGCTTCGTCGCCGAAGTCGTGCTGACCGCGTTTTTCCTGATTGTGATCATGGGTTCCACCGACAATCGCGCCCCGAAGGGATTCGCCCCCATTGCGATCGGACTCTGCCTGACGCTCATTCACCTGGTCTCCATACCCGTGACGAATACTTCGGTGAACCCCGCGCGCAGCACCGGTGTTGCGATCTTCGCCGCTGGCTGGGCGCTGCAGCAGTTATGGATGTTCTGGCTCGCGCCTCTGATCGGCGGCGCCCTGGGCGGCGGGATTTACAACATGCTGTTCGCGGAATAGAAAACCGGCCACGGATTTACGCGGATTGTCACGGATGAAGAGTTCTGACTTGATCCGTTAAAATCCACCTGGGTCCGTGGCTAAGATCCGTGGCTAAGATTTCCCACCGGCCGCTAATCACTAGAGCGTGTTTTATGCGTCAGTCTTTGGAAGGGCACGGCTTCAGCCGTGCCGCCAAGGGCCACGAAAAATGCGGGCTTTAGCCCCTGAGGGATTCACTTCCACTTGAAAAAAACATTTGTGAAACACGCTCTAGCCACTGCATCTCAGTACTGAGCCAGTTCCTTCATCGCCAGAAACAGATCGTTCGCCTGCGGCAGAATGGCGTCTTCCAGAATGGGCTGGTAGGCGACGAACACGTCTTTCGCCGCCACGCGGCGGACCGGGGCGTCGAGTTCGTCGAAGAGCTGATCGGCGATGCGGGCGGCGATCTCGGCGCCGTAGCCCCAGCTCAGCGTGTCCTCGTAAGCGACCAAAGCGCGATTCGTCTTCGCCACCGATACGGCAATCGTATCCCAGTCAAACGGGCTCAGGCAGCGCAGGTCAATCAGCTCGACTTTTACTCCCTGCTCGCGCTCCAGTTTCTGCGCGGCTTGCAGGGCTCGCGGCACGACCGCGCCATACGTGATCACGGTCAGGTCGGTGCCCGGCTGCACGATCTTTGCCTTGCCGAACGGGATTCTGTAATCCGGGCCCGGATACGGCGAGCGACCGAACGCTTCCCGATACAGGCGCTTGTGCTCGAGGAACAAAACAGGATCGTCGCAGCGAATCGCGGTGCGCAGCAGCCCTGCGGCATCGAGCGAGTTCGACGGGAAGACCACGCGCAGCCCCGGAATGTGTGTGAACACGCTCTCGCCGCATTGCGAATGATAAATGGCGCCCCCAGTGAGGTATCCGCCAATCGCGGCTCGAATAACCACGGGGCAGGAGAACCCGTTGTTCGAGCGCCAGCGGATCACGCTGAGTTCGTCGCGAATCTGCATCATCGCGGGCCAGATGTAGTCGAAGAACTGAATCTCGACCACGGGCTTCAGTCCACGTGTCGCCATGCCCGTGGCCCGGCCCACAATCGCGGCCTCCGCCAGGGGTGAATTGAACACGCGGTCGGTGCCAAATTCGTTTTGCAGGCCAAAGGTGAGCTTGAAGACTCCGCCTTTGCCCTTCACTAGCTTGCGCTTCAGATATTCTTCGCGGCTGCAGTCGGCGACGTCTTCGCCAAACATCACAATGCGCTCATCGCGCTTCATCTCGTCCCGCAACGTCGCGTTGATCAGGTCTGCCATGGTTTTGGCGGGAACCTTCTTGCCATCCGCGGGGGCTTCCGGAAAAACCGGCTGCGTGTCGAACGCCGAAGACGCTGGATCGATATCGGGCGAATACACATACTTCATGATCGATTCCGGCGCGGGTGGCAGAGCCTCGAGCGCCTGATCGACGGCGGCCTGCAGCTCGGCTTCGACTTCTTTCTCCAGCTGGTTGATGCCCTTCTCATCGAGGATGCCTTCCCGCAGCAGGAACATCTGCGTGCGGGTTACGGGATCGCGGGCCGCATCGCGCTCGCGCTCGGCATCGGGACGGTAAAGCCGCTCATCGTCTGACAACGAGTGTGAATACGGACGAATCACGTGCGCGTGCACGAACGCGGGACCGTGCCCTTCGCGGCAGTACTGCACGGCCCGCCGGAACGCTCCATAGCTGGCGACCGGGTCGGTGCCGTCAACTTCTTCGAAATGAAAATTGGGAAAACCAGAGACCAGGCGCGAAATGCTGCCCCCTGCGGTCTGCACTTCCACGGGCACGGAGATCGCATAGCCGTTGTCTTCGACGCAGAAGACCACGGGGAGCTTGCCAAGGGCGGCGGCGTTCATCGCCTCCCAGAACTCTCCTTCGCTCGAAGTTCCATCGCCGAGGGAAACATAGGTGACTTCATCGCCCTGGAAAGTCACGTTCTTGAACTGGCGGTAGTCGGCGCTGAATGCGGGGACTTCCGCCGCCTTGGGATGCCGGGCAAAATAGCGTCCACCCTCGGCACACCCGACGGCCTGCAGAATCTGCGAACCCGTCGGCGAGGACTGCGTAACGATATTCAGCTTGGGATAGCTCCAGTGCGAAGGCATCTGGCGCCCGCCCGAACTTGGGTCATCGGCCGCTCCTACGCCCTGCAGGAACATCTCGTAGGGCTTGACTCCGAGCGCAAGGCACAACGCACGGTCGCGGTAGTAAGGATAGAACCAGTCGTAGGCCGGCTTCAGCGCCAGTCCGGCGGCTGCGCCGATCGCTTCATGCCCGGCGCCCGACATCTGAAAATAGATTTTCTGTTGGCGCTTGAGCAGGATTTCCCGATCGTCAATGCGCCGGGAAGTGTACATGACGCGGTAGGCCTGGATCAGTTGCTCGCGCGTAAGTCCTTCATAAACCTTGCTCTTTTTCGCGCCGTTGGCCGCGAGGGCCAGCTTCGGATCAGTCTTTGTCGTGGCCATCCGGTTGTTCAGTCCCTGCCTCGATTGGATTCCTGGCAGCCCTACCGCGATTCCACTCCGTCGTGGAAACCTGTTGGATTGTAAATGGTAAACCGAGGTTGGAAAAGAGTTGAGTTTGGGGCTTGGAAACTAGCGGTCGGACCATGTGACCAGAGCCTCCAATGGCCGAAAACATGTCGGCATATTTGGCGACGCGCTCGGCGGCTTTGGTAACCGGCATTTTTCGAGAATCTTCGGAATATGGATTATGTCAAAGCCCCTGCCGACTCACCGGAATGCCGCGGCCTCTCATCCTCTTAAAGCGGCGTCATCCAGAGCGGAGCCGTCTCTCAGGCGAAGCGATGGATCTCCGAAAGCGGCGTCATCCAGAGCGGAGCCGTCTCTCAGGCGAAGCGATGGATCTCCGACTCATCGGGCGCCGCGCGCGAGCCCAATTGCACGACTGCCCTGCGGC